>CAVZEZ010000040.1:0-333357 GCA_963774425.1 uncultured delta proteobacterium | reverse complement strand
AGGGCATTCCCGGAACAGCGGCCTTTTACACTCTTGACATCTTGAGTGGTCGACGTTGGGAAGAATTTCGGCCAGGGCTTCGCCCGAGGTGACAAAGATGTTCTCGTTGCCGAAAATTTCGAGGTAACCGCTGTTTTCGAGCACCTGCTGTGCTTCGGGCGTTAATTCGCAAAGATACAGGTTGGCACGCAACATGCGCAGACGCTGGGCTTCTCTGGCAAGCATCTCCGCGCCGGCGACATCGATGAAGTTGATTCCTCTGCCCAGAATTAATACATCTCGTTTGTGACTGGAATGCTTGTCGATATTGGTAAGGTATTCCCCCACATGGTTGACCGCACCGAAAAACAGGGGGCCTTCAATGCGAATGATTCTGAGGTTTAAGCACTCGGCCTCTCCCTCCGTCAAAGGGAATCCGGGGATATCGGGATTCGGTGCGAAATTGGCGATGCGGGGATGCGCCGTGCGGTTCAAATAAAGAACCAGTGACAGCAGCACACCTGCATATATGGCAAATTCCAGATCGAGAAACAGGGTCGCTAAAAAGGTTGTCAGCAATACCGCTGTCTCCTCCCAGCTTGTCCTGAAAATGGAGCGAATGTGACCCATATCGAGGAGATTGAAGGCCACCAGCAGGATGATACCTCCCATCGCGGCAACCGGCAGATAGGCCGTCAAGGGGGCGATGAGCAACAGCAGCAGGGACAGGAAAAGCGCCGAAAACACCGCCGAGAGCGGGGTCATGGCGCCGGCCTGATAATTGATGCCGGAGCGGGTGAAGGAGCCGGAGCCGGCATAGCTGGAGAAAAAGCTGCCCACGATGTTGGACAGTCCCTGACCGATGAACTCCTGGCTGCCGTCGATCTGCTGGCGCGATTTCATGGAAATGGATCGAGCGATCGACAGGGCTTCGATCAGGCCGAGAAGCGCTATGGCCAGCGCTTTCGGAGCCAATTCGCGCACGCTGTCCAGTGAAAAATCGGGCAGAGAAAGGGGCGGAAGATGGGCCGGCATCCGACCCAGCAGATGGACATCATGCTGGTCGCCATTCAAGAGCAGACAGGTGAGACTTCCGACGATCATGGCAAAAAGCATCCCGGGCCAGCGGGGTAAAAATATTTTAAAAAAAACTGCAAATGCCAGGGTAGCTCCCGCCACGATAATCACGTAGGGGTTGATGTGGCGGATCTCGGTGAGAATACCCAGCCAGGCTTGAAAAAAGGAACTGCCCCGGGGAATTTCAAGGCCGAAGACATGTTTCATCTGGCTGGTGGCAATTAGAATGGCGGCACCTGAGGTAAAGCCGACAATCACGGAATGAGATACAAAATTAACCAGCGCCCCCATCCGCGCAAGGCCTAATGCCAATTGATATATTCCTGCCAGGAAGGTCAATGTAAGCGCCAGCCGGATAAACTCGGCCGAACCGGGCTCGGCGAAGGGACTCAGCGAGGTGAAAACGACGATTGAGATGGCGGTGGTCGGACCTGAAATCAAATGCAGTGAAGATCCAAATAAAGCCGCCACTATCGGGGTCACAATCGCCGTGTAGAGTCCGTATTCCGGGGGCAAACCGGCAATCATTGCAAAAGCCACGCCCTGGGGAAGGACAATGACCGCTCCGGTCAACCCGGCCAGCATATCGGCCCGCATCGTATCCCAGCCCATGAAGTTCCACCAGCGCAGGAAAGGAAAAACCTTGCGCCACAACGAACTGCCGCTATGAATCCCGGTTTCAAAACCGCTGAGCTTCATGCCGTTCTCCCATTCTGTTTTACAATCCTTCGGCGCTGCGCTTCAGCATTTATTGGGCAATCTTGAATCAATTTTTATTCTTCCACCACAAAAGGAATCAGGTTCACCCGGATGTGTTTAACCCCGGCAATATTTTCCGCCTGCTTCATTACCTTGGCGGTGATCATTTTTTCATCCACGAGTGATCCCCTGACGCCGACATAAACTTCACCGTTTCGCACGTCGACATCCACCTTTTGAAAATCCTTTACCAACACAGCCTCCACCTGGGCGGCCAGCGAACTGTCATCGAGCAGCCGCTGACTTTCAGCCGTCGTCTGAAAGCAGGGTTGCTCCAGACTATGCAAAATTATGGCGGCCGCATTTTCCACCCGCATGTTGTCGATATGCAAAATGATATCGTAAAGTCGCGGGTCCCAACTGTCCAGACCGTAAAGATGCAGTCCCCACTTGCGTCTTTCGGCGTCATCCTTGACCAGAACCATTCGGGCCTCGTCGGCGGAAATGTTTTCGCGGGCCATTTCCTCCCGCACCCGATCTTCCAGGTCCGCAATGATGCGAACCTTAAGTACATGCGGAATTTTCTGCACGAAAAAATGGCCCGCCAATCCATGAAAAATAATATTGTCCCTCTGCAGGTGTTTCAACAGCGCGGCCCGGAAGAATGAGACGAATCTTTCCTTACCCGATGTGAACCGGTCCAGGATCGTAGGGGCATCGTGAATCGCCCGGACCAGCTTCAGCTCAGGGATATTGAATTGTTCGGACGCCTCAAGTATAATTTCACGCGAAATACACTCATAGTTCAGGATCTGAGCCAAGCGCTCGGCGACTTCCTTGCCCCGGCTGTAAGAGCCTCTGGAAATAGTGACAATAGACACGGCAACCTCCATTTTCCCGTCTGAATTCCCTGTCGGCGGTCCACCGCTTAATAAATCTCATATTTAACCAGCCTGCCGTCCAGTCCGCCGATCTTGATCGGTTTTTTCCAGGCTGTCTTCAGTCCGATCCGCTTGATGTGCTGCCGGTCTCCGAAATAAACAAAAGCGGTCGAGCCTTTGCATTTCTGTTTGAGAAAATCGCCGAAATTACGATAAAATACTGCAAGGTTTTCGTCTCGCCCCATCCGAATACCGTATGGCGGGTTGGTGACAATAGCATGCTTTCCGAGCGCGGGCAGCCGCCTGAAATCGACCTTCTCCACACTTACGTTATTTCCATAGTGGAGTCCCATCAGATTTGTACGCGCAGCACTGACAGCCTCCGCGGACACATCACTGCCCGCAATCAGCCCTTTCGGTAGTTCCCGGATGTGTCCGTCGGCCTCTTTTTTAACCTGTTCCCAGATAGAACGGTCAAAGTCGGGCAGAAATTCGAAGCCGAAGCGGGTTCTGAAAACACCCGCAGGAATATTACTGTACCGCATGAGCGCTTCGCACAAGAGGGTACCCGAACCGCACAAAGGATCGTATAAGGGAATAATGCCATCCCATTCACTGAATCGGATAATTGCAGCGGCAACGGTTTCCTGCATCGGCGCCGAAACGGTCTCCTCCCGGTATCCTCGCCGGTGAAGCGCGCCACCTGACGTGTCGAAACCGATAACCGCCAGATCGTTCCTGATATGCAGGTTCAGCAGGATATCCGGATTCCTGACCGACACATCCGGGCGCCGGCCGATTTTTCCCCTTAAATGATCGGCAATCGCATCCTTGAGGCGGAGGGCAGCGTATTTTGAATGCGTAATCGCACTGTCGGAAACATTGCCCTGAATGGCAAAAGTGGTGTCTTCGTTAAAAAAATCTTCCCACTCGATCTGTCTGGCCTTCTGATACAGCATTTCGGAATCATGACACGCGAAGGATATTAACGGTGCAAGGCATCGTGAAAAAAGCCGGGTCAGATAATTGATCCGATACAGCGTTGATCTGTCCGCTGTGAAATAAACTCCGCTGAAATCCGGCCTGATCTCCTCGGCACCGAGTTCAGATAGCTCTTCCGCGCCGGCTTCTTTTAAGCTGTCGGATATCTGGGCAAAATAGCGGTTGTTTTTCTGGTACTCATATACCGCCCCCTGCCGCTTTTCTCTTTTAAGGCGCTTGACGCGCCGAACTGATGCCATTTTTCACCGCTTTCAATTGGAGCTGGAGGGAAGGGTTGTAATTCGTTACCCCCTGCATAATGCAGAAGTTCGCATTCGAAATCAACAGAATTGTGGGAAGTCCGAATCACTGGGGAGCGAATGCGCGTCCGCAGCAGGAGAACGGGGTCTCGATTTATTCTACAATCAGATCTAATTTGTCAAATGCCTTGTTATCGTAATTTTTTTTCTATAATATCGTTATGATTGTGGCGCACCTGCGAGGCAAGCCGGAGAAAAGAGACTATCAAAATGGATGCGGATTATAAAAGCAGAACCCGGAGAAAGAATGAAGACCGGGCTCTGCAACGCCTGGGTGAACGACTGGTCGCCCTGCCGTTCGCCCAGATCGAGTTACTGGAGCTGCCGGATGACCTTCTGGAAGCCATCGAATTAGCACATAAAATTCACAGCCATGGTGCCCGGCGCAGACAGATTCAATACATCGGGAGCCTCATGCGGCATATCGACCCGCAACCGATTGAAGCCGCACTCGGACGCATCCGGGCGGGAGTCTTGCGGAAATAGCCGGCGCCGACGAAAACACGAAATTTTTATCCGATCCATCCACAGGAAGGAACGGGCATGCTGAATAGTTTTAAAGGCAGAAGGATTCTTTAGATTTGAGTTCTGGAAGTTTGCAGCAGGCGCTTCCAGGGGCATCCGCACGTGTTGGACGGCATGCCCCCTTTGGCAGATATCGAACGTTAGCTTATGGTGACATTGGCTGCGGAAAGGCCTTTTTGGCCTTTTTCGATGTCAAAGGTCACCCGGTCGCCTTCGCTCAGGCTTTTAAAGCCGCTTGCGTTGATGGCTGAATGGTGAACAAAAACATCCGGTCCGTTTTCCTGCTCGATGAAACCGAAACCTTTTTGGTCGTTAAACCATTTTACAGTACCATTGGTCATGATCATATCCTCCTTTCATATATTTATTCAAAATCTTAAATCTGGAGGATACTTCATGGGTACAGAATTTTCCTGCAGAAAAGGTCGCCCCGTCATCCACTGATGCCAAGGCCGAGTTGAATTAACGTATTATAAGCCTATTTAAGGCAAAAGCAAGCGAATTGTCAAAATAAAAAAAAATACTGGAATACCATGCGCACCGAATGCCTGAAATGGATTTTGCGGCGATGGGAGCCAACGCTGCAGCATTCGACCCAATAAATATGAAAGCTGCCTTTAATCATTAATCTTGCTTTCCTATCGGGAATGACATTCGCATGCTCGGCATACATCCGGCACATCGGCTCTTTTTCTATAGATTTTATTCTACAAAATTATGAAGCATCCTACATGATTTATGTCTACCTATTATTCGGCTCACTTCTATTCACATTTGAAAATCCATATAACCCCTATAAATCCATATCAATACTCTCTGAAGGCATCTTTGGCACAATCATTGTATTGATTTTAGTCAAGGAAATTTTTTGTTACAGCCTCAATTCTGTTCGATTGTAGTCAATTGGCAGCAAAGAGGAATCTTTTACAAGGGAAGTTAAATTAAAACTTCGGTGAGTAAAATGAAATCAAAAAAAATACTGTCATTATTGTTCGGCGTTATCCTGACCCCTTTTATAATGGGCTTTTCCGGGTATAATCCGGAAAAAAAGTATTGGATTGATGCCAATCCTTTAGAGGAATCACATTTTAGTCTCATGAATTATAATGGCGATGACGCTGTCACAGCTGGATTGGCAGCCATCGATGAGCAAAAATCAAAAAGATTTTATAAACATTTTTCCAGCGATAAAATTTTATCCGATGAAAGCGCTGTTGATTCAGAAGAAGAATTCGCCCTTCATTTGATTGAGCAAGCCCTTACACTTTGTCAAATATCTCAGGAATTTTGGTATCGAGGCGAACCTGACGGAGCGATCAAACTACTCGACCAAGCGTATTCTCTATTGCTAGGCATACACACCTGTGAAAATGAATATTTGATTCAGCAAAAAGAAGATCTTCGTTTCACGATTTCAAAGCGCATCAACGAGATTTATGTTTCGCGAAAAATCGTTTTGAATGAGGGAAAAAGCGAAATACAGGTGCAAATAAATGAACAGGTCCAAAAGGAGATAGATCTTTATACCACCGGCAGGCTGAGAAATCATTTCATTGTGTCGTACAAAAGATCGGGAAAATACCGGCAGATGATCCTTGCTATGCTGGAAGAGGCGGGTCTTCCAAAAGAACTATCATGGTTGCCGCTGATTGAAAGCGGGTTTCGGGTCAGGGCGCTTTCAAGTGCCAGGGCCTTGGGCTTATGGCAATTTATACCTTCGACAGGCTATAAATTCGGACTCAACCGCAACCGATACATTGATGAACGTCTGAATCCTATTAAATCAACTCGAGCCGCGATTGGTTATCTAAAAGAGCTTCATGGCCATTTCGGAGATTGGTCCACTGCACTGGCTGCATACAATTGTGGAGAAACAAGAGTTTTGAGAGCCATCCAGAAGCAAAAAATCAATTACCTGGATAACTTCTGGGACCTATATGCTCTCCTTCCCGACGAGACCGCACGGTATGTGCCCAAGTTTTTTGCAATTTTGCATATCGTAAACAACTTGGGAAAATACGGATTGGAAGATATTAAAATCGACTCGCCGCTAAAATTTGAAACCATGACGGTTGCCAAAAAAATTTCCCTCGAGGATGCTGCCGAGATCACAGGCATTGATCGAGAAATTTTAGAAGAGTTAAATCCTGAGTTAAGGCAAAAAATTATTCCAGGCGGAAAATATGGTCTCCATATCCCGGAAGGAATCAAACACAAGTTGCTGGCAAATATCGATCAGATCATTCATTTGAATCCGGCGGGTGTGGATTTTGTCGGCCACCGCGTCCGTTACGGGGAAACGTTATCCCTGATCGCTCGCCGTTATCGCACCAGCGTTGACTATATCATGTTGGCAAACGATCTAAACCGCGCCAACCTGATTGTCGCCGGAGAAATGCTTAAAATTCCGCAAAAAGCGAAATCTTCCTTGTAAGGAGCATAATACAAATTAACGCCTGATTCCATTCCAATCATCATGACAGCCATGATCCAGACCCATTCTTATTTGAAAAACTTTCGGGCGGCCTCTGCCACCTGTTCCGGCGCGGTAAAAGTGGTCATATCCCCCAGCATGATCTCAAAGCCGGTATGATCGTTGCGAACCCAGGGAGCATAGTTGGCACGGACCAACATCACACAGCGCAGTTCCAGTTTGCTTTCCGGCGTTTCAACGCTGAGCAACCCCAGGTTATAGCCGTTGCGGTTGGTGCTGCGGTAGTATTTCTGGATGCGCAGGATGCCGTCGGCAAGATTCGCCCACATTGAGTTGTCAACCTGTCGAATGGAGGTGATTCCGGGCAATATCGCCCAGATCTCGAAAAAACCTTCGGGTGCGAACGCGGCCAGCCAGTGCCAGGGGCCCGAGGTGCCGATTAAGCGACGGTCCTCTGATTTTTCGTAATTCAAGTAATCCGAGATCAGCAGGTTACTGTTCCGGTTGTGGTACATTTGCGTACGCTGCAACAGGAAACGAGAAAAATTGGGCGCGATGCAGTCGGCATTGATTTGCAGATGGGGGTGAATCAGGGAACCGCCGGCAGAGGGGAGATGGTTTTGGGTGATGGCACAGTAAACGGCCTGCCGGTCTTTTTCCAGAATCATGGACAGGTAATTTCGACAGTTTATGAAGCAGTCGGTATAGGAGGATGCCGTCGCCGAGCCGATTTCAACAAAATGGTCGTTGTTGAAAAGGCTGACGGCTGAATAAGCGCCATAGGGAAACAGGTTGGGAAACAGGACCGAATCGCCCCTGACCAGACGCTGCGTTTCCGATCCCAGGTTCGGATGCAGTCGAGGGGTCATTGCTGTCATCTGTGGTCGACAGAAAGGACAGGCAGAGAAGTTATCAGCCTCCGGCGGCGGTTCCGGCAGCGCTTCAGCGCCCGCTTCTTTTTCATTGATGCGGCTGAAGGCGATACGGCACGTTCGTCCCGTGATGGGGTGAGTTCGGACTTCTAAGTTACGCTCGACTGCCTTTCCGGAAGGCTCCACCAGCCGGGCTGTAATTCTTTGGCTCTCGAACCTGAGCGGAAAAGGTTCCATCTTTTACCTCGGGTTGATTTTGAACCAAAATCTTTATTTTGAGATCGCTTCTAGTGCTTGATCCCGATAACCTGATCGCTATTCAAGCAGAGGGTTACCCGTGTGCCTTCGGTCATGGGCCGCTTTCCGCGTTGATGAGGAGCGTCCACCAGAATGAGGCGGCCACCGACAGTAACCCGATAACGCACCACCCCGCCCAGAAATTCCATGTGCTCTATTAAACCGTCCAAATGCACGGTGCCGGGCTTCGATTCGGCATCCTGCGCCCGAATTATCAGGTTCTGGGGCCGGAACACAATGCTGCCGGCGCCCCGGCAGCCTTCCGTCAGTGGGACAACCAGGGCTCCATCGACGGAGCGAAACATCCATTTATCATTTTCCGCTGCCATGGTTCCCTCAATCACGTTGGCAACACCCAAAAAATTGGCGACAAAGAGATTGGCCGGACGGTCGTAAAGTTCCATCGGTGTGCCAACTTGTTGCACGGATCCATCGTTGAGAACCGCAATTCGGTCGGCGGTGCTGTTGGCTTCTTCCTGATCGTGGGTAACGAAGATGGTCGTCACCGACATTTTGCGTTGCAATTGCCGTAATTCCCGTCGCATCTGGACGCGCAGTTTGGCATCCAGGTTGGAAAGCGGTTCGTCCAGCAAAAGCACCTGGGGTTCGACAACGATGGTCCTGGCCAGCGCCACCCGCTGCTGTTGGCCGCCGGAAAGCTGGGAAGGACGCCGCTTGGCGAATTCCAGCAAACCGACAAGATCCAGGGCGCCGTCAACCCGTTTCCTGATCTCGTTGCGGGGAACCCGCCTTTCCTCTAGGCCGAAAGCCACGTTTTTGCGTACGGTCATATGGGGCCACAAGGCATAGCTCTGAAATACCATACCCAGGTTGCGCTGCCATGGCGGCAAGCGGGACACTTCCTGATCACCGATGATCACCCGTCCTGCCTGCGCCGACTCGAAACCGGCAATCAGCCTTAGCAGGGTTGTCTTGCCGCAACCGGAGGGTCCGAGAAAGGCAAAAAATTCGCCTGGTTCGATTTGCAGATCGATTCTCTTCAGTACGCGGGTGTTGCCAAACGACAGGTCGATGCCTTCCAACCTGACCACTGCTGCAGAAGTTTTTACGCTATTTTTTTCGATGCCGTTCATTTTTTGTTTTAATCCCCAGATTTCGCAGATTACACAGATTGCCCCCAATCACTTTAAGAACGATTCGAAATCTATCCGGTTTGGCTCTCCGCAGCCTGGAACCGATCATTTCACGTCTCAGGCGGCCGGCCCCAGGAAATATTTTCGCTGGCGGCGTTCAATAACCAAATGGGAAAGCAATGTACAAAGGCCCACGACGAGTACTGCCATAATTCCCAGAGCAGCGCCGGGTCCTCGCCCGGCGGCGCTTTGCATGTAAACATAGATACCATAAGACAACGGCCCGTCTGAATTTTTCGATACCAGCATTAAGGTCATACCCAATTCGACCGCTGCCGTGGCAAAGCTGGTGACGAAACCGGCCAGAATTCCGCCGGCCATAAGGGGGATGACGATTTTACGCACGGTGGCAAATTTGCCCGCCCCAAGGTTTTCCGCGGATTCCTCAAGGGATACGCTCACCTGCTGCAAACCGGCCGTGCAGGCGCGCAGTGCATACGGGAGACGGCGAACCGAGAGGGCGATTACGATCGCCACCCACCAGGTGGCAAGCGGCTGGTTTGTCAGCCACGGAACCCGGAGTTCAAAAAATGTGCGTAAATAGCCAATGCCGATAACCAGGCCGGGAATGGCCACGGCGGCCATTGCGATGTGGTCCAGCCATTGTCGACCTGTAAGCCGGGTGCGCAGGACGATATAAGCAATCGCCGTGCCCATCACGACATCGATGAGACCCGCCAGGAAAGAATACAGAACGGTGTTGGTCATGTATTCGGGGGATTCGGCAAAAATGGCGACAAAATGATTCAATGTAAACGCATCGGGCAGCACGCTGAACGACCAGATCGTGCCCAAAGACAGCAGCAACAAGCCGAAATGAGGCGACAATACCAAAATCATGATAACCAGCACGATGATCCAGGCAGAAACTTTCTCCCCGGGCCGCATCCGGCGTTTGGCCAGGCCGCCGCCGCCCTTTTGAACCGTAGCATATTCTTTGCCTTTCAACGCGAGCATTGCCAGCCACATGGACGACAAAGCGATTATCACCAGAATCACCGAGATAACATAGCCCATGGGGTCCTTGATACCAATGGAGGCAATCCGCAGGTAGGCCTGGGGGGCCAGCATATTATTGACGTTCAGCAACAGGGGGGTGCCCAGGTCATCGAAAACCTTGAGAAACACCAGAGATGCGCCGGCTGCATATCCCGGCATGGCCAGCGGTAAAACGATCCGGCGAAACAACCGCATTCCCGAGCACCCCAGGTTTTGAGCCGATTCTTCCATGGAGCGGTCGATGTTCTGCAGCGCTGCTGAAAGGTTGATCAGAATAAAAGGGAAGTAATGCAGACTCTCAACCAAAATGACGCCGTTCAGACCTTCCATGAAGGGAATGGTAAATCCGAACCATTGATCCAGCAGCAGATTTACACTCCCGTTGCGCCCGAACAGCATCTGCATGGCCACGGCACCGACAAAAGGCGGCATGATGAGGGGGATGATTCCAAGGCTTTGGATTATCACCGCCCCTTTAAACTCAAAACGGGAAGTGAAATAGGCGAGAGGCATCGAGAATATGGATGCTATCAGAACCGATATGCCCCCCACATACAATGAATTCCAGAAGGATTCACGGAACAGCTCAGTGCTGAAGAAATCCCTGAAGTTGAGCAAAGTAAATTCTCCGGTGGTTGCGTTCAAAAAAGCCACGGAAACCACCAGAATCACCGGAATCACGAGAAAGACCAGCAGAAGAGAAAATATCAGCAGCATAACTGCCGTTTGGCCGGGATGTTTTCTGAACTCGGAAATAGGCCCCATTCCGTCACTTTCATTTCAGTCTGGTATTTTACCGCTCACTGCCGAAAAAATGACCGGCGCCTGCAGAAAGACATTCGCCCTGTGGACGGTCATCGCGATATCGCAATGCAGCCGGCCAATGGCTCCATTACACCCACTATTGGAGCATTCCAAAGGCCTTTGAAGCTTTTGCTTCGGCTTCGGCATAATTTTTTTTGGCGAACGAATCCCATTTCTTTTCGATTTGCGCCTGCCGCGGCGGTACCTCGGCGCCGGCTTTTTTGCGGCTTTTAAAAGCATCGGATGTGAAGACGCCGGAGTACTTCGCATCGACCGCGTCGGCTTCGGAAATAGGCATTGCCGCCACCAGGGCATACGCTTCCCGGATGAGCGCCTCGGCTTCGGGGTTGGACTTGCCGGATAAGGACGCTTGCGCCGCTTGAATGGCTTTAACCGCTTTGGCCAGATCTGCACGCCGGTAGGTAACCAGCACATCGAACAGGGAGTTGATTATGTTGTATCTGGATTTTGATAGTTCCACATCGAACTTGACCGCCGAACCGATAGATTTGTCTTTGAATGGATCGGGAAGATACGTGGGTGCCTTGGCATACGTTTGCGGATTAACCGGCAGGCGGCTGATTGCAGGTTCCAACAGCAATTCCTGTCCCTCCACCGACAGCAGAAACTCGATAAACGCAGCGGCCGCTTCGGGATGCGGCGGGTTTTTCACGATCGCGATATTGGCCGGCACCAGGGTGGTCACCGTCGGGTAGACGAAATCAACCGGAAAGCCGGTTGCCTTCGATGAAAATCCGAAAAAGTCGATCACGATGCCGACTCCGAAATCACCACTGTTGACCCCTTCGGGCACACCGAAACTGCGCTCGGTGACCATCTTGAAATTACCCGCAATATCCTTCCATGTGGCCCAGCCGTTATCCCACCCCTCACCTTGTAAAACGGTTTCAACCGTCAGGTGGGTGGTGCCCGAACGTGACGGTGCGGACATGCCCACATGGTCGTGATAGACAGCTTTTTCCAAATCCGCCCACTCTCTGGGGACCGGAATTTTTTTGGCCTTTAAATAACGGGTATTCCACATGATGCCGTAGCCGGATGCAGCAAATCCAACATAAAAGCCATCGGGGTCGTTGATGGGATAAGATCCGATTTTCTCGGGAATCCCCTGGGTCTTGGGTATATACCTGGCCAGAAGACCGTCACCTTTCAAAACCTCGAATGCGTCGGGAGCCGAAGCCCAGATGAGATCTGTCATGTTTCCCTGCGCGGTCTCCTCAATGTACTTCACACCGGCGGATGTTTTTTTCTGCAAAACCTCCACCATCGTTCCCGGATACTGGTCTTCAAAAGCTTTCTTGAAAGGACCGGTCAGGTCCTTGGGAAAGGAGGTAACGATCACGAGTTTGTTTTCCAACGCCTGGGCCTGCAAAGGCCCTGCTGCCAGGACAGTCAGCATGATTGTACAGATAGCTACCAGCCCCGGGCCTGATTTAAATTCTGATATCATTGGGACCTCCTTTCAAAAAAATGTGGAATCAATGAAAAATCGCTGGGCAAGGCTTTCACTGGAATGAATCGAACGATAATGTCAAAGTAGTTCTAAATTGAAAACGCCTTCGTGAGCAGGTCGAATATGCCTAAAAGAACGAATCGGAAAGGTAGAAAAGATACTGAACTCAGGGTGCTTCGCCCCAATCGGACAGCGAGCTTTCAGCTATACGCCGTTCCGTACAGCCGGATCAGGCTTTGAGGTTGTCAAGACCCTTGGAAATACACCGGTGTTCCGGCTGCATACCCAGCGCGTCATCGTGTGTACTTTCCCATGAGTTGCCCTTCAGCCAGAATGTGGCCTTCCATCGCTTTTTCCAGTGTTCCCTTTGTAATACCGCTGTCCAGGTCCAGTACCGTATCCAGGGCATAGAGCTTAAAAAAATAACGATGCGTTCCACCCGGCGGACACGGGCCCCCATAGCCTAATTTTCGAAAATCGTTGGTGCCATGTTTGGCGCCGCTTGCCAGGGTTTTGTCGGACGGAATTTCGGTCGGCAATCCTGATTCACCGGGCGGAATATTAAAAAGGACCCAATGAACCCAGGTCCCCATCGGTGCATCCGGATCCTCGCAGATTAACGCCAGACTTTCAGTCCCTGCGGGAACGCCCTTCCACGCCAGATCCGGTGATACGTCCGGACCGTCACAAGTATAGCGTTTTGGTATCATTTTGCCTTCTGCAAATGCGGAACTGCTGATTTGTAAAGCCATTTCGTTACCTCCTGCCATGGTTGGTTGGATTTGAATGAAGTTAAAGAGCAGAAACAAAAACGCAACAGCCAGGGTTTTGATATTGATCATCTTCAAATCACCTCCTTTCATGTCGGAGCGCTTCGCCGCCAAGCAGCAACATATTTTTCTGCAATGCTCAAAAACACGAAAACCTCCATCAAGGCGATGAACCTATCGGGAGGTTTGATTTCGAAGGTTTCAAAAAAGGCCTCATAACAATGAGTTGGGTTGATTTAATGGACTGGGCCGAATCTCAGACCCTCTGCCTGTTATATGACCGTCGATTTTCTTAGAGTATAAGACTGAATGACCGCCAATCAAGTGGAAAATCGCTCATAGATTCGCGTGCGAAGCGCTTTTCATCAAATAAGAGCGTTGATACCGTGAAACCGCAAGACCCGGCTAACGTGGTATGGTCCACCCATGAGCGCCCTGTCTTTTGCCACTGCTCGGATCATGGAGACCTGGGCACATGGCCAGGACGTTGCGGATGCATTGGGCATCGAGCGGGTCCCCACCGATCGGCTGCGGCATGTCGCCCATCTGGGGGTGGCGACCTTTGGCTGGAGTTATACCAACCGCCGGATGAAGGTCCCTGATTCACCGGTAAGAGTCGAACCTACGAGTCCCTCGGGTGCACTCTGGACATGGGGCCCTGAAAAGGCAGAAAACATGGTCAAAGGTTCGGCTGAAGATTTTTGCCTGGTGGTCACCCAGCGGCGCAATCTCGCCGATACCCAACTTGTTGTGGAGGGCGCAACCGCCCGCCAATGGATTTCCATTGCCCAGGCATATGCCGGTGAGCCTGGAGCCGGCCGCAGTCCCGGAATGTTCTCCGGACCCTTAGAATAAGTTTCCTGATTTTCGTTTTTCAATCCATAGATTATCCGTCAGAGGCTGCCTGCACGGCCTCGAGTACCTTTTGCGGATGATCGGCCGCATTCGCCACTTTAGGCCAGTGTTTTTTTACCTTGCCATCCGGTGCGACCCAAACCGTGGACCGGATCACGCCCGTGACAACCTTACCGTCCATATTCTTCTCTCCGAAGGCCTCATACCGGGTCATCACTTTTTTTTCCGGGTCGCACAGCAAGGTAAACGGAAGCTCGTTTTGAGCGATGAACTTCTGATGCGCCGCTTCGCTGTCCGGCGATATACCCAAAATGACCATGTCTCTTTTCTGGAATTCACCCATCAGGTCACGGAATCCCTGGGCTTCCTTGGTTCAGCCGGATGTGTTGTCCTTGGAATAAAAGAAAAGAATGACGTGATGCCCTCTGAAGTCTTTCAGAGCCACCGGATTGCCGTTTTGATCGGGCAGGGTGAATGCCGGTGCCGTTTTACCTTCTTGAATTGTCATGGGACCTCCTTTGCATATTATTTAGATTAAAAATTATCATTTTGCCTAAGAAACTAATCGTAAAACTCGCTATTCTGAGCTTTTCCAATAGCTAAACACCATCTCATCGACTGTCAAGTTTTGATGAATTCGTAAAAAGTTGCAAAATTCTTCTTTTGTCATCATAGAAATGTCACCGGTTAAACAAACTCCAACTAGGGGGCAAAGCTTCGGTTGACTAAACAAGCTCAAAGAATTTAGAATCCTGACTGCGCTGCTTAGATGCCGCCAAAATTCCTTTACCGCCAGACTTTTTCGCTGCATTTATTTTATATCGTTTTGCAAAATAGCCATTTAATATAGTCATTTTTTGACCAATGTTTAACTATTGCCATGAACAGCCTGCTGTGAAAAATTTAAATTCCAAAAAATTATAAAACACATTTTCAACCTTCAAATTGAGGAGGTAAATGCATGGCATTTAACTTAAGAAACCGCCATTTTTTGAAACTATTGGATTTTTCACCTGCGGAAATTAAATTTTTGCTGGACCTTTCTATAGACCTTAAAAAGGCAAAGTATGCGGGTCTTGAACAAAAACGCTTAAGAGGCAAAAACATCGCTTTGATTTTTGAAAAAGCCTCTACCCGGACCCGCTGCGCTTTTGAAACCGCCGCCTATGATCAGGGCGCTCATGTGACCTATCTGGGTCCGTCAGGTTCTCAAATGGGGACCAAGGAATCCATGAAGGACACAGCCCGGGTCCTGGGCCGGATGTATGATAGCATCGAGTATCGCGGATTTGGCCAGGATATCGTTGAGGAGCTGGCTATATATGCCGGTGTGCCGGTCTGGAATGGATTGACCAACGAGTACCACCCGACCCAGGTGTTGGCCGATTTTTTGACCATGATGGAACATAGCGACAAGCCTTTGGGCCAGGTGTCGTTTGCCTATCTCGGTGATGCTCGGAACAACATGGGCAATTCCCTTCTAGTGAGTGCGGCTAAAATGGGCATGGATTTCCGATCGGTAGCTCCCAAAAGCGCTCATCCTGATCCAAAGCTGGTGGCCCTGGCCAAAGATGTGTCCAAGGAGACAGGCGCCAGGATTTCGATTACCGATAATTTGGATGAGGGTGTTAAAGGGTGTGATTTTCTGTACACCGATGTTTGGGTGTCAATGGGAGAACCGGAAACGGAATGGAAAGAGCGTATCAATCTTCTCCTGCCCTATAAGGTGAATGCCGAAGCCATGGAAAAAACCGGCAATCCGAAAGTGAAATTTTTGCATTGCCTGCCGGCCTTTCACAACCGTGAAACGACTATCGGTGAGGAAATATTTCAGAAGTTCGGACTCAAGGCGATGGAAGTGAGCGAAGAAGTATTCGAGTCCGATGCGTCGATTGTTTTCGACGAAGCTGAAAACAGAATTCACACCATAAAGGCTGTTATGGTTGCCACCCTCGGCTGCTGAAGACAGGTATCGTTTATAGCGAAACTTTAATATAGCATGAGGAGGTCAAATACATGGGAGAAAAATCGATTATTCTGGTTGCCTTGGGAGGTAATGCCCTGATTCAGAGGGGGCAGAAAGGGACTGCCGAGCAGCAGTTCGATAATCTCAAACGAACCATGCCTCAAATTGCAAGACTTTCTCAAAAATATAAAATTGTCATCACTCACGGCAACGGTCCTCAAGTGGGGAACCTTTTGCTGCAGCAGGAAAGCTGTGATGCGGTGCCGAAAATGCCCCTTGAAATCATCGGTGCGATGACCCAGGGACAGATCGGTTACATGATCGAGTCCTCGCTGGACACAGCCTTGATGGAATTGGGGGATGACATCGAGCAGCATTTTGTGACCCTGATTACCTATGTTGTCGTAGATGAAAACGATCCGGGCTTTAAGAATCCGACCAAACCCATCGGTCCTTTTTATACCGAGGAGGAAGCCGAAGGACTCGGGTACACGCTTTTCAAAACAGATAAAGGGCTGCGGCGGGTGGTGGCATCACCGAATCCGCTGACCATCGTGGAACGTAGGGAGATCAAAAAGCTGATCGAAATGGACTTTATTGTCATTTGCTGCGGCGGCGGCGGGATTCCGGTAATTCGCAAAGAGAGGAGATTCCAAGGCGTAGAAGCCGTGATCGACAAGGATCTGGCCAGCTCGGTTCTGGCGCGGGAAATCAAGGCCGATATTTTTGTCATCGCTTCGGATGTTGCCGGTGCCGGCATCAACTGGGGTCAGCCCAGCCAGAAAATACTGCGAAAAACACCACTCGTTGAAATGGAAAAATATGCCGCAGAGGGGCAATTCCCGGCCGGCTCCATGGGGCCGAAGATGAAGGCGCTAATGGAGTTTTTCAAAACTACCGGCCGGCGGGGGATTATCTGTCATCTGGAAGATATCGAAAAAGCCGTTGAAGGCCGGGCCGGGACTGAAATTGTAAAGTAAAGAATCCCGGCCCGGCTTCCGGCCATAGGGCTTACAGCCCGGAGGGAGGACCAGGCTTTCAATATTAGAATTAAGCGAGCCGGATGGCGACGAGCTGCACAGACGGGTTCAAGGCTCTTTTTTGGGTCTATCCGGATTTCCCAACACGATTTACCGAATAAATACTAATGACTATATCAATTCAGCAGAAAATCAACCTGCGCGAGAATGGGCCATCATTGAGCTCGTCGGAGCGCAGGCTGATTTTTCTGCGGGTTTCAAGATGAATCCTTAGCACCGGAAATATTGTACAAAAATTGACAGGATTCCGCGCATTTGAAATCCGGATAAAACGCATAAACGGCTTGATATTTGGCATATTCAGCGGTTGGGAAATCCGGATATAGCCTCTTTTTTTACTTTTTAAACTGGTGTTCATCCACTAAAATCAGTGCTCATCATTAAACCAAAACGGAGGAAATTATGTTCAAAAAAAACGTTATCATTATTGGAGCGGCCGGCAGGGACTTTCACAATTTCAACACCTATTACCGCGGCAACGATGCCTACAACGTGGTCGCCTTCACGGCGGCTCAGATTCCGGACATTGAAGGCCGCAAATATCCGCCGGAATTATCCGGCGAGCTTTACCCGGACGGTATCCCCATCTATGCCGAAAAAGATCTGTCGCGGCTGATCAAGGAACTGGATGTCGATGACTGTGCTTTTTCATACAGTGACGTATCCTATCAGCACGTCATGTCCGTGGGCGCCGTAGTCAATGCGGCCGGAGCCAATTTTGTCATGATAGGACCAAATACACCCAGATCAAAAGCGTCAAACCGGTCATTTCGGTCGGGGCCGTGCGGACCGGTTGCGGCAAGAGCCAGACTTCGCGCAGAATCATCGAAATCCTGATGGAAAAAGGCCTGAAGGTCGTGGCTATCCGGCACCCCATGCCCTACGGTGATATTGCGGCTCAGAAGGTACAGCGCTTTGCAGAGCTTTCCGATCTGGTAAAGCACAACTGCACGGTAGAAGAAATGGAAGAGTACGAACCGCACATCGTACGGGGAAACGTCATTTATGCCGGAGTAGATTACGAAGCCATCCTGCGGGCTGCTGAAAAAGATCCCGCCGGCTGCGACGTGATTCTGTGGGACGGCGGCAACAACGACTTTCCGTTTTACCGCTCCAATCTGCATGTGACCGTGACTGATCCCCATCGTCCCGGTCATGAGCTGACCTATTATCCGGGAAATGTCACCCTGCGGATGTCTGATGTGGTCGTGATAAACAAAATGGACAGTGCAGACGCCGCCGGCATAGAGGTTGTGCGTCGAAATATTGCCTCCGAAGCTCCGAATGCGATCGTTATCGACGGTGCTTCGATCCTTGATGTGGATGATCCCTCGGTGATCCGGGGTAAAAAGGTGCTGGTGGTCGAAGACGGCCCGACTTTGACCCACGGAGAGATGAAGATCGGCGCCGGTGTGGTCGCCGCCCGAAAATTCGGGGCCGCCGAACTGGTGGATCCGCGTCCGTACACGGTGGGCCGTTTGACCGAAACTTTCGAGATTTATCCGAATATCGGCACACTGCTGCCGGCCATGGGATACGGCGAGGTACAGTTAAAAGACATGGAGACGACCATCAACAACACCGAGTGTGATGCGGTGGTCATCGCAACACCGATCGATTTAAACCGCATTGTCAAAATTAACAAGCCCAACACGCGAGTCTACTACGACCTGCAGGAAATCGGGCGTCCGAATTTCGACATGGTGCTGGCCGACTTTGTCAAAAAGCACCAACTCGGATAGTTTTTTGAATTCATCCGGTCCCGGCCCCACGTTGCATGAAGTGGGGGCCGGCATTTCAGAAGCAGTAAAATTTTGACGGAAATGCAAAAAAGCACAGCGCTTGAATTGTCGAGGTAGAAATGACTTGTTTAAGTGAAACGTCTATAAGCAAAGACATACCGCAGCAAATGGAGCTGAAAAAGACGCGACTATATAATTGGCACACTTCTCAGAAGGCCAACATGGCTGATTTCGGAAATTATCTGATGCCTTTATGGTACCCCTCGGGAGTAAGAAATGAACATTTGGTCGTTCTAACAAATGCCGGCATATTTGATACCAGCCATATGGCGGCTGTTATGGTCGAAGGTGCGGGCGCGTTTGAGATGCTGCAAAAGTGCTTCAGTAAAGACTTGCGCGCTTGTGTCGGCAGAGGCAGACGCCCCCTGTCGACCGGGGAGTGCGTCTATGGGGTCTTTCTGAATGCGGCCGGAGAGGTCATCGATGATGCCATTGTGTATCAACTGGATCGGCAGCTTTATATGGTTGTGGTAAATGCCGGCATGGGCGGCAAGCTGGCCCTGCATCTGGCGGATCAGGCAGACGATGCGGAGATAAAAGTGACCGATCTTTCCGACCGGCTCGGTAAAATGGATATTCAGGGTCCTGTGTCGGCCCTGGTTTTAGAAAAAGTTTTTAAAAAATCCTGAAACAGCACTGGCAGATTCCAGGTATTTTCATTTTCCGGGGATCTTTTGATGACAGCAGTCCGGCGGCCGGAACCGTCCGGCTGCGGGATGAAACTCCCGTTCTGCTCTCTCGCACTGGATATACCGGCGAATTTGGTTTTGAAATTTTTATCCAGCCCGAGCGCCTGGTCGATCTGTGGTGCCTGATATTGGATGTCGGCACGGAGTTTGACGTCAAGCCCTGCGGGCTGGCCGCCAGGGATTCCCTGAGAACCGGTGCGGGGTTGCCGCTGTCGCACCAGGACATCGGCCCCTGGCCTTTTATAAAGAACCCCTGGCAATTTGCCTTGCCCTTTAACCGGAATCAGACCGCATTTACCAAGCGCTTTATCGGCGACAAGGCCCTGCTGAAGTTCAACACGCCTGTCCGCACCTATGGGTTTGTGGGCTATGACCTGCGCAAAGTTTCGACTCACGATCCTGCTGTGGTATTAACCGCCGAGGGCGCCCAAATCGGCGTGGTTCTCACCTGCGCTACGGACATGGGGATTGCCCGGTATGGCAACCGGATTTACAGCATCGGCAGCCTCGATAAACCCGAAGATTTCAAGCCGGCGGGTCTTTGCTGCGGTTTTGTCAGGGTCGAGGCGGAGCTGAACTGCGGAGACCAGGTGATTCTCAAAGATAAACGGCGAGAAATAAAGGCCGTTATAATCGAAGATATGCATCCCGGATCGCAGCGCCCACTTTCCGATGCAAAAGATGATGCCGCCGGAGAAACACCGTACCTTAAAATAGTTGAAGGGATAGCATTTATGCGATATTTACCCCACACGCCCGAGGACATCGCCGCCATGCTCAGGACGGTGAACGTCGATTCGCTGGATGATCTTTTCGCGACTGTCCCCCGGGACTGCAGCCGTCAGGCCGATCTGCGCCTTCCCGGCCCCCTGACCGAATGGGAGTTGGACGACTACCTGAATTGCCTGTCGCAGGATATGGCCGTCGCTCCCGATTACAAAGTGTTTATCGGGGCGGGTAGTTATGAGCACTATATCCCGGCATCTGTTTCTCATCTGCTGGCACGCTCCGAGTTTGTCACCGCTTATACGCCCTATCAGCCGGAGATGGCTCAGGGGACGTTGCAGGGAATCTATGAATATCAGACGCTTACCGCAAAGTTGCTCGGCATGGATGTGGCCAATGCATCCATGTACGACGGTGCTTCGTCCCTTGCCGAGGCCCTGCTGATGGGACTCAGGATTGCGAAAAAAAAGAAAAAGGTGGCTGTTTCCAAGGCGATCCATCCCCACTACCGCCAGGTTGTCGAGACGTATTTCCGACCGACGGAATTCGAGATTGTGGATCTTCCGTATCTTGAAAATGGTCGAACCGATCTTTCCGGTTTGGAAGGACATGAAGAGCTTGCGGCAGTAGCGGTTCAATCGCCGAATTTTTTCGGGGTAGTTGAGGATCTGACGGCAGCCGCCGCAGCAATTCATACCGTTGGCACTGTTTTTGTTGCCAGCTTCACCGAGCCGCTGGCTTATGGGTTGTTGAGAAATCCCGGTAGCTGCGGTGCCGACATCGTTTGCGGCGAAGGCCAGAGCTTTGGAATTCCCAAATCGTTCGGCGGCCCCGGGCTCGGAATGTTCTCCTGTCTAGAGAAATACGTGCGCAGCATGCCAGGGCGGCTGGTCGGCCAGACGACGGATCTCGAAGGTAGGCGCGGATATGTTTTGACCCTTGCCACCAGGGAACAGCATATCCGGCGGGAGAAGGCCACCTCCAACATTTGCTCCAATCAGGGACTCTGTGCGATGACTGCAGGCATCTATATGGCAACTTTGGGCGGCACGGGGATACGTCGGCTTTCACGCTTGAATTACGACAAAGCTGAATATTTCAAGGCGGAACTTGAAAAAGCGGGAGCCAAAATCAGATTCTCCGCACCGACCTTTAATGAGTTCGTCGTGGAATTTACTAAAAGATTCAAACCGGTTGCCAAACGGCTTTTGAAAAAGAAAATTATCGCCGGTCTCGAACTCGGCGTGTACTATCCGGAACTTGAAAACAACTATCTTTTCTGTGTGACTGAAACCGTCAGCAAAGAGGTTATGGATACCGTTGTCAGGGAGGTGAAGAGATGAAGAACATTTTTGCCACCAGCGGCTTGATCTTGAACGAACCTCTGCTTTGGGAAAAAGGAAAAAGAGGGCGAGTTGCCATTGATATACCGCAAAACGATGTACCGTTGGCGTCAATCGATCCGGAAGTGGCTGGATCTGGCCCCGATTTTCCCGATCTTGGCGAACTGGATATCGTACGACATTATACCCGTCTTTCCCAATGGAATTTCGGTGTGGATACGGGAATGTATCCTCTGGGATCCTGTACCATGAAATATAACCCGAAAATCAATGATAAAATAGCGGCAACCCCGGGACTGGCCTCGGCGCACCCGATGCTCCCGGACGAACTCTGTCAGGGAACCCTCCATATTTTGCATGAGTTGCAGACGTATCTTGCAGCAATCACCGGCCTCGATGCTGTATCGTTGCAGCCTGCTGCCGGAGCTCATGGTGAATTGACAGGTATGTTGATATTTTCCGCATATCATAAAAGCCGCGGCTCGCAGCGGACAAAAATTCTGATCCCTGATACGGCTCATGGCACGAATCCGGCCAGCGCCGCTCTCTGCGGATTGCATCCTGTCCCGGTGAAATCCGGTCCTGATGGGATGATCGAACCGAAGGTAATTGCCGAACTCATGGACAAGCAGACGGCCGGGATCATGGTCACTAATCCCAACACCATCGGTCTTTTTGAGGAAAACATCAAAGAAATAGCGAAAATCATCCATGGAAATGGAGGTCTCGTTTATGCCGACGGGGCAAATATGAACGCCATCATGGGTGTGGTAGATCTAAAAAAATGCGGCGTTGACATTCTACATCTAAATCTGCATAAAACCTTTTCCACTCCCCATGGCGGCGGAGGGCCGGGAGCCGGACCGGTATGCGTCGTCAGGCGTCTAGAAAAATTCCTTCCTGTTCCCCGGGTGAAAAAGATTGGGAAAACCTATGTGCTCGATTCAGACCAGCCCCATTCGGTCGGTCGTATCCATGCCTTCCACGGCAATTTCGGTATTCTCGTGCGGGCCTACAGCTACATTCGCTTGATGGGAGCTGAAAATCTGAAAAAAGCTAGTCAGCTCGCCGTGTTGAATGCCAATTATATCAAGGAAAGTTTGAAGGGGGATCTGCATTTGCCCTATGATAGACCTTGCATGCACGAATGTGTATTTTCCGATCAGAATCAGCACGATTTTAAAGTGACGACTCTCGATATGGCAAAACGTTTAATGGATTTCGGATTTCATCCCCCAACCATTTATTTTCCTCTGGTTGTCGGCGGTGCGATAATGATTGAACCTACCGAAACGAGAGCAAAGACGAACTGGATCTCTTTATCCAGGCCATGAAGGAAATCGCCGCTAAGGCCGAAAACAATCCGGATCTGCTCACGGGCCCCCATCGAAATTGCAAAGTCCGCCGGCTGGATGAAACCCGCGCTGCCCGCAATCCCTGCCTTAGCGGATAAGCCGGGTAAACGCGCGGCCGGCCGATCTTTCAGAAAACCATATGCGGGAGTTGTCGGAAAAATGAAATCCAGGATTTTAATTTTGGGAGCCGGCCCGGGGGGATATGTGGCTGCCGTCCGGGCCGCCCAACTCGGGGCGGAAGTAACCGTCATCGTAGCCGACAATGTCGGCGGAACTTGTCTGAACTGGGGATGCATCCCTTCAAAGGTAATGATAACAACGGCCGAAATGCTGGATAAATTCAGGCGCGCCGATCACTTCGGCATAGACCTTGCCGGATCGGTCAAGCCGAATATGCCGAACTTGATGGCCCGCAAGCAGCGGGTCATCCAGGATCAGGCCCTGGGAATTCTCAAGCTGTTCAAACAACACCATATCAGATATCTTAAGGGCACCGGGTATATCAAAGGTCCGGGCCTGGCGGCGGCAAGATGCGCGGATGGGGGCGGGAGTGGAAATTCGCTGGGATTGGCTGATCATTGCCACCGGCACCCAACCGGCCATGATTCCGGGCACAGCGTGCTTTCCAGCAATCACGCCCTGAATCTTGAAAAAGTTCCCCAGAAAATATTAATCATCGGCGGCGGTGTTATCGGCTGCGAATTTGCCTGCATGCTGTCCGCTTCGGGCGCATCGGTCACGCTGGTGGAATCGCTGCCCCGCCTGCTGCCGCTGCCGTCGATGGATATCTCCTGCTCAAAGGCGATGCTGCGCGAAATGAAAAAAACGCAGGATACAATGTTTGTTGAACCGGACGGTAATTGATTGTGACGAAAAAGACGGCCAATTGCAGGTGGCGGTGGGGCCGTCGCCGTTTTGGGAAAATCCGCCGGAAAAAGACCGTCAACCATTGCTTTGTTCGACGGATCAAGTATTGGTCTGCATCGGGCGACGGCCGCAAAGCTTCAGTATGGGACTGGAAAACATCGGGGTGCAAACGGATGACAAAGGCTGGATTACCGCCGACGAGCGCATGCAAACCAGTGTAAATAATGTATACGCCATCGGGGATGTCCCCAGGCCCTTCCCGGATCATGCTGGCCCATGCAGCTTCAGCCGAAGGAATGGTTGCCGCCGAAAATGCGACGGGGACGTATCGTCAAAATGGATTATCAGGCGGTTCCCACCGCAATTTTTACCGCGCCTGAAATCGCTTGCATTGGGCTTTCCGAGCAGCAGGCGATTGCGGGCGGATATGAAATCCGCGCTGAAAGCATGCTTTTCCGCACCATCGGCAAGGCCCCGGTAACCGGAGAAATCGCTGGCGAAGTCAAAATCGTCTTCGATGCGAAAAGCGGAAAAGTACTGGGGTTCATCTCATCGGGCCCCATACCACGGATCTTATTGCCGAAGCGACCTTCGCCAGTTCGGCATGGGGCAACGATTGGAGACATCGGCATTACCATTCATGCACATCCAACCTACGCTGAAATCATGATCGAATTGGCCCGCAAAGCCCGGGGACATCCTGTTCACGGATGAAAACCGCGCGGGAATCCAAAGTCACACATCTTAGGATTTTAGCCCTTTAAAAATTAATTAGCCACGAATTGCCACGAATAATCACGAATTAAGGACAGGCTTAGGCCGAGACTTCGCTCAGCAGAAGCGGCCCCTGCAGGGCAGCAAATTTATTGTAAAGTCATTCTAAAGGTTTTCAGGTGTTCCGCCTCAGGCGGACCGCTGGCTAAAATAACAGCCGGTTTGATCGATAAAAGAAACTAATGAGCGTCGAACATCTAACGTCCAATATTGATGCCGCTGCGCTGGGTCTATTAAATTATCTGGAAAGCAGTCTGCAACCAGCTCAGCCGATTTGAGTCCTTGATGGCGGACAAATGTCACAGGGTCAATTAGCTCTGCCTGTTATTTTTTTTTTAATTGACAAAATTCCTTATTCGATGTTGGACGTTGGGCGTTAAGATGTTCAACGTTCAATTTGTTAACTTTTCCATTTGAAGTCGTTAAACATTCTGCCAGGAAGCTGTACAGGTTTTCTTTTTTTTCTATGAGGGCCGCTTTTTTACGGATGCTGTGCCGGTGCCGGCTTACCGTATTTAACGAAATATTCAACAAATTGGCAATTTCCTTGCTGGTCAACCCTTGTCGAATCATACTGCATATCTGGATTTCTCTTTGGGTGAGCTTCAGGCTTTTTTTCGTAATTTTACGGCCGAAGGATGCGGTTAAATCTTTGAGCGAGCGCTCTATCAGATTCAAATATTGCGCATCCAATTTTGAGCCTTTTGATACCAATTGCTCCAAAACCGGAATCAGCAAAATCATCCACGTTGGCAATCACATCATCTTTAATTTGCTGTTTTTGTTGTTCAATCTGTTCCAAAACCTCGGTCAGGGCAACGTTTTTACGTTCCAACTCGATATTTTTTTGCCGCAGCGCGCTTTCAGAAGATTTGAGGGCGGCTTCCGTTCTTTTCAGCTCCGTTATATCGCGGCCGACGGATTGGATTTCACGCAGATTGCCGGATTCGTCGAAAAACGCCCGGCGCCGCCATTCCACCCACAGGCTTTCATGGTAGCCGCACGCGATGCACTGCGCCTCGATTGAAGTGGGGTTTTCGGAGGTCGCCGTGGTTAGAAAACTGCGCAGCTCTTCGCGATGATCCGCCCGGATGTCCAGAAATATGTTTTTGTTGACCAGGTCGCTCTTTTTTCTCCCGTGAAATTTGCAATAGGCCTGGTTGGCAAATACCAGTGTGCCGTCCGGCAAATACCGGCAGACGAGTTCGGTCTGTCCTTCAACTACCGCTTCGTAGCGCTTCTTTGCGGCCCTTAATTCAATCTCCGCGCGGCGTTGCCGGGTGATATCCCTTCCGATTGCCTGGTATTCGGATATTTCACCGGCCTTGGAGAATACCGCCCGGATGGTCCAGCGGTACCAGATTGATTCTCCGGAATCGTTCATCGTACTGCACTCATATGTTAAGGCCGGAAATTCGCGGGTGAGCCGCGGTAATTTTTGCCGTAAAGCCGATCGATCTTCGTCCAGGATGAATATCAGATAACTTTTTCCCGTAAGCTCCTGTGATGATTTGCCAAAATGACGACAGCAGGCCGGATTGACATACGTCAGGGTCAAATCGGATTGGAAAATGCAGAAAAGCTCGCTCCGGTCGACGAACACGGACCCGCCTTCGCCGCTGGAAAATAATTTTTCGATAACAGGTGCTACTTCATTCATTTGGCCCCCGACTGGATGCGATTTTAGGCATTCGCAATGACTTAAGTTGATAAAAAACGTATCATAATTTCTCCCTTTTTTAAGATTGAATATTTTATATAGCCAGTCTGTACCTATTTAATGATTATTGCAATTAAAATGAAACTATGAAAAACGAAATTAATCGCAATCCGGATCGACATACACTCAAAAATAGTTGCGCTCCGGCAACGATTATGAACTCGAATCAATGGAGACGTCTTATCAAACGAACTGAAACCCAAAAAGGAGGATCTCATGAGAATCAATCGCAGCGTATCATTAATGGCATTGTCGATCTTATTCGTTTCTCTGTTCGTATTCTACGGTGGCCATTCAGCCTGGGCCGCCGCCAAATACAATTGGAAATTCGCCCATGAAGAGCTGCAGGGCGGATTTATGGATGAGGTCGCGCGGGAATTTGCAAACCGTCTGGCTCAAAAGTCCGACGGCGATATCAAGGTCGACATTTATCCCTCGGGCACGCTGGGAACCAGCGAGGATCTGGTGGAGCTTGTTCAAAACGGTGCCATTCAGTTTAACTGGGCTGATGCCGGTCATTTGGGTTCTCAGGTAACCGAGGTTCAGGCCCTGCTGCTGCACTACATATTTCCGCAGGATATGAAGATTGTGGAAAAGGTCATGCGGGACGGGTCTTTCAAGCAAATTCTTGGGACCCACGATTCCGCGAAAAAAACCTTGAACCGCTGGCCTACTTTTCAGAGGGATGGCAGGTTTGGACGTCCAACAAACCCCTTCAAAGACCCGAGGATTTCGATGGTCTTAAAATGCGCACCATGACCTCGAGGCTGATCGTCGACAACTACAAGGCTTACGGCGCCAACCCCACCCCGACGCCTTTTTCCGAGGTCTACAGCGCCTTGCCAGCTGAATATGGTCGACGGCCAGGTAAATCCGCCCTTCGTGATCTACGACATGAAATTTTTGTGAACATCCCAGGATTTTCTGAATTATGCCTATAGCAATCCATTCATTCTGACTTTGATCAGCAACCATGAATTCTATAATTCCCTGCCTTCGGATATTCAAAAGCTGGTCAGCGAAACCGCCGTCGAGCTTATTGCCTTCGGTTTTAAATGGCAAGACTATCAACCAGAAACAACTCGATGCCATGCTCAAGGACAAGCCGTCTCTTAAGGTCATCAAACTGACCCAGGAGCAAATCGATCGATTTGCCGAGCTGGCAAAACCGGTTAGAAAAGTGTACTATGACATGGCCCCTGAATACGGGTCCAAGCTGGTCGAGGCTCTGGAAAAAGATATCCGGGAAGCATCGGGGAAATAAGATGATCCGCAGTAGAGGCAGGCAGGGAACAGGCGACTGCATATGAAGAAAGCCGCCTTTCCCCTGCGATTTCTATCTTCACCGACAATTTAAAAACTTACCCACAACTTGCCATCCCTTCCGGTAAAAGAGGTTCCTATGCGTCGGGTGCTTGTGAAACTCAACGACTACATCTCCGTACTCGAACAATTCATTCTGGCCTATGGGGTGATCAGCTTGGCCGTCATCACCATCGGCAACGTCGTCAGTCGGAAATTGTTCAACCATAGCTGGTCCTTTGCCGAGGATGCGCAGTTCATTCTGGTGATCATCACCTTCATGGGGGTCAGCTACGCGGCCCGCAGAGGCAGACATCGCCGCATGACCGCGTTTTACGAGATGGCCGGCGAGAAGGTAAAAAAGATTTTGATGATCGTGATTTCCCTGACGACGATGGCGATTCTATTCTATCTCTCCTATCATGCGCTTTTATTCGTACTGAAGGTCAAGGGCTACGGCCGGGTCACCCCGGCGCTGCGCCTGCCCCGTTACTGGATGATATTGTGGGCGCCGCTGGGCCTTTTTTTTAGGCGGCATTCAATACCTGCTCACGCTGGTCAAGAATATCGTTCACGAAGATGTGTGGTTGTCATTTGAAGAGAAGATCCGAGTATCAGGACCTCCTGCCTTGATATCGATCAGGAAGAACAGGAATAAAGGCTGAGCAATCCGGCGGGCCGATCGGCTTGGTGATGCTCCAATAAAGGAACGTCGAACCTATGATCCTTAATGTTTATACTTGCCCATGATCGTCCTTCTGGTACTCGGGTTTCCGATGATGATTCCCGTTATCGCCGGGCCCATCGCCGTTCTGAAAGCCTATTATCCAATGATCAAAACGCAGCTTCTCGTTCAGCCGATGATCAGCGGCGTGCGTATGATGTCGTTGATTGCCATTCCCATGTTTATTTTTGCCGCCGGCATCATGACGAAGGGAAAAACCGCTGATGGATCTGGTCATGAGTTTCATTCAACATGTCAGAGGCGGTTCGGCAATCGCCACCTCTGCGGCCTGCACGGTTTTCGGGTCTATTTCAGGCTCGACCCAGGCGACGGTGGTGGCCATGGGCCAACCCCTGCTTCCCAGATTGATACGCATGGGATACAGCAGTTCCTATTCCCTGGCGTTGATCATCAACGCCAGTGATATTGCCTTGTTGATACCTCCCAGCATCGGCATGATTGTCTATGGGGTCGTCACCGGCACCTCAGTGGGGGAGTTATTTATTGCAGGGATCGGGCCCGGGGTGATTATTTTTATTATGTTCGCGGTTTACAGCTATATTCATGCTCGAATAAAGCAAATCCCACTCGAACCGAAGGCGAGTTGGAGTGAAAGGCGCAAGAGCCTGCGCAAGGCTCTGCCGTCATTGGGATTTCCGATTATTATCATCGGGGGGATTTATTCGGGAGTGTTCAGCCCGAACGAAGCTGCCGGCGTCAGCATCCTTTACGCGTTGTTCCTGGAGGTGTTGATCTACCGGGCGCTGAAGATCCGGGATATCTTCCCGATTGCACTCGAGACGGGCGTTGTGACCGCCGTCGTCTTTATCCTCATCGGGATGGGAGCGGCCTTTTCCTGGCTGGTGACATTTGCCCGCATTCCCAACCTGATTCTGCCGATTGTCTTCGGGCCCGATCCTTCGACGCTGCACGCACTGGTGGTTATCACGTTTGCCTATTTCATCGCCTGTATGTTCATAGACAATATCGTGGTGATTATGGTGGTTACACCCATTTTGTTTCCGATCGCCAAGCAAGCGGGGGTCGATCCGGTTGCCCTCGGCGCCATTGTGACACTGCAGGCGGCTATCGGGTTCCGCAACCCCGCCTTTTGGATGCGATATTTTCACAGCAATTGCGATTTTCAGGAGGCCCTATCTGGAGGTAATTCGTTCAACTCCGCCGTTTATCCTGATTTTGGTGATGACCTCCTTCGGTTTGATACTCTTTCCCGAGATTGCACTTTTCCTTGGATTTGGCTTTCAGGTGATGGGGGCGTGTTTTTTTTTTTTTTTTTTTTTTTTTTTTTTTTTTTTTTTTTTTTTTTTTTTTTTTTTTTTTTTTTTTTTTTTTTTTTTTTTTTTTTTTTTTTTTTTTTTTTTTTTTTTTTTTTTTTTTTTTTTTTTTTTTTTTTTTTTTTTTTTTTTTTTTTTTTTTTTTTTTTTTTTTTTTTTTTTTTTTTTTTTTTTTTTTTTTTTTTTTTTTTTTTTTTTTTTTTTTTTTTTTTTTTTTTTTTTTTTTTTTTTTTTTTTTTTTTTTTTTTTTTTTTTTTTTTTTTTTTTTTTTTTTTTTTTTTTTTTTTTTTTTTTTTTTTTTTTTTTTTTTTTTTTTTTTTTTTTTTTTTTTTTTTTTTTTTTTTTTTTTTTTTTTTTTTTTTTTTTTTTTTTTTTTTTTTTTTTTTTTTTTTTTTTTTTTTTTTTTTTTTTTTTTTTTTTTTTTTTTTTTTTTTTTTTTTTTTTTTTTTTTTTTTTTTTTTTTTTTTTTTTTTTTTTTTTTTTTTTTTTTTTTTTTTTTTTTTTTTTTTTTTTTTTTTTTTTTTTTTTTTTTTTTTTTTTTTTTTTTTTTTTTTTTTTTTTTTTTTTTTTTTTTTTTTTTTTTTTTTTTTTTTTTTTTTTTTTTTTTTTTTTTTTTTTTTTTTTTTTTTTTTTTTTTTTTTTTTTTTTTTTTTTTTTTTTTTTTTTTTTTTTTTTTTTTTTTTTTTTTTTTTTTTTTTTTTTTTTTTTTTTTTTTTTTTTTTTTTTTTTTTTTTTTTTTTTTTTTTTTTTTTTTTTTTTTTTTTTTTTTTTTTTTTTTTTTTTTTTTTTTTTTTTTTTTTTTTTTTTTTTTTTTTTTTTTTTTTTTTTTTTTTTTTTTTTTTTTTTTTTTTTTTTTTTTTTTTTTTTTTTTTTTTTTTTTTTTTTTTTTTTTTTTTTTTTTTTTTTTTTTTTTTTTTTTTTTTTTTTTTTTTTTTTTTTTTTTTTTTTTTTTTTTTTTTTTTTTTTTTTTTTTTTTTTTTTTTTTTTTTTTTTTTTTTTTTTTTTTTTTTTTTTTTTTTTTTTTTTTTTTTTTTTTTTTTTTTTTTTTTTTTTTTTTTTTTTTTTTTTTTTTTTTTTTTTTTTTTTTTTTTTTTTTTTTTTTTTTTTTTTTTTTTTTTTTTTTTTTTTTTTTTTTTTTTTTTTTTTTTTTTTTTTTTTTTTTTTTTTTTTTTTTTTTTTTTTTTTTTTTTTTTTTTTTTTTTTTTTTTTTTTTTTTTTTTTTTTTTTTTTTTTTTTTTTTTTTTTTTTTTTTTTTTTTTTTTTTTTTTTTTTTTTTTTTTTTTTTTTTTTTTTTTTTTTTTTTTTTTTTTTTTTTTTTTTTTTTTTTTTTTTTTTTTTTTTTTTTTTTTTTTTTTTTTTTTTTTTTTTTTTTTTTTTTTTTTTTTTTTTTTTTTTTTTTTTTTTTTTTTTTTTTTTTTTTTTTTTTTTTTTTTTTTTTTTTTTTTTTTTTTTTTTTTTTTTTTTTTTTTTTTTTTTTTTTTTTTTTTTTTTTTTTTTTTTTTTTTTTTTTTTTTTTTTTTTTTTTTTTTTTTTTTTTTTTTTTTTTTTTTTTTTTTTTTTTTTTTTTTTTTTTTTTTTTTTTTTTTTTTTTTTTTTTTTTTTTTTTTTTTTTTTTTTTTTTTTTTTTTTTTTTTTTTTTTTTTTTTTTTTTTTTTTTTTTTTTTTTTTTTTTTTTTTTTTTTTTTTTTTTTTTTTTTTTTTTTTTTTTTTTTTTTTTTTTTTTTTTTTTTTTTTTTTTTTTTTTTTTTTTTTTTAAAAAAAAAAAAAAAAAAAAAAAAAAAAAAAAAAAAAAAAAAAAAAAAAAAAAAAAAAAAAAAAAAAAAAAAAAAAAAAAAAAAAAAAAAAAAAAAAAAAAAAAAAAAAAAAAAAATCAGGGGTTTCTTACTAAAAACCTATTCTTCCAACAATTAATTAGCGAGGTTAAAATTCATCGTTATGATCAAGTATGTGCATTCAGTTCCAAATTTCAGCGATGGGCGCCGCAAGGGCGTTATCGAGGAGATCGTCGGCCAGTTGCGAGGCATCGAAGCGGTCAGGTTAATTGATTATTATCCGGGTTCCGGATTTCAATCGTACGGTCGTGGAAGTGGTCGGCCAACCGGCACCGCTGAAAGAGGCGCTGCTCAATATGGCCGGCAAGGCATACGAATTAATCGATATGGAAGCCCAGCGCGGCGAACATCCCCGCATCGGCGCCCAGGATACCATTCCCCTTTTTCCATACGGCGGTATCACATTGGAAGAATGCGTTGCCCTTGCGGAAGAAATCGGCCGAGAGCTTTTCAAACGCTATGGGGTTCCCGTCTATTATTGCGGCGAGAATGCCCGCTCAGAGCAGCGCCGCAGCTTGGATTATATCCGGAAGGGCCAATATGAAGGTCTTAAGAAAGTCGTTAATTTGCCTGAAAGGGCACCTGATATCGGTCCGGCCGCCCTGCATCCGACCGCCGGGGCGACCATCGTCGGCGCGGCAGCGAAGGGGCTTGTGGCCGTGAATGTCATCTTGAACACCGACGATCTGGGTATCGCCAAAAAAATTGCGCGGATCGTGCGCGGCCCCTCCGGCGGTTTCGAGACCGTTCGTGCTATCGGCTTGGCATTTGAAGACAGAAACCTTGTGGCCGTATCGATGAATATGTTTGACACTGACAAAACACCGGATCTACCGTGTTTTCAAGGTCATGGATTGGAAGACCCAAAGATATGGTGTCTCGATTGCCGGTACCCAGATCATAGGCACTTTACCCCAAAAGGCACTTGTCAATTGTACCGAGCATTTCCTCAAGCTTGAAAATTTCAAATACGGGCAGATCATCGAAAATCACCTGATCGGTTTGGGTTGATCAAGCGAAGCTCAAAACATACGGGAGGCCAAAACAATGACGGAAACAAATATCGATCGTCCTTCGGTGCAAAGCATAATTGTGCCGGCGGCTGTGCCACGAGTTGGTCGATGTTAAAAAAAGGGCAGTATGTCGCGGTCCGGGATATCGAGGGGGGACAATGCGGAGATTTTTGGGCGATCGACGCCGCTGATTTTGACCACTTTCTATCCCCGCCGCACTCGTGGGTACACCTGGGAAGGATTCAACCCCGCAAAAACGACGAGCTTGTCACGAACCGACGTGAACCCGTATTGGAAATTATCGCCGATGATGTGGGCTGGCACGATATGCTGGTGCCGGCATGCGACCGGAGAAGATATGAACTGTACTACGGTGTGAAAGGACACCGAAATTGCTGCGATAATTTTTTAGAGGCCATGAGTCGGCGCGACTGGGGAAAAAGATTGGTTCCCCAGCCTTTCAATCTGTTTATGAATACGTTTGTCGAGTCCGATGGGTCTCTGATAATCAAGGACCCGATATCCAAAAAGAACGATAAAATTATTATGATGGCGAAGATGTCTCTTTCGTTGTAGCTGTTTCCGCCTGCCCCGATGGATTTGAACCCTATCGGCGGCCAGGGTATTACCGACCTGGAAATTGCAGTTGCCGATACGAAAGAAGGCATCAGGCGGCACTTGAAATAAGCCAATGGAAGAAAATTAATTTTTTTTTTTTTTTTTTTTTTTTTTTTTTTTTTTTTTTTAAAAAAAAAAAGCCGGAGGACTTCAGATTCTGCCGTCTGCCTTGAAGGAGTTTTGAAGTAGTAAAGAACTACGACTTCACCCCTTCAGTTGTGACGCCCCTGCTTTACGGGATGGCATGTCTGATTTTATATGTTCCGGTGCGGGTGGGTCTTGATTCTAAAGCCCACCGGCTTTTGCAACGTTAGGGTTAATTCGATAATTTCTGCTTTATGAAGAACTATTCTGAAAACTCTCTTCTAATCTTTTGATATCCTTTTCAGGTCCGTTGAATCTTTTGCTGCAGAGCGTCTATTTTTTAGTACCCTTCGATTTGATTGGGAAAGTAGTCCTCGAGATCGCCTTCCCGGTAAACGTCCACGGTCGTGCAGTGCAGTGAACCGCCGAAGGCGACAACCTTGTCATAGGGCACAGGTATCACTTCAAGACCCAGCTTGGTGAGTTGCTCCATATAGCGCTCTTCGTGGGCCTCCACGCAAATTGTGTTGGGCCCCAACGAGAGGGTGTTCATGAAGATTGGGTTAGGTCCTTTCCGTGGAGTTCCAAATGAGTCAAGCACTTCGTCGTAATGATGGGTTGGGGGAGCCAGATTTTCAACTATTTCCCAGTCGTTCTTCTTGAGGAGTTCCACGGCTTCCGGGGTCAGGAAAGGTCAGCGGGGTTGTGCATCATCAGCCCAGGACGAACGGGGCAAATGATGACGTCAGCGTGGAACGCGTAAAACGTGTCTTGGGTGGTGCCGAACTGCACTTCATGCACCCTGATTCCTTTCGATACGAAATAGCGCTTGAGCCAGTCAATGCCGGCATTGTTAGTCACACAACCATGGTACCAGAAGATGTCTTTTCCCATTCGCATGCAGCAGGCAGCGTCCCACATCGGTTCCACGTCGGTCAGGTGGAAGCGACTTTTTTCCAATCGCCTTTGCTTTTCTTCATATGACCATGCATTGTAGTAGTTGTACCAGTAATTCTTTTCGTAAGAAGCATCGGTCATGCGAGGTTTGGGTGCTGCAGTCCACAAAAAATCCGGATCTTCCTTGAAGTAGCGCTGAAAGATGGGGCGCAGGTTTAAGTGCTCGTACCAGCGCTGCCGCTGTGCGCCGGCGGCCTCCATTATCTCATTTCCTACTGTCATGAAAAGGTCACGAGGGCAGTTCGTGCCGCGGAGATTGGGCATGGTCCAATCCGGTGTCCCATTGCCCCGACCTTCCAAGTAGCCCGGGTGCACTTCCACACGGTCCACCGTAATACCGCGGTTTTCCAGAATTTTCACGAAGTTATCCATCTGCTCGTTCGCTTCAGCAACCATCACCTCGGGATATGGCCCATAGGTGCCGAGCGGATAACCACCGTCGGGTTGATGAGAGTACGCACCCGGTTCAGGTGCGGCCACATGGCTGCCTTCAGGTCGACCCAAAATTAATCTTTTAAGGGGATCCCATTCGTTCCAGGCATTCACGATTTTGGTCATGATATCTTCCTCCAGATCTAATTGAATTTATCTCTTCGTCAGGCATCCTCACAAGGCCGGATCACCTCACGTTAAGCCCCTGCAGTATGTAAATTTTTTGCTATTTTACATTTCACAAAACTTAATTCTTTGCAATAGCCAAAAAATGGTTATAAAATAGTTATAAATGATGCAGATTTTATAGTATTTCAACTCTGAATTGTCGCGACCCTGTCCACCGTCAGAGTGATGGCCCCCCAGTCTTCCTCGACCTTGCCGGTGAGCAGATACGGTCGCTCACCATCGATCATGTGGCAGAAGCGGTGGTAGGTTTGGGGAAAAAAATGCTTAAACACCGATTTTCGCGCCGGTTTTAACCGACAATTTATATAAAGTTTTGTGACCAGCACATCAGCTGAACTTAAGCTCCAAATCGACTCCATCCAGCCACGAAAGGCTTTGAGGTAAGTTATGCCAAGGAACAGATCGCAAGATCGGATTGTGCGCCTTTCGGGGATAGATGACGGTAATTTTGTTTCCCTTGAGGATTACATTTGCCTTTCCCTTGACAAAAAGCCGGTGGATTTTGGCGGCGTCACAGCTTTCAAATCCTCTAAGCTTCTGTGCCAACATGCTATAGAGGGTATCGGCGATCATGGTCATGATCACATCAAAGTGCACCTTGACCAGAATGGGAGAAGAAAGGGCATTGAGGTTGAAAAACTTGACCGCCTCAGAGATCACGTTTTCGACCCGCCACCTTCTGGCGTAATTGCCAACAAGCAATTCCAATGGTGTATCGAAGTCGTTGGAAATCAGAAAAGTGGGTTTCTCACGGCCGTTTCCCCGAAGGATCAACTGGCGCAGATCGCCCTGATAATCTTTGAGCGTGATCAAAGATTCATGGACCAGCGGATTGGGATACTTTCTTTTGGCATGGGGAATATGAATGCGGTGCCACGGCTCAAGGGCCTGGATTTTATCCGTCATGTTCTTACCCCTGCGTCTGAGGGTAATAAAGCGGATCCCTTGCTGGTTGAGCGCAGACAGCTTGGGGTAGGTGGTAAACTTGGAGTCAAAGTCTTTTTAAGAATTTTCACGGCATCCAAGCAGTCGCATTTGGCCACGGTCATAACCAGATCAATCGGGTTGAAGTTTTTAGCACAATCAAAGCACCGAAGGCGCCTTGTTCTTTGAAAAATTTGAGTCTGGCCAAAGCCTGATCGGTATGCTCATCGCGCAGCAACCCATTTTAAAGGCGGTTTTTCGGCAAACGGGTGTGAGTTGAGATTAAAATGATTAAGAAACATTTTCTTCCTCCTTTCGGATTAATAGTTTGAGTTCGCGGATGATATAGGGCACTTTGAGAAAAGGGGCGTTTTCAAAGGCTTTTTTGCCCATCAGTTATGCCACGGTTTTGGCGAACTCATGGAAAGGCCAGGATCGTCTTTGAACAATTTTACGGTAATCGATGCCGCCGGTTTGCTCGGCCAGCGATTGTTCATGCTGACGGATCAAAAGTTCGGTGTAGCTGTGTTTGGGCTTGCCTCGGGGTTTTTGAGGCGCGTTCGGCACATCGGCGGTACGATAGTGAAGGGTGCCGGTGGCCAGATATTGTCCACAAGCGAATAGATATGGACGTTTCCCATGAGGAGAACGGATCGTATTTAACCTGCACCCGGTCGCCGCGCAGTTTGGGATCGACGCGATAAAAGCGTTTATCAAGCCGGACATCGGAAAATGTTTTGTTGACGGTGCGATTAACGCTTTGCATGAAAGACTCGACGACTTTCGCCATATCTACCTGCCGGACGATCGTCAGCCCGTTGGTATCGCAGTTCGGGTGGTTGTTTGGTCTCGCTGTGTATGGTTTTGTGGTAGCTGACGGCCAACCATGCCAGCGCCCGGTTGAGTTGCTGCAGGGTGAGGATATCACTGGCGCGGATTTCGGCTTCCAGCTGAATTTGAATGGTCTGGAGGAGTCGTTCGATCAGACCGCCCGCGGGCAGATCTTCGGGGGGTCGATGCAGTAGTTTGATGTTGAGCCGATAGCAGGCGGCCTGCAACGCGTTTGCCAAATAGACTTTGGCGCGATCCACATAAAGCTGCAGGGGTGCGCCATGCTTGGCCAGGGCTCGGATTAAAGAATCGATCAGGACATCCGGGTTTTGCATGAAGTAATAGAGAGCTTCGACAACGTAGCGGCTATGGCAATCGATGAAAGCCGACAGATAGGTGGGTACCACCTGGCCGTTTTCCAACACGCAGGGTCCATCTTCGAAGTCACCGACCCACAGATCATGGGTATGATTGCGTGTCCAGCGTTTGCGGATTTTTTTCGAAGTACCCCGAGGCTGCGGCATGTCTGACTACCAGGCCAGAGGCTGGAGCAGTTGGCACCATCACATGGCATTGGTCATGATGGCGATGTTATTCATGCCTAGAACAACGGATTTCTTACAAAGGTTCGCATCCTTTGTTAAGTTGCCAGGATATTATATCACTCTTGTGCAATTTTCTGCCGAAACGCTCAAATACATCAGAAGAAGTTCACGGCAACTCGAATTTCGTCATAAAAAAGCGCACAGCCTCTATCGAATCTGCCTATCGGAAGCAACGGAAAAGGCATTTTGTTGATCCAAAAATCAATGTGACAAAGTAGAATTAAACCTAAACTGATTGGTTCAAGGTTCAAGGTGGTTTGGGGCTTCGCCGTTCGGGCTTCCGACTTCGCTCTGCGAGCTACGACGGGACGAGACGTACCTACATGCATAGGTCAAAGGCCGCAAGTGTATTGAAACTGAGCCTATATCATCAAGGTCAGGTACTCTTTGAGTTCTCACTCTACGGCCCAAAAGGTAATCTAAGCAGATATCTCAAACTGGAGCCCGAGAGAAAAGCTGGTCAACCTTACTTCGAACTGGGGCACCATGTCGTAACCCTAAAGTCAACCCTACAGAGCTCGTACAGAAGCGACCCTCCGGCATAGCTTGAGTCTGCCTTCGACCAGCTATTCTTCCTATCGATTTATAACTATTAACGAAGCGATCCCAATGTTGTTCGACTCATGTTCTTCAACTGACTGCGCTCTGGAGCAGGAGAAAGACGGCCAGGAATGGACTTTCTCCGGCAGGTGGAGGAAAACCTCAGGCCGGACCCCTTAGGGGTTTTGCGGTTAAGGATGCAAGAGAAAGAAGGAAAAACGAGACAGGATTCTTTTTAACCCAGGCAATAAGGAGGAAAAAATGAGAACTTTCAAATTTGCTATTATAGGTCTTTTCCTTGCAGCCGCCGTTTTGTCGACCGGTCCGGCTTTGGCCGACTCCCTGAAGGTGGCCATGGTTCTGCCCGGCAACATCTCGGACAAATCCTGGAACCAGGCCGGATATGAAGGACTGATGCGGGTCAAAACCGAGCTCGGTTTTGACGTGGCCTACAGCGAGAAGGTCGCCCAACCCGACCAGGCCGAGGCCATGGCCGATTATGCCCGCCGGGGCTATAATGTCGTGATCGGTCACGGGGGCGAATTTCAGGAGGCCGCCTTCCATGTCGCCCGCAAGTACCCCGACACCCTTTTTGTGATCAACAACGGGACCCGACAGCCAAAAATGTGGCCTTGGTCAGTATTGATCTGCCGCAGGTGGGATACCTGGTGGGGTATATCGCCGGCAGGATGACCAAATCCGGCAAGGTCGGCTTCATCTGCGCCCAGAAACTCAAACAATATGTGGATCTGGGGCTCAGCTATGAAAAAGGTTTCAAGGCCGCACGTCCGGACGGCAGCGTTTTCACCGCCTGGACCAATGATTGGGATGACATTGCCAAGGGCAAGGAAGCCGCCCTTAACCAGATCAACCAGGGCGCTGATGTTATTTTCCCCACCATGGACAATGCCACCATCGGAAGCCTGCAGGCAGTCAAAGAAAAAGGCGTTTATGCCATCGGTATGTATTATGACGCCATCAGCGACTGGCCGGATATTATTTTGAATTCGGCCATCGTGGACTGGACCCAGGCCATGGTCGAGTTGTTCGCACCCGTGAAGCAGGGCCGGAAGCTTGAGGGTAAGAAATATCTGTTCGATCTGAACTACCCTAAAGTTTTGAACATCGGGACCTATCATCCCAGTGTTCCGGAAGCGGTTAAAACAGAAGTGGCCGGGGTTATAGAAAAGATAAAATCCGGTCAAATCAAGCCTTAAAGTCTATAGGCTCTGCGCTGCGGACCGGAGGCGCAGAGCTGAACCGATCAACCGGAATTGAAAATTGAAAATTTCTGGCCGCCGGGCATTTCAAACCTGTTGCAGTTCATCGGGCCGAACTAATTAGCGGGTGGATCAGATGTACCATCTTGTCATTGATCGGGTTAGCAAGCAGTTCGGCGATTTCAAAGCCCTGGACCAGGTCAGTCTGCACGTGCATAAAAACAGCATCCATGCCATTCTCGGCGAAAACGGCGCCGGTAAGACCACCCTCATGAATGTACTTTACGGTCTTTACCATCCGGACGAGGGGCGGATCGAAATCGACGGACGGCAGGTTCACATCGCCAACCCGCGCCAGGCGATCGACAACAACATCGGCATGATCCATCAGCATTTCATGCTGGTAAAATCGCTGACGGTCACCGAAAATATTATCCTCGGACTGAAGGGGCAAAAAGCATCCCTGCATTTGGCGGAGCACGAACGTCGCATCCGCGATTTGAGCGCATCCTTCGACTTTGATATCGATCCCAGGGAATTAATTTGGAAGCTGCCCATGGGTATGCAGCAGCGGGTTGAAATTCTAAAGGCCCTTTACCGCAATGCCGAACTGCTGATTTTGGACGAACCGACCAGTGTTTTGGCGCCCAATGAGATCGATGCCTTTTTAGCGGGTTTAAAAAAACTGAAGGATGCCGGCCACACGATTATCTTTATCACCCACAAACTCGAAGAGGTTATCAATGCCGCGGACCGGGTAACCGTGCTGCGGCGGGGCAAGGTGCGAGCCGAAGTCGACGTCCGGGACGCTACGGTAAACGAGTTGGCACGTTTGATGGTGGGGCGCGATGTTCTTTTTGAATTCGAGCACATTCAGCGGGAAACGGGCGATTTGGCCCTGGAAGCTGAAGAGCTGTGCGCGTTGAACGACCGCGGCATCCAGGCCCTCGACCATATATCCTTTGGATTGCACAACGGAGAGATTTTAGGCATCGCCGGGGTTGACGGCAATGGACAGGCGGAACTGGCCGAAGTCATCACCGGTATGAGAGCCCTGCAGCAGGGCGTTATTCGGGTATTCGGCCGGGACATTTCACGCTTCGATATCCGGGTCCGCAAGCAAACATACGGCATCGGTTTCATTCCCGAAGATCGTCAACACACCGGCCTGGTACTCGATTATCCGGTGTCCGCCAATCTCATGCTGCGCGACTATAATCGGGCACCGTTCTCCAGGGCAGGATTTATCAATTTCCACTTCATCAGAGACCATGCTGAAAAAATAGTTCGTAAATATGACGTCCGCCTGCAGTCCACCCAACAACCGGCACGGTTTTTGTCCGGCGGCAACCAGCAAAAATTGATTCTGGGGCGTGAACTGGAAGCCGATCCTCAAATTCTGGTGGCCATGCAGCCCTGCAAGGGGCTGGACGTGGGGGCCATCGAATTTGTCCAAAAGACGATCCTGCAACAGCGCGACCGGGGCAAGGCAATTTTGTACATCTCCACGGAACTGGAGCATCTGCTGGCCGTATCTGATCGGGTAGCGGTCATGTTCCGCGGACGCATCAGCGGGATTCTGCAGCCCGGCGAGGCTACCGCCGAACGGCTGGGGATGCTGATGTCCGGTGCCCGGCAGGAGATTGCCTGATGCTGAAATTCGTGCGGATATTGTATAAACTGATAAGCCTGTGGTCGGTAATAGCGGCCTTGCTGGTGGGCGCAATCCTGATTATCATTTCCGGCTCCAATCCCATCAGCGCCTACAAAGAGCTTTTTATCGGCGCCTTTTTCGACTACTATGGCTTTGCCACCACCCTGGTGAAGTTGTCGCCCATCCTGCTGTGCGGGCTGTCGGTTTTGCTGCCGCTGCGAGTCGGGCTGTTTAACATCGGCGCCGAGGGCCAGATTTATCTGGGGGCGTTGTTTACTACTGTTGCCGCACTGTATCTGCCGGAAATGCCGACCTGGCTGCATATTTCCATTTGCATCGGGGCCGGCGTGCTGGGCGGAGCGCTTTGGGCCGGCATCCCGGGGTATCTCAAAGCATTCCATGGGACCAATGAGGTGATCATCACGCTGCTGATGAATTATGTCGGCATTGATCTGGTCAGTTATTTTGTAAGCGGACCGATGATGGCCGAAGGCGCTCCGTATCCCTACTCGCCGGCCATCCGGGAAGATCTGTGGCTGCCGATTCTCATGCCGCGGACCGATGCACATATCGGCGCCGCCGTGAGTCTGGCTCTGGCCGTGCTGATGATCATTTTCTTCCGCTTTACCTCGTTCGGTTTCGCATTTGATTCGGTGGGCAAGAACCCGACCGCGGCGCGTTATGCCGGCATCGCGGTGCGGCGCACCATTTTTATATCCATGGTAGTGGGCGGCGCGCTGGCCGGTCTGGCCGGAACTTTTGAAGTATTGGGACTCAAATACCGCCTTTTTCACCACTTCAGTGCGGGATATGGGTTTGACGGAATTGTCGTGGCATTCCTCGCTTCAGCCAATCCGGTGTGGCTGCCGATTTCGGCCCTGTTCCTGTCCGGATTAAAAGCAGGCGCCAATATCATGCAGCGGGCTGTCGGCGTCGAGACCACGGTGGTGGAAGCCATCCAGGGCCTGGTCGTTATTTTTATTGCCGCCGGGCTTGCAGTTAAATACGACGAAAGTATCTGGGCCAGACTGCTGCGGGGGCGCCGCGCCGTTCAGGGCCAATTGAAAAGCATCAAAACAAAGGAAAACGAGCAGATCTAATGGAAAGCCTGGTTAATTTGACCATTGCCGCCGATTTTCTTAGCAGCAGTCTGCGGTTGGCGGTGCCGCTAACTTTCGCTACCATCGGCGGCATGCTCTCGGAACGCAGCGGCGTCTACAATATCGGCCTGGAAGGCATGCTGCTGCTGGGCGCTTTCGGAGCGGCCGTGGGCGCCTTTTTCACCCATTCGCCTTTTGGGGGGCTGCTGGTCGGGGTGGCCTTGGGGGCGACCGGCGGACTTTTTCTGGCTGCTCTGGCTGTCTCGCTCGGCGTCAATCAGCTTGTGGCGGGCATCGCCATCAACATGTTCGCCATCGGTCTGACCTCCTTTCTCTCGCGGGTCGTATTCGGAGGAAAGGCCACCACCATGTCGCTTCCCGGTTTCAAGCCGCTGGCAATTCCGCTGCTTTCCAAATTGCCGGTCATCGGACCGGTCTTTTTAAACCAGGATTTGCTGGTCTATCTGATGTACGCCATGGTGCCCCTGCTTTGGTTCATATTGTTTCATACGCCCTGGGGGTTGAATATGCGGGCCGTGGGAGAGTATCCGCGAGCCGCCGATACGGCCGGTGTTTCCGTTTACAAGGTGCGCTATGCCTGCGTTGTCTCCAGCGGTGCGCTGGCCGGCCTGGGCGGCTGCTATCTGGTGCTTTCCCAGGTTTTTCTTTTTACGGAGCATATGAGCGCCGGTAAGGGTTTCATTGCACTGGCCGCCATTATACTTGGCCGCTGGAACCCGATCGGGGGATTTCTGGCCTGCCTGCTGTTCGGCTCCTGCGATGCACTGCAGCTGCGTCTCCAATTTTCGCATCCCCAGATCCCTTATCAGATTTTCACCATGCTGCCCTATGTGGCCTCGATTCTGGCGCTCATCGGGATCGTCGGCAAAGCAAATCCACCGTCTTCGGCCGGCATCCCCTATAAACGCGAAGAAAAGTAGGTGAGAGGCCAAAGCTGAAAGCTCATAGTGATAGTTGGTAGTTGATAGTTCATAGTTCATAGATAGATAAAGGAGACAGGAAAAAAGGACACGGTGATGCTCAAGTTGGTTGGATTGTGCTTACGAACTCAAGAGCTTACTTTCCTCCCGGCTTCCCAGCCTCCGAGTTTCCTGGTTCCCAGCCTCTGTCTGCGCGCTCGTAGGAAACTCATTCTAAGTTCGTGTGGAAGCGGTTTGCAACCGCAATTAAAAACGATAGAACTCCTCTTTAAAAACTATGTGATTTCATTAGGCTGTAGAATTCCCGAGACGTATCTTAAATGGCAAATTCGGAAATAGCGGCGATCATATACGGGCTCGTTTCAGCCATATCGTGGGGGGCGGGTTATTTTTAGGCGGCTTTGCCACCAGGATCGGGCAATGTATGGGGAGTGCTCTTTATTGGCTATCTCTTCAGTGCACTTCTCCTGTTTCCGAGTGCCCTATGGTCGGAGCCCTGTGCCGGATTTATTTTCTTTGGCAGCCGGAGCCTTGGCAGGCATTACAGGTTTAATAGGGCTGGCCGCGCTTTATAAAGGTCTTGCAGGCGGGCAAATGGGGATAGTTGCTCCGATTGCGGCAGTAACCACCGCCGCCCTGCCGGTTCTGCTGGGCATTTTTCTGGAGGGATTTCCTTCAACCTTAGAGTTACTGGGCTTTATGGTTGCCTTGGCGGCGATCTGGCTTTTTTTCGGTAGCTGAAAAATCTCAGAAGTTTTAATGGCGGCAAATTACTTTGCCGATTACGGCCGGTATATTTTTGGGGGTATCGCTTATACTCGTTGACCAGGCAGCCGAACAGAGCTTGTTGTGGGCCCTGGTCGCAATCAGAACGCCGGCTTAGCTGTTTTAATGGTGCTGCTGCTTGTATTTCGCAAAGGCGGGATGCCGCCCAAGGACAACTACCCGATCGTCTGCCTGGCCGCTTTTTTTGATACAGGCGGATATACTTTTTCTGCGTTGGCTGCCGGCGCAGGCCGGCTTGATACTTCAGCCGTCCTGGCCTGCATGTATCCTGCGACAACAGTTATGCTTGCATGGCTGCTTTTGAAGGACGGCTCCGGCCGGCAATGGATCGGCGTGACCGCAGCATTCATTGCCATTGCTTTGATAGCCGCTTGAGGGTCGGGTTTGTTGCAGAGAGAGCGCAATGACAGGTAAGAAACTCAGATCATGCGCTAAGGTAGGGTCGGTTTCCGCACAGTTGGAGCGTCGCGTGCGAGGCGAATTGGATGAGGGCTCAGTAATCGAGTCTTGATCTTGATGGCATAATCAGCAGAGGCCATAGTGGGCTGAAAATCAACCCTGAAGGGCCGAACATATAGTCTGTGAACCGCCCGGTACGGACCCGTATGCCAGGTGGTGTGAGTAGGCCGAGGTCGTGAATCCTTCCCGTACTCGATTCCCTTTTCATGGAGACAACAAATGCCAGCCCTTGGATGAAAAAATAAATTACATTAGAAGCTGTAGAAATCAATGATCACCTGCTTTATTTCTATTGGGGTCGCCACAAAGACCATTATGAGTTGGATATGCGGCTTGGCGGCGGCATATATGCAATCCACCGGGGTAATTCCGCCGTCATTGTTGATACCATGGATCTGCCCGGGCAGGGTGAATGGGTAAAGAATCATTTGCAGACAAAATACGCCATAAAGAATTTTACGGTGGTAAACACCCATTGGCATCTGGATCACATTACCGGAAATCACCTTTTTAAAATGGCCCCATCATTGGGCATAGCGCTACCAGAAAAATAATTTTGGCCAATAAAGACGCCATCGAAGCGGGTACGCTGTGGGGGACCCCGGCCTTTCCCGCTGTACCACCCAATGTCACTTTCGAGGGAAGAATGGATTTATGGCTGGGCGATCTGAAAATAGAGCTGCATGAGTTCGCGATTCATTGTGAAGGCCACCTGGGCGTATATCTACCCGATGATAAAATCCTGCTGGCCGCGGACATGCTTGAAGATCCGATCTGGATTTTCCAGTTTAACTTTGCCGCCCCTGAAACTCAATTGGCGGAGTTCGACAGAATGATGGCCATGGACATCGACCGTATTTATGCCAGCCATTGCAACGTTGCCACAGTAAAGACCGGCGGCTATGACAAGCGCTTTATAAAAAATAATGTCAATTATCTGAAAAGAATGCTGGCTGATGCTGATAATTCCGATTTTGGCAACAAAACGGCGCCGGTTTACATAAAAGATGCGCTTGCTGCGGGGGAGCTGACATGGTGGGAGCCATATTCGGAGATTCATGCTCGGAACGTCGATTCCATTAAAAACCTAAAGAGGAGATAAATCATGATCAAAAATCCCGTTCCCTGGCCGGACGGCAAAAAATGTGCGGTGGCTTTTACTTTCGACATGGATACCGACAGTCTCATTCATCTGGATCATCCGGATGACGGCTTCCGGCGCGTTTCCGGCATATCCATGCTAAAGTACGGGCCGGACGTTGCCGTGCCCCGGATTGTGGAGACCTACAGGCAATTCGGCATTCAGCAGACTTTTTTTGTCCCCGCCTGGTGTATCTATAATGACCCGGCGGCCGTAAGAACAATGGTGGACGGCGGCCACGAAGTCGCCCATCATGGCTACTTGCACGAAAATCCCCTCGCAAGCAGCCGGGAAGAGGAACACTACTGGCTTAAACGAGGAATTAAAATTATTGATAATGCCACCGGGCAAAGGCCGCGCGGCGGCGCGCACCGCTCTACAATTTTTCGGACAACTCCGCCGACCTGCTGATCGAGGAGGGATTCCTTTACTACGCGTCCCTGATGGGCGACGATGTCCCGAACATTTTAAAAACCGACAAGGGCGAGCTGGTCGAGCTGCCGGCCCACTGGGGAGTCGATGACTGGCCGCAATTCGTGCAGTCCATGGATCTGGACTACATGATGCCGATCAAGGCCGCCTCCCGGGGCATCGAGGTCTTTCGGGAGGAGTTCGACGCTATGTACGAATACGGCGGGCTGTGGATTGGCGTCTGGCATCCTTTTGCCACGGGCCGCCTGGTGCGCTGGCGCCAAGTGGCGGGGCTTATCGAATACATGCAGAGCAAGGGAGACGTCTGGTTCGCCCGCATGGAAGACATCGCGCGGCATGTTCGGCAACGCTTCGATGGCGGCCGGTATTCCCCAAGAATCGATAAACTGCCGTATTATCGCGGCAAGATTTCAGTGTTGCCGACTAATGAATAACGCCCTATTTTAAATTGTTGAGTCTGGTGACGAATAGGCTTCAGGTGTCAGCTTTATGGTACGAGCCACTCGATGGTAAAATCCAAATTGCAAGCACCAAATTTCAAATAATCCCAAATAACAATAATCAATGACCGAAACCGTGCAAACCAAGAAACGTGAGCGGTTGTATTTTTTAATCATCATTGTGCCCGAGGAGTAAGCGATGAGTAATTTGAATACTGAGCTGCTGGGCATCCGCTTTCCCAATCCATTTATCCTGTCCGCCGGGCCACCGACGGCAAAAGGATCAATGGTTATCGAAGCGTTCAGGGCGGGGTGGGGCGGTGGCGTTCGAAAAACCATCGGCTTGGAGCCGACCCCGCACACCAGCCCCCGGGTCCATATCATCCGTCCGTAAAAGCAAGCGCGGTATGCTCGACATTGAATTGATCAGCGATATGACCATAGAGCGCTGGGAAGATGAGATCGACATGATTAAAGACGGCTTTCGACCCGGCCGTCGATCGCCAGTATTATGGGCGGGGCAGCCCCGAAGAATGGCAGCAGGTGGTTCGCCGCCTGGAACCTCACGGCGAGCGGGTTTGAAATGAACACCAGTTGTCCCAATTATGCCAAGGAGCGCGGCAGCAAATCGGGGCAGGATCCCAAGTCCCTGAAAGCAGCGGTTCAATGGCGGCGGGAAGCCACCGAACTGCCCTTGATCGTAAAGCATCCCCAATGTAACCGACATCGCAGTCCAGGTGCAAATTGCGGTGCAGGCCGGCGCCGACGCACTGACCGCCTGCAACAGCCTGACGGGCCTGGGGGGAATTGATCTTGAACTTTTTCGCCGCTGCCCACCGTCCGCAACAGAGGCATGATCGGCGGATACGGCGGTCCCGGCTTAAAACCGGTTACGCTGCGGTGCACGGCCAACATCGCCCGGGCTTTGCCGGCGGTGCCGATCTTCGGCTGCGGCGGCATAGAGAGTTGGCATGATGCGGCTGAATACATGGCTGTGGGCGCCGCGGCCGTGCAAATCTGCACAGCCGTGATGTGGAACGGTATTCAAATCATAGAAAAGCTTACCCAACGCCTGGAAATCACCTCGCGCGGCAGGATTCTCCTGCCCGGCCGATATTAAGGGAAGGGCGCTGCCGGCCATCGGCGGCTGGGATGATCTGGAGCTTTCCTGGAAAATGGCAGCCCAGGTGGACGTCGACAATTGCAATGGATGCGGCATTTGTGTCAGGTCCGGTCATTCGGGGGGCTACCAGGCGATAGCGATGGAAAATGAAATATCACGTGTTGATTTTTTGAAATGCGATGGGTGCGGGTTGTGCGTCGGGGTTTGCCCCCGCCGGGCAATCTCGTTTACCCCCGCCGGAGTGAAACCTGACCCCTGATCGAAATATTGCTTGACAGCCGGTTTGGTTTGCATGTATTTGCAAATAGCGCAAGAACATTGTAATATATGCAACATAGGATGGGGTGAATGACCCACAAATCCGTTGAAAAAGCGATAGCGGTATTAAACCGTTTCTCGATCGAAAGACAGAAGCTGGGGGTTGGAGAAATAAGCCGACTCACCGGTTGTACCAAAGACACGGTTTCGCGCATTTTGGCGACCCTTGAAATAAAGGGTGCGTTTCGAGGTCCAAAAGCACGGGCAAATATGAGTTCGGATATCGTATTTATTTATGGGGGGGTATTAGCTCCGCGCAAAATAATTTGACCACCATTGCAAAGTCCGTGATGGAACGACTGCGAAACGACTGCGGAGAAGAGGCGGCGCTGTACGTGTTGGACGGCGACTGGCGAGTCTGCATCTCAAGGGTGGAGAGCCGGTACGAAATTGCCAAAGTCGACCCCGTCGGAAATTCCTATCCGCTGCACTGCGGCGCATCCGGCAAAGTTCTGCGGCCGATTTGCCGGCAGACCGTCGCCTTGAGATTATCAGGCAAAAGCCGCTTAAAAAATACACTCCCCTGACGCTCACTGATCTTCAAAAGCTTGAAAAAGATCTCGCCATGTTCCGTGAAAGGGGGTATGCGGTCAGCAGAGGAGAGCGGGAACCGGAAGCCTTTTCGGTGACCGCCCCGATTCGGGGACGCCGGCCGGCAGGTGGTTGCAAGCCTTTGGATTTCAGGGCCGAATTTTCGATTGACCCACAGACAGCTCCGGGAAAATATTCAAAAAATTTTAGCGGCTTCCGGGGAGATCTCACAGAAACTGGGCTATGCCGGGTTGGAGGAATCGGCAGATTTACAAACCTCACCAATTAGAGGTTAATTGTTATTTGTTATTCGGTCGAATTAAATATTTCGGTTTGATAAAGTGACAAAGCAGAATCACCAATAACGCATAACTCGCAATTGATTTAAACTCAATTGGAGGGTTAACGAAGAGGAGGAATTTGTTCATACCTTTGTATACGATAACTAAAATTACCGCCAGAGAAATTATTGATTGCAGAGGATGGCCGACGGTTCAGGCGGATGTGTGGGTGGATGGCCGGCTTTCGGGAAGGGCGACGTTCCTCCGCCGCTGACCCGGGAGCGACGAGCACGTGACTGCTGGATGGCGACTCGCAGCGCTACCGGGTTCTCGGCGTGTGCAAGGCGGTCGAACATGTCAACCGGATTATCGGCCCTGCGCTGATCGGAAGAGAGGTCACCGAGCAGCGAAAAATTGATATGGCCATGAAGGCGCTGGATGGGACTGCCGACAAGCGCAAATTAGGGGCCAACGCCATTGTGGGCGTATCGCTGGCTGTTGCGAGAGCGGCCGCCAATGTCTGCGGTCTTCCCCTTTATCAATATATCAATCCGAATGCCCACATCCTCCCGGTCCCGCTGATGAACTGTATCAACGGGGGAAACTGACGGCCAACGAGTTGGAGATCCAGGAATTTATCATCATGCCGGTGGGGGTCCAGTCTTATTCGGAAGCCCTGCGGATGACCACCGAAATCAACGAAGGCCTGCGCGATCTGGTAATGGCCGAAGATGGAATCCTGGCTACTAACACCGGGGACGAGGGGGGCTTTGCAACGCCCATGAAGGGAATAGGGAACCCTTTGAGTTCATGGCCATGGCGGTAGAACAGGCCGGCTACGTCGATGAAATCGTTTACGCCATGGATCTGGCAGCCAATTCCTGGTTCAACAGACAGAAAAATGTCTACGAGCTGGATGGCAAGCAATATGACCGCGATGCGCTGATTGACCTCTACAGGCAGGTCGCGCAGAAATATCCCCCGGTCTCGATGGAAGATCCCCTGCACGAAGAGGACTTTAATGGATTTCCCGCCTCACCCGGGAGCTTGTTGGTATGCAGATCGTTGGCGACGATTTGTTTGTAACCAATGTGGAACGTCTGCGGCAAGGTGTCGAAATAGGGGCGGCCAATGCGATGCTTTTTAAGGTCAATCAGATCGGCACCCTTCTGAAGCCCTGGATGCGGCTGAATTTGCCTATCGTCATCATTACGGGGTCCAGGTCTCGGAGCGTTCCGGAGAAACCGAAGATCCTATTATTTCGGATCTGGTGGTGGCGCTCGATAGCGGCCAAATTAAAACCGGCATGCCGGTTCGTGGCGAGAGAACTTCCAAACATAATCGATTGCTGCAGATCGAAGAGGAGCTTGGATCGGCGGGAATGTATGCGGGGAAAAGTTTTGCCGGACCCGCCTGATGAGTCTAATATAAACCCTCCAGCTCTGGATGAGGACCGGGATAGGTTCTACCGATCCGGTGAGAAACAGATGTCGATTCAGAAATTCGAAATACGAAACTCGAAATTCTAAACAAATACGAAATCCTAACTTTCAAATGATCAAAACAAAGAAAATGACCCTTATCTGAGCGATTATCAAGTTTGGGCAACCAGCCCGGGCGGGCTTACCGCCCGTCCGAACCTAATATTATCAGCAAATATATAGCTGGATTAGCACGCTTTGAATTTGGGTTTGTGTCATTGGGTTTTTTGTCATTTGAATTTGTTTCGTATTTCGTGCTTCGGATTTTAATTGATGAACGCTTAATTCAGCCCCCTTCCAGGGGGCTTCCTGAGGCCTCCCGTTCTGCGGGAGGAGCATCACTAAGAGGCAATGGCGCACATTAAAAATAGAAGACAACTACTTTCCCACGGCAACATCAAGCTCCGGGAAGCCGCTGTTGATCTTATTGAACATGCGCTGGAAGGGGCGGATCCTTACAAAGCGGTGCAGCGGTTGATCGGAATCGAAGGCCGCCGCCTGACCGTCGGCGAGGTGCAATTCGACCTGGTCGACAATTCGCGCATATTTTTAATCGGCGGCGGCAAGGCCTCCTATCCCATTGCCAGAGCGCTGGAAGATCTATTGGGCGAGCGAATTACCGACGGCGTTGTGATCTGCAAATACGGACAGCCGGGCCGGTTGTCCCGGATCCGACTCTACCACGCGGCCCACCCAATTCCGGATGAATCCGGAATGGCGGCCGCGCGCCAGGCATTAACCCTGGCCGCTCAGTCTCAACCCGGCGACATCGTTTTCGGATGTGTTACCGGCGGCAGCTCGGCCCTGATGCCGTTGCCGGTCGACGGGGTCAGCCTGGAAGAAAAAAAGCAGGTCAATCGCACCCTATTGACCTGCGGGGCCGATATCTACGAGATCAATTCCGTGCGCAAACACCTCAGTCAAATCAAAGGCGGCCGGCTAGCCCTGGCTTTGCACCCGCAGGCACACTTGATCAACTTGACCGTATCGGATGTCATCGGGGACGAGTTGGATTACATCACCGATCCCACCGTCGCGGACACATCGTACATTGATGACGCCCGGGCGACGCTCAACAAATACCGTCTCTGGAAAAGACTGCCTGCATCCGTTGTGAAGTTTCTAAACACCGCCGGACCGGACCAGGAAACCCCCAAGCCGGATGCACTTGCCGGCCGCAACATCCACAGCTTTATTCTGGTAAACAGCGACTGTGCCTGCGAAGCCGCCGCCCGCCGCGCCGAGAAAATCGGCTTCAATTCAATGATTTTGTCGACCATGCTGTACGGTGAAAGCAAGGCCTTGGGGGCTACGTTTGCCGCCATCGCGCGGGAAATCGTTTTAAAAAAACGACCGTTTGTTCCTCCCTGTGTCGTTATCGGCGGCGGCGAGACCACGGTCAGAATTGATGGTGAGGCCGGCAGCGGCGGTCCCAATCAGGAGTTTGCGCTGGCAGCAGCAGCCGGCATTGATGAAATCGGCCGGCTCGTGGTGGCCGCAATCGACACGGACGGCACGGACGGTCCCACCGATATCGCCGGTGGAATGGTTGATGAACAAACGCTGAGACGATCCATCGCCCACGGACTGGATCTGAACCTCAGTCTTGAACGGCATGATGCAGCATCCACCCTTCTGCAACTGGGCGATGCGGTTGAAACCGGGGCGACGGGCACCAACGTCAATGATCTCAAATTAATGCTTATCGCCTCATGAGTCGGGCCGGGGGCGCTCCGGCTCTGTGACAATGGTTATGCCATCTGCTTAATTCCAAATAACCTGCAGCAGGTTCAACCAGAGAGGAGGAAAAAGGCATGATACAAATTGTTTTCTGTATCTTTGCCAAAAGCTTTGGATGCGAAGTCGCCGCTGCAAGGGTTCGGGTGAACTGCATTGCGGTCCGGCCGCCCGCCAATCCCGGATGGGTCGCCGGGGCCGTCCATTTCCTGGCAGAAGAAGGGCGGATTACGCCGGGCAGGGGATGTTTTTCAATCGATCTCAGCCGGGCGAAGGAAAGCACGAGATATGAAGTCGACAGAAAGGTTGAAGGCCAAGGCGGCTCTGGTCACCGGCGCCGGTCAAGGCATCGGGCGGGCAACCGCAGTGCGTTTGGCCGAGGAAGGCGCTCGTGTGGCCGTCAATGATTTGGTCATGGATTCGAGGCTTGCGGCCGTCGCGCGTGAAACAGGAGGTATCGCAGTTGCGGCCGACATCTCTGATCCGGACCAGGTGAAAAAGATGGTCCGGCAAGTTGAGGCCGACATCGGTCCGGTTGAAATCCTGGTTGCCAATGCGGCCTACATGACCATGGCCCCTTTTTTAGAGCAGGAGCCTGCGGTTTGGTGGAAACATTTGAATGTCAATCTCACCGGACACCTTTGTTGCATTCAGGCTGTGCTTCCCGGAATGCGAAAACTTGGCGGGGGCCGCATCATTATCCTAAGTTCCATGTTCGGCATCGAAGGCTGAAATAATGCCTCGGTGTATAGTGCCTCCAAATCCGGCGGCGTGATAGAAATCAAGTAATATGTTGGCTAAGCTTCGGCCGAGACTACGCTCGGTGGAAGTGGTCCGTATTGATTGAAGATTGAAGATTGAAGATTGAATATTTTCTGTATTCCGTCTTTTTAAAATTGAAGGACCGCCACAAGGCAGTTCAGCCCCACCGCCGGCTGCCGGAGTATATTTTTTGGGCGGCCGGTTTGATGGAAGACGTAGTGGAAGGACGATATTTATTGCGACAATGGGATGATACCTGAAACCTTAATTTTAGTCATTTAAGACGATTTATTTCAATCCTAGACATTTGTTTACCAATATGACAATGAGGTAAAGCAGAGGAGGTTTAGAATGACAGAAACTGAAAAAAAAGACGGTCGTCAACTCCTGGAATGAATGGGATCCATTAAAACAGGTGATCGTCGGACGTGCGGAAGGAGCCATGCTGCAGGCGCCGGAACCGGCTGTTTATCGCGATTTTTCCAAGGACGGCGTTCCTTACGGCAAGTGGGGGCCCATGCCCGAGGAAATGGTGGCCAAGGCTGTCGCTCAGCTCGATAATTTTGCCGGCATTCTAGAAAAACGCGGCATCCGTGTTGATCGGCCCGAACCGCTCGATTTCAGTCAGGCAATCCAGACGCCGGACTGGAAACAGGAATCCATGCTGGGCTGCATGCCCCCGCGGGATGTCCTGCTCACCGTCGGCAAAGAAATTCTTGAAGCGACCATGTCCCAACGGAGTCGCTGGTTCGAGTACCTTTGCTACCGGCCGGTGCTGGAGAAATACTATGCCGAAGACCCCCATTTTCGCTGGGAGGCAGCGCCCAAGCCCCGTTTGACTGAGAGAACCTACAAAAAGGACTGGCACACAAGGTGGAATCAGCTCAGTGAAGCGGAAAAATGGCAAAAGGCCGAAGCCAGCGACTGGATCATCACCGAGGTCGAGCCGTTGTTTGATGCCGCCGATGTCGTGCGCTGCGGCAAGGACCTGTTTGCGCAGTATTCGATGGTCACCAACAACGCCGGTATCCGCTGGCTGCGGCATCATTTTCCCACCATAGAGTCCATAAGGTCAGATACAAGGAATTGCAGCCCTGGCATATGGACTCGACGCTGGTCCCGATCCGCCCGGGGCTGGCAGTCTGCAACCCGGCTCGGTCGATCATGACCCCCGAGGTCACGGAACTGCTAGAAAAGAATGAATGGGAGGTCATCTGGGCTCCCAAATCGGTTCTCAAGGAGAAGCGGCCGCTTTGCTACTGTAGTATCTGGTTGAACATGAACTTTCTGGTCATTGATCCCAAGACGGTCTGTGTCGAGGCCAGCGAAACGCCGATGATGGAGGAACTCGACAAGCACGGTATCGAGGTGATACCGGTGCCTTTCTATGATGTGGTTATGTTTGGCGGCTGCCTGCACTGCGCCACAGCCGATGTTTACCGGGAAGGCGACCTCGAAGATTACTTTCCCAAACAGGTGGAGGGATTTTAATCCTGATATGTTCGGGCTGAATCGACGGGTTAAGCCGGATGGAAGTAACCAAACCATTTTGATTTGAAAGGAGGCCAAAAAATGAAATTTTTTAAATTGTCATCCTGCTGGGAGCTGTTTGTTTTAGTAGCAACCATGGCTTGCTTTATTTTCAGCTCGCAGGCATTCGCGCAAACATTGAGCATTAAATTCGGCACCTATGATCCACCGCTCGAGCTGGGCCTGAGCAAGACCAACGGTGAGTTCGCCTCGACCAACATCAAGGCCCAGGCTTTCAAGGATATGATCGAAAAGAAAAGCCGGGGCGAGATAACGGTCAAGGTGTTTCCTTCCGGCCAGCTCGGTAACGACCGCGAAGCTCTGGAGATGATCAAAGCCGGCACCATGGACATGAGCGGATATCCCGGGGGCCCGATCACCAACTTTGCCCGGAGGTCCTCGCGCTTCAGATCCCGTACCTGTTCAAAGACATCAACGTCGCCGAACGAGTGCTGAACGGCCCCGTTGGCGATGAACTGGTCGAATTGATCGCCAAGCGGAACGGAATTCGAATTCTGGCCTGGGGCTTTGAAGGACCCTATTACAATTTCATGTCCGCCAAAAAGCCGATTCATGTGCCTATCGACTTGCAAGGACAGAAAATAAGAACGCTTGAGACTCCCAACCTGGTGGAGATGGTCAAACTTGCCGGCGGCACGCCGACGCCGATTTCATTCTCGGAGCTCTACACCTCCCTTCAGCAGGGAGTGGTGGACGGGTGCATTACGGCCGACCCTTTCGTACGGATGATAAAACTGGACGAGGTGCTGAAATATATCAACAAGGCCGACTTTTATCTGGGAATGTCCAACCTTTATATCAGCGAAAAATTTTGGGATAAATTGCCGGCCGAACAAAAGTACCTGATCAAAGATGCTGCTCTGCAGGCCATGGCGACGTTTAAAGGCCTGACACTTTGGGGCGGAACGGTATGGGGCAACTTTTTCGAAAAGGAAGGGATCGAGGTTTACGTCCCAACCCCCGCAGAGATGAAGGTGTGGAAGATACCATGCATGCGCCGATGGTTAAATGGACCAAGGCGCAGATCGGATCCGAGTGGGTGGATAAATTTATGCAGGCTTCCAAAGAAGCGGAAAAAAAACTTTACGGCGAATAAACCATTAACTTGCCCGCGCTGGAATGGCGACATTCCAGCCGGGCGATTCATTTGGCTTGAATTGACAAATTCGAAATCCGAGATTCGAACTTTATTTCCGGGGATGACTCCCATGAACCCTGGTTTCTCTCTGTGTCCGGCAGAAAATGTGGGACACGCTGAGTTTCAAAAAGGGGAACAGCAGTGCGGAAATTCAACGACTTGATCCTGGCCTTTTGCAAGTATGCCATTATCGCAATGGTACCCGCTATGACGGTGATTATCTTTGTGCAGGTTGTCTTGCGCTATGTTTTTCAATCCCCGTTCAGTTGGGCCGAAGAACTGGCCCGTTATCTGCTGGTCTGGATCACCTGCCTTGGATCGGCCTATGCGATTCGGGGCGGCATGCACATCAGCATCAGTTATCTGAGAGGTAAATTGAAGGGTCCGGCTCAGACCGCCGTGACGGCGACAATTTACATTATTACGCTGGGCTTTTTTTTCTATTGCATCAAAGAAGGGACCGCGTTTTCACTGGAGCAGTGGGGCCAGCGTTCGACAGCCATGCGGATTCCCATGACCATTCCCTACATGGCAATCCCGCTCGGCTTTGCAATCATGTTTCTGGTGGGACTCGAATGCTTCATTGCGGAGATGCGCAAACCGGATGAAAACAGCACTGCCGTATAACCGGCTGTGCCGGCAGTTCAACCCGACTTAATCGGTAAAAGGCAATAAGATGATCCTGACGGCATTAATCGGAACATTATTGATTACGATGTTATTGGCGGTCCCGATTGCCTGGTGTTTAGGCGTCAGCGGCCTGGTAGCCCTTATTCTGATGGATATGCCGCTGTCGCTCGTGCCGCAAAAGATTTTTTCCGGCATGGACATTTTCCCCATGCTATGCCTGCCGTTTTTTATCCTGGCCGGCGAGATCATGGCCCACGGCGGCCTGTCCAAAAGATTGCTCAATTTCGCGGTTATCTGCATCGGTTTTGTAAGGGGAGGATTGGCGTTGGCCAACGTGATGGCAAGCATGCTATTTGGCGGCATTACCGGCGCTGCCACTGCAGACGCTTCGGCGCTGGGATCAGTGGAAATTCCGATGATGGTCGAAAACGGCTATGATGCCAAATTTTCGGCGGCCATCACGGCGGCGTCGGCCTGCATCGGCCCCATCATTCCGCCCAGTCTGCCGGTGGTAATCTATGCGCTTGCCGTCAGCGGCGTGTCGATCGGCGGTTTGTTTGCCGCCGGCATGGTTCCGGGGATTCTGGTCGGTGTTGCGCTGATGATCGCCGCCTACATCATATCGGTGCGGCGCCAATATCCCAAGCGGGAATACAAGGTAAGCGCCCGGGAAGCGGCCACGGCCACCAAGGACGCAATCCTGGCAATCATCACCCCCGTGATCATCATCGGCGGCATCATCGGCGGTATTTTTACGCCCACGGAAGCCGCCTCCGTGGCCGTGGTGTATTCATTTGTGATCTCATTTTTTGTATACGGCGAGCTGAAGCTTGTCGATTTGCCGGCTATGTTTCTAAGAAGCGGGGTGATATCGGCGGTCGTCATGATCATTATCGCCACGGCCAACATATTCGGTGTGGTGGTCGCTTTCGAGCAGCTGGCCCAGAAGCTGGAAGTTCTCGTTCAGCCGCTGGGGTACTACGGATTCATTTTAGCCATCAATATAATTTTTTTGATCGTCGGCATGTTTATGGATCAAAATCCGGCAATCCTGATTTTAGCGCCTGTATTTGCACCGATTGCGGCGAATCTGGGAATCGAGCCGATTCATTTCGGCATTATCGTCATCATGAACCTGGTGATTGGGTTGATTACTCCGCCTCTGGGACAGGTCCTTTTTGTTGTCTGCCCGATTGCCAACGTGGCGTTTGAAGAGGTCGCCAAAGAAGTTTTTGTCTTATAGGGGTCGAAATCGGTGTCCTGATGCTGGTCAGTTATGTGCCGGCTGTTTCAACCTTTATACCCCAGTTATTCGGTTATATTCACTGATTTTATCCTGGATGCAAACCCGACATGATACAATTTCCCTGGCGCGATGATGTTACGCTTCCCAACATGAGGCGGGTTCGACAGCATTATGAAACTGCTCCACCCGTCGATGTGGCGGCGGAGGTTAAAAAGCAAGACCGGCTTATCATGGACGCGTTTGCGCTTGCAGCAGGCCGAAAGGTGGCTGTTTGCGTGGGCAGCCGGGGCATTGCCGATCTTTGCAAGGTTGTGCGTGAAGTTGTGCAAATGCTGGTCGAGTCCGGCGCCGAACCCTTCGTTACGCCGGCCATGGGGTCACACGGCGGAGCGACGGCCGAAGGACAGATCGAGGTTTTAAAGACCAGGGGCATTACCGAAGAAAGCGTCGGAGCGCCGATTATGGCCACGATGGAGGTCCGCAATCTGGGGAAGGTCGATGGAATTCCCCTGTTCGTCGACCGACTGGCATACGAGGCGGACGGCATTGTGCCGATTAATCGAATCAAGCCCCACACCGAGTTTTCCGGCCCCACTGAAAGCGGTTTGATAAAGATGCTTGCCATCGGACTGGGAAACCGCATCGGGGCTGAACATTACCATCGGGCGGCAATTACGCGCGGATTTTACGAAATCATCAGCCTGGCCGGCCGGGAGCTTTTGAAACGGCTCAATATCTTATTCGGCGTTGCGCTGGTCGAAAATCAGGATCACCAGTTAGTCCTCTTGCAGGTGGCTGCCGCCGGCGGGATCGAAGCGGTCGAAAAAGAGTTTCTGCAAAAGGCCAGAGCATACCAGCTGAGAATCCCCGTGGACGACATTGATTTGCTGATCATCGACGAGATGGGCAAAGATATCAGCGGGGCAGGGATTGATCCCAAGGTGGTCGGACGGGCCATATGTTCATGGGCGGATACGGAATCCAGGCCCAGAGTGGCCCGCATTTTCGTGCGGGACCTGACCGATGCGAGTGAAGGCCATGCGTCCGGCATCGGCATGGTCGATTTTACCACCGAGCGGCTCATCAGAAAAATCGATATGCAGGCAACCGCCATCAATGCATTGACTTCATGCTGCCCGGAAGAAGGCAAAATTCCCATGAGTTTTTCATCGGACCGTGAGGCCGTTGCCGCGGCGCTGATGACCATCCGGTCACATACAGCGAAGGATGTGCGCATTGTCCGCATAAAAAACACCCTTGAACTCCGTCATCTTTTGGTGTCCGAAGGTTGTCTTGCAGAACTCGCAAACAAGCCGGATCTGGAAGTGGATTCCGGGACTTTCGCCCTGGAGTTCGATGCGTCCGGGAATTTGATTTAACCCCAACATTACATAAACCTTTTTATTTCTTCATTCGGGGAAGAAATAAGAGAGGAAAGGTGGATTTTATCTCACATGAACCCAATCAAAGGATTTCTTATCGATCTTGACGGTGTTGTCTATATCGAAGACCAGGCGACCCCGGGTGCGGTGGAGACGCCCTAGTTCGGACGGGCATGTACTGCTTTGATGCGTAAAAACCGCTGGCCGTGCCGCCCGACTGGACCATCGATTCCATAGCAGATCTGTCGGGGCTGCTTGACGGCCGCTGATGTTGAAGGTGTATTAGGCACGGTAAATTTGTTCTAATTACGCAAGGCACCAGCACAAGAGTTTTGAGTCATGTGCAGATAGTCAAAGACCAAGCGAACATTTAGCATGAGCTGCCGCATTTTCTGCGAGACGCTGCGTACCCCTTTTGATTTGATGATGCTAATGGCAAAGCGGCGCAAGCGGGTGATATTTTCCGGACCATGGCCCTTGCATATTCGGCTGCGGTCTTCGTGATAGTTCCAATCGATAATGTAATGACAGCTGTTTTCGATGCTCCAGTGGCCACGATTGGTGGCCAGCACGCGTTGTGCGTCAGCTTGCTCAGCAGTTCGACTGGTAATGCCATAGGCGATGTCACAGGAGTATTCACCGGTTTTTTTATCTGTGAACTCGCGTTGGATGACAAAAGCTTGTCCGAGGTGAGGAAAGTTCAGATAGCCGTTGAGTTCGGTGGTAGTCCAGATTTTGCGGATTTCGATGCGGCCGTGATCAGGCGGGTCGCACTGGACAAAATCCGGGTCTTGCCGGTCATTAAAATATAACGCAATGTCTTGAAAAAGACCAGGCTGGTTGTTTTTAACGGTGAAGTGGTAATGAGCTTTACGCTGGCTGACCAAATAGTCGGCGATCTTGCGCTGGGTCAACAGGGCATCGGCGGTGATCTCTTTGCCCTGGATATCGATGGCATCCAGTAGCGGGATGGCGGTCTTGATCTCGTTGGTGCGCTTAACCTCTTGGTCGGATACGGGCAGGGTACCTACTTTTTTTGGGTGTAGCAGGCCTTGCTCTGGTGACCCACTGCGCTCATGATATGGGTTTGATAGCCTTGATCGTCGATGGCGTTACACATGGTTTTTCCATCAATGGCCAGAGATTCGTCGTGCTGACCATAGGCTTGGTTCCAGCGCTGTAGTGCACGGTCGAGATGCACGGGGTCCACGCGGATCAGTACATCACGGATGGTCGACAGGCTCGGTACGATGTAGCGCTTGTTTTGGTAGCGGCAATTGAAACGCTTGCGGGCCCTTTGGCTGAGGTTTTCGGTCCAATCCGAGATGGCCAGGTAGCCGTGCATCCCGCACAGTATTGCGCCGGCGGCAATGGCTAAGACCGTGGAGATTCGATGTCGTCGTCCTTGAGCACGGCGCGGATCTGGAATATCGATAAAAAAGTTGGGCAACGATTGCATCTGTTGTGCACTGAGCATGATTTTTCGACCTCCTATACGATAAGCGGGTTTGAGGATAGGCCGGGATAACAGTGTTTGTGCATTGGACTTTAAAGGTTTGACAAAAACCATTTTCGGTGACTGAGCCGTATTGCTGTAGCCTTGGCGGGTGCGACGAAAGCCCTTGGTGTCGCCCACATATATCCAGTTGGCCGCTTTGTAAATGGTTCCGGCAAACCGTAGCGGGTCAACAAAGGTCTCCAGCAGCACAACCCGATGGCCAAAGATCGCCTGCCAATCGGCGGGCAGTCTGTTTTGGCACAACGATAGAATGCGCGAGGCCAAGTTTGGAAAATGCCAATCGGGCAAGATCAGAAAACGGCTGTTATTTGTAACCAATTTTAGCCGATCGTACTGATGGCGAAAGTCCCATCCGATCCAGTGATCCCGCGCTGAACACTTTAAGGCGGCAGCGGAAAAACTCAAAAGTGCGACCCATTGATCAGCAAAGGTGGCAACATACCATAGGGTTTCGCTGATCTTGGGCAGAGCACCCAGGTAATGGTGCTCCTGCATCAGTTTCTGAAAACGCTGCTCTTCAAGCCGACGGACGGGCCGGACACGGACTTTTAACAGGTTCAACACAGTTACCTCCGGGATGAAATGACATATGGTGCTTATATATCTCATCCGGAGGCGTTTGTCCATAATTTCCTGCAAGTAATTGATATTATTTTATAGAGAGGACAGAATAAAAACACCCTGGTGTATTAGGTTGATTGGGTTGACTGGTTAATTGGGTTGATATAGATAAAAGGCTCAAGGCTCAAAGCTCAAAGCTGGAAGCTCAAAGGTGAAAAGTTAAAGGTTAAAGGCATAAGGAGTTCGGCTCACGGCATAAGGTTCAAGAGGTACAGCATATGATTTATCATTTAAGCCTTGACAGGGATTCGGTTGCGAGCCAGATTTTTAATCTGATATCAAAAAATCTTAAAAATATGGGACTGAAAACCCTGCCAACCGCCAACCGCCAATTGACAAATGACAATTGAAAAATACCACCAATTTGTCGATAGATTCACAAATAGTATCGAGATAGTGCGTCATGGAATATGTTAAACCGCCTCCTGCACCTGCGCCGGAAGAAGAGGATGCAAAAGTTAAATTCCGTAAGGTTCTGATTAAACCTGAAGAAGACAGGCAGATTGTCATCAAGAAAGCTAAGGTCCGGGATGTGCAAGAAATCCTGGATTTAATCAACGGGTATGCCTCCGCAGATATGATGCTGCCCAGGGGGCCCAGTATTTATATGAAAATATCAGGGATTTTGTGGTCGCCAGTGACCACAATGTGCCCGTTTACAGCATAATGGAAACCCGGGAAGTATTGCACCTGATTGTGGGCTGCGGCAGCTTACATGTACTGTGGGATGATATGGCCGAGTCAGAGCGCTGGCGGTTCACCCGGATTACAAGCACCTGGGGCTGGGAAGCAGGCTGATCGACTTCCTGCTAAAAGAGGCCAGGCAACTGGGTATCAAACGCCTGTACACGTTCACGTTGACGGAGGATTTTTTCAAGCCCCTTGGATTCAAGCAGCTTAAACGCGAGGAACTCCCGCCCAAGATGTGGGGCGAATGGAGCCGCTGCCCAAAATATTTCAAGTGTGATGAAGTGGGGATGGTCAAGGAGCTGTAGGGGCATGGGGCAAAGAGCATAGAAAAACAAATCCTCGCTGGATATCCCATTTTGTAAAGTCGAAGGATGGGGTCGATTCTGCCATATTGTTTATCCTTCGGGAAAGCCGGAGAACTTCAGATACGGCGTTGTCAAGGAATTGCGGTAAGACGACTACAGCTTCATCCTTGACGCCTTGTCTCTGAAGCTCTCCGGCTTTTGCAACGTTGGGGCAAAGGATATTGATTTTGCAATAAATCAGCTTGTTGTCCGAAACGGAAAAGGCAAAATGGATCGTATCACCATCGAGTAAGTTGAATATCTTCTGGATGCCGGATCAAGTCCGGCAAGACGGAATTCGTACTTTTTGCGATATTGTCAATTCTGAAATTTTGTCAGCAGTTTTCAAACAATCGGGTCAACCCCGGCAGCAAGGACCCGACAAACGGGTCGGCGGCACAGCAAATAAAGGTATATGGGGCAACCCTTTTAAGGTTCCCGTCAGGCAGCCCTGTCGGGCCGCTCCGATACTGTACTCCGGATCGTGTTCGGATCGCAAACCGTTCCAGGCATTTTTCTGGAAAGCGACGGCGGTCCCGCCCGCGGCCATGAATTCTCCGGCCAGTTTCAAAACTCGCCCACTTTCCTTCAGTTCCAGCTTGCGCAGGGCCCGAACCCCGATGAGCTTCCGGATGCCGGCCACACCGCCCCAGGACCCGCCCGGGGCGCTGGGCATTGTGATAAACACGCACAATCCGATGCGAAAGGGGGAATGTAACTCAAGTCGAGCAGTTGCCGGCGGCGGATTTTATTCAGCTTGGGGACGGGGAGATCCTTATCGTATGGCAGCTCCAGGATTCCGGAGGGTTTGAGGATGCCTTGCCAGAATCGGTGTTCGGTGGCATTGCCCTCGAAGGAGAAGAACATGCGATTGACGATGGATTGGCCGGCAGGGTTGCCGAATATCAACAGGAGTGGGGGCCTGTCATCACGCTTTTTGGGAATAAGTTGTTCGGATGAATAATACAGCAGGTTTTCGGTCTTTTGGAAGATGGGTGCGTTGTAGGGGCTGAAGGCGATGAAGGCATCCCATTTTCGTTCGAACTGCTCTCTTTCTCCGAAGGTATCAAACAGTACATCCAGATTGATCCTGCATTCCAGCTTAATCGAACCCGCCTGGCGGCAGGTCAGCAGTTTGCGAAAAGTTATCATTATTTATATTTCAGTAGGACATCTGTCCAGGAATGACACCTCGCACCCCGCCGCGGGGATCCGGCGTATCATTGTCCCGCCGGGGAATCAAATGAATATGGGCATGGAACACCGTTTGGCCGGCGGATTCGCCGGCATTGGTGCCGATATTGAAGCCGGTGACGGATGGATCGTGGCCGGTGATATGCTCTTTAAGATCCATGATCAGATCGCCGGCATCTTTCTTCTCGGCTTCGGTCAGGCCGAAATAGTCTTGAACATGCCTTTTGGGAACGATTAAAAGATGTCCCGCGGTGACCGGATGGTTGTCCGGGATCGCCACGACGGAATTTTTTTCGGCAACGACGCGGTCCTTAATCTCATGGTAACAAAAAGGGCAAAAAAGCATGGGCTCAAGCTCAGGTTTAACCCCAATTGATCGTATACAAAATGGGATAGGGCGGATGCGGACTCGAGATACAAACTCGCGAAAAATCCTTTTTTCCATATCGGAAAGTACGGTTCACCTCCCGTCGCGCCGGATGAATGAGGGTCATCAAATCCTTGCCGTCTTTACAAACGTTGGATCAGGTAGAGATAAGTCGGTAGTCGGCTCAGATTTTTCAGTTCGACAAACATGCGCATCAGCCCGCGTTGGTCGCGGCTGCCCTGTAAGGGCGACAGGTAGACGGCCCCCTTGCTGTAACGGCGATCCAGCCGGTTGCGGATCAATTCGGTGATGGCATCGTAATGGGCCGGCGGAAGCCGGTCTCCCAGCAGAAAATTGGTACTGATTTCCAGATTCGCAAAGCGGTGGTTGATTGCCAGCATCTTATCAAAGGCAGCTTCGATTTTGGAAACATCCAACGGTTTGCGGAGTTCGTGAAGGGTGACGGCATCCGCCGACTCCAGGCCGATGTTGATGTAGCTGTAAAGAGGCAGCCGGTCGAGCGCTGCGAACAGATTGTTTTCGGCTGCGAGCAGTGAATCCACACTGCCGAACGCAAAAAGCATCGGGTCCTTCACATACGCATTTTCGAAACCGAAAGCGGCATAGGCTTCGGCCGCGGCTGTGCAGATGAGCTCACGGCCCGCAGCGAGGGCATCATGGTTGCCTAAAAACAGGGCGCTGTAATTGCCGATATCAGCGCCATAGAACGCCCGCAGTTCCCTGATCTGCCGTCTGACATTCTCCAGGGACCGCTGCTGAAACTTCCGGCGGGACTTGATGCAGCAGAAGCCGCAGTTGTACAGGCATCCATCGGCGATCATCAGAGGGATGACGTCGTAGTCGGCATGACGGGTATCCGGCGGCAGCACGGACACGCGTGTGCCGAGGATGCGGTGCAGATCCCTCGATTTCTGGTGCAGGGCGGCCGGATCGCGGTTACGGATGCGCGCTAAAAAGTTTTTTGCCCGCGAGGGAAGTCCATTGGATGTGATGTCGCAGAGATCCGCCCGCAATTGTGACCAGGCACCGAAGGCCTGCCGGATCCGGGGATCGGAAAACGGATTGTATTCGAAAACTGAATTGCTGGCGTAGGCGGGGCACGGGAGGTAGTATTCCCCCAAGGCATGGAAAATTCCCCGGTAGCCGCCGGCGGAATAAAATACCCAATCGTTGCCGTCGGTTCGTTTCAGCCATTCGGCGGGATGGGGCCAATTGCGGTTGAGACCGCGGATAAATTTGATATCTCCATTTAAATTAAACTCGAAAAGAAAATCCGGCGTTCTTATTTCGCACAAATTGCCATACCGGACAGGATAACTCGCCTTGGTAAACCGTGAGGCCCCTTTCCGTTCCAGAGTGATTTCCAGATCGTTTAGCCGGTGGTGTTCCATTTTCGATACAGTAATTTTAAGCAATCCGCTCAGCAGGCTTGATCCATTTTAAACGCCTTCATCAGGATGCTGGCCCCAACCATATTGGCGCCATGGGCCAGGGCATCGAGTATGTCGCTGTCCTTCCACCCCTGGGCCCGCAATTTTTCGATGTCCTGCTCCTCAACCGCATCGGGTGTTCCGATGGCCTTCATTACAAATGCCAGCATATCACGCTCCTTGTCCTCCAGCGGCGCTTGCAGGGGATCGTCGGAAATTTTTTCGATATCTTCATCCGACATGCCCTGCATCTTCAGGAAATTCGCGTTGAATCCGGTGCAAAAAGCGTAATCGTATTTTCGGGCCACCAGGTAGCGGATCGAGGACAGCAAGCCGAATCCCAGATTCGGATGGCGGGAATAATGCTGCACCGACTGCCACATCATCGTCAGCATCCAGGGGCTGGCGCTGGCCAACTGCAGGGGGGCGGGGATGACGCCGATGGTCTTTTGGATGGTGTCAAAAATTTCCCTTACATCGCCTTCTGCCTCTTCGGGATTGACGGTTTGAATGAGTGCCATCGATTGCTCCTTTCGTATGATGTTGTGTGCGCATGCGAAATTCGGCTGAAAAGGCCGCCGTTCCGATCGAACAAGAAACTTTAAATTTATGTATTGGAGTTTGGCATTAAATCCACTTGCAGTCATTCCGGCAGGGTGTTAGCCGGGCACGAAGCGCAGCTTTAGCGCTATCCAGCAAATTCGCTGTTTGACTGGACTCCGGCTAAAACCCTGCCGGAGTGACGGTTGAAGCGTATCGCGCGTCTCGAAATCGTTTTCTAAGAAGGCTCTATCGGTAATTTTATATCAGTGGTATCGGCCCGGAATTCAGACAATCAGGAGGGGCTTTCCACCTTTCGCACCCAAGTGCGATAAAACCCTGGTTCCGAGCCTGGGATTTCAAGGGCGCCTACCGCTTTTTCATAAAAACCGGTTTCCTTTACCGCTCCTATTATCGCGTAACCATATCCTTTTAGTTTCATGTCCAGCAGGCAGGATATCAGCAGCGTGGTACCGATACCTTGCCGTCGATATGCTGTGTCCACGCCAACCGGTCCGAAAAAACCAAGAGCGGTGGCATCATAACAGGCAAAACCGACGATCGCCGGCTGTTTCACGGCCACAAAACACGACCGGGGCGTATTGCCGAATGCCGTATCGGTTTCCGCGGCCCAGGCGGATCCGAAATTTTTCGACACCCACTGGATCAGAAGATGTTTCTCCGGGCCGATGGGTTTGCGAATAGTGATGCCCCGGCATTTCTGTCCGGTGACCAACTGCCGATCCTCATCGAGTTCATAAAGTTTTACCGCCATATCCGGCATGGGTAGTATTCCGAAACCATGGATTCAGGATGAAAAGATGTAAAACAGCAAAAATTATTTGTAGTTTTAAATAAGCCGGGGCCGCTGGCGAAAGGGCAGCCAGTTTGATCAAATAAGAAACATTTTAAAAAGGATCGGCTCCATTTTCCCCCTCCCTCAGTCCCTCCCGCCGGGGGAGGGAAGCACAACCTCCCCTTTTTCAAAGGGGGAACGAGGGGGATTTTACCTCTCCCTCGATGGGAGAGGCCGGGTGAGGGTGAATTAAATGGCAAGATCCCTCTAATAATTTGCAGTTTCATATAAAGCCAGTCTGATCAAAGAAAGAAACTTATAAAAAAAAGCGAATATCGAATATCGAACCGCAGAATATCGAATATGGAAGGAAGGTATGCTGTCAATTATAAATGAAAGACCGGAGCGAAGTGATTCCACCGTTCGAAATTCATTCTTCGATATTCTGCGCTTTGCTGTTTGCAATGCAGTTTCACACCGGCAGCCTCATTTCCCATCGGCGGCAGCGGTGGCCAGGGCAGCCATTTCAGCGGACCAATCCAAAGATGATTGAAAGGCGGTCCGGACCTTGCCGCTGTCCAGGTTGAGCTTTTGGATCATGTCTTCGCTGTCCTCCCAGCGGGCCTCTTCGAAGGACCGCGCCAACTTGAGCAGGGGCAGATACTCGTTGTTGGGGTCGCCGCACAAGGCCGCCTTGAGTTTGTCGTCAAGAGGCAGATAGGCCACCACTTCGATCATAGGAAGTCCGAGCATGGTATCCAGCAGGGAAAATATACCCAACAAATGGAGTGTTTCCGGATCGAATCCCCAGAATTCATGGCTGCGTGCAACCTGTTCTATGAATTTGCCGCGCTGGGCGGCAAGCGTCACCAGTTCGGCGCTTTCCTTGCCCTGGCTCATATCGGTCAACAGCACGACCCGCAACCAGTTTTTCATTTGATGCCATCCCAACAGGGTGATGGCTTGGCGGATGGAATTAATTTTCCGGCGCAACCCAAACGCGGCCGAATTCAGGTAAGCCAGCAGCCGGAAGCTGATAGCGGCGTCCTCCTGAATGATTTCGGCGAGCTGGTCGAAATCAATTTCTTCCTGCTCGATGATCCGCAGCAAATTGAGCCGGGTCACTTCGTTTGAGGCCAAGGGTCGCACCGTGACCGTATCAGGCAGCTTGAAAAAGGGACCATGAAACAAATCAAATCCCAAATTTCTGCAAACATCCATCCGGGCAGGGTCCTGTACCTGCAAGGCGAGCAGAGAGGCCTGATATGCCCGGGTACCGGCTACGACTGCCGACAACTCCTCCTTTGATTTCTCACGGACATTCAACCCCATCACGTCGGCCATTCGATAAAGCGGTTCCAAATCCGCCCGCCCGCTGAATTCGTCGACCACGATCTGGTAGCCGTCCGATTTAAGCTGTGTCAGCATGTCCGGCACCTCGGGTCGTTGAAAAATGTCTTCGTTGACCTGCACCACGGTCAGCTCCGGGGGCAGGGCATAGGGCAGGTCATCCAGGATATTTTTTTCACTGAAGTTTACGATAACCTTTTTGCCGCGGTCGACAATTTGCTGCAAACCGATATAGGCGCTTTTGGCTACACTGAGCGCCACATTGTCATCTGCGCGAGAATCTGCCGGCAGGGAAGGGTGGGTTCCCACGCACAACAGCACATATCCCCACAACCGGCGCTTGGGGTCGAATATAGGTTGCCGGGCGATGGAGACACTATTGTCTTCACCTTTGCTGTTTTGCGTTTCGCTCATAAGCCGTTTCTCCTTCGAGCTGTTAAAGCTCCGGCGGATCGGACGATCCACCGGTCTGCGAATAAGCAATAGTTCCAAGCAAGGCTGTGCCGCCATCTGAATAGGTACTCTATAGGGAGCATGTCATGCCGGTCCTGCGAGGTTAACCCAGCGGTTCCACCTGCCATATCTTATGCGCATATTCCAGCACGGACCGGTCGCTGGAAAATCGTCCCATTCGGGCGGTATTGAGGATTGAACGGCGCGCCCACTCATCTGGGTCTTGAAACAGCCGGGCCACTTTTTCCTGGGCCGCAACATAGGACCGGTAATCCGCCAGGAGCATGTAATAGTCGCCATTATCCAGCAGTCCCTGGACAATGCTTTCATACAGATTCGGTTCATGGGGGGTAAAAAACCCGGAACCGATCATATCCATGGTTCTTCGCAGTTCCTCATCTTCATGGTAATAGCGGCGATTGTCGTAGCCGCCCGCGCGCAGCTCGGTGACCTGGTCGGAGGTCAATCCGAAAATAAAAATATTTTCAGCACCGACGGCTTCCATGATTTCCACATTGGCGCCGTCCAGGGTGCCGATGGTCAGAGCACCGTTGAGGGCCATTTTCATGTTTCCGGTGCCGGAGGCCTCCATGCCGGCGGTAGAGATCTGCTCGCTGAGGTCCGCGGCCGGAATGATTTTTTCGGCCTGCGACACACAGTAATTGGGCAGAAACAGCACCCGCAGGCGATTATGTACGTCCTTGTCGCTGTTGACCGTGGCGGCCACGGAATTGATCAGTTTGATGATCAGCTTGGCCTGGTAATAGGCGGGGGCCGCCTTGCCTGCAAAAATGACGGTGCGCGATACGGGCGTCGCCGCCGGATCGGCCTTGATGCGGTTATACAGCGTGACGACATGCAGCAAATTGAGAAGTTGGCGCTTGTATTCGTGCATGCGTTTGACATGTACATCGAACAGCGTGGCCGGGTCGACGCCCAGCCCGATTTTGCGCAGAATGTAACGAGCCAACCGCCGCTTGTTTTCCAATTTGGTGGCCAGCCAGGCGGCGCGAAATTCCGGATCATCGGCGTAAACGGCCAGTTTGTCGAGCTGCTCGAGTTGGCAGATCCAATCCGGGCCGATGGTGGCATTGATCAGCTTCGTCAGGGATGGATTGGCCTGACACAACCAGCGGCGCGGGGTGATGCCGTTGGTCACATTTCGAAAGCGGCCGGGAAATATCCGGTCGAAATCCTTAAACAGCGCTTCTCTCAAAATCCGGGAGTGCAGCTCGGCCACGCCGTTGACCGCATGGCTGCCCACAATGGCCAGATGGGCCATGCGCACCATCTTCACGGGGCCTTCGGCAATGAGGGATACCCGGGCCGGCAAATCCGTCTTTTTGGGATACCGTCGGCGCAGCGCCTCCAGAAATCGGTAGTTTATTTCATATATAATCTCCAGGTGACGAGGCATCAGCCGGCCGATGAGGTCCACCGGCCACACTTCCAGCGCTTCGGGCAAGACGGTATGGTTGGTATAGGCAAAGGTGTTCTGACAGATGGTCCAGGCTTCATCCCAGCCCACCCCATACTCGTCCAGCAGCAGGCGCATGAGCTCCGGGACGGCGATCGCGGGGTGGGTGTCATTCAATTGAATGGCCACAAAATTGGGCAATTCCGCGAAGGATCGATTCAACCTTGAAAAGCGCCGGAAAATGTCGTTGAGGGTGGCCGCTACGAAGAAATACTGCTGCTTCAGCCGCAACTCCTTGCCAGCCAGGGCTTCATCGCTGGGATAGAGCACTTTGGAGATGTTTTCGCTCAGCACCTTGGCTTCCACCGCGCCGATATAATCGCCCTGATTGAATTCGTCCAGGTTGAACTCGCGGCTGGATTTGGCCGCCCACAGCCGCATATTGGTGACGTAATCGTCCCCATAACCGGGAATGAGAATATCGCAGGCCATTGCCATCACCACTTCACCGTCTACCCAGCGGCGGCAATTTCGGCCTTTCTCATTACGGTAGGATTCGGAGCGCCCGCCGAACCGCACCGGCACCAGATTGTCGCGGCGCTGAATTTCCCAGGGATTGCCGCGCCGGCGCCAATTGTCGCTTTGTTCCCGCTGGTAGCCATTGTCCAGCACCTGGTGAAAAATGCCGTAGTCATACCGGATGCCGTAGCCGTATCCCGGCAGATTCCGGCATGCCATGGAATCCATATAGCAGGAAGCCAGACGTCCGAGCCCGCCGTTTCCCAGCCCGGCATCCCATTCTTCCTCTTCCAGTTCGTCCAGCTCGAAACCCATATCCGCCAGGGTTCGGCGGGCTTCCTCCTCCATCTGTAGGCTGATCAGGTAATTCTTGAGAAACCGGCCTGGTAAAAATTCCAGCGAAAGAAAATAGACCCGTTTTGCCAGGGTGTCCTGCAGAGCCCGCTGGGTTTTGATCCAACGCTCGATCAGGCGGTCGCGCACGCTGCATGCCAGCCCCATGTAAACGGTAAATCGATTGGGCTTGTCCGGATCGTTGCCAAGGGTGAAGCTGATGTGCCGGCGGATTTCGTTCGCCAGGGTGTCGTCGGTGGAGCCGGGTGTTGCGATCTGGGAAGCAATCTCATTTTTCATGGACAGTGTCCCTTTCTTAATGAACCATCAGAAATGCGTAGCGATCCATTTTCTGATCATATTGCGTGCGAACCGCGATGGGAAACCCGCAGCGACGCACGGTGGTGTATACATCGACGGCCATGGCTTCCGGGGCCGGACGGGCTGCAGCCGGCTGTTTGCAGGTCAGGCGATCGCCGCTGCATTCCTTGCAGAAGCAGCAGGAATCCATAAACAGCATGAAGGCCCGCTCGAAACCGGCCAGAAACACTTCCCGTTCCAGTTTGACCAACCCCATATTTATTTTTCGCGACCAGTCGTGGCGGTCCTCGGGTTTGTCCATGGTGCCCTCAAAATGCAGGATCACCGCATCACGATACTCCCTGAAAAACCGCTCGCAGTCGGCGACCGCCGGCGTGTTGGGCGGACAGGCGCCTCCCTTGCCGTATTCACCGCAGCCGAACATGCACTTCATGCGCACCCATTGGGCCACAATGATGTTTTTAGGATCGATCCATTTATATTCGGTGATGCCTTTTTCAATAAACAGCGTGTCGAGGATTTGGCGTTTTCCCGGGGTAAGGCTCATAGTGTTTCAGTTCCTTGGGGTTGGGATCTGCCCTGGCGCAGCGTTGGGATCCCTTGAGGTATTTGGGTGCATGGCGGCATTGGAATACATTATTTGAAAACCGGATTTAAAAAATGGCAAATCAAAAGATAATTCAACAACAACTGTAAACATGTTTCTCCAAAGGATCAATGCCTGCCTTGCCGGAATGCCAAAAATTCGGGTGATATGTTGAATCGTTCTGCTGAGCCCGCCGCTCCCGCGCGAAGGTCAGCCGGACGGTGACGCAAAGGATTCGACCGCCCGGGACGCGAGCCGCTTTTTTGCCAACCGGGGGTGATACCGGCGGGTGACCCTGTTTCGGATCGGGTCATATTCATTCACATATATTCTGCGCAATGGCGTGCCATATACACTCATCATGACACATGTGCCGGAACCGGGATTGCCGGCCTGGTGGATGCCGTCATTCAAGGGACCGACCACCGAGGTGTCGCCGGGTTGCAGAATGACCCGGTCGGTTTCTTGAAGCCGAGCGTACCCCGGACGTGACTCGTCGTCCTGTCGGCGGTATTTTACCACCTCGATCCTTTCCGAAACGCAGCCGTAGACCCCCCAGGAACTATGATCGTGTGCGGGGGTATACTCTCCCGGATCGAAGATATACAGACGGGCTGAAAACAGCCGCTTGTTGTTGATGTATAGAATGAATTCGTTTTCGAATAAGGTGGCTTTGCGTACATCGGGCCATTGTTTACCCCGGACGATGCCGTTCAGGATATTTTGCATCAATGGCCGGTTCAGCAAAATGCCGGGCATCTGCGACCGTGTGAAGTCGATACGGTCAGGGGCGGCTCCGACTGTTTCGAAAGTCCGCGCCCAGCCGTTAAAAACAGCCTGCAGTTCTGACAACGATTGCGGGAAACTGGTCAAATCGATTTTCCTCTAAAAATTTCGTGAAATTATTCGATTGCTTATGGATCTGATCGGTTTGGGTCGATAATTATTTTAGTTTGGATCATTTCCAGCCGCACATACTGGTCGTAAAAAGATGCACCTAAACCCAAATCCGTTAAGCCGACCGAAATGAGCTGATTCACCCCCCCGCCCTTATTCATCCAGTCACCGCGCCGGTAGACCACAACGCCGGGATGTAACCCGGGCATGGTGTCGAGAGCCACTTTCAACCGGCCCCGGGGAGATATCATCCAGGCCTCACTCCCAGGCGTGGCTTTATCCATTAAAGCATTGTCGGGAGCAATCCAGGCACGGGATAATTCGTTTTGATCTTCAGGTAAAATCTGAGAATGGATAGCGCTGCTGCGTACCAGGCTCAACAACCGCAGCGGATAGTGTGGGTCCGGCGCGGGTTCCGGATGCAGTTGCCGGGGAAAACGGTATTTTCCGTCCGGGTGGTCGAAGTTCAGACCGGCGTAGGCGATCTCCGGGCGCCGGACTTTGACACAACCGTTGCGGCGTAATTGCTCGAAGGTGACCTGCAACTCAGACCGATCCAGAGAGTTGCGAAAACAGGTTTCGGCATCCGGAAGGTGCACCGGCGGATCGAGCCGCTTGCCGATCTCGGTGAGAATCCACATATCGTCGCGTGCCTCCGACGGCGGCGGTAATGCCGCCGGTACATGCTGGACGTAATCATGCAGGTAAGACCCGATGATATCCTCCTGCTCCAGCATCAGCGTGCACGGCAGTATCAGATCCGCCCGCTGGGCGGTGTCATTCATGAAGGCATCTACCACCACCTTAAATTCCACATCCTCAAATGCCCGGGCGGTTTGGCGAGCATCCGGCGCCTGGTTGACCACATTGATGCCGTTGACCCAGATCAGCTTTATCGGCGGGTCGTCGGCAGCCGCAATCTCCCGCCCGATGGCCGCAATCGGCAGCGAGCGCCTGTTTTTTTGGGTGGGATCGCGGGTCCAATTCAGATTCAGGTTGCGGTAGGAATGCAGGTGAAAATAGCTGCCTCCGCCGGACATACCGATGTTTCCGGAAAGAAGTGCCAGCGCATTGATGAAGCGGGCATTTTCTCCGCCATAGCGGTAGCGCTGCAATCCGGCGCCGACGAAGGTGGCTGTCGGCGTATCTCCCTCATACCAGTGATATAGTTTCTCGACATCCGCGGAGTCGACTTCACAGGCCCGGATCAGCTCCTCCGGAGATTGGGCGGATACCAGATCCAGGAATTTTTGCGGCATGCGCGTGTGGGCGAGCAGCTCCGAAGATATGCGTCCTTCCTCATGGAGCCTTTTAATCACGGCGGCTGCCAGAAACCGGTCCGTTCCGGGACGGATGCGGATGCGGTCGTCGGAATAGGAGTTGTTGCCGTCCCCGCCCGGAGAAATGGTCAGCACCCGGGTGCCCCCCTTGCGGGCCTTGCGGATGACGGCGGCCGTGTGAATCGAGCTGCGGGAGAAATCCTTGCCCCAGTTGACGATTCGGACGGCGTTGACCAGGTCGTTGATGTCATTGTTCTCACGGGAACCGAAATCGTGGACATAGGCCATGAACCCGGCGGCGTCGCACAGTGATCCGCTGATTCGGCTGGTTCCCAGGATGGAGAAAAAAAGAGCGGTGGCGGCCTTCAGTACCCCTTTGGCGCCATCGCTCTGAATGTGGAGGATTGATTTGGGCTGCAACCGCAGCGCCTGAAACTTTTCAGCGCACATGTCGAGGGCTGTTTCCCAGGAAACCTGGCGCCAGCCGCCGGAGACCCGCAACAGCGGATGCCGGATTCGGGTGGGATGCTGCAGCCGTTTGATATGATTTTTGATTCGGCGACAGGTGAATCCGGCCGTAAAAGGGCTGTCCGGATTGCCTCGTACCATGATGCGGTGGTCATCATGAAGTTCCACAACGAGGGAACAGGCATCCGGGCAATCCATCGTACAGGCGGTAATCGTTTTTTTCATTGGACTATCCGCTTATTCCCGTGAGTTCAGCCTTTATCTTCAATCTTCGATGATTTCAATGGCCACCGGCACGCATTCAGCAGCAGCCTGGCGGACTCTATCGTGGTATTGTTCGGGGATTTCGTCAAATTTGACAATGGCCAGCAGCTGATCCTCGTCATATGCAAAAACTTCCGGACAAACCTTGTGACAATTACGATCCCCCATGCATTGTTCGTTGATTCGCACTTTCATTGAAACCCTCCTTTTGGCCCGATGGGCAGTGGGTGTTGAAAAGCCGCCTTGAATAGGGTTAAGGGTCTATCTTAATACGAATGGATGATACCCAATGCGCGGGAAATAATCAAGCCGTTATAAGGGCAGTCAAACGTGACATCAGGATTTCAGGCAGGAGAAGTTGCGGAATTTTACTTTTACTACCATTTATGGTAAAAATGCAGCTTATGCATTACTCTTAATGTCAGTTTTTAACGGTAATGCAACGATGTAGCGCCTGCGCGAATGCAATTCTGATTCATTATTCGTAAATCCTCACGGAGGCTGGATAAATGCAAGATGATGGCGATACCTGGCCCGATGATGACGTGATACCGCAACCGACGCCCGAAGACCTCAGAGGCCACCAATCGGTGCGCGCAACGTTCAAATTGTCCGCCAAAGCAATCGAGGCTATGAGCATTGTCGCGGTTCACTTGGGTATCAAGCAAAAATCTCTTTTCGATCATTTGATCGAGGATATGCGGTCGTTAAGATTGATCGCCCGCGATATGGAATCGGAGCGGTTCGATCGAACCGGCTGCATCCAGAAGACCTATGTGATCAGTCGCAAAACGCTATCCTGTCTCGATGAAACCTCTAAACGCTACCATGCACCGCGGGATGCGTTGGTTGAATACTCCATCCAGCGCTTGATGCCGGTGATTGCCCGCGAGCGAGAACGACATCGAAGGCGCAAAGATATATTGGACGAAATGAATGAAAATCTGGAAAACAGCTTGAAAACGCTTGAAAAATCCAAAAAGCTTTTGGGCGCAGACGATCCTGTATTTATGAGGTTGGAAAATGCCACACAAACCCTGGTGAATACCCGGCGGGAAATTGCGGCGTTTATAGAAAGGGGAAAAATAATCGAGGAATTTTAAACAGCTACCGGGGTTCGAGCAAAAGCACCCCGTCTTCCGTATTGATATCCATGTGAAACCTGTGCAGGTAATTCATCCCCAGCAATCCATATTCGGGTTGACTCGGCAGATCCAGGACCAATGCTTTGAGATTGTTGACTTCCCAGCCGCCAACCGTAATTGAAGCCAATACAACCTCAGGCGCGTATTGCACGCCACCCGCGGTATAGACTTTCCTCAGCGGATTGCTTTCATCCACGGTCAATCCGAGTACCTCGGCGGTTGCCCGCGGTATGGTCACCAGGGAGGCGCCGGTGTCTACGATAAATTGTTGATCCAGATCCCGGTTCAGGACGGCGTTTAACGGTATTTGCCGGGTGCCGGGGACGAAATTGATGACAATTTTACCTTCCCGGCCTTTCAGTTCCGAAATCCGGTTTTGAATATTTTTGACTTTGTCATCCAGGGATGCCGGGTAATCTCGCATTGCCAGCAGTTCTTCAGCCTCAGACCAGTTGTTTTCCGCCAGCGCAAGCTCAACTCCCATTAAATGAATCTCGGCACTGTCGGGAAATTCCCGGCTCGCAAGTCGATACGCCCGCCAGGCATCCTGCAGATTTCCATTTTTCAGAGAAGCGGCGATCCAGTTTTGATAGAGCCCGGAAAAATACGGTTTGAGGAGTTCCTCATCCGACTCGTCGACCGTTGTCAGGTCGGCGAGCACATTACGGGAAAGTTCGGCAGCCTCTTCGAATCCATATCCCTGCGCGGTGGCCTGCCCGACATCCATCAACAAGCCCACATCACCGGCTTCCACAAGCATCTGAACATCGAAAATGCCGGTCACCGCCCTGGCCATCCCGTTTTTCAAGGCCTCTGCTATCAGATCTCGCAGGTTTTTGACCACGTTTTCTTTCCGTAGATGCGGCGGGGTTACTTCCGGCGATAGCTTGGGCTCATATTTAAATCCGGCGGCAAGGGCCTCCAGACGTTCAAGCAGCGTATAATCGGCACCCATTGCAAGGGCCCGCGTAAACTCCTCCTCTCTGCTGTTGGCGAACGTTATCCGGTAAAAGTCATCCACGCGAATTTCCGGTATGAGATCCCTCCCTGCATCGCCGTTCCAGACAAAAGCGCCGGCAAGTGAGGCTCCGAAGGTCCACCCCACCACCCGATCCTGCTGCACCAAAACCCCGGGTTCCATGAATTCCTCCGGCAATGCGCCTTCCGTAAAATAGCCCTGTTCCGTTGAATTTTCCAGTTCTACAGGCTCAGCGTCACTGCCCGGGGCCACCGAGATCCAGTACAATTGTTCGGTGGGCGACCAAGGGGAAAGCTCCGGTCCATCGATGGTCAGGTCTTCCAGTATGCGCCATAGGCCCAGTTTGTCATAATCGTTGTAAATTCCGCCAACGATGGAGACCTCCGTGTCAGGTCCCACCTTAAGAATCCAGTCGGCGCCTCCCAGACAGACCTGTTTCGGCAAGGCTATCCAGCCGCCGCCCACAACGGGAGCCGTCACTTCATTGATGACCCTGCCGGTGATGTCCTTGATGACAATCACCCCCAGTGGGATCTTAAACGGTGACGTCACAGTTGAAATTTCTTCATTTTTAGCCGGTGGCGGCTCCTCACCGGTAACCGGGGCCTCCGCTTGTTTCGTTACCGCTGCCGGCTGGCTGCTCACGGCCGGCCGGCGGACCGCCTGCCGGGGCTCCGAATTGGATAAGTGCCTGTGAAAGAAAATCATCCCTGCTATGAACAGAACCGCGGAGACAAAGAGCCACAGCCACTTTTTCCTGTCGGCCGAGGATGTTCGCAGTGAAAGGCCGCAGTTCAGGCAGAAATTAGAACCCTCTGGGTTATGGGTATAACATTTTGGGCAGACCAGAATTGTCTGATCGTCCGGCAATATTATTTCAAGATCGGAATCTGGCATTTGGATATCGATTTTGCCCGAAATCGGGGGGTAATAACAATTACCGTATTTCCGAAAATTCCATGGGCTTCGTTTTTGGGTGCAAAGGGATCAACACCGCATCAGTGTCTTACAGATCATAATCTTGGGCAAGCTCGATGACATCACAAACAGGGCCCGCAATCGGGTCTTCAGACCGGAAGTGTGAACTTACAGCGTTTTTCAGGGAAGCGGTTTGATGCATCCCTTTATCTGCGAGATCGTCTCCGGGGCCGCGGCCAACAGAAGCTCATCGATCTTCTGGCCGTCCAGATATTCATTCAGGTGAAAATCATCGCCGTTAAAGTTGCGGACCTTGCCCCCGGCGGCTTCCAAAATGATCCGGGCGGCCGCCAGACCCTGAAAGGATTCATTGGCGATCAACGCGCCGTCGGCTCTGCCCATGGCCACATAGCAGATGTGGGCGGACGCGCACCCCATATTGCGCATTTTCCCTGGAAAGGTGGAACGGTAATGCTGGTGGAAACGTGAAAAAGTAAACAGCACGCTTTCATCATTGACCGCCGGTGGTTCGGATATTCTAATTTTTTGTTCGCCCCAGAAAGCGTTCTGTCCGGCGCGGGCATGAAATATATCACCGGTGGCCGGCATGTAGAATACGCCCAGGATCGGCCAGAAATTGTCGAGCAGGGCCAAGGACATGCCCCAGATGGGGATTCCGGCTTGAAAATTTGCTACACCCTCGATGGGATCGAATGTCCACAAATAGCGTTTTCCTTCGTGGGAATAGTTTTCATTCAGTTCATTGTATTTAAACATATGATGTTCTGGAAAGCGCTCACTCAGTCTTTCCTGGAAATAATCCGCCAGACGGAGATCCGCCTCGATAACCATCCCTTGATCAAATTTAAACTTGGCTTTTCCTTTGCCATAAAACTCCAGGGCCGTATCCCCGGCCTTTCTGATAAATTCCATGGCAAATCCGCTTAGTTCCTCGACATTTTGACCTGTGCTGACCATTTTATCTCCTTTTGTCAATGTGATTCGATTATTCTCAGCTGTTTTGTGGCTGATCAAGCAGTTTTGCCGATATCCGAGCATACCTACCGGAGGCTAAAGGATCAAGAAAAATTCCCAGCCGGCGAGTCTTTTCTTGACAAAAGGTTTTGTGATGCCATAGTATTTTGCGAAGTTTTTATTTATTTACAGCCGGTTACTCAGTAAATGCGTTGGTAACCGACCATTTTTGAGTGAACCGCCTGTCAGGTCGGATAAGCGAAAGCCGGCTATTTCGCCGCCGGGTGCGGTCATTACCGGACCTGGTCCGAGAACCCTGCGAGCGAAAACCGCGGCCGGCAAATCAAAAACGGTCCCGAATCCAGGCAGATTCGCAATAGATCTTTTCCCAATCAAACCGGAGGCTTTAAATGAACCCAAAAATTCCGACCCGGGAGGAAGCCCTGGCGCTTCTGAAAAAATACAATAAGAGCGAAAGTCTGATCAAGCATGCGCTGGCCGTGGAGGGGGTGATGCGTTACTTCGCCCGCAAGCGTGAAGAAGATGAGGAAAAATGGGGAATTATCGGCCTGGTCCACGACCTGGATTATGAGCAATACCCGGATCAACATTGCATCAAGACGGAAGAAATACTGCTTGAAAACAACTGGCCGGAAGAATATATACGGGCGATTGTCAGCCACGGTTGGGGCATTTGCGTCGATGTCAAACCCGAAACGGAACTGGAAAAGGTGCTTTATGCCATCGATGAATTGACGGGGTTGGTGGTCACGACCGCGCTGGTTCGGCCGTCTAAAAGTGTTATGGATGTTAAGCCGAAATCGGTGAAAAAGAAATGGAAGGATAAACGTTTTGCCGCCGGTGTGGACCGCTCTATCATCGAAAACGGTGCAGCCATGCTGGGAATGGACCTCACCGACATGATTGCCGATACCATCGCCGGTATGCGTGAGGTGGCGGATGAGATCGGATTGAAAGGTGTTTCGACGGAGTCCTGAAAATTCGCAGATTCCATCTCTGGTTATTTTGGCGAAGCGCCTGATCTTCCCCTATCAACCCGTAACGGAATTGCCAGTCTTGTCTCTGAAGTATGGGACCCAGGTTCGCCGCAGAGACGGAAATCGGGTTGCGGTCGGGAAAGTGCCCGTACCACTTACCGTCTCTTGAATCCGTTCATCACCCAGTAAACCATCCATGTCAACGCCACCGGTCCGAGGGCGATATACAAAAAAAGATAAAGGTCTTTTTGCCAGGGCTGCATAAAAGCGGCCACCACCGCCGGCCAGAGCACGGTTAAAGAAAGGGCGATCCGCATTTTTCCGGTCATTTCAAGCCGTGGTCGACGCATTGCCGGCCGGATTTCCGGCCCTCTGTTTAAAATTCTGGGCAAAAACAGAATCCCCAGAATAATGAGGACCAACACCAGTATTTCCTGAATCCCTGAAAACATTTTTCCTCCGATCGAAGCATTTGATTATCATAAATTCTCCCAGCGTACAACTGCCGGACGGCTCGATTCTGTTCCACGTTCGTCTTAAAAGGGCCGCGTTTTCAAAACCGGTTTTGCAGCAGTACCGGAACGGCAGATCCGCAACCCGTGTAATGGATATGAAACGGCAGTATTCAATTTCCTCACCCGTATTACTCACATAACTCACTTTTTTTTCCTAAACTGACTTCCACCGCATATTCAACTGCTACGAATATGTATTCCAATCTTCTTATTTTATTATAAAATTTCGATAAGAAGCGCGCTGGTACTCTTTTTGCTTTAGACATCCCTCTGCCGGTCGGACGGCGAGCGAAACGAATTTACTCAATTTCGAGGCGATCCAATACCCGCGGGATAAAGGGAGGAAGAAATTCGATGAACAACAACCATGGATTTACCCTGGTCGAGGCTCTGGTGGTCCTTTTTCTGATGGCGATTACGGCCGCTTTTGCCGTCCCCGGTATGCTGAGCTGGCTCGACAAAGCCCGGTTGAACGGTGCGGTCAACAATATCAAGGGTAATCTCGAGCTTGCGAAATTACAGGCCATCGATGAGAACGGAGCGGTTGCGGTTCATTTTTATGGGCGGCGGTATGAAGTGTTCCGGGATAATGGGGCAACCATCGGTCAGCATGATGCCGGCGAAAAATTTCTGCTGAAAAACCCGCTGCCCGCAGGAATCAGAATAGATCTTGCGGCAACGACATTTCCGGGCTCCGTTGCGGGCTGCAAGAAAACTCGGTTTCGGGGCCGCGGCACTTGTGGGGCCGGCACGGTTTGTCTCGTGAATTCGAGGGGACAAGTCAAAAAAGTCATTGTCAGCAGTACGGGGCGCATTCGCACCGAATAAATATTGGGGAATACATCCTACTTATGAATAGTTATCGAAGCTTTTATTCAGCGGTAAAAAGCACCGGCGGCCGGACCATCATCGAAGTTCTCATCGCCCTCGCCATCTTCACCATCGGATTTCTTGCCGTGGGCACCCTGGTGTTTTCGACAACCCGCAACAACATAGCCGGCAACACACTCACGCAGGCCACCCTGCTCGCCAGAGAGAAAATCGAAATCCTCAAAACCCTGCCTCTCCTACAAATGCAGAGCCAGTGCAGGGACGAACTCAAGACCGAGCGTCTGAGCGGCATCTTCAAATGCGAGTGCAACATCCGGGATTCCTTTTCAGATTCAGTTAAAATTCTGGAAGTGACAGTGAGCTGGCGGCGGCAGGGCCGACATCGCGCAGTGGTGTTGAGAACGCTCACGCGGGGAAACGGCATATGAAGAAGCAATCATTCGGCTGCATCGGTTTGCCAAAGAAGTATCTGGCTGTGGTAAACGGCAACAAAGGATTTACCTTGACGGAAATGGTTTTGGCACTCGCGATCATGATGATGGTCATGGCGGCCATGTTCAGTTTACTGATTTCCCTGAATCGGGCATACACCACGCAGAACGTCGCGGCCGGCGTTCAGCAGGTCACGCGAGCCGGCATCGACATCATGGCCCAAGACATCAGAATGGCCGGTTACAATCCGATCGGCCGAAATCCTGTCGGATTATTGGAGGCAACTGCACATAAAATACGTTTTCAAAACGACCGCAATGGCAGCGGTGAAATCGAATTGTTGGGAGATGAGGACTTCGCTTATCTGCTGAACAAAAATCATCAGCTGATACGGCAAAAAGACGGCAACCCGCGATCAAACAGATCTCTGATCGACCATGTTAACGACCTGACTTTTAGATACTTCGGTAGATATGGCGACGAGACGAATGTTCCGGAAGAAATTTTTTCGGTTGAAATATCACTGGAGATCCGGGAACCGGCCGGCAGGGGCAGATGGGTGAGCCGAACGTATGCCACGCGGGTTTTATGCCGCAATTTGATTCATTCACCGTTGTAAAACCCGGGAATGCCGGAAAAGTACAGTCTATATATTCGCGTAACTTGATCGATTTTTTAAGAGGAAAAAACCATGTTGAAACCCGCTGCCATCCTGCAAAACGAACAGGGTGCTTTGATGATTATTGTGTCGGTCGTGATCCTGGCACTGTTGACGCTGATCAGCGTCGCCGCCTCGAGGACCGCCCGCACCGAACTGCGCATATCCGCCAATGATTATGCGCATCAGCGCTGTTTCTACAATGCCGAAGGCGGGGCTATCGAAGCCATCACCCGGTTGGAGGAAGGGCCGAATCCCCTGACGATGAAGCCCACGTGGATGAGTTCGGCGGATGAGCATATCGTTGACCAGTCTATCTTTTCTTACTGGGAGGCAGCACCCAAAGAGGGAGGTGTAATTCCACATCCATCTATGCTCGATTCGCAAAATACCGCTTATCTGGTGGTTCACCATGGTGTCGCCCCGGGCAGTTCCCTGGACATGAGTCGACCCGCCCGACATACATTTTCAATTTACAGCCGATGCAAAAACAAGGGACCGGTTATTCTGAAAATAGGATATGCCAAGATCTACGAAGGGCTCACTCAAAAATAACTTCACATTTTATGCGCTGATGCATCCTGCCTGGCCTAGATGTTGCGAAAGCTCGGAATATCCAGATATTCCTGCGTGTTCGCGCCTTGCCAGATAGGCGCCTTAACGCCTAAATCTGTGAATTAATTCTTTCGTGAACCCTAAACAGGAGATGCATGCACCAGAATTTTAAACGTAAAAGGGATATCCCGACTGCTGGGTCACCGCACCTCGAGGCCGTCCGGCTAATCCTGATGATACTGGCAATCGCAATGGCTTTTTCTTTGACGGTGAATGACGCCCGGGCGATGATGGATCTGGCCGATGAACCTCTATTGCCGCAGATCAAGCCGGCGCCCCCCAATATCATGATTTTGCTGGACGACTCCACGAGCATGGCATTTGAATTTCTGATAAAAGATTATCAAGAAGGGTGTTTCCCAAACCCGGCTGGCGATGCCGCCGTCGGCTTCGGTTATATCTACGACTGCCCGCGGGACCAAAAACCGGCGGAAGCTGCGGCCTGCATGGGAGAAGATGACCGTCGACTCTGGAAATCCCGGAGCCACGCTTACAATCTCATCTATTACAACCCGTTGGTCAACTATGCCCCCTGGCCCGGCTTCGGCAACCGCAGCTTTTCGCCGGCCGACCCCAATTATCCTCGGTTGCACCCGATCGGGGATAATGCAGACAGCCTGGATCTCGATGACAGATCTTTTTCCGTAACCCTCGAGATAGCAGCCGTACCCGTGGCCGTCCTGGAGGTCGGGCACGCGCATTATTTCCAGGAAGGAAAAAATGGTAAAATTTATCTCATTGCACTCGATGGCGAACGGGAAAGGATCAACTATTTCGAGGTGACGCAGGTGGAGGGCAGCGGCATGACGGAAAAGGTCAAGACGGTTAAATCGATAAACGTCCCGCCCGCTGGAATCCAGGTGGCCGACTACGGCGAAGCCCGGCAGAACTTTGCCAACTGGTTTACCTACCACCGGCGCAGGGAATATGTGGCCAAAGGAACCGTTGCCGCGCTGATCCAAAAACTTGAAGGTGTCAGAGTCGGTGTGCTCAGCCTGAGCGGCAGGGCCATCGTGCCGCTTCAACCCGTAAGCGTCTGGCGGCAAGGCGTCCTCCGTGACGAACGATCGGTTTTGCTCCAGTCCATCTACGGGTGCGATTCCGCCGGCGACAGCCCGTTGAGGGAAGGTCTTCAGGATGTGGGCGAGTATTTCAAAACGAATTCGAAGAGGCTGATTCACCATCGGGGTGACAGTGCCGATGGCGACGCTCCGCCGTACTTTTCGCGTGTCGACGGCGGAGCCTGTCAGCAGAGTTTCACGCTCATGGTAACCGACGGGTATTACAACTATGAAAAAAGAGATCTGGCCGTCGGCAACAGCGACGGTGACGGTGACAGCCTTTATGACGGCGGGCTCTATGCGGATTCCCTGTCCGAAACCCTGGCTGATGTCGCCATGCACTATTATGAGAACGATTTCTCTCCGGATGCGCAGGACGCACCGGCCGCGGCCGGCCTGCCGGACCGGGTTTTGGGTCCCCAACAGATCCACCCATGTGTCTCGGACACGGCGGTCCACCAGCATATGGTGACGCTGGGATTGGCTTTCGGCGGGATTGGCGGTCTGAAATCGGCCGACGACGGCGTTGGTCCCGATTGTGCGAATGATGCCGTTAACGCGGAGAAAGCAGAGGGCGAATTCATCGATGTTCCACCGTGGCCGGACACCATTGAAGCTAAATCGAAGAAAACCATCGAGGATCTGGTGCATGCCGCCGTCAATGGAAGGGGACAGCTGCTGGACGCCGGCGATCTGCAGACGCTGACGGATACGTTCACCGACCGAATCGGTACCGTGCTGAACCGGACCGGTTCGTCTGCCCCGCTCCTGGCAACCAGGCTGACCGACAGCGGCTTGAATCAGGATGACATGTACCTGTTTCAGGCCATCTATCAGACCGAAAACTGGAGCGGAGATGTGAAAGCCTTTCGGCTGGATCCCGATACCGGGACCATCCTTAGTGACACCCCGGCCTGGTCCGCCGCCGACAGCTTGAATATGGCGTCCGCGAATCGGCGCAACATCCTCAGCTATGATGGAATCTCCGGTATCCCCTTCGACGAAAAGCACCTGTCGGATTCACAAAAGAAGTTGCTGGGACCGGATTTCAGCAAAATTGTGCACTACTTGAAAGGCGAAAACGTCGAGGGCTACCGGACGAGGGCCAGCCGGCTGGGGGATATCGTGCATGCTTCCCCCGTATTTAACGAGGGGATCGTTTATGTGGGTGCGAACGACGGCATGCTGCATGCCTTTGAAGTCGCCAATGAAAGTGAGAAGGCGCTAAGCGGCAAAGAAATTTTTGCCTATGTGCCCCGCCGGGTATATGGCAACCTCAATGCCCTGGTCCAACCCGACTACCGCCACAAGTATTTTGTGGATCTCACACCGACGATCGCAACCGGAAGCGGCATCCTGGGGACGGCGGAAACCGTCACGCTGCTGATCGGTGGTCTGGGAAAGGGCGGCAAAGGCTATTTCGCCCTGGATATATCCACTCCGGATTTTATGACACCCGACGATGTTCTGTGGGAGTTTCCCAAGGCCGGTGATCGGGCGTCGGAAAATGACAGCGGATATTCGTTCAGCAAACCGATGGCGGCACGGACCAACAGCGACGACCCGGAAGAATCCTGGATCGTTATTTTTGGAAACGGATATGACAGCACCCATGGCAACGCCGTGCTTTTTATGCTCAATCCCGGGACCGGGGAACTTATTAGAAAAATTACCGCGGATAATCCCGGCATTTCGCCGGAAAACGGGCTTTCCAGTCCGATTGCCGTGGATGTCAATGCGGATCAAAAGGTGGACTTCGTGTACGCGGGGGATCTCAAGGGCAATATGTGGAAATTCGATTTAACCGCCAACAACAGTTCAGGCTGGAAGGTGGCTTACAGCGACGGAACCTATGATCAACCGCTTTTCAAGGCGTCCGGGCCTCATGGTTCCGAGCAGCCGATAACCACCAAACCGGAGGTAATGCTGCATTCGGATGGCCAAGGGTTAATGGTTCTGTTCGGTACCGGTAAACTCCTTGGCAACAGCGACTATGCCGACACCCGCCCCCAGAGCGTTTATGGTGTCTGGGATTACGGCGACCGGATCTATTTCCCGGAAAACGGTGGGTACAGCGACGATGACGATCGCGAATACCTGGGAACTTTCACCCGGCCCGGACTTTCCAATCAGCCGCCCAATGTCACCCTCATGGAACAAACCAGCGAACCGTATACCTTTATTTCAAACGGCGAAGCAGACAGTCTGGTTGAAAGCGATCTGAGGGTCCTGAGCGGCGGGCAGCCGGCATGGCAAACACAGCCGGACGCCGATGGCTCCGGTGAGCGCAAATTTCCAGATCTTTCGGCCGTCGGCACCACCCATGCAGGCTGGTACTATGACCTGCCCCTCGATGGTGAGCGCGTCACCAGCGATGTCCTGCTGCGTGACGGGAGGCTGACGGTGATTGGTTTTACGCCCGACGCGGACCGCTGCAGCGATCAAAGCTCATCTTTTCTGATGGAATTAGACGCATATACGGGTGGCAAACCGGCGACGGCAGTACTGGATCTCAACGATGACGGTGTCCTCGATGGACAGGACGAGGTGAATATCGATCATGAAGGAGCGGGCGCCGGGGCCGGGATTCCGCCCGCGGGTATTAAAATATCGGGCAGCCTCCAACCACCGGCTGTTTTGAGGATGAACGACCAGATCGCGGCGGGCTACCTGAACACTTCCACCGGCATCATCCGGATGCAAAAAATCCGGGCTGAAAGACTCGGGGTGCTTTACTGGAAAGAAATCGAGCGTTAAGAGATTTTGTCAAACGCCGGGATATTGCACCTATCCCCGGAGCACGAGGTCTTCCTCGATGACAGTACCCGTTTTGACGACCGCCTGGGATTTTCCGGTGTTTTTGATACGCACATCGCCCGTGATCTTCACATCCTTTTCGAAGCGAATATCTCCCTCGATGGTGAGCGAATCGCAGGCCACAAGGGAAGGGACCCCTTCGGCAAACCTTTTGTCAAGGTCGTTTATCTGGCCATAATATATAGGATCGAGCTTGACGTTCGCGATGTCGTTTCTTGTTCCTTTTCTGGCGGGATTGATCATCAGAATATGGTCTGGGGTGAAAACAAAGCAATCTGAACGTACGACCAGAAGGTCATTACAGGTTTTGACGGGATAAAAACGGCTCCGGGGGACCTGCACCGCCGCCGCGTTATCGAAAAGGGAAATCGCTGCCCCCATGGCGGATTCAATCTGGTACACCTGCGGGCTGGTTTCATCTCGAGGATCCAATGTTTTGGGGTTGAGAATCACCGGCAAGTTGATTATTTTGCGGGTATCGAACAGATTTTTCAGCGCTTTCAGATTGATCCAGATGTTGTTGGTATTGAAATAGCGGTAACGGCGGATGTCCTTAAATGCGCCGAGTTCTTCCTGGGGGCACTGGGCGGTCTCACGCAGGATCAGGCGACCGTTCCGATGCCAGGCAACATGGCCGCCTTTAATGTCGGCCGGCGTTTTTTTTGCCACTTCCATCATAAACGCGAATTTGTGCCTAACGAAATAGCCCAGCAGGGACGCATCCAGATGGGCGCCCAGATTATCGGAATTGGAAATAAAGGCATAATGGATTTCTTTATCCAGCAGCTCTTGCAGCTTGCCGGAGGTCCACAGGGCCGTGTAAACATCTCCGTGGCCGGGAGGGTTCCATTCCAGCTCCGGATTTTGCGGCCAGACGGCCGGTGACAGATCCTCTCGAAGTATTTTAGGGAATTTGTGTTGTTGAAAGATATCGGGAAATTCAGACGGCTTCAGCACGGAAATCGCGGCCAGTGTTTCTTCATGGGTGTTGAAACTGTTCATGAATGCCAGGGTGACCGCATTCGTTTCCGCTTGCTTGAGGATAATACTCAGAAATGATTCACCGTCTTTGATTTTTATCAGCGATTTGGGACCGGTCAAACCCATGCTGGTCCCCAAACCTCCGTTCAGTACGATACTTACCGTCTGTGGCAGTGCTTCGGAACCAATGGTGTCGCAGTCGCTGATGCTTTCGAATTGCACGACTTCATCCGGACTCACCGGCCGGATATCCCTGTCGGAAACCAGGCCGGTTTCGCCCTCAATTACCCGGCCATAATAATGTACGAAGGTGTCGATCACCGGAGGCGGCAGCCCCGCGGATTTCATTTTGGCAATGAATGCCGGCAGATGATGACTCCCACAAGCGTTTTTCATATGAATATCCACATTATGCGATACAGTTGCAACAGGCGCCAGGGCCATTCGAAGGCTCCGGGCGTTCGCTTACGCCACCGGCTCGATCCACCCCATGGGATCCTCGGACTTCCCATATTGAATATCCGTTAGCGCCTTGTAGTATTTCTTGGCTACCGGACCGACTTCACCGCCGCCGATGGTGATGACTTTGTCGCCATATTTGAATTCTCCCACCGGGGAAATCACCGCCGCCGTACCCGAGCCGAATACCTCCTGCAGCTTTCCGGAAGCATGGGCTTCCAGCACCTCATCGATGCTGATTTTTTTTTCTCGAATTTTATCATGCCATTTCCGGGCCAGGGCGATGACCGAATCTCTGGTGATCCCGGGCAGGATGCTGCCGTTTAACTCGGGAGTGACGATTTCATCATCGATGACAAAGAAGATGTTCATGGAGCCCACTTCTTCGATGTGTTTTTGATGAACACCGTCCAGCCACAACACCTGGGTATAGCCGGCCTTATGGGCGTCCTCGCCCGCCAGGAGACTGGCGGCATAATTCCCGGGGGTTTTGGCTTCCCCCACGCCGCCGCGCACGGCCCGCACATAGTCGGGGGCAACCAGAATTTTTACCGGATTGAAACCCTCCGGATAGTAGGCGCCCACCGGCGAAAGGATAATAAAGAAACGATAAGTATGAGAAGCGCGGACCCCAAGAAAAGGATCCATGGCAATAATCGTCGGACGGATATACAGGGATGTTTCCGGCGCACTGGGCACCCAATCTCTTTCGGTTGCGATCAATTGTTTCATCGCGTCGAGCACGAAATCCTCATCGACCTCGGGGATGCACATGCGGCGACTCGAGCGGTTCAGCCGTTTCAAATTTTCGCGGGGACGGAATAGCTGAACCTGTCCGGAGTCGGTCCGATACGCCTTGAGTCCTTCAAAAACTCCCTGACCGTAATGCAGCACCATGGTAGCCGGGTCCATTTGAATCGATGCATACGGTTCAATCCGGGGTGAATGCCACCCTCGGTCCGGCTTGTAATCCATGCTGAACATGTGGTCGGTAAAAATCGTTCCGAATCCCAGGGCGGTATCGTCCGGTTTCGATTTTGAGGTATCACTGGTTGCGATCGTTAGCTCCATCACTTCCTCCTTCAGTAGGTAAGCGGATATCGACCATATGCCTTTGTGACGATGGTCGGATCTGTTATAAACCCGATATAGTATATTTTGCCGATAAATCAAGAGCTAAGTTCCATCCCTGGTCGGATTCCACGCCGTCATCCGCTGTCGGATGGAGAAAGGCAGGTAAAATGGCCGGTTCGTACCCGCCGCCTTTATTGCGGGCGAGTCCGGAGGGGCAGCGACCGAACGCAAGCGTCTATCTAGTGCCTATCCATCAAAGGGTCTTTTACAAGATGGGCACCGGATGGTGTTTCCAATCCAGAAGTGAGAATTTTTGCCCAAGTTCAAGGAAATCAAGTCCTTTGCGCGGAGGCGTAGTTTACTACGCCGCACAAGCAAGGGCGCGGATTGACGCCGAAATTGGGGAAAAAGGCCATTTGCGGATGGAAACTATCTATCGCATTTGCTGCAATACCGTTATTATTTCACGGCCGAATTCTTTGCGCTGCCAGGTTTTCATTTCTTTTATATCGGCCAATTCCATCATTTTCAAAGGTCTTTTAACGGCAATCGCACTGATCATCGCCCGAGTACAGATCAGTGCAGGATCGATGGCAAGCGTGTGCGCCTGTACGTCACGCCATTTCTTGAGGGCTTTGACGCGTTCGGCTACCGTGAACGAAATCCGGGGCGCCTTTTTGCGGGGATACACCGATAGCCCCCCGTCGGGAATCTCCAGTGATTCCTGGATCGCCGCGATTAATTTGTGGCCATACATGTCGATTTGCCGGGGGCTGAGCGTCCCGGTCTTTTCCAGCTGTATGGTATTCAGCGGCTTTTTATAGGCCAGTTTCAAAAGGGACTGATTGCTGAAAATCCTGAATAGCGGTTTATCTTTTTGGCGCGCTATCCGACAGCGAAATTGGAGCAGGGCCTCCAGAACGGCCAGACTGCGAGGATCCAGTTTGCCGGCGCCCTTGAAATTCAGATACAGCGTTTGATCGTCCGGGCATACGGCGCGGACCCGGCTCAGGTATTCGCATTCTTCGTGCACCCACGGCAGGCGGTTTTTTTCCTCTAGTTCGCCAATCAGACTTTCGGCCAGGGGCAACAGGTATCTGACATCTTCAGCGGCATAGGCGAGCATTTCGGGAGGCAGTGGGCGCCTGGACCAGTCTTTGCGCTGAAATTTCTTGTCGAGTGCAACACCAAATTTTTTATTGAGAATAGCCTCCAGGCCGGTTTCCGCAAAGCCCAGAAACCGGCCTGCCAATTCGGTATCGAATAGATTGTTTATCGTGATCCCAAAGTCACGATACAAGGACCGAACATCATAGTCGGCGCCGTGAAGGATTTTGCGAACATCGCGCCGTTTAAAAATCGGTTTGAGCGGCGATAGGTCTTCGACGGACAGCGGGTCGATTATCGCTTGAACCGTTTGAGAAGACATCTGGACCAGGCATACCTTTTCCTTGAAATGGTACATGGAATCCGCTTCCAGATCCACACCTACGGCCCGCTCGTTTTCGATTCTTTCAATAAAGTTTTCAAGCTGGCTGCGGGTTTTGATGATTTCACACAAGCTACCGGAGGTTGCGTTCATTTTTTTCCTTGACCGTCGGCATCGTTTCTCCTAATTTGCATAACCTGATGCGTTTGACGGCAAATTGCCTCTAAATCCAAAAGCGATGGCTGCGTAACAAGCCGGAAACTTTTGCCAAAATCTTTTAGGTAGCAGTTACCGTTATGTTTTGATTTATTGCGGAATATTTCCTGCTGGTTGACAAGTTTCCCGCACGGTTAAATCTTTAATTGTCGGACAGGCCGAATAGTAGTAAAATTATTTTAACTTTTTATCGAGCGTTTAAATTTCCGGATTGCGCTGAGTATGGAGCTTTTTCTATGAAAATCAGCCAATGGAAACGCCAACGCCTATTTACGACAGCGAGCACACAATGGTGAACATAGCATTTCCAGACGGCAACATAAAGTCTTTTGAAAATTCTTTGAGCGGCAGCGAGGTCGCCAAAAGCATCTCCGACGGGTTCGCCCGCAACTGCGTGGCAATGGAGCTGGACGATAAACTGGTTGATCTGGATACGGTCATTGATTCCGACAGCCGGGTCAGATTTATTACCCCCAAGGAACCGGAGGCGCTTGATATCCTGCGCCACAGCGCAGCGCATGTCATGGCTCAGGCCATTTTGCGCCTTCATCAGGATGCCAAACTGACGATCGGTCCGGCGGTTGAAAATCAGTTCTACTATGACATCGACATGGCGCCCATTTCGGAAGAAGACTTTCCGAAAATAGAAACTGAAATGAAGAAAATTATCAAGGAGAAACTGCCGATCCGGCGGAAGGTCGTTTCCAAAGGCGAAGCCATGAAGTTCTATAAAGACGAGCCTTACAAACTGGAAATGATTTCAGGTCTGGAAGACGGGTCCATTTCTTTTTACGAGCAGGGTGAATTCACCGATCTGTGTCGTGGACCCCACGTTCCCCACACCGGGTTCGTCAAGAACATCAAACTGCTCAAGGTTTCGGGCGCCTACTGGCGGGCGGATCCCTCCAGAGCACAGCTTCAACGGATCTATGGCACCGCTTTTTACGACAAAAAGGATCTGAATGACTACCTGACGTTTCTGGAAGAAGCCAAAAAAAGAAACCACCGTAAAATCGGCCAGGCACTGGATCTTTTCAGCTTTCACGAAGAGGCCCTTGGGATGCCGTTTTTTCATCCCAAAGGGATGGAGATCTGGAATGCCCTGCTGGAATACTGGCGCTTTGAGCATCGTGAGGCCGGCTACGTGGAAACCAAAACCCCGATCATGCTCAACCGATCGTTGTGGGAGCAATCCGGACATTGGGAAAATTACCGCGAAAATATGTACACCTCGGCAATCGATGAGATCGAGTATGCCATAAAGCCGATGAACTGCCCCGGCGGAATGCTGCTGTTCGGCAGCAGACCGCATTCCTATCGGGAGTTGCCCCTGCGGGTGGCTGAAATCGGGTTGGTGCATCGGCACGAAATGAGCGGGGTTCTGTCCGGGCTTTTCCGGGTAAGGGCTTTTCATCAGGATGATGCGCATCTGTACATGATGCCGCATCAAATCAAAGATGAAATCCTGGGTGTTCTCAACCTGTCGCAACGCATGTACAGCACTTTCGGACTGGGATTTTATCTGGAGCTTTCCACCCGGCCGGAAAAATCCATCGGCACCGACGAACAGTGGGAAACCGCGACCAATGGGCTGGCGGCAGCGCTGGACGCTTATGGCCAGGACTACCAGCTAAACGAGGGGGACGGTGCCTTTTACGGGCCCAAAATCGACCTTCATATCCGGGATGCCCTGAACCGTACCTGGCAGTGCGGCACGATTCAGCTGGACATGAACTTTCCGGAAAGATTCGATCTGCATTACATCGCCAAAGACAATGAAAAGCATCGTCCCATCATGATTCACCGTACGGTATTCGGGTCGATTGAACGGTTCCTGGGAATTCTGATCGAACATTTCGCCGGAAAGTTTCCGGTGTGGCTGGCACCGCTGCAAGCTATCATCCTGCCGATCAACGATGAGCTGACGCCCTATGCCGAAGAGGTGCTGGCAAAGCTGAAAAAGGCCGGGCTGCGCGCCGAGGTCGACAACCGGACGGAAAGCCTGAACAAGAAAGTGCGGGAGGCCCAGCTGCAATACATTCCGCTGATTGTCACCGTCGGCGGCCGGGAGAAGGAAGCTTCCACCCTTTCGGTGAGAACCCTTGACGGTGAGGTCAAATACGGCGTTTCCCAGGATACCTTCATAAATACGGTGCTCTCTTTGATCCGCAAACGATCGCTATCAGTGGAGATGGGTTAGATCGTCCCAGTTAAACAAGGGCAACGAAGGTTTAACGGGATAAATATGGATGGTTTGGAAAGTTAAAAAAACATGTGACCAAAAATGCACCGTGCGAAGTTTCGTTCGGCAGAAGACGGCCGACAACGGGGCTTTAACACATTCGCCAAAGGCTATTGGCAGGAGATTGTCGATAAACCGAGCAATGCCGTCTCGCTGCCTTTGTTCATCCGGTCTTGAAAGCAACCGATAGTTTAAATCTATGTCCATCAAAGCAAAGCACTTCCTGTGGTCCTGGCTGCCCCTGATTTGTTATTGCGGGTTGATTTATTTTCAGTCCTGCAATCCTTCCCCCAAACAGATTCCCTCATTTCCATATGTCGATAAAGTGCTCCATTTTGTCGGTTATGGCATCCTGGCGGTCTTGTTTGTCCGAGCCTATCAAACCCTGGAGACCATCAAGGACAATCGCCGTTTGCTGATGCTGCTCGCGGTGGTTTCAACCACCCTTTACGGGATCAGCGACGAGATCCATCAGTCTTTCGTCCCTTTCCGTTCCGCCGATCCGGCGGATGTGCTGGCGGACTTTATCGGCGCGATCAGCGCAGTCTGGCTGTATTGCCTGCCTTTGGTTTCCAGGTTCGCCTGGGGAAAACGGATGTTCAATTTGCAATGGAGGATCGGAAAAATCAAATGAGGGTCCGGAGGCAGATGAACGGGGCAGCAGGATCCGGTATGCGGACGATGGCAGGTGGAATGGAAGCGGGAGGGAACTGAATTGACAAATGCGGGTACATAGGGTATAAGCATCGAATAAAATAATAAATAAGACCTATTACCAAAATTTGAGATATTTATCGATTCCCTGCCTGAAGCTCGATTCCCCCTGAGAAGATCAACCATCGTTCAGGGGATTGAAACACGAGCAATTTATAAGGAGTGCACGCACCCATATGGCCCCTCAAAACATCATCATTATCAATGGCAATGAGTTTTCCTTCGAACCCGGAGAAACCATTCTCTCAGTCGCGCAGCGCAACAGCATCGACATCCCCACCTTGTGTCATTTGAAAGGGGCGACTCCCACCGGCGCCTGCCGGGTTTGTGTGGTGGAAGTCGAAGGCGCCCGCAGCCTGGTGGCGTCCTGTGCGGCGCCGGCGGCCGGCAATATGGTGGTTCGCACCGAGTCCACCAAGGTGATTGCAGCCCGGCGGATGGTCATTCAGCTGTTGCTCTCATCCGGCAACCACAACTGTGCCGTGAGCGGGTCTGCCGGAAACAACTGGACCGAATTTCAAATCAGGGCCCAACAGACCGAAGACACCGCCGAACTTTGTCCGGTGTGGGGGGACTGCAAGCTGCAGGACCTGGCCTTCCGCTACCAGGTAACTGCGGATCGCTTCGAACCCACCGCCACCCAGTACCCGATAGAAACGGTCAATCCCTTTATCGTGCGGGATTTTTCACGCTGTATCCAGTGCGGCCGGTGCGTCCAGGCCTGTAATGAAGTCCAGGTTAACAAGGCGATCCACTTCGGCTATCGCGGCGCGGACACTAAGATCATCGCAGCCGGAGACCGCCCGTATCGGGATTCCGATTGTGTATTCTGTGGCGAATGCGTGCAGGCCTGCCCGGTGGGAGCCCTGGTTGAAAAAAATGCGCGCTACCAGGTACGTGCCTGGGAAACCCGGAAGGTGGCCACTACCTGCACATATTGCGGTGTCGGCTGTCAGCTTTATCTGCATGTAAAAGACAACCGGATTGTAAAGACCAGCGGTATCGAAGAAGTCGCTCCCAATTACGGCAGTCTCTGTGTCAAGGGCCGCTTCGGTTATGATTTTGTTAATTCCCCCGATCGCCTGACCAGCCCGTTGATCAGGGAAAACGGTGAGTTCAGGGAAGCTTCCTGGGACGAGGCCCTCGATCGGGTCGCCCGGCGTCTGGGTGAGATTAAAGCCGAGCACGGACCGGACAGTATGGCGGTGCTGACCTCCGCCAGAATCACCAATGAGGAGAATTACATCGCCCAGAAGTTTGCCCGGGCGGTGCTCCAAACCAACAGCGTCGATCATTGCGCCCGTCTCTGACATTCTTCCACTGTGGCCGGTCTGGCCGCAGCGTTTGGAAGTGGTGCCATGACCAATACCATCGGCTGCATTGAAAAGGCGGACGTGATACTCATCACGGGATCCAATACCACCGAAAACCATCCGGTGCTTTCCAGCTTCGTCAAGCGGGCGGTAACTCAAAAAGGAACCAAACTGATCGTTGTCGATCCGAGGCGGATCAAAATTGCCCGCTTTGCGGATAAATGGTTGCGACAGAATCTGGGGACCGATGTGGCCTGGATCAACGCGATGATGCATGTCATCATCAAGGAAAACCTGCACGATGCGCCCTATGTGGCCGGCCGCACCGAGGGATTTGAGGACCTCAAAAAGATCGTCGAAAAATTCACCCCTGAATATGCCGAACAGATCACCGGAATTCCTGCCGGGGAGCTTGTCGAAGCCGCGCGGCTTTATGCCGGCGGTCGGCGCGGCAGCATTCTTTATTGCATGGGAATCACCCAGCATACCACCGGTACGGACAATGTAAAATCTCTGGCAAACCTGGCGATGCTTTGTGGCAACCTCGGTATCGAGGGCGGCGGCGTCAACCCGTTGCGGGGCCAGAACAATGTCCAGGGAGCCTGCGACATGGGGGGTCTGCCCGATGTCTACTCAGGTTATCAGAAGGTCATTGATCCGGCGGCGCGCCAGAAAATGGCCGAGGCCTGGAATGTCGACCACCTGCCGGACCAACCCGGAATGAAGGTGACCGACATGATCCCGGCTGCCCATGAGGGTAAACTCAAAGCCCTTTATATCATCGGCGAAAATCCGTTGGTGTCCGATCCGGATCTGAATCATTGTGAAAAAAGCCTTAAAAATCTGGATTTTATGGTTGTGCAGGATATCTTTTTGACCGAAACCGCCAGGATGGCGGATGTGGTGCTGCCGTCGGCATGCTTTGCCGAAAAAGACGGTACGTTTTCAAACACGGAACGCCGTGTGCAGCGGGTGCGAAAGGCCGTCGAACCGCCAGGGGATGCTTGGGACGATTGGAGGATCACCTGCGAAATCGCCACCAGAATGGGCTATCCGCTGAGTTATGAGAACAGTCGGCAGATCATGGAAGAAATATGCCGCTTGACCCCATCCTATGGCGGTATCAGCTACGACCGAATCGAATATGAAGGTATCCACTGGCCGGCACCGACCCCCGAGCACCCTGGAACACCTGTACTTCACCGGGATCAGTTCTCCAAGGGCAAGGGCACCTTCCACGCGATTGACTATGTGCCGCCGGCCGAAAATACCAGCGCGGAATACCCCCTGTACCTGACCACCGGGCGCCTGCTTTATCAGTACCACACGGGTACGATGACCATGAAAAGCGGAGGATTGAACGAGATCGCTCCGGAGTGTTTCGTGGAAATTTCCCCGCAGGATGCTGAAAAATTCAATATGAATGATGGGGCTGTCGTGGACATCGCCAGCCGCAGGGGGAAAATTCAGGCCAAAATCAAGGTTTCCGGCAAAGCGGTTTCGGGAACGGTATTCATCCCCTTTCACTATGCAGTGGCGGCCGCCAACCGGTTGACGAACGCGGCGCTGGATCCTGTTTCCGGCATTCCGGAGTATAAGGTCTGTGCGGTGAAACTGTCCAAGCCTGCCGATGGACTTGCGGCCTAATGCTGGGGCGAAGGGTTCAAAGCATAGAGCAGGGGGCATAGGGAAAGCTCAAAGCTGAAAGGTGAAGGCTTAAAGCAAAAGCGATTAACCCTCTGCGTTAGAGGTTGAGTTTTAAGTTCGGTGCAAAGAAGCCGAAACAAAAAGATTATCATTCGAAAATCGGCAATCAAGGAAAAACCCGTCTGCGTAACCGGCGGGTTTTTTTGTTTGCTTTTTTCCGAGATTGTGAAAGGGCGGAAACTCGCATGTAATAAATATGATACCCAATTGGCATCACGCTGAAGAATTAAAATCGATTATTAGGGATTAAGGGTGCCGAAGGACATGTTTTTCGCTTTGAGCTTCGAGCTGTTCCTGCCTCCAACCTCAACGGCCGAAGGGCCTCTAATTCCTGAATTCCTGAATTCGAGTTATTCCTCTTCTCTGGAATACAGAACATCCACATCTTTCAGATCGTCGCCCAGATATTCGCGTTCGTTTTCCCCCAGAATACCCATGGACAGGCAGATCAGCGTCCACAGATGAACATTATGCCAACCGCCTTCGTAATGCTCACTCAAATCATGGATTTGTGAGTGGCAATTGTGGCAGGGGGTTATGCAATAGGAGGCGCCCGTATCCATTATCTGTTGGGCCTTTAGCTTTCCGAATGCCCGTCGGGCTTCAGGCATCCCGTTTTGAAGAAATCCGCCGCCCCCGCCGCAGCAATAGTTATTGGAGCGGTTCGGCGTCATATCGATAAAATTTTCTTCTCCGACCACGGATTTGGTGACGAACCGCAGATCATCGGCCATCGGTTCGCCAAAGGTCTTGCGGACCAGCTGGCAGGGATCCTGGATCGTGAATTTGATTTTGCGCTCCCGGTTCCAGTCGGAATTGACATTGAGTTTACCGTCCCGGATCCAGCGGGCATACAGGGTGATGATGCTTTCAATTTCGAAATTGTGAGGGATGTTGAACTTCTGCAGTCCGACCCGGACTGCGAACATTTCGTGCCCTCACTCCGTATTGAGCCAGTACTTGCAACCCAAATCATCCACGGCTTTGGCTTTTATCCGCACGATTTTCTCCCAATTATCGAGGTCGGCCATGAACAAGCAATAATTTTCGGCTGCCCAACCTTTGGTACTGTATGTCCAGTCACATCCGACCGTGTGAAGAATTTTCCACAGAGGCACCATTTCATCCGGTTCGGTCACCGGTTCACGGGAATTCTGATTCAGAAAATATTCGGCGCCCTGTTTATTGATGGGAGCTTGAAGGTTTTCAAAACCGGGCTGAAGCTCTTTGACCTCCTCGAGAACATCCTCCACCACGAATTTGAAATCTTCTTCAGAAGCGCCCATGGCACTGCAGGTATCGCTTTTGAGAGCCATGTCACAGGAGCCCAGAATGCCTTTGGGTCGATCTTCCCGGGGCCTGCTTTTTCTCACATTGAATACCAGCTGCGGTATGTCTATTTTCATCGGACAGACATAAATACATCGCATACACAGCGTGCACATCCAGGCCCAATCCGAATTCAGGATTTCCTCATCCAGACCGAGGGCCGCCATGCGCAAAAATTTTCGCGGGTCCATGCCTTCCAGACCGGTTGCCGGGCATCCGGATGAACAGGCGCCGCATGTCAGACAGAGGTTCAAGTTCCCGCCATCCGGCAGAATTTCCTTGACCTTGTCGATGAATTTGCCTTTTTCAGGGGCACTGATTTTGATTACTCCGTCCGTCATATGATGTTAAACCTCCGTTGATTATTTTCCTTACTAATGAACATAACTGCGCTGCAAAACCTTTTCGGACTATCCGCCGCCGGAAGGCAGGGATGGACGCAATACGTATGATCTCTATCGATTTAATATAGAAAAAACAAGATCAATTAGACTTTATGCCAGAACTGCCACCGGATGTCAACGAATTCATTTTAATTAAGTATGCCTGCGGGTTAAATTGATTCCCCACCTTGATCTGGTACCAAAATCTGTATTTTCATTTTACGGGACCGTTAAAATTGTGGACCCGGTGGTTTTGCGTGCTTGCAGGTCACGATGGGCCTTTGCAGCTTCCGCAAGCGGATAGGTCTGATTAACTTCGATTTTGACAGCACCGGTCGAAACTACATCGAACAGGTCCCGGGCGTGTTCCAGCAGATCTTCCCGTTTGGCGGTGTAGGTCATCAATGTCGGCCGGGTCAGAAATAGCGATCCCTTGGCCGACAATACGGAGAGTTCCAAAGGAGGAACCGGCCCGGACGCTTGCCCGAAGGAGACCATCGTACCCAGCGGACGCAAACAATCCAAGGATTTCATGAAAGTTGCCTGGCCCACGGAGTCATAGACCACGTCCACTCCCCTGCCATCGGTGATTTCCTGCGTTTTGGCGGCGAAATCCTTCTCGTTGTATAAAATGGGATGATCACAACCGTTGGCACGGGCAATTTCGGCTTTTTCCACCGAACCGGCCGTGCCGATCACCGTTGCGCCCAAATGTTTGGCCCACTGGCAGACGATCGATCCGACACCGCCGGCAGCGGCATGGATCAAGATCACATCGCCCCGTTTAACCTTATAGCAACCCTTCAGCAGATAGCGCGCGGTCATACCCTGCAGCATCATGGCGGCGGCCTGGCGGGTGGGTATATCATCAGGAAGCTTGATCAGTCGGTTGGCCGGAATCGTGCGAACTTCGGCGTAAGCGCCGGGTGGAATGCCGGCATAGGCCACCCGGTCGCCGACTGCGACCTCGGAGACGCCTTCACCAATTTCTTCTACAATACCAGCACCTTCAAGTCCCGGAACGGCCGGCAGAGACGGCAAAGGATATAGCCCCGTACGGTGATAAACGTCGATGAAATTCAAACCGACGGCCTCGTGGCGCACCAGCGCTTGACCCGTCCCGGGCGTGCCGGGATCAAAATCCTCCCAACGCAAAACTTCGGGCCCGCCGATTTCGTAAATTCTGATGGCTTTGTTCATAAGATCCCCCTTTTCGTGAGCTGGCGGTAGTGACAACTGTGTGTTCAACCACGTCATAAAGTAGTTCATTAATCGCCGCAGTCAATTGAAGGAACGCTCATGATTTTGTAAGCTTGCAATGGAGAGGAAATCGGAATCAGGGGTTGAAATTCTGGGGGGGGGGATATTGTCAAGACGGCAACGGGCTTGCCATCCGCTTCAATTTGCTGGAACTTTGCGGTTTCCTTTCATAAATCTCAACCGGTCATAAATCTCAACCGGGATCTGTCGTGCCCGCGTGAGAACCTTCGCAATCTCGACAGCGGCATTCTGCTGCTTCGGTTCCGGTATGGTCAAAGCGAATGTGGGCCTTGGGCTTTATTAAAGTCCGGATACCTTGCCTTCAGTTCTAAGCAGATCGTCAAGGGCAAAATATTGAGATCCGGAAATGTCTCCGCCGCCGATTTTTTCGGATTCCAGACCGCATTTCGGGCATATGATGTGATCGGACGCCCGATCGTTGCTCATCAGCCATTTGGATTCAACGATCATGCAATGATTGCATCTATATTCAGCTTTACGCATAATTATATTTCTCCATGTTGTCTGTAACATTTATTCAAATGGGGACTGAACATTGGAAGTTGCAACAGATGTGCCAGACTCGGACATGAAATATAATTATAAATAATTATAGATACTTGGATTAAAAATAGAATGCCACTGGATCTATAAGCTATGAAAAATAGTAGATAGTTTTGGGAAAACAATTTCATAATGACAGGGGAAGCCGCGACACGGCAGTCGGATTGATCGGTTCGACAAATACGCATGCATTTTACCTTCATAACAAATTCCGAAAAAACTCAAGATACCCGCAGAAATATTTGAAGTTGCAAGGACGTGCAAAAAAGAATCGTGAGGCCCCAATGGGTCTGGAACCGTCCGGTTTTTATGGCTTGGAGGCGGCTTTGTGATAATGGATCCGCGTCTTAAGGCAGCTCGAGGATGAATAGGCGCCTGTTTGAAGCCGATGATAGCAACGCTTATAAAAATGGTCACCATCACAAACTATCCTGCCAAGTCCCATTGGGCGATATCATACCAGTAAGAAGTCTAGTCACCAATTATTTTAACCAGCACCCGTTTGCGGCGGCGGCCGTCGAATTCGCCGTAAAAAATCTGCTCCCAGGTGCCGAAATCGAGCCTGCCTTCGGTGACGGCAACCACGACTTCGCGTCCCATCACCTGTCGTTTCATGTGCGCGTCGGCGTTGTCCTCGCCGACATTGTGCCGGTAGGCGGAAACCGGTTCGTGGGGAGCGATTTTTTCCAGCCAGACATCGTAATCGTGATGCAGCCCGGATTCATCGTCGTTGATAAAGACCGAGGCTGTTATATGCATCGCGTTGCAAAGCACAAGCCCCTCTTTGATCCCGCTTTCTTTCAGACATCTTTCGACCTCCGGCGTTATGTTGATGAAAGCACGCCGGGTCGGCACTTCAAACCACAATTCCTTGCGGTAGGTTTTCATATTATGCTCCTGCAGGTGCTGGTCGTCCCAGTTAAACAATGGAAACGAGAATTTAATGGGAGAAATTTGGATCGTTAGTATCGTTGTGATCGTGGTTGTAACTTTTTCGCGTTGAGCTTTCAGCCTTGAGCCTCTCCAAGGTCCCCTCGCAACCCATTTCTTACATCTTTTTCAGCAGCTGGTTGGCCGCCGTCAGGGTCGGATCCCAGGTAGGGCCGAAAGGCGGCGCGTAGGCCAGATCGGTCTGGCTGTATTGCGCCACCGTCATCCGGCTATGCAAGGCCACGGCCGGACCGTTGATGCGATGGGCCACCCCTTCGGTCCCCACCATTTGCGCACCCAGCAGGCGCCCCGATTTTTTATCTCCGATCATATTTACCATGATGTTTGAGCTGCCCGGATGCGCGTGCGCCCTGGAGCGCGTGCTGATCATGTTCTCAACGGGTTCGAAACCGAATCTTTCGGCTTCGGCGGCACTCAGGCCGGTGCGGGCCACCTCGAAATCCAACACACGGAACACGGCTGTGCCGGCGACGCCGTCAAGAGCGATCTGCTTGCCGCAAACGTTGTCCGCGACAGCCCAACCGGCCCGGTTGGCCCGCAAAGCAAGCGGAATCCAGGTTTTTTCCCCGGTCACCACGTGATAGGCATCCGCGCAGTCTCCAGCGGCGTAGATGTTTTTATCGGAAGTGCGCAAATTGCGATCCACCGCGATGGATTGCTTGACCCCCAATTCAAGACCTGCGATTTCAGCAATCCGGCTACAGGGGTTGACCCCCACCGCGACCAGCACCAGATCGCCGGTGAGTGACAAATCCGGGCAGATGACTTTCAGGCCGCCCCCGGTGCTTTCGATCCGCTCCACTGTGTGGCCGCTATACACGCCGACACCGCGGGCTTCGATTCCTTTCCTGACGAAATCCGCCATGGGGGGCGCCAGCCAGGGCATGAAAACCGGATGCGGCTTGACCATGTCCACCGCTATATTCTGCCTCACCAGGGATTCGCACATTTCGAGCGCTATGTAACCCATTCCGATGATGACGACTCTTTTGCCCCCTTTATTTTCCAGAAATCTTTTTATTTTGCGAGCATCCTGGAGGGTTTTGACTACCGAAACCCCCGGCAGGTCAAATCCGGGTAGGTCCGGCAGGACGGCCGAGCATCCGGTGGCGATCATTAAATTGTCGTAAGCCAATTCGAAACGGTTTCCATCCAAAGCCGTCCCGCATACCATTTGCCCGGCCGGATCGATTTTTTCGGCGCGATGGCCGGTGAGCACATTAATGTCCTGTTTTTCGCGAAATACCCGGGCAGTTCGCACGACCAGATCTTCAATATCCCTTTCCGGCACCGCCAGATTGTAGGGGATGCCTCAGGCACTGTAAGACACATCCAGGGTTTTTTCCAGGACCGTGATTTCCATTTCCGGCAGGTTTCGTCTGGCGCGGCTGGCGGCACTCATGCCGGCGGCATCTGCTCCGATGATGACAAACTTCATGGATCCTCCTTTCAAATTCGCATGCCTTGATTTTTGGCACATTTATCGATATTTTAATAGGCCAATGTCAAATAATTTTCAATTATAATATCATGTCATTATCGATAAACAGGGTCGTAAAAGATTCAAAAAGCGAAAAATTGAAACCATTTTCAAAATTTACAACAGATATCGAGTCCCTTTTGCCGCTGGTCATGGCCGCCGACCGGTTGGCTGCCCGGCGCGAGATCACCTTGCTCAAGCGAAAGTCCGGGAAAATCGGGTCGGGTAAAAAGCTCGACGCCAGAATCCAGAGGCTCGAAAACCGCCTGCAGGCATCCGTCGTGAGGAGAAACCACCGCCGGGAAAATTGTCCCGCCCTGAATTTCAACCGGGAACTGCCGATTTACGCTAGAAAAGACGAAATCATAAGGGCCATCGCCCGGCATCCGGTTATCGTGGTTTCCGGTGACACGGGCTCCGGGAAAACCACCCAGCTGCCCCAATTATGCCTGGCCGCCGGCCGGGGAATCGATGGCCTGATCGGCTGCACCCAGCCGCGGCGCATCGCCGCTACCACGGTTGCCCGTCGTATTGCCGAAGAGTTGGGCCAGGCACCCGGCAAGGCCGTCGGTTATAAAATCCGCTTCCGGGACCGCACGGACAGGGATGCTTATATCAAGATGATGACCGACGGCATCCTGCTGGCCGAAACCCAGGGAGATCCTTCTCTGGGCGCCTATGATACCATCATCGTCGATGAAGCCCATGAACGCAGCCTGAATATCGACTTCATTTTGGGGATTCTGCAAACTCTGGTCAGAAAAAGAGAGGATCTGAAACTGATCGTCACCTCGGCAACCATCGACACGCAAAAGTTCTCCAAAGCGTTTGGTGATGCCCCGATTATCGAGGTTTCCGGTCGGATGTATCCGGTCGAACTTCAATATCCGCGGCTGGTGGCGGATCCGGACCGAAACGACGACCTGACCCATGTGGAACTGGCATGTCAGGCCGTCACGCGGGTTTTACGTCAAAGTCGCTCCGGAGACATGCTGGTGTTCATGCCCACCGAGCAAGACATCCGCGAAACCTGTGAACTCATCGAAGCTGAAAATCCCCGACACGCCCGGGTATTGCCCTTATATGCCCGATTGACCGCAGCCGAACAATTCAGGGTGTTTGACCGTGGATCCGAACGGAAGATCATCGTCGCGACCAATGTCGCGGAAACCTCGATTACCATCCCAGGCATAAAATACGTGATCGACTCGGGTCTGGCGCGAATTTCACGCTATTCTCCCCGAACCCGGACAACCTCCCTGCCGGTGGTGCCGATTTCCAAAAGCAGTTGCGATCAGCGCAAGGGACGCTGCGGTCGAGTGCAAAACGGTATTTGTATTCGACTTTATTCAGAGGAAGACTATAATACGCGTCCCCAGTTTACACCCCCCGAGATTCTGCGCACCAATCTGGCCGAAGTTATATTGCGGATGATATCCCTGCATCTCGGTGACATCTCCGAGTTTCCCTTTATCGATCAGCCGGATTTCAAAAGCATTCAGGACGGATTCGACCTTCTTTTCGAGCTGGGGGCTGTTGTGAATGCGGAATGCGGAATGCCGAATGCGGAAGGCGGAAGACATAGAGTTAGAGAACCGAAGACGGAGGGCGGAGGTCAGAGGTCAGATATCAGCGCTCAGAGATCGGCCGGTGCGGGGCAAGTTGGCATGGCTGGCAAAGCAAAGGCGGGGGAGCGGATCGTATTGACTGATAAGGGACGCCTGATGGCCAGGATTCCCCTGGATCCAAGGTTGTCGCGCATGCTGATCGAGGCCCAAAAGGAGGGCTGCATCGAGAAAGTGGCCGTCCTCGCCGCGGCGCTCAGCATCCAAGACCCCCGCGAACGGCCCCTGGAGAAAGCCGCGGAGGCCGACCGCGTCCATACCATTTTTAAGGATCCCCAATCGGATTTCATGACCCTGCTCAATATCTGGCGCCGTTATCACAACCACCTGGAGGCGGTCAAAAGCAACAACCAAATAAAACGGTTCTGTCGGGAGCACTTTCTGTCCTTCATACGCATGCGGGAGTGGCGGGATATCCACCACCAGATTTTGGAGATCTTGAGGGAACATGGGATGGGGAATGCGGAAGCTGGAAGGGGGGAGGTGGAAGGCGGAAACAAGAATGTGGAAACAGGGGAAAAGGTGAAAACGGAAAAAGCGCCGGAAAACGAATTCAATGCCAACTTCGAGTCGATTCACAAATCTATTTTAAGCGGGTTTTTGTCAAATATCGCCCAAAAAAAGGACCACAATATATATCGGGCAAGCAAGGGACGCGAGGTGATGATCTTTCCCGGATCAGGACTGTTTAACCGGGGCAGAAATTGGATTGTCGCCGAGGAAATGATGGAGACCTCCAGGATCTTTGCGCGCACCGTTGCCAATATCGACAGTGGCTGGTTGGAAGCGTTGGGCGGGGATCTGTGCCGGCGGACCTATCTGGATCCGCATTGGGAGAAAAACCGGGGGGAGGTGGTCGTCACGGAGCAGGTTTCACTCTTCGGACTGATCATCGTTTCCGAAAGGAAGGTGTCGTTCGGCAAGGTGAATCCATCTGAGGCCGCGAGTATTTTCATACACGAGGCACTGGTCAACGGTAATGTTATAAAGCCTTTCGATTTCATGGTCTATAACAGACAGCTCATCGATGAGGTCGAAGATCTTGAAAACCGATTTCGGCGCCGGGACCTCCTCACCGATGAGCACCAAATATTCGAATTCTACCGGGAGCGGCTCCCCGACATCTATGATACCCGCACCTTCGCGAGGTTTCTCAAAAAAAAGGACGGCGATCGGTTATTGCGGATGAAAAAGGAGATGCTGCTCCAATATCGACCGAATGAGAAGGAGCTTGCCGACTATCCGGTCCACCTGGATATCGATCGCCAGATATTCGAGTGTTCCTACCGCTTCGACCCTGGAAAAGCCGAGGACGGGGTTACCGTCAAGGTGCCTTCGGCGGTTGCACCGGCCGTTTCAGCGGAAAGCATGGAGTGGCTGGTTCCCGGCCTGTTTCCTGAAAAGATTGAATTCCTGATCAAAGGGCTGCCCAAATCATACCGCAAGCAACTTGTGCCGGTAAAAAATAAGGTGGATATCATTGTGCGTGAAATGCCCCGAACCCTCACGTCCCTGGTCACTGCCCTGGGAGATTTTATTTTCAGGCGTTTTGGGATCGACATACCCGTTGCGGTCTGGCCGCATGAGTCACTGCCGGACCACCTGAAAATGCGGATAGCCGTCACGGCACCGGACGGCAGGGAACTTCGTTCCGGCAGGGATGTCGCCATACTGCGGCAGGATGCCGGTAAAAAACCGCATTCCGATGAATTTGAAGCGGCGCGTAAGAGATGGGAAAGAGAGGGTCTCACCCGCTGGGATTTCGGGGATTTGCCGGACTTGATCGACGACCCCTGCAAGCAGAAGACCGACTGGGTGGCCTATCCGGCCCTGGAAAAGGATGTCTCCAACGGAAAATGTGTCCATCTGCGTCTGTTTCGGCGCCGGACCGAGGCCCTCCAAACGCATCGTTCGGGCGTGGCCACACTGTACACGCTTCATTTCGCCAAAAATCTGAATTTTTTAAAACGGCAATGGGTCCTGCCGCCCAATGCCAGGATTATGGCCGATTATTTCGGTGGCGCCAAAAAGTTGGGGCAACAGATGTTTGACCGTGTCGTTCAGGAACTGTTCGCCAAAAATATTCGTACTCAAAAGAGATTTTATACACATGCCGATGCCGTGGCCGGCAGGATATTTCCCACCGGACAGGCGTTGCGCGAAAAAATCCTCGCGGTTCTGACAGCCTACCATGATGCCCGAACCCGAATTTACAAGCATCAGCAGGCCAACGGGGCCAACAGCATGGCGGTATCCTTTTTTGAAGAATTGATCCGGGAACTTGAAAGCCTGGTTCCCCCGACATTTGTCGCGATTTATGATTTTCCGCGTTTGGACCATCTTCCGCGATACATCAACGCCGCTGCCATTCGCGCCCGGCGGGCAGTGGTGGATTTTGAAAAGGATCGATCCAAGCACCATGAGGTTGCAAGATTCACCGTGGGCCTGAATGAGATGTTAAAAGCGCTTTCGCCGTCGGTCAGCCATGAAAAGCGCGAGGCCATCGAAGCCTATTACTGGATGCTGGAGGAATTCAAAGTGTCCGTATTTGCTCAGGAATTAAAGACCGCCATTCCGATATCCGCCAAACGGCTGGAGACAAAGCTGGATGAGATTGGAAGGATGATATGAATGGAATGCGGAAAGGGGGAATGCGAAATGCGAAAAAGGGGAAAGTGGAAGATGCAAGAGATAGGGCGGTTATTATGACAAAAGCGCAACACCTCAATAAAAGATCCGGAACGCCGTTGGTTTCCGTCATCATACCTACCTACAACAGGGCCTGGATTCTCAGGGAAGCCATCGAATCCGTTCTGCAGCAGGATTTCGATGATTTTGAGCTGATCGTGGTGGATGACGGCTCCACCGACAACACCGGGAAGATTCTGGCCGGTTTCGCGTCCGACATCATGGTTTTGCGGCAAACCAATCAGGGGGTGAGCGCCGCCCGTAATCGGGGCATGGCCGAAGCCGACGGCCAACTGATCGCATTGCTGGATTCAGACGACGTCTGGCTTCCGCAAAAATTGTCGCGACAGGTCGAATTTTTCGATAAACACCCGGCAGCCGTTATCAATCAGACCGAAGAAATCTGGATACGAAACGGCGTTCGCGTAAATCCCAAAAACCGGCACCACAAGCGCTCGGGGATGATTTTCGAGCATTCTCTGAGTCTGTGCCTGGTCAGCCCGTCCGCGGTAATGTTCAAAAAGACCCTGCTGGAGGTCATCGGCGGATTCGATGAAAGCCTGCCGGCTTGCGAAGATTATGATTTATGGCTGAGAACCAGTTGCCGGTATCCAGTCTATCTGATCGATACTCCCCTGATCGTGAAACGGGGAGGTCACGCGGACCAGCTTTCCAGATCAGCGGGTCTCGATAGATACCGCATACGGTCGTTGCACAACCTCATCGAAAGCCGGCGGCTGGCCGTTTCCCAATATGATGCCGCCATCCGCACCCTGCGGGAGAAGTGCGCCATCTATGCCGCCGGTTGCCGCAAGCGGGGCAGAGAGGCGGAAGCGCAAACCTATGAAACGCTTGCCGGGATGTATCCGTAAAGTTTGCGGCCGAAAGGCAATCGATCCATTTTACCCCCCTCTCCCTCAATCCCTCCCGCCCACACCTCCGGCGGATCTTCGACCCTCCAAAGGCGGACTTGCAGCAGGGGAGGGAAGCTATGCCGCTTACTGGATGGATTACCGCTTTCCATCATTCCGGATTGTGCCAAAAGGCTCGGCCACAAAATTCAAAAATCAGTTGTTAAATAGTGCCCATCCATCAAAGGGTCTTTTACAATAATGGGCACCGGATGGTGTTTCCAATCCAGAAATGAGAATTTTTGCCCAAGTTCAAGGAAATCAAGTCCTTGCGCGGAGGCGTAGTTTACTGCGCCGCCCAAGCAAGGGTGCAGATTGACGCCGAAATTGGGCAAAAAGGCCATTTGTGGATGGAAACTAAATAGTGATGCTAATGTAGGGCACAAGTTGCCCCAAACCTTTTAAGCTCCAACGGCCGACGGCCTCATTTTATCTGTTGCATTATAATGGTCGATTTGATAAAGAATAAATAATATAATAAAATTAATGGCTTAGTTATGTTACCCATAAATCGTAGAAAGGAGTCTGGAAAAAGATAAGGTGATTGTTAACTCGGAGATTGGCGGGAAGTTTTTAACCTGAACCATTTCACGAAAGGAGATTCCATATGAAAAGGACCCTAATACTTGTTGCAGCATTGATTTTCGGACTGACCGTTCTGATGGGAACAGGACCGTTGGAGAGTGCGGCTGACGCCAAAACTACTTTTGTGACGATCGGAACCGGCGGTATTACCGGCGTTTATTATCCCACCGGCGGAGCCATTGCCAAGATGGTGAACATGAAACGCAAAGAATACGGTATCCGGGCCACCGTGGAATCCACCGGCGGCTCCGTGTTCAACGTCAATGCCGTTATGGCCGGCGATCTCGAATTCGGTGTCGTTCAATCGGATCGTCAGTATCAGGCCTACAAAGGACTGGCGGAATGGAAAGACAAGGGGCCCCAAAAAGATTTGAGAGCCGTGTTTACCATTCATCCGGAAGCGATTACGCTGGTGGCTGCCGAAGATGCCGGCATTAAAAACATAATGGATCTCAAGGGCAAAAGGGTCAACATCGGTAACCCGGGATCGGGCCAGCGCCAGAATGCCATCGATGCCCTCACCGCTGCCGGGATCGACTGGCAAAAAGATATCGATGCGGAAGGGGTTGTGGCCGATGAGGCTCCCGGCTTGCTGCAGGACGGCCGCATCGATGCCTACTTTTACACCGTCGGCCATCCGGCCGGAAATATCAAGGAAGCCACGGCCGGCAAACGCAAGGTCCGCATCTGTGATATCGAGGGCCCCTGGCTGGATAAGCTCATCAAGGAAAAACCTTACTATGCCCGGGCGGTCATTCCGATCAAGTTCTACCCCGGAGCGACCAACGAGAGTGACGTCAAGACATTCGGTGTAAAAGCGACTTTTGTGACCTCGGTCAAGGTTCCCGACGAAGTGGTGTATTACACTACCAAGGAAGTCTTTGAAAATTTCGATACGTTCAAAAATCTCCATCCGGCCTACGAGGTTTTGACCAAGGAAAACATGCTCCAGGGCATGTCCGCTCCGATTCATGACGGGGCTATGAAGTATTACAAAGAAGCCGGGCTGGACCAATACCTGCCTTGATAATCCGCCGAATAACGGCGTGTGAAGAAAATTTGCGCGCCGTTTTTTAAAAATCCACATATTCCATTATGAGTGAGAACTTGAACCTGAAAACAGGGGGCGATGCGCCCAATTTCGACATAGAGAACGACGAGGGGCTTGACAATGCTCACCGCATCGCCGATGAGGAAGGCGGGGTCCGCCGCAGACCGAGGGGATCAGAAAAATATCTGGTGCCTTTTATCGGTGTGATGTGGAGTGTTTTTCAACTGTCTATCGCCAGTTGGTGGATATTGGATTCGGTATTTATTCGATCCATCCATCTGGCATTCGCGCTGGCCATTGTCTATTTGAGTCATCCCATGTTTCGAACGCCGGTTTTCGGTCTGAAATTCGTGGCGGTCCGTAACAGAATCCCCATATACGAATACTTCATCGCGGGGGTTGCCGTTTTTTCCGCTCTGTACATCACGATTGACTATCAGGGCATAACCATGCGCTACGGTCTGCCGATCTCCCGCGATGTCATCATTGGTTTGATTCTGGTAGGGCTGCTGCTGGAAGCTACCCGACGGGTTATCGGCCCGGCCTTGCCCATCGTTGCGATCGCCTTTTGCGTCTATGCTTTTTTCGGTCCCTACATGCCGGAGGTGATCGCCTTCAAGGGCGTTTCCATGAGTCGTTTCGTGGGTCAGATGACCATGTCCACCGAAGGTATTTATGGCATTCCTCTCGATGTATCCGCCACCATCGTATTTCTGTTTGTTCTTTTCGGTGCCATGCTCGAGAAAGCGGGCGCCGGCCACTATTTCATCAAACTGGCCCTCAGCATCCTTGGAAGCTTCAAGGGGGGACCGGCCAAGGCGGCCATTGTAGGCAGCGGGCTGACCGGATTGGTATCAGGATCCAGTATCGCCAATATCGTGACCACCGGCACGTTTACGATCCCTTTGATGAAGAAGGTCGGCTATCCACCGAAAAAGGCCGCGGCAATCGAGGTCGCCGCCAGCACCGACGGACAGCTGGCGCCCCCGATCATGGGCGCGGCGGCATTTATCATTGCCGAATATGTAAATGTTCCATACATCGAAGTCGTGAAAGCCGCGGCGATTCCCGCTTTCGCCTCGTATGCCGCCCTGTTTTACATCGTCCATATCGAGGCTTCCAAACTGGGTTTGAGCGGATTGCCCCGCAGCGAACTGCCTCCCTTCTTTAAGACGTTGATCAGCGGCCTACACTACCTGATACCGCTGATCATGTTGCTTTATGAGCTGATTGTGTCGCGCCACTCTCCCGAGCTGGCGGCTTTCAACGCGGTCTGGGTGATGGGAATCATCATGCTGCTGCAAAGACCCATCAAGGCGTACCGGCGAAAAGAGCCGGTTTTGCCGGCGATCAAACAGGGCATCACGGATATTCTGACCTCAATGTCCAATGGCGCCCGGAACATGGTTTCAGTAGCGCTGGCGACGGCCGCGGCCGGTATCATCGTCGGGGTGGTGGCCATGGGGCTGGGAGGGCTGATCACGCAGATTATCGACGTTGTTTCAGGCGGCAACATTTTTCTGATGCTGATCATTACCGCCCTGGCCAGTCTGATCATCGGCATGGGCCTGCCCACGACCGCCACCTACATTGTCATGGCTTCCCTGACCGCCCCGGCCATTGTGACCGTCGGCGCATACTATGACTTTATCGTACCCCTGATGGCCGCCCATCTTTTCTGCTTTTTCTTCGGCATCCTGGCCGACGACACGCCTCCGGTCGGCCTGGCGGCGTATGCCGCGGCGGCCATTGCCAAATCGCCGCCGATTCCCACCGGAATTCAGGGATTCATGTACGATATTCGAACGGCCATTCTGCCATTTATGTTCATTTTCAACCCGGATTTGATTTTGTATAAGATCGACAGTTGGATTCAGGGGTTGTTGATTTTCGCCATGGCTTGTGTCGGAAATTTCGCCTTTGCCTCGGCCACGCAGGGCTGGTTCGTCGCTCGCAACAGATTCTACGAAATCCCCTTCTTTTTGTTTGTGACCCTGAACCTCATGCGGCCGGATCTCATCGCCAGATGGATCGGATTGCCCCATGATCAGCGGTACTGGACTTACCTGATCGGCCTTGTTCTGTTCGGAGTTCTCTATCTGGCACAGCAGCCCCGGATGCGGGATTCCTCTATAGCGGCAGAACATGCCTGATAGAAAGCTGATGTGAAACATTTGGTAAAACAGCGAATCGCAGAATATCGAATAACGAATTTGGAGGGAAGGTATAAATTCAAAATTTCAAGCACCAAATAACAAATAAACCTCAAATCACAACAATCAATGACCGAAATCGGCCAAACCCGGAAAGTGCAGCGTTTTTCATCTTTCGTGTTTTCGAACTTTCTTGCGATCGTGATGAAAGGTTCGTTTATTTTTGAGTTACCCTCAAAACCTCTTCTATCGTCGTCATGCCATCCAGCACTTTCTGGATGCCGTCCTGGCGCAGGCTTACCATTTTTTCGCGGTTTGCTTCGCTTTTTATCCGGTTGGAATCATAGGTCTTCAGAATAAGGCTTTTCAATTTCTCTGACAGTACCATAATTTCAAAAATACCCAACCGCCCCTTGTAACCCGTGCTGATGCACTTGTCGCAACCAACCGCCTTGTATATATGGTCCGTGGTGAAGTGGTCCGGAGAAACACCGATGCTGTCCAGATAGATGCTGCTTGGCTTGTAGGCCTTTTTGCAGTTGTCGCACAAAACGCGTATCAGCCGCTGTGCCACTACTGCCAGGACGGACGATGAGATTAAAAAAGGTTCAACGCCGATATCGACCAGGCGTGTGATGGCGCTGGCGGAATCGTTGGTATGCAGTGTGGAAAATACGAGGTGTCCGGTCAGTGCCGACTGAACGGCGATTTCTGCGGTTTCATGGTCCCGGATCTCACCGATCAGGATCACATCCGGATCCTGCCGCACAATGGATCGCAGTCCTCTGGCAAAGGTCAGATCGATTTTCGGATTTACTTGAATTTGACTGATGCCCCTGATCTGGTACTCGACAGGATCTTCGATGGTGATAATGTTGATATCCGGCTTGTTAATCGATTGCAGGACGGCATACAGGCTGGTGGTCTTGCCGCTACCCGTCGGACCTGTTACCAGAATGATGCCATTGGGCGAAGATACCAGAGTTTTAATCAATTTCAGCCGTTCCGCGCTGAACCCGAGATCCGTCAATTCCAGCAGAGACCCTGATTTGTTCAACAGCCTGAGAACCACACGTTCACCAAAGGCAGTGGGAATCGTCGATACCCGCAGATCGATACTTTGATCGCCCACCTTGACTTCGAAGCGACCGTCCTGAGGGAGTCGTTTCTCCGCGATGTTCATTTTCGCCATGACTTTTATTCTGGAGATCAGTGCCGGCTGGATCCATTTGGGAGGCGTCAGCAAGTCATACAAAATACCGTCCACCCGGTACCTTACCGTAAAACTGTGCTGGTAAGGCTCGATGTGGATGTCACTGGCCCGGGCTTTGATGGACTGGGAAATAATATGATTGACCAGCTTTATGATCGGAGCTTCACTGGTGTCATCCAGTAGATCGGCGGTTTCCTCGATTTCACTGAGGATGTCGCTGCCGTTCTCTTCCATGTCCTGCACCAGTTGTTCAGCCGAATCCCTGCGCAGGTCGTATTGCAGATTGATGGCTGAAAGAATCGCCTCGCGTCCGGAAAGAATAATCCTGAAGTCCGTCAACTCCATCAGCCGGACCAGATCGTCAAGCGCATGAAAATTCAGGGGGTCATTGATGGCAACCACCTGGCCCGGTGGGGAAACGGGGTTATCGGATCCCTCGGCATTGTGCGCAACCAGCCCGCAATTTGCGGCGGTGACGGCGTTTTCGTACTCCAGCGGAACCATCAGATATTTTTTTAAATACTGGATAGGAACCTTTTCGATAAAATCCGATTCAATGTTTTCAAGCGGCAGCACCGGCCAGTAGGGAATCTCATATTGGGTGCTGAGGGCCTCGAGCAACTGGCTTTCGGAAATATGTTTCTGCTGAACGAGGATGTCCCCGAGTTTTCCACCCTTTTCATTTCTGACCCGATGGGCTTCAGCCAGAATTTCTTCATCGAGGTGGTAATTTTTTGTGAGTATCTGGGATAAATTGGTTCTCATATCGTTAACGGGTTTGCCTGTAATTGTCTACCGGGGTTGCACATTGTATGATCTGGGCTCCGGGATGGGTTCCGGCAGGGGTTTCACGAAACTTCCTTCAGCCTTTTGATTTTTGGCAGGCTCTTTCTCACGGAATTTGATGCTGCCGCCCTTGATGGCATCAATCTCGCTTTTTTTCCCATGGTATATCTGCATGGCCTCCTGTGGGCTTTTGATCACCGTAGGGGTTATAAAAATGTACAGATTGGTTTTGACGTTGTCGTTCTTCTGGTTTTTAAACAGCCAGCCCAAGACGGGGACATCGCCCAAAACGGGTACTTTGTTTTCATTCTCCGTGGTGGAATCATCGATCAATCCGCCGATGACAATGGTCTGGTTGTCTTTGACGATAACGGTGGTGTCCACCGTTCGTTTCAGCGTGACCGGCAGGGTGGACGAGGTGGTCAAAGTCGCTGCCTGGTTGATGGAAGTGACTTCCAGATTGATCGTCATGCGCACCAGTCGGTCCTCGGTGACATGGGGGGTGATCTTCAGGATTTTACCGACGTCCCGATACTCGAAGGATTCGAAGGTGCCGCCGGATACATCGGTGGTGGAGCGTGTCTGAAACGGTCTGTTTTCGCCCACCGTAATGCGGGCCTCTTCGTTGTCCGTCGTCAAAATCTGGGGAGTCGACAGGATGCGAAAATCGTCATCGGTTTTAACGGCATTGACGATCGCCGAAATGTTGGAAACCGTGATGCCGGCGATGGTAATCGGTTCGGTCACCATGCCCAAGGTGAGGCCACCCTGCAACAGGTCGGTCGGCTGCGGAAAGCCGCCGGCGAACCCCCCGCCCACCAGGGTGTCCTTGCCGTCCAGGGTTATTTTGCCGAATGCCGCCCAGTCGATGCCGATATTCAGACTTTTGTTCATATCGACTTCCATGATCAAGGCCTCAATGTACACCATGGAGCGGGGAATATCGAGCTTTTCAATGACCTCTTTCAGCACGATGTAGTCTTCCTTGTCGGCCATGATGATCAGGCTGTTGGTGGCCTTGTCTGCTGAAATCCGAACTTTGCCGGAAACTGCCGGAAGGGGCTGTTTGCCTTTGGCTGTTCCGGTATCCTGAGTCGGCACTTCCTGCAGAACTTTGACCAGCTCTTCAGCGGTGGCGTGCTTGCAGTAGTAAACATTGATTTTGCCTTTGCCGCGGGGTGTCTCCTTGTCGATCATCGCGATCAGCCTTTTAATCCGCTGCGTTTCCATTTCACTGGCAAACAATACCAGCGTGTTGGTTCTTTCATCCGCCACCATGATAATGGGTTTGTCCTCGATTCCCTTGCCTTTCTTGGCCGTGGGTTTGAAAATGGTGTTCAACAAATTGACCAACTTGGTTGCATCCGCGAATTCAAGGGGGATGATGGATATTTCCTGGCCAATGCCGGTGACGTCGATTTCCTTCAGAATTTTGAGCAGCCGCTGGATATTTGAATAGACATCCGTGATGATCAGGGAATTCGTGGGTGAATAGGCCAAAATTACACTGCTTTTTGAGACCATCGGTGTAAACAGCCTTTTAATCTCGACCGGGTCGGCAAATCTCAAAGGAACCAGTTGGGTGACCACTTTGTCCCGGGGCGTCACGGATTCCTCCCGCAGCCTGGTTTCGATGCTTTTTGAACGGGCGTCCGGCTGGGGAACTATTTTGACCACCTCGCCGGATTTCACCGTGGTGTAACCATGAACTTCGAGAACTGATTCAAATACCTGATAGGCTTCGTCCATCGAAATCTTTGAAGGAGATATAATCGTGACCTTGCCCTTAACCCGCTGATCCACCACGAAGTTGGTTCCGGTCAACTCGCTCATGAATTTGATGAACACATTGATGTCGACGTTGTTGAAATCAATCGAGACAAACTGTTGTTCTCCCGCAGATTTCCGGTTGGGTGCGGCTTGCCCGGACTCCTGTGCCCAGCCCGAGGGAGACGGATGGACGGCAATGGACATGTAAAAAATCAAAATCAAAATATATCGGATTATCACAAGAATACCTTCATTGGATTTTCGTTAATGTTCGCGAATGGTTCTGTTTTCACTCGATACTGTAATCGAGGGTTTGCTCGCGCCCTCTACGCTTTATCTGGAGCTGGACGCCGGACCCCGAGGAGAGCTGGTCGACCACCTTCATGGCATCTTCGACGGATTCGATGGCATTGCCGTTGACGCCGGTAATGATATCCCCGTTTCTCAGTCGCATTTTTCTGAAAATCGCGTTGGGTTTAATGCCGGTGATGGAGATTCCGGCCGCCTGACCGTCCTCAATATGGGGTCGCAGCGTTGCCTGTTGCATGAGTTCGCCCAAATTTTCCATGGCCTGTTGAACTTGATTGCTACTCAACCTGATTTTCCGCTGGTAACCTGAAACGGGCAGTCGTTGGTTTGAAGTTCTGGATAGTGTATTGACATCCCTGCCGGCCGATCGACCGACGGCGGTGCCTGCGCGATTATCTTCCATCGCCAGGATTTCATCGCGATCTTCAACCCGCAGCACAACTTTTTCCCTTAGGATCATCTTGACGATGGCATCCTGAATGGTATCTCCGGCACGATATAGATTCTGTTGCCTGGCCTTGGTATCTTCAATCACCGCATAGGCCGCTTCATCGCCCCCCGTGACGGTTCCCCATAGTTTCAATTTCAGGTCGGTTTCCTTGAGGTTCTCGATATCTACTTTGGATTCTGTGGCGGCGCCTTCTGATTTAGCGGAACCGGTGTTGAAGATATTTCGTTTGGCGATCGCGCTATACCCGGCCAGAGGCAGTTGAGATCGTTGGACGGAAGCTTCCGGCGAACGGTTCAGGGTTAAATTGCCGGGTATGCCGAAATCCAGCTGTCCGGTGACGATCGTGTAAAATGCGCTGACGCAGAGATAGACGCCCACGGTGATCAACAAGAAATTGGCGATGGAAAAATAGCGATTTATCATTTTTCTAATTCGAAGAAAAGCCTGTCTAATTTAAAGAGTATCCGGGAGCATTCCACGTGCCATTGACTTTAAACGAAATGGCCCCGTTGCCGGTTTTCGTGGACCGCAATAGATTCATTGGAAGCGTTTTTTCGATTTTTGCCAGCAGCGTATGGTGCGGTATTACCGATATCGAGAGATTCAATGCGGCCTGGTCCGGCTGGGCGGCCATGGCGATTGCCCCGGTGATATCGGCATCCAGCAGATTGCCCTTGGCACTGAAATGTTTGATTTTCAAGGTGTCGTCGGCAAGTTCCAGATCCGCATCTATCGCTCTGAAATTCAACTCTGTCAGGTTGAACAAGGGTTCTTTCAATTCGATTCTGCATTGAGACAGGGTCAACTTTCCGGTCAGGGACCGATCCGATCCTTGGGCGGCATAGGTGAAATCTCCATTGAGTACTCCGGAAATTTTATCAGCCGGCAAGTCTTGCAGTGCGGGAATGCCCTGCACCTGAACACCGGAGATTCTGCCGAAGCCGGATATCTGCAGGCCTTTCGGGTCGTCACGGATATCCGCCTGGCCGTTCAGGGTTCCGGTGCTGACCCGGCCATTGAAGTTCACGGCGGTCTTTCCCTGCAATAGCGGAAAAATAGCAGGCATCAACTTTACATTTTCAAGTACTAATAGCCGCTTGTTCAGCTGGGCGATTCCAACAGAATGCAGTTTGACACCCGGTGGAAGCACCGGACTGACATGGTCGATGGAGACGCTAATGTCCGGATTTCCCTGACTCAGGCGGTATTCCAGATATTTTTTCAGTGTATCGGACGGAAAAAGATAATATAGGAAAAAACCGGTGATACAAATAATGGAGACGGTATATAGAAGCGAGTTTTTAGATATTTTCATTATTAAATTCAGTGATCACCCAATGGATGACACCCGCTACACGCTGACGGGTCATATTGATTTGGCGGCCTTGAGACGATCGATCTCCGGCCGGACTTATTTCCGGAGTTCAAACCGGTTCGACTGCATTCCGGTTAGATTTCAACCGTTTCAACCTGAAGGATGGCGCTCAACAGTCCCTGGGTCTTGTCTGTTTTCGAAATCGAGATCTTGTTTATGTTCACCATGTTTTTGGAGGTTTCAACACCATAAAGATAGTTCGTAAGCTGTTCCAGAGTAATGGCGTCCAGCTTCATTTCAACCCGGGATATTTTGTAGCGGGTGTCTTTGTCAAATTTGGTGGAGGGTTTCATGTAGCTGATGCGATCTTTGATACCGGCCTCACCGGCGAGCTGATCCAGAAAGGAAAACAATTTGAATCCCTTTTGCCGTTGGCTGTACATGGATTCCGATATCTTTTCTTTTTGCGTCAGATTGGCATATTCGGATTGAAGCTGACGCATTTGTTCCAGCATCACCTCTTTTTCCTGCAAATTTTTCCTGAGCTGTTCCTGCTTGTTTAAAAAAGGTTCAACCACAAGCATCACAAACAGGAAAATCCCAATGACGGCGGATCCCAGCAGTATCGCATGGCGTTCGCGCTTATTCATTTTTTTTAATGTGGCCGGAAGCTTCATCTTACAAATCCACCTTCAATTGGAATCGAACTTCTTGGCCGGAGCGGTTTTTATTGGTCGAACTGATGGTCACTTTTTTAAACATATCGACCAGCTCCAGTTTGCTCTTAATATCGTCAACCGCTTCGAAGGTGTTGGTGGTTCCTGAAATCAACACACTATCGGCTGAAATGACCATACGGGTTATGTCAACCGAAATGGACTCCGAAATGCTTTTGCTGATGCTGTTTAAAATGTCGATGCTCAGGTGATGGGGGGTCGTTGCAGATTGAACGACGGCATCTTTCTTGAATTCCTGCACCTTGATCTGCATTTGCTGAAACGGGTCCACGATCCGTTTGACTTCGGGAAATGTTTCCTGAAATATTCCGGTTATTTGGCGGTCAAACCGGTCGATCTGCCGATTCAGGGTATACGACTCCACCAACATATTTAAACACAACAGGAATAGCACCGAGGCGGCCAGTATTCCCGTTTTGATGAAAAACTGTTTGTGTTTGACAATGAATTTCTTGGCAGCGAACCCATCTTTATGGAAATTCACGCTTCGGATTCCCTCAATTTCCATCAGAGCCAGCGCAAGGGCGTTATCCATAAGGGCTGAATCCCATAGATTGCTGTTTTCACTGTCAAATATAATATTGAGACGATCTGCCAGGTTGAGCCTGTTAACGGGAAGTTCCATGACTCTGGCCATATCGGCATCAAATTTTGCGCCGTTCAGGCCCGAACCCGTTACCACCATGTCCAGGGGTTGATATTGCGACTGCGCGAGTTCACCATAAGCTGCCAGGGTACGCTGAACAAACACCCCCAGGGAGTCAGCCAAAAGATCCCGGGCTTCCGGCGTCGGAAACGACCGGATCAGTTTTACCCGGCCACCGCCGATGATAAACAATGTGCTCAGTGTCCGTTCGACTTTGAGAAACAACCGATCATTTTCGCCGTCGGTCTGATTGCTCAAACAGACGGCTGCCGGAAGACCGCTTAGCGTAATCATTTCGGGATCGATTTTGATGGCTGCCAGCGTGTCTACATAAGGGGTTAATTCGGATTTGGGCACTGCCACGGCGATGACATCCGTATGATCGCCATGCCCGTCGGATTTCAGGGCAATGAAGTCGACATTGAGGTCATCGACCGGAAAGGGAACCGTGGGTTCCAGTTCAAACGGCAACACCATTTGAATCTTTTTGACATCCCTGAATGGAATTTTCAAAAGACGATAAGAAAAATGATCCGCTGAAATGGACACCACCCAATCGCAGCCGTCGATATCGATCTCCCGGCACAGAATTTCGATGGCCCTTTTAAAGCGGTCATGGTCTTCATCGTTATCGGGTATGGGAATATGCGCATGGGCATCGATCCTGTTTTCCCGCAGACTGGTTTTCACCACGACGGCGGTCAAGGATTCGTTTCGAATATCCAGGCCCAGAACTTTTCTGCTCATTGTACCTTATGTGCCAGCCCGAACCGGGCCCGTTGCCGCCAATCGCAAACATGGTATTCCCTGGGTTCGAGCTGAAATAGTTGTTTAATATAACGCGACGTATTCATTTATGAATTATTAATGTACCTGCCAGTTTAAAACTTCGCAGATCCATTTGCCGGATTCCGAACTTTGAGTTCGCTGGACCACAGCGGTCACGGATGTTTTGATATTGTTGATGGAAGCCTCGGAAACAATGCGAAACACATCACTTGAAGCCGTTATCAGGCGGGGGTCTATCGTAATGTCGCCAAGACCCAGAACCTCCTTATACCACTTGGGATTTGAAAAGTCATGCACATCTTTTCCCGCCGCCATTTCCTGGCGCATCTCAAGCATGGTTTTGGCTGCTTCCAGGTCTTCGATTCCTATCAAGGCCGCCAAAACCGGCAGACCGGCGGTATTGATATTGATGCGACCCGGCCAGCTAAAAGAAGTGCCCCCGCCCGGCTGCATTCCGTAGACGGTCATATTCTGGGACATTCCAGGTGTTGTCTCATCGCCATAAAGGGCGGGAGTGATTCCTTTTATCATGAGCAGCTCGCTGATATCCGGCAGCGGACCATTGCGGCTGGCATACGGTGGATCCAACTCTTCATAATATTCTGATTCGGCGCCGCTCAATCCGGTGATCGCATCGTCATCGGCGCTGTCCAGCCAATCCTTTACCGAGTTTATGATGGCTTGCGGATCGCTGTCATCCTTGAGCGTATCCTCATCACCGATAAACCTCAGAAATCGCTCCCACAGCAGAATCTGAGCTTCATTAAATTGATGGCTATCGGGGAAAGCGACCAACGCATTGATCTGTATTTTGCCCAACTCGTCGGCAATGGTGACGGAAACCTTTCCCTTTTCAAACGGCATCTCCTGTAAAAGCGAATCTATTTTTTCAGGATTCGCCCAATCTTCATCCAGAGAATCCGTCTGCGATTCGGACTTGTCTTTCACCAGCAGGGCCATGGCGGCATGGATGCCCGATGTCGCCATGCTGGTCAGCATCAATCGGTCACGTGCCGCGGCTGTCGAAATGACCTCAAAACGGGCTCTGCGGTTGTATTCCAGGACCGCCGCAATCAGCATCGTCGTTACCGATATGGTAATCAACAAGGCGATTCCCCGATTGCTTTGCAGTATTTTCAGCGACGATAATATCCGCATCTGATTTCAGGATTCTATTTTTTTGCGATGAACCGCGAACCGGACCGTGGTTTCAAATGTATATGACGATGATTCGCTTCCGATTTCAAGCTGAATTTCGATGGCGGCCGGTGTGGCATACCCATATTCTCCCGTGTCGGAGTTCCACTCCTCATATTCTGTTCCCTCGCTGTCGAAATATTTAATTGTCAAGGATTTGACGTCTTCGATCAAAACAGGATCAACGTTGCTTTCCTCAAACGGCGGGTAGGGAAACAGGTTGTCCCTGCGCCGGAGCACCCGTCGGCCCTCGCTGTCACCCTGAACGTAATAAACAATCTCGGCTATTCCGTTTTTCGTGCTCCGATTGAACGGTATATGGGCGTTGCTCGCGAATCTGAGTAATGCAAAACTTGTGCCATCAACATCGGAATAGGAGCCGACAATGCGATACGGATCAGGGGGGGCGTCGAAAATGGGTACCTTGTACAGTGGTGGCCGGGTGATGTACAACGCCTCCAGATCAAAGGCCATCCGGCTCATGCAGCTTTGGGCCATATCGTAGTATCGGGCGCTGTTTTTCAGGGTGTCCGTGCTTGAAAAAACGGCGTTAAAAGAAGCCAGAAGGGTGGTCATAACAATGCCGAGTATTAAAAATGCCAGCAAAATTTCTATCAGGGTGAATCCGCGTACACCCGCTGTCAACAAACGGATACACGATTTTCGATACGAGAGTTGCCGCCGGGTCAAAACCGAGCGATCCAATCTGATAGAAAAACGATTCATTTCATCGATACCCGGTAAGTTCTGAAATCGTAGGTATATTCATTATCGTTAAAAGATACCTTAAGATCGATTCGTTTGAGGTCGCCGGACTCACCCAGGACCTCGGAAGATACGTCCTCAGTGACCACGGTCCAACTGTAGCCGGGAAATTTTTCGCCGAAGTCCCCGGAATCCCCGCTGATTGGCTCTGAAGAGCTGGTCTCCAGCTGCGCCAGTTTGCTTTTAGCCAGCAACGGAGCCTGGGTGTAGAATCTGGCGGCCGCATTCATGGTCAGCGTCTGGGAATGCATCCGATAGACGCTGACCAGTACGATGGCCATGATCGCCATCGCCACCATAACTTCCATCAGGGTAAAGCCGCCTGATGATCGCCAGTGGCCGGCTTCCATCTGGTTGCCTTTGGTTGCCGACGGGCGGTTTCCGATTTCGAAAATTTTGCGGGGAATTCCCCGGAAAATTAATGTTGAAGAAAGGTCGGGTATCGGCCAATTATCAAGTGCCATCCGCCAATTCCCTCCTGGGTCAATCCCCAAAAGCGGCATATTTTTCAAAAACCTGGATATGTGGCAGAAAAGGTTCGATCAAAAAACTCAAGTATGTTTCGTCTTCCTGCATGTGAATGTAGGCTTTGTCGGTATAGCCGGCTTTGTAGAAGGTTATTTCCGTTTGCCCGGTCGTAATTTTGCCCCGGTCCGGATACTCAATATCGATTAAACGCACATTTTCCGGCAGGTCATAGTTGTTTAAAGCTGCTGTTTCGAGCTCTTCCTGGCTCATGGCTTCATGGGTCTCCCATATCCGGCCGCTGTCCAGATCGAAAATCAGAGAATATTGCTTTTGATCACGAATCGCACTTTCCTTCAGTGCTTGAAATTTATTAATCAGCCAGCGGGAAGTTTTTTTGCGCTCATCGATGAAGGGATTGTTCTGCAGCCGGGGGAGGGAAAAAAAAAGCATCAATCCAAGCAACGCGATTACAACGATCAGTTCGATCAGGGTGAAGCCGTCACAGTGCCGGTGGCGGTTTGCTCCCGCCGAAACGGATGCATCCTGAATATTTTCTAAAATCGCACGTCCTGAAATCATGAGCGGGTATATTTCCAAGAAGCAACGGCTTGTCCCTCTGATTCGATTCACTAGCGGCTTCAGGCTAGAGACTTCACCCAACGGTTTTCAATCCCCCTGGCGAGGGTCAACGTTGAGCGTTTATAAGTTGCAACTATTTAAGGATGTTACTCTATATCCCAGTTATTGATGTCCTTGTTTTCCTCGTCTCCGCCGGGAACGCCATCGGCCCCATAGGAAAGGATATCAAAATCACCCTTGAGACCCGGAGACAGATAGATAAAGTCGTTGCCCCAGGGATCCTTGGGAACTCTGCCTTTTTCGAGATAGCCGCCGCTTTTCCAATTCTTGGGGACGACGCCTGTTTCAGGCATTTCCACAAGCGCCTGTAACCCCTGGTCGGTGCTCGGATACGGGCCGTTATCGAGTTTGTACAATTTTAAAGCGGTCTCCAGGTTTTGGATATCCAGGCGGGCCTTAACCTGCTTGGCTTCCTCCGGCCGGCTCATGATTTTGGGAGCAACCCACATGGCAAGAATGCCGAGTATAATAATGACGACCATCAGCTCGATCAGCGTAAATCCCTGGTTGCTATGCATAGATTTTTGTAGCATGTATACAGCTCCTTCATTGCTTTTCTGATCCGGCAAACGTTTGCCGGTTTTATCCCTGCAGTTTTCAATATCCCTGACTGACGGGTAAAACCGCAGATAAACATAAAATACCGTTATGGTAATAAATTGGGTGAAGGGTCAACGGACCAACTGGTTCATTTCAAATATCGGCAGGCATATCGACAGGACGATGAAGCCGACAACCGATCCCATCACCAGGATCATTACGGGTTCCAGATATGACGTTAAACGCATAATGCTGCTCTCAACTTCGGTTTCATAAACTTCCGCTATTTTCGTCAGCATTTTTTCCAATTGGCCGCTTTGTTCTCCGACCTGGATCATCTGAATGGATAAATGCGGAAAAATTCCGCTGCCCGCCAGTGCCGCTCCCAATCCCTGTCCCTTGCCGACCTCTATGGCGGCCGTTTCGACTGAGTCGGCGATTAAAATATTGCCTGCGATATTCTTTACGATGTCCATGGCAATCAGCATGGATACCCCGTTTTCCAGTAAGGAACCCAAGGTGCGTGCAAAGCGGGCCACGGCCAGCTTTTTCGCCAAAATGCCCATGACCGGCAGCCGCAACATAAGCTTATCAAACCAGTAGCGGCCTTTTGCTGTTTTTTTAGCCCGATTCAAGAATATCACGACGGCGGCGGCAACCATCAGGATACTCCACCAATATGATTTTAAATAGTCGCTGAAGGCAATCAGCATCCGTGTCGGTGTGGGCAGCACCTGATTCATGTCCGCAAAAATTGTCGTGATGCTGGGAACGATGTAAATCATGAGTACGAGCAGAACGACAGTGCCGATCAGCGCCATAAATATGGGATAAGCCAGGGCCGTCTGGATCCGGTTCATCAGGGCCTGTTGCTTTTCAGTGATGTCCGCCAAGCGCTCCAAGACGATTTCAAGGGTGCCGGAGGTCTCCCCGGCACGCACCATATTGACATAAAGCGGTGAAAAAGCTCCCGGGTATTTCGAAAGCGCCTGGGCAAAACTGTTGCCTTCCACGATCAGATTTTTGATCTGGGCCAATATTCTTTTAAACCCGTGGGATTTGGTCTGGGGCACTAACGCATCGAGGGCGGACACCAGCGGGAAACCGGCCCCGATTAAAGTCGCCAACTGCCGGGTCATCATCGAAACTTCGACCGGTTTGACGCGGCCCAGCCTTCGTGACAGCGAGAAACTCCGGGATGACTTTTTGGGGGCTGTCTCCTGGGTCTCTTTAATTGACACCGGAAAAATTCCGGAAGTGCGCAGCTTCTGGCGTGCGGCCTGAGCCCCCTCCGCATCGATAATGCCCGAGGTGGTTTTTCCTTTGCTGTTCAGAGCTGTATATTCAAATACCGGCATGAGTCAGAATCATATCCTCAATACGATTGGCATATCAGACAAAAGCCAAGTTTTTAACTTGTCAGAGTAATGATATTATTATTTTTCGCTATTTTCAACCGAAATCTCATGTGGACTGAGTGAGCTTTTTGCTAATAATCTCTAATGTTTTTGTGGAAAGCTCTCGTATCGGGACCGGATGATGCAACCCTTGGGGGCCGATAAACCCGACCTGCAGGGCCCCTTTTATGGGAAAAACCCGGCCTGCGCTCCGGATGTGTTTTGGAGGTTCAGGTTATCAGATTCGCCAGAAAATATTGCTCGTCGGTACTGCCCTTGCGACCCCCGAACCGGTCATAAAATGGGTGGATGGGCCATGCGTTGCGCTTTAGGCCGTTTTAGATTATAAACAGATTTGAAATGCCCTTGCTCCACCGCAGTCCGGCTTCCTTCCCGGCAGGTCGTGCAATCGGGATACCCGCGGCTTTCGCTCAATCATTTTAAAACCCGGACCGTCACGGGGCAGAGGGGTAGCGCAAGAGGACCGATCACGATGGAAATTATTACCGCGCAAACTACGGGCCATTATTATTGGGTCCGTGATCTGTTCCTCCAGTACGCGGATTCCCTGGGTTTTGATCTAGAGTTTCAGGGGTTCAGCCGGGAATTGGCTGTATTGCCCGGCGCCTATGCTCCGCCATCAGGGTGTATCCTGCTGGCCGTTGACCTCGGCGATTTTGTCGGTTGTGTGGCCCTGCGGCCGTTAGAGGGCAAAATATGCGAGATGAAAAGGCTTTATGTGGTCCCGGCCTACCGCGGTCGACAAGTCGGCAGAATCCTGGTATCTGCAATAATCGAAAGAGCCCGGGAAATCGGTTATGAAAAAATGCGGCTGGATACGATCGGATCCATGAAGGAGGCCATCGGCTTGTACCGGGCTTTTAATTTCCGAACCATTGAGCCCTACTGTTTCAATCCACTTGAAAACGCCAGCTACATGGAGCTTTGTTTGTAAATGAGAAACGACACGCTTATTTCGCTGATTGTTGCCATGGCATCGAATCGCGTTATCGGCCACAGGGGAGGCATTCCATGGAAAATTCCCGGTGAGCAGAAGATGTTCAAAGCCATAACCCTCGGCCACGCAGTGATTATGGGAAGAGTAACCTACGAATCCCTGTCGGGCCCGCTGGCTGGTAGAACCAATATCGTTGTGACCCGTCAGACCACCTATCGGGCGCCGGGCTGCAAGATCGTACACGATTTGGCCGGCGCGATTCAGGCCTGTCCGAACCATGAGCACGAAGCATTTGTCATCGGAGGCAGTCATTTATACCGGGAGGCCATGCCGATCGCCGACCGGATCTACCTGACGGTGTTACCCAAAGCGGTCAAAGGCGATACTCGATTCCCCAAAATACCAGAGGCCGAATTTGTAATTAAAAGCTCCAGATTTTTCGATACCGTGGAACCATATCACTTTTATATCTACGAGCGGGCAACCAGGTTCTAGATTAAACGTGGGGGGATATGAAAAAACTGAACGATGAATACATTCAACGGGTCAACCAGTTAGTGAATCGATGTCCCTATTTCGAACTGCTTTCAATGAAGATCAAAGATGTCGGTATCGGATATTCGGTTCTGGAAATCGATCTGGCCGAAAAACATTTACAGCCCTTCGGTCTCGTTCATGGCGGTGTATTTGCATCCATTATTGATGCCGCCGCATTCTGGTCGGTTTTTTATGAAATCGAAGACCAGAATGCAGGGGTTACGACGGTCGATCTGAAGCTAAACTATCTTGCGCCGGCGATAAGCGGTAAACTCATTGCTAAGGGCCGCCAAATCAAGTTGGGCAAAACTCTAGGATATGCAGAGGCCGAGGTTACCGGCATTGACGGTAAAATTCTAGCCCACGGCACATCGACCCTGTTCATTCTTCCTGGCAAAGGATTGTCCCCGGAGCCGCCATTGCCGCCCAAATTTATCTGAAATCCTATCTTCCGAGGACAGCCTCACGCGATATCGATTGCACGCAGTTTAAAAACCAGATGCAGGTGATGGGACCCGTGATGAAGCATTTCGGCAGGCTGGCCGACTGCCAGCAGGTAATCCGGATTTTTAAAGAATGGGAGTAGATCAAATTGCTTTCCGATTTCGACCCTTTTAATAACCGATTGTCGCGGGACATCCGGAACACGCTTGCAGAGGCGTTTGTGGATGCGCTGGCGCAAAAGCAACCATCCGGTTATCGGATGATCGCTCAACATTGGCTGGCTCGGCAGCTTGCCGCGGATTATCAAAATTATATCCAGCACCGCCTGACATGCTATGATGGCGTTTTAAACCAAATAGCTGCCTGTCGACTGGACGAGGCACGACTTCAGGCCCTGATCATTTGGAACCATGGCTTGTTCTTTGAATTTCATGATCATCTGGAGCGCATTTGGCAGCAGACTTCAGGGGATGAGCACCAGGCACTCAAAGGCTTGATCAAGGCGGCCGGCGTCTATATTCACATGGAATACGGCCACCGGCAGGCCGCGGAAAGTCTGGCGAGAAAATCCCTTAAGCTGATCCTCCCGTATTCGCGCCACCTGCAATTCATCACCAATCTGCATATCCTGTTGGAAAACTTGAAAAATGCGGATTCACTCCCCCCCCAACTCGATAATCCCGCTTTGGGGGATGGTTAAGCTGGTTTGTAGCGGGTCCGAAGATATCCGAGCCCTTTTTTTGCGGTTCTGTGCAACGCTCCATAATTTGCTCAGACAGTTTTCCGCTTGCTGAAGTCCGCCGGCGGTGGATCGGCCCGCGCCGGACAATCGACGGGCATAAAATGTGGAGGGCGGCAAGACGTGGGGTTGATAAGATCCGCAGCCCGGACCGTTATGAAGCGCTGGACAAAATATTTCAAACAAGTTAGGATAAATCGCCGAAGGCGCTAATTGGATGCGATGGCATAATCAAAGTCGGAAAGGATATCCCATGATTTATATCGGTAAATTTTTGCATGCCACCGATCAACAAAGAACTCTGGAGGAAAACCGTCGTCACGGGGAGTTCAATTTGGTCATTGAAGCGGACAATGAACAGGCCGCTCTTGAAAGATTCAAAGAGCGAATTTTGGAATTCCGGGAAACCAGCGAATTATTTGGTGGCGATTGCTATATTTATATGGTTCATTTTCTCGAACTCGATGAAATTCCCCATAATAAGGCCCGAATGCTGTATTACAAGTCCATTGCCGGTGATCCGGCCATGCCGTACATCAGTTGCTCTGCACCTTCGGGCGATACCGACGGCTGCAAGATCTTAAACTGGATGGAAAACAAGCCGTCCCTCGATGGTCAGGACGCCAATCTGTTCTTCCACTTCCAAGCAACTGAAGCAACAGATAAAACCAACTGACGCTTGCATGAAAATTAATGAAAAGTGTAAATATCTCGCGATCAACGCTCAAATCTTAATTGAAAAGGGGGAAAAGAATGGCGACAAAAGAAGAACTGGAAGAAAAGGAGGAGGCCTGCGATTCAACGGAATCATATGTGGGGCTGGCCAAAGAGGTGGCGGAAACACTTTCCGATAAAGAATGGGCCGAACGCCTGATCGACGAGGCCGCCGATTGGGCCGAGTATACCGATGACTTCATGTTGTTGGCCGACGGTGCCACCAAAGCGCTCGGCGACAAAGACAAAGCCAAGGCCTATCTGATCCAAGGCAAGGATTACTGCACCAATATCGAAGAGTACCTGAAACTAGCCAAAACGGCCCAGGAGATCGGCGAACCGGAGACGGCCCGGGAACTGTGTGTGGAAGCGCAGAGCAAATGCGTCAAAATCAAGGATTTTCTGGACCTGAGCAAGGCGGTTATCGAACTGTCGTCCGACACCGAGCTTGCCAAGGAGATTTCCGACAAGGCTCTGGAAAAGTGCAATACGGTCGCGGACTACAACGATTTTGCAAAAAGCACCCTGGAGGTATTCGACGATCCGCAGCAGGCCAGGGAAGTGTACGAGTCGGCCCTCGAAAGCTGCAAAAAAGCAGATGATTACGCCCTGTTGGCCAAGGGGGTCAAGGATAATCTTTCCGATACCGAATTGGCCGCCAAGGTGTTCGCCAACGCCGAGGCTTCTCTTGATTCCGGGCAGGAACTGGCAAAGCTGGCCGATTCCGTCCTGACGAATCTGGGGGATCAGGCCTATGCACGGACACTTTATCAAAAGGCACGGGAAAAGACCGACAGCGGCGATGAATTGATAAAGCTGGCTGGTTTGATCGCGGGGAAGCTCGATGACCGGGATTTGGTCCTGGATGTGTACAAAAGCGCGGAGCCGAAATTCAACTCCTACGATGGCTATGTCAAACTGGCCAAAGCGGTGCTGAAAGATACGGGTGACAGGGGATTTGCCGGAGAGTTGTATCTCAAGGCGGCCGCGGCGAACGCGGACTGTAACCAGCTGACAGCAGCGGCTACCGCCCTGGCGGATGACATCGAAGACAAAAATGCCGCCCAGGATATTTTGAAACGGGCGGAGCTTGCCGTAAAATCGACCGGCGACTTTAAAAAGACTGCCGAAGCCGTGCTCAAATACGGAGAGGACGAAAAATGGCTGGCCGATACCCGACTGCAAATCGAAAAAAGAGAGGCCCATCCGGAACTTTACTCCGAGTTTGTCAAAAGGGAGCAGGAATGCACCACCAGCGCCGGCATGAGCCGGTTGGCCCACCATGTCATCGAGAAGACCGGCGACCTTCCCTACACCAGAAAGCTTTACACGCAAGCCGAAAAACGGTGCGCTTATTTCCCGGAGTACAGCGATTTGGCCAGGCGAATCCATGCGGATCTTCAGGATGGCGACTGGGTGCGCAGAATTTACGAAGATATGTTGAGCAAATGCGATGATTATCACAAGTACAACGAACTCGTCAGCAGCATATCCGCCACCCTGAAGGATGAAGCCTGGGTTCGAAAAATATTCTCCGAGCTGGAAGCAACGTGTGAAACTGAAACCGATTTTGGCAAGCTTGCCAGCATCGTGGACGCAAAATTAGGCGATAAGGAATGGGTGCGGAAACTGCTGAAATCCGCGGAGGACAAGGCCGGCGATCTTGACGGATATATTTTTGTAGCCGGGGGCGTGCTCACCCTGCTGGCTGACCCTGAGTGGGCCAAATCCATCTATACAAAGGCCGAGAGCGGCTGCAACAATCGAGATCAATATTACACGCTCATTACCGCCGTCCGGAACCAGACCCATGATAAGGAATTGCTCAGGCAGCTGCACCGGAGTGCGGAAGACAAGCTGAACACAACCCGGGGTCTGGTTTATCTGGCTGAAAGCATTTTAACCCATTTTTCCGACAAGGGATGGGCAACCCGCGTTTACGGCAAGGCTGAAAGGGCGATGGACGTCGAGGATTACGGATATGAGCTTGCCCAGAGCCTCTCCGCCAAACTCGAAGACCGGCCGTGGGCTACCCGGGTTCGGCAACGTTAGCAGTCGGCCGGCCCGGAAAAGAAACTGTTCATTATCGCGCAAAGTCGCCAAGATTATTTATGCATTAATTTTTCCTGTGCGGCTTTGCGCGAGGTAAATTACGGTGGTTTTACACGAACGCCGCCGCTGTCCGCCGCCTGAAGGGCAGCCGATCTGGTCGGACAAGAAACAATTAAAGGAATTCGGCCTATCTTATCCCCCTCCCTCAATCCCTCCTCTCCGAGGCGCAGGCCCCCTTCTGCGAGCCGGAGGCCGCCAGGGGAGGGAAGTTAAATTAGCCCTCAGCGGAGCTTTATGGATAACAGGCAATGGAATTCCGGACACCCGGTGGAGCGTCAGCGGTGTGTGGGGCCAAATCGAAACAGGAATCTATTTTCCCATTCGCCATCATTCCGGTCGCGTGGCTTGGCTTTAAAAGCCTGGATAATAAAATTCTGCCGCAAATTGAAAAAAATCAATTGGTACATGTTAGTGGCGATGAACTCTCTCACGGCAAATTGAGGTGGATTGATTTTTAAAATGTTTCTTTACGGGCATATCGGGGGTGGGCAGATGCCGGGCAGGCAACTGAAACCTTCATGAAACACTATCGGGCCAGGCGCTCACGGTGAGACCGGTTTGGGGATATTTTGGGTAATTTCTCTCAATTTTCTCGAGAACTCAACAGGTACCGGCTGGTCCTTCAAGTTTTTACAAATCGCAACCGTCCTTTTCAGGGTTTCCAAGCATGAAAAGCAGGCCACGCAGTTGTTGGCATGTTCTTCAATTGCGTCGCATATGCTTTGATCCAATTCGCCGTCAATGTACTCGGAAAGTTTCTTGAACATCTCCCGGCAGTGATCGTGATCATTGCGGGTCATTTTCAAAATATCCTTTCAATTTATCTCTTAAATAAAGCCGGGCCCGGTGCAGCCTTACCTTTACGTTAGCGGGTGACAGGTTTAAAATCTGACCCGTCTCCGCTGTGCTGAATCCCTCAAGATCCCGCAATATAATGACCAGCCGATATTTTTTGGGAAGAGATAAAATCTCTTGGTTTATCGTATTGGAGAGTTCCTGATTCAACAATTTATCCAAGGGGATCAGCGCCCAATCCGGCACCTGGTCGGGGACTTCGGCTTCGCTGCCGGGGCGAAACTCATCCAGGGACAGCTCTTTTTCCGGAGCGAATTTTGACTTGCGTCTTTTCTTGATGCAGGTGCTGGCCGCCACTTTATACAGCCAGTTTTTAAATTTTGTCTCGTATCTAAAGTCCTTCAAATAGCGGAAAACATTAAAAAATGTTTCCTGGATCATGTCCTCGGCGTCACTAGGGTCCCGACACATCCGCAAACTGAAGTTATACAGTTTCTGTTCGTACCTTTTGACAAGGTCTTGAAACTTGTCCGTTTGTCCGGAATTTATGGCCTGGATCAGTTCAAAATCGCTATCTCTAATCTCTTTGTGGTTCGGATTCTTTTCCGTTGTCATTATTGCTTGTCACCTGACAAGAGTCCTTCAGTCAGGTGGAAATTCCCAGTTTCGGCAGGACGTAGACCTGGAGCAAAACCCAGACGCCGACAATCCCCAGAAGCGTTAGTAGTTCTCTCATTGTTATCTCCCCGGGACCATTGAAAGACGGTTTATTTTTTCAATTTTTTTTCAGGTCCAAAGTTCGATCCGGACACCGACCGATGCATCTGCTTCATCGGTGCCGGTCGTCGCCCTTGAACCCAGGCCTGAATCACATCTTCAAAGATCCGCATTGCGCGAGTGCCGACCCCATCGAATTTTCGATGGACGAACGCATTGGAAAGTGATGAGGTGCGGCGCCGCTTGATATATTGTATACGTGGTTATCGAACGGTTGTCCATCGTTTTTTAAAGATGAGACAGTAAAGGCTGACAAACAAAAACGCCATAGCCAACCCCAGGTGACAGAGATCCAGAAATATGATGAAGCCGGCGGATAGATTCGAATCGGTGAGATTCCGGAGCACCAGAAATATGCCGCTGGCCAGGATACCGGCAAGCAGGGCGCCGCGCAACCAGCCGCTTGCGGTCATTTGTCGGGCAGTGCGCTTCAGCAGTAGATAATCGACAAGAATATAGCCGGTGAATGCAAGCAACAGTACGGCTCCCAAATAGTGAATGTAATGGGTGACGAAAAATTCCGCCAGCCAGGCCAGGCCCGGAATGTCGGCGATGTAATAGCGCTTGAAGATCGGCATCTGGGCAAAGCCGGACAGGGCCAGAAAAAAAACCGTCAGAAGATAAAACCAGCGCCCGGGCAGGCTGATCGCTTTTGTGTTGTTTTGACCATGATTCATCGGAGAAACTCCCTTTGCTTTAAATTTTCCATTGGCATAACCTCCTGTTAAAAAGTATGTCCGATGTTTTAGACCACGGCACGGTGAATTGGCAATAGAGAGCCGGGAGGTATCCATTGGTTACAGAAAAAAGATAAAAGGTTCAAGGCTTGGGGAATTCAGCGTACAGGGTTGCAAATCCAAGTGCGAAATCCTGCTACGAGGAACCTGCAAGCACAAAAGAGGAAAGATAAAAATCTTGTCTTGATCGGCTTGTTGGGTCGTGATATTTCTTTGTATCCCAGAAGTCAGAAGTCAGAACTCAGAAGCCAGAAGCCAGAAGTCAGAAGCCAGAAGCCAGAAGCCAGAAGCCAGAAGCCAGAAGCCAGAGTTCAGAAGTCAGAACCCTGACCCTGAACCGATCCGTGCAGGAGAAAGGAAAAACCATGAATATTCAACTGAAGAAAATCTTATGTCCCACCGACTTTTCCGAAAATTCCGATCATGCCATGAAGTATGCGATTACAATGGCGACTTTGAGTCAGGCGGAGCTGCAGCTACTTCATGTGGTCGAGCCCATTAGCTATCCGCAGTCCACTGAGCTGTTCGAACCGGTGGTGGACGAAATCGATCTCACGATGAAAATGGAGGCGGCGTTTCAAAAGCAGATGGAGGATCAGGTCGCGGCTTTAAAGGAGACATACCCGAAAATAAGCGGCCGGGTCGTTACCGGCAATACCTTTCTGGAGATCATTCAGGCCGCGCGGGATGAGGCCGTGGATATGGTCGTCATGGGAACCCATGGACGAACGGGTTTGGCCCATGTTCTGATTGGAAGTGTGGCTGAAAAGGTTGTGCGCGAAGCCCCTTGTCCGGTATTGACGGTGAAGCATCCCAAACATGAATTCGTGAAAGTTTAGAATCCGGCGGGGCACCCGCCATGATGGCAACGGGTCACCGCTTGAGCAGGCGGTCACGGCCAATATACCCGATAAGACCGCTATCCTGCCGATAACAGTTCCATCAACCGTTGCGGGTAATCCGTCATAATTCCGTCCACTCCGATTCTCAGAAGACGCCGCATGGTCTCGATGTCGTTTACGGTCCATACATGGACCCGCAAATTGCGAGCGTGGGCCGCGTCGACGAATCTTTTGGTCACGATGCGGCGGCCGTGATAGTTCAGAGGGACCTGAAGCGCCAGGGCATCCGGTGAAAATGCGGACTCAAGATAAAGCTTCTGTAAAGCGTAAAACAGGATCGCTTCGACCAGGCCGGCGGAAGTGGCTGCCCGCGGGCACTCGGCGCGAAATTTTTTCAGGGTCCCGCCGTTGAATGCAGCGACCATGACGGTCTGCATTTTATCGTAGGCCTGAATCCGGCGGCAAAGGGTCTGAATGGCAAGCGAACGGGGGTCTTTGATTTCAAGATTGATGCGGGTCCTTGGGAATGCCGCCAAAACTTCCGCCAAGGTCGGGATCGCGATTCCCCGGCCGCGCAGGGGGAATGTGCGTCCACTATCCGGAGACCAGCGGTATCCGGCATCCAGTTTTTTCAGTTCCGCCAGGGTGTAGGCTGCAACCTCGCCGCCGGCATTGGTCGTCCGTGCCACCGATTTATCGTGCAGGATAACGAGATGGCCGTCTTGGGTCGTGCGCACATCCATTTCAAGCACATCGACTCCCAGATCGACCGCCTTGCGGAAGGTAAAAAGGGTGTTTTCCGGGCCCAGGCTGTCTCCGCCGCGATGGGCGATAACCAGGAATTCATTCTGTTTGAAAAAGGGGTGATTCGGAGCGGGATCGGCGGTCCAGCGCAGGGTCTGGTAGACGATCGGAAGCAGGAGCAGCAGGGCTAGGAGTATTCCGATTCGGTGTTTCAGCATGGCAACGGAGACCTCCGGCCCACATATAATCAATTATTTTGTGAACCCTTAGCCCGGCTTGAAATTCAGTTTATTTCTGCTGCGAAAAAAAATCCTCCGGAATCTGGACGGTCACCACTTCGCCGCGGGCCCTCAGTTTGTTCTCGGCTGACAGGGTAACCGCTACGACCGTTTTGCGGCCCTTGCTTTCTTTTATACGCCCACGGATTTCCAAGACCGCATCGACCGGAGTTGGAGCGACATAATCGACGTGCAGCGATACGGTCACCACCCGTTCAATCGGATCGCCTTCCATGGATTTGCCCTTTTCGCGATGCCTGGCCGATGCGGCCGTCCCCGTGGCGTGGCAGTCGATCAGGGATGCGATCAAACCGCCGTATGCATAGCCCGGAAAGGCGGCATGATAGGTCCTGGGCTGAAATCGACAGACGGTTTCGTCACCCTCCCAGTAGCTTTTAATCTGCAATCCATGTTCGTTCAGTCTGCCGCACCCGTAGCAGATTGCCATATCATCCGGGTAGTAATCCTGAATCGCTTTGTCCGGCATGGTCATTTCCTCTTCTTTATTTTTCAAATTTTATTACACCAGCGCTTGAATTACGGCAGATGCACGCTGCGCTCATTGTGTGGGTTAACCGACAATTTCCGCATTCAGACTTCCCAATTTCTTTTTCATTCCGCTTTGACGGCCCTGAAGCTTCCGGCATGAAGTTCCCGGACGAGTTCGCTTTCGTCACGAATCTCACGATCGAAGACCGTCACCCATTTGCCGACATCATCGGTCCGGTGGGCATCACTGCCGCCGGTCCCCGGCAGACCCAGTTTTTCAGCTACCTTGGACGCCATTTCGTTTTCGTCGGGAGCCAGTTTGCCGTTTCCGATTTCCACGGCATCCACGAACTCGAATGCTTTGCGCCGGCAGGCCTGCTCGACCGTCATCTGCAGTTGGCCGATGCCGAAAGTCTTGAAGCCGCGAAAGGGATGAGCCGCGATCATGAAGGCGCCGGCGGCCTTCACTTCTTCGCTCAGTTCCTGGATCATCAGCAATTCCTTGATATCCTTATCAAGGCCGAAGACCAGAAAATCGCCCTGATTGGTCGTATACTCGTTTCCCCGAAAGATTTTGATCCCTCCATCGACGGACAGTTTTTCTATCTCGTCGCGAGGCCACATATTCTGATGTTCCGTCAAACAGATGCCGTCCAGTTTTACGCGCCGTGCTTCCCGAATCAGCTCATCGGGCGACATGTAGCTGCAGGCGGAACGGGGGCTGGTGTGAGTATGGAGATCGATGCGCATCATTGATATCCTGTTTTGTCTCGGTCATTGAATATTGTAATTTGGATTTTTAGTATATTCGTCATGAATTAACGATATCAGCTCGCTTTTCAATCCAGCGCTCCATGAATTCCTGCTGATCCAATCCGGGATCTTTGGCCAGCGCCTGCCACATATCCGCCGTAATCCGGGCCTGGTCGAGGCTGCGGCCGCACTCGACAATGATTTCGGCGAAGTGCTCACAGCCCTTGCGTCCGATTTCCTTCATGATCCGGCTTTCCCACCCGTCCTCCCGCAGGGACATACCGACCGCGCCTTGCAGAACCGGCACCGCCCGGGGGCAGACAAAATTCGTGTAGCGCTTCATGATTCCTTCAATCGTGAGGATTTTTCCGTCGGCGATCTGAACATCCATATTGATTTCCATATGGTAGATATGATCTTCCAGCACGCCGCTGAAGCGAACGATCTCCTCGCTGGGGAATTCGGCTCCGATTATCTGGCTGCGGCTAAATGTGATCATTTTTATCTCCTTCAAGGCTCCGCATGATCGGGCTGTCATCCTGGAAGGCCACACAGCTGCGAATCAGTCTGGGATTGTTTTGGACCATTATTCTTAAATCCGCCAGCTTTTCTTCACCTTCGAGATCTTCCCCCACTTGAAGTACCGATCGCGTAAAGTGAAGAATAACGGCGTTGGCGCTTTCCAGCACCGCCTGAACGAGCACCGGGCACCCATTTGAACTTCCCAGCAACCCCTGCACGATTTTACGCAGGCCGGCTCCGATTCTGACACCTTCAATTCTTTTTATCAATTCGGCCGCGGACGACCAGGCCCGGGGGACGATGCGAGTCAGTTCGGCCTCGGCTTCCACAATTTCGAGATCCGGGGGTTGCACCTTCAGATTGACTTCGGCGCTCAGCAAGTCGTCCGTCAACCGCCAGGAAACGGCCAGACGTCCGTCGGTCAGCGGTTCCACCTCCACGACCTTGTTTCTCAAAAAACGTATCGTCATCTGTCTCCTCCCAGTTCATAGCCGAGGCTACAAGCTCTGTGCAACCTGCCGGCTTGATTTCCTTTTTACAGGCTTGAAATCTCAAATTGCAATATTCAAATCTCAAATAATATCCAGATTCAAAATTTCACTGACCCCCAACCTCCTGAATCGCTTCCTGATTACTATAGCGCTGCGGATGTTTCGAATTTTGAATTTCGGTTATTGGAATTTATTTGAGATTTGGCATTTGGTGCTTGGAATTTTTATTACGAAATATACTTTCTTGATTTATCCAAATGAGTTTTCCACTATGGTGTTCTGCCAACGCGCTGCCCACGTTCCCGCTGGATTTCCTTCAGTTTCCGCCAGACTTCTTCAACCTGCCGGCGGGTTTCGTCGAGGGACCCTGAATTGTCGACAATCAGATCGCAGAATCCTTTTTTTTCCTCCGCGGAAAGTTGAGACCGGATCATTTTCAAGGCCATTTCTTCGCTCAGACCGTCACGCGTCATCAGACGCCGCTTTTGTTCCGCTTCATTGGCATAGACCATCAACAGATTGTGAAATATCGGATGCATATTGACTTCGATAAGAAGCGGCACCACGGCCTGGATGATGGCGTCTGGATCCCCCTCGGCGTACTGTTTGACCAATCGGTTGAATTCCTCACTGATTCTGGGGTGCTGAAAACTTTCCAGCTTCTTCTTCTTTTCCAGGTCCGTGAATACGATCTCACGCAGTTTATCGCGGTCCAGGGTTTGATCCTCACGTAGCACCTGCCGGCCGAAGAAGGCGACAATATCATTCCAGGCCGGCTTTCCGGGCTGCACCACCACCCGACTGAGGACATCGAAATCGATCGTGCGCGCGCCGAGTTCTTCCAGCATCGCGGCAACGGTACTTTTGCCGGTGGCGATGCTGCCCGTCACCCCGAGCAGCAGGCGGTTGTCGGAGCCCCGCAGCAGGTTGATGGGCGCTTCCCCGCCGTAGGCTGCCGGAAATGCTGGGTTCACATCGGTCTCCGCACCCGCGTAGCTGATGGGATAACGGATTCCCCGCCGGTAGAGGGCTTCCAAACCCCTGAGGGTCTTATCCATCATCTCAACGGGCAGGGCCATAACCAATTCATCGTCCTGGGCATGGCCATAGCGGCGTTCGCCGTAACAGGGAATACTCAGGGATGGTTTGCGGTTCAGGCAGCATCTGGCGATGGCATCGGAGCAGGAGGATTCGCCGACGCAATAAAACTGCATGACTTCGTAATCTTCAAATTGAAGCGCATTGATCAGCAACATCATCTGGGCTGGATTGGCATAAATCAGGACGATGTCGGGATCGAAGGGGTTATAGACCAGCGGCGCCATCGCCAGCGCCGCATACTTGCCGGGCGGCAGGCGGGGGATGGCATTTTCGAATTTTTTACCGTCGGCTCTGCTTTTGGTCCAGACGATACTCCGAAAGGTCCCATCCCGCATGTATTCGGGAATGTCGGTCAGTCCGATAATGGAAGCACACATCACCGACAGGAAGTCATCGAGTTCGGCACCGACCGTCCAGTCGAAGTTTCTGACCAGGTTGATTAACTGGCAGAGGGTTGATCGATGGCTCAGCCTGCGAATGAAAGGAATCTCAGCCAGCGATTCTTTGTCCTCGAACAGTTTGAAAGCCACCGGGAAAGACTTGAGGCGCATCAAACGTTCCAATTTGCGTACCGGCGGCTCCCAATCCCGGGTCGTGTTCATCGGGTTCTCCTGCTGAATAGGATCAAGGTTCAAAGGTTCAGGCCGGCCCTGGCGCGACCGCTCCAATACGCCTGGTCAACATCAATCGGCAGCGGTGGATGAATCGAGGGCATTCGATTCTGATCCAGGTCTGGGCCAGGGGTTCAACGTTCCGGGTTTGATAATTCCGGATACTTCGCATACATCCGTATCAGGCAATTATTTGAAATGGTAGAAATCGGCTAAAGATTCGAATATAGAGAAATGCGGTTTGGCTGTCAAACAAAATCAGGGTTATTTCAGAAGACAGGCAACCCAGTGCTCATCGCCGATGTTGGTGAGCACGGGGCGCTGCTGGGAACAGATGTCCCGGCGTTGCGGACATCGGGTGTGAAAGGCACAACCGGCCGGCGGGTTCAAGGGACTGGGCACATCACCCTGCAGCAAAATTTTTTGTTTGCTGATTTCGGGATCCGGAATGGGTACCGCCGACAGCAGGGCCTTGCTGTAGGGGTGGCGGGGATTTTGATAAAGCGCTCTGTCGGATGCCAATTCCACGATGCGGCCCAGATACATCACCGCCACCCGGTCGCTGATATGTTCCACCACGCCCAAATCATGGGCGATGAAAAGATAGGAGAGCCGCATTTCCTCCTGCAGGCGGGCCAGCAGATTGATGACCTGCGCCTGAATGGATACATCCAGTGCGGACACGGGTTCGTCACAGACAATCGCCAGCGGATTTAAGGCCAATGCCCTGGCAATACCGATTCGCTGCCGCTGTCCGCCTGAAAACTCGTGAGGGTAGCGGCTTATCTGCTCCGGATGCAGGCCGACGCGGTCCATCAGATGCGACACTCGAAGCTGGATCTCCGATCGCGAAAGTTTGCTGTGGTTGCGGATCGGTTCGGCAATAATCTGCCCCACATTCATGCGGGGATCCAGAGAAGAAAATGGATCCTGGAAGATAATCTGCAGGGACGCCCGCAGATTTCTGAGCTGTTCACCGCCCAATTCGAGCAGATTTTCGCCATTGAAGGTGATCCGGCCGGCGGAGGGCTCGATCAGGCGCAGGATCGAGCGCCCCACGGTGGTCTTGCCGCAGCCGCTTTCCCCCACCAGGCCCAAGGTCTCTCCGCGCTTGATGGCGAAACTGATGCCGTCCACAGCCCGGACCTCTCCGATGGTGCGGGAAAAAAGTCCCTTTTTGACGGGAAAGTATTTCTTCAGGTTTTCAACCTCTAAAAGCGCCATTGATTTTTGTGATTTGAAATTTATTTGTTATTGGGTGCTTGAAATTTGGAATTTATACCATATTCACAATTCGTCAATCGTCGGTCGTCCTTCGACTTTCGACTGGCCTTCGTTTGCAGCGCAAATACTGACACCTCAAATTGCTAAAGCCTCTGATTCCTTATTATCCGCTTCCAACCAGCAGTTGACCCGTCGGGATGGCCCCAGGCGGACCATGGGCGGCGGCTGCCGGCGGCAGCGATCCATCACCTTGTCACAGCGGGGATGAAACCGGCACCCCTGGGGCATGTGGGCCGGGCTGGGAACGATCCCCGAAATTTCTTTGAGTCGCCGGCCGGTCTGCTCTTTGCGGCCGATGACCGGTATCGATCCCAGCAGACCCCGGGTGTAGGGGTGACGGGGATCCTTGAAAAGCGCTTTGACCGGGGATTCCTCCACTACCTTGCCGGCATACATGACCACTACCCGGCCGGCCATTTCCGCAATAACTCCGAGATCGTGGGTTATCAAGACGATTGCGGACTCAAATTCTTCTTTGAGATTCTGCATGAGGGTCATGATCTGGGCCTGGATGGTTACATCCAGGGCCGTGGTGGGCTCATCCGCCAGAATCAGGCGTGGATTACAGGCCAGGGCCATGGCAATCATGGCCCGCTGCCGCATGCCCCCGGAAAATTTGTGCGGATACTGCCGACTGCGGGAGCCCGGTCCCGGAATCTGGACCATTCGCAGCATTTCCCGGGCCCATTGCCAGGATTCGCGGCGGCTCATTTTTTTGTGGAGCCTGGCGGCTTCGGCGATCTGTTCTCCGACCCGTAAAACCGGATTGAGGGAGGTCATGGGCTCCTGAAAGATCATCGAGATATCGTTGCCCCGGATTTTCCTGATTTTATCCCGGCTCAGTTCCAGCAGGTTTTGGCCGTCAAAAAGGATGCGGCCCCGTATTTCACCCGGCGGACATCGTAGCAGCTGCAGGATCGACAGGGCGGTGACGCTCTTGCCGCAGCCGCTTTCGCCCACCAGCCCCAGGGTTTCTCCGCTGTAAACCTCGAAGTCGACGCCGTCCACCGCATTTACCACGCCGTCCAGCGTGTGAAAGCGGGTGTTCAGGTTCTGGATTTGAAGCAGGGGGCGGGCCGTTTCGTTCATATCTTAAACCTCGGATCGAGGGCATCCCGCAGACCGTCACCCAGCAAATTGAAGCTCAGAACTGCCAGAAAGATCGCGATCCCCGGAAAGGTCGCTACATGTGGGGCGAGAAATAGGTACGACCTGGCAGAACCGAGCATGGATCCCCACTCCGGTGTCGGCGGTTGAACGCCGATACCGAGAAAACCCAAGCCGGCGGCGAAAAGAATGGCGGTGCCCATGCTCAGACTTGTCTGGACCGTGATGGGAACCATGACGTTGGGCAGGATATGTCTGAACAAAATGGTGACATCCCGTGTGCCGACCGCCCGGGCGGCCTCCACGTAAACTTCCTCCCTTACCGACAACACACATCCCCGTACCAGGCGGATGTACAGGGGAACCATGCTGATGCCGATCGATATGACCGTGTTTTTGAGTCCGACGCCCAGCACGGCCACGAGTGCCAGGGCCAGCAGGAATCCGGGAAACGCCAGCATGGTGTCCGTGGCCCGCTGGATAATGAAATCGACCTTGCCCCGGTAGTAACCGGACACCAGTCCCAGCGGAATGCCGACAATCATTCCCACAAACACCACGCCGAAGGCGATCATAAGGGAAATTCGTGAACCATATATTATCCGCCCCAGAATCGAGCGCCCCAGCTCATCGGTTCCCAACAGATGTTGGACGGAGGGCGGTTCCAGGGAGAACATCAGGTTCGGTGCGGACGGATTCCCCGGAAAAAGAATCGGCGCAAACAGGGCGCTTGCCAGGTATAAGACAATGAGTACCCCGCCGAACAGGGCGGCTTTGTTGCGCTTGAGCTTGGCCCATTTTCGCCGCCAGGGATTATCGGCCAATTCAGTCATAGCGAATCCTCGGGTCCACCAGGGCATACATGAGATCGACAACCAGATTAACGAGGATGTAAAGCAATCCGAAGATGAGAATCGCTCCCTGAATCACGGGATAATCGCGGGCCAGAATGGAATCCACGATAAGCCGTCCCAAACCGGGCCACGCAAAAACGGTTTCCGTCAGAACCGCACCGCCTAGCAGCATCCCGAACTGAAGGCCGACCACCGTGATGATCGGAATCAGCGCATTTTTAAGCGCGTGCTTAATGATGACCATCCATTCCGGAAGTCCCTTGGAGCGGGCGGTGGTGGTAAAATCCTGCGAAAGGGTTTCCAGCATGGTGGAGCGGGTCATGCGGGCGATAAAGGCCACGACAAAGGCGGCCAGGGTGATCGAAGGTAAAACCACATGCTGCCAACTACCGGTGCCGCCGGCGGGCAGCCAATTCAGGATGACCGAGAATACGACCACCAGCATCAATCCGAGCCAGAACACCGGCATGGAAAGACCGAAAAGCGCGGACATGGAGACCAGGTAATCGATCCAGCTATAGGGTTTGACGGCCGAAACGATTCCGGCCGGAATGCCGAAAAGACAGGCAAGTGCGATGGCGATCGCCGCCAGAAGCATGGTATTCGGCAGCCGTGCCCAAATTTCCTCGATGACGGGATTCTGGGTCCGGGCGGATCGACCCAGATCGAACTTGGCCAGCCGTCCCAGAAAAGAAAGATACTGGACATAGATCGGCTGGTCCATTCCAAGCTGATGCCGGATTGTTTCAATTTCTTCAGGGCTGGCCATTTGGCCCGCCAGCACCTGGGCCGGATCTCCGGGCAGCATCCGCAGCATGAAGAAAAGCAGCAGCGATATTCCGATGAGAACCGGAATCGTGGAGATCAATCGTTTGATGATATAGTTCAGCATATTAAGGTTTAGTTGCCGTTTGCGGCAGCATCCTTCCGCCGGGAAAAATAACGAGCCGGGACGGCCGAGCGCCCCGGCCCAGATTCTTTGAATCCTGCTTTTTTATGCAACCAAAGGGTTTGCCCTACTGCATCTGGATGTAAGTCGGGTAGAATTTTTCAGTCGGGGTCACGACCATCCCTTTGATTTTGTTCGAGTAGGCAACCACAAACTTTTCCACGTGCAGCCACATCCAGGGGCTGTCCGCCCAGACCATTTCCGACGCCTGCTTGAGCAGCGCCAGCCGCTTATCCGGATCCTGTGCTTCTCGGGAGGCCTTCATGATCCTGTCATATTCCGGATTGCAGTAAAAGGCCGATCCCAGACCCTTGGGCGGATTGACCTCGCAGGTGAACTGGCCGTAAAGGGCCATGTCGGCATCGAGGGTCAGCGGGCCCCATCCCAGCAGGAACACCTCGAGTTCTGTTTCTTCTATGGGTTTCAGCAGCCCGGCCACGTAGGTGGGCCAGTCATAGGTGCGTAGTTCGACCTTAACGCCGATGGCTTGCAGATACGCCTGGACCGCTTCGGAAACCTGCTTGTCAAACAGATAACGGCCGTTGGGGGTGCGCATCTTGACCGTCTTGGAAAAATCGAAGTTGGCCTCTTTCAGGAGCTGTTTGGCCTTTTCCGGATTGTAGTCGTACTGGTTTTCCATTTCAAAATAACCGAAAAGCACGGGTGAAACCGGCCCTTTCATGGGCTCGGCCGTGCCGAACAGAATTTTTTGGACGATCGCTTTTTTGTCCACCGCATAATTGAATGCCAGGCGGACTTTTTTATCGGTGGTCACGCCTTTCTGGCAATTGAGCCCCATGAAAATGGTTCGGGTATCCAGGGGCATGTCTACGGTGATATTCGAGTCAGCCTTCAGGCTGGCGACGCTGGACGGCAGGGGTTTGTAACAAACCTGGATCTGACCGGTTCGCAGCATGGCCTCACGGGTGGCGCCTTCGGGTACGACCTTCCAGATCAATTTGGCGACAGTGGGCTTTTCTCCCCAGTAGTTTTCGTTGCGGACCATGACGATGCGGTCACCCTTGACCCATTCCTGCAGGATGTAAGGGCCGGCACCAATGGGGTGCTGCCGCACGTCTTCGCCGAATTTTTCAATTGCCGCCGGGCTGATGGGTGACAGCAATGACATGGAGTGGGTCGGCGCCAGCGGCGCAAAAGGATATTTTAGTTTGAGCGCCACGGTGTGATCGTCGATTTTGACGCACTCTTTCACCATTCCAACCGCAAAGCGCAACGGCACCCGCAAATCGGGGTTTAGGGTACGGTCCCAGGTCAACTTGACGGCGTCGGCGTTGAAATCGGTTCCATCGGAAAACTTGACACCCTCGCGGAGGTGAATGGTCCAGGTCAGGCCGTCTTCGGAGACCTCGTACTTGGTGGCCAGCCGGGGGTGCAGATTCCCTTCGGGGTCCTGGTAATAAAAAGTGTCATAAAGCAGATCACACATGTTTTGAAACAGGGTCGTGGTTTGTTCCTGGGGATTGAGGGTATCGGCATCCACCCCGATTCCGATGGTAAGTTCCTGAATTTCAGCCCCGGCCCCGGCGGGGGCGAGGCATACCACCGCGGTCAACAGCAGAGGTACCAGCACAAGCCTCCTGATCGACACATTGATGCTTCTCATTCTTGATCTCCTTCTTTTGTTGGTTAAAGAAACCCGAATTTCAATGCGAAGGATATTGCGGCAAAATCGGGCAAATTGTCAACCCCTTTCTTTTTTTTCATTGATACGTCGGGTGAAAGTATGCCATAGAAAGGGGGATGGGATCCAATGTCGATCCAGATACACTGCAAATGCTGCCTTCCGGTCGGAATTATTGATAAATTTAACTATAAATCACAAAAGGAGCTGATATGCTGGATGTTCGTAAACTCGTCAGGGAGCACACGGAATTGCTCATCAGTACCCGTCGCGATCTGCATCGGATTCCGGAAACCGCGTACACGGAAAAGAAGACCTCTGCATATGTCGCGGAGTATTTAAGCCGGGAAGGACTGGAGCTTAAAACCGGAATCGCTACCCATGGCGTCGTGGGACTATTGAAAACCGGTCGGCCGGGTCCGACCTTGTTGATCCGGGCGGACATGGATGCCCTGCCGGTGACCGAAGAGACCGGCCTGGAATTTGCCTCCACCCACGAGGGCGTGATGCACGCCTGCGGCCATGATGCCCATGTCGCCATGGCGCTTGGTGCCGCAACCGTGTTGAACCAGATCAAGAGTGAATTCAGCGGGAACGTCAAGTTCCTTTTTCAGCCCGCGGAAGAGGGACCCGGCGGGGCGAAACCCATGATCGAGGAGGGTGTTCTGGAAAATCCCACAGTGGACTATGCCATCGGCTGCCATGTGTGGCCTGAAATTCCGGAAGGTACGATCGGCGTACGATCCGGTCCGTTTCTGGCGGCCATGGACCGCTTCGACATCCGGATCATCGGCCGGGGCGGCCACGGGGCCATGCCGCACCTGTGCGTCGATGCCCTGGAAGTCGGCACCCAGGTGGTCAGCGCGCTGCAGCGCATATCGAGCCGGCATATGAAACCCCTGGAACCCACCGTGGTCACCGTTGGCATGTTTCATGCCGGAACGGCTTTCAATGTAATCTCGGATGAGGCCAAGCTGAGCGGAACCACCCGCACCTTCAATCTCGACATCTGGAATTCATGGGAAGAGCGGCTTGAAAAAGTACTGCGGGGAGTATGTGAATCCATGGGAGCGGACTTCGAGTTGAAGTTCGCCAAAGGATATCCGCCCACCATCAACGACGACGGGATGGCCGAAATAATTCGCAGCTGCGCCCGGCAGGTGGTGGGGGATGAGAATGTGATCGTGCCCGAACGGAGCATGGGCGGCGAGGACATGTCCTACTTCCTTCAGCGGACCAAAGGCTGTTATTATGCCCTGGGTGTGGGAAGACCCGAATTTGCGCCGGTTCACAATGCCCGATTCAATTTTAATGAAGACGTGCTGGCGCTGGGCGTCGAAACCCATTGCCGCACTGCCCTGGAACTGCTGAAAGGGTAGGGTCAGGATTCAGAGGTTCAAGGATAGAAGGGATTAAGGGATAAGGATTAAGGAATAAGGGATAGGGATTCAAGGATTCGAGGATTCAAGGGGTTCGACAGTGCAATGGTTCGTTCTGGGTAAATCGGAATCGCGAGTTCCTGAGTTCAGAAGGAAAATTTTATGGAATAGAATGATTTTAGGATAAAGTTAACCCAGAATCCCTGAACCCAGAACCTCTGAATCTTTCAAACCAGAGGAAGGAGCCGTCATATGAAAATCAAGGTTAACGGGATCAACCTGAATTACGAAATATCCGGCCGCGACGACGCGCCGGTGGTGATGCTCAGCCATTCGCTGGCTTCCAGTCTGGTGATGTGGCAGCCCCAGTTGGGGGCGCTGGAATCCGAATTTAAGGTACTGCGGTTCGACACCCGCGGCCATGGGGACAGCGACGCGCCGGAAGGCAAATACACGCTGGAGCTGCTGGTGCAAGATGCCGTCGCCCTTCTGGACGCCCTGGAAATCGATGGGGTGCACTTCGTGGGGCTGTCCATGGGCGGCATGATCGGCCAGAATTTCGCCCTGGATCACGGCAGTCGGCTCAAAAGTCTGGCCCTGTGTGACACCACGGCCTTTATTCCCGCTGAATCCCAGCCCATATGGGATCAACGCATTGCCACCGTCCGTGAAAAAGGGATGCAAAGCCAGGTCGAGGAAACTCTCGAACGCTGGTTTACAGCGCCATACCTCGAACAAAATCCGCCCATGGTCGATGTGATCCGACGCCAGATTTCGGCCACGCCGGTAGCCGGGTATGTCGGCTGCTGCGAAGCCATCCGCAGGCTCGACAATTTAGAGCGGCTGTCCGGAATTGCCGTGCCCACCCTCATCCTCGTCGGCGAGGAGGATGTTGGAACGCCGGTTGCCGTTTCCCGGGCCATGCAGAAACGGATACCCGGCTCGAAACTGGTGGTACTGCCGGAGGCCCGGCACTTGTCCAATATCGAGCAGGAAGGCGGTTTTAACCGAACGTTGCTGGACTTTTTATTGAATTTTCTTCGTAATGAGGCGTCATGAACGCTGATCTGTTGACCAGGAAATAGCGGATGCCGCAATTCAAATATTCCAATATCGAACGGGAAATGGCGCTGTACGGTTATGACGCAGTGGTCAAGAGCCACTGCCGAATGTGTCACGGCGGCTGCGGGGTTCTGGTCTACACCAAAAACGGCCGGGTGGCCAAAATCGCCGGAGACCCGGACTGCCCTATCAACCACGGTACGCTTTGCTGCAAGGGGCTGGCCTCCACCCAGCTTGCCTACCACCCGGACCGGTTGACCTATCCGGTCCGCCGGGTCGGTCTCAAGGGCAGCGGCCAATGGCGGCGCATATCCTGGGATGAAGCCCTGGATGCCATCGCCGAGCGGATCCTGGATTATAAAGAACAATTCGGTGCGGAGTCCATCGTCATGGGATATGGTACCGGGCGCGAGAACGAAGCGGTGATTTACCGCTTCGCCAACCTGCTGGGGACCCCCAATGTGCTGACGGCCGGTCATTTTTGTTACGGTCCGCGCATCGCCACCAGTATCATCACCTGCGGGACCAATCCCATCGTCGATTACGAAAATCATCCCCAGTGCATCATGGTCTGGGGCAACAACCTGGTGATCAGCAACCCGGACTGCTACAAAGGCGAGCCTTTTTCCGTCAGTTTGAATGCCGGGGCCAGGCTGATCGCGGTCGACCCGCGTCTCACCCGGATTGCGGCCCGGGCCGATGTCTGGCTGCAGCTCAGGCCCGGCACCGATACGGCCCTGGCCCTGGGAATGCTCAACGTGATCGTCAACGAGGAACTTTATGACAAGCAATTTGTGGCCGATCACGTTTACGGCTGGCAGCCCTTCGTCAAACGGGTCAATGAATATCCGGTGGAGAAAGTGGCGGAAATCACCTGGGTGCCCGCGGACAAAATCAAACAGGCCGCCCGGCTGTTCGCCACCACCAAACCGGCCGCCATCCAGTGGGGGGTGGCCATCGAACAGCAGGTGACATGCGCCGACAACAACCGCGCCCTGATGGCCCTGATGGGCATCACCGGAAACATCGACGTGCCCGGCGGACAGGTTCTGTTCAGCGCTCCGAAAATCAGAAACGTGGGCCAGTTCGGCGCCCATAAAATGCTGCCGTATGAACAGGCTCAAAAGCGGTTAGGCGGTGAGCGGTTCCGCCTGGCCGGCAATTTTGCGATCATCAATCCCAAATGCGTCTGGGACGCCATTTTGGAGGAAACGCCCTATCCGGTCAAAATGCTCTTTTTGATCAGTTCCAATCCCTTGCTGACCCGTGCCAACGCCCGGGAAGTCCATCGCGCCTTGGAAAAAGTCGATTTTATGGCGGTTGCCGACTTTTTCCTGACGCCGACCGCCGAACTGGCGGACATCGTGCTGCCGGCGGCGACCTGGCTGGAGATGGACTATATCGGGGATTTCTGGAAACGGCACGGCTTCCTTCTACCGCGGCGCAAGGTCGTCCAGATCGGCGAATGCCGCTCCGACCATGAAATGTTAAACGATCTCGCCCACCGGGTCGGTCAATCCGAGCACTGGTGGGATCATTTCGAGGGCGGACTGGATTACATTCTGGAACCGATGGGGATCAAGTGGCGGGACTTCAAAAATATGGAATACATTCGCGGGCCGGTCCGGTACCGCAAATACCTGGAAAGAGGTTTCTCGACGCCGACCCAGAAATTCGAGCTTTACTCCACCCTGCTCGAAAACTGGGGCTATGATCCGTTGCCCCAATTCCGCGAACCTCCCGAGAGCCCGGTCAGCATGCCGGAGCGGTATCGGGAATTTCCCTATATTCTGATTACCGGGGCCCGGTCGCCGGGCTTTTTTCACACCGAAAACCGCCAGGTGCCCTGGTTGCGGGAGCTTCACAAGGATCCGGTGGTGGAGATCCACCCCGATACGGCTCAAAAAGAAGGGATCGCGGAAGGCGATTGGGTGGTTATCGAGTCCGCCCGTGGAAATATTCGTCAGCGCGCGAAGATCTTTGCCGGCATTGACCCAAAGGTGGTGAGCGCCCAGCATGGCTGGTGGTTTCCGGAAAACAAGGATCCCGGCCACGGCTGGGATGAGTCCAACATCAACATCCTGACCGATAATGCCTACGAGGCCTGCGATCCGGCCATGGGCGCCACCCATGTCCGGACGTTGCTGTGTAAGATTTATCCGGAGCGTGGATGAGATGCCAAAGCCGGAAATTCAGCGCTTACAGATTCAGCAATACGGGAATCCTAGCCCTGATGCATTGAAAGAAAATTACAAGCACCAAATTACAAATAACAAACAATATCCGAATTCCAATTTTCAATGATCGAAACTCATTTGGAATTTATAAAAATGAGTCAACTATGAAATTTTGTCTGACGATAGACAACCATTTATGCTGGGGATGCAAGACCTGTGAAGTGGCCTGCAAACAGGAGAACCGGGCGGCGGACGGGGTCAAGCTCATTGCGGTGCAGGAAAGCGGCCCCGGTTTCAGAAACGGCCAACCGGATTTCGCCTTCCGGGTCAACGTGTGCCGGCACTGCGATGATCCCCCCTGCGCCGGGGTCTGCCCGGTAGAAGCCATCACCAGACGGGAAGACGGTATTGTATTTCTGGATACAACCTTGTGCATCGGGTGTCAGGCCTGCATTGATGCCTGCCCCTACGAGGCCGTCGCATTCGATGAAAATAAAGCCATTGCCCAAAAGTGCAACCTCTGCTGTCACCGGGTGGAAAGCGGCCTGATCCCTGCCTGTGCCGACAACGTCTGCCTGGCCCACTGCATTCATTTCGAGACTACGGATCCATCACCGGATCCACATGGACAATGACCCTTTCGAGATCCTCGATTTCTTCGACCATGCACCCCTCTACTTTTTTGGCGATGCGGTGCCCTTCGGCGACCGATATGCGGCCGTCCACCGCAATGTGGATCTCCACCTGATAGCAGCCGCCTGAAGTTCTGACTCTGAGATCATGGGCATCTATAACCCCATCCACGGATAAGGTGCACTCCAGGATTTCATTGAGTATTTGAGGCGGGGGAGCGGTATCGGTGAATTCACGCAGGGTCTTTGCCAGAATATCGAATCCGACCTTAAGGATGAAAAAGGACACGACCAGAGCCGCGAAAGCGTCGAGAATGTGCAGGGAAGGGATGATCAGTGCTACGGTTACACCCAGCAAAACGGCCACCGAGGAGAGCGCATCCGAGCGGTGATGCCAGGCGTTGGCCACAATCAGCTGGCTTTTGATGCGCCGCCCGGTGATGACCGTATAGTGATACAAGGCTTCCTTGGCGACGATGGACAGGCCGGCTCCGAACAGGGCCAGGGCGGTCGGGTGGCTTTCCGTGTGCCGGTATATATTGAGGCCGGCCTCAATTCCCAAATACACGGCGGTTGCAATCAGGGCCAGCCCCACAATGGCGGAGGCCAGGGTTTCGATGCGGGCATGGCCGAAAGGATGTTCCTGATCGGGCGGCTTGCGGCCCATCCGGATGCCGAATAAAACCACGGCGTCGGTAAAAAGGTCGGAAACGGAATGGACCGCATCGGCAATCAATGCCTGGCTGCCGCCGAATATGCCTGCCAGAAACTTGAGCACGATCAGGATGGTGTTGACTAAAACACCCACCAGCGTCACTTTCCGGCCGGCTTCCTCTGGAGATTTTTGGGATTCGTTCATTGATCTTCAAAATAGGTTGTCCTGAGTTCTTTTCTAACTGCCTGTGCTTCTGAAATCAAATGAAAAGTTGTTTCAAGCTTCGAAAAAACGCCAATGGGTCAGATAAAGAGCCAATTCACCATCAGGGAGGCCAGGGCAATCCATGTGGCGACGATCACCACGGCGGCCGTTCGGTTCCAACGGGAGATCCCCGGTGCGGATTCCCGCGCTTTTTTACGACATTCGGCCAAGACTTCCGGCGGTATCATTTTCAGTGCCAGCCATATGCCCAGGGGAATCAAAATGATATCATCCAGATAACCGAGAACGGGGATGAAGTCCGGGATGAGGTCGATCGGGCTGAGGGCATACCCAATCACGGCAGCGACAAAGATGCGGGCGTGCCGGGAGACCCGCGGGTCCTGGTAAGCCAGAAACAGCGCGGTCATCTCAAGTTTCAGATGCTGCGACCATTGCTTGAGCCTGTCGAGGAGCTTTGGCATGAAAAATATCGTCCTGCAACGTGGGGCTTTATACCTCACTCTCTGCTTTTTACGATAGCACCTGAAAAGCGAGCGCGCAATGTGCACGCGCTCGAGGTCGAATTTGAATTTTCAGCCGCGTGGCCAATCGCTATTCCGGCAACATCGAACCGGATTCCAAGAGGTTGCGATGAAGTTCGAAACAGCGGAGCAGATCGTGACGGATATGGCCGCTGCGCGCCTGCTCGACATAGCGCCGAAGATAATCACGGTAGGCGGGATGGGCGCACTTGTCAATGATCAGCCTTGCCCGCTGCATGGGGCCCAGACCCCGCAGGTCCGCCAGACCTTGCTCGGTGACCACCACCTGAACCGAGTGTTCGTTGTTGTCGATGTGGGGGCACATGGGGACGATTTTGGATATCCTGCCGTTTTTGGCGGCGGACGGTGTCATGAAGATGGACAGATAACTGTTACGGGTAAACTCGCCGCTGCCGCCGATGCCGTTCATTACATCCATGCCGAACAGATGCGACGAATTCACGTTGCCGTAGATATCGATTTCCAGGGCGGTGTTCATGGCAATCACGCCCAGTCGTCGAATGATTCCCGGGTGATTGGAAATTTCCTGGGGCCGCAGGATAATTCGGCGACTGTAAAAATCGAGGTTTTCGATAATCCTCTGCAAGCGGTCCGGGGTCACCGTCAGGCTGGTCGCGCTGGCTGCCAGCAATTTACCGGTTTCCATCAGGTCGGCCATGGCATCCTGATAGACCTCGGAATACATCTTGAATGCCGGAATTTCAGGATGTTCTCCGATGGCACCGATAACGGCATTGGCTACATTGCCCACCCCGGCCTGCAACGGCAGGAATTCGGGCGGAATGCGGCCGGCGTGTTTTTCTTCGAGCAGAAATCCGACCACATGTTCTGCGATTCGCCGGTTTTGATCGTCGGGCGGTGAAAAATCCGGAATGTGATCGGGTTCCTCATTGAAAATGATGCCGCCGACCTTGCGGGGGTCCACCGTGGCGTACGGCCAGCCGATGCGGGTCAGGGGATCGAACACCGGAATGGCGTTACGATGAGGCGGTGGGGGCATGACGAATATATCGCTTATTTCCCGCAATCGGGGAGATTGACAGCGATTGATCTCGATAAAGATCTTGTCGGCATGCTGGAGGTAGGTGGGTGACGCCCCAATGGAAGTGGTGAGATAAACCCGCCCGTCGGGGGTAATCTCCGAGGCTTCCACCACGGCGAAGTTGATCCGGCCGAAGAAGCCGAAGGCAATAGCCTGAGGCACATGGGAAAGATGCATGTCGACATACTCGACCTGCTCATGATTGATCTGCCGCCGGATGGCCGGACCGGCCTGATAGGGACCGCGCCACTCGACTGCTTCCGCCCGGGCCAGTTCCTCATCGATATCCTGACCGGTGGAGGCTCCGGTTAAGACGCGCAGCTTGTAGCGGCGTCCCCGGGCGTGCTCCTCTACTGCGCGTTTTGCCAGCGCCCGGGGGATGACTTTGGCCGACCCCGCCGGGGTGAACCCGCTGAAGGCGACCGTGTCGCCGTCGTTGATACCCGCGGCGGCTTCTTCCGCAGTAAGAACGGGAAAGCAATGCCTTTCTTGAGACATATTCGCTCCGATCCAATGTTCTACCCCAAATGATCGTAGACAAAATGGGATAGGGTCTCTATCGATTTGATTTAACGATTAATAGCAGATTGCCCAGCGCAATTTTCAGCACCTTCATGGGTGAATTGTAATTGTCGATTTTCAATCCCATTTTGTTTACCCTTTGGGCATCGCTCTTCGAGCCACGCCCCGACAAGCCGGGAAAGCCGATCGCACACCCCATCTTCTGCGTTGCCAAGTGATTGCGGTAGGCTAAGTACAACTTCACCCCTGGACGCTCTGAAGCTGGCGCACTCTCGACTTTCGCTCAATTGGGGTTCTCGTCTATCCTTCGCACAGGATGCGTTCAATTTCAAAGAAAAGATCCTGCTCGCGGACGATTCCGATGATGCGGCCCTGCTGCTCGACTGCCAGGCGTCTTTTCCGGTTGCTGACCATGGCATAGGCCGCTTCCATCAGGTTGGCATCCGATTGGATCGTCAGGGGCGCCGGCGACATCACATCCGATACCCTAAGGGATGCGATTTTTTTGACCTCCTTGGTGAACATCCCGGTCCAGAACAGCGGTGAATATTGAATGCTGTCGGCCATCGAAGGCTTGGGTGCGCTGAGATAGGCCGGCATCAGCGCCTGGAGCAGGTCCAGGATGGAAAGAATTCCGGATACGCCGCCCTTGTCGTCGAAAACCAGGATGGAGCGGTGACCGGTTTCCATAATGCTGTCGGTCGCCTGCCTGGAGGTAAATGTTTCCCGCAGCCGGGCGATCGCTTCTCCCACCGTGTCGTTCTGGTTGACGGTGGTGTAATCCTCGACGGCGATCATGATGTCGGCAACGCCTTTTTCGCTGGTTTCGCCCGATTCGACCCCGTGGTGATGGGCGTCGACAATCTTGTTGGCCAGCAGATCCATGTCGCAGGGCTTGGTCAGATAGTCGTTGGCGCCGTGTTTCAGGGCTTCGCGGGCCGAGGGCAGCGCGCCATGGCCGGTGAGAATGATGACCGGCAGATCCGGCCGGCGCTTTTTTATCTCCTGCAAGGTCTCATGGCCGTCCATACCGGGCATTTTGATATCGAGCACCACCACATCCGGATTGTCGTCGAGCTGCTGAAGGGCTTCCCGCCCGCTGCCGGCCACCAGCGTTTCGAACCCCCGCTTGTTCAGTATTTTTCGAGTCGTCGAGCGGAATTTTTCTTCATCATCGACCATCAGCACTTTAATTTTTTTGCTCATTTCGATCTCTTTCCTTTGAGTGATAATACGACGATTAAGTTTTTTGTAAATATTTGCAGTTTCCAACCATTGTAACCTTTGAACCCCTGGCCCGGAACTGGATCAGATATCAACGTATTGCAGGATTCGAAGGCATCGGCTTGATGTCGCTGAAGCGCATGCCAGCTTATCGCGCCAGGGCGGGCCGGAACCCTGAACCTGGAACCGATCAGTTTGGTTTATAGTCTGTCATCCCAGCACACCGAGTTTTTGCATCAGCCCCGCCAGCAGCAGGAAAACGGCCAGCAAGAAATAGAATTTTCTTTCCAGATCCCGGCTGAAATAAATTCTGCCTTTTTCAAAATGCAGCGATCCGGAATTGCGCTGACCCTCATTTTCTGCATCGGGTTCGATAGATACCATCGTAACTTCTCCTTTTATTTTCTATGGGTCAACATCAGGTTAAAAGCCGGGCAGTTCGCCAAACCCTATAAATTGCCAGTAAAAGTAAGTCATCAGCACCAGCAGGACCTGAGCGATGACCCACAGCGGCAGCCCGACCCGCAGAAAATCCTTGGGCCCCAAGTAGCCGCTGGCATAAACGATGGCATTGGGCGGGGTGCCGATAATCAGGCAGTAGGCGAAAGAGGAGGAAATAGCCGTGGCCATGGCCATGAACGGCAGATAGGCGGTGCCCGGATGCGCCAGACCGGCCATATTCAGGGTCACCGGGCCGACGGCAGCCGCGGCCGGTCCGTCCGCCATTAAATTGGTGGCGACGGCGGTCAGGCCGCCGGAGGCGGCCAACAGCGGAATGCCGGAGTTCATCCCCAAAGGCGCCAGGAACTCGAGTACGCTCCGCGCCAGCCAGTAAGCGGCGCCCGTACTGTCGAGAATCCGGCCGAAAATCATGGCACCGGCATACAGCCAAACCACGCCCCAATCCACTCTTTCCTGGTAATCCCGCCAGTTGGTGACGCCGGCGAACAGGAAGGCCACCGCACCCGCCATGGCGATCACACCGATGCCCAGGCGCACCGGCAGCCAACCCATTTCATAAAACGTTTTTTCCGTGAGCCAGCCGAACAGCATGACCATAAAAATGATGATCGCCCAGATCTGTCGGCGGTTCCAGCTACCCATACGGTCGATTTCATGTCTGAGCTGGTTCATGGCCGGCGCCAGGGAAGTGATTCGGGGTTTGAACCTGAGGTTGACCAAAAACCAGGTCAGCGGGATCATGATCACAACAAACGGCGCACAATAAATGATCCACTGGAAATAGCCGATGTCCAGGCCGAACATATCGTTGAGGTAGGTCATCATGATGACGTTGCGCGCACCGCCCGACGGGGCGCCGGGGCCGCCGATGTTGCAGGCCATGGCGATGGCGATCATCAGCATTTTTCCCAGTTCGGGATCTTCGGGCGTTTCCCGGGTCAGGCTGTTCTGGTACAGGAGCATGCCGATGGGAAGGAACATGGCTGCCAGGGCATGGTCGGAGATAAAGGCCGCCAGCGGGGCGATCAGGACAAAAAATATCAGCGTGATCCAGCGTACATTGGGAACCGCCAGCTTGCTGAACATCATCAGACAGACCCGTTTGTCCACGCCGGTCTTGACGAAAGCCGCGGCAAACATCAGGCTGCCCATGATAAACCAGACGGCATCGTCCCAGTAAAGCATGGTGACTTCCTTGCGCCCCACCACCCCGGTGAAAACCAGCAGTAGTCCCACGCAGAATGCCACCCCCGGCAGCGGAATGCATTCGGTCAGAAAACAGAGTACCACGAAGACGACCATAGCCATGGCCACCTTGATGGCCCAGGCGCCCTGGTCGGCGGATTTTTTATCATCTCCGGACAGGGTTTCATAGCGCAGACCTTCCTTGCGCAGGGTCAGTGCCTTCTGCATGAGGGTCTTGTAGGCGTCATCGTTCACGTTTTGATCGATAAAGTCATGGGCCTTCGCGAAGTTTTCCCTGCCGGCATCGATTTTATTGCTGCGGACCCACTTCAGATCGCGTTTCAAATACGCCTTTCTTCCCAGGGCGCCCATCTGCATGTTTTGTTCCATAATGCGGGCGCAAACGAGCTGCCATTGTTCGGCATCGCCGCTTTTCCGGTCAAACAGCGACCGGGTGATAAAGTTGACCACCGCATCGGGTCCCACCCGATATTCGGTTCCGACGTCTTTCATTCCGTAGGGCGTGGGCATCCACAAAACTGCGAATAAAAGGATAACCGGAATGAAGAATATTTTCCAGTTCACGTACTTGTCGTACCCGGTCGCTTTCTTCTGGATTTGTGCTGCCATCACTCAGCCTCCTGATCCTCTTTAGAGTCGAATCTGCATGCGAACCTGCGAAGGAAATTACCTCCGGAGGCAAGCCATACACCTGTAGGTTAGATCAAAGCCGACGCCTTCTGCCCGGACCGCAAACCCCACCGGCCGGGAGCCGGGCGCGGATGCTTACTCCTCGTTGCTGCGCAGGATTTCCCGCGGCGACTTCATGAATGTGCGGGACTGGGCCATCCGGATTTTTCCTTCCAAACGCCTGCGTTTTTCGAATGCCTCCCGGGCCCTTGCGACCAGGTCCTCAATGTCCGCGGGTTTCATGAGATAATCGGTAGCCCCGGACTTCAAGCCGTCAATGGCGGATTCGACGGTGGCGTGTCCCGTCAGCATGATGACCTCCACCAGCGGGAAGCGCGCCTTGATTTCCTTCAAGGTTTGATTGCCGTCCATGCCGGGCATTTTGACATCCAGAAAAACGACGTGGATGTTCTTGCGGTTGAGGATCTTCAGGGCCTCGTCTCCGCTGGAAGCAAGACTGACATCGAAGCCTTGGCGGGCCAGTAATTTCTGGGTAGTGGATAGAAATCGTTCCTCATCGTCCACCAGCATCATTTTCATTTCTTCCATAATAAACTCCCTCTAGCTGTCTATATTGCTTCTCTAATAAAAGCGATGTATCGAATCATTTTTACTGAAATTTCAAATCAGAGTTTCTTTTCCGGATCAGACTGGCTGCTTATAGTCCGCGGCCCCGGCTTACAAGGACCAAAGCTTCCTCAGTTCACCGACGGCAAGCGGATCGAAAACGTGGTACCGACGTTCTCCTGACTGTCGACCGATATTTCGCCGCCCATCTTGTCGATAATGCCGAAACACACCGAAAGCCCCAGCCCCGTGCCTTTGCCCACGGGTTTGGTGGTAAAAAACGGAGTAAATATTTTGTCGAGATTTTCGGTGTTGATGCCGCTTCCGTTGTCGCGGACCTTGATTTCCGCATGCTTGTTTTGCGTAGGTCCCGACTCGATTCGGATGTGCCCTCCGCAGGATCCGTGCCGGGCAACCACGGCATCGATGGCGTTGTTGAGCAAATTGATCAAAACCTGCTGCAGATGGCGGGGATCGCCGCGAACCTCCAGAGGATGATCCCCGAGGTCGTGTTCGATGACAATACCGTTAATCCGGGCTTTTTTAGACACCATGGCGGCCGCTTCGGGGATAAAATGATGCAGATCGATAGTGATCGTCCGTGACGCTTCCTTGCGTCCGAACTGAAGGATGGCCTGCGTCACTTCCGCACAGCGGTCCACCTGATGCTTGATCTGGCGGATGGAATCTTCCAGTTCATCCAGTTCTTCGGACCGCTTCAACTCGCCCTTTTCTTTCAGGTCTCCCAGGTTCATCTCGACCAGGGTGTACTCGCTTTTGATGATTTGCAGCGGGTTGTTGATTTCATGGGCGAAGCCGGCAGCCATTTCGCCGATTTCAGCCAGACGGCCGGCGTGGATGAGTTGTTCGCCCAATAGGGTTTTCTCCTGATCCATGCACTGCATGCGCCGGATAATGCGATCGGTCAGAAAGAAGGCCACCGCGCATATCAGGACGCCGCCCAGAATACTGGTCAAGACGATCAGGTAGCTGGCCCGGCGCAGAGCCCTGAAGGCATCGGCTTTTTCCTGGCGTACCACCAGCATCCAGTCTCCGTCTTTGAGCCAGGTGGTGGCGTAAAGATAGGGTTCTCCACTGGAGCCGGTGTCAATAAATGTCTGAATACCGTCATGGGGGGTGCCGTACTTGGGGCGGTCCGGATCGGTGCTCAACAGTTGACCGGAGGAACGTCTTTCGGTCTGAAAAGCCCCCCCGGAGTCCAGCAGATAGGCCTCACCGGTTTTGCCGATTTGCACCGTTTTGACGAGATCGTTAAAAATCCGGGTGTCAATGGTGGCCCGCAGGATCCACTGCCGATTCTGCTCCGGCTTAACGATGGCAATGACGAAATGTGGCACCCGTCGGTAGCCGAGAAAAACATTGCTGATGTAAAACCCGTTTTCACGAACGGCCCTGAACCAGGGCGCCTGGTCATAGATCTTGCCTGCGAGCGGGTAGGGGCCGTGATAGGTAAGCTGCAATCCGTTTTCATCGATGATCCCCAGGTCGATGAAAGCCGGCGAAACTTTTTGCAGCTTTTCGAAAATCTCTCCCAGCTTTAACGGATTCTGCAAATCCACGATGGAATGATCATTGATGATAAAGTCCAGATCCGATTTTCTTTCCAGCAGGAACGACTCAATCATCTGGCGATGGTCCTGCACGATTCGTTTCATGCCGCTGATAGTGCTGTTTTCCAGTGATCCGGTGAAGTAGTAGTATCCGATGGCCAGCACGGAAATGAATGGAAACAGGGGCACCACAATCATGGCGGCCAAAACGAGCCTTCTCAAACCCCCATATGAATTGAGTTTCATCGTTTTTCCTGCTCCAATACGTTTCGTATTTCAGTCCCTGAAGACGTCCGGCACCCGTTTAATTTATCCGGCGGCGGAAGAGGTGCAACCAGGGTTTCGTAAATCACCTGTTTCAACCATTCCACACTGCTGCCTCTTTTTTCGACAAAATAGAAGCCATCCACATTTTTGAAGGCATCCCTGAATTCCGCGGCATAGGTGTGCACCACCACCGGCAGGGTTGGAACCCGGTTGAGTAGATGTTCCAGAACCCGGCTCTCGTCCGCGTCGCGAAGATCCGGATCCAGAATGATCAGGTCCAGCGGCTCCCGATGGAACGCCCATTCGATCACTTCCCGGCCGGTGTCCGCCAGCTGCACCCGATAGCCGGCCGCAATCATTTCGCGCTGCAGGTACTTGCGGACATGCGGATTTCGATCGGCTATTAGAATGGTAATTTCCTGTTTCACCAGACTTCCTTTGAGCGATGCTATATGAGCGATGCTATATGTTCGATAGCAAGGGATATGCCAGTGGGCGAGGATCCTGATTGATGATATAAGATGCTGTAATTAAAGTATTTAAAAAAAAATGGGGAACACACGGCAGACTGTGTCCAAGGCGGAGTGTCGGGCTTTTTTACAGGGTGTAAAGAAAAGAGAGACGAAGCATCCCATTTCAATGGGCGAGGCTTTGCGTAAGAGCGATGATGAATGCACCACGTAGTGAATTTGTATATGCCATTGACATATCCGTGGTCGGGGTTATAATATTTTCGAAACCAATAAACCCATTCAGCGTGGAGATCGATATGCCTTGTGTCAATGAGAAACACCATTGCATGCGCTTGAATTTATAAAGCAGAACTACCAGCGTTTATTCAAATAGCATCCATTTTAGTCCTTGAAATACAGAACAAGCGGGTGCTATGGACGCGCTTGTACCTCGCGGCCCCAGACCCGCAGCATTCGCGTGGCATTCGCGCCGCGAACCAACCGTTCGACCGGCAGAACCTCCGCAATAACCAAAGGCTTCGTCTCCACCATCGCGGAGAACCCGCCGGTCAACTCGCGCATTAGAAAGGAATGGGCAAAGGGGTACAATGAAATTTCTGATGAAGATCTTGAACAAAGACTAAGAGAAATAAACGTATATCTTGTTGATTGGTCATTCAGTGGAAAGCAGGAGGATGTATTAAAGCCATATGACCAAAAAATTTTTGAATATGAACTTCGGAGTTGGAACAATGGAGAACCAAATATTGAGTGAGATATGTAAAAAATGTGCGGAATGCTGTAAAAATTACCCTTTTGTAGAATTATCCAAAAATGAAATTCATAAGTTAGAAACGCTGACGGGATTGCCCTTTGAGGAGTTCACGAACCAAAAAGGCGAATCAGTTGAAGAATACTTTTTGCAATTTAAAGAAAACGGAGATTGTTTTTTTCTTGAATGACGATAACGGCGACCATTCTTGCAGTGTATATGAAGCAAGAACAGAAATTTGTAGAAATTATCCATCAAAACCCAGCCAGAATGAAGTATGTGATGCAAATAGAAAAATGATTCTGGGTCATAATTCCGGCTAACCAATATATGGCCGTATGGGCCAGCCCATTGGACCCTATGATATGATGATTGCCGGACAAGCCAGGGCGTCCGGCCTGTGTCTGGTGACCAACAACATCAATAATTTGAACGGGTTCCGAGCTTGCTGCTGGAAAACTGCGTGATCTCATCACCGCTTCTGGAAAAAAGAGCACGAAAGGGAGTGTCAGAATGGACGGCGTCATAGGGATTGCTTGGTTCAAGGACGAGGCTACTTACCGCAGGGCGCTTGCGATCTTTACAGATCCCGAAAATATGCCCGCCAGTTTTGAAGGCTGGAAAGAACTTGTCGGAAAGCAATGCGAATTAATTAAGGAGAGTGGCAATATCGCAATTCGTGCAGAAATCGATCCGGAAGCATTCACCGCTTGGTGCGCGTCCCGTGGCGTTGGAGCCAATTCCTGGGGGAGAATCGCGTTCGTCAACCATGTCGTGCTTGAGTTTCACAAGACCGGCAAGGGAACGACCATTGAATAGCTCGTTGAGTTTATCCCAACGTTTCAAAAGTCGGAAGGCTTCAGAGACCAGGCGTCAAGGATAAAGTGGTAGTCGACATGTTGAATTCTCCTTTGTATCCATCATTATCCGATCTTTTTATAATCCCACCTAATACTTCCGCTGATGGATTTCCTCCAAAGTCAAGGACTTGATATCCTCGACCAAAGCGACCAGGTGGGCGATCATGATCTGCCAGATCTTTCTTCCCTTTTCGACGGTTGCCCGCGTCGGATCGCCCATCACGCCGGTCGCGGAAATCTTGCGGGTGGAGGCATACCATGAAACACCATGTTTGGAAGTAAAGTTGAGATAGCGGCTGGAGAATTCGGGGACCGCTTTGGGGGCCAGTTCCATCTTCACCAGCTCGGGCCGTACCGCCAGGCTCGTGCTGGTTTCCATTTCGCCGGCGTGTACATCATTGGGCGTGTCGATGAGGTCGTTGACGTCTACATCACTGGTTTCACCGCTGTCGACGCAAACAAAAATGTGGCAATCCCGGTTGATCATCTGAGCAGCGTGATTCAGGGCAGGGGTATTGCCGCCATGTCCGTTGATGATCACCAACTTGCTGATGCCGTTGGCAGCGATACGGGTGCCGATTTCATAGACGAGCCGAACAAGCGTGTCGTCGGAGATGCTGATGGTGCCTTTGAAATCATTATGGTGGTAGGAAACGCCGTAGGATATGGTCGGCAGCACCAACGGCTTGGGATCGCTACAGGCTCCGGCCACCCGGCGGGCCAGATAATCGGCATCGAAGGCGTCGGTATCCAGCGGCAGATGAGGACCATGCTGCTCGACAGAACCCACCGGAAGCAGCGCAACCGCCATTTCGTCGAAGCGGGCCCTGGCTTCCGGCCATGTCAGTTCTCCCCAGATGCAGCCCGGAGAAGGCACTGCTGCGTCACGGTTTACGGATGCCGCCGTCTGGCCGTCCATATCCGATTCGAAAGCGAACGGTCGGGACATATCCGGATCCAGCAACGGTTGAAATTCCGTCCAACGCTTTCCGGCACGGCGGACCGCGCCATCGGCGTGTTGAAGCAGGATTTTCAGCAACGGCGCACGCAGATCCAGCGGAATTGAATTCAACGGCGAAACCCACGGGTCAAAACGCAGTTTTAGAATCTCCGGCTGTTCGCTGTAAAATTTTTTTGTGTCCGGAGGAAAATCCAGCAGCCCTTTTTGTATGAGCAGGTACCCCAACTGCCGGACACCGCCTTCTTCCTGGTGGATACCTTTGGCTGAAAACAGTTTCAGACAATTTTCAATCTGGGATTCCTTATAGCCGCAGTGGCCGGAATCCACTCCCAGGGCCTGCAGCATGTTGACAACCCGCCGGCATTTCTCGCATTTGCCGCAGGGATAGATCCGGTCGCCTACCTTGTGGGCCGCATGGCAGGAGATCTGATGCGCCTGAAGCTGCGGGTAGCGATGTGACAAAACCTTTTCGATCAGCAATTCCGACAGCGGGCGCAAAACGGAAAACTGGCTGATTGACCAGCCCTTGCGCATAAAATAACGCGACATGGTCTGATCGAAATAGATGCTTTGATCATACAGGCCGTCATAATGGGTGATGCCCGCGTGCTTTTTGCGTACCGTGGTGTCGAATTCATTTCCGATGAGCAATCGCCCGATGCCGCGCTTGCGCAGCAACGGTAAAACACCAAAAATGAAGATCGCGACCGTCCAGAGCCGGATGGGGTATGCGTCGGCTCTGATGTCGGCAAAATTCCGGCGGATAAAGGGCATGCGTTGAAGCATCCAGGAAAACAGGCGGTCTGAATTCACCCACACCCGGCCTGTATTGGGAATGCTGTCGCGAAAGTTTCGATAGGCATTTAAAGCGGTAAACCAGTGCCTTCCGGATTCGTTGACAAAAATCGGATGGGCTTCCCGTCCGATCTCATTGACAAGACCGAAGCTGAGCAGACTGTCCTTGCCGCCGCTGGGAAGGATACAATGCCGGTATTTATCGGTTGCCCAAAACTTCCTTTGCGGTTTTGGTCTGTCCCCGGACCCAGGGCGAAATTCCAACTCAGCCGGCAAATACTTATTCATTTTGACCGCCGGCAGTCGGGCGACTTGCGGTTCGAGGAAGAGATTGGGCTCGAGAAATTTTTTGACATAGATCTCACGGGCGGTATTTTCCGTCATATCCCGGATAAAGCGGCGATCCATTTCGTCGAAGGCGCCGTAAAAGACCATTGAGCGACAGAACAGGCCATAGTTGATGGCCACCTGCGCCGCGATCATTTCCGCCAGGTTCTGAGACTCCGGTTCGCCGGGAGCGAATACGTTTTCTTCGTAGCTGTAAATCAGTTCGGTCCGGTCCGTTTCGCCATTCCGGTGGAGGCAATAGGGGGCAATCAAGCGCTTGGGCTCCACTTTTGCCGGTCCGACTTCCAGCCGGTCGAAGACCGTTAGAATCGACAATGGATTGTCCGATTCTGGATAATTGTTGCCGCCGGATGTGTTTTGTTCGATGCGCTTGTCATTCATGGGCTTCATATCCATTTCTGGTCCTGAAATACTACGTATTAACCTTCTCAGTAAAAGATTTCATGGTGCGCGATCCGTCACTCCGGCAGGGTTTTAGCCGGAGTCCAGCCATAGGGCGAACTTCCTGGATTGCGGCTAAAAAGCCTGCCGCAATGACTGCGGGTGGATTTCAACCCAATTTCTTTTCAGATCTCTTCGGCTGCCCTTGAGCCCTGGCCGCCGCTTGAAAAATGTTGGGCCTATGAGCCCCTGCCGGTGATTACCGCTACATAGCGATCGCCCGGCAAGGGTTCCTTCACATGCCTGTCCACCAGGGCAATCAGGCCTGCCGTCGATGCGGGCAGCACCTGCAGGCCTTCTTTTTCACGGATCAAACGGGAATAGATGCGCATGGCCTTGTCTGAAGCATTGGCTGCCCAGCCGCGGGTTTGGCGGACGGCTTCCAGGGCCTGATCGCCGTCAATCGAATGCCAGTTGATCAACGGCTCGTTGATCTGGGTTTCACGGATTTTCTGAGGGTTAAGATCTACACAGGACGGAGAATTGTTCAAAAACGCTTTGACGATCGGATTCTTGTGATACGATGATCCGGCTACCATGCGCGGCATGCGGGACGTCTTTCCCCACCGGTAAAGACTCAGAAACCCCCGATAGATTCCGACCGCCGTCGTTCCGTTGGAAACCGGAACGGAAACGGCCATGGGTGCATCGCGCAGTTCATCATAGATTTCATACGCGATTTGACCGTAAGCATGCATCTGGATCATCGTGTTGTGGCCGCCCGGATTGGCGTCGTAGAAATCCTGTTTATCGGCCTCTTCGCTGGAAACTTCGACCGCTTTTTCATAATCGCCCGGGCTCCGGACGATCTCGGCCCCCAGATCGGTCAATTCCCTGGTGCGGCGGCTGTGATAGGTGCCCGGGATATAGACCCGGCAGCGCAGCCCGGCGATACCGGCCGCAGCGCCGCGGCGACCCCGTAGTTGCCGCAGGTGGCCAGGGTCATCGTGTCATAGCCCCGGCGCAGGGTATCCATTGCCTGGGCAAAGGCGATCCGATCCTTTTGGGTGCCGGTAGGATTTCCGCCCTCGAATTTGAGATATAGCTGCCGAAAGCCGACCTCGCGCTCGACATTGCGCGCTCTTACCAGGGAGGTGTCTCCAACCTCGGAGTCGAAGATGTCCTCATATGCTTCCAGCCGCCGATCCAGCGATAATTCAGGGTCGGCGGCGGTTTTTCGCTGCCGGTCCACTTGCCGCGCGATTTCGAGGCCTTTGCCATCGGCGCCGTCGATCAGATCGAAAGGTTTATCGTGGTCTGCCATTTATCGCTCGCTCAAAGTTTGGCGGGTGGGCCCGCGGGAAAAGAAATTGAGTGCCTGACCCCGACCTTGCTCAATCAGGGTATGCTGTTTATCGTATTCAGTATGCAACTGGCAGGTTTTCTATAAAAGTAACACCATTCTGGCATCAGGCAATGAAAATTTTAAATGCGCAGCGGGTTGGTGGGATATTGAGGGGGTTGGCGTAAATCCGGAAATTCGGCCGACGGGGGAAAGCAGACCTGTCGGCTTTTTTTACACAATGTAAAAGAAATGCGACACGTCGCCCCGGGCTAGTTATCTGTATTTTCGAAAAAGGGCAGCTTTTATGAAGCCTGATCTGCCTGATAGAGAAAATACGATGGTGACGTAGAGGAAGGGCGAAACGATTCGGAAGTATTTCTGTGCTTGAATGTCGTCCTGGTATGTGTTTTGCTTTGCTTTATTGATAAAACGAAACCATAACAAAAGGAGAAAATAAATGATTCCCGAAATTAGAAGAATTCTTTATGCAACGGATTTATCTCCCAATTCCGCTTACGTATTTCGATATGCAATCCATGCTGCCATAAAATACGATGCAGACATTATCATATTGCATGTTTTTGAACGCATACCCGGTGCAGGTGCAGCCATGTTGGAATTTTACCTGGATGAAGCGCAGCGTAAAAAGTTATTCGAGCAAAAGGCGTCCGACACGATAGCCCATATAAAAAAAAGAATGAAATCTTTTTATGAGAAGGAACTCAAAGATTTGCCGGCTGGCGCCGACAGGGTGAAATCCATAGAAGTTCACGAGGGCTTCCCTCCGGAAGTGATTCTGGACAAAGCAGATAAACTCGACTGCGATATAATCGTGATGGGAACTCACAGCAAAGGGGTTATCGCCAATACTTTTCTGGGAAGCAATTCGAAAAGAGTGTTGCGCAGGACCAGAAAACCTGTATTTATCATTCCACTGCCCAAGGGAGAGTCGGACATCACATATCACGATATCTAATTTAATTAGTCACTTTGGCTCATCGAACCGGCATGAAAGAGAAATCATGTCTTCTTCCGGGACGATGTGCGATTTGTATGGCAGACTGTTGAACAGCTGAATCATTCTTTTGTTTTGAGGGTGAGTAAGCGCTACCAGTCCGGCGATGCCATTTTCACGAGCGGCCTTGAGAAGTTTGTTCAGGAGCAATTTCCCGAGGCCTTTTCCCCGATAGGCTTTATGCACGGTGAAGGCGATTTCGGCCATATTTTTTGGAGGGATCAGAAAATACTCCCCGACTCCGATAACCTTGCCGAATCCGAATTCTCCCACCACGGCGATAACACTTAAATCTTTTATATAATCGATCTGGGTGCGTTGCTCGATTTCATCGCGTAAAAACCGTTTCTTCTCATGAAAAAAACGGCTGATAATATCGTCTGTCCCCATCTCATAGTAAAATTCCTGAATTCTTCTGGTGTCGACCAGCTTGGCGGGCCGTATTACGACTTGCTCATCATTGAGAATCACTGTTTCTTCCAGCTTTATCGGGTAGATACCCTTTGTGGAAGCCTTTAAAACACGTTCGCTGCCCAGAAAGCCAAGGGTCTTGGCTTCACTGAAAAGCTGATCACGGAATTGTGGGTGGGAGATGCTGATAAGAGCCAATGCCCGCTCCTGGATGCTTTTGCCGAGCAGGTTGACCGCCCCGTACTCGGTGACCACCTGGTGGATATCCGATCTTGGAACCACCACCGGCATGTTGTTTAGAACCGGAACGATATTGGTGGTTTTGCCGTCCGCGGAGGTCGAGGAAAGCACGGTGATCGCCTTGCCGCCCGTTGACTGAGTCGCGCCCCTTATGAAGTCGAGGATGCCCATTACTCCGGAAAATAAGTGGAGAGGATCAGTATCGGCTGCGACTTGACCGGTGAGGTCAATGGTCGTGGCAAAATTTATGGCGGTCATCCTGTTGTGCCGCATAATAATATTTTGATCGTTGATATAATCGGACGGGTGGAATTCAACGGCCGGATTATCATCCACGAAGGCATACAGAATCTGGCTGCCCAGGGCATTGCTGGCCACCAGTTTTCGTTCATTGTATCCCTTTCGATTGTTGGTGATGATGCCGGCGGAAAACAGGTGCATGATTTCATCCGTAATAAAGCGGGTATGAACTCCGAGGTCGTTTTTCTCCGACAATGCGGCGATGATTGCCTTGTGCAGCCCGCCCAAACCCACCTGGATCGTTGCACCGTCGTCAACAAATCTGGCCACATTGCCGGCAATGGCGGCTGCCGATTCAGGTTCGGAAGGAGCCGTGATGCTGAGAAGCCGTTCATCGTGCTCAACGACTGCATCCACATCGTTGACATGCACACTGCATCGTCCCAACACGCGCGGCATTTCGGTATTGATCTGGGCAATGACCAGGTCTGCCGACTGGGCTGCGGCCAGCGAAATATCCACCGCTATGCCGAGGCTCATCCAACCGAAATCGTCGGGAGGAGACACCTGGATCAAAGCGACATGAAGGGGGATGGACCGGTTTTTAAAAAGTTTGGGTATGGCTGAAAGATTTATCGGTGTGATAAAGCGGGTTTTCCGGCGCAACGCTTCATGCTGAATCGATCCCGGATAAAAAGTTTTTAAATTGAAGATCTGATCTACCGACTGATCGGCGACAAAGCTTAAAGGAGCACTTTCAGGAGCGAGCAAACTGACGACTTCGACATCGCTCAGCGTGCTTGCGGTTTTGAATAATTCCCGAACCAGATGTCGGGGTACCCCCCCGGGGGACCCGATAAACACCCGGTTGCCGGGTTTGATCATCCGGATGGCATCCGGCGCCGTGCACCGAAGCTCCACATACCTGTCGGCCCATGGTTTGGTCATCGGAATAGTCTCCTGACGGTTAACAGGTTTCAGGTGTCAGGACTTGATCCGTCCTTCCGTACGTCCGTATTTTATATCATGGGAAATAAGATTGTGAAAGACAATTTGGAGCAAATTAGGATTTCCAACGATCGGCAAGGTGTCGGAGAGGGTGTTTTCAAGGGTGACGCCCTTTGCAGCAATCGGTTGTTTTTCATATAAATATTTCCACGCTGTAACATCTTCCCCCAATCCCCCGTTTTGAGGGAGGTTGAGGGAAGGATCGAGGGAAGCCGGACAGTCGCTCAGCCTTTATCGGCTACCTCGGAACCGGTATCATCCCGTATTTCACGAGGATTTTCTGACCCTCTTCGGAAAAGGTGAAGTCAATGAATTTTTTTACATTTTCGGGCGGGTCCTGCCGGGTTACGTAGTAGAATTCCTGAAAATAGGGGTAATTTTTATCGGACGGCGACAGGCCGTCGATTTTGATCGTCGTTAGGTCCGGGTGATGCTCGGCCGCCCCCCCGGAAATGAAGGAAACGGCGCCGCAGGGGAAATATTTAACGGCTTCGATGACCATGGTGGAGTTGTAAGCCATGAAGTCGTGGTTAATTTCCTTGCGTTTCATTACCTGGCGTCTGAAGTTCTTATTGGCCGCGGTATCCTTGTCCGGCACGATAATTATAACCGGTAGATCGGCGCCGCCCAATTCTTTCCAATTCTTAATGTCTCCGGCGAATATATCCTGAAGTTGTTCCTGCGAGAGGCTGTCGACACCGCATTCCTTTCTGGCGATCACGGCAATGGGATCCTTACAAAACAACGTTTCCGTATATCCATAGACCTCATGGCGGCTGTAAAGTTTGCGGGCGCTGCTGGCAATGTCAGCATTTCCGGTTGTCAAACGGTACGTGCAGGAACCGGAAGAGGCCGTCTGGACGTCCACCTTGATTCCGGAGGACGCGGTAAAGGCCTCAATCTTTTCATGCTCATATGCCGCATAAATCTGGTTCGAGCAGCTGTACCTCAGTACTTCGTCGGCACCAGCCGGTACACCGGTTGCCAGAGCCCACATCCCAAGCATAATGCAGATTGTCAAAGTAGTGGCCTTGGTTTTCATTTCTTACCTCCTGTTTATCGGTTCAATAGATTTCGCGTACATTCTCGCGGTGGTCCACCATATAAATCAGGGCCGCCATCCGGCTGAGTTCTTCTTTCAACGGCTGCAGTCTCGAGCGCTCGATGCTGTGTATCCGGATATAGACCTTACGGTAACCTTGAGTTACATCCTCATAGGAGGTGAGGATGCTGAAGATGCGTCCGTTGAAGCGGCGGATGACATCACAAACTTCTTTGATGGAGCCCGGACGGTCCTCGAGCTGGAATGCGAACTGGATTCCGCGGGTCCCCACGCCGGTCAATGAAATGATGACGCGAAACAAATCCGTCTGGGTGATCGTCCCGACCAGATCGCCGTTCTGGTCCACCACCGGTACGCCGGATATTTTATTCTTGAGAAGGACTTCGGCGGTTTCTTCGATGGTATAATTTTGGGGCACGGTCACGGGATTTCTGGTCATGACTTCCTGGATCTTGATTTTTGATATCAGGTAAAGCAGTTCGTGAACGTCCAAGGTTGTGGCGTCCGAAGCCGACGCCCGTTTCAGATCGCGGTCGGTAACCACTCCGACGAGTTTTCCTTTTTTCATCACCGGCAGCATGCGGACACCGTTGGTTCTCATCAATGCAATGGCAGTTTGCATGGAGTCATTCACATCGATGGTGATGACTTCTTTGCTCATCCAGTTGCTGACTAACATGTTTTCCCTCCTTTAGCAGGTGCTTGGATTTCTCATCTATAGATGGTCCGCTTGAATCCTGTCTGAAATTCTCTTCTGCATTTCAAGTAGATAAATAGCAACTCACGTGCCAGAAATAAAGGGAGTTTCAAATAGTACAAGCGTTTGAATTTTAATAATATATTGCAGTCAATCCGGAATTGGGGCGAGGTGGGGGGAAGTACCCCTGTCGGTTTTTTTTACACGGTGTAAAAGAAGCTCGACGGGATGGGGATCAAGGATTTCCGGAATGAGTTTTTCTTGCTGAAGCGAATCCGGCAGGCCCGAAGTTCGAATAATGATAGGGTGGAACAATGGGGTGGCTTGGGTGGAATTAAGGGCTCACTCAAAAATAACTCACATTTTATACGCTGATGCATTCTGCCTGGCCTAGATGTTGCGAAAGCTCGGAATATCCAGATATTCCTGCGTTTTCGCGCCTTGCCATGCAGGCGCTCAACGCCTAAATCTGTGAATTAATTCTTTCGGGAACCCTAAGCCGGCATTGCACTTTCCGGCCATTCCAATATTCCCGGGTTCAGATCCCTACCCAGGCATATTGGATTCGTTACTTTGACCTGACCGAGGTTTCGAATTTAAGCCCGTATTTATCGATTTTGGAATGCAGCGTCGGGCGGGAGAGGCCCAGCAGCCGGGCGGCCTGCGAGCGGTTGCCTTCGGTCATATTCAAGGCTTCGCTGATGAGTATTTCGGCGAAGCGGTCCATAATACCTTCAAAGGTACCGGTCTCATTTTCGGAAGTCATCGAGGCGCGCATCCACTGTCGGATGACTTCCTCGGCTTCATGCGGCTGTCGGCTGTCCGGCATCTTCTCACCGGACAGGACCTGCAGGATGTCTTCGGAGCGCACGGGTGTTCCCCGATTGAAGATCAAGGCCTTGTTAATCGTGTTTGCCAGTTCGCGGACATTCCCGGGCCACTGCCGTCCCTGGACGGTCGTCAGTGCTTCCTGGGTGATGCCGGGGTTGCTTATGTTGAGCTCTGCGGCGTAGAGGGAGAGGAAATAATTTGTCAGGAGGGCCATATCTTCCCGGCGCTCACGCAGGGGCGGCAAAGAAATGGTGACCACCTTGAGCCGATAGTACAGGTCTTCCCGGAATCGGCCCTGATTCAGGGCTTCTTCCAAATCCCGATTGGTGGCCGCGATAATCCGCACGTCAACGGGTATGGTCTGACGTCCGCCCAGGCGTTCGATGCTTTTTTCCTGCAGCAGACGCAATATTTTTGCCTGAATGCTGAAAGGCATGTCGCCGATTTCATCAAGAAATACGGTGCCGCCGTGGGCCTGTTCGATTTTTCCAACCCGGCGATGGGCGGCGCCGGTGAAAGCCCCTTTTTCATAACCGAAAAGTTCGCTTTCGAGCAGATTTTCGGGAATGGCCACACAGTTGATCACCAGAAACGGTTTTTCGGAGCGCAAACTGTGCTGATATATGGCGCGGGCCACAAGCTCTTTGCCGGTGCCCGACTCACCCCGGACCAGGACGGTCGCATCGGCGGTAGCCACTCTTCCGATGGCTTTGTAGACATCCTGCATCGGCTTGCTGTGTCCGACGATGGCCTCCCGGGCGGCTTCATCCGGAGAGACGTTCATCTTGACCGGTGTCCGCATGAAGCGGCCGGCCTCCAAGGCCTGCTTGATCACCGCCAGCATATCGGGTATTTCAAAAGGTTTGAGGATGTAATCGAAAGCGCCCATTTTGGTGGCTTCAATGGCGGTTTCGGTGGTACCATAGGCGGTCATGATGATGACCGGCAGTTTTGGCTCGATTTTGTGAATGGCCCGAAACGTCTCCAGACCGTTGATGCCCGGCAACCGGATATCCGCAATGACCAGATCCGGCAGGCGTTTGTGAATCATTTCAAGTGCCGCTTCACCCGAGGCGGCGCTCTGGGCGGCATAGCCTTCCTCGCTAAGGAGTTTGTAAAAACTTTTGCGAAGCTGGTCGTCGTCGTCAACTATCAGAATCGTTTCCATTTTATGACTCCCTGATCGGCAAAGAGATGATAAAGGTCGTGCCGCTTTCCGGGGCTGATTCAATATCCATCGAGCCATGGTGTTCTTTGATAATTCGGTCGGCGATGCTCAGCCCCAAACCCGTGCCGTCCTCCTTGGTTGTGAAAAAAGGCTGCCGCACTTTTTCCCGGATCGATTCGGGAATACCCGGACCGCTGTCGGTTATCCGGATGACGGTCTGTCTGCCGTCTGAAGGGCGATGGAGCTCCTGCTCTCGAATTGAAATCAACCCGCCTCTTTCGATCGCCTCGCAGGCATTGACCATCAGATTGACGAAGACTTCCTTCAGTTGTTCCGGATCGGCGTCGATTTCAGGCAAATTTCGCTCGCGATCGACGGTGACGGTAACATCATAGGATTTGAGACGATACTTCAACAGCTGAATCGTCTGCTCGACGACGATCGAAGGGCTGATGGACTGGATCTTCAGTTTGGGGGGTCTGGAAAATTCGAGAAAATTCTGAACGATGGTATCGATGCGGCGAATTTCCTCCGAGATGACGTCGAAGTCTTCTTTTTGGGCCTCGGTGAATTTGAGGGCGCGATTCAAACTGAAAAGTCGCATTTTCACCGAAGTAAACGGATTGCGGATACTGTGCGCCATGCCCGCCGCCAGCTTTCCCACCAGAGCCATCTTTTCCGACTGCAACAGGGATTCACGGCTTTTTTCGAGTTCGGTCAGGGTTTGATCCACATCGTGTATCAAGCCGCGTACGCTGCGGCTGAGCGCCTTGACTTCGTTGCCGGCCGCCGGGGGTTCTCCGCTTCTGCCCACCTCGGCAGTCAGTCGGCGAAGCGGAATCAAAACCTGATACCCCAGCACGAATGCCAGCATTATGCCCAGAACAAACGTGATCAAAACGGCGGTGGCGGCGATGATCCGCAGGCGTGCCGCCTGGTGTTGGCTCGAAGACCGGACCTGGATGATCCTTTCCTTGTGAATGTCTTTATATTTTTCGCAAAGATCGAGAACGGTGAAGAACAGATCACGCGCCTGTCGGTGCAGTTCGGTACCGGCTTCACGCCGGTCCTCACGGTAATACCCGATGACACGATCCTTGATCGTGATATAACGGGCATATTCATCCCTGATCTGAAAAAGCGCGGTTCTTTCACGCTCGGTGTCGGCCAGGCTCAAAGCATCGTTCAGGCGTTCCCTGAAAATCTGGCGGTATTCGCCCAGCTGCCGCAGCCATTTGGCGTCGCCTTCGATAAAGTAGTAGGACAAAAACCCTTTCTGGTTCACCAGGGCAATCTCGAGCGCTTCCGCCGTCTGAAAGGCCGCCAGATATTTTTCAGTGACGGAAGTCAGCAGATTCTCCATTTGATACGTGTACCAAACGGTCACCACGCCTCCGGCCATGGTCATGATCACCAGGGCCACCAGAATGCTGTAACTCCGGGCACGCAAGCTGCTTTTTTGCCACATTTTCAAAATTTATCGATCCCCTGGCGTCTGCATTCACCCCTTGGCTGCAACGTTGGGTTTCAGTGAATTCGAACCAGCCTCTGGCTGTGGGCGGTCAGGGGGGTGGAGATAAAACCCGGTCCGGACCTTCCGGTGAGCCCACCGCCTTGTGCCTTCAGCATCATTTCCGGCCGAAGACGCTTTTCTCCGCATGATGCTGTCAGGAAGCCCTTACCCGGATTTTACATCTTCGTTTCAATCCCGCTCGATCATAAGAGACTTCGACCGTTGAGATCAAGCTTAAATGTCGCCGCTTCTGCGTAAAAGCAACTTGGCCTCAGCCTTGCGAATCCGCTCCGCCTGCTCATCTTTTCTCTGGCGGGCAAATTGCAGCTTGGCGGTCAATTCTGAAAAGTGGGCCGGTTTCAAGAGATAGTCGAAGGCCCCCAGCTTCATGCCATCCACGGCGCTTTCGGTGCTGCCGTGGCCGGTCAGCATAATGACCTCGACCAGGGGATGCTTTCTTTTTATCTCCTTGAGGGTGGCAATGCCGTCCATGCCGGGCATCAGGATATCCAGAATAACCACATCAATTTCCTTCTGGTCCAATACCTGAAGGCATTCACGGCCGCTGTATGCTGCGGTGACGCGTTCGCCGCTTTCTTCCAATCGCAGACCGAGCATCTCGACAAAATCTTTTTCGTCATCAACGATTAATATACGGGTGGGTATTCTGATCATAGCGGTTTATTCTCCCATTTTATTTCGCAAACTAATAATTAAAGAATAATTAATCTTGGCTCCTTGGCGTCTTGGTGCCGTTAGGGTCCGTTCAATCGAGTGCGAAGCCGCAGCCCCGATCGCACTGTCATCCTTCCCTCCCGACCCTTTCATCGACCGGTTTCGTCCGCTTCGGCAGCCGGATGCGGAAAGAGGCGCCCCTGCCGATCTCACTTACGACGCTCACGGTGCCACCGAGTTTCTCGATGATGCCGCGGGTAACAAAAAGCCCCAGTCCGGTTCCCTCTCCGGGGGCTTTGGTGCTGAAAAACGGTTCGAAGATTCTAGCTATATTTTCCGGCGGTATTCCCGGCCCGGTGTCGCTGACGGTAATCGCTGCCTCGTCCCCCCCATCCTCCAGCGTCAGGGTGATTTTTCCGTCGGAGCCGATGGCCTGCACCGCATTGGTCAGCAGGTTGATCAAAGACTGGCGGATCCGGAAAGGATCGCTGCAGACCGTCACAGCGGGGGAGGCGATTTCAAGAACGAATTCAATATTTCGCTTGTGCGTCTCATGCTCGATCAATTGCAGGCTTTCGTCAACCAGCCGGGCCAGGTTCACCCTGGAAAGGGCGGAATCGGACTTGCGCACGAACCCCAGCAGTTGATGCGTGATCCGCCGGGCTCTTTCCACGCTTTTTTCCACCTTTTCCAGAGCCCGCAGAAAATCTTCCTTGCGGGGCAGCGCCGTGAATTCTTCCTTGGCGAGCAGCTGCTTCATCCAACCCGCCGATTCACCAATGATGGCCAGGGGATTATTGATTTCGTGCGCCACACCGGTGGCCAGGGTTCCCAGCGCGGCCAGCCGTTCGGTGGCGATCATCTGCTGCTCGATTTTTTGGCGGTATTCGGCTTCCTTACGCTCGGCAGCCTGCCGCAGGATCTTCTCGCGGACCTGGGCAATTTTGGCTGTCAGATGATCCAACTCAATGGGCTTGGTCAGGTAGTCAAAGGCACCTGATTTGATACCCTCCACTCCGCTGGCAGTAGTGGCATGGCCGGTCAGCAGGATAACCTCGACCGGCACCCGGCGGGCTTTTATTTCCCGCAATACTTCGATCCCGCTCATTCCCGGCATTTTGACATCCAGCACCACCACATCGAACGTACCGTCAGCCAGCATTGCCAACCCCTGCCGGCCGTCTGCCGCCTGATCGACGATATAACCTCTTTTGGCCAGTCTTTTGGCCAGCGTTTGGCGAAAATCATTTTCATCGTCGATAAGCAGAAGGCGAATGGTTTCCATGACTGCTTTCCTTTGGTTTCAGGTGTCAGGTGCCGGTGATGAATGCCAAGCAAGCAAAAACCATCGCCGGCAAACCCGGGCACCCCTTGAATTTTCCTTATCTTCACTGCGGCAAACGCTGCCACTCAGCATTTTAAAAGGGCTCCCGGACTTGAACCATTGTCGTAGAGACGAAAAAGACTTATACCAGATCGCCATCATCCGTTCCGCATTTGCGACTTTCTGTCAGTGCCTTGATTGCTGACACCTGAAACCTACACCATAGACAAATTTCTGCCTGGAAGCCGGTAAGTCCCTTCACCGAATCAGAAACGGTATACCATAAACTATACAAGTCCCAGTATTTTCCACCATACCGCCGCGACCAATATCAGAAGACCCAGTAAAATCGGGCTGGCCAACGCTCCGGCCTTGGTCAGATCCGATGACCGGAAATAGCGATAACTGTATGCGATGGCATTCGGCGGGCAGCCGATGACCAGCAGCATCGCAAAAGATGTCGACATTCCCAGGCAGAGTGCCAGCACCGCGGGGTTCACGCCTTCAAGCTGAGCCATCGGAATGACGATCGGCAGAATCAAGGCAGCTGCCGCCACGTTTGCCATGGCGTTGGTAACCAGGGCGCCGAACACCCCGACGCCGATGAAAAGCAGCAGCCAGCCGCCGCCCCGGACCAGCGGGAAGAAAAGGTTGGCAAAATAAGAGGCCGCCCCCGAATATCCCATGGCAAGGCCCAGCGAGATGCCGCCGCCGAAGATGAACAACACCGTTCCCCACTCCAGATTGTTGTGGATATCTTCCCACTTCAGGATGCCGAAAAGGATCAGGGCGGTCACTCCCAGCATCCCGGTGACCGAATAATCTATACCATGAATTCCCTTCGTCAGCCACGACAGAAAGGTCAGACCGATGATAATCATACAGCGCTTTTCCGTGGAGTTCCAGGGCCCCAAGTTCTCATCGAATTCCGGCAGCTTGTATTTGGGATCCGGCCGGAAAATCAGCCAGACGATCGCCACCGCCGCCGGTACGGTGATCAGCGCCGCGGGCATCGCATATTTGATCCAGTCGAAAAAAGTGAGTTCGATACCGGTGAATTCCTTTAAAAACGCCGCGGCCACCATGTTGCGTCCCCCGCCCACCAGGGTGCCCATGCCGCCGGCCGAGCAGGCAAACGGCAGTGAGATCATCATGAATTTCGCCGTGCTGGATTGGGGTTCGATGCCCGATGCCCGCATCATCGGCAGCATGGTCACGATGCCGATGGCGCAGGCGGCCGCGTCATGCATAAAGGCAGATGCCCAACCGAGGCTGATGGTGATGATAAAGGTGAACTTGGTAATGCTGCTGCCGGCGCGCCGGACGATAAAATATCCCATCCGCTTGGTGATACCCACTTTGTCCAGTGAAATGGCGAAGATCAGACAGGTCATGATAAACACCACTACCGGGTGCATATAGGGTGCCCAGGCATCCTTGACATCGCCGACCCCCATGATGACGATGAAGACCCCGATGCAAATTGCCGTAATCTCCAGTGGAATGGGCTCGGCGATAAACAGAAACACCAGCACGGCCAGCACGGCCAGAAACCGTTTGGCCGGCGGTGAAAGTCCGTCGACATACTCGATTTTAACCTTTGCCAGCTTCAACTCCGCTGCCAGCATTTTCAGATAAATCCCGGGTTTGGCGATTGCCGCCGAAGGTGCGACGGCGACCGTGTATTCCGCTCCTTGATTTTTAGGGCCGGAGATCCTATCGAATTTGCCCTCGAGCTTCGGCATTAGGCGCTGGTCGACATCTCCCGTGATTCGGAACTGGGTGCCTTCCGGTCTGGGAAGCAGAAGGACGATAATCCCGAGCGAAACCGCTGCCGCGAGCAAAAACCATCTGTTTTTCAGTACTGACATATTTTCCCCTTTCTCGTGAAACTGCCTATTAGCTTTTTCAGCAAAGGATTTCGAGTTGAGCGATCCGTCACTCCGGCAGGGTTTCAGCCGGAGTCCAGCTTCATGGCGAACTTCCTGGATTACGGCTGAAAACCGGCCGCAATGACTGTGGGCGGATTTGGTCCATATTCTAATAAACTTTCTTCCTTCGATCAGACCGGATGCCCTAGTCGGCAACCTTCCTTATGCGACCGACAACTGTCTTCACTTTAATAGTTCCTGGCGATACCGATAGGCGGCTTCGATTTTTTCGAGCAGCTCACCGAGATCGCACGGTTTGGTGAGATAATCGAAGGCCCCCAGTTCCAGCCCCTGGCGGGCGGCTTCGGCCGACCCGTGGCCGGTGAGCATGATGACAATTAGCCGGGGCGCCATCATCCTGAAGATTTTGAGCACCTCGAGGCCGTTCATGTCTTCCAGTTTCAGGTCTAAAACGGCTACATCGAATTCAAGATGGCGCAGGATTTTGATCGCCTCCGCACCGCTGAATGCGGTCGTGACACGCATATTGCGCCGCCGGATGCGCTTGGAAAGTACGCTTACAAAGCCTCTTTCATCATCCACCAGCAGCAGCCGGATGCCCTTGTTGACTTGTTGTTGATCTGAATTGCTCATGGTCCATTTTCGTTTTAAAGCGGTAGGTTAATGCATTACCAATGACTTTTTTTACATTTTATGGCGAAACCTTTCATCACGAAAACATGAAATACAAGATTGTCAAATCTGAGGGTCTTTTTCAGTTTCTCAGCCATCATCCGGCTTGCCGCGGCAGCGGGATGGAAACCGAAAAGGTGGTGCCGGCATCCACCGCACTGCTGCATTCGATTTTGCCGCCGAGTTTGTCGACAATTCCGTAACAGATCGAAAGCCCCAGGCCGGTTCCCTTGCCCACCGATTTAGTGGTGAAAAAGGGGTCGAATATGCGCCCAAAATTCGCTTCCGGAATGCCGTGTCCGGTATCGGTGATTGTAAAAACGGCGAAGTCGTCTTGTCTGCGCGACGAAATCGTGAGGGTCCCCCCCTGGCCCTCCATGGCATCCAGTGCATTGTTGATCAGGTTGAAAAACACCTGCTGCAGTTCGGAGGGGGAAGCCACCACCTGCGGCAGCTGCCGATCAAAGCGGATGTCTATCTGAACCATACTGTATTTGGCCCGCTGGGCCGTGAGGGCCATGACTTCTTCCAGCAGGTCGTTGACATCCACATCTTTGAGGGTGCCGTCGGTTTTGCGGGCAAAGCTCAGCAGCTTATGGGTAATCTCCTTACAACGTGTACCCTGGGCTCTGATTTGATTGACCGCACGGGTCAACTCAGCCAGGTTTTCGGAGTCTTTAAACTCCTCTTCTTCCAGCAGATCGCCAATCCAGCCGGCTTCTTCCACCATGATGGCCACCGGATTGTTGATTTCGTGGGCCACGCCGGCGGCCAGCTCCCCCACCGAAGCCAACTTGCCGGTTTCAACCACCTTTCGATTGAGCATCTGCTTTTCATCGTCGGCCCGGGCGATGCGGTTGACGATCTTTTTCGACAGTATAAAGGCCATGGCGAACACACCGATGGTGCCGGCCAGCATGATGATTGTCGTTATCACGAACGTCCGATTCAGATCGGCAAATGCGTCCCGGGTGCGCTGCTGGTAGATCAGCAACCACTGGCCGTCTTTCAGAAAGGCACCCACGTAAATATTCTTCTGGCCCGGGCGCTCCGGTTTGAGGACGATCGAAACGTCCTCGGTGCCGGCCGCCGGTGCTTTATCCAGAAATTTGGTATAGATGGTCAGGTTGGGCAACAGGCCGCCGGACTTCGGGTCAAGCGGTGTCGTCTGCAGGGCCCCCTGGCGGTTTAAAATGAACGCAAAGCCGGTTTGACCGATGCGAATGCTTTTTACCAGGTTGTTAAAGGCCATAAAATCGATCGTGGCGCGCAGTATCCAGGGACTATCCTGATAAGTGCCGCGCACGGCGACGATAAAGTGCGGCAATCCCCGCAGCCCCAGGAACACGTCACTAATGTATTGCCGGCGCTGCATGGACTCGCGGAACCAATCGGCATCGGAGTAGTTGGCCTGGGCCAGTTTAAAGGGACCCGCATAGGCCTGCTGTTCGCCCCTGGCATTGACGACCCCCAGGTCCACAAATACCGGGCCGTAGTCTTTTTGCAGCAGATCCAGCCTTTCCCGCAAAAAGGTTTCGATCCTGAGCTGCTCATGACCCAGGCTCTCGGCCAAAAATTTAATATCGGACAATCTTTCGAACAGAAACGTGTCGATGTTTTGGGTGTGTTTGTGCACCAGTTCCTGCAGATGCGCATAGACCTTGGCGTGGTACGAACTGCGAAACTGCAGGTAAATCGTGCAGCTGACCACTATCATCGGAATCATGGAGACGCTGATGATGGTCAAGATGATATTGCGGTATAAAGACCGATAATAGGGGTTTGCCAGTCGTGTGTGTCGAGTCATACAAACGCTTCCCCCCGGCAAAAAAACAGCCGGTTTAATTAGGAACTCATCAAAATGGTATCGCGGTTATCCCCCAAGCTCCAGCGAGCGGCAATATTGCTTTCTTCCCCCGGCGGGAGGGATTGAGGGAGGGGGATAAAATAGCCCATCCCTTGTATTTATTTCAAAAAGTCAGAGCGATGCGATACCGCTTGTCGCAATTCATCATTCGACATTCTGCGGCTCGCTGTTTTGCCTTCAAAAGGCGCTAATATCCCCGTTTGGAAAGCACCTCCCGCACACGGGCCTCTCTAATTTTTTCTTCATGGCCGTGCTTTTTTTCGGTGGCTTCATGAACCTTGGACAGCAGCTGCTCCATTTCGCAAGGCTTCATCAGATAATCGAAAGCACCCATTTTCATGCCTTCGATGGCCGATTCGACGGTGGCGTGGGCGGTAAGCATCATCACCTCCGTCAGGGGATAATCGGCTTTGATCTTTCTGAGGGTTTCAAGCCCGTCCATTCCCGGCATCTTGACATCGAGGATAACGACATCGACGTTGGGCGTTTGGCTGAGGATTTCCAGAGCGGACTGGCCGCTGAGCGCGCTGAGGACATCCAATTCTCTTTTTTTGAGACGCTTGGTCATGGTATCCACAAAAGGGGCTTCATCGTCGACCAGCATCACCAGGGGCGGGGTCATTGGTTTTCTCCTTCGTCCGGGTTATCTGACATTTTTTGCACGGTCCAAATGCATTTGAGCAAACGGTATGCCAGAGTCGCCTGATTTATATAACTAACCGATATTCTACTATATTATTAATTATAACGGCTGGGATATCTGCAAAAAGGATCAACTCGAGGGCTTCAGGTGTCAGCTTTTTTTACAGTTTGTAAAACCATCCACGAGCAGAAACCGCTTCGAGCTCGAAGGTATTCGGGGTTCGGCCTTAATGACCACTTTTTAAATACACGAGGAGGTAAGCGATATGCCAAAGGGGCAGGAATTAAACGAGGAATTGTATAAAATTATACAATAATCCGGGAATTCATGATGAGTTTGATGAGCGTGGATGTTGCCAGGCTGCGGAACTTTGAAAAGGAAATCGTTAAACAATACAACGAATCCCGGAGTACCGGTATTTTTTCTTTGCAAGTATTATTGACTGCCTCGGCATTGATATCGGCATAATGATGGGTGAGGATATCCCGCATGCCTTTTGCCTTTTTCCAGTCCACTTCACTATATTGGGGCAAGAGCTTTCCATCGGTGATTTTATCTAAATTTTTCAACGATTCTCCAATGACGATCAGCATCATGCAGATAGCATCCATTTTATCTACGCCTGCCGGGCTATTGGTAAAGTCAGACACCCGCTGGATGGTTCGAAAGCGGCCGGCGATTTTTGCGGCAGCTTCTTCAATTTGCCGCAAAACCTCTATGACAAGCTCTTTGTCATGCATATGCAGCCTCCCCATCTATCCTTTTTTTGAGGAATTGATTCATGTTTTCGCTGTACAAAACAATATCCACTGGTCGCTGAAACCTCTCCTCCAATTCAACTTTGATACCGACAAGCCCAAAAAGGTCCGGCTTTGAGACCCGAACGACCACATCCACGTCGCTGTCATCTCCGACTTCGTCACGCGCAACAGAACCAAAAACACCAATTTCCAGGATGCCGTATTGTTCTGAAAATTCGTCCTTATAGTCACGCAGGATTTCTATTATCTCCGTTTTGCCCATTATTCTTTCTCCTGCTTTTTAGGGCCTCTAACCCGGCTGGGCCGGAATCAAGAAGGAAAAGAATGATCACCAAAGCACGAAATAGAAATAAAATTTCGTGTTTTCGTGGTAATCTGCCTGCGGCAGATTGCCATAAAATGTAAAAAATTCATTCCGAACCCCAACGTTGCAAAAGCCAGAGGGCTTCAGAGACCAGGCGTCAAGGATGAAGCTGTGGTCGTCTGACCGCAATTCCTTGACAACGCAGTATCTGAAGTTCTCCGGCTTTCCCGAAGGGTTAACAATATGGCAAAATAGATCCCATCCTTCAACTTCACAAAATGGGATAACCGGCGAAGGTTTGCTTTTCTAAAATATCGGTTATAATTACGGAACATTAGATATTATTTGCCAGATTGTTTATGCAACTAAGGGGTGAACGTACTATCAAAAGCAGGGCACGATACAATCCTATCTATAAGATCTCATCTGGAATATTGCAACCCGGAACTTTAACCCACAGATTTGATCTATGCGGTTGACAGTCACCCATTATTTTATGTATTGGTTTTTCGGATGAAATCCTTGATGTGAAAAAGAGTTTTTATCCAGCAATTAAGCAGATCGCAGCACCCGTCTTGGGGAAAGGTCGGGAATATGCAGACTGTCTTAAAAGAAAAGCCGAGTTGCCTGTTCGAGGTGGCTTGGCTTTTTTTATTTGGTAAAAACCGCAAATTTGCCAATCGTTTTCCAATGAATCGAAAATAATCCGTTGCCGGTGATGGCATCAATTCGAACGGCGGTTGAAAGGCGGGCACAATGAGTGGGATAACCCGCAGGAGCTTTATGGCGGCGGGTACATTGGCCGCGACCGCGGCTGGAATTCCTCTCTTCAACAGTCGGCAACTTTGAAAACCGGGTAATATTCGAATCTTATCATCATAGATTTCGATAATTGCCAGATGCCAGGTACAGGAAAAATATTTCTGTATAACATCGTTCAGAGAGAAGACAGATGTTGCGCCCTGCTCTGGTCAGCCGCTGATTCGGTGCAGGTGGCCGGCGTGATAAGCGAACCTGATTTTGCGGATATCCCCGGATCTCCGCATGTCCTGACGTTTCGATTACCGCGCATAAAAGACGGCGAACCGGTGTTTGGTGCGCTGGTGCGTGATGGTGAACTGATCGGTGTCGTCTACCAGACGGTATATGATGCCGGCTTCGATGGTGAGGGCGATCTGGCTTACGCGAGTCCTATCGACCGGCTGCTGGATCTGTTCACAACGCACAGAGCAGTGCAGGTGGACTGGACCACCGCACGCCCGGGAGGAAACTGGGCACCCCCGGCAAACGAGATTGAGATTCAACGCAAATTGGAGCCGTTTGCCCAATTATGGCTTTTTTCCAAACAGATTTCGGATTCCGGGACGCCACGCTTCCAGCTCGAGGCACATTGGGGTCGGATCCGGACTCCCCGTTCCCATGATGCTGCATGGGTGAGCACCGTATCGGCGACAGCCCTGTTTCCACCCAATGACTGTACAGAATGGTTCGCTGCCTTCGCCCATGAGCAGTCGGCCTCGCATCCAATCGAATCGGCAAGCCGGACTTCATCGCCGCTGCAGACAACAGCCATTGACGAGTGGCTTGAGCGGTTGCCTGAGTTGACGGGCGGGGCTGTCGTTCGGCTGGAAGCGGCGGCCGGGGAACTGCTTGACGGCCGTTTGCTTTTCAACCCACCGCCGACGATTTGGACGGAAGGGGCCAGTCTCCAGGCAGTCGAAAGCCTGCGCCCAGATGGTATCGCCGACATCGACTGCATGGGCAATGCGCTGGGGGTCAGCAGTTCTACCGGTATTCAGGTTGTCGGCCATGATGGCCAACCCCTCACCCCCGAGCTCAAATGCGACGACCGGGAAATTTCCTGTGCCGCAATCTCCGCAGATGGCTCCACCGTCCTTGGGGCGGATTATGACCATCACCTCTGGGTGTGGAGGCGGGTAAAGCCTGCCCTTAAGGCCACCGTCCAGGCTTGGAGTCTGGTTTCGGCACGCGTGGCTTTTTCAGCACTCACCCACATGAATCCCTTAAAATAAGAAGGACGATCATGAAGGCAAAATTTTCCAACAATACCAGTATCAAATTTCCGTATCGACGCGCGAGACAACCAGCCAGCTGTCGGGAGATTTCCCTTAATTTTGGAAAGACTTGCATTTCCTCTCTTGATGAAAGCAACGGAGAAAAAAAGGCTGCTGGAGTGTTGAAACGAATCGGCAGGAATGGAGAAAATAGGGCCGGATGGTGACAATGGAATTGTTAATGAAAAAAGTCGCCATCATCAAAATAAAAAATTCAAACTTAGCGTTTGCAGGCATCCTGGCACCACTGGCATGGCAAAGGTCACATCCACGAGAGCGCATAATCTCATAGTGGCTTGACAAACCGCCAGTCTATGTCAACTTATGGGTATGCATACTAAATCGGCTAGAAATTGAGTTTCGTGTTTCTAAGGATTTTCTGAGATCTTCGAGATTCCAAGGGCTCACTCAAAAATAACTTCACATTTTATCCGCCAATGCATCCTGTTCGGCGGAGGTGGGAAAAGATCGGAATATCCGGATATCCTCAAGTTTTCGCACCTTGCCGGGCTGGCGCCTCAATGTCTGAATCTGTGAATTATTTTTTTCGCGAACCCTAAGGAGAGTGAGTAATGCCGTCCGATGATATCAATCTTTCAAAAAGTCGATCGAAACCGATCATGTCAAGACTGAAAGAGGAGACGGGAGGGCATCATTCAGAGATTGAATCATTACCTTTTTTCAAAGCCCTGGGCGAACGTCGGCTGCCCCTGACGTGCTATGTAAATCAGCTGAAGGCGCTGGCTGTTATGCATGACCTGTTTGAAACCAGAATTGCCGCTTCGAAGGACGACCGCGTGTTGTCGATTTGGGATGAAAGCTTGAAAAAGCTTCCCCTGTTAAGAGAGGACATTAACTTTTTTGCGACGCGGGTGATTTCGGACGCCGCCATTCCGGTTGAAGCCGCGCAGGCCATGACTGAAGATATTCGCCGAAAGCAGATCGAGCATCCGGTCAGTCTCCTGGGTTATCTGTACGTCCTGGAGGGATCGACCCTGGGCAACAGCAAACATCTTCCCGATATTTGGGCCACCTTTCACCTGAACGCATTGTGTGGCTGCAGGTACTATTCCAGCTACCGGAAAGAAGTTCGGGGAAATTGGGATCGATTTTCAAAAAAGATGAACGATACACTTTGCGACCCCGCCATTCACGCTCCGGTGATTAAGGCAGCACATGAAGCTTTTGCCGGCCTAATGACGCTTTATATGGTTTTATATCCACAGGGTGAAAACGAAAAAAGCCTTCCTTTAACCCTGATCAACCCGGAAGCCGGAAATCATCCCATACCCGATAATGAACCGGAAATCAACGCCGCGCTCAGAGCCAGCAATCGGGGCTGGAACGAGTTCCCTTACTATGAAAAACGCTTTGGTGAACGGGGCAGGCGTTTTTCCGACAGCGACACCTGCTGGCTTGCGACCTTGCCGGCCCTGGGTCAGGAAGACTTGCAAGGCCAGATTGACTGGCTCTGCAGGATACTTGCCACCCGGGGGATGCCATCGGTTTTGATGGAGCATATACTGCGGTTTCTATACGAGGAGCTGACAGCCGTGGTTCCCGAAAATGAAGCGATATACAGGAAGCTTCAGGTATCGGCGAATTTTCTCGAAAACGCCAGGGAAAGGCGCCTGTCGCAAGAAAAGTTTTTCTCACTGGCCGGTGAATTTGAGTCGGGAGTCGGACTTGAAATGTCCAAACAGTTCAGAAACACGGGGAAATTGCTGATTGCAGCGGTTGGCGATGAAAAAAATGGAATCGAGGGCGCTGTGGCCGCGTTACGGAAGTGGCTCACAGATTCGGAACGCTTTCCTGATGATTGGATTTCGGCGGTAAATGAAACCCTCGAAAACGGCCAATTCTGCTGATTGGATAAAACCGGTTGGATGATATGATCGATGAGAGTTTATATCAAACCTACTTTGGCGCGCTTCTTGCCGGCAGACGTTTGGAATGCTCATGCCATTGTCAAGAATCTGCTGGATAACCACATCGAAATCAAAGAGCTTTATACCGGGTTGTTTCAGCGGAGTCTGTATAAAGTTGGCGAACTCTGGGAGAACAATCGGATTACCGTGGCCAACGAACATCTGGCAACCGCTATTACCGAAAGCTTGCTGAATCTTGCCTATCCGTCCATTTTTGCATCGCAACGGAAAGGGAAAAAAGCACTGGTTTCATGCTGTGCCAACGAATTTCATCAGGTCGGTGGCAAGATGGCAGCCGATTTTTTTGAATTGCACGGCTGGGATGGCTATTTTCTGGGCTCCAATACATCCACCGATCGATTGATACAGCATGTCGACAAAATCAAACCCGATATTGTGGGCATGTCCCTGAGTATCTCCTTGAATGCCTCTTCGCTGAAATTAGCTTTGGAGGCCATTCAGGCTAACTTTTCCTCGGTTGACATTCTGGTGGGGGGCCAGGCGTTTTTTCATGGCGCATTAGAAGTTATCAAATCATATGACGCTGTAGAATATATAGCCTCTCTGGATGAGTTGGAAAAGCTACTGCAGAGAAATTAAATTGGAAAGTTCGATTCTGGAAAATATAAAAGAATTCAGGCGTTTTATCGAAGAAGCGTTTATGATCTTTTTTCTTTTGGATCAAAACGGAACCATCATCGAAGCCAACCGCTATGCCCAAAAGGCGATCGGCAAACCGCTTATCGGCCAGGAATTCAAGAGTATCATAGTTGACTTCCAAGGAGATTTTCAATTAGAAACCGCCGTGAGCCGGGGAAAGCCCAGGCAACTTTTAAATATCACGCATTATAGCGGGCTGCCGCAAACCTATCTATTTTCTTTTAAGACCCATGGCAACAATGTTTATGCATACGGTCAGATCGACCTTGATGACCTGATCAAAATGGAAAATGAGATCCTTACCTTGAACCAGGAACTGAGCAATTTAACCCGACAACTTCACAAAAAAAACGCCAAACTGCAACAATTCAGTGATGAAAAAGAGAACCTCATCATCGAACTTCAGGATGCTCTGGATCAGGTTAAATCACTCGAAGGGATAATCACCATCTGTTCCTATTGCAAAAATATAAAAAATGATGAGGGTTTTTGGAGCCGGGTGGAGTCTTACATCAACATGCATCCGGGCGCTGATTTCAGCCATGGAATATGTCCGAAATGTGCTGAAAAATATCATCCGGATGCGGATCTTTATAAAGATTCATAACTCTAAAATATCTGTTAACTCAACATGTTTCGAGAGCCGCCTGTGTTCATAAGTTATAGTGTCACTGTTTATGCAAAGGCGCATATCTCATCCAGGATTTTATAATGGCTACGGTGCTGATTGCAGATGATGATCAACGCGTCCGGGAGTTGTTAAAGCGGATGCTTGAAACTGCCGGATATGAAACCATCGCCGCTTCAAACGGCAACGAGGTATTGAAACTATATCAGGCCAAAAAACCTGATTTGTTGATAATCGACATTGTGATGCCTGAAAAGGAAGGTATCGAGACAATTATCGAACTCAGAAATATCAACCCTGATGTCAGAATCATTGCGATATCGGGGGGCGGAACGGTAGGCCCTGAGACCTATTTGGGCATTGCGGAAAAATTGGGTGCCAAAGAAACAATCGAAAAGCCTATAGTAAAAGACGAATTGATTTCCAAAGTGCGTAAAGTACTGTCCGGCAGTCGATGAGCCAGAATCCAGGAGCCAGAATTCAGGAGACAGAATTCAGGAGATAGAAGATCCCACCGGGAACAGCTTTTCACAACAACGGGATTGAGGGATGACCGAAAACATTGAGGAATATTTCATTCTCCTGGTCTCGCTTTTTGCAATCGTAAACTCATTCACCGTGATGCCGGTTTTCATCAGTCTCACCCGCACTCAGACACGGGGAGACCGACGTCGAATTTCCCTGCAAACCGCCCTCGCTGCCTTGTCACGCTTACCGTCGCCTATTTCATCGGGAGAGAGAGGGCCTGCTGCGATTTTTTCAGCCAGTATCTTATCGCGAATCGCCGGGAGACGGGGCGAAACGGGCATGAGCATCATGGAACGTCTCATGGGTCTGATTTTAGCTGTCATTGCCGTCGAACTCGTGACCACCGCTATCGGCGAGATGTATCCCGGACTTCTCAACTAGCAGTTATACTCCATTCATAAGCCACCGGCTTTTGCCGCGGATAATTGCCTTTCTATCGGAGCATTACGGATGGCAGCCAGGTCGCCAGTGCGGGAAAGAGAACCAGCAGGACGATAGCGATGAGGTCCAGGACAATAAAGGGCATGGCAGCGGCGTATATCCTCTGAATGGGTGTCCCACTGGGCGCCACGCCTTTCATTACGTAGAGCAGCAGGCCGAACGGCGGGGTGGTGAAGCTTACCTCCATCACCAACAGCATCAATACTCCTAGCCAGGGGAGATCGATACCTTGGGTCTTGGCCAGGGGAATAAAAAACGGTACGGTGATCATCAGCATGCTCACCTGGTCCATGAATGCGCCCAGAAACATGAGCACCACCAGCATGACCAGCAAAACGGCGAGCGGGGAAAGTGAGAACTGGTTCACCATACCGAGCAGGCCGTTGGTGGCTCCGGAAAATGCCAGAATCTGGGAAAATGTGATCGAGGCGCAAATAATAAACAGGATCATGACTGATATTTTGACCGTCTCTCTGAACGCCACCACCAGGTCCCTGATTCGGAATTCCCCATAAAGTGCGACGACGACCACCGAAGCCACACATCCCAGTGCCGCGGATTCGGTGGGGGTTGCAATGCCGTAAACAATGCTGCCCACCACCACAATGAATATGAAGAACAACGGTATGACGTAGATCAGGGAAGGGCGTATCCGTTCCCAGAGCGAAAGATGCTTCACATCGTAGGCGGGGGCTAAAGCCGGATTGATAAAGCACCTTGCAATGACATAACTCAGATAGAAGGCGCTCATGATAAGGCCGGGGATGATGGCGGCAATGAGCAGGGTTGCAATGGAGATGTTGGCTAGGCTTCCCAGCAGCACGGCCAGAGCGGAAGGCGGAATCAGCATTGCAATGCCTCCGGTGGCCATAATCGGTCCCATCGCCATGGAAGGATCGTATCCGCGTTTGAGCATGTCGGGCAGTAACACGCTTCCGAGAATGGCCGTATTGGCAATCGTCGATCCGGAAAGTGATGAAAAAACCGTTCCGCCCACCAGGGAAATTAAACACAACCTTCCGGGGACCTTGCTGATCAGCTTGTCGATGGCATCGATGGCCTTGAACGCGACACCGGTGTGAAACAAAATCTCGCCCATCAGCAAAAACAGGCAGATGGGCACGAGGGTAAAGCTGGTAATCGAAGCGATGGCGTTGCGGGCCAGCTGGTTCAATCCCGCTTCACCGCCTAAAAAAACGATGGCCCCGGCAATATTCACGCCGAAAAATGCAAATGCCACCGGCATTCCGGATGCCATGAACAAACACAACAGGCCCAAGAGTAGAATCAGTGCTAAAGTCCAATCCACGGCTTATTTGTCCCCTTTGCTTCGATCATTTAGCGTCATCGTGCCCGGCCTGGGCCGGGTCCCAACCGAACTGGCGCAAAATTCTTATTAGAAATTCGGTGCTCAGAAGCAAACCCGAGACGGGAATTACTGAAAACAGCCACCATTCCGGAAAAACAAGTTGTTTTATAATCAGCGAGTTCAATCGTATGGCTTCTATTGCCGTTCTCCCACCGTAGTAAAGTAAAAACAGACAGATCACCAGGGTTATGCAATCGGCAATAATGTTGGCGATCTGTTCAGCGCGCACCGGAAGCAGGCGAACCACCAGGTCGACACGCGTATGGCCGTCCTTGTGCATGACCCAGGGAGCAGCTAAAAAGGTGGCGAGACATAAACTGTACTCGGAGAGCTCCACGACCCATGGGAGGTTGGCGAGCCGCAAATTGCGTAAGATGATGTCTGACGAGACGGCCGCCACCATAAAAAATATGGCCAGACAACCGATGATTAATCCGGCGGTCAGCACTTTTTCATAATATGCATACAATTTTTGCATCCAAGTTGCCTGATCGTTTTGAAATAAACAAATCAGGAGGGGCAAAAAAACGCCCCCCCTGATATCCGGCGTTTATCCGCTCATCTATTTCTGAAAATATTTCTTTAGCGTCGGACCTTCCGTGGGAGCGATTTGCATGATTTTATCCCACCCGGCCTGATAAGCGGTGTCTACATATTGTTTGTTGACCTCCGGAGAGAAGGTAATGGTCTCAATGCCTGCTTCCGCCTGGTTCCGTGCTTCCTCCTGGTTGATATTTGCGTTTTCAGCGTTCAGGCTTTCCAGCCATGTTCCCATTTTCGATAGAAATGCCTGCTGTTCGGGGGCCAGTTGGTTCCACTTATCCAGATTCACGAGCACATTGACATCGACTTCGTAGAAACCCGGATCGATACGATATTTTGTGACTTCCTGCCAGCCAAGATCCAGAATCCCCTGCATTGGCCAGCCGTAGCCATCGACAACCCCGCGTTCCAGGGCGGTATAGACCTCACCCGGAGCGGTGCGGGTGACCGTTGCGCCCAGTTTAACAAAAAATGCACGATAAATCGGCGTGACGCGGATTCTTAATCCCGTCAGATCGGGCTTGTCAATCTTTTTTGTCAGGTAAAGATGAAAAGGCGTACCATCGCCTTGCCGGGCCAGAAAATAGGCGTTTAATTTTTCATTGTGGAGTTTGTTGAGGTACTCCCATCCGCCGTTTTGACGAAGCTCCTGAATGGTGTGCTCGCACAGCTTCATGGCATCGGCTTCGGGCATCAGGTTGGTGTAAAACGCACTGGTCACATTGGCCACATCCACGACACCGCTGCGGACGGCATTGCCGACCTCGAAGGGACTCATCACCTTGCCGCCGCCGCCGATGTAATTAATCTGAACCAGCCCCTTGCCTTCCGCATTGACTTTTTCAACAAAGCGTTCGAAATTCTTTGAATACTGCGTTCCTTCCGCAAAAGCGCTGACGGCCTTTAAGGTGACTTCTTCGGCAACTGCCCCGCCGACCATCATGAAGCACAACGTCACTATCAATGCGCTGATTTTGAAAACTGCTCTATTCATTCGACATCCTCCTTGTTGTTCGTTGGATAATGCAAATTAACACCCTAAATGTGAAGCTGGGGCACTTATCCAGAGGCGGATCTACGACCTCGGCTTTCGCTCTATTCGGGTGACGCGCGGGCTTGTCTATAAACCACCTCCTTTCAAAATCATCGACGATAAGGTTGAAGGTATCGCCCATACTGTTTTTATGGTCCTGGCATTGCCATTTTGGGGTTTACTTTGTACATTTGCCGTTAAGGTCCCGCCAGTTTTCATCTACTTGTTTTTGAATCCTGCCGATGTCTTCGCCTTTCAGGTGTTTATATCGACCCTGAAGCAGAAGATATTCTTCAACCGGAAGATTTTGGGAGGCGTGGGTTATCCGGTAGCTGCGGCCGTCCCTGACCTCGTAGAGGGGGAAAAAATTGGTTTCCACCGCCAGTCTACCGATGTTCGGCGTGAGACGCTCTTCATAGCGCCATCCCGTCGGGCAGGGTGAGAGAATATGAATATACTTCATGCCCTGTATTTTCTTGGCCTCGGCTATTTTGTTTCGCAGATCATCCGGAAAACAGGCGGACGCCGCCGCCGCATAGGGTATCCCGTGGGCTGCCATCAGTTCCACCATGTTTTTCTTCTTCAGTGGCTTGCCAACGGGTGTGGTCATGGTCCAGGCATGCTGGGGGGTGGAGGAGCTGCTCTGAATGCCGGTATTCATATACGCTTCATTATCAAAACAGCAGTAAATGATATTTTCATTGCGGTCGGCTGCACCGGAAAGGGCCTGAAAACCGATATCGGTCGTCCCGCCGTCTCCGGCAAACGCAATCACGTGGGTTTCTTCATCACCTTTGGCAATCAACGCGTTGGAAATACCGGCGGCGCTCGAGGCGGCTGTTTCAAAGGCCGTATGGTATACCGGGATTTTAAAAGTGGCCGTCGGAAACGGACCGATGATGATACCGATACAGGAGGGGACGACGACGCCGATGGTGTTTCTGCCGGCGGCCTGTAAAACCAGTTTGATGCCGAGCACCTCACCGCAGCCCGCACAGGCCATGTGCCCGGAATGAAGGTAATCTCTATGCTGTAGGTCTGATCCCATCGACATCCTCAACGCTTGAAATCGGAGATAATGGGGGTTCATCCATTTCCGAGGTGATCTTAAATACCGCTTTTATATGCGCCGGTGACACATTGGTTCCGCCTATCCCCAGAACAAAAGAAAATACGGGAACATGATGGACCCTTGAAAATAGGGCAGATTTCAGCTCCTCACTGAAAACACCCTCCTGTCCGGGAGAAATATTGCGGTCAACGACGGCGATCCGCCGGGCGTGCCGCAGCGTCTTCACCAGGGCCGCTTTGGGAAAAGGCCGAAACAATCTGATGCGCACCAGCCCGACCTTTTGACCGCCTTCCCGGAGCGCATCCACGGCAACTCTGGCCGTGGATGCGATGGTGCCGGCTGTCACCAGAATGATTTCGGCATCATCGTGGCGGTAGCAATCCAGGATATGATATTGCCGCCCGAATCTTTGCATGAATTCCGTCTGGACCGCTTCAACCACCTCGAGGGCGCTGTCCATGGCCGTCTGCCGTGCCAGTTTGAATTCGGCATACTGGTTTTGGGTCACCGTTTGACAGAGGGTCGCCGGCTTTTCCGGATCCAGTTGGAAAGCGGGTTCGAACGGCGGCAGGAACGCATCGATTGCCTCCTGATCGGGCACCTCTACCGGTTCCATGAAGTGCGACGTGTAAAATGCCTCCAGAACCACCATGCTCGGCAACAGCACCGTTTCCGATACCTTGTAGGCTTGAATGACCGTATCGAGAACCTCCTGGTTGTCGGCCACATAAAACTGCATCCAGCCGGTATCGCGCTGGGCCAAACTGTCCGTCTGGTCACTCCAGAAACTCCATGGGGCGGCAATCGAACGGTTGACGTTGACCAAGACAATCGGCGCCCGCATCCCCGAGGCATAGTGCAGCATTTCATGCATCAGGGCCAATCCTTGGGAGGCGGTTGCCGTAAAGGTCCTTACCCCGACCATCGAGGCCGCCAGGCAGGCGGCCATGGCCGAATGTTCGGATTCCACCCGCATCATGCGGGCGCCCAGCGTGCCCTGGCCATCCCATTCGGAGAGCTTTTCGTAAATAGGGCTCTGGGGGGTGATGGGATAAGCCGCAATGACCTGGGGCCGGGCCAGTCGCGCGCCATAGGCGGCGGCCTCGTTGCCCTTCAGAAGCATTCTCATCCGGTATCCTTCTCCATGTCAATGATATTCCTCGGGCAGGCGACGGAACACATGCCGCAGCCCTTGCAGTAATCGGCATCGAAACCATAGCGTCCGGATTTGACGTCTTTAAGAATCGATATATCCGGGCAGAAGTCCAGGCAGTTTTCGCAGTCGATACAGGTGCCGCAATTGAAACAACGCGCAATTTCCGATTCCATGTTCGCGGGATCGATTCCCTCAACCACCTCGGCAAAGCTCGCCGAGCGGGTTCGGGGATGTATCGATTGCGCGGCAACCCGCGGGTGGTGGGGAAAAAAGATCGTGTTGATCTGATCATAGGCAACGACCCGCTTGAAGTTTTCCGGTTCAATTTGGGCTTGCTGCAAAAAATGCTGAAAAGAAAAGGTGCGGCTGATTCCCAGTTGGTATTTTTTAAACTGGGCGTCAACATCGCGGGCGTCCAGAAAACACCCGATGGCCAGGGCTCCCCGTTTGCCGCCGGCAATCGCGTCCGCGACGAACGCCCGGCCACCGGCGGCATCACCGCCGGCAAACAATTGGGCGCTCGATGTCCGGCCGACGGCATCCGCTTGGATACGTCCCAGGGCGGTCCGGGTACCTTCCGGCAAACCGGCGGCTTTTATTTCCTGGCCGATGGCGATGATGATATTGTCCACCTCGTATCGACGGTGGGCATCGCCGACCGGTGTGATGTTCAGCTGGCCGGTGGTCTCATCTTTTTCCACTTCCGCCCGCCGGAGCGCCACCACAATCGGTTTTTGGACGCCTTCCTGCAACGCATCCGGAACCCAGCCGTTTTGAACTTCGACAGCCTCCTCCAGGGCCTGGGCCAGATCATCGGGCAGCACCGGCATCTGTTCGCGAGATTCGGGGCAAACCACGGTGATTCCGTTGCCTTGACCTCGGCGGATCCGCAACAGGGTGCGGGCGACATCGATAGCCACATTGCCGCCGCCGATGATGAGGGTTTTTTGTCCGGCATCTTTCAAGGGGGATTGCTCGGGATCGGCGAGAACGTCGAGTCCGGTAAATATCCGATTTTCCAGGCGGCAGGATTCGAAAAGCCTCTTTCCCTGTTCAAGCCCGATCGATATGAATGCGGCATCATATCCGCCCAACTCATTCCAGTCCAGATCATCACCGACCCGGGTATTGAGTTTTGGCTTCACTCCCAGGCGAAGGATTCGGCCAATTTCTTTGTCCAACACAGCCCGCGGCAACCGAAAACTGGGAATGCCATAACGCAGCATGCCGCCCAAGTCCGGTCGGGCTTCGAATAGGGTGATCTCATGTCCCATGCGGGCCAGGTGATAGGCGGCACTCAGACCGGCAGGCCCCGATCCGACCACGGCCACCCGCTTGCCGGATTTCGTCGCGGGGGTGAGGTCAACACTGCCCCGATCGGCTAAAAAACGCTCAAAGCTTCTGATATTGATGGGATCATCATACTTGCCACGGTTGCATTTGCCTTCACAGGGGTGATAGCAAACCCGGCCGCAGACTCCGGGCAAGGGGTTGTCCTGCAGAAAAATATCCAAAGCCGCATCGAAATCACCGCGCGAAGCCAGGTGAAAAGCCGCAGGGATGTTGACGCCGATGGGACAGGCGTGACGACAGGGCGCCACTTTATTCTGGAAGACCGGTTTCACTGATCGTTGGCTGCCGGTTTTAAATACGAGCGAGCTTTCCGAGGAAATGGCAACGAACGGCTTTTTCATATCAAGCTTGGGTCGGAATCTGCGGATCATTTATTGTTCAGCTCCATAATTGTTTCAAGATCACTGCCGTGAAAATGCAGGGCCACATTTTCATAGGCTTCCCGTGCCGCCGCCAAATTCTCATCGATTGCCGCCGGCACGGTATCCGCAATCACTTTCAAAAGCGCATCCAGACTGACGATGCCGCTCAGTCTGACATAAGCGCCCAGAACAGCGGTATTGACGATGCCGCCCAAACCATGCTTTCTTGAAATCTCGTGCGCGTTAACCACGCCCAATTTATGTTTCCTGTAAAGTTCCGGAGAGGGGTTGTCGGCGATGTTTAGAAGAAGGGTCCCCGCGGATATAAATTGGGCTTCGATTTGTTTTTCAGTGAACAGGGTTCCATCGAACATGACCAGATGGTCCGGATGCTCGATATCACATTTAAGATAGATTTTTTGGTCACTGATGCGGACAAAGGCGGCCACCGGCGCCCCCCTTCGTTCGCCGCCGAAAATCGAATAACATTGAGGAAACCGGCCTTCTTCAAAGCAGGCCCGCGCTAAAATCTCCGAGGCGACCACCACACCCTGACCGCCTCTGCCTTGGAATCGTATCTCTATCATTTTTTAACGTGCTCAGCTGACCTCGAATTTGATGCCCTGCGCCAGCGGCATCTCGCCGCTCCAATTTATGGTGTTGGTCTGCCGGCGCATATAGGCTTTCCATGCATCCGAACCGGCTTCGCGTCCACCGCCGGTGTCCTTCTCGCCGCCAAAGGCGCCGCCGATTTCAGCTCCGCTGGTGCCGATGTTCACATTGGCGATACCGCAATCCGATCCTTCATGGGATAAAAACGCCTCCGAATATCTCAGCGAGCCCGTGAACACGGCCGATGACAGGCCCTGGTCCACCTCGTTGTGGATCTCTACAGCCTCTTCAAAGGTGTCGTATTCAATTACGTAAAGGATGGGGGCAAAGGTCTCCTCCCGCATAACAGCCAGATTTCTGTTCGCCGCCACAATGGTGGGCTGGACATAGTGGCCGCCCTCCAGGCCGGGCAGGACGATCCGTTCTCCGCCGAAGACAATCCGGCCTCCTTGTTCTCCGGCCTTCTTTAAAGCGGCCATCATGCCTTCGACGGCTGCCGGGTCGATTAAAGGCCCCATGAGAACTCCTGGATCGAGGGGACTGCCCACATTGACCTGCGCGTATGCATTGGCCAGGGCATTGAGAAATCGTTCCTTGATCGAGCGGTGGACAATGATCCTCCGCGTGGAGGTGCAGCGCTGGCCCGCCGTGCCCACCGCTCCAAATACCACCGCCCGCAAGGCCAGATCCACGTCCGCATCGTCTGCGATGATGATGGCGTTGTTGCCTCCGAGTTCCAGAATCGAGCGGCCCAGTCGGGCTGCCACGGCCTGCCCGACTTTGCGGCCCATGACGCAGCTTCCGGTGGCGCTTATCAGGGGCACGCGCCGGTCGTTGACCAGAAGGTCTCCGACCTCCCGGCCGGTCCCGATCACCAGGTTGAAGACCCCGGCCAGATCATGCGCGTCCAATATGGGTTCAATGATGTTCTGCACGGCCAGGGCGCAAAGGGCCGACTTGGAGCTGGGCTTCCAGATGACGACGTCTCCGCAAACCGCGGCGATAAATGCGTTCCAGGACCACACGGCCACCGGGAAGTTAAAAGCCGTGATGATGCCCACCGGCCCCAGAGGGTGCCACTGCTCATACATCCGGTGGCGGGGCCGCTCCGAGGCCATGGTCAGACCGTAAAGCTGGCGGGACAGGCCCACGGCGAAGTCTGCAATGTCAATCATTTCCTGGACCTCGCCCTCACCCTCGGCCTGGATTTTTCCCATTTCCAGGGAAACCATCCTGCCCAGCGCCTGCTTGTTGGCACGCAGGGCGGCGGCGATTTCACGGATCACCGCTCCCCGGCTGGGAGCGGGTGTCATGCGCCATTTGGCAAATGATTTCCGGGCCTTGGCAATCACGGTCTCGTAATCCCGCGATCCGGCCTGAATGATTTTGGCGATGGGTTGGCCGTCAATGGGCGAATACGACGTGAGCTCGGCACCGGTCGTTTCGATCCGGCCACTTTGGGTTCCAGTCGATGCGCCGAAATTAATCTCTTCAATACCCAGTTTTTTTTTGATGGTTTCCATGTTCTCCTCTCTCATACGCCGGTTATTTCGCCGGCTCCTTGAAATGACAAACTGTCACAAATAGATTTTTTTTGCCGAATCAGGGTATGGAAATACCGCTTTCCCTTAGCGCATCTTTCGGTGTTGAAAAATAGGCGGCCCTAAAATGGAAAGCCAATCCAATACCCCATCCGAGGGCAGGCCACTGGAACCACCACACGCCAGGCGTCATGATATTGATCAGCAGCAGAGCGCCGATAACGATAAGATAACTCCACAGGTGATGGTTAAATCGGGCTTTGTTGCGCAACATCCGATTCCTTCGGGATCTCTCTTTTTCGATTTCCTCTCTCTCCGCCTCAATTGCGGAGTCGAGCGTCTGAGGATCGATTCCGAATTCTTTGGTCGTATCAATCAGCTCCTGATAACTGATTGAATCGTCTTTTTTCATTTTCAGAGCACGGTGGATAATTCGATCAAATTCATCTTTGCTGTAGTGCTTGGTTGAAAATTCGTCCATAGTATCGTTCCTGTCCTCGGTTGGTTCTGGCGGTTCTATCCTCGGCGTCGCCTTGCAGGCTGTCTGACGGGATAGGCTTAGGGTTCACGAAAAAATTAATTCACGGATTCAGGCGCCTGACCGGCGGAGGCGCGAAAGCGCAGGAATATCCAGATATTTCGAGCTTCGCAACATATAAGCCGGTCAGGATGCATCGGCGTATAAAATGTGAAGTTATTTTTGAGTGAGCCCACGCTTGTAATACAGAAGAAGGTGCAAATCAATCGTAAAACGACACTTTTTTGGAAGGAGCATTAGGCCTGATCACCTTCTAAGGGCTTGAATTTCGGCAGCGTTATCCTTTCATCGATATCCTCCCAGACCACCCCTACCGGCATCTCACATTTTATCTGTTCAGGCCGACAGCAGACAATATTGGTCAAGAGGCGGGGGCCCTCATCAAGAGCTACGACGGCCACGGTATAGGGCAGGTCGGCTGTGAACCCCGGATAGAACGCTGCGTGATAAACAGCAAAGGTGTACACCCTGCCGACCCCTTTGGAAATCAACCAGTCGGTTTCAAAGGAGTGGCAGTGGGGACAAATATCGGATGGCGGCCATCTGACATGGCCGCAACCCTCGCACTGTTGAAATCTGAGTTCGTGCTTTTGACATCCCTCCCAAAAATGACGATTGTCCGAATTTATTTTCGGCATCGGCTTGTCGTAAGGCATCGGCTACAACCTCCTCAGCACGGTGCAGGCATGGCTCTGCAAAACTCCGCCGTTGTCGCTGCACAGGATAATCTCGGGGGATTTGGTGCGGGTTTCGGGTCCAAGCTGTCGTTTTTCGCAACGGCCCATGATCTGCATGGCTCCCTCGGCTAGCGGTGTCAGCCCCATGAGGTAGGCTTCCGAGAGCTGTCCTCCCGAAGTATTGAGAGGCATTCTGCCGCCGGGCTCTATGGTCCCTCCCTGGAGCCAATCGCACCCGCCGCCGGGTTTAAAAAATCCATAGTCCTGCAGGGTGATTTCCACGGTATAAGTAAAACAGTCATAGATCTGGCATGCATTCACCTCATCACGGGTGATGTCCGCCATGGCGAAGGCCATCTCCCCGGCCTGCGTGGCGCCGGTGGGACCGGCCATCCAGTCGGACTGCGCGATGACCGTCGAGGGGTTGTGTTGCCCCATGCCCATGATCACGGCCGGCGGCTGCTTCAAATCCCGCGCCCGCTCGAGCGAGGTGACTATAATGGCCCGTCCGCCATCGGTAATCAGGCAGTTGTCAGGCAGGCGCAACGGCTCGACCACCCATCTGGCGTTGTCGTAATCAGTTTCCGTCATGGGCTTGCCGTACATCATGGCGGCCGGATTGAGGTTGGCCCACTTGCGCTGACCGACAGCGATTTTTTTCCAGGTTTCAGGTCCGGTGCCGAATTCATGCATGGCCCTTCTGGCCGCCAGGGCATAGCCGCCGGTGGCGCCGAAATGGCCGAAGACAGCATCATCTCCGGTAAAGTCGGTGAGCATCCGCTGCATGCTGTCGCTGGAGAGTGCATTGTGACCATAGGAGATAAGAACGTAACGACACATACCGGATTCGAGCGCGCCAACTGCGTGCTGCAGATGATTCCTCGATCAGTTCGCGTCCTGACTCATGTATATCGGCGCGATGCCCAGGTGCTGGGCGATGAGATTGGGCGTCAGATCATTCTCGTCCGAAGCGGCTGGGAAATGGCGGTAGCAGATAAAGCCATCCACATCGTTTTTGTTCAGCCCGGCATCCTTGATGGCATTGGCCGACGCTTCCAAATGGAAGCTGAGGGATGTTCTTCCGGGGACACGTCCCTGCGGCGTGTAACCCACGCCGACGATCGCATACTTGTCTTTAAGTGGTGATGTCATCAGATCTCCCTTTTTATGGTGGAAATTCCTAAAGGATCACGTCACAAAGAGATAGTCTTTTGCCGAATCAGGGTATGGAAATACCGTTTTCCCTTATCTTATCTTTCGGGGCTGAAAAATAGGCGGCCCTGAAATGGAGCGCCAATCCAATACCCCATCCGATGGCCGGCCACTGAAACCACCACACGCCGGGCGTCATGATATTGATCAGCAGCAGAGCGCCGACAACGATAAGATAGCTCCACAGGTGATGGTTGAATCGGGCCTTGTTGCGCAACATCCGATTTCTTAGTAATCTCTCTTTTTCGAATTCTTCTCTTTCAGCCTCGACTGCGGAATCAAGCGTCTCAGGATCGATGCCGAATTCCTTGGCCGTGTCAATCAGCTCCTGATAACTGATTGAGTCGTCCTTTTTCATCTTCAGAGCACGGTGGATAATACGATCAAATTCATCTTTGCTGTAATTTCTGTCTGAAAATTCGTTCATGGAAGCGTTCCCGTCCTCGGGCCCTGTTGTTCAGCAACAAAGTGATGGCAATCACCGAACCGCCCATGAACTCATTCCACTTTTGCCGGGTGATTTATTGGGCGCATGGCCGGTGGCCGATGATTATACGAAGCATGGAGGTTATTTATCAGAGCTCAAAAATATTGCAAATAAAAAGAATGGTCTTATCAGCTCCAACGCGGATTGGCGCCGGTTCATCGAAAGCGACGTAATGAGCGTCGTCATTGGGACGACGACCGCCCACCATGTCATGACCCATAAAGGCCACGGCCACATCGTGAATATACCTTCTGTCTTCTGCCTGTTTCCCTTTGCTCTGGGCACGGCCTACAGCGCGGTCAAGCATGCCGTGGTCGGTTTGTCCCTAGGAGTGAGACCGGAAGCCCAGAAATTAGGCGTCGCGGAGGGTGGATCCTTCAATCCGTCCTCCTCGATGGAAACCGCGGAAAGGTATTGACATATCCAAAATGAAACCGTATTTTCTTACATAAATCTTACTTTGAGTTTGGGGGTTGTAATGCAAACAACAAAATTGTCCAGCAAGGGTCAAGTTATCATCCCAAAGGCTTTAAGATCTCGGTATAATTGGAGCTCTGGTCAAAAACTGACTGTGATCGATACGGGTGACGGTATATTATTAAAGCCGTTGCAATTGTTTAAAAAAACTGATCTCGATCATGTTGCCGGAATTCTGAAATATTCCGGGAAACCAGTTTCAATCAAGGAGATGGAAGCGGCGATTAGAAAGGGCGCCCTGGAAAGAAAAAAATGATTTCGGTCGACACCAACATCATTGTTCGTTTGCTTACCGGTGATGATCAGGCTCAATTTCAAAGAGCCAAGGCATTGTTTGCCAAGGAAAATATCGTTATCACAACTTCAGTAGTCCTGGAATGTGAGTGGGTGCTGAGATATGCCTATGGCTTTACGCCATCTGAAATTACGAATGCTTTAAAATCCCTGTTTGGATTACCAAATGTCAATCTGCTGGAATCCCTAATTATTTATAATGCAATTGAATGGCATATGCATGGAATGGATTTTGCCGATGCAATTCATTTAGCGAAATCTCAAGAGTTCGAATCTTTCGCAACATTTGATAAAAATCTAATAAAATCCTCTATAAATATTTCAACCATTCCCGTCAAAGAACCCTAACGACCGGCATACGACTCGGCGGCTTTTTGTCGTCGCCCTTAATGCCGTTGATCATCGTCTGAAGAACTCTCCCAAAACTCCCGGGCCATGTGAACATTGCCGGGCAGGGTAGGGGTGACGGCCCAGTCCAAAAGGCGGGTGCCCTGGTAGTAATAGATATTGGGCCGGGTGTCGATGTGGGGGGCGATCACCTGAACCGGCTTTTATTCCCTGACGATTCGGCTGATTTCACTCTCCGGATCATTGAGATCGCCGAAGGTGCGCGCCTTGGTGGGGCAGGTCACCACACACGCGGGCTCCTCGCCGCGCTGCAGGCGGTGGCTGCAGAAATCGCATTTGTCCGCTCGGTGGATGCCGGGGTCGCGGTAGCGGGCGCCGTAGGGGCAGGCGGACACGCAGTTGCCGCAGCCGATGCATTTTTTGGGATCGATGACGACCAGCCCGTCGGCCTGCTTGAAGGTGGCATCCACCGGGCAGGCCGCCACGCAGGAGGGTATGTCGCACTGCATGCACTGGCCGGGCTGGAACTCGGCTTTTCGACCATCGCCGGTTTCCCACAGAGGCCTGATCCAGTTTCTCCAGTAACCTTCCGGTATATTGTTTTCCACCTTGCACGCAATCAGACAGGCCTTGCAGTCGATGCATCTGGAGGCGTTAATGACCATCCCAAGTTTTTTCGGCTTACGCGGTCTTCATGTGTTTATCCTTATTCATAAAGCTATATGCCTAGGAATGAAAACCGGCCGCAGAGCGTGGACCCTTCAAAAGGCCTTGCTTACACCACTAGCTCGCTGCGGGCCAATAATTTTGCGGACACTGATAAAAGGCGTGGAGATCGAAATGGGGATCCCGCGCAGGGACTTGGATACGAAATGGTATGGCAGGGGTACGATATCGGAAGCGGTCTATCCTGCGGAATTCATGTTTCTTTAACAACCTGCATCACAGCTCAAGCATCATTTTTATGATTGTATCCCTGAGTGTCGGAATTTTTTCTTTGCAGGTATTAAATACTGCCTCGGCATTTATATCGGCATAATGATGGGTTAGGATATCCCGCATACCTTTTGCCTTTTTCCAATCCACCTCACCATATTGGGGCAGCAGCTTTCCGCCCGTGATTTTGTCCAGATCTTCAACGATTCGCCGATGACAATCAACATCATGCAAATGGCATCCATTTTATCAATGCCTACCGGACTATCTGTAAAATCGGACACCTGGTGAATATCTTGGAAACGGGCATCGATTTTGGCCGCGGCTTCTTCAGACAGTTGATCAGGGTTTCTCCTTTTTCAACAATGACGCTTTTAAAGCGGTCGCCCCCAAAATAGCCCCGTCGGCTGTGCCTTTTGTTGTAGTACCTGGCGAAACCCACCTTTATTTCGCGGACAAATTCGGGAAGACTGGCTAATTTCACCCGCAAAGATGGAATCAAACCAGGTGCGAACGCCCGATTTTCACCATAAAAATTCTCAAAGCGTTCCCGAACCTGTTCATCTGTATAGTGGTCTTCGGGATACATCCTCACCAGCAGGTGGAAATGGTTCCCCATAATGCAAAAACCTATTATTTCAACAAAATAAAGAGCGGAATACAGTTTGATCAGCTCCAGCATAAATTCTTTCTCGATATCTCCCTCCAGCAAAAATCCGTCTAGTGCTGATCTGGACATCACATGATATACAGCTTTTTCATCATCTACTAACAAGCGGCTTGTTCTTGGCATTGCCATCTCCTTGCTCGGATATCCTGTTTTGGTGCCTTGATGTCTAAAAGTCAATTGAGTGTCAAGCATAAAGTACCTGTTATATATTGAAATCATTGAAGAAAAACCGTTAAATATACTACAGAAATATTTGAAATAAAATGTTTTATGTCATTACACTATATAACCATCTCGTGGCATAGAGATAGAAAATCAAAAAGTTGGAATTTTCTACTATGCTAAAAGGAGGTTATCATGGACAATGAGACAGCTTTCAGAATTATGAAATTTCGTCAATTAAAGGAACGGATTAGAGGTTCAGAGGATTATCTAATTGTAGGGATAGACATAACAAATATCGAGCATCACGCTTTTTTCGGTTCGGCGAATGGAAAGACATTTAAGCGTAGACTGATTTTTGAAAATAATTTTAAAGGTTTTATGAATCTGCTTTCAATGGCAGATGCTCTCAGAGATCAAAACGGTCTTTCAAACATTGTTTTCGGAATGGAGCCAACCGGAAATTATCACAAGCCTCTTGGCATGTTTCTTATAAAGCATGGTCAGCAAGTCGTTTTGGTGTCCGGCATTGCAACTCAGCGTAACCGGGAGCTTCTAGACGGCCGCTGGGACAAAAACGATACCAAGTGTGCAGCTAACGTGGCCGATCTTATCTCTCAAGGCAAATGCCTGTTTTATGACTATCCGGCGCCGGAAATAAACAGTCTTAGAAGCCTGCTTTCCCTGCGGGAGAGGATGAAGAAAAACTATCATATCTTCCGAATGAGAATCCGCAATAATCTAGTAGCTGTCGTAGACTATAATTCTTCATCAAAAGACAGCAACAAAAATCGCCACAAAACCCATTATAAGATCTGGTTCTGTCCTCAATAATCAAAAAAGAGGAGAATGAAGATGTCAGGAGACATGTTTAAGTCACAAAAGTTAGCGACAGGAAGAAGCATCCGGCAAGGGGAAAACGATACTCCCCTGCTATGAAAAAAATAACGCGGTTATCCAGAAAGCTCCAGTGATAAAAATTCTGAGATCGGATCAAGATCGGTCTTGATTTGATTCCATTTAATTTTAGATGATTTTACAACCTGCTGTACAATGCGCATGAATTTTTTACCAATGTATTTTGATTTCCGACGATTAAATCGGAAGACATATTCATCCAGATAATTTTGCAAATATTTCGGTTCGAAACGCCCCTGAAATGTTCCATTTACCAGCCGTTTGACAAGGGAGGCAATCAGGTGAACACCATACAAACTGTCTTGATCCTTACCTTCTTTTGATTGGTTTGTCGGCTCATGTTGGTATTGCTTTTTAACAACAGATGAGTAGCTGGACCAGGAGTCAGTGGCAACATTACTACCTGGCTGGATATTCTCAGTGATAAATGTTTCCAATGAATACCCTGAATAATCCAAGATTACCTGCAGGCGAATGCGACCGATTTGTTTTTTCTTATCACATCGCTCCACAGCAGCGGCTACAATTGTTTTGCCCTCGGCACCGCGGCCGCGCTTGCCGGATTTTTGGCCGCCAATGACAAACTCATCGACTTCAACGCGTCCGGATAATTTTTCGCGATCCTTGCGGATAGTGCATCGTCTTAACTTTTGCAGCCAATGCCAGGCCGTGTCATAGCTGCCGAAGCCTAAAAGTTCTTTAAGATTTACGGCATTCACACCGGATTTTCTGGTCGTAAACCACCACATGGCTTTGAACCAATAGGTAATCGGTTTTTTAGAACTGTCCATAATCGTTTCGGCGGTCAGTGAATGCTGATGCTCACATTTGGTACAAATATAAAGTTGTCTTTTACTGATCCAATAGCTTTCGTTTTTGCATTTCTTGCAAACAAAGCCATTGGGCCATTTTAAGGAAAACAAATAATCGTAACAGGCGCTTGGATTTAAAAAGCGCAAGTCAAACTCGATTTCGGATTTTGGAAAATCCTCTGTAATAGCAAATTCTTTCATTTTGGCCTCCTATTGTTTTTTGAGGCCAGTATATCATGGACCTGTGACAGATCCGGTCACAATCCGGCAATTTTTTTGTTAACTGGAGCTTTCTGGGTAACCGCAAAAAGAAATTCTTAATTATGCTTTGAGCAATGATGTTGTATCGACGGTTTTAAAATTTGGGGTCACCGAGACCAGCATTTATGAATGGCGCCGGGCCGCCAAACGGCGTGGCGCCGCTACAGCAGAACTGCCGGCGGTTAGCCAGACCGAAGAACCCTCAGAGGATCGCAACAGGCGGATATTGGCCATGTGGCGCCAGCATCCCGGCTACGGTCCAAGTCAGATTCGCAACATGCTCAAACGGGGGGGCTTTAAAGTGTCGGTTGGCACAGTTCGTCATGTGATGGAAGAAAATGGCTACCTGCCTCCAACCTTAAGGCGCAAGGAGCATGTCGGCCGCTATGAGGCGGGCCGTCCACGGGAGCTGTATCATCTGGATTTTTATCACTTCCATGTACATAAACAAAACCAGTGCGTGCTGTTTATTGAAGACGATTTTTCTCGTTTTATTGCCGGCTGGACAATGGTTGCCACCGAGCAGGCCGATCCGGTGATGGAAAGCTTTGAGCAGGCCGTGCTGCGTTATGGCCGCCCCGATGGAGTTATGAGCGATCGGGGCTCAGCCTTTCACTCCTGGAAGGGTTTGAGCCGTTTTGAGGCCCTTCTTGAAGATTATGAGATCAACTATTATCTGGCCAAAGAAGCGGCGGTAAACGGCAAAGTCGAGGCCCTCAATGCCAGTTTTCAAAAGGAATGCGTGGAGCAAAATCTATTCATGGATCTAACCGATGCGGCCCGGGGCATCAGCCGCTGGGTGGAACATTACAATCATCGGCGCACTCATCATGGACTGGGCGGATTGCTGGTGCCGGCAGATCGGTTTTACGGCGTGGCCGAACAGACCTTGAAAAGAATCGAGCAAGGGCTTGGCGCCGAAACTCCGGAATTGACAAACCCGGACAGCCGGGGACTGGAGCTGTTCCGTGTGGTCTGCCAAGGCGGCAAACCCGAGATTTGGCTGATGGGACAAAAAATACTGGGATAAAAAAAATGGTTGAAAAAGGGATGCTTGTCAGGCATGAGTTCTTGGTCACCACAACCGGGAACCATCCAAAACAAAACATCCCTTTAGCCATGAATCTAATAGAAAACTGCCAAAATAGCAAGCTGACTCTAATCGCCATGAACAAATTTGTGCAACAGTGCGCAGCCGATACGCAGTTGGACCTTAGCGGGGGTCGCTGTCGGTGGTCTGTGAGCAGGCCAGGGTAAACCGAAGCCAGGTTTATGAGCGCCAAAAGCAGATAGAAGAGGTGCTTAAACAGGCAACTTTGCCCGGTCCGGGCCATCCGGCACGCCCGGCTATCGGCGATTTTATCCGAATGGAAAAAGGCATTTGTTTGCACAAGCAGATCCTACAATACCGGGTAGATCACCCGAGCGCATTGATATCGCATAAGCAATATACTACCTACAGCAACGGGTTTATCCGTTTTATACTCGATTTGGCCGATCAGTGGGAAGATAGCCTTGAGCTTTTTTGCCAACATGCGCAGCTGCCCTATCAGACCGTGAGAAGTTGGCGGAAAAAGGATTTGGATCAACCTTATAGGCCGCATAGCACCAGGCAATATCTGCCCGTTGACGATGCCGGCGAAGATGCGTGCCGCATTGCCGAAGACTACTCGATCTGGGAAGGCAGCCTCAGGGATTTTTTCAAATATGAGGCCCGCCGGATGAACCTTGCACCGGCGGCGATTCGACGCGTGCTGGTCATTTTTGGCATGCTGTCCGCAAAATCGGCCAAACATCCGCGCTACCGAGGCGCCACCCGGCAATGTCAGCCGGGCAATGTCCTGGTGACCGACGGCAAAACCGTTGACGTAGTTTGTACCGCAAGCCGACAGCTGAACTCCTATAATTGGCAGGGCATCGTGGATCAGGCAACCACCTGTCATACGGCGGTGGTTGTAAACAACATCGAATCGGCCTCCGGGGTCCGCGAAGTTTTTGATGACAGTTGCAATTTTATTGGCCGCACCCCCCAGGCCCTTGTGCATGACAACAAGCCGATCCATGATGATGCGCAGTTGCGCAAACATATCGAAAAAACAACGCTGATGATCCCGGCCACGGCCAATCGGGGACAAAACAAGGCTTGTATTGAAGGAGAGTTCGGAAAATTCGAACAAACCGTGGGCGTTATTGTTTTGGACGACAGCAGCGAGCAAGCACTTAAAAAGTCGGCGGTTCATGAAGTTTTGCGGGCTTACACGGCAGGTATCAATCATGCGGGCCGCGCTGAATTTGACGGTCAGAGCAGACAGCAGGTCCTGCGGCAGGCCTGTCCGGATCCCGACAAGGATCGGCAATTTATCCAACAGCTGCATGCGGATCATACAGCTAAAAGGCGCGTTGATGCATTGTCGAGCCGGCTTGCAAGCCTTGCTTTGCTCAATGACGGGTTTAGCCGCTTTGCAATTGCTGATTTGGATCCCAAGGGTGAAGTCCGCCAATGGATCGCCGGCCGCTATACTCCGGAGGCCATCCGCCACGGCTTGGCGATTTTTGGCACCGAATACAACAAGGGGCGCCTGCGAAACAAAACAGCTCATAGATATCTTGTTAAGGTGATTCAAAATTGCCAGGATGAAATCGATTTGCGCCTGCAAGAAGAGCTGTTGCGAGATTATGCCTGTGTTGAACGCGCTGGCTGGCTAAAACAGCTTGAAGCCGAATATGAAATATTGAAAAAACAATGTGCCGGCACTTGGCCGGAAACGGACTTGGCGCTTCGGCTCAGTGACAATGCGGTGTTTGGGGGCTTGGTCCTGCAGCGTGCCTTCTGGGAAAATAAACTCAGAACACTGCTCGAAAAACACCATGACCGGTTTGCCGCTGTCTGCCGCCACATCCGACGGTTATTTGAAGCTAAATGGGAAAATCGATTCGCCTTGATCAGTAAGCTCATTAATTGGGAATATCAGCTTGCCGATTAATGTGAATCGGCCCGGCAAACGGTTTTTTGCCGGAAAAAAGGCTCAAAAAAATATAATCAGCCGCAAAGAGCCAAACAAACCGGCTGGTTTAAAAGATTTATCGAATCCGATAACAACTTGTTTATCCATTTTATGGCTCATTCTGAAGGTCAGTCCGAGTCAGACAACCTGAGGGCGGACTGGAAGTCTTCTGCATCTTAAAGTGTCAGAAATTAGCCTGCGAAAGTGTTTGACAAGGACAATTAGCGGAATATTTTCCTGAGTTTGACAGATATTTTGGCCAAAGCCCCAAGCAAAGTCTGTCAATCGTAAAATATTGTCTTGATCCCCTGAAAATTAAGCGGGATGGAATTCGAAGAATTTTTATTAAAAGTGACGACGACAAATCGTGGGTTAACCCAAGAAAAGCGTCTTCGACGAATCCATTCGTTTGCATCGCAATCCATTGGGTGTGAAACTAAGGGTCACCTTGAATTTGAAGGGAAAATTCTTGCAGATCAAATGGAGCAGACAAAAAATCTTATCAAAGAAATAGAAGAGAAAATCGCACAAGCCGCCAGCGAATTCGAAGAATATCACTACTTATTAACGATTCCGGGGTTTGGTCCATATATTCCCGCCCTGGTTTTAGCCAAGAATTGGACAATTCGTTCCAGTTCGAAAACCGCAAACAAGTGCTTAAAATGTCAGGTTTCGATCTGAGTGCTAAAAGAAGTGGAAAAGGCAGTGATAAAGCCTATCCCGTCATATCCAAGAAAGGAAGCAATGCATTGCGATACGCGCTATTTCAGGCGGCTGTGATTGCATCTTGCAGAAACAATTACTTCATCGAGTATTTTACCAATACGTTGAAAAGGGAAGAGAAAAAGAGCGCGGTATCAAAATCAAGATGAGAGTAAAACTTGCGGCAAAATTGCTAGTCATTGCGTGGAGCATTATGAAAACAAAAAAAGTGTTTGATCCTGCTTTACTTCATTCGGTGAAATAAAATGTTGACCAATTTCAGCAAGAGAGCTCTGTATTTACCTTAGATGCATAGACTTCGGGGGGGACAATAGAGCCTCAAATTTTAACCGAAGAAAAAGGGTGTAAAAGAGTGTCCGGTGAAACGGAGGTCGGCTCTGCTGGGGAGCAACCGGCCGAGAGATAACCGGATGTGGGGAGCATTGAATAATGCACCTGGTGGGGTAGGATTGCCTGCCCCACCAACTTCCCCTCAAGTTATTCATGTTCCCTTCATATGCCTTTAAAACCCAATAAAATCAGTTTGAGCGAAGCGATACCATTTTTAAGATTTCGGCGAGATAGCCTGATTATACCTTTAGAGAGAAAATCTCGGGCGGGGCTATTCCGGGCCTCTCTTTGGACTCCAAAGGCTGGATAAGGAATGATAGGCCTTTGTAAATATTCTAAAAGGCCGGATAAACGTAACAATGAGCTGGGAAGTCTGCCGAAAAGAGAGATGCCGAAATCAACGATAGATCTTGAAGGATTCGTGCGTGCCAAATTTCACCAATAATATAACGTACTGTTATTTAATCCAATAAAAGATTTAAATTTTTTTCTTGACATGATTAATATAGAATGTCCCCTTATTCGTCTTTGTCGACGTCTACATTGTCCAAAGCTTCAAGGTCGGAGACGACGGCAAGGTGCAGCTTTTCAAGAGCTACAACGATTCCAACTGGCTGGACGAGACCCTTTTTGCCAGCGAGGTGTACAAGACTCACTACGGCTATCCCGCCGATTATCCGAAAAGGAGGAAGAAATGATCGTCCACCGAAAAGCGGATATCCTCAGCTGCACGGCATCCGCCCACAATGTCCTTCACTCCCCCTGACCGTCGGGAGGGCTAATTTTCAATTCGCCCTCCTCAACCAATATGTCGATTGATAATTAGCGGTCAAGTTTGACACCTAATTTCCCAAACTGCACCACCCTTCTGCCTTCACCGGCATGCCAATTGTATAAAAACCTTAAAAATCGAGGATTTTTGTGTCGGGCTGAATTAGCGAGGTGATCTCTTTGAGTTGACAATCATTACTTTGCGTATTAGTATTACCGTATTACATTTTATAAAAGGAGCACGTTATGCAAACAGCCATAAGCAAACTTACAAAAAAGTATCAGGCTACTGTTCCTAAGGCCGTGAGAAAAAAACTGAATCTTAATGCTGGTGACATCATCGCATTTGAAATCGACAACGACAATATAAAGCTCAGAAAAGCAAATCCGATAGATGTTGAATTTTCCAGTGCGCTCGTCCCTACTCTTAGTGAATGGCATTCGGAAAACGATGAGGCGCGTACAATGACCTATGAACCGTTTGATGTCGTCGTTGTACCATTCCCATTCACTGATTCAGCTCAAACAAAAAAAAGGCCGGCTCTGGTGCTGTCGCAAAATTCGAATTTCGGAAATAAAATCGGACACTCCATTTTGGCCATGATTAAAGCCGGAAAAACCCTCCTTGGCCATTGGACTGCGAAATTGAAAGCAGAAAACTATCGGGGTTGGCAGCCCCTTCGGTTGTTAGGATGAAGTTATTTACCCTCGACAATAGGTTTATAATTAGAAAAATTGGCCATTTATCAAAAGACGATCAAAAACAAGTTAAAGAAAGCCTCTTGCATATCTTTGATTACCTGTAATATTGTTTTATTGCCGTCTCGTCATTTGGTTCCGCGGAATTAATTTCGACTTTTACGAGACCGCCAAACCCATTGACCTTGAACCCTATGCGTATCTGAGACATATTTTTGAAAAGCTGCCGCTGGCTAAAACCTAGCAAGACCGTAAAGATCTGCTGCCTCAAAATATCGGCCCCGGCTCCTTTTTAGTCTGCGATTAAACCAGAATGCCTGATCTGCTCAGACCCCAGTGACACCATTGCACAAACAGGCTGTGCGAGGTAGTTGACGCTTACGTTTATCGGAGCTTACCCCAATTCAGGGGTGCGAAACCTGAGTTAGTTATTAAAATGAGTTGAGCTTGTATATACGCTGATTACCATAATCGCAAACAAACAAATCACCAGCTGCATTGAACTTTATGTCTGTTATATAATCGTATCCTGTGTCGACTATTGATGAGATCCCATCTGGATCTACCTTATATAATGTTGTCCTGTCGGCTACAAACAACTCGGGTTGTATTGGATTGAAATCCATTGAATTCATGCTGGTTGAATTGCCAAATGATGTGAGATCCATAAATGCTGTAGCGGATTTATCCTGGCTTATCATTAGAATTCTATGGCTATCATAATGCGGAAAGTCAATGTTATTATCCAACACGAAAAGGATATTTCCAAATGCTCCAAAACTGGAAGGAGAGAATGCAAGGTCATTAGCTTGATATAATTTGGTTGTAGCCTTGGTTCCATTGTAGAATTGCGACTTGCTTCCATCAAGATTCAGCTGAACAATACCATCCGTTGCGCCTCCATCAGCCCAGGGAACATCGGGATTGCCAGCTTCAGAAACTAAAATATCATTTTCATTCAAACCAAAGGCTGAAGGAACGGCGCGAATTCCGGTTGTTGAGTCAAAACCACCTGATGCTAAAATTGTAATAGAATTGTCTTGATTGAGAATACCAACACCTCGTGGAAATTTACCACCATAGGAAAAAAGGAAAAGATCTTCATACACTTCAATGCTGTTAGGTGTATTGTTGGGCATATTTATACTACCAAGTATTTCAGTACTTCCAGAATTGTTAAAGCAGACTATGTCCTTACCTCTAAGAGCAATAATCAGGATTCCGGGGTTAAATGTTGGATCAGGAGACGCCAAACCTCTGAAATCGCCGACTCCAATAATTTGTTTCGTGGTTTGCCCCATTGACTCTGTATTGACATAGAGAACTTTCTCGGCCATGGATTCAATTCCGTCCGGATTTCTTGCAAAGAGCATGACACTATATATGCCGGCTGAGTTGTAAACACAAGATGTTGTCGGCGTGAATGACCACTCAGTATCGGCTTTACCGTCGCCATCGAAGTCCCACTTATACTCGATAAGTGAAGCGTCATGGATGGGGTCCTCCGAGCTGTACACGTGAAACGTAACTGTGCCGCCTTCATAAATATTGTTTGAAGGCGAATAATTGAAACTGGCTGAGGGTGGCAGATAAGTACAAGTTGGTGTTGAGTTTAACACTCCATCTTCCTGGGTTAAACACCAGGTGCGGTAAATTGGACTTAATACAAAGTCCCATGCAAAAGGAATATACTTTTGAGCCGCAGTGTATAGCTTTAGCATTTTTGTAGCAACTTTAAGCACTTTTTTTCCGCATTCGAAAAACTTAACAGCGTCATCAACTTTGCCAGGTTGGGTAAAAATCATTCTGGTTAGTGAGCCGATCCATTGATTATCATGATTACTCACAATCTTTTCGGCAAAGGTCGTGAACACTTCACCCACAGCCATAACTGGCAATCCTTCTCCGAATTCTTGACCCCACATTGTAACAATATCAGAAATACTATCATTTAATTCAACTGTCGCAGCAATGGTCTCATTTGAAACTGGACAATACAAATAGAAGTCTATAAACATACATGCGATTTTAATTGTATTGGCGGCTGCTGATCGCCAGCCTGCAGGGGATTGAATTACATTTTTCACAAATGAAAATTTATAGTTCCCGTTACCAACAAAAACTTCTTTTTGAACAGCCCTAGTTGCATTTTTATTAATTAAAGCAAATGCGGCTTCTTTGCCTGCTATGAGTTGCGGCTTTTGCCCTTCGATTTCAATGCCATAAAATACCATAGTAGGGTTAACCGCAATAACATTATCCCCCTCAATATCACCCAAATAAGGACCATCGGCATCACCCAATATTGGAACAATGCCGTCATCATTATTAGCTATAGCCATGATCGAGCGATTCATGGGCGAAACGGCGCCACTCAGCACTTCGGCACTATTTCCACCTAGTATATCAATAGCTTCCAGAATCAACTCAATCGATTGCTCAAAAATTTGTGGATCCGCTTCATCACTCATCAATTTATCAGGTGTGGAGGCCAGCACATTTTCTATTTCAGCCACAAAAGTCTGGTAAGCAGTGTTTGATTTTACCTGTTGAAGAATTTCCTCCCGATCATCGGCCGCGTATCCTAACAGAAGCGGGTTCGACATGATAAGCCCATCAGCCAAACTTGTTGCCGTAATCTCAACCCTACCTGAATCGATTTGTTCTTTAGAAAAATATGCAATTCCTATCGGCTCATCATTGGCATCAGAAATAAAAACCATCTGTCCTTTTTGTGCTTCTGCAAAAATAATCTCACTTTTTCCAGAAGCATCCATCAGATTACTTGAGAGCAAAGTTACTGCAGAATAGTCTGAAATTGTTAATGACGTGGAGTCAAAAGCTGTGGCTTCTGCTTCAACGGTAATTGAATTGAGAGATGCAAGTGTAGATTCGTCAATTTCGACGCACTGATTAGCCCCCGCAAATGCATTGATCCCGTACTCGCAGCCCAAGCTTGAAAACTCAGCCGAATAAATAAAGCCATTCAAAACCTCACCGCGATTACTGCCGGCATTCAACTCCGAAAGCCAAGCGCCCCATCCAGCCGCATCCGCTTCTCGATTGAAAAAGGCCTCATACAATATTGCCAGAAATTCCTCATTGGAAGTCTTCTTATTGATAAATTCCTGGCTGAAGATGAACCCATTGGCCACATCGGCGCCGGTCTGCACCTGGTTGAGCAGATTATCGGTCCAGCGTTGCAATCCTGCTGCGTCCGGTTCACGATCCAGACATAAACGATAAAAGCGGGTCACGAACTCTTCAACCGGTTGCCTCTGGGCTTTTGTAAAATGCCTCTCAAAGGCCTTGATGCCGTATTGCTCACACAATCCGGCAAACTCGGTGGCATATATAAATCCATTTAAAACTTCTTCGCGGCCGGCGCCGGCCTTCATGGCGTCCATCCACCCCTGCCAGCCGGCAGAATCTGCCTGGCGGTTGAAAAACGCCTGGTAAAGAATGTCCAGATATTCTTCATCTCCAGTGTTGTTGCTGATAAATTCCTGGCTGAACACAAACCCGAAAGCCACATCGCTGCCGGTTTGGGTGCCGTTTAAAAGAGCGGTCACCCAACTGTCAAGGCCGGCCTGATCCGGTGCCCGGTTCAAACACAGTTCGTAAAATCGGGTGACAAATTGTTCGACCGCCGATCTGTCGGCGGCGTAAGTAGGTGTTGAAGGAAGTGCTCCGCTAAAAACTACAATTAGCAATACCGCCGGAATAATGGTCCTGAACATTTTCCAATTCATTTTCTATTCCTTCCCAATGCTGATAAGTGATTGGCGTTTGCATTTCAGAGCCGATCCGCCATCAGTGCAATTAGAAATTTTGATTCATCCAGCGTTAGGTATTTCCTTGCCTGTCGAAAATTTGGGTTTGGCTCTTCTCGCTTTGACGTCGTACCCCGAAGGACAGAGCAAGGGCTATGCCAAAAAACCAGGATCCTGTTGTGACAAAAAAATCCTGGAATAACAGGCAATTAAGTTAAATACCACAAAGTGGTGCATGATAAATGGGTAGCGATTTTCACAAGTATTGAGAAAATATTTTCACAGTTTACCTGGTGGGAGCCATTAAGGGGATGTGTGCATGTAAGCCGGTGGCCCGGGCTAATAGGCAGCCCATCTGATCGAAGCAAGAAACATTCTCATTAGCAGCAGCGACCGGGAGCAAATCCACTCCCGGTCATGGCGGCATGGTTTCAGCCGCAATCCAGGTCGTCATCGGGTCCTGGATCAAGTCCAGGATGACGCAACCAGGATCAGGATGACGGCTTCGGGATTCAGTAAACAGCGCTGGACTCCGGCTAAAACCCTGCCGGAGTGACGACGAAAGGGAAGCGGTATGGCTTAGATAAAAACCTGAGTCAGCGGCTGTTCGTCGATGGTTCGGACGCGTTTCCGGATGTGCTCCTCGATCTGCGACAGGGTGATCGCAGGCTCGATGGCATCTTCAGGGCAGAGGCGGATGCAATTGAAGCAATCGAAGCAGCTGTCTTCGAACTGCGGGTAGGGGGTGAGATCGATCGCTGAGGCCGGGCACTCCTGTGCGCAGGTTTCGCATTGGGTACATTTATCCGGATCCACCTTTTTGGGTACAATCATCCAGGGTGTGTCAATTTTTTTCTTCATTTCCCGGGCGCGTTCCGCAGGCTGGTAATCCAGGGTGTCAACCGCCAGGGGGGGAATATCGCCGGATTCAAACCGTTCGGCGAGGGTGGCCGCCAGCATCTGCACTTTTCCCAGATCGTTTTGATCGGGGTGGCCTTCTCCGACGGGCTCCGTTGTATTCCACATCAGGGAATGCTGCGCCACGACCTTGGCGGCGCCGGCAATTTTAAATCCTTTTTCCAGCAAGCCGGTTCCCATCTGAAAAAGAGCCACGCCGCTGCAGGCATGGCCCCAGGTGACAAACGGCACAGCGACTGCATTCCGGGTTTCGGGAAGCGCTTGAATGAAGCGCACGATCGGCGGCACGGCCACATCGCGATACACCGGAGAGCCGATAAAGAGACAACTTTTTTTACCCGCCTTTCCAATGCGATCCAACATATCGGAAGGATCATGAACCGCGCCCAGATCCAACATCCGGGGTTCAATGTGTCGTCGACGGAACCCATCGCCGATGGTTTGCGCCACCAGGCGGGTGCTTCCCGCCGGGGAGATGTATACGATAAAAATTTCGGTATCCATTTTATTTTATATCCGCTCTGAAGTGATTTCCGTGATGACGACTCGTAGCGACTTCAAACCTGTTTTCACCAGGGATTTGTTATCTATACGCCTATTTATATATGATTCATTAATTTAGGCTGATCTTCGACAGTAAGATATTCGATCTTCAATGATTGCATAAGGATACATGGATTGAAGGCATTTTATCTGATCTTATTTTTGGGACCTATCATTCAAATATATTTTCGGTTCTATGATCCAAAAAAAAGGTGAATTTGAGTCAACCTCTGGATACATGCTCTAAGGTGTTGATTCGCTTTCAAATCGAAATCGGGATCGCTATCGAAATCGATCCCGATAGCGATTTCGATTCCAATGAATAACATCTTGTTTTCTTATTTGTTTTTTGGATCGGCCTTTTTTTCGTTCATAGTTCCGAATCTTTTAGCACAACTGCCGGTTCCGAATCAATTGTCAAATTGTAGGATTTCTGTTGAAAAACCTGTCGGCTTGAACTAAAAATCTTATTGCCCCACGCGGGAATGGGAGAAAAATCCTCGCCTTTGCAGGAAGACATTCGTTTAACATTTGATGATGAGCAAGGATTCAAGGGGGCGAGGGGCCAAGGATTCAAGCAAAGGCTTGACCGGCCGCTTCACTTGAACCATGGAACCCTTGAACCCCAAGCTTTCGGCTTTAGCCGAAGGTAGCTGACTTAAAGCCAAACCACCGTGCAGCATGTGGCAGGAGGATTATTGTGAGCGATTATCTCGTCAGGGAATTGATGGTGCCGCTCTCGGAGTATGCGACCGTGCCGGAAGGGTCGACGCTGTTCGATGCGGTCCTCGCCCTGGAGAAAGCCCAGGAAGAATTCGACCATACCAAATACAGGCATCGGGGCGTGCTGATTCTGGACCGGGACAAACAGGTCATCGGCAAGCTGGGACAACTGGATGTGTTGCGTGCCCTGGAACCCAAAGATGAGGATCCGCATGTGATTAACGAACTAAGCCGGTTTGGTTTTACTCCCAGATTTGTTCAGAAAGCACGGAAAAACCGCCGGCTGAAAGCGACCCCGCTAAAGGATCTTTGCGGCAAGGCATCCAAATTGAAGGTCGAGGATTTCATGCAGGCCCCTTCGGAAGGAGAAATTATCGACCAGGATGCCATGTTGGAAACTGCGATTTTGCAGTTTGTCATGGGCCGCCATTTGTCACTGCTTGTCACCCGGGATTCGCAGATTGTGGGGATTTTACGCTTGACGGACACATTCGGGGCGGTCTTCCATACGATGAAGGAGTGTGAAATCACCCGATGAAAGCACTCGAAAAGCTTTTCCATAGAATCATCCAACGGATTAATATAAATCTGCGGGAACTCGACTATGACATAACTCCCTTTATCGAGAATCTCGTTTCCCTGGATCAGATGGTGAAATTTTATGCTTTTTACGGACTGACCCCCCACCATCCGCTGGATTTCGAATTCAGACACTCCAGTCTGGCCGGAAGTTATTTTCTGGGAAAATGCCGGACAGTCAACTCAATTCTTTATAAAAGCGATATCCGGGGCGACGAACTCAAGCATAAAGGCGATATGTTCCATTATCAGAAATTTGAAATTCCGATTGCCAGAGACGAGGGAATCGACATCGAGGACAGCTTTCTGGTCAAAACCCTGGTCCACAATTATTCACATGACCCCGAAACCCTTGAAAAATTTTTTATTCGGGACACGGTATCTGCACATTATGCCAATATTCACGGATCGCCCTGCGATGGGAGCTTTCTGGGTCCGTTTGCCACAGTCGATTTGACCACCATGAGCGATTGCGTCATCGGAACGTTTTCCTACATCCAGGCCGGCGAGATCGGGCACCTGAATATCGGACCCGGCACGGTGTGGGTTCGCAGCCCGGATGCCTTCAATTTTCTGTACCGCTTCCCTCCGGATAGGCTGAAGCGCTACATCAATTTCGCCAGGGGCCGGCTGCCCCAGGGGTTGATCATGGAGTTTGTGGAGGACCACAAAGGCGCCTTCCAGCGGGTCTTCGAGGTTGTCAATATCGAACCGTCCATCCCGATCCCGCCAAATGCATCGCTGGACCGGTATGCCGTGGTGAAGCCCAAAACCCGCATCGGCGAAAACGTTCTGGTCGCCCAGCGCGCTTACCTGCAAAACTCAATTCTGGGCAAGGGCGCCAATGCTCAGGAGAATTGCTATATTATTAACTCACAGCTCGCAGGCTTCAACATCACCGCCCACGGTGCGAAAATCATCGAAGCGGATCTGGCGGAAAACATATTCGTTGGTTTCAATAGCTTTTTGCGGGGCCGCCCCGAAGGCCGTTTGACCGTCGGCAAGGAAAGCATCATCATGCCCCACACTATCATTGACATTGAAAGGCCCCTCACCATTCCGCCCGGCCATTTGGTATGGGGCTTGATAACCAACCCGGAAGAACTCCAGGCCAACTGCATGAGTCTGGATAAGTTTTCCAGAATCGATGACGGCCTGATTCAGGGCAACCTGACCTATGAAGGATCCGGGGCGGGTTTTGTCACCGCATTCCGCGACCGCATTCATCATATTCTGGAGGCCAACGGCGCTTTTTTTGACGGCGCTCAAAAAAAGGGGCATGCCCAAAAAAACCAGAAGATTTCGTTCAATACGATCCAGCCCTATCCGGAAGGCGAACTCGAGGGGTTGTACCCGACCATTATCATCCAGCCGTGAAGGTGGTTCGGGATCACTGCGGCCAAGCGTTCACCAGTTTAAGGGTTCAAGATTAGAGAGCCCCCGCCAACGCGCGTCCTTAATCCTTGAACCCCGGAACCGCTCTAACCTCCCAGCAACACCGGCATGCCCATCAGGGGCCAGAGGATATAGATCGCAAAGGCTACGACCAGCATCAGCAGAATGCTGGCCGGTATGCCGAACATGAAAAATTCGCCGGTCGTAAACTGCCCCGAGTCATAGGCGATGGCGTTGGGTGCGGCGCCCACCAGCAAGAGAAAGGGCATCCCGGCGGTCGTCAGGGCCGCAAACAGGATCACCTCTCCCGACACTCCCAGATAGGGAGCGATAACCAAAGCCACCGGCAGGGATATAGCGATGGCAGCGACGTTCATAATAAAATTTGTCATGACCATGACAAAGAAGGCGATACTCATGACAAATATGAACCAGTTGGCTTTGGCGAAAAGCGCCAGCCATTTGATGGCCAGCCATTCGGCCGCTCCGGTTTGCCACAGGCAGAAACCGATACTCATGGCGCCGGCGAAAAGCAGGATGATGTTCCAGGGAATTTCTTCCAGATCATTAATATCCAGCAGGCCGGTGATGAAAAAAAGTATGGTGGTGATCAACAGAACGGCAGTTTTATGGGGAGATACAAAATCTGGATTGGTGGCTTTCAAATAGGCGGAGACACTCAGAACAAGGATGGCAATGCCGACGATCACCGCAGCGGTGACCTCCTTGGCGGTAATCGTGCCCAGTTCCGAATTGAGCCTTTTGGCCCGTTCGCGCAAGCCGGGGATGGTTTTCTTCTCCGGCCGGGACACAATCATGAAAAAGCCCCACAGCAAAAAGGTCATCAGCCAGCCGATGGGCGCCATGTAGTAGGTCAGCTCGAAAAAACCGATGTTTTTGCCGGTGACTTTTGCGAAGAACCCGAGCCCTACGGCGCCACGGGCCGCTCCCAGCAAGGTGATGACGGAACCCGCACCGGCCACGTAGGCCATGCCCATGAACAGGCCTCTGCCGAATTTGGTCGGCCGGTCTCCTTCGCCATACGTGGCGTAAATAGCCACCAGCAGCGGATAGATGGTGGCGGCCACGGCGGTGTGGGCCATGATGTGGGTCAAAAGGGTGGTTAGAATAAAGCATCCCAGGTAGATCATGCTGGTCTTCTCACCCACGATGGCCAGCATCTTATAGGCGATGCGACGGGTCAGACCGGTTTTGGTAAAAACCAGCCCCACCACGATTGAGCCGAAGATAAACAGCACGTTGGGGTCCATGAAATCCTTGAAAGCCTCGTCGGCCGGCCGGATAAAAAAAAGGACCTGCAACACTCCGATAGCCAGGCTGGTGACCCCGATGGGGACCACTTCGAAAACCCACCAGGTGGCGGCCAGCAGGAAGACGGCGATGGCGCCCTTGCCCTGGGGGCTCAGCGCAAAGCCCTTGCCGTTGGGATCCAACGCATCGGGCCAGGCCGACGACCAGTACACCACCGCGAACAGGAAAAAACCCAGACAAAGAAATCCTATCTTCTTCCAGTCGATATTTTTCGCTCCACTAATATATTCAACCACTTCAAGATCCCTCCTCCATCCTTCGAAACGGCAAAACCTATCGGGGATTCTCCCGGGTGGCTACGATCCCTTAAGGGGCTGCTCTAAAAACACTCTTTCATTTTGTGGAACACGGCGGCAAACACGTCCGTCAGACGCAAAATGCCGGTGATCTTTTGGCCGGAGGTCACCAGCAAGGACTGGTGGTGACCGAGGATCAACTGGTGGATGGCCACATCCAGCGAGTCGTCTGCGGAGACATATTCGCCCTCGGTGGGTGCATACATGAAGTTTTTGACGCTTTGATCCCCCGCCTTACGACAGATATCGTCCAATGGTGAGGCAAAAAGCTGATATTCATCCAGCATGGATTTAATAAATTGTTTCGAAAAGCCGAACCGGTTCAATCCGTCGCTTTTGAGCACATCCTTGTATTTTGGTTCCAGCGCTTTTAAAACATCCAGCTGGCTGAGTTTGCCGACTACCCGGCCTTCTTTGTCGAGCACCAAAATCGCCCGGTGGCGGTAACGGGTATGCTTGTCTTCAAAATTTTCCTGGGCGCTTTCCAGAGACAGTACGGCGTCATATAATGTGGCATCTTCGGAAACCGTTGCGTATTCGGACAACGGGATCATCAAGTCTTTTACCAAATATGATTTCACTGCAGCCTCCCGTGTTTGAATGGTTAAAAAATTCTGCATCATTTATCATAATTTGAAGTTGTTGTATAGATTTTTTGAAGTTCCGCCCCAACCGCTTGATTTCTATTTTTTTCAAATACTTGTCGTCTTTTATGTTCCGGGTGGGCAGGTTCCCGATCAGCCGTCTTTCGATGGCATCCAGCGCGCCGGGTTCAAATGCTGTGACTCTTTTTTCCCGCACCACCTCAGCGGTCAGCAAAATCATCTGGATTTCGGCACGAATCGGCCTTGCGCAGGGTCTGCACGAATTCACTCCCGTCGTCGATCAGATGGACCTTCAACGGCATCGAAAAACGATTCTGAGGTGGATGTCGGTCAAGCCCACCGCTTCTAGGCGCATACTTTTGTAAAGAAAAATGGGAATGGAAAGACCGGCCCCGGTCGGCCGTGGACAGGTGAAAAGCGAAAGTAAGGGTCAGGCAAAGGTGATGATCGAAACGGCACCGTCATGCCGCAGGGCTTGCCGGGTATGAATGAACCTCATTTTTGAGATACTCGAACACCGCCGGCCCTTCCCGGGACGCTTTTTCTTTTCCCTGTATCATCCGTTCAAAATACTCCATCTTTCCCTTGTCCATGCTGCTGAACCGGTCATCGAACATCCGCAGGGAGTTGTCTGCAAGGTTTAGCACCACGAGCGGTCCATATAGTTTTTCGCCGCCGGTTTTCTCCGTCACGGCCCCGATCATATCATGATGTTCCATCCGAAATGGTTTCGGCGGCGGCTGATAATTCAACAATTCCGCAAACAAGGTTAGACTTTCCTGAATACCGTCGGTGTTTCCGCTTTCCAGCGCTTCAGAACCTTCCCGGGCGATTGCGGCGATATCGGATTCGGTGTAGCTGAGATCCAGAGCATCGAGGTCCCGTTTGCGAACGGTTTCCAGCGATTCCTCCTTGCGGCTGATTTTCACGTCGGAGTCCTTCAGGATTTTAATAGCGTTGCGGATGTTCAGCATTTCCTTGGTATAGGGACTTTTGCGCATGACCACATCTTCAACTGTGGTCCGGTAAATCGGCAACTCATTGTCGAGTACCAGGATGATGCTTCGTCCGTCCCCTGAACCTTCCTCAATATACAGATCGAGGTCCCGCTCCTGACGGTAACGGTAAGGGCCCATCTCCAGCAGGCTGCGCATGGCCTCTTTGTCGATTTTAAGACCGCTGTCCGCCGGGCCAATGGAATGCAGAACTTTTTGCGCGAGCTGGTTTATCTTGATTTTTTTCAGTAGATTTTCTTTAAAGGACATAAAGGCCCCCTTTGCGTTTCTCCTCTAAGAGACCTTTGCCAAACACCTTTTTTTGCCCAATTTCGGTGTCAGGCTCAAATTTTAATCCTCAAAATACTAAAAGTATTCCTGTGGTTAAAATTTTCGCCTTCCTTGAACTTGAACAAAAATGAGCATTCTTCAAAGATCTCTGTAAATGATCGCCTCACCCCTGGATGCCTTGCAGCTGGGCACCCTCGGCACTCGCTCAATTCGGATTTTTGGAATCGAACGACACAGCTTAAAAAATTATCAATCATATACCCTGTGTCAAGTTCGCCTGGCCGTTTTTGAGCAAACCCGCCGTGAAGCGTCCTTCTTTGCGCTTTGCGTGCACTTGACCTTCGCTGCTTAGTGTTATAATTTTGCCGGATGTTCTTGTTCAACCGGATAGTTTAGCCGCCGGATCGACCGGATGGTGGAAAAAGGGGAGACGACATGACCGAAAAGGTTAAATTGATTTACGACGGCAAAGAGTATGAACTTCCGCTGATTGAGGGGACCGAAGGGGAAAAGGCAATCGACATTTCGCAACTGCGGAAGTCAACGGGTCTGATAACGCTCGATCCCGGATTTGCCAATACCGGGAGCTGCACCAGCTCGATTACATTCATGGACGGAGAAAGCGGAATTTTACGTTATCGGGGGATTCCGGTCGAACAACTTGCCCAGGAGTCTTCATTCAAGGAGACGTCCTATCTTCTCATTCACGGCAGACTGCCTTCACAGAAGGAACTGACGCGGTTTTCGGTCTTGCTCAATGACAATTCGCTGGTGCACGAAGACATGCGCACTTTTTTCGAAAGCTACCCCCGATCTTCCCATCCGATGGGTATTCTTTCTTCCATGGTCAACGCCCTGCGCAGCTTTTATCCCGCGCTGCAAAATCTGGAGGAAGAAATCAATATGATCGTTACCCGGCTGCTTTCCAAAGTCCGGACCATGGCCGCCATGTCCTATAAAATTTCAAGGGGACACAAGGTCGTCTACCCCCGGTCCGACCTCGCGTACTGCGCCAATTTTCTAAACATGATGTTCGACACACCGGTCCGGCCCTATGACCCCGACCCGGATGTGGTCAAGGCGTTGAATGTTTTCTGGATTCTGCATGCGGACCACGAGCAGAACTGTTCGACATCCGCGGTACGGGTGGTCGGCAGCGCCCGAGTGAATCTATATGCGGCTATTTCGGCCGGTATCGCCGCCCTGTGGGGCCCCCTGCACGGCGGCGCCAATCAGGCGGTGGTCGAAATGCTGACCCAGATTGTTGAAGATCGGAATATGAAACAGCTCATCCAGCGGGCAAAAGATAAAAGCGATCCGTTCAGACTGATGGGATTCGGTCATCGGGTGTACAAAACCTATGATCCCCGGATGAAAATCATGAAAACGATGTGTCATACGCTGCTGGATAAATTGAAAATTTCGGACCCCTTGCTGGATGTCGCGCTGGAGCTTGAACAGATTGCGTTGAGCGACGATTATTTTCTCGAAAACAATCTATATCCGAATGTCGACTTTTACAGTGGGATCGTCCTGCGTGCCATTGGAATACCGACCAGTATGTTCACCGTCATGTTCGCCATCGGCAGGCTTCCGGGATGGATTGCCCAATGGAAAGAAAGTATCGATGATCCCAATTGGAAACTCTGCCGCCCACGCCAGATTTACGTGGGACCCCGGGAAATCAATTATGTGCCGATTGAAGAAAGGTAATCTGTCGTCACAGGCTGATATTTCAGGAGATTTCCTGCGAAAAAGCGGCTTATGTTTTGCTGGGGGCTTACCGATACATATTCATGTTCATTATCCCACTCATAGGTAAAATCAGCTGGCGCAATCCGCCCTTTGTGACCCTCGGCCTTATTTTGTTGAATTGTCTGGTGTTTTTTATTTTTCAGACCGACGAACCCGAAAAGCAATATCAGGCTTCGCGATACTATTTCGAATCCGGACTGGCAGCCATCGAGATTCCGCGCTACATGGCCCATAGAACCGGCCGGGAGCCGGCCGATGCCGGAGCGCCGCAGCAGATGGATGAAGATTCACTGGCCTACTGGTATCTGGAAATGGAGCAGGACCATTCGTTTGTAGAAAAGCTCCAAGCCGGTGAAATCATTGTCCCGTCCGATCCGCAGTATGCCGGATGGCGGTTTCTGAGAACCGAATTTGAACACCGCCAGTCACGGATCGTTACGCTCCGATACGGATTCCGTCCAGCCTATAAATCCTTGCTCACGGCTTTTACCTACATGTTTTTGCATGCCGGCAGCGGTCATCTGTTCGGTAATATGGTCTTTTTATGGATTGTCGGTTGTATGCTGGAAATGGGGGCGGGCCGTCTGCTTTATGCCGGGCTGTATATAGGATGCGGATTCATTGCGGCCTGGGTTTTCTGGTTGATATACATGAACAGCACCACGCCGGTCGTGGGGGCATCCGGAGCCATTGCCGGATTGATGGGTGCTTTTGCGGTGCTGTTTGGCAGAAAAAAAGTCCGGATTTTTTATTCGTTGGGATTTTATTTCAATTATCTAAAAATGCCGGCCATCATCCTGCTGCCGATTTGGCTCGCTAATGAATTTATTCAGCTGTTCTTCAGCGACGCCCGGCAGGTGGCCTATGTCGCCCATATCGGCGGTTTGAGTGCCGGGGCTTTTCTGGCGCTTGCCATCCTGAAATTCGGCGCACCGGCCAATCGGGAGGTATTCGAAGATGAGCCGGAAGATGAAATTGCGCCGCTGATGGAAAAGGCATTGAAGCTGATTGCCGAACTAGACATGTCGGCCGCAAGTGGCCTGCTCGATCAGGTGCTGGCCAAGGATCCTGAAAATGTAGACGCGCTGGCACGCTTGTTCAATATTTACAAACTGAAACCCGATAGTGAATTATTTCATGGGACTGCCGGCAAATTGCTGTTTCAGCTCAGTCGCAGCTACGACACCTACGAAAAGGCCGATATAATATACCGGGAATATACCAGCCGGGCCCGACGGCCCCGTCTTTCTCCCCAGCTTTATATCCAGTTGAGTGTCATGTTTTCAGCCATGGGCAACATGGACAATGCGGTAAAAATCCTGATGCTCATGGTAAAGAAAGTGCCGGATTTGCCGGGCATCCCCACCGCATTGTTGAAGTTGGCCGGTGCCTACCGCCGACAGGGCATGGCGTCAAACGGCAAAAAGTGCCTGGAGTTTCTGTGCCACAAATATCCGGAGTCCACCGAAGCCCGGGTGGCCCGCAATTCCCTTCAGTAATCCATGGTTGACATTCAAACGCCGATCATCTAAATCATCGACCATCAGCAGAGCTGGTGGTCTTAGGAAGGCCCCTGGAAGGGGCAAAGCTCTGCCGGAAGTCGCTAACTTCCCCGGTGGCTTGACGGCATAATAACTTTCGCCCCGAAACGCCGGATATCGATTCATCAAAATCGATCCTGAAAATTGCCGGATCAGCAACTTGACAAGGATCTTAAGAGGTTGATATGTGTAAAGAAATATTGCCTGATTTGTTTCGCTTAAAAATCCCGCTGCCCGAAAGTCCGCTAAAATTTCTGAACTCCTATGTGATCCGCGATTCGAAAAAGAATCTGATCATCGACACCGGCTTCAACCGCCGCGAATGCCTGGAGGCCATGACGGCCGGTTTGCACCAAATCGGCGTCAATCCCGCAGAATCCGATATATTTGTTACGCATCTGCATGCCGACCATTTCGGGCTGGTGACCCGGCTGGCAACGGATACTACGCAAATTTATTTCAGCCGGCCGGAAAAAGAGCTTATGGAGTCCTGGGAGGGATTCGATGCCATGATTGGATATGCCGGCCGCAACGGCTTTCCGGAAAATGAATTGCGATCCGCACTGGATCAGCATCCCGCCGCCAAATACGGCTCGGATTGGATTCCGGAAATGAAGGTTCTCGATGACGGCGATGCGGTTCAAGCCGGTGATTATCATTTCAGATGTCTGACAACACCCGGGCACACCATCGGGCATACCTGCCTGTATGAGCCGGATAAGAAGATCCTGGTTTGCGGGGATCACATCCTGATCGATATAACCCCCAACATTCAATGTTGGTCCGATAGCCAAAATCCTTTGAAACAATATCTGGTCAGTCTGGACAAGGTTGCCGGATTGGAGGTGGATCTCGCGTTGCCCGGACACCGCCGGCTCATCGACGACCATCGAGCCCGAATTGAAGAGCTGAAACAGCATCATACCCATCGCCTGAATGAAGTGCTGGATATTCTCGAGAAGATGCCCCAGAACGCCTTCCAGGTAGCCTCCCGGATGACCTGGGATATCAAAGCCGAATCATGGAATGAATTTCCGATTGCGCAACGATGGTTTGCCACGGGTGAGGCCATTGCTCATTTAAGATATCTGGAGGAAGACGGCCAGGTGATCAGTGGCAACCACAACAAAATCAAAGTGTATTCATTGAGCCGATAGAAGGAAAACATGTCGGATACCAGACAACAAAGCCCACTATATTCGATCGTAAACCCCGCCAGCATCGTATTTTTCGGGGCCTCCAACCGTTTTTCCGCCATGGGCACGAACCAGCTCGACTCGCTGCTGTCATCAGGGTTCAAAGGCCGGGTATACCCGATCCATCCCACGGAGAAACAGGTATTGAAACTTCAAGCATTTCAAAATGTGCAGGAGTTGCCGGAGGTTCCGGATCTGGCCGTTTTGGTGCTGCCCACCCGGCTCGTTTCGCAGGTATTGGAGGCGTGCGGACGCAGGGGAATCAAACATGCCGTCGTGGTCTCCGGCGGTTTTAAAGAGGTCGGCCGGGAAGGCGCCGAGCTGGAAAAAAATCTGCTGGAGGTTGCCGGGCGTTACGGTATGCGCTTTCTGGGCCCCAACTGCCTGGGAGTCGTCAATCCCCACCAAAAACTCAATTTCACGTTTCTGCCCTTTGAGGGACGCCCGGGATTTATCGGCCTGGCCTCCCAGAGCGGCAGCCTGATCACCCAGCTGTTCGGTTACTTAAGCCGTTTCAATCTCGGATTCTCCAGCGGTATCAGCGTAGGCAACGAGGCTGATATCGATATCACCGATTGCCTGGAATATCTGGCCGCCTGTCCGCATACCCGTGTGATCGGCCTTTATGTGGAAACTATCCGGCGGGGCCGCAAATTTATTGAAGTCGCCCGTAAGATTGTCGCGCACAAACCGATTGTGGCCTTCTATGTGGGCGGTTCGGAAGCCGGCCGGCAGGCCGGCCGCTCCCATACCGGAGCTCTGGCCGGTCCGGACTTGCTCTATGAGGGTATTTTCAGGCAAAGCGGTGTGGTCCGGGCGCATTCTATTCCGGAGCTATTCGACTTTTGCTGGGTGCTGGGCATATGCCCGCGGCTGCGGGGAAACCGGATCATTGTCCAGACGCACTCCGGCGGTCCCGGAGCGGCGGCGGCTGATGCCGCGGGACGGGCGGGGCTGGATTTGCCACCGTTATCCGATCAGACACTGGCCAAAATTACGCCGCTGATGCCCCATACCGGCAGCGTGAACAATCCGGTGGACCTGACTTTTTCCAAGAATCAAATGGATTATTTCAATGCGATTCCCGACATTCTCATGGAGGACGCCGGGATCGACGGGTTGCTGGCCTATCTATTTGCGCCGTTGCATATTATCAGGCGCTTTATGAAAGACACGGAGGTTCCCGACGAAAAGATTCCCGAGTTGGCGGAGAATCTTTTCGACGATCAGGGCCGAATCCTGGCCGAACTGATCAAAAAACATCAAAAGCCGCTGATCGGTTTTACATTTCAGAGTCACCAGGATACGTTTATACGGAGATTGGTTCGCTATGGGGTACCGGTGCTGCCGTCTCCGGAACGGGCGGCACGAGCGATGGCCGCTCTGATTCGCTATGCGCGCTTTCTTGAAGCCGTTCCGTCCGAACCGTTTCAACCCTGATTCCATAAAAGAATTCGATGATGCCATATTTAGCCCTGGGCGCCAGCCTTGTTGTCGCGGTTCAGATAATTTACATTCTCGCCACCGGCTCTACCCTATGCCCGAATGAGGGCTGTGAGCTGGTTGAAAAGCTCACCACCTTGCCGCCGCTGTTCATCAATATTTTAGGCCTGCTGTATTTTCAGACCGTCTTCTGGTCGCACCGGTATCTGAAAAAAAAGTCTTCCGGTCGCTTCGATTTCATGGACCTGCTGCTTCTGGCGGGTCTGGCGGCTGAAGGGGTGTTGCTGGCTTACCAGCTATTTGTCGCCCGGACTTTCTGCGGCTACTGCCTGCTCATATTTTTCTTTGTCTTGCTGCTGAATCTTCTCAACGGCCGCAGACAATCGATCGTCGGAGTGTCCACCCTCAGCGCGATTGTTTTCGCCTTTTCACTGTTGTCTTTTTCGTCTACAGGGGTTTTCTCCCAACCGTTTGTTTTGGAAAGCGGCAGCTATGGGCTGAAATCCTGTGCGCAACCCTCCAAGGAAATATTTCTGATTTTCTCTTCAGATTGCACCCATTGCCTCAAGGTGATCGAAGCGCTTGAAAACTGCAACAGTTGTAACTTCTATTTGAATCCGGTTGAAAAGCTGAAGTCCTTTGAACTCGAAGGCCTGGAGCTGAAGTCTTCCTACTCGCCGGCGATAAATCGTCTCATCCTGAAGTTGCTGGGTATCGGGGAAGTGCCGGTTCTGGTCGTCAAGAACGCAAACGGCTTTTCTTTTATCAAGGGCGAAAATAGTATACTCGCCTACGTGCGTCGGGCATGCTTCGATAGCCATCCGGTTTTGTACCTCGATCAATCCCTTCAGCACCCGGACGAGGAAATGACGGTTCTGACCGAAGACGGCGGCGAATGTTCAGTGGAGTTAGACTGCGAAGATAAGTAGTTTCCATCCATAAATGGCCTTTTTGCCCAATCTCGGCGTCAATCTGCGCGCTTGCTTGTGCGGCGTAGCAAGCTACGCCTCCGCGCAAGTGCTTGATTTCCTTGACCTTGGTCAAAAATTCTCATTTCTGGATTGGAAACACCATCAGGTGCCCATCGTTGAAAAAAACCTACTCCTGAAGTGCCACGGGGTTGCTCAGGGTGCCGATACCCTCGACGGTCATCTCCACGAGGTCTCCGGGCATGAGATACACAGGCGGTTTACGGGTGAATCCGACGCCGCTGGGTGTTCCGGTGAGAATCACCGTGCCCGGAAGCAGCGTCATGCCGGTGGAGAGAAAAGAGATCAGTTCGGCCACCGGAAAAATCATGTCCGCAGTGTTGGCGTCCTGCATGGTTTGGCCGTTGAGCACACAGGTCAGCTGGAGCTTTTGCGGATCGGTCAGTTCATCGGCGGTCACCATTTCGGGACCCAGCGGGCAGAAGGTGTCGAAGCTCTTGCCGCGCACCCACTGACCGGAACCCCGGCCTCCCTGCCAGCGCCTGGCGGACACATCGTTGGCTACCGTATACCCCAGAATATATTCAAGCGCTTTATCGACGGCCACGTCTTTGGCGGATTTGCCGATAACCACGGCGAGCTCAACTTCATAATCCACTTCGGGCGGCTGCATGCATGACGGATGCAGGATGACGGGATCGCCCGGGTGGGTGACGGATGCGGGATTTTTCATAAAAAGAACCGGGTATTTCGGTATCTTCGATCCGGTCTCCTCCGCATGCTGGTGGTAATTGAGCCCGATAGCCAAAATCGCAGCGGGTACCAGCGGCGCCAGAAGTTTTTTGACAGCGACTTTTTTTCCGGTCTCCTCCAAACCGGTGAATAAATCCCCCGTCAGGCGAACCGCCCGGCCGTCGACGTAATTGTGTCCGTAGCCAACTTTTCCATTTTCATCAATAAATCTTATAATGCGCATATCGTCTCCTTATATTGTAAGGCTGGATTATCTCCAGTCTTGTCGGCATCGTTGGGTTAAATGATTAAATAGTGCTGAAGTTTTCGGGAAAGATACCAGAAAATGACAACGTGGTAAAGCAATAAAGCCGGGCAGTTCATAAATTTATTGATGGTTCCCAAAGTTTCGGTTATAAAGATTCTTACCAGAATAAACGGAAAATTACAGCTTTGATTATTCTGATTACAGCAGTACCGTAAGTATTTCGAGCACACACTAATAGAATAGAAAGGCGCGGACGCGCATCAGATATTTAAGGAGGATGGCCATGCCATACGGTTATAACGGGAAGATTCTGCATGTCGATTTGACGGACTCCAGCTATGGAATCGAGGAACCGTCCGAGAAATTCTACAGGACCTATTTCGGCGGCGGCGGGCTGGCCGCTTATTATCTTTTGAAAAACTTAAAACCCGGAACCGACCCCCTGGGGGCTGCCAATGTTCTGGTGGTCGCGCTTTCGGTGGTCGTCGGAGCGCCGCTATCCGGATTCAGCCGGTATACCATCGCTGCAAGATCTCCCCTTACCGGGGGATTTGCCGAAACCGAAGCCGGCGGATTTTTCGGGCCTGAACTGAAATTTGCCGGCTATGATGCCATTGTCATCAAGGGCAAGTCGCCCAAACCGGTTTACCTGTGGATTAAAGATGGTCAGGTGGAAATCAGGGATGCCGCCGCCGTCTGGGGGCTTGAAAACGGTGATGCTCTGGACCGGATTCGTGATGAGGTCGGTGAGCCGAAAGCGCGCGTGGCATCCATCGGTCCGGCCGGAGAGCGGATGGTTCTGGTCGCCAATGTCATGAATGAAGGCGGGCATGCCAACGGACGGACCGGAATGGGTGCGGTGATGGGATCTAAAAATCTCAAGGCCGTTGCCTGCCGGGGAAATTCGAAAAACATTAAATTCGCCGATCCGGGGAAGGTAAAGGAAATTGTTTCCTGGCATAACAAGCGCATAAAGGAGCATCAACCCAACATCAATTTCAGCAAGTTCGGCACCCCCATGTTCGTCATGGGTCTCAACAGCGCGGGGATTCTTCCCACGCGCAATTTTAAAGAAGGCGTATTCGAAGGTGCGGAAAAAATCGGCGTTCCCGGGATGGAGAAAATTTTAAAGCGGGCCGGATCCTGCTATCGATGTGCTGTAGGGTGCAAACGCGTAGTGGAAATGCAGACCCCTTATGACATCAACCCGCGATACGGCGGTCCCGAATACGAATGCCTGGCCGCCCTGGGCTCCCTGTGCGGTGTCGACGACATCGGCGCGGTTGCCAAGGCCAATGAAATGTGCAACCGGTATGGGCTGGATGTCATCGGCGCCGGTGCTATTATTGCCTTTGCCATGGAATGTTTTGAAGAAGGCATCCTTGCCGAGACGGACAACGACGGACGCCGGGTGCTATTCGGAGATGCCGGGGGAATGCTCGATCTGGTGGATAAAATCAATTCCCGTCAGGGACTCGGGGACATTCTGGCCCGGGGCGTCAAACGTGCTGCCGAAAAAATCGGAAGCGGCGCGGAGCGGTTTGCCTTTACCATTAAAGGGCAGGAAATTCCGATGCACGATCCGCGCGGCAAGACCGGCGTCGCGCTGAGCTATGCGCTGTCGCCTACCGGTGCCGACCATGTCGAAACACCCCATGAGGTGGCGTTTACCGGCGACGGTGTCAATTTTGTCAAACCGCTGGGTATTCTGGACCCGGTGGACCCGGTGGCATTCGATGCGGCCAAGGTCCGTTTTTTCAAACAGGGACAGCTATCCTGGAGCATGAACAACATGCTGGGAATCTGCAATTTCGTTTCCGCACCGCTGTTGGCCCTGAAATATGAGAAAATCGTGGAAGCGGTCCGCGCCATTACCGGGTGGGAGACCAACCTTTGGGAAATCATGCGGGCCACGGAACGCTCGGAGGTGATGATGCGGGTGTTCAACAATCGGGAAGGGTTCGGGCCTGAGGACGACAAACTTTTCAGGCGGCTGCACGAACCCCTTCCCGAAGGCCCCTCCAAGGGCCTTCGTATCGATGAGAAGGATCTGAGCAAGGCGCTCGCACTTTATTACGAAATGATGGGCTGGGATGTGCAGGGAAAACCGACCCGGGGCAAAATGGTCGATCTCGATCTCGAATGGCTGCCCGAAGCCCAAGCGCAATAAATGGTCAAACAGATCCAACTTGAGCTGCAGGCCAATTTGAAACGGTTTCTCCCGGCCGCCCATGGATTTTACCCCATCGAGCCCGGACTTCGTATTCGAGTTCTGCTGGCGCAATTGGGGATCGCCGAGTACGAGGTGAATCTTGTGTTTATCGACGGACGACCGGCGAATCTGGATGCAAGCCTCCGAGGGGGAGAACGGGTGGTGCTCTATCCGCCCCTGGGCGGGGGATAGCCGGGTGAGCTTCCATTTCGGGTGGTGAACTGTCGATAAGTTGATAGACGGCGTGGGTTTCAGGTGTCAGGTTTCAGGTGTCAGCGTTGCCGTTGGCACCGAGGCAGTCATTTGATTGAAATGGGTTATCAACTGCACAGATCCATATGAGCTGTCAAATATTAGAAATGCTAATTTCCTGAAACCTGACACCAATTCCGCCATACCATTGCTGCCCCGCAGGGGCCTCTTTTTACGAGCGCAGTCACGGAAGAAGCCTATAAACTAATCCATTGTCTTTATTCTTTTAAATTCCCCCGACCAGGCCGCCTCCAGCACCGGGCGCATGTATTCATCCACCAGATCGGCGTTGAGGGACACCGGCATATTCCTGAGCTTCATGTCAAGTTGGGGGTTTTTGGCGGCCGTCAGGCATTTGTCAATGTGGCCTTCGCTGATTCCGGGAACTTCGCTCAGGCGGGTGGGAAAATCCAGGAATCTGCTGAACGCGATCATGCCCTCCGCGACCGCCAGTCCCAGTTCCCGGCCCGACAGGGACTCGATATTGGCATCAATAAAGCCGTACTTTTTGTATATGCCGCCGATCACCCGTAACTGCGCTTCCACGGCCGTCGAAAAAAACACGCTGTAATAGGGGTTCATCAACGCACAGGCGCGCCCATGGCTGAGAACGTCGACCAGTGAAAAACTGGTCAGATGAGCACCCGAGGTCCCGCCGACCATAATGGCGTATCCTCCGAGATCGGTGCCCAATCCGAGCAATGTTCTGGCCTCGGGATCCGACGGATCCTTTTTTACCTGAATCATCCCCTTGATGATAAGCTCCAGTCCGACCGCCGTGATACGGCGGGCCAGGTCCCTGATTTCAGGACCGGCGCCAAAATACACTTCAATCAGGTGCGCAATTCCATCCATGCTGCCGTCCAGCGTCAAACGCATGGGTTGGGTGGTGGTCACCCCGTAATCGAAAACAGCTCGGGGCGGGACAATCGCCTCATCCACGATCAGTTTCTTTTGACCGGCGATTGGGTCGGTGATATTGGAATACTTGGTCAGATGAGCGGCCGAACTGGCGGCCGTCATAACCGCCACAACGGGCACGATGCTGCGCCCGGATTCGCGGCACACTTTTGTAACCTCGCCGACTCCGAAAAAGGGATCGATTTCGGGCTGGTAATCGCCCAAGGCTGCCAGAGTGGCGGCTGCCTTGGTTGCATCCGTGCCGGAACCGCCGGCGGCAACCACGATGACATCCGGTTTTTTGTGCATGATATGGCTGTGAATGCGGTAGACATCCACGAAAGGTGCGTTGGGCGCGGCGGATTTGACCAGGTCCACGATCTCTATTCCGGCGGCTTCCATGGATGCCTGAATACGATCTTTAATCGGCTGAAACCATTTTGACGCGATGGATCCGACCAGCAGCGCTTTTTTACCGAATTCGGCGGCAAACCTGCCGGGAGCTTCCTCCAGCACACCCGATCCGAAAATATAGTTTTGGCCTTTAAACTCCCTTATGATAGTTGTTGCGCGTTGTTTCAAATCCGACATGGAGATCCTCCCTGGTTCATACTGGTAGACTGCCGATCTTTCATGCCGGAATTCTTCCCTTATTATAGACAAAAATGCAATGAAAAATTAGCTGGATCTTATATTTTGCCAATAAACCCCTTTGCAAACCGCTGCGCTTTGCCGTATGACCGGCTGAGAAGATTTTAGGCAACGTTGAGAAAATGAAGGGGTGCGCCTCCAGGACTTGCAAAATCTTCGATTATTCCCTATGTAGGGTCGCAAGCCACTTTTAGGGCCGCAAAAGGAACCCTTCGGTTTCGAGATGCCGGGTATGTCCGATTCAGCCCCATGTGAAAGGTCACGCAAACGTTGCCTGGAGAGCATGGTAGATGACGAACAAAAATAGCGGGTGAAAATACACTTTCACCGCCTCAGGGAGACTGTACGATGGAAAATTTGATTTATCTTGACAATGGCGCCACTTCTTTTCCCAAACCGGATGAGGTTTATACCTTCATGGATTCCTTTTACCGAACCTTCGGCGTCAACCCCGGCAGGTCCGGATATGATCTGTGTATGGAAACCGGAGAATTGGTGGACACCACCCGTAAGATGCTCACCGATTTTTTTAACGGCAATGATCCGAATCGGCTCTGTTTTTCCTATAACTCCACCGATGCCCTCAACCTGATTATTTTCGGAATGCTGAAACGCGGAGATCATGCCATCACGACCATGCTGGAGCACAATTCGGTGCTGCGCCCGCTTTACCATCAGAGCCAATTGCATGGAGTGGCGGTTGACTACGTTCCCTTTGACGAAAATGGATTTGTCGATCCCGACGACATCAAACAAAAGATCAGATCCAACACCCGTCTGGTTGTGGTAAATCACGCTTCCAACGTCATCGGCACGGTTCAGCCCATCGCGGCCATCGGTCGCATATGCCGGGATCACGGGATTCCCTTCGCGATCGACGCCTCCCAATCCGCTGGAAAAATTCCAATTGATATCGAGCAAATGCAGGTCGATATCGTCGCCTTTACCGGTCACAAATCATTGCTGGGGCCAACCGGCATCGGCGGGCTTTATGTCCGCGAGGGAATTGACATCCGGCATACCCGCGCCGGGGGGACCGGTGTCCGGTCGGCCGACCGCATGCACCTGGATGAATATCCATATCGACTCGAGTACGGGACCGGAAATGTGGTCGGCATCGCCGGTTTACACGCCGGTCTGAAGTGGATCCAGAACCGGGAAATGGGGCGGATTCACTCCCATGAAATGCGACTGGCAGGCATGTTCCGCGACGGACTCCGTGATCTGGAAGGCGTAACACTTTACTGCCAGGATGACCTGACCGACCATATCGGGGTCGTCAGCTTTAACGTGGATGGCATGGAGGCTCTCAATGTGGGTACGCTGCTCGACGGTGAGTACGATATCGCCTGCCGCACCGGGCTGCATTGCGCGCCCCTTGTTCACCAGCGGTTGGGTACCGATCGGATTGGAGGATCGGTGCGGATCGGCGTCGGCCCTTTTAATACCGAGAACCACATCCGGACGGCAATCGATGCCGTCGCAGAAATCGCCGATTTTCAAAAGAGCAAATAATCGAGAAACCTTAGAACCTTGACAGGTGCAAACCCGGCCCTTATTCTAAAAACTACATTCAGCGAACTGCAATGCGGATAGGGGGAGATCATTCATGAATTTCATTACCTTTTCAGAAATGTCCGGTTCCCGGGGCGAAGACATTGCCAGGCAGGTGGCTGCCGAGTTGAAATATTCCTTTTTTGGTGATCAGGAGTTGTTTGCAGCCGCCACGCGGGATAACTTCTTTGCACGCCCCGAAGAATTTGACGAGAGAGGGCCGACCTTCTTCGAGAGAATTTTCAGCGAAAAGCCCAAAATCTATCTGGACCGGCTCCAGGCGGTTATCTACGACGAGGCCCGTAAAGGTGACACGGTTTTTTTCGGTCGGGGAGGTCATCTGCTGCTCAATGCCTTCGGTTGCGCCTTGCATGTGCTGGTGACCGGATCCGAGGAGAAAAGAATCGAGACCGTCATGGCGCGGGGCGGCGTCGAAAAAGAGGTGGCAAGGAAAGTGTTACGGCGGTCGGATCGCAACAAAGGCGACTTTATCCGCTTCGCTTTTGACGAGGACTGGCTCGATCCCAAACTGTACGATCTCGTTATCAATACGGACAAGCTCGGCATTGCCTCCGCCGTCAGCCTGGTGGTGAAAGCGGCCACCTCGGACGAGATCGGAACTTGCGGCATCGATTCCATTGACCTTCTCGGCCGGCTTTCTCTGCAGCGGAAGGTGGAGTCGGCCTTGCTGGAGTTGGATATAAACCAGTCCCATGTATTCACGAACGTGGAAGGTTCTGAGACGATCCGGATTTCCGGCCTGGCCGCTTCCCAGAGCGAAAAGGAAATGATAGAAGAAAAGGTGCGCCGGGTTGCTGGTTCCAAAAGCGTGATCAACGATATCCAGGTGCTCAGAGTCGCTGCGGATTTTTAAAGCCAAGCGATCCGCAAGACTGCCGGCTACTCCACAGTCATAACTATTCTTTTCGTGGTTCAAGACCTTGCGGGTAATAAGCCGTCGCCGCCGGCTAAATGGCAGCCAGTCTGATCGAGTAAAAACGCTGGCCATGTCGTTTAATGAACATCGAACGTTCAACATCGAATTTTGAATAAGGTATGGCGCCGCTTAAAAATACCTTGAGATAGGAAGTCATGGCGAATGAGCCGACTTTGCCGCAGGCGATGTCGGCTAAAAAACAATGAGGCATCAAATTGAAAGCATTCGCTGGGGTTAAAATGGACTCCGCGCAGCGACATCAACATTCGATGTTCGATGTTGGACGTTCGATGTTCGGCGTTCAATGACTTCATCTCTATCCAGGCTTTGCCATCGTTACCTGAATTTGCGCCATTCTGGCGTCGTTTCATACGAGCCGCGGCCTCGGGCGAAAGGGCAGCCCGACTGATCAAAGACATTAGAATTTGTGCCAAATCCACCTAACGTCATTCCGGCAGGTTTTTAGCCGGAATCCAGGGAAGTTGCCATATGTCTGGACTCCGGCTGAAACCATGCCGGAGTGACGACTAAGGGTAAGGCGATATCGGTAGTTTCATATAAGCCGCGGCCTCGGGCGAAAGGGCAGCCCGATTGATCAAAGACAGAAACTATGCCATTCTGGCGTAGTTTCATACGAGCGGCAGCCTCGGGCTAAAGGGCAGCCCGACTGATCAAAGACAGAAACTATTCATCATTGCGCCAAGACGCCAAGGCGCCAAGATTATTTATATTTTTAATCATTCCCTTTGCGAGCTTTGCGACTCTGCGCGAGATAAAATATTTGTAGTTTCATATAAGCGGGGGCCGCTGGCTAAAGGGCAGCCAGTTTGATCAAAGACAGAAACTGTGCCATTCTGGCGTAGTTTCATACGAGCCGCGGTCTCGGGCGAAAGGGCAGCCCGACTGATCAAAGATAGAAACATTCAAAAAGGATTGCATCATTTTACCCCTCCCTCAATCCCTCCCGCCGGGGGAGGGAAGCACAACCTCTCCCTTTTTTAAAGGGGGAACGAGGGGTATTTTTCCTCTCCCTTGATGGGAAAGGCCGGGTGAGGGTGAATTAATCGAATATATCCTTTTAACAAGGGTAGTTTCACATAAGATGGGCCAACTCCCGTGCACGCCGGGAGGGATGGAGGTCAGAAAGGCAAGGAGGGTGTCGGCATGCGATATTCAATTTCCATTTTTTTCGTATTGGCATCTGCGGCTGTTTCGTGGGCCGCCACCGGCGCGACGGTGAAATATCAGGTCAACGGCCGGCCATATGAGGGTTATTATGTCAGCCCTTCCGACCAGGCCCCGTTGGTGTTGTTGATTCATGACTGGGACGGGTTGACGGATTATGAGGTCAAACGGGCCAATATGCTGGCCGATTCCGGATATGCCGTTTTCGCCGCCGATTTGTACGGTGTCGGCGTGCGTCCCACGAAGATGGAAGATATGCGGCAGCATACCGGTGAACTCTACAAAGACAGAGAAAAAATGAGGGCCTTGATGAGAGGGGCCCTGGCGGCGGCGAAAGATCGGGGCGCAAACATCGAAAACGCGGTTGCCATGGGCTATTGTTTCGGCGGGGCGGCCGTACTCGAATTGGCCCGCTCCGGAGCCGACCTCAAAGGATTCGTCACTTTTCATGGTGGCCTGAAGACACCGGAAGGGCAGGATTACAGCAAGGCTCGCGGAGAGTTTCTGATTATGCATGGTTCGGCGGATTCAGCGATTACGCTGGATCAGTTTGCCCAATTGGCCAAAGAACTGGAAGCAGCGGGTCTGGCCCACGAGATGATAACCTATGGCGGTGCCCAGCATGCGTTCACCGTGTTCGGCGGTGACCGCTACCAGGCGGAGGCGGACAAAAAATCCTGGCGTCGCTTCCAGGAATTTCTCGCAGCTACACTCAAACAGTAGCCGCCCGCTTCCGAGGCACGCTAACAGCAGGGTTTGAAGTCGGTTACATCTTGCCCGAGCGCATGATGGAGATGATCAGCCAGAATCCCAGAACCGTGGCCAGGGAATAGCCGAGCAGGCCCAGCAGGGCCGTGACGGAGACGGTGTGGAGCCCGAAAAAGTCGATGGTCACTTCCATCACCTTTTGGGAAGAATCCAGAACCAGCGAGCCGGCAATCAGCGACGCGCTGATGACGATTCCCACCGTCAAACGATTGATCCCCCTTTCGATTTTGACATTGGTTTGCTGCAACCCGCTGTGGCGGACTTCGAGCCGGTGTTCACCTCCGGCGAACCCTTTGAGCATCTCATGGAAAAGCCGGGGAAAGCCGCGCAGATACCCGCGTGTAGCCTGGAAATCCTTCAAAGCGCCGAGAATCCATTTCTGGGTATCGTAGCCCTTTTTCAGTAATTTTTTGGCATATGGGCGGGTGACTTCCAGAAGGCTGGCGTCACTTCCCATGATTTTGCCGATGGCTTCCACCTGGATAAATGTTTTAAACAGCAACATCAAATCTCGAGGCAGACGGATATGGTATTTGACCAATAGCTGCATCACCTGGTCATATATTTCCTTCGCCGCAATGGTCTTAAGGTTCCTTCCGTAGAACGGCTCGCTGATGTCCCTTAAATCGCTGCGAAAGTGGTCCAGATTAACCTTGTTTTCCTGAATGATGCCGGCATCCACCAGGGCGTCGACAATCATATCGTAATCGTGCTCTGCATAGCCGGTGAATACATTGGCTAATTCGAGCATCGTTTTTTCATCCAGGTAACCGATGATGCCGAAATCCACCAGACTTGTTCTCCCATCATACATGACGATGGTATTGCCTGGATGCGGATCGGCGTGAAAGAATCCGAACTCCATCAGTTGCCGGGAGAAAGAGCGCAGACCCACCATGGCGATTTCTTTGGGATCGATTCCGTGCGCCCTGATCTCATCCACCCTGTCCAACTTGATGCCTTGGATATATTCCAAAACCAGAACGGATTTGGATGTATATTCCCAATAAACTTTCGGGATATAAATCTCCTCGCTGTCCTTGAAATTGCGGGCAAAACGTTCAGTATTGCCCGCTTCGATGTACATGTCCAGCTCTTTGAAAATACTTCTTTCAAATTCCTCCACCAGATTGATAAATCCGATAACCTGTCCGATCTCGAAAGCATTTTCAAGCTTTTGGGCGAAGTAGTACATCAGCCTGATATCTTCGCGAATCTTCTTGTCGATACCCGGACGGATCACTTTCAAAACGACCTGTTCGCCCCCATAAAGTTCGGCCCGGTGGACTTGGGCGACCGAAGCCGCGGCCAGCGACTGCTCTTCGACCGAGACGAACACTTTCCCTACAGATTGTTTGAGATCTTTTTCGATGACCGCCCGGATTTCCTCGAAAGGAACAGGTGCCACGCGATCCTGCAATTTTTTGAATTCTTCCAGGTATTCGGGAGGGAACACATCCGCGCGGGTGCTCATCAGCTGCCCAAGCTTGACGAAGGTAGGGCCGAGTTCTTCCAATACCCTGCGAATTCGTTGCGCAGAAGGGTAGATGTTGCGCGGAAGAACAACACGGGTCTCTTTCCCGTCGGCGGATGATCCGGGGCGTTCGAAGAGTCGCTCCAGGATTTCTCCGAGGCCGTGTTTTACCATTATACGGCTGATTACCGCAAAGCGTTTGATATTACTGACGCGATGTGACTTTTTGGCAAAATTCATTACGAATCACCGAAGCCGGAAATTCCATTGCACTTGAAAAATATCCGGAATCCAAATGTCCCCTGGCTCACATTAAAAAAGGATCAGCCAGACCGAGCCCTCTCACAGCCTATTTGTCCGAGGGCGGGGAGCCGGTCCGGGATTCTTTTTTCGTCGGGTTCGTCAGACGGACCAGCATAACGGGTATTTTGCTGCGTCGCAGGACGCGCCTGGCGGTGCTGCCCAGGATAGCTTCTTCAAATTGCCCCCGAACATGGTACCCCATAACGATGAGATCGCATTCTCTCTGCTGGGATATCGCGATTATTTCATCCACGACCCCCCCGCTGGCGACAATAATATCGTCCACCATGAATTCACATTCTTGATGGTCTTTTTCAACTTCGCTGCAAAATTCGTCCAGAGCCTCTTTGATCAGGGATCCTTCTTTGCGTTTGCCGATAAGAATTTGCCGGGCCTCCTGTTCCTGGCTTTCCCGCAACTGACGCCATTTTTCTTCGCCCAATATGGTTTTTACGTAATCGCCGGTGGACCAGTATGATTCTTCCATTACATATAAAATGGCGATACTGGCCCCATATCGAGACGCAAGGCTGATTGCATAATCAAAAGCCTTCCGGGATTCCTTCGATAGATTGGTGGTAAAAAGAATTTTTTTAATTTCCGGAACCATGGATAGCTCCCCCCTGTGGTCTTTGATTGTCAGCAGCCTGTCTGGTTTTTGCATTCGATCATCTTCGAACGCTGAGGCCGCAAAGAATTTTCAGTATCAGATTTTCACATGAGATGTCAAAAAAAATGTTGCCGCCGCCGCCCTTTGTCTATATGGGTTCCCCCCTGGAAGACAGGACAGACGATAATTTGCTTGACTATTGCTATTGAAATATATAAAAATTTCAGAATTACAACCGGACTAATCACACCGTTTTCGAACTTCGAGGCCCGGCGCCTTTCAATCACCGCGATAATTTCTGACGGCTGTCTACCCAGGACGGGCCTGGAAAGCGGACGCAACATCCAAGAAGGGGATCGTGCCTTTATCATTATCCTGCCGTCGCTTTTTTAGACTGCGTTAAGCCCCCCAAAGCTGAATTGCTTGGATTTCATGAGAGGTGTTCATGTTAAGCGAAAAAAAAATTGCCTTTATCGGTACGGGAAACATGGCCGATGCCCTAATCAGCGGTATTATTCATTCCGACCCCTCGATGGCTAAAAATATTATCTGCACGGATGTCCGCCAAAACAAGCTCGACGAGATAAAATCCAAATACAAGGTCCGAATCACCGGTAACAATCTCAAGGCGGTCGGTGAGGCAGACATTATCATCTATGCGGTCAAACCACAGATTCTGGCGACGGTTTTAACCGAAACTTCGCCCAAACTGGATACGTCCAAGCTGGTGATATCGATTGCCGCCGGTGTTCCCCTGGAAGCCATGGAAGCCTGCGTTAAAAAAAATCTGCGCCTTATCCGGGTCATGCCCAATATCGCAGCGGCTGTGAAAGAGGCGGCGTCCGCCATTGCCGCCGGCGCCCATGCCACCAAGGAGGATATCGACCTGGCAACGGAGATTTTCAGTTCCATCGGCAAATGCATATTTCTCAAAGAAAACTACCTGATGGATGCGATCACCGGATTGAGCGGCAGCGGACCGGCCTATATTTTTTTAATTGTTGACGCCCTGGCTGATGCCGGGGTGAAAATGGGGATTTCTCGTCAGGATTCACTTTTTCTGGCAACCCAAACCGTTCTGGGTGCCGCCAAGTTGTTGATGGAAACCGGGGAACATCCTAGCCAGTTGAAAGACCGGGTGACATCGCCGGGCGGTACGGCGATTGCCGGCCTGGCGACACTGGAAAGCGGCGGTTTGCGTACCACCCTGATCAATGCCGTTGAGGCCGCCACCCGTCGATCCATGGAATTGGGTGAAATGATGATAAAAAACTTTTCCGAAGTAAATTCGCGGCAATCCGGTACCTGACGGGCGGATGAACGTTCTGAAGTCGCTTTTTGAAAAATGAGCCCGTCCATTGCCGCAATGAGCCGCGTTTTATCATGAGCAAACCACATTTTGTATCAATAAAGTCACATTCTCAGTTTTTGACTGATAATTTCATCGGCTTGGAGATCGCCGATCTGAAAAATTTTATCCGTAAAAATCCATCACCCCGAATTCCCGGAATGCCTGCCTACAAGCAGGCCTGCGTTTTTCTCCTGATGTTCGATCTCGACCAGTCGTATATCCTGGCAATTCAGAAAACAGACAGCGAGGGCTATCCCTGGCGCAACCAGGTCGCTTTACCGGGAGGCCATCTGGATGTACAAGACGCCAGTCCCCGTGAGGGGGCCTTCCGTGAACTGAAAGAAGAGGTCAGCATCAGCCGGGACCAGGTGGTCTATCTCGGATCTATGGGCCATTTTCAGACCGTCAACCGAAGAAACATAGAAGTGTTCACCGGTTTGTGGAATACAGTGGGACCCGTCCGGCCCGACCCGATTGAAATTTCGAGAATCCTTTACATCCCCTTGCGGGGTCTTGTCCAAACCCACACCGCCAAAAACTTCCATGATCGTTTACCCGATGTCGACGAATTGAAATATCCGTTTGAAGATGTCGTGGTCTGGGGGGCCACCGCCCGTATTCTTCATCATTTGATCGAAATTTTTTTTCCCTGGTTTCGATCACTCGGATGGACGCAAGGGGAGTAATTATTGATTCAGCAGGATCTTCTATTGCTCGTCCTCGGGGGCTCTTGGCACATGTGGGGAAACTACAGCCAGTGTCTGACCAGACGGATAATGGCGCCGATCATGACGCCGGCGCTCAGCAGGATCAGAATGATGGGGACCCAGGCATAGTCGCGGTATTGTTCGATTTCGCGGGTCACCGAAATACCGACCAATCCGAACAGAAGCACCGCCAGCATGAACACGATGGTGACGGCATAGACTATTTTGGACTGATACCAGGGTTTGGCGGTTTTTCTGGATATGGAAATCTTATTGGATACCATCACTGACCATATGTTATACCGGTTGCTGTTTTCCGTGCCGAGCCGATTTTTTTAAGGTATTTCCTCAAAACCATTTAAGACTATCAATCTTATGTCGACAATGGGAAAAAATCAAGATATGAAGCTTACAATCGCCCGACAGGCGGTGCGCCTGCTCAACAGGCGAACCGCATGCATGTTACCTGTGCTGTCATTGGCGGTGTTGCTGTGGGGGTGCACGGTGGCTCCGCAAAAAAAGGTTTATATCGAAGGTATGGATAGATCCTTGGACGCCGGCGAAATTGTTTCAACAGACACCGGCAGGCCGGTGTCTTTCGATGCACTTTTGGCCGATTTAAAAACCTGCCGCATCGTGTATGTCGGTGAAATGCATACCAGCGTTGCTGACCACCAAATTCAATTGGAGGTGTTACGGGCCCTTGTTCAGGACCATCCAAACTTGGCGGTCGGCATGGAGATGTTTGACCATACGTATCAGGATGTACTTAACAGATGGTCTGCCGGGGAATTGGATCAGGAAACATTCTTGAGAAAGGTGCATTGGTATGCCAACTGGCGTTATGATTTCTCCCTGTACAGCGATATTTTAAATTTTATCAAAGACAATCACATTCGCTTGGTGGCGCTCAATATACCTTCCGATATTCCGGCTAAAATTCGGGTGGGTGGCATCGACAACCTGAGAGAAAGCGAAAAACAACAACTTCCCCGTCAGATAGATTTGTCCAATGCGGCTCACCGCAATTATGTTTCGGAGGTATTCGGACACCATCAACTCAAGGGCGGAGTGAAATTTGAAGATTTTTACACGGCCCAGGTCGTGTGGGAAGATGCCATGGCAGAAAGAATCGCCGAGACTTTGCACAACGACAGGATGGTGGTTTTGGCCGGTAATGGGCATATCCAATTTAAATACGGCATTCCGCAACGGGCATTTAAGCGCACCGGGGTGTGCTTTCGGACCATTTATCCGGTCCCGGCGGGCGAGAGGGTCGAACCGGACATCGCGGACTATATCTGGGTTACAACCGATCGTAAGCAGGCTTCGCAACCTGCAACCGGTCATTGATTTAAAATAGCGTGCAGCGGAAGAACCGCATGCACTGTATCATTGATGACAAACAAAAATGGAGGTTCAGATGAGCGGTGATTCAACAGTCTGGTTAAACGGAAATCTGATTCCCAGGACGGAGGCCACCGTTCCGATCCTGTCTCATGGTTTTTCGCGTGGGTCGGCTTTTTTCGAGGTTTTCGGTGTTCATGTGGGACCCCAGGGGCCGGTAGCATTCAGAATGGATGAACATCTGAAGCGGCTCATGAGAAGCGCCAGACTGTTGGAAATGGAGATGGCCTACACCACCGAAGAGATCGTCTCAGCGGTAAAAGCCGTTGTGGCCGCCAATAACCTGGGGCGCGGATTGATCAAGATGCTGGCTTACTGGGGCGAAGAAGCGGTGATCAATCTGGTCCTGGATTCCAAACTGGATCTGGCCGTCTTTGCCATCCCCATAAGTGACGATCTGAAATTAGACGGTGGCGGATCGGTATCGGCATGCGTATCCAAATGGCGCAAGATCCACCCGGAAACGGTGCCGGTGGCCGCCAAGGCCTGCTCCAATTACCTCAACGGCTACATGGTACGCAAGGATGCCGTCAATCGCGGGTTCGATCTCGGGATAACCCTGGACACCAACGGTTTTCTGGCTGAAGGATCCATCGAGTCGGTGTTTATCGTAAAAGACGGTGTTCTCAAGACACCGCCCCTGGGAAGGATTCTGGCGAGTATTACCCGCATGTCCATCCTGGAAGCGGCTCCGCAAATCGGAATCCCAACCCGGGAAGAACCCATTGCGTCCGAAGAATTATTTGATGCCGACGAGATCTTCACCTGCCATACCGGAATCAAGGTCGAACCGGTTGCCCGCCTGGAGAATCGCAGGTTTGAAACGCCGGGTCCGGTCACCAGACAGGTGAGTCGGTTGATGAACGATATAATCGAATTCAAGGATGAGCGTTTTTCGGAGTGGTTTCAGCCCCTGACCTGAAGACTTCCCCTCTCCCGCCAATTGCGAAGGGCTTGCTGCGGGCCTTGGATAAGCCCAATATATTGAATATTTTTCTTGACAGATATCGATATATTGTGTTATCGAGGTTGAAATAATTCAAGACGGTTTTGCTGGACGCCTCGCAAGGCAGTTCGCAAGCCCTTGTCTTTACGGACGGATCACCCCCTCGAGTTCCGGTACACAGCCTTCTTCTATTCAGTTTTCAGCTTCCGACCGGCTCTATTCCACACCCCCGGCGGGGTGAGTTTTTTGTCTGATTCTGCGGGATATTATCCTTTATCCTTATCACTATTTTCAAAATGCGGGAGAATTCCGACGTGCTTGAAAAAATCAAAAAAAGAGACGGAAGAGTTGTTGAATTCGATTCATCGAAAATCACCTCTGCCATCGCCGGTGCGGGCAAGGCCACCGGGGAGTTCGAGCAAAGGGAGGCTCGGAAGCTGACCCTGCGCGCATTGACCCTGGCCCATGAGCTGCGTCTGGATCCCCTGCCGGAGGTGGAGGAGATCCAGGATATTGTGGAGCGGGTCCTGCTGGATTCGCCTTATTACCGGACCGCCAAGGCCTACATTATATATCGCGAGCAACATGCTCAGATCAGAAAGATGACCACCCGGGCCCATGTGGATCTGGTCGACCACTATATTCAGAAGCTCGATTGGAAAATTAATGAAAACAGCAACATGTGCTACTCCCTCCAGGGGTTGAACAACTATATTTCCTCGGATGTGACGTCGGAATACTGGCTGAACTCCATCTACCCTCAGGAAATTCGACACGGTCATACGGAGGGCGATTTTCATATCCATGACCTCAGCTTGCTCTCGGTGTATTGCGTCGGCTGGGATCTGCAGGATCTGCTCAGACAGGGGTTTAAGGGAGTCGAGGGCAAGGTGGAAAGCGCCCCGCCCAAGCATCTGCGCTCGGCCTTGGGACAGATTGTAAATTTTTTCTATACGTTACAGGGAGAGGCGGCCGGCGCTCAGGCTATCAGCAATTTCGATACCCTGCTGGCTCCTTTCGTGCGATACGACGGGCTGGAATATATCGAAGTCAAACAGGCTTTGCAGGAATTCGTCTTCAACATCAACATTCCCACCCGCGTCGGTTTTCAGACGCCTTTTACCAACATTACCCTGGATCTTTATGTGCCTTCAATCCTCAAAGATCAACCCGTAATGATCGGGGGAGTCGATCGTGAAGAGACATACGCCGAGTTTCAGGCGGAAATGGATCTGATCAACCGGGCTTTCGCCGAGGTGATGATGGATGGTGATGCCAAGGGGCGCGTGTTCACCTTTCCGATTCCGACCTACAATATTACCGCAGATTTCGATTGGGACAATCCGAACCTCGAGCCTATCTGGAAAATGACCGGGAAATACGGTATCCCGTATTTTTCCAATTTCGTCAATTCGGATATGTCCCCCGAGGACGCCCGTTCCATGTGCTGCCGGCTGCGGTTGGACAATCGTGAACTTCTGAAGCGCGGTGGGGGATTGTTTGGGGCCAATCCCCTCACCGGGTCCATTGGCGTGGTGACCATTAACCTACCGCGCATTGGGTACTTAAGCGCCAGCGAAAACGAATTTTATGCGATACTAAAAGAGAAAATTCAGCTTGCAATTGAAAGCCTGTCCATAAAGCGCAAAGTTCTCGAAAAGTTCACTGAGAAAAATCTTTACCCATATTCCAAGTTTTATCTGCGGGAGATGAAAAATAACGGCGGATTGTTCTGGAAAAATCATTTCTCCACCATCGGCATCATTGGCATGAACGAAGCGTGCCTGAATTTTCTGGGGGAAGATATTACCAGCTCCAAGGGGCAGGAATTTGCCATCGGTGTCATGGATTTCATGCGTCATCTGATTGCCGAAGTCCAAGAGGAAACGGGCGAGATCTTCAATCTGGAAGCCACACCGGCCGAAGGTACGTCGCACCGTCTGGCGATGCTCGATCGGCAGAAGTATCCGGGCATTATCAGTGCCAATGAAGCCGATGTTCTTCGGGGTGCGGCACCCTATTACACCAATTCCAGTCAGCTTCCGGTCGATTTCAGTGATGACATTTTCGAAACATTGAAGCTGCAGGATACGCTGCAAACAAAATACACCGGAGGAACGGTGCTGCACATTTTCCTGGGCGAGCAGGTCGGCGATACGACCACAATCAAAGGACTGATCAGAAAAGTGGCCGACAATTACAGACTGCCGTATTTCACGCTGACCCCCACCTTCAGTATTTGCCCGTCCCATGGGTATCTCGCGGGGGAGCAGTTCACCTGTTCGATCTGTCGCCAGGAAACGGAAGTCTATTCCAGGGTTGTCGGTTACCTGCGGCCGGTAAAACAGTGGAACAGGGGCAAACAGGCTGAATATGGTGATCGCAAAACCTTCAAGGTGACGGGTGACGGCAGCCGGATTCCAAATGACAGGGAGCAGCGGCTATTGGATGCGGAAGATGGAATGCGGAATACGGGATTCACGGAAACCGTTCATAAGGCAGAACGAAGCAGATAGAGACAGGCAGCCTTCAACTGCCGAAGCAGGATAACTGTTCTAATCACCAAGATGAAAATAGGTGCAATTAACAAATGCAGCCTGATTGATTACCCCGGAAAGGTTGCAGCCGTCATCGGCACCCAGGGCTGCAATATGCGCTGTTTCTGGTGCCATAATTATTTCCTCATTCCTTTTGTCGGTTCGTCTTCCGGGAAAATCACGAAAACGGATATATTCGATTTTCTGAAAGAAAGAACCCATTTTCTCGATGCCGTGGTGATCAGTGGCGGGGAGCCGACCCTGCACGGGGATCTCGCAAAATTCTGCGAAAAAATCAAAGCGCTGGGGTATGCCGTCAAACTCGATACCAACGGCTCGAATCCAGTCATGCTCAGGGATCTGATCGACAACGCGCTTTTGGATTATGTGGCCATGGATATCAAAACGGATGCCGAACGCTACGGGGAGTTGTTTAAAGAGAAAATCGGGCTGGATAATATTTGGGCCAGTATCGATATCCTGCGGTCAGGCGATATCCCCCACGAGTTCAGAACGACTTGCGTGGCACCATTTATCAGTATGGAAAATGTGGGTCGGGTTGTCGGATTGATCAAAGGCGCAAAATTATACTATCTGCAAAAATGCAGCGATCCGCAAAATACAGCTGCGCATTCGGAATACCGGCCTTTGGGGGACGCCGAATTGGTCGATTTGAAATTCCGGGCCGCCGCCTATGTCGAAAATTGCGCGATCAGATAAAGTTTTTTAAATAACGATAGGATCGCTCGGCGACATTCACCGCATCATGGCTGTGACGGCTCAGTTCGACATTCAGCAGGCCCATATAATCTATGTCCTTTAAGGCCTCAAATATTTCGCCGAAATCAATTTCTCCTTCACCGAAAAAAAGATGGCGGTGGGCGTTTTTTCGCATGTCTTCGATGTGAATGTTGCGAATGTCACCCCTGAACCGCCGGATGCATTCTCCCACCGGACTGCCTTCGGTCAGAAAAGCGTGGCCGACATCCAGCGTCAGGCAAAACAGATCATGGTCTACTTCTGTTTTCAGTGATGAATATTGGGTCAGGTTTTCCACAAACATCCCCGGCTCCGGTTCGAATGCCAGGGGTATCCCCCATTTTTCAGCATGGGCCGCCAGGTCTCGGCAGCCGGCAAGCAACCATTTCCAGGCGACGGCATCATCCGTGCCGGCCTGTTTTTTTCCGGACCAGAAGGACAGCGCTTCTGCCTCCAGTCGGCCTGCCAGATTCAATGCCCTTTTCAGAAAGTCCAAGCGGATTCTTCGGCCATCCACATCGTTGGAAATCAGTGTCGGTTCATGCTTAACCCGAGGATCGAGCAGGAACCGCGCACCGGTTTCGATGACACAACTCAGCGAATACTTTTTAAGCAGCCTGTCTACCTCATCGAGCTTGCTGCTTAACCCTTTGTCCCAGGGGTTCAATATGTAGTTGTCAATCGTAATCGCAACACCCTGGTAACGAAGGGCAGCAATTATTTCGAGGGCCGACTCCAGGGAATGGCAGTTGAAGCCATTGGTATTATAGCCCAGGCGAAGCATACACTCACATCCTAACTCGGATATACCGGATAAATGAGCTAAAACGGATCCAGTTTTTCTGCCTTTTTATTTTTATCCAGCAAGTTCATAAATTCCATGCTCCAGTATTCCACCGAACACAGCACCTGATAATTTTGTTCTTTCAAGCCGCAGCTGACGGTGGTTACCGGTGTCTCCCAGAAGGTAAAATATTCCAAATACCCCAGACTGAGCGCAATTCCCCGTTTACTGCGCTTGTTTTTGAAGGAATCGTCTTTCCAGCGGGTGATTTCCTTGTCCGGCTTTCCATATTTTTCGGTTAATTCTTTTTTCAGATGATTATAAGTTTGAATGAACTGCTCGGAATTCAGATAATTTTCATCCAGAACGTAGGATGCTCCAATTAATTTGTTCTGGGCGAATAGGTACCGCAGTTCGACATTTTTATCCAGGATTTGAGCTTTGTAGTTTAACAGATTCTCATCCTTTTCAACGGGAACCAGGGTTTCCGAGGCGAGAACTTCCTCCTGGGACATACCCCAGCGGGTATGCCTGAAGTCATAATTTTCGTTCCCGGCCGCCAGGGCCTGAGCGGTTAGGCCTGCTACAAAAAAAAAGACCAGGTATTTTTTCAGCATCACTTTCCCCCTTGGAATTTAGATCTCAATTAAGAACAGCTATATTTGAACCATTCAAAATAAAGCTGCCGATCGAAGGGTCATCAAACTAAATATAAGCAATAATCATGCAAAATAAACGCTTTGATCCTATAAACGCGAATATGAATTAAATCAAAGACCTTGATCGAAGATAGGCTGTACCGGCAATCCACGAGTGTGCAATAAAAGTTATAGAATTAGAAAAATAAGTATCCATATTATTCTCAAAATTAATTAAAATCAGAACTTTACAATTTATATTGATAGTGGTAGCAAATATTCGGTTTCAAATTCAAAATTTGATGAATCCGTAAAAAGTCCGAAAATCAACCTTTTTGTCATTCTGGCGAAAGCCGGAATCCAGAGGAATCAATAGCTTCTGGATGCCGGATCAAGTCCGGCATGACGGGCTCGGAAATTTTTGCGAGATTGTCAAATTTGCTTTTCGACAGGAATGAATATGTCTGACTCACCCTCCCGGCAGCCGCTGCCGGTTTGGACGCGAATATAAAGGAGGCTCTCATGAGGCAGCCCCGGCTCATGCGGTATGCATCGAATATGCAAAACTATGAAGGATATTCCATCGGCAAGCTGTTGGGTTTGATTAACGATCCTTCCATAATCTCCCTGGCGGGCGGACTGCCGTCTCCGGATATGTTTGTCCGGGAGGAATTCAAGACGGCATCCCACAAGCGCCTACATCAGGATGTGGACGCCATCATGCAGTATTCCCCGATACGGGGGGAGGCAGCGCTTATAGAGGCCGTCATCGCATTCCTGATGCGCGACGATATTCGGGTAACCCCGGAAAACATCATGATTACGTCCTCGGCCCAGCAGGGTCTGGATTTGGTCGGACGTTTGTTTCTGGAACCGGGCGATCCGCTCGCCGTAGAGCGCCCCACTTTCGCTGGCGCCCTGGCCGCTTTTCAGATGCAGTGTCCGGAGTATTTTGGAATCGATCTCGACCCGGACGGCATCAACATCGAAAAACTGGAGTCACTGTTGGCGGATTGTCGGGTGTCGGGTCGCATGCCGAAATTTATCTATGTAGTGCCTGATTTTCAAAACCCCTCCGGTGTCAGCATGAGCCTTAACAAGCGCAACCGTTTGCTGGATCTTTCCGAGCGTTTCGGCATCCTGATTGTCGAGGACAGCCCTTACCGCCGGCTGCGCTTCCAGGGAGACATGCTGCCGTCGATTTACAGTCTGGACCAGAAAAGAGGCGGTGGCGGAGTTATCGGCGTTTACACCTTTTCAAAGCTTTTTTGCCCGGGCATGCGCGTGGGATTCAATATCGGGCCGCCGGAAGTGATCGAAAAGATGACAAATATCAAGGAAGGCAGCACCCTGAATACACCGAAATTCAACCAGGATATGTGCACCACCTTTCTCACTGAAGTTGACCTGGACACCTATTTTGAAAGATGCAATGCTTATTATGGCGAAAAAATGAAAATATTTCTGAAAGCCATGGCGGAATATTTTCCACCGGAAAGAGGCGTGTCTTGGACCCGGCCGGAGGGCGGTATGTTCCTATGGGTCAGCCTGCCGCCGAATGTCGATACCCGTGAGCTGTTTTATGCGGCCTTGAAGTACAAGGTCGCTTTTGTCCCGGGAGAGGCATTCTATGGACAGCGGCCGGAACGCCATCACCTGCGGGTGAATTTTTCCTATCCCACCGTGGCCCAGCTGCCCGAAGCCGTCAGGCGCCTGTCCGACTGCCTGCACCGACAGGGAGTCTGAAACTCATGGTGCTTGGATACTCTCTGAAACAGCCTGTTTACTCAATCCAGTTTATCCCGATACCAGCCTCCATCTGACGGATATATTTCAAGATGTCAGCATCGCTCTCACCACGGGTTCCGCCTGAATCCTTGAATTCAATCCGGATAAAAGCTATCCCTGCTTTATAGAGCGACTGCCATTGATTCGGCAAATCTATAGTAAAAATAAATAGAGTTCAGACTAAAGTTTTTACCTGGTCGGTCGAAAAAGCACATAGCACCTGCCGGTTGGATTTCGGAAATAATCGTACGCCCAGGATTTCGAAGATTTCAAAAAAGGATTTTTGAAGCTACAGGGGCAAGTCGATATGGTGCTGATTGACAGCGATGGTGGATTATACAAAGACCAGGCGGCTGATTTGAAAGCGTTCATGGAAGCCAACACGAAAATACCCACCGGTACCACTTATGATTTCATGGCCGGCTATGCACTCGTTGATTTCGCCAAAGTCGCCGAAGAGCAGGGAGATTGGGCCGCTGGGGCAGCGCTCAAGATTCTGGGCGGTGCCTCCCCCGATTCCATTCCTGTGGCACAAAATGAAAAAGGCAAGCTGATTATCAATGCCAGAATTGCTAAAACTTTGAATGTGGAAATTCCCTATGAAGTTCTGGAAACAGCCGAGCAGATTATTGAATAACCGAAAAAAAGCTTAAAAAACGGCAGGGGTTGGTTCCGGACAAACCAGCCCCTTGCCGGCCTCGGCGGCAGGTAAATGCTATAACATCAAATTCAGAAAAAACAGAGAGCGAATATCATGAATTTAAGCTTGAGAAGCAGATTTCTTATTCCAACCTTGACCCTGATTATTCTGGGAATGGGTTTTTCAGCCGTTGTCAGTTACACGAAATCGAAAAATACTCTGACCGCCGCCATCGAGACGCAGATGGTCCAATTGGCGGATTCAACCGCCAAAATCATCGACTCCTGGGTTAAAGACTGCCGGTTGGATGTTGTCAGTTGGAGTCGTCAGAAGGTTTACCAGACAGCCGTCCAGGACTCCTTCGTGGGCAAGGCCGCCCGCAAATCCGCCAACGAGCAGCTGGCCAAGTTAAAGGAGGAATATCAGTATTACGAAAATCTCATCCTGGCCGGAGCTGACGGAGAAGTCCTCTCGGCCGCGGAAACGAGTGTTGTCGGCAAGGTCAATACGACGGATCGCCAATATTTCCAGGAGGCCATGGAAGGCAAGGTTTCCATTTCCCCGGTGCTGACAAGCAAGGGAACCGGCAACCCGATCTTTGTGATGGCGGCTCCGATTAAGGAGAAAGATACAGTCACCGGCGTATTTATCAGTGTTATTGACGTCGCCACTTTCAATCAGGAATTCATCGATCCCATCAAAATCGGCCAATCCGGATATGCCTTCATGTTCGACAACGGCGGGCGCGTGTTGGCCCACCAGGACAAAACCAAAATTCTGTCCGTGAACGTGAATGAATTTGATTTCGGTCGCAAGATGCTGGCGCAGGGAAACGGAATCTTCTCCTACTCCTATGAGGGTGTGGAAAAAATCGTCGCTTTCAGAAAAACCAGCGAGCTCGGCTGGTCAATCGCCGTCGGGGTTGTCAGCGGGGAACTGTTTGCTCCCGTCAAGGAACTGGGATACGTCAACCTGGCGGTGGCGGGCGTCGTTGTGCTGCTGGCCGTCGTGGTGATTTTGCTGGTCGTTCGCTCCACGGTCAAACCGGTCAACAAAATGGTGGAGGACCTGGCAGTGGCGGCCGAACAGGTGGGTTCCGGGTCCGGTGAGGTTTCCGCTACCAGTCAACAACTGGCTGAAGGTGCTTCCCAGCAGGCGGCTTCCATTGAAGAAACTTCCTCATCCCTGGAAGAGATGTCTTCCATGACCCGGCAAAACGCCGATCACGCCAACCAGGCCAGAACCATGATGGCTGAAGCCGGCGAACTGGTCGAGAATGTCAATCATAAAATGGCCGCCATGGTCAAGGCGATCGACGAGATTACCCGTTCAAGTCAAGAAACCGGCAAGATCATTAAAACCATCGATGAAATCGCCTTTCAAACCAACTTGTTGGCCTTAAATGCCGCAGTGGAGGCCGCCCGGGCCGGAGAGGCTGGCGCCGGTTTCGCGGTGGTGGCCGATGAGGTCCGCAATCTGGCCATGCGTGCCGCCGATGCAGCCAAAAACACATCGGTATTGATCGATAATACGATCAAGGCGGTCCAAAGCGGCAGTGAGCTGACCCAATCCACCCAGAATGCTTTCAAGGAAAACATGGAAATTACCACCAAAGCCGGAGAGCTGGTCGAAGAGATCGCCGCCGCTTCCAGCGAACAGGCCCAGGGAATCGAGCAGGTGAACAAAGCAGTCACGGCGATGGACAAGGTTGTCCAGCAGGTGGCGGCCAACGCCGAGGAATCCGCTGCCACTTCCGAGGAAATGAACGCCCAGGCCGAACAAATGAAAAGCGTCGTCAAGCGTTTGGTGATGCTTATCGGTGGCCGCTCTAAGACAAAAATCGAAGAAAGCCGACTCGCAGGCAAACCCGCTGTCTCCAAACGTGCCGAATACAAATCGGGCGTTAAAGCCGAAAATTTCGGATTTGACGATGATTCGACGGACGACTCGAAACCCGTCGAACTCGATCAGATTGCACCTTTTGACACCGATGATCTCAAAGACTTTTAAATCATAGAAGAGGTAGCCTTACACCAATGGATCCTAAAAGCATCACTATATTGCTGGTCGAAGATGCCGCTGTCATGCGCAAGATCGAGACCAAGACGCTCAGGGCACTCGGCTTTGACCATATTATCGAGGCCGTGGACGGAAAGGTCGCTGTCACCCATCTGAAGGAAACTGATAAAATAGATTTGATCATCAGTGACTGGAACATGCCCCACATGGATGGCTATGAGTTATTGGTCTGGGTGCGCGGCGAGGAAAAATTTAAACATATTCCGTTTCTCATGGCTACCGGGCAGGGCGAAAAAAAGCAGGAGAAAAAAGCTGTTGATGCCGGGGTTGATGCCTTTGTGGCCAAACCCTTCAATACCGATGAGCTCAGGCAAAAGATAGAAGAGGCGTTTGGCATTGAGCAGAAAACAGAGAAAACCGCCGACAAGCAAACCAAACCGAAAATATTGGAATCGGGAAAGGTACGCTTGAATGTGGCGCACATTCAAATCACTGACCATTTAATCCTGGGCGTGCTCAAGCATTTGATCGAAAAAAAGGAGCTGACCCCGCAACATTTTGAACTGGAAACCCATTGTATGGCCGGATGGAATCCCGTCCAGGATGCCTTGGAATCCGGCGCCGTGGACGCCGCATTCATCCTGGCCCCCATCGCGATGGATCTTTTCAATTTTGGTACACCGATCAAACTCACCCTGTTGGCCCACAAGGCCGGCAGCATCTTTGTCCGCGGTAATCATGGCGATTACCGTGAGCCGTATCAGGATTTCTTTCGCAATAAATCCTTTCTGATTCCGCATAAGCTCTCGGTTCATCACATGTTGGCCCATATGTTCTTCAGCGGTATCGGGCTTAAGGCCGGAATGGTCGCCGAAGGCCAGATCGATGTCAATTTCGAGGTTACCGCTCCGATTAAAATGCCCGAATTTCTGGGCAGTAATCCGAATGTCTGTGGATTCATGGTAGCGGAACCGATTGGCACCAAAACGATTGCGCAAGGAATTGCCGAACTCCAATTTCTTTCCGGAGAAATGTGGGAAAATCATCCCTGCTGTGTGGTAGCCATGCGGGATGACTTTATCGGTCCATTTCCCGACGCCGTTTATGAATTTACGAAGATGCTGGTGGAAGCCGGCAAATTCATAGAGCAAAAACCTGAAATGGCGGCCGAAATCGCCGTTAAATTTTTAGATCCTGAAAAAAAGCTGGGCCTCAAGGTCCCGATTCTCAAGAATGTTCTGACGGAAGCCCAGGGCATCAAGTCGGGAGATCTTTTTCCAGTCATTGAAGATCTCGACAGGATGCAGCATTACATGTTCGAAAATATGGGAATCGGCCAGATCATCGATCTGGAAAAGTTTGTCGATACCCGCTTTGCCGAGGCGGCCTGCAAGGATCGAATCAGCGTTCGCAAAGCTTCCGTTCTGCATGGCGCCGAGGGGGCTGCCATGAACATTCTGAACCGGGCCGCCAATCTGGAGGAGATTTCCGATAAGGCCATGCTGGGCAAGGAAGGCAAATACCTGTCGTATGTCATGGGAGATCAGGAATTCGGTATCGATATCCTGAAAATCAGGGAGATTATCGGGATGGTGCCTATTCGCGGGCTTCCGCAAACTCCTGCATACGTCAAAGGGGTTATCAACCTGCGAGGTCGTGTGATACCGGTACTGGATTTGAGGCTTAAATTCGGCATGACCGAAACCGCATTCACCGATCGAAGCTGTATCATCGTCCTGGAACTTGAATTCGACGGCCAGAGCGTCAACATCGGTATCGCCGTAGATCGCGTCTCGGAGGTTCTCGACATAAAAGCGTCAGAAATCGAGTCGACTCCTGCTTTCGGGAGCGGTATCGACACCAGTCATATTATAGGCATGGCGACCATGGGCAAAGGCGTTAAAATTCTTCTCGATATCGATAATGTCCTCTCCCACCGGGAAGTTAAATCTTTGCACAATGTCCGATAGGAGCACCTGGTTGGATACCGAAAAGCAAATTCCTATTTTACTGCGACCCGGATCGGCAACGTTGGAACGTCTCAGATATCGTTTCCGTTCGCCAAGGAAAGGTATGCAATGAGCAGTGTCGGACGGCTGTATGATCGCATGATCGAGGCCATGCAGGTCGAAGGGCTTGAAATTCCTGCCGCCTGTGTCAAACTATACCGTCATGGTGACGTACTACCACAATGTCTGGAACAGTATTATCCCGAAGAGGAGAGCGTCACTTCATGTCAGGCGGTACGTCATGCCTCCCTTGGCCATCCGGTTACGCTGAATCTGGATACCATCGGCTGCATTGCGGCGGCGGTCAGCCTGGGGCTTGTCGATCAGCACCGCGACACGCCCATTGATAATTCCACGCGAATATATACCGATCTCATGCGCCGGCAGTCCGGACCGGACCGCAAATTCAGTCCGCCCGCGCCCAGCGAATTTACCGGCGGCGTTGTATATGCCTGTCGGCACGCAGAAAAGCCGGAATATTGTTTGTTCGGACCCCAGGACAGCGGCCGCTATAAAGATGTCGACACCGCCTGGGCGGCCGTGCAGCGCATGGCGGTCATTCAACCGGCGGTGATGGAAAATATATTTTTTTACCCGGCCGCCAATTTCGAGGATTTCGGTGGGGTCCCCGACATCGTGATCTTAAGTGTGCGGCCGGTGGAATTAACCCGAATCGTACAAGGCTATCAGTTCTTGTCCGGAAAGCCCATCCACGCCAGTATGACTGGTCTGCGGGCCATTCCTTCGGACCTCATCGCCCGTCCCTACCTAAGTCGGCAAATCAATGTATCGGCCTATTGCCTGGGTGCCAGACTTCTGGCCGGGTTCGAAGCCGACCGCATGGGTATCGGAATCCCGTATGCCGAATTCGAGCCCCTGGTCTGCGGAATGGAACAATCGAAAACCGGCTATCCTTTTCACCACTATCCCGGCGCCGCAGGCCGCAATCCCTCATAAACGCGATCCGAAAACCTCTCGGGTGCATGCGCGCCGCAAGTGCGCTCCAGCGCAGGGCTCTATCTTCAGCTATGGGTCACAGGTTGTTTGTCTGCTTTTTACCAAGCCACGCCAGAAAAACCGGCCCCAGAAGACAGCCGGCGGCCATGGTTAAAAAACCCATGGCCCATGCGAATTGATTTCCGCCGAACACATCGAGTATAACCCCGATGGTCAGCGGGCCGAGAAAAGCAGCAGCGAATCCGACCGTGGAGTGCACTGCCAAAGTCGCTCCGCGAAAACCGGAAGGCGCTGCAGCCACGACCCCGGCAGTCAACGATGCTGAATCACCGGTCACCGTAATTCCGTATATAAAGGCCAGAAAAGCCACCAGTAAGTAGGGCAGGGAGGCAGTAAATCCCAGGAGCGCCCCCATCACGGCCGATGCGATCATCACCGCCGTCACAACCTTTCTGCGGCCGAACTTCCGGGCCATTTCATTGCCGCCGATGCTGGCCGGAAGCCCGACCAGATTGATCAGAAAGGCGACCTGCGTCGGGCTCCAGGTAAGGGTACCCTCAGGCTGCAGTTGGATGCTGAAGGCCAGAAAGGCCACGATCCACGACCGCATGGAAAAAAGTTCCCACATATGGGCAGCGTACCCGAAAACATAGGCCATCGAGGATCGGGATTTGAAAACGACCCTGAAATCCGCGAGCAGGGCCTGCCGATGGGGTCTGATTGTTTTACCCGGCGGGACCCACCAGAAAACGATCATCAAGGCGATAACGGCTCCGGCCGCTGATGCCGCAAAGGCCCAGCGCCAATCGGCCACCCGGTTGATTTCGCCGGCCATCAGATAGGAAAGACTGGCGCCGATGCTGAAACTTGCAGTGTAAAAAGAGACAAACCGGGATTGGAGCTCGCCTTCCGTATGATCGCTGACCACCTTGAGACCCGGCATATAGATACCGGCCAGGCTGATACCGGCCAGAAACCGAAAAAAAAGCGCCGACCAGAAGCCCCGGGCAAACAAAGCAAAGGCCAGGGCTGTCAGGGCGCCGAGAAGTGCACCCAGCGCCATTATCCTGCGGGCGTCGACCTTGTCGGTAATGCCGGTCAGAAACGGCACCAGAATCATATAGCCGGCGTAGTATGCGGCGCTGATCCAGCCGGCTTCGGTGTGGCTTAAATGCCATTGGGCCCGAAATGTCGGTAAAAGCGCGGGGAAGACTGCGATCGCCGCCAGACCGAATATTTCCGCCAGGCAGACAAACAGGGTCAGCCGGTAATAGGAAGTGGATCCCATGAAATTACCTTGAGGCAAGCCAAAAGGCAACATCAATGAAATCAATGGGGGTAAGGAAAGTCAGGCCCGTTGACAGGTGAGCACCGGCGACGGCCATGGCAAAACAAGGTCCGGACGCTCTCATCGCCCGGGTTCTCGTATCGCACCCGTACGGCTGGGGATTCATTTTGCGGAGGCGTGTTCTACGTATCGATCCAGCAGGTGCTGCTGGTCCGACTCCGTGATGACCTCGGGGAGCCTTTCCATCGCCAGGGAAATTGCCATATCGACTATTTCGGATTTGAACTTCGCTCTGGCCTGAACGATCTGATTTTCAATGCGGACTTTGGCCTGTTCCATCATCAGTCGGCTTTCACGTTGGGCGGACTCGATGAGTTCCGTTTTCTTTGTTTCTCCCTCGGCGATAATTCTGGCCTGGATATCTTCGAAACGGGCTTCGCTCTCCTTGAACAATTGTTGTGTTTCGTATATTTTACGGGATATCCGGTTTCTTCTCTCCTCAAGCTGATTTATTTCCAGGGCCAACTCATCCTTGCGCCCGTTTAAAAAATTCATCAAAGGGGCTTTCAGAAATTTGACCAGCAAGAAGGCAAAAATAGCAAAATTAACCCAGACCATGACAGCATCATAAGTGACGCGCCACGTGCTCCGGCCTTCGGCCGCCAGGGCGATGACCTCGGTAAATTGGAAGATTGCAGCAAAGAAGGTTGCTTTCAGGCACCACGCAGCAATTGTCTTAATAAGTTTCACGGCTAGGGTCTCCGATCTAAAACTTTCTCGATAATGTCCGGAACCAGCCTTTCCGATTCCTGCTTCAGATCTCGGCGGGCGACGGACACCGTGTGGGCGACGTCCCGGGCGGATTGTTTCCGGATAGCCTCGATTTCCTTGCGGGTTGCGGATAAAATTGAGGCTGCTTCATGGCTTCCGGCATCTTCTAGCTTTTTCCTGATTTCTACGGCCGCGGTTCTCAGCCTCGATTCCTTTTTTCTGATTTCCTTCTCCAGACCGTTCAGGTCGTTTTGCTGACTGGTGATTTCCTGCTGAATTTTTTCAATATGTTCGCCCCGGGTCGACATCGTGCGGCGCAAGGGACGGATCATCACCCGATTGATGATGAATAGAAAAATCAGAAAAGAGATCAGTTGAACGAACATCGTTTCGTTTATCGAGACGAGAGCTATGTTGCTGATGATCTGCATATACGTTGTCCCAGTTCACGCAAAGGCCAGAACGCGACTGCATCGGCTGGCATCCAGAAGCTGGCCTTCTGCCGATGGCATTGCGATGGCCCTGTATATCGAGCTTTTCTCGAGTTTTCACGCCTTGCCGGCCAGGCGTTTCACCGCCTGAATTTAGGTTTAAACGACAAACAGAAGCAATAAAGCAATTACCAGTGAATAAATTCCGGTGGACTCCGTGACCGCCTGTCCAACCAGCATCGTGCGGGTCAGCAAACCTGCTTCCTGAGGATTCCTTCCGATCGCCTCACAGGCCTTGGCGGCTGCCATGCCTTCACCCACGCCGGGGCCGATTGCGCCGAGCCCCATTGAAATGCCGGCACCTAGAAATGCTGCTGCTTTTACGAGATCTACGCCTTCGATCGCCATGAGAATTCTCCTTATAAATATTTGTTTAAACGGATGATATATTTAACCAGCGCCTAATAAAGATGAAATTCCTTCATTGCCGCTGATCGGTCACTGAATTCCCCTGTCCATCGTTAGACAACGAAAATCAGGATCAGCGATATGACCAGTGAATAGATTCCGGTCGATTCCGCCACCGCCTGACCCACCAGCATCAAACGTGTCAGCTCGGCGGTGGCATTACTGTTTCTTGACACCCAGTCCACGGTGCTGCGGGCGGTCAATCCTTCCCCGATTCCGGGACCGATGGCGCCGAATCCGATACAAATTCCCGCCGATAGCAGGGCCATTGCCGGGGCAAGCGCATCGGAGGCCGGAAAGCTCTTAAACAACAGGATGAAGCTGACCAGAAGGCCATAGATGGCCGTTGTCTGCGTGACCGCCTGGCCGAGAAGCATTATATTCGTGACCGGGGTTGCGGATAACGGTTGTCTTGCAATTCCGTCACAGCTGGCTTCCGCTACCAGGCCGCCGCCCAGTCCCGATCCGATGGCAGCCAAGCCCGTAGCCAGCCCCGCACCTAGAATTCCGGCCCATGTCGGTGATACCGGTCGAGCCGAAAAATCGGTAAACAACAGAATAAACGACGTGACGAGGGCAAAGATGGCCGGCGTCTGGCAGACGGCCGAGCCGATCAGCATGTTGGTGGTCAGGCGGCCGCCCATGGCTGGTTGGCGGGCCATCCCTCTGCAGGCCGCCGCGGCGGGATAGCCCGAACCCACGCCGGAGCCGATGGCACCCAATCCCATGCACAAACCGGCCGACAACATCACGCAAACCGTTACAAAGGAGGTGGCATCGGGTTCTGCAAAAAGGAGAATCATCGCGATCACCAATGCAAAAATCGATGCAGATTCGGCGACCGCCTGTCCCACCAGCATGGTTTTGAAAATATCTCCGGATAATTCAGGATTTCGGGACAACGCCACATTCGCTTCAGCGGCCGTGTGACCTTCGCCGATGGCGGCGCCGATGGCGCCGAACCCCATGGCCACTCCGCCACCGGTCAGCGCCGAAACAGTCATCCAAGTTTGCAAATCTATTGTCATCGATTATTTTACCTGTACTGAAATATACACTAGGGTAAGCATGGTAAATACGAAGGCCTGAATAGCGCCTACAAACAGACCGAAAAACGCATTCAGCAGGGGTGGCATGGCGATGCTGTAGGTCAGGTAAGAAACGACCAGAATGATGATGGAGCCCCCCATGATATTGCCGAAAAGTCGAAAGGATATGGAAACCACTTTCGCTAGTTCCCCGATTACATTCAGCGGCATCATGAAAAAAATCGGCTGGAAATACTCTCTGATATAGACTTTGAAACCCTTGGTTTTTATTCCGGCGTAATGGGCCAGAACAAACCCCATGAGTCCGAGACTCAGCGGGGTGTTGAGATCTTTGGTAGGTTCCTCGAGATGGGGAACTATCCCGATCCAATTGGAAAGAAGAAGAAACATGAACAGGGCACATATGAGCGGAGCGTAAGTTTTTGATTTCGTCGGTCCCAATGCATCTTCGGTCAGCTCATATAACTGGGCAACGATCAATTCACCCAGGACCTGCATCCGTTTTGGCAGTAAACCGCTTTTTCGGGCGGTGAAATAGCCGAAGACGATGAGAATCAGAAAAACAATCCATGCCATCACGATGGCATTGAGATTCAGGGTAATGTCATAACCGAATATCGGGATGATCAATTGATGAATTTTACCGAGTTCTTCCATGGATCTCTCACTTTTTGCCGCAGCCCTTAAACGAGATCTTTGAAATTTTTCAAGGGTCTCTAGACCTGATGGCTGCCAGGTGCTAAATACTTCTGGACCATATGATCCGCCAGGATAATGATTTGGACCATAAAAATACCGCCGATTACAGCGAATAAACTGAATTTATCTGACTTAATGGCGACTATGAGCGGTATGGCCATGAGTGCAAATCTGAATATGATGCTGCCCAGAGAGAAAAAAAAAGACCTTCGCTGCGATTTGCCCATTTTCAGCGGCAGGGATTCTCCCAACAGAATGAAATTTATAATGCTGAAAAGCGTGCCCAGTATCAATCCCTTGCCGACAGCCGCCTGACCCATCAGAATAAATGCCAGGCCCAGAAAAATTGCAGCCAGCATGGCTCGCGAACAGTATTTTTTCTGAATTTTCCTGGGATCGTCCATCAGCGCTTTTTCGCGTCTCTATCATCTACTGATTTTTCGCTGATTGTGGCCGCAATCTGGCGATAGACCGTAACACCCCCGCCGACAACCCCGAAGACAGTGAAAATTGCCACAAAAAGGCCTTTCGTTCCGATCCATCGGTCCAAATAGAGTCCGATAAAAAAACAAAAAATTATGCAGCCTGCCATTGTCAGGCCGATCTGCATGACCATGGATAAATTCTCTGCCCAGACGCGGTTTTTTTTAAAGTCGAACAGCATGCTTTTCTCCGGGCAAACTGCTGTATAACCGATTCCGATAGGCAACAAAGACTGAAAATGCAAACGAATTAATTAGCAAATGTCGCTTCGGAATGTCAACAGCAGATTAAAAAAATATTCAACTATGATTTAAAGCTGTCAGTTCAGCAGCTGGTTGATCAGCTTCAGGGCTTTTTCACGGGAGATTCGACTCATATTCAGGACCAGATGATAGAGGTTGGGGTCGTCGTAGTCGGTTTTGCCCAGTTTCCGGTAAAGATTCAGGCGGCGTTTGTCTTCGTATCTGACAATCTGCGCCGCGCGGTTACGGGACAGGTCGTATTGCTGCTGCATGAATTTGACCCGGTTTTCGGTCGTATTTATGAGCAATATGTGAAACGCATCCGGGTGATCACGCAAAATGTACTGGCTTCCCCGTCCCAGGATGACGACATTGCCGTCATCGGCCATTTGGGCAACGATTAAAACGAGGTAATCCAGATAAATTTCCTCATCGATATATCCGCGTTCGTCCTTGAGCACCCGATCCACCAACGGTTTCGACACCAGCTTGTTGACCAGACGCGAAAACTTGCCGCCGGCTTCTTTTTCGACTGTTTCAACAAAATTGGTGGAAACATTGGCCATCTGTGCGATCATTTTTATGATCTCGCTGTCTGCAAATGTATAGCCGAATTTTTCGGCGACTAATTTTCCGAGAGTGATACCGCCGGCGCCGAATTGCCTCGAGATGGTGATTACCGCCATCGAATTCCTCCAGTTACTTTTTTTTAAAGGGAACCAACAGAGTCGGATAGGTTGAATTTTCAGCGATCGATTGCGGGGTGCTGCCAAGCCACCTTTCGACCCAGGCCGTCTTTCCCGACGAACCCAGTACGATCAGTGACGCCTGGTGTTCGCGCGCTGCCTTTTCGATCTCCTTGTCAGGATCGCCGATATAGACATGAGCGTCGGCCCTGATGTTTTCAGCCTCGAATATATCGCAGATTTCTTCGAGTTTATTTCTCGTTTCTTTCCGGATAGCCTGAATCTCCATCGCGGAATTGCCTTTCAACTGCTTCTGGCCGACCACATGGACGACATGGATTTCCTTGATCACGTTTTTCAGTACTTTTAAATATTCCACGGCCCGCAGGCTGGTGGGCGACCAATCCATGGCCAAGAGCGGTTTTTCAAAGGGCTTGTCTATGGCTATGGTGGTATCCGACAGGTGTTTGTAGACCAGGACGGGGGTCGCCGCCCTTCGCAGCAACTCGGTAACATCCGAGCCCGAATACAGATTCTCGAGCACACCTTTGTGCGGGCGGCCGATGACGATCAGGTCGGCTTCCTCCTTCTGGGCGGCTTTAATCACTTCGGGGACCATGCTGCCGACCACGATATAAACGCCGACTTCCATTCCCTGCTCGAACAGGTCCTCCGCCCAGTCTATAAATCTGATATTGGCGGTTTCCCTCAGGCGTATTTCCTCTTCCTTCAGATAACCTGCCCCCCGATGCATGGCTACCCGATCCCGTTCGATGACATTCACGAAGACCACATGATTCAGGGATGCGTTTCGCAGGCTCAGCAGGGACCGGAGGGCATCGTAGCCCAATTCCTCGAATTTCGTCACGAACAAGAGCTTTTTTATATCCATAATCATCGCCACTTTTTATTTGCCGCTTTGGTTAAAGATAAGTCCGGGTCAACCCAGAAATCTTTGAATCGCTTCCGCCAGCTCTTCAGGTTCCACCGGCTTTTCCAGATAGATTTCGGGTTCCGGCACCTCCTTTCCGCCGAATTCGGTCAAGGCCTTCTGGGATCTCAAAAACGTTTTTTTGGCGATCCCGGACAGAATGATCACCTGGATATTCTGCAGGGATTTGTCGGTTTTCAATTCACGGTACAATCGGATCCCGCTTTGCCGCGGCATGAGAATGTCAAGGATGACCAGATCCGGTTTGTGCTCCTTGATCATTTCAAGGCCTTCTTCGCCGTTGGCCGCCTCCAACGGCGTATATCCGTGTTCTTCCAGAACGGTCACACTGAATAGTCTGACGTCCGGATCGTCATCTACAACCAGCACTGTTCTACCCATGAGATTTCCTCCTTGGAAACAATTTAGATGTCTAATCTTAAGCTCATTTTAAATCCTTGGCAACGAATCATTGATCCGGCGCCTCCATGCTGTAAGGCAATCGAACCGTGAACACGGTCCCTTCGCCTACCCGGGACTGTACATCGATGGTTCCCCGGTGTTCTTCGATGAGCTTTCGGGTGACCATCAGGCCGAGGCCGGTACCGCGATGGCCCTTGGTGCTGAAAAATGAAGTGAAAAGCTTTTTCAAAACGTCCCTCTCCATACCGACGCCGTTGTCACTGATTTCGAATTTGATGATATTATCTTTTTCTTTGGATGTCCTGATTCCCACTTGCCAGGCTTTATCCGTGTTTTCATCGAACAGACAGGCATCGAGGGCATTGGACATGAGATTCAACAGCGATTCATGAATGATATCGGGGTCCATAACGACTTCCCCGATGTCATCGTCAAATTCCCGTACGATATCGATATGATTCTCCCGCGCCTTATTCTGGAGCAGGGCACAGACATCATTTGCAATTTCATTCGGTCTGCAGGGAACATATTCCGGCTCGCGCTCCTTGGAATAGGATAGCAAATCCATTACCAGATTCGAAGTACGGCCGACATTTCTTTTTATCATTTCCCAGCCCTTTTTAAGCTTTTCGGTATCGTTCCGGTTGATTCCGATATCAACCAGGTAGCTGCCGCCCTTCAGACCGTGCAAAATGTTTTTTATCCCATGAGCCAGACCGGCGATGGTCTGCCCGATGGCGGCCAACCGCTCGGATTGGACCAGCTCCTTCTCCAGCCGCTTGATCTCCCTGAGGTCCTGGAAAAAAGCAACCGTACCCATTCGTTCGTTTTTTTCCTGCAAGGTGGTTCCCGAAAACCGCACGGGGATGCTCTGGCCGTCCTTGGAAATTATCGATGTTTCCATCCAGGGGAAATCGCTGATTGCATCGTTGGTGCGGATGGATTCATAAAACTTTTCCACGAGATGTCTCGGATAAAGTTCGGTGACCGACATTTTGTAAATCACCTCGGATTGACTGTAGCCGAAAACACGCTCGGCGCCGGGATTGAAAATGACGATTTTAAAATCCCGATCGGTGGCGACAATGCCGTCATTGGAGCTTCTGATCAGCTTGATCTGAAAGTTGGTCTGCCTTCTCAGTTCGCTGGTGGCAAGCTCGATTTTATTCTCAAGATCGGTCGTATATTCCCTCAGCTGCCGCTTGATATCCAACTTTTCCCTGGCCCTTTTCAGCGCGATTGAAAGGGCATCGTCCCTGACAGGCTTGTTGATGAAATCGGAAGCGCCGTATTTCAGAGCCTCGATGGTATTGTCAATATCCCCATGACCGGTGATGATGATCACTTCCGTGTTGGCATCCAGTGTTTTTATCTTTTCCAAGACTTCGATACCGTCCATTCCCGGCATCTTGATGTCGGTGATCACGATTTCCGGTTTGTGTTCGGTGAAGGCCTCCAGACCTTCGACACCGCTCAGAGCGGGAATTACCTCGTACCCGTCCGCTTTGAGCGATATCCCCAGCACCCTGACAATATCCGGTTCATCATCGATGAGTAGAATCTTGTTCATGGTCATTTTTTTTTCGGGAACCCTGATCGGATTCCGGTTAGAAGCGATCATAAAATAAAGATTTTGGTCCAACATCAAGACGGCGACACAATTTAACCCGCAGGCATACTCACGTACGTTGAGTACATAATGGGGTCTCAACGTTGAGATCAGGCCAAAATATTTTTTTGTAATAGCTTTTATTTGACAGCCGGAAAGCTCAGCTTGAAGGTAGTGCCCTTTCCCGACACGCTGTCGATTTCAATATTTCCGCTATAGTCTTTTACGATCCCGTAGCTGATGCTGACCCCCAGGCCGGTGCCCTTTCCGACTTTTTTGGTGGTGAAGAAGGGCTCGAAAATTTTGTTCTGGACTTCTTCGGACATGCCGGTGCCGGTATCCTCGACATGCACCACGACCTGATCGGCCTCGGCGAACGATCTGATGGAAAGCCGCTTGGTGGAATCCTCAAATCCGTGTTGACCGCCTTTTTCGTCCAAGGCATCGATGGCGTTGGACACCAGGTTGATAAACACCTGCTCCAGCCGGTTGTGTTCCGCCATGATATCCGGTATTTCGGGATCCAGGTCGAGCGCCACGTCGATATCGTGTACTTTGAGCTGATGACCGAGCACCTTGAAGACATCCCGGATGGGATCGTTGATGTTTACCTTGCTGTGCACCAATTCGGATTGTCGGGCAAAATCCCTGACGTGTTTGATCACACCGGCGGCCCGCTCGACATTGGCGACAATATCATTGGCCATGGTCCTTAAATCTTCACTATCTATTTCCTGGCCCCTTTTCAACATTTTGAGGAAAAAGTCGGCGCACACCTGGATCACATTCAACGGCTGGTTGATTTCATGGGCCATCCCGGCGGCCATGACGCCCAGGGTGGTCATCTTGCCGGCTTGAATCAACTGGGTTTCCTTCTCCACCACCTCAGTGATATCCGTGGTGGACACCATGATGACATTGCGCTCGCCGTATTTGGCGAAACTCATGTTTATATTGACATAGAATGGTTTGCCGCCTTTGCGGTAATGGCGTTTTTTGGTGAACAGGAGCGATTGATCCGGGGCCAGATTTTTCAGACCCTGGGCCAGCTCCTCGTCACCGTCTTCTCCCATCTGAAGAAACGGCAGCCCCATCAGCTCTTCCCGGGAATGACCGTAGCTGTCCTGCGCCCGTTGATTCATATCCAGGATTTGCAAGGTCTTGCTGTCAAGAATGAAAATCGGATGTGGATCGCTGTTAAACAGCGTGCGGTATTTTTTTTCCGATTTTATGTACTGCTCTTGCAGCATGGCGTTTTCGATCGCTACCCCGATGCGGTTGCCGACGAGCTCCAGAACATTCTTTTGCCGGTGGCCGAAAGCCATCGGTATTTTGCTGCCGATGCGAATGACGCCGAATGTTTTGCGCTCCTTGCTGCTGATGGGGACATAGGCGATCGAGGTGATCTCCCCTGCCTCCGGGGGATAAATTTCATCCCGGAAGGCTTGCGGCAAATCCTCAAGAATAGTGAATTCATTGCGCTGTATGACCTGGTGGATCACGCTGGTTTCATCGACCACCTTCAGCCTCTTGCAGCTTCCTTCCGAAAGGCAGTGGCTGTATTGCCGGGTATATTTTCCATTCTCATCCCGCAGGTAGATGCATATGCCATCGGCGGACAAAAATGTCAGCAGGGTTCGAAACGTGCGGTTGATTCGTGTCTCAAGATCCGCGGAAGCATTCAAATCACTGTATATGGAACACAGCGTACTGAGCTCCAGGTTGTGCTGTTCACGTTCCTCTTCGGCCTTTTTGTCTTCGGTTTTGTCCCACAGGGTTTCGATGGCCCCGAGAATCGTGCCGTCACTTCCTTTTATCGGGGCCGCCGTGAACCAGCACCATTTTCCGTTTTCTCCGAGACGGGGGAAAAACACCTCTGCTTCATAGGCCTCTTCGATCAGCGCGGACTTGCGCCATTTTTCACCGTACAGTTTCTGAATTTCCTCTTCGCTTATCTGGTCCAGAATTACGTCGGCCATGGTGGGACGTGCCGTTCCCCAGAAAGGCGTGGACGGCCGGCTGGTTCCAACCATCGTTTCGGCGGTCACTCCCGTAAGCTTTTCCATTGCCGTATTCCAGTAAGTGACGATATGGTCTTTATTGAGAACAAACGTCGGTATGGTACTGCCCTCAATTATCTGTGAGATGGCCCTCTCGCTTTCAATCAGTTCACGCTCGATCTCCACATAGCGGTTGCTTCGTTCGTTTACCACCGCGCCCAATCGATCGGCGAATTGCTCCAGGAGGTAATCGATGTTCTTCACAGTGGATTTGTTTTGGCCGAGTTCCTTTAAAGCTCTTCTTTTTTCCTTTTCAACCTGAAGCGAGGTCCATATCGTCCGGGACTCGACAGGATCGATAAATTTGACCCCCTTGGGCTTCGAGGCATTTATCAGGATCGCCAGCTTGGCATCGGTGGTTATATCTATCAGCATCTGCAGGTCATCGAGCCGATAGAGTTCATTGTAATCGGCGGTGGTGAAGATTCCCAATTTTTCAGCCAACACAATTCCTTCAGCCTGGGTATTTTTATCGGCTATTCCCAAGATCTGAAAGGCGTCCTCCTTGAAATATTCACTGAACAGCAATTGGAGGAGTTGCTTGCAGAATTTGCCTCCACCCACAACGGCTATGTTGGATTTGAGCAACTCGTTTAACATGTCGATGACACTTTCTAAAAGAAAATCAGGGTTACCACCACATAACAGGGAATCAAATAAATCAGTGTATATTTGAGAATGTAGCCGAAAAAACTCGGCATGGGGGTGCCGGCCTCCTCGGAAATGGACCGCACCATAAAGTTGGGTGCATTGCCGATATAGCTGCAAGCCCCAAAGAAAACAGCTCCGGCCGATATCGCTTGGAGATAGACGGCATTTTCTGTCAGCAGGCGGGGAACCGCGCTGGATTCCGGTATCCCCGAATAGAAGCTTCCAAGCGCCGTATTGAAAAACGTAAGGTATGTCGGCGCGTTGTCAAGAAAGCTCGACAGGGCTCCGGTTACCCAGAAAAAGTGGATGGGCCGGGTCACTCCTTGAATCAGAAACGCCAGCTCTCCCCGAGGCCCAGCCTTCAATATCAGCAGGCAGGGAATCATGGTGATAAATATTCCGATAAAAAGATAGGCCACCTCGATGATGGGAAACCAGGTAAACTCATTGTCATCCCTCACGCTTCTGGAGGTGGTGACCAGGGAAAGAATTCCCATGACGATCAGCAGCCCATCCCGCGTCCAGTCTTGTATGGACCGATGGACACCAAAAGTATTGATCTCGCCCCAGTCGGCCACCCCGCTCATCAGCACGGCACCGATGATTCCCAACAGGAATAGAAAATTTTGCTTGCCCTCCAGCTTCAACGGCGCTTTGATTTCGTTTTCCGCTGGGGCGGGCACTTCTTCTTTCCGGTAATGATAAGAGTCCAGAAAAAAGTATATTATCAAAAGCAGTATGGAAGCCGCCAGCATGTGGGGCATGATTTTGAACGTCCAGAAAAAAGGCACACCGTGTAAAAAGCCAAGGAAAAGGGGCGGGTCTCCGAGCGGCGTGAGTGAACCGCCGACATTGGCGACCAGAAATATGAAAAACACCACCATAAACGTTCTGTTTTTTCGGTAACTGTTTGCCCGCAGAAACGGCCGGATCAACAGCATCGCGGCACCGGTCGTTCCCATCCAGGACGCCAGCAGGGTGCCGATAAGGAGCATGGCGACATTCACCGGAGGCGTTCCCCGCAATGTGCCGCGCAACAGAATCCCGCCGGAAACGGTATATAACGCCCACAACAGAATGATAAAGGGGACATAGTCGGCCAGAATGATATGAACAATTTCATGAACGGCATCGCTCCTGAAGGCGATCAAGAAGGGCACTGCCAGGCACGCCGCCCAGAATGCGGAAATTTTGCCGAAGTGATGATGCCAGAATTCCGGCATTATCAGAGGGCACAGCGCAATCGAAAGCAGCATGAAGGCAAAAGGAATACAGCTCCACAAGGGAAGTATCGCCCCCAGATCCTGCTGGCCGTGTCCGCCGGCGACGGATGCGCCATGGGCATCGGATCCTCCGGCTTCATGACGCACCGCCGTGTCATAACTGTTTTCAACCGGTTGATCTGCTGAGGCCGGGGGTAGATCCGATTGGACGGGGCTGGTTTTATTTTCGGATGCGAAAGCCGAAACAGAAAGGGTGAGGACCATTAGAAGGATAACTACCGCAGCATTTCCTGGACGTTTCATAAGGCACTTCCATTACCGTGGTGAATTGGCGTAATTGGCAGTTTGCAGGTTTTAGAAAAAAACCTGCTTCCTCGGGATTGCCTTTACATGCCGTCAGACAAGACGCTTCCGGCGGTTGTTTTGTCGGAAAATTTGCATCATATTTCAAAATTCTCGACAAAACGAGTTGCACATTAGCAGAGTTTATGCAGGTTTTAAAGCGATTTTTTCAGGAGTTATCCGGTGTCGGGAGAGTTATTTGAGAGGCGAGAGGGCGAGCTCGTATTCGTATTCTGAATCGTCCCTCGTCTTTTTGGTTTCCTGGATTCGCACCTGCTGGTGATTTCCCTTTACCGTCATCGAGGCTCGGTAACTTCTTATCGATGTGCCCCCATATATACTGCCGGATACCTTGACGACCGCCGCGCTGTTTCTCATCTTCGCCAACTCGATGATGCTGTCGATGTCCTCGCCCAGTTCTTCGATGAGCGCTTCCGATTCGCGAATCTGCATCCTGCATTCCTGGATCCTGTTGTCCAGGCGGTCCTGTTCATCCAGAACCGTCACCATTTCCGCCTTCACCTCGTCAAGTTCCTGATTCGTGTGTTTGATGAGCTGCAATAATTTGATGATATTCTGGCGATCATTGGCCGCTTTGAATTTCTCAAATGTCGCCGATAAAGAAAGGCTCCGGCGGGTTGTGGATTCTTCTTTTCGGATCAATTCTCCCAATTTGGTCTCCAGGGCTATTTGTTCATCCTCTAGTTCCTTGATTTGGGATCGGCTGACTTCCTGTTCCGCTTCTTTCTCCGCTATTTCAAGTTTTATCCGCTCGATTTTCCCCTCCTGCCTGTTGTCTACGCCGACAACGAGTTCGCAGGGGACGGAGCCTTCCCTTCCTATGGCTGCCGCATGGATGCCACGCATGGCGGATACCCTGGAGCACAGAATGGTCCCGCCGGCGATGTCAAAGACCCCGTTGGTGCCAATTCTGGATTCATAGGCCTCCGTTTCGATGTTGATATCGCCCAGGGCATCAAGGACGGTGTCGCGAACATGCTTTGCCTTGATCGATCCGTCGGTACGGACCTTTGCACCGATGATTCCCTTGGCGACGGTGATATCGCCGTCGACCTGTACATCCGCCCGAAAAATTTCATCGGCCCTCAGCGTCCTGCTGCGAACGCGGTATCCTTCCTGTACGCTGCCTGCCACATGAATTTCTCCGTCGAATTCGACGTGGCCGGTTTCAATGCCGATATCGCCGGAAATTGTCAAAACTTCTGAAACACACAAGGTGGTGTCATTCACAAGCGTGGGGTGTCCTTTTGTCAAAGCGACAAATTTTAGCGGATCTTGTTCCTGCCGATCGACACCCTCTCCACAAGACAAAATGATTTCATGATACTCGTCAGGCATAATGGGGTTGCCAGAAATGTCATTGCCCGGCTGGCCCCTTACGGGTGGAATTATCTCAGCGATAACGGTCCCTTGTTCGACGAAGGGAATTTTGCCCCGGTTTTTGAAATCAATGGCGCCCGAGTCATCCACTGTACCCGCTTTGAGCGGATTCGTATCGAAATAGTATTTGACCTTCGCCGGCTGGCCCTGAACGACCGGACTGCCTTCGGCGATCAACCATGGCTCTTCCATGATCGGTTCGGAAGCCAGGTATTGCCTGATGCGTTCATCATCTACGATGCCGAATGTTATGTTCTCCGACTGGATAAGGTCTTTAATCGACTCCAGACTCGTCTGGGGCGCAGGAGATTCCAGAGGGCATATATATCCCGCCATTTTATCTGCGGTAATCGTCAGCTCATATCCAGAGTTGTTACGGACTTTTTTAATGCCTGTAAGACCTTCTTCCGTTTGATCCGTTTCCTGAGGGACGGAGGGCGCCAGCTTTTCCTTGAAATCCTCGCGATTTTCGACGATGGCATCCCTCTGAGCCTGCGTGATCACTTCCTGTTGAATCAGAATATCAGCGAGGAAGGGGGCTTGGGCGCCGGCAGCCAGCCGCTTCTTTTCTTTGAGCGCCAGGTTAATTTGTTGTTTTGTGGCAAACCCATTTTTTACCGCGAGTTTGCCGAACCTACGCTCCAGAGTTCGGATGCTGGCCATTTTGGAATCCTCTCTTATCTTCTCCGCTGCCTTTATTGCAGATCCTGTCGGAATACATTCGCAATCAGGATTTCGGCGCCGGTCTGTCAGGCGGGCATCTTTCAGGGCAAATCAGACATCAATCCGAAGTTTAATTAAAAATCATAACTCTTACATTATCTGAGATTACAAGGGATTTGTCAATTTTATCCTCATGAAGACGGTTGTATGACGCAACTATAAAAGCGCAGGCGGCTCCGGCAAATCAGAGCCATCAAGGGGGGCGAATTTCGCTTCCGCCCGAATGAAGGGTTTCGGACGGATTACTGCATTGCAGATCCAGGGATGGTTTAGGCCGGTATTCTCATACCGGTGCGTGCTCGCGGCCGTCAGCTGACAGTTCCGTGCCGTCGCAGTTATCGGGGCAAAGCAGGCTTTGCGGAGATTAAAAGCCCTCTGTTGACCGCATCTAAAATTTGGTCGACGGTGTAAAAGTCGCTTTTAAACAGGAGGTCACCATCTGGAGAGTAGACGACCAAAAGCGGAATGGTCAGGCTGCCAACCTCCTGGAGTTTGGCCTTGCCGGCAGGGTTGTTGCCGGTGATGTCCACCTTCATCGGTACGACTGTTTCGCGCTTTAACAGATTGACGATGCTGGGATGTTTCAAAACACTTTGTTCCAGCACCTTGCAGTTCAGGCACCACTCGGCGGTGAAAACCAAAACGATGATTTTCCGGTCGGCGGCCGATTCCTCGAATTTCGGGGGGGAATAATAGATCCAATCAATCGGCCCCCGATCGGTCAGGCGTACCGCCGCCCACACGGAGGTGGCGGCAACGATTAGGCCAATGCCGGCAAAAATCGTTTTTAAACAGGCACTTGGCGAAATACGGATGGTTCGATATGTCAGCCAGCCGCCGGCGGCCATGCAAAACAACATCACCGGCCACCAGTATATTTTGCCTGGGGGAGACGTCGGGGAGGAAAAAAGCGACTCGACCCCGACGCCGATGAAATAAGCCGCCGCAGCCAGCATGAAAAGCCCCATGATCTGCTTTATCAATTCGCTGGCCGGTCCTGTTTTCGGCATTTTCTGCACCCAGCCCGGCGACGCGGCCAGCATCAGATACGGAAGCGCCATTCCGGTGCCGATAGCGGCAAAAGTGGCCAGCGTTGTTGCCGCCGTTTGGGTTGCGGCCCAGGCCGCCGCGGCGCCCATAAACGGCGCCGTGCACGGTGTCGACAGGATTGCCGCAAGAATTCCCAGCCCGAATGAGCCCCTGAATGTGTCCTGTTCCGGATTAATCATATAAACCCAGTTGGGCAGCCGCATTGAAAAAAAACCAAACATACCGGAGGCCATTACCCCGATCACGAGGCCGACGCCGATGGTAAAAGCGGGATATTGAAATAGCTGATTGGTGGTGCTGAAACCGCTTACCAGGGAGATCGTCAGGCCCAGTATCATCCAGAAGGCCAAGACACCCAGCGACATGGCGAGCCCCAGTAAAAAGCATTGTCGACGGTCTTTTGATACATGAGAAAGGCTAATAATTTTTATGGGTATCAACGGCAGCACGCAGGGTGTGAAATTGAGCAGCATGCCGCCCAGTGCAGCGGTGAGCAGCAGCAGCGCCATGCCCGGGCCGGAAGAAATATCGATCGAAAAATTCCAGCCGAAAAAACCGAAATCCACGCTGCGGGGTAAGTCGATCGCCTGCTGGGTGGAGACGGCAAACAAATCACTGTTTATTTGGGAAGCGCCGGCTCCGGTGGCAGTCACATCGAGTGAATCTTCCAGTCTGATTTTGCGAGGCAAGAGGCAGTAATTATCCGCACAAGCCTGGTATCCGAATTCCAACCCCAGAGTCAATTTGCCGGGGGTCATGGATTCTTCAAGTTTGATCGGCAGATAAATAACGATTTGGCCCTCAAAGGACATCAACGGCTGTGCGGTATAGGCCACCCCGATGGGTACGGCCCGCGGATAGCGGGGCGGTTCGGTAATGATGCCTTTAGTGGCCTCTATAACAGTGACCCGGGTCGGATAGGGTGTGAAATCATCGGACGGTCCGGCCTGCCGTGGATCGGCATTGATGTGGAAGCCTTCCTTGATATCGGCGACAATCGCCAGCATCGTCGAATCGCCCGGCCGGGCGCGATCCACGGGCCAGGCCGTTGTGACGGTGACGACCGCATCTTCCGCCGCATTCACCGCCACGACGGCTGCAAATTGCGCAGCCGAAACAACGGCGGTTAAGGCGATCAGCAGCCAGAGATAATAGGAAACCCGATTCATTTATAGTCCCATTCATTGCGGCGGACAGCCGTTTTTCAAATCAAATCGCTACCGAATATTTTTCAAATCCTGTTTGCATATATACCACACATTCGTGCCGGACAAAAGCGCTACGCCCACTTCAGATCGTCCGATATGTCCAATAATCCAGGTGTTGACTTATTTTATTTGGTCAGATAAAATTCACCATTTATTCAGACATAAAATCCCGGTCTCCCAGCGAAAACCCATGCGCTGCGGACGGCTGCGCGGGGATCAGCTGGATGGCGGCGTGGCGGATGGTCAGGGAAGCGCTGTGATCTTCCGGTATGGGACACTTAAAATGAGTCAAGGAGATAATCTATGGGAACGGAAAGATATTTTTTTACTTCCGAGTCGGTGACGGAAGGGCATCCGGATAAAGTGGCGGATGCCATATCGGATTCAGTGCTGGACAACATTATGGCGCTGGATAAAAAATGTCGCGTGGCCTGCGAAACGCTGGTCACAACCGGCCTGGCATTTATTGCCGGAGAAATTACAACCGACTGCTATGTGGACCTGCCCCAGGTCGTGCGGGATACCATCCGCGATATCGGGTATTCTTCCTCCCGGATGGGTTTCGACTATCAGACCTGCTCGGTCATCTCCAGCATCGGCCGCCAGTCGCCGGACATAGCCCAGGGCGTTAACGAAGGTGAAGGGCTTCACAAAGAACAGGGTGCAGGCGATCAGGGTTTGATGTTCGGCTTCGCCACCGATGAGACCCCCGAGCTAATGCCCATGCCGATTACCTTTGCCCACAAACTCTGTCGGCGACTGGCCATTGTACGCAAAAATGGATCCCTCGACTTTTTGCGCCCCGACGGAAAATCCCAGGTGACCATAGAATATGAAAACGGAACCCCCAAACGCGTGGATGCCGTGGTGATCTCCGCCCAGCACAAAGAAGATGTTACTTACGAAGACCTTCGAGAGGCCATTATCGAAGAGGTCATTAAAAAAGTTATACCCCATAACATGACCGATGGGGATACCCGCTATTTTATCAATCCCACCGGAAGATTTGTTATCGGAGGCCCCATGGGGGACTGTGGTGTGACCGGACGGAAAATAATCGTCGACACTTACGGCGGGCAGGGAAGCCATGGAGGCGGATGTTTTTCGGGTAAAGACCCATCCAAGGTGGACCGCAGCGCCTCGTACATGGGCCGGCACATTGCCAAGAATATCGTGGCCGCCGGCGTAGCCAAAAAATGCGAAGTGCAAGTCGCTTATGCCATTGGTGTGGCCGAGCCGGTGTCCGTGATGGTCGATCTGATGGGTACCGGAGTCATCCCCAAACAGCAGGCGGAACGTATTGTCAAGGAAGTATTCGATTTGAGACCGGCTGCCATCATAGAATATCTCGATCTGCTGCGTCCCATTTACCGCAAAACCTCCGCCTATGGGCATTTCGGAAGAAGCGAACCTGAATTTACCTGGGAAAAAACGAACAAGGCCGATATCATCAGGGAAATGGCTGGATTGTAAACCGGCCCGTCGCCGTCTCCGAAGGCGGCATGAACAGCCGGACCTCCCATGCTCGGATACATCACAACACAGGAGATATATAGATTATGAAATATGATGTCAAAGACATTAAATTGGCCAAGGATGGTGCTCTGCGAATCGAATGGGCAAACCAGAGCATGCCGGTATTGAACCGTATCCTACAGCGGTTTACGGAGGAGAAGCCGCTGAAAGGGGTGCGCATCGGTGCCTGCCTTCACGTTACCACTGAAACGGCATCTTTGATGAAAACCCTCAAGGCCGGCGGCGCCGCCGTTTCCCTGTGTGCCTCAAATCCGTTGAGCACCCAGGACGATGTGGCCGCATCCCTGTCCAAAAATGACAATATTCCGGTTTTTGCCATCAAGGGAGAAAATCACAAAACGTATTACGAGCACATTAATGCAGTGCTGGATACCACGCCTCATTTTACCATGGATGACGGCGCCGATTTGGTCTCGGTTCTGCATACCAAGCGACAGGAGCTGATAGAAGGCGTACGGGGGGGCACCGAGGAAACCACCACCGGTATCATCCGACTCAGAAGCATGGCCGCCGATGGCGTATTGAAATATCCGATTATCGCGGTCAACGATGCCCAAACCAAGCATTTTTTCGACAACCGTTACGGTACCGGTCAGAGCACCATCGACGGCATCATCCGGGCGACGAACCGGCTGCTGGCCGGGTCCCATTTCGTCGTCTGCGGTTATGGTTGGTGCGGTCGGGGCGTTGCCATGCGGGCTCGTGGCATGGGGGCCGCAGTTATCGTAACCGAGGTCGATCCGTTGGCCGCACTCGAAGCCGTTATGGACGGCTTTTCGGTCTTGCCGATTCGCAAGGCAGCCAGAATCGGTGATTTTTTCTGCACACTGACCGGAGACATCAATGTGATCCGTAAAGAGCATTTTGCCATGATGAAAGACGGTGCCATTGTCGCCAATTCCGGTCATTTCAATGTGGAACTGGACCTCGAGGGATTGAAAAAGATTGCGAAAGCCAGCCGTTACATCCGACCTTTTGTGGAAGAATTCACGCTTGAAGATGGACGCCGAATCAATATCCTGGGTGAGGGTCGGCTGATCAATCTTGCGGCGGCCGAAGGCCATCCTTCCAGTGTCATGGATATGAGTTTCGCCAACCAGGCACTGAGCATCGAATACATGGTGAAGCTCAAAGCTCCTCTGGATAAAGAAGTGTATCCGGTGCCCGAAAAAATTGACAAAATGATTGCCAAGGAAAAACTGGCCGCCATGGGAATTATCATCGACAAACTGACGGCGGAACAGAACAAATATCTGGCTTCATGGGAGATGGGAACCTAAGGAATCCAGAACGATCAGCACCCGGCATTCCCGCATGAACAGCAGATGTTCCGAGGAGCTGCGCACTTTGGCGGCATCCGCGTTGCTGATGACGAAATCACAGCGTCCGGGTTCCAGGGTTTTCAGCGCTTTGACGATCAGTGGATTGTCTGCCACCCGCGGATGGGATTTGGCCTTTTCGAGGCTGATAATATATCGGACCAGACCCCGCTGGACGGCAAACTCCCGGCTGACATGCGCCGGCCCGAAGACCTCTTCCAGATTCTCATCTAAAATCTTTGGCGCCAGAACGGGAATTGCCTGAATACCCCGGGCATCCACCACCATGCCGGAAAAGATCTCCGCCATGCGCAGCGAGGTTCGAGGTTTGACGTGGTTATCGGAAGTCGGAACCTGCCTGATGGGCTCGATCTGCCTGATTTCAGGCGGTAGAAAAAGTTGGGAAAAGCCGCCGCTGAGGTTTATTTGAGACCATACCTCCAGTGCCCCGTCGTACGAATATTTTCTCAGCCTTTCAATTTCCGGTGCTTTGTGGGCCATATTTTTCAACTCGATCATCAGGGATGGATAATTTTCAACCACATCGATGACCCGGCTCTGGGAATTAATCCGCAGGCTGACCAAAGTTTCCAGCAGATTATGGCCCGCCTTGTTTCTCGCGTCGGCTATAATCTCATCCTGGAGCGTTGGAGAGTGCGGATGGTAGGCGTATGTTGCGGGCGTCCCGACGCCTTTGGCTTCCACCACACCGGCGGTCCAGTCGATACTTCCGTTTTCCCTGAATTCCACCACCGAACTGAGATTGGCGCCCTTGCCGGAAATGGGCATCAGGAACCAAATCGCGATGATCATCGCGGTGGCGAGAGCTTGTTTCATGGGACTATACCCTTCCGCCGGACCACCTTAACTTTGTTTTCAAAACATTGAAATAGTGTTGTCCCGGCAGGGTGATCATGCTGAGTGGATGGGGGCTTTTGCGGACAATGATGGTGTCTTTATCGGTCATATCCAAGCCCTTCTGTCCATCGAAGGTCAGCATAATATCCGAGGCCCCTTTTTCGAGCTTGAACTTGATATCGATGGAGTGCGGAACGATCAGCGGTCGGTTGGTCAGGGTAAAGGGACAAATGGGACTGATCAAAATACCCGGAACTTCCGGATGAATCACCGGACCGCCGGCAGCGAGAGAATATGCGGTGGACCCCGTCGGCGTTGCGATGATCAGTCCGTCCGCCTTGAAAGTGGTCAGGTAATCGTCATTGATGTAGGTCACGATGCTGGCCAGGCGGGCCAGGGCACCCCGGTTGATCACCACATCATTGAGCACCGTCTCATGGATCATGTCGCTGCCGTCCCGTATCACCCGGACATCCAGACGCATGCGGCGGTCGATGGTATAATCATTGTCCAGAATATTATCGGCCGCCAAAAATAAATCCCTGGCTGACGTTTCCGCCAGAAATCCGATTTTTCCGAATTTGACTCCCATCACCGGTATGGTGAGGTCCCCTATCCAGCGGGCGGCACTCAGGAAGGTGCCGTCACCTCCGAGTACAAAAACACAGAACATATCCGGCGGCGCGGCATCCCGTTCTCTCCTGGTTGAATGAATTACCGGAGGCGAGCTTTCTTTTCGGACCACTTCAATACTTTTAGCGGCCAGCCAGGACTCGAATTTATCGGCCTTATTAACGGCCTTCCTGTCCTTCTTTACAAACAATCCGACTTTTCGCAAAATTTAAGCCCATTGTCCTTTAGCCTGATTTATGATGGTGATGATTTTGCCTGAAATAAGCATAACAGGTTTGATGTGTTTTTTATACAGACATCAGGGTTGATCCGCAAACAATTTTTTAGGGAGTTGAAAAATCGATATTGGATCTTGACTGGAATTGATTATTCTGTTATCCCGGGTCACCTGATAGTATTGCTCACCGTTCTATATGAGGCTTGATTTTCCAAATGTTTTGAAGTTAGGGGGGATTCAGGGTAATTGTGCTCGAAAATTAACTTTTTTAAGGAGGGAAAATTTATGAAAAGTCATTTTAGAAAACTGACTGTCCTTTTTATGGCAGGATTGTTTCTGGCAGTTGTTTCGGGACCTTCACTGGCAGCGGATACGATAAAGCTTGGTGTTGCCGGTCCTCACAGTGGAGACTTGGCATCCTACGGAATTCCCACGGTAAAGGCGGCAGAACTCGTTGTCAAAGATATTAATGCAAAAGGCGGCGTTCTTGGGAAAAAGGTCGAGCTTCTGGTTGAAGATGATGTTTGCAAGCCGGAGGTGGCAACCAACACCGCAACGAAGCTGATTTCTGAAGATGTTGATATCGTTTTGGGACATATCTGCAGTGGTGCCACGAAGGCTGCACTCGGTATTTACAAAGATTCAAAAATTATCGCCATGTCGCCTTCGGCCACCAATCCGGATCTCACGCAGAGCGGTGACTATCCCAATTTTTACAGAACCATCGCTTCGGATGACGCCCAGGCCAGACTGGAGGTCGACTTTGCTCTCGATGTCCTGAAACTGAAAAAAATTGCCGTGCTGCATGACAAAGGCGATTATGGAAAAGGACTGGCAGAATTCGCTAAAGAATTTCTGGAAAAAGATCCGCGGGCCGAGGTTGTGCTGTATGAAGGAATCACCCCCGGTGCAGTTGATTACTCTGCGGTAGTTCAAAAAATTAAACGATCCGGTGCTGAAGCCGTCATTTTCGGTGGCTATCATCCGGAAGCCTCCAAAATCGTCACCCAGATGCGAAAAAAACGGATGGACACCATTTTTATTTCCGACGATGGCGTTAAGGATGATACCTTCATCAAAGTCGCCAAAGAATATGCAGAGGGAGTTTACGCCACCGGACCCAAGGATGTTTCTCAAAATCCCATGGCCATCGCCGCTAATGAAGCCCACAAAAAGGCCTACGGCGCTGATCCGGGAGCATTCTTCTTAAATGCGTATGCTGCTACCTTGGCTTTGCTCAATGCGGTGGAACAGGCCGGTTCCACGGATTACGACGCCGTGGCTCAGGCTCTGAGAACCAAGGATGTCGATACGCCCCTCGGAAGCATTCATTTTGACGAGCGCGGTGATGCCACCGGCGTCGGGTTCTCCATGTACCAGGTAAAGAACGGCGCTTATGTCGAATTGAAGTAACTATCCAGCGGGAATGATGAAGGAATCAGGGGCAGGTCTTTTCGAAAGGCTTGCCCCCTGATTTATATTCGCATTCGTAAATTTCCGTCAGAGCTTTGGATAAATCGGTTTTGCCGGCCCGTTAAGTCATAGATGTTTTCCGGGGGTCGGGATCAAAAAAGCCACGTTTTAAAAATTGACTTAAAAACAAGGTTCCGCAGAGGCCTCTTTTCAGGAGCGATACAGTCTTAAATGGAATATATTCTTGAACTCTTTCTCGGCGGTCTGACCCGCGGGAGCATTTACGCCCTGATTGCTCTGGGGTACACCATGGTGTACGGTATCATCCAGCTGATCAATTTTGCCCACGGCGAAGTTTACATGATAGGGGCCTTCACGGCACTGATTGTCGCCAGCACCCTGAGTTTTTTGGGATGGAATGAGATTGCCATCCTTTTCATAGCCTCGGTTGTGGCCGTTGTTTACTCTATGGCCTATGGGTATACGCTGGAAAAAGTGGCTTACAAACCGTTGCGGCACGCACCGCGTCTGTCGGCCCTGATCAGCGCCATCGGCATGTCATTATTCCTGCAGAACTATGTCCTGCTGGCCCAAACCTCGGATTTTATGCCGTTTCCAAGTCTTATCCCTGATCTTGAAATCCTGGAACCCATCGCCTATCTTATCAGTACGCCGGAAGTCATTATTATTGTGACCACTGCAATCGTCATGGTCCTGTTGACCATTTTGATTAAATTCACTCGGATCGGAAAAGCCATGCGGGCAACCGCCCAGGACCGGGATATGGCCATGCTGGTGGGAGTGGATGTCAATCGGGTGATTTCCGTCACCTTTATCGTGGGTTCGGCAACTGCCGCTATCGGGGGGGTCTTGATTGCCTCCCATATTGGCCAGATTAACTTTTATATCGGCTTTATTGCCGGCATTAAAGCGTTCGTGGCCGCCGTACTCGGCGGTATCGGCAGTATGCCGGGAGCGGTTCTGGGAGGTTTGGTTTTGGGCTGTGCCGAATCATTTTTCACTGGTTTTATTTCCAGTGATTATGAGGATGTTTTTGCCTTTATTATTCTAGTTGTCATCTTGATCTTTAGACCGGCGGGGATCCTGGGACGCTCGGATACGACGAAAGTTTAGCGTCTTCACGGTGAGTGATGGCGCGTAAGCTCTTTAGAATCGGTGGATATTCGCTGCCTGAAAAATTACTAGTTAGTTTCCATCCACAAATGGCCTTTTTGCCCGATTTCTGCGTCAATCTGCGCCCTTGCTTGTGCGGCGTAGCAAGCTACGCCTCCGCGCAAGGACTTGATTTCCTTGAACTTGGGCAAAAATTCTCATTTCTGGATTGGAAACACCATCAGGCGCCCATCATTGTAAAAGACCCTTTGATGGATGGGCACTAGTTATAGAAGCCGTCTCAAAATAAAGATTTTAGTTCAAGATCGGTGGGGACCCAATTTAAGCCGCAGACGACCTCACCTATGTCGAGAACTTAATATGGCGTGCCCAAGAAAATATTTTTAGATCGCTCATGACCATTGACTTCGCTCCGAAGGAGTTGGCTTGAAGACCTTTGAAGAAATAAAAAGATCATTTCTGGTTTCCATCTGGTTTATGTTTTTGACCTTCCCGATAATGGTCATCCGGGTCAACACCGTCGAAAATATCGTGCAATGGCGCTGGGAACGGATGTTTATGGTTGGCATCGGCAGTTTTTTCCTTTCCTTTCTTTGGCGCTATTTCCTGAAGCGTAAGGAACGTAGTCAAAAAAAAGCCGATAGCGAAGATGGCGGCCATGGGCTCTGGAACCGTCGGATCGCCCGTGACCCTCGTTTTTATATTCCCGCCTTGATTGCCGTATGCATTTTTGTCCTGATCTTTCCTTTCATCTTCTCGCTTTACCAGACCAATATTATGATTACAGCATTGATTTATGTGATTACGGGTCTGGGATTGAACATCGTGGTGGGACTGGCGGGTTTGCTGGACCTGGGCTATGTCGCCTTTTATATGGTAGGGGCTTACAGTTATGCACTCTTGAACATCCATTACGGGATCGGCTTTTGGGTGGCGCTTCCGATTGGTGCCGGAGTGGCCCTGATTTTCGGTGTTCTATTGGGTTTTCCGGTACTGCGTTTAAAAGGTGATTATCTGGCGATTGTGACCCTCGGTTTTGGAGAAATTATCAGGCTTATAATGGAAAACTGGAATGATTTTTCGTTCGGCCCCAGCGGCATTGCCAACATCCCGCGCCCGGGATTTTTTGGTATCCAGATGTCACTGGAGGAAGTAACCGTCTATATGTATTTCGTGATAATTTTATTGGTGCTGTTTACGATATTCGTCGTCAGGCGCTTGCAAGATTCACGGATCGGCAGGGCCTGGATTGCCCTGCGGGAGGATGAAGTGGCCTGCCAGGCCATGGGAATCGACAAAACAAAGACCAAGCTCAGCGCCTTTGCCATGGGCGCAACCTGGGCCGGTATGGCCGGGGTCGTGTTTGCTGCTAAAACCACTTTTATCAATCCGGCCAGTTTCACGTTGTGGGAATCCATCATCATTCTGTGCGTAGTCGTTTTAGGCGGCATGGGCTCCATCCTGGGCGTTATTTGCGGAGCGATGATCCTGATCCTGCTGCCGGAGTATCTGCGTGTTTTTTCCGAATATCGCCTGCTGGTTTTCGGCGCTGTTCTGGTCGTGATGATGGTTTTTCGCCCCGGGGGGATTGTCACTCAATCACGCAGAATATATCAATTCAAAGGCCCGAAACCGGATGAGCCCGGAGCCGAAGCGACATTAACCGGTTAAAGTGAATGTTTAAAATATATGCAAGCATGGGGAAAATCATAAATACCAACACTTTTAGCATTATGCCAAGAATTTTTTCTTTCATTCGCTTCTTTCCTGGATGCAGTAAATTCGGAATATGGAACCAATATTACAAGTAAATAATTTAACAATGGATTTTGGAGGTCTGCGTGCGCTGGCAAGCCTGGACATGGAAATTTACCAGGGTGAAATTGTCGCTCTCATTGGTCCCAACGGAGCCGGTAAAACCACCTTTTTCAATTGTTTAACAGGAATATATTCTCCGACCAAGGGAGAGATGTTAATTCGGCCGCCCGACAGGAAAAAAAAGAAACTAAATGGCCTAAAGCCGAATTATGTCACCAAAGCCGGTCTTGCCAGAACGTTTCAAAATATCCGATTGTTCCAGAATATGACGGTGCTTGAAAATGTCATGATCGGTCGTCATTGCCGCGCTTCCGCGGGCATTGTCGGCGCCGTTATAAAGGGAAAATCCACGCGGATGGAAGAGGAGAAAATTGTCGCCGACAGCTATGCCGTCCTGGAAAAGATCGGCTTGGGGAAATTTGTCAATGAGTTTGCCAAAAATCTTCCTTATGGTGCCCAACGCCGGCTTGAAATTGCACGGGCGATGGCCACCGAGCCTTTCTTGCTGTTGTTGGACGAACCGGCTGCCGGCATGAACCCTCAGGAAACCAGAGAACTTGATCAATTGATTGTCAAGTTGCGCGATCGGGAAAAGGTTTCCATCTTATTGATCGAACATGACATGAAGCTGGTGATGAGTTTGTCGGATCGAATTTATGTGGTTGACTACGGCAAAAAAATCGCCCAGGGCACACCGGAAGAGATTAAAAACAACCCCGTGGTGATCAAGGCTTACCTCGGAGAAGATGTAGATGCTTGAACTCAAGAATATAAAAACCTATTATGGAAACATTCAGGCCTTAAAAGAAGTCAACATGGAGATCGCCGAAGGCGAGATCATTGCTCTGATCGGCGCCAATGGAGCCGGAAAATCCACCACTTTGATGTCTATATCCGGTCTCGTTCCGGCCAGGTCCGGTGAAATTCTCTTTCTGGGCCAGCCGATTCAGGATATGCCGCCCAACAATATTGTCGCCCTGGGGATCTGTCAGGTGCCGGAAGGCCGGCGGATATTCCCTTTTCTGTCCGTTGCGGAAAATCTGGACATGGGCGCATTCTTAAGGAATGATAAAGAGCAAATAAGGCGTGATATCGATTATATATATGAACTCTTCCCGATTCTGGCCGACAGACGCAATCAGGCCGGCGGCACGTTGAGCGGAGGCGAACAACAGATGCTGGCCATTTCCAGGGCCTTGATGGCCAAACCCCGGCTTCTTTTGCTGGATGAACCGTCTTTGGGTCTGGCCCCCATCATTGTAAAGCAAATTTTCAGTATCATAAAAAAAATCAACGCCGAAAGCAATACCACCATTTTCCTTGTCGAACAGAACGCGAATATGGCTTTAAAAGTGGCCCACCGTGGCTACGTGATGGAAACCGGCCGGGTGATCCTTTCAGATACGGCCCCAAACCTTATTGCCAACGACAAGGTCCAGAAAGCTTATTTAGGAATGTAGCCTGAAAAATTCTGGAAACTGAATACAGCGCAATAGAAATCAAGAAATCGGCACACAGCAGGGAAACGTACGAAGCTGGGACTGAGATTCAACGGGATTGTTGAAGGCACCGGCTAGGGTATCGATGCCCATCAGGGTAATTTTCCCGTTTTGCCTGGGTCGGTAAGCTGAAAAATAAGTCCACAATGACTCGATTATTCATTTCAGTTTCATCTTTTTCTTCCATTTCCACTTTAGTTGACCTTTTTTACAGCCTCTTGATACGTTTTTTTGATCCGTGGACAATAGCGAAAGCGATAGGCGGACAACGAATCTTAAAAATTTAAAAAAGGAGGGCCATGTCATGAAAGCATCAATTATCGTCTTTTTGGTATCGGCGGCTTTTATGTTTTTTTTCAGCACACCGGTTCCTGCAGAAAAGAAAATCGGCGTCATTGTGGTTGATTTACAGGGCGATTTCACCACATATAAAAACGGCTCGCTCGCCGTAGCGGGAACGGACAAAGCTTTTGTCAACAAGATCCGGCTCGCCACCCGGGAGTTAAACGCCAGGGGCTATCCCGTTTTCGGCACCCAGGACTGGCACCCGGCCGATCATATCTCCTTTTATTCAAACCATCCCGGCAAAAAGCCCTTTGAATTAATTCAAATCGAAGGGAGAACTCAGGTACTCTGGCCGCCGCATTGCGTGCAGGGAACCGAAAACGCCGGAGTGTTGGTGGACAATGACATGTTTCAGGCCATGGTGAAAAAGGGCCGGGATAGGCGCTACGACAGCTATTCCGGCTTTCAGGATGACGGTGGAGCTCAAACGGAAATGAACCGCATTCTGCAGCAAAACGGGATCACAGAGCTTATCATTTACGGGATCGCGACCGACTACTGCGTAAAGGCGACCGCCATGGATGCGGCGGCGGCCGGCTACAAGGTGACGGTCATCGAAGGGTTATGCCAAGGGGTCGCTCCGGACACGACGAAGGAGGCCCTGGAGGAAATGAAAGCCAAAGGTATTGTCATTAAATCCGATCTTTAAATGTAACTGGATGAGCGGATGGAGTCTTTTGGTGGAGGTGAAGCGCCTGGCTTCGCCCGATTGGCTGATTGAAATTGAAGCCTGGGCCGTAGTTTAAAATAATTTGCAGCCACCCACAGTGCGGGGCCTGCCAGATGTCTTCCTCACGCGCCTGCGCTGCCGGTGGTCGCCGATTCAGGGCGGATTATTTTATTGACACGGCTCAAATGTTTATTGTAGACAATATACAAAAAAAATGACCCGAGACGGTTGGCAGGATAACCGGCAAAATGACTTGATCAGCCGCGAGACGGAGTATTGCGATGACCTTTTGAAAAAGGCGGCGCCGGCCAATTTGCCCGAAGATATAACCCGGGAGATGGACTCGATTGTCGAAAGGGCGATAGGAAACTTTAACAATAGAGGCTATCTTAAAATAATCTTTTGGCCCAATCTCGGAGTTGGGGCCATAATTTAAGCCTTCGACATACTAGTTGCCAAGTCATGAATTCCTCATTCTCAAAGATTGCCGGCTCACCCACATCAGGCCAAGCAGACAGATCAGCTATGGAAATTGAATCCATCGTCGATCTGGCCAAGCGCCACATGGAATTATGGATAATTAAAGGCGAATACGAGCCCGGTCAAAAACTCAAGGAGGAAGAAATCGCCATGCGGCTGGGCATCAGCCGTCCGCCGATTCGGGAGGCTTTCAAAGCCCTGGAAAGCGAGGGGCTGGTTATGAAGCGGCCGCGCCGGGGGGTCTTTGTCACCGAGATGACCGCTAAGGATGTCTGGGAAGCTTACACGCTTAAGGCCGCGCTCTATGAACTGGCGGTCGGCCTGGCCATAGATGATATTTCCGAAAAGCAGATCGGCGAATTGGAGGCGGTATTGCGGCAAATGAAGACCTGCGTCCACAGTGATCCGGTTGATTTGCTGCTGTATCAGGAATATCACCACAGGTTTCACGATATAATCATCACCATTTCCGCTCACGACCGTCTGAGAAAAATAGCCGTGAGCATCCACAACCAGGTCGGGCGGTTCAGCTACAGATCGCTGCAGAACAAAAAGCATCTGCAATCCTCGCTGCAGTATCATCGCCAAATCGTGAAAGCCCTGCAGGCCAGGGACAAGGCCCTGGCCTGCCGCCTGATGAAGGAGCACGTCCTGGAGGCCCTGGATGTCCTGCTGGCGATGCCCGGGTTGCAGGAGAGCAATCCCGCCCGGAGCCGCGTTGTGGCTGCTGCCAGGACAAAAAAAAATATTTTTGCCCAAGATTGATGAATTCGTAACCGGTCGAATTCCTCATGTGTTTGGTATTTTGTGTTTGGTGATGAGTATAGAAACCTTGTCATCATATCAGGCTGATATCTCACTAAACCCGAAGCACCGGAAACGAAACATCTTTATAAAAAGATCACCTTTTTGACTTTTTACGGTGCCGATATTCAGCACACACTATATCAGAAGTACGGAGGAGAAAAAAATGGCATTGCTACCTGAAGTTCAAAATCATTACGGCAAATTGAAATTCTTTATTGACGGCAGTTGGGTGGAGTCGACGTCCGATCTTATCTATGAGGACGTCAACCCGGCCACCGGTGAAACGATCGCAGAGTTCCCATCGGCGACCGACAGTGAAATCGAAGCAGCCATCGAGGCCGCCCGCGGGGCCTGCGCCGCCTGGCGGGATGTCGCCTTGAGGGACAAGGCCCGCTATCTTTTTGACTTGCGGGGAAAATTCGAGGAGCACTTCGACCGGTTGGGCCGTATCCTCGTCCAGGATCACGGCCGAACCATCGGAGAAGCCCGGGGAACCGTGCGCCGCTGCATCGAAAATATCGAGTCTGCATGCTCCGCCCTGCTGCTGCTGACCAAAGGCGAATGCGTCACGGATCTGGCCAAGGGACTGGATCAGTCGATGTACTGGGAGCCAAGGGGAGTTTTTCTGATTATCACGCCCAACAACATTCCCATGCACGCCTGGTCTTCTTACGTGCCGTATGCGATTGCCAGCGGCTGTCCGGTGGTGGTCAGCCCCAGCAAAGAGGATCCCGTCTGCCTGGATGCCATCTTCAAAGTGACGGAAGAAATCAAAGGTTTTCCCCCCGGTCTGGTCAATCTCGTATACGGGGGCAGCAACGTCAATCAAAAAATTTTGGCGCATCCGGCGGTCAAGGGGGTCGGCTTTATCGGTTCCTCGGGAGTGGGCCGGGAGCTCTTTTCGCAGGCCGGCAAACTGGGAAAAGAAGCCTCCATAAACGGCAATGGCAAAAACCACGTCGTCCTCATGCCGGATTGCGATGTCGATGCGGTGGTGAGCGGGTTGTTGCGCGGATGTTACGGCATGGCCGGTCAACGCTGTCTGGGGAGCGACAATCTGCTTTTTATCGGCAGTGCTTATGATGCCGTCAAGGAGAAATTAATCCGGGCTTCAGCCGCCATGAAACTGGGATACGGACTGGATGAGTCCACCGAACTCGGTCCCATGGTATCGGAACGCGGCCGGCAAAAAGTGGTCGATTACATCGAAAAGGGCGCCAGTGAAGGCGCCAAGATCGTACTCGACGGCCGCGGAGTCAAAGTGGATGGCGGCGAAAACGGTTTCTTTATCGGCCCGACGATTTTAGACGATGTAAATCCGGATATGCACATTGCCCGAGTGGAGGCTTTCGGACCGGTGATTAATTTGATTCGCGCCCGCGACCTCGATCAAGCGCTCGACTGGATCAACAACAAAGATGATTACGGTCATTCCGCCTGCATTTTTACCAAAGACGGCGCCATCGCGCGCAGATTCATGAAAGAAGCCGATGTGGGAAATGTGGGCATCAACGTGCCGGTCCCGCAGCCGTTTGCCTTTTTCCCGCTGGGGTCTAAAAACGAGTCCGCTTTAGGAGTCGCCAAATCCAGAATCGATTCCTTGAGGCTGTTTCTCAACCAGAAGACGATCACGGAAAGGTGGTAAAAGGCATCTGCCGCCGGGAATTCAATGCGTCATGCCATTTGCAATTCCCGGTGCGCACCGGCGAGAGAAAATCCGATAGACACTGGAAACCTGAATATCGACTTTAACGGTCAAGGAGGACTTAATGAGTGTAAACACCCCCCGGATCCGCAAGATTTACACCATTGTGGAAGAGACTTTTGCAGACGGAACCGTCCGCCTGGACACCCCAACCCGCAAGGCCGCTGCGGCCGCCGTCTTTGAAAACCCGTTTGCCGGGGAGTACCAGGAGGATCTTTCCCTGTTGATTCAATGGAGCGAGGAAATTGGCGCCGTTTTGACGCAAAAAGCGGTCGCCGCCCTGGGGATCGAACCGGACAAGGTTCACAGCTACGGCAAAGGGGCGATCGTCGGCAGCAAGGGCGAGCTGGAGCATTGTGCCGCCATCATGCATCCGGCGCTTGGAAAGCCCATGCGGGCCAATGTCGGCGGCGGCAAAGCCCTGATACCGTCCGCTAAAAAAAGGGGATATCCGGGCGTGGCCATCGATGTTCCGCTGGGGCATAAGGATGCCGCCTTCGTGCGTTCCCATTTCGATGCCATGGAAGTCAGGGTACCGGATGCTCCCGCCGGCAACGAATTGGTGCTCATTGTGGCGGTGACTGATTCCGGTCGTCCGGCAGCCAGGGTGGGCGGTCTGAAAGTGGAAGACATCAAGGGCGAAGACGGGTTGCGGTAAGAGGCGGCCATGAACCCCCTGCAGCCGGGGCGTATCAGAGCTTTGGCTGCTGTAAAGAGGCCATCCGTTTGAGGATCCAAATGGAAAAAAAGAGATATCATTTACGTTTTACCATCAACGGTCAGGATAAATCGCTGGATATCGAACCGGGTATTTCGGCTTTGGAGCTGATCAGAGATTACTTGCGCCTCAAAGGAACCAAGGAAGGATGCGGCATCGGCGAATGCGGCGCCTGCACCATCGTCGTCGACGGCAAGGCGGTCAATGCCTGCCTGATGTTTGCAGCCCGGTTAGATGGCTGTGAGGTTATGACCGTCGAAGGCCTGAAGCGGGGTGAAACACTGCATCCCATTCAACAAGCCTTCGCCGACCACCATGCCGTTCAATGCGGCTTCTGCACACCCGGTATACTCATGAGTACCCAGGCACTGTTGCAGGAGAACCCGAATCCCGAGCGGAACCAGATTGTTTCAGCCCTTGCGGGCAATCTTTGCCGGTGTACCGGCTACCAGAGCATTATTGCCGGGGTCGAGGCGGCGGCGGGAAGGTGCTGCAAGGATGACAAATAAAAATGAGCCATCATGTTTGACGTAAACTACATAAGGCCGCAAACCCTTGCAGAAGCCCTGGCCTGGATGAAAGATCACGCGCCGGAAACGACGATTCTCGCCGGTGGCACGGATGTCATGGTGGATATGCGGGCCGGCGGCCTTTTGCCCGGATATTTGCTGGATGTGAGCCGACTGGCCGAACTGCGGCAGATAGAATTCGATACAGGGCGATTGACCATCGGGGCCGCTATCACGATCAGTGAAATCGGCCAATCGGAAATCATCGGCCACTACGCACCCGCCCTGCAAAAAGCCGCCGCAAAATTCGCCGGCCGGCAGGTGCGAAACATTGCCACCATCGGCGGAAACGTGGCCCATTGTTCACCCTGCGGCGATACCATTCCGCCGCTGCTGATTCACGACGCACATGCGGTGGTGGCCAGCCCCCGGGAGCAGTGGGAGGTCTCCGTCGAAGAGATGGCCGGTGGTCCGTACCATTGCACGCTGGAACCGGATGAAGTCATCACCCGCTTCATTCTCCGTCCACGGCCGGCGGATGTCGGATTTTCCGATTTCCAAAAAATCGGGCGGCGCCGGGCGCTGGCCATCGCCCGGATGAGCATGGCGGCCATGGTGGGGCAGCAAAGCGATCGAACCATATCCTTTATTCGTTTCGCCCTGGGTTCGTGTACCCCCACGCCACGCAGATTTCGGGAGATCGAGGCCGCTTTGTGCGGCCGGATTCCGGATGAGAAGTTGTTTTGGGAAGCAGGTAAGAAATTATCCGAAGCGATGCTGGATATCACCGGCCGCCGGCCCTCCGCTATTTACAAGCAACCGGCGGTACAGGGGTTGTTTTTCAGGATGATGCTTCCGCTTGTGTGAAACTGACCATACGAACATTGCAGATTATGCCTGACATGAAAGACCAATATCGGCACATCGGAAATTCCATCCCCAAAATCGGGGTTGAGGGCAGGTTGCGGGGCGAACCCCTCTTCAGTGCGGATCTGGATTTCGAAGATGCACTGACGCTCAAGGTGCTGCGGAGCACCAGACCCCATGCCCTGATTATCGGCGTCGATTACCGGAAGGCGCTCGAAATTGAGGGTGTGGTCCGGATTTTTACCGCCCGGGATATCCCCGGCACAAATCTTACCGGCATTATCAACAAGGATCAGCCATTGCTGGCGGAGGGCAAGGTTCGCTCGGTCGGTGAACCGGTTGCCCTGGTGGCGGCTGAAAACGAACGTGCTGCCCAGCGGGCGCTGGATGTCATTGAGGTCGACTACCAAGATCTGCCGGCGGTGTTTGCACCCCAACAGGCACTTGAACCCGATGCACCCAAAGTCCACGAAAAGGGAAATTTGCTGGCAACCCGCAGGATCGTCAAAGGGGATGTCGAGCAAGCCTTCGAACGTAGTGCCGTCGTCATCGAAAAGACGTACCGTACGGCGCGAATCGAGCACAACTATCTGGAACCGGACGCCGGAGCCGGCTATGTCGATGAAGAGGGCACCCTGGTTATCCACGCCTCGACCCAGAATCCCCACTACGACCTCAAGGAGGTCTGCGGGCTTTTAGGGCTTGAGGAGTGCAAGGTCCGCATTATCCAAGCCGCCACCGGCGGCGGGTTCGGCTCCAAACTGGATTTAAATATGCAGGGATTCATCGGCCTGGCCCTGCTGCACCTGAAACGGCCCGTAAAAATGGTTTACTCCAGGGAAGAGTCCTACGTCGCCACGGCCAAACGGCATCCGTTGGAGATCACCTTGAAAACCGGCGCCGATCGCAACGGTCGATTGCTGGCCCTGCAGGCAGATATAATCGGCGATACGGGGGCTTATGGTTCCTACGGCATTGCCGTGGCCTCCCGGGCGGCCGTGCATGCCACCGGTCCCTACGAAATTGAAAATGTCGCCATTGAAAGCCGCTGCGTGTACACCAACAATCCCTTTTGCGGCGCCATGCGCGGTTTCGGAACGCCCCAGGTGGCCGTGGCCCATGAATCCCAGATGGACTTGCTGGCCCAGGCGCTGGGTATGGATCCGTTCGAACTGAGGATGTTGAACATACTGAAGTCCGGCTCCGAAACCGCCACCGGCCAGAAATTGACGGCCAGTGTGGGAATCGCCGATTGTCTCGAAGCCGTAAAACCGCATTATGAATGGGCCAAAACCGTCTGGCGCAAACATGCCGGTGAGCCCTACCGCATAAGAGGCATCGGTCTGGCAGGCATGTGGTACGGCATCGGCAACACCGGGGTGCAAAATCCGTCCACCACCCGCATAAAAATCGATTTGGGCGGGAATGTCAGCCTGTACACCGGCTGTGCGGATATCGGCCAGGGATCGACCACCGTGCTGGCCCAGATCGCCGCCGAGACATTGGGAATCAACCCGGAAGACATCCGGCTCTACGTGGCCGACACCCGCTGCACCACCAATGCCGGTGCAACCTCCGCCAGCCGGCAGACCTACATTTCCGGCAACGCGGTCAAGCAGGCCGCACAGAAGCTGGCCGACGTGCTTCTCACCGAAGCGGTCAACAAATTGAAGGTGCCCAGATCCGCCCTGGTCCTCAGGGACGGCTGCGCGGCGGATTCCCGCAATCCGGCTCACCGGGTCGAATTGTCTGCGCTGGCGCGACATGCCAACGGCAAAGGCATTCCGTTGAAATGGCAGGGCTACTTCGATCCGGAAACCGAACCGCTGGATCCGGCGACCGGACAGGGGATTCCCTACGCCACCTATGCCTTCGCCGCTCAGCTCGTGCTGCTGTCGGTGGACACCCTGACCGGCGAAGTGCGGATCGAAAAGATTTTTGCCGCCCATGATGTGGGTCGGGCCATTCATCCAGAAAACGTCAAGGGCCAAATCTGCGGCGGGGTTGCCATGGGGATCGGGTTTGCGCTGATGGAGGAATTCGAGCCGGGCCACACCGTCTCGATGAAAGACTATCACATCCCCACGTGTGCCGACGTCCCCGAAATTGTGCCCATCATCGTGGAATCCTTTGAGCCCAGCGGACCCTACGGTGCCAAGGGGGTGGGAGAACCGGCCCTGATTCCCACCGCGCCGGCGATTTTAAATGCCCTGGACAATGCGCTGGGTCGGCGGATATACGAGCTGCCGGCCAGTCTGGAGCGAGTTCTTGAAACCAGTATTAAAGCGGGCCGTTTCGGTCCCGGGGAGGTAAAAGATGTCGAGCGTACTTCTTAAAAATATCGGAACGATTGTCAGTGGTGATATCAGCAATCCGGTTCTGGACGGCGATGCGATACTCGTGCAGGACGGCAAGATCCGGGGATTCGGACCGGAAGCCGTGCTGGATGTTTCGGATGCGGATGTCACCATCGATTGCGCCGGCACGACAGTCACGCCCGGCTTGTTCGATTCACACTGCCATGTGGTGCTGGGGGATTTCACACCCCGGCAGAACCAGATCGGTTTTCTTGAAAGCGAAGTCCACGGCGGGGTGACCACCTTCATTTCCGCGGGTGAAGTCCATCTGCCCGGAAGACCGAAAGATCCGGCCGGAACCAAAGCGCTGGCGATTCTGGCGGCTAAATCCTTTAGCAATTTCAGGCCCGGCGGCGCCAAGGTTGTCGGGGGTGCGGTCATCCTGGAAAAAGGGCTGACCCGCGGGGATTTCGAGGAAATGGCCCGCGAAGGGGTGCGCACGGTGGGAGAAGTCGGCCTGGGGACGATCAAAAATCCGGAAGATGCCGCTCCCATGGTCCAATGGGCCAAGGCCTGCGGCCTGACGGTCATGATGCATGCCGGCGGCACTTCCATTCCCGGCAGCAGCACCGTAACGGCCAAGATGGTTATCCAGACCGCGCCCGACATTGTCTCCCATATCAACGGCGGACCTACGGCTGTCGCCCTGGATGAGGTCAAACGCCTCATCGTCGAAACCGACTTCGCGCTGGAAATGGTGCATTGCGGCAATCCGAAGATACTGGTGGAGGCCGCCAATCTGTGTGTCGAGCACCATGCCCTGGCGCGCGTCATCATCGGCAACGACGCGCCTTCGGGCACCGGTGTCATTCCTCTGGGGGTTTTGAGAGTCATCGCCCACCTGGCGAGTCTGTCGGCGGTCAAACCGGCCGAGGCGCTGTGCATGGCCACCGGCAACACGGCCCGGGTTCACAAACTGCCGCGGGGAATGATCGCCGAAGGTCTGGAGGCGGATCTGGTCATCATGGACGCTCCCATGGGGTCCGTGGGCAACGATGCGTTGTCGGCTATCGAGGCCGGCGATGTGCCCGGCGTCTCCATGGTGCTGGTGGATGGTGAAATCGTGGTGTCCAAAAGCCGCAATACGCCGCCGCCGGTGAGGAAAGCGAAGATCGTCTGAATGCGGGATGCGGAAGACAGCAGTCAAAAGACAGAAGACAGGAGGCAGAAGACAGAGATCAGAGATCAGAAGTCAGAAGACAGAGATCAGAAGTCAGAAGACAGAGATCAAAGGTCAGAGATCCGAATTCGATCCTCTGGCGCTAAAAAAATCTACTTTTTCTTCCATCTTCCATCGGTTTTCTTTCGCCTCAAACCTCCAACGGCCGAAGGCCTTTAACGATTACAACGAACAAAATGAAAGTAGACCCAGACAAATGTATCGGCTGCGGGTTTTGTGTGCGGGATTGCCCGGTGGACGCCGTCAAGCTGGTGACAAAAAAGGCGGTGATCGACGATCACTGGTGCACCCGTTGCGGGGTATGCCGGCGGGTGTGTGAAGCAGAAGCGATCATCTCTGCCGAACCCGTGCCGGCCGAAGCTATCCAGTGCGACGCCTGTCCGATAAAATGCTGGATCAATGCCGGCGGCATCGGTGCCTGTCACCGGTATCGCAACGAGGAAGGGCATCTGAAAAGGTTGACGCCGCTGCAGTCCATGAGGGATGTGGCCCAAACCGTGGGCCCCGATCCCAAGGAAGTCATTCGCAAACCGGTCATCACGGCCATCGGCGCCGGCACCACCTATCCGGACTGCAAGCCCGCTCCCTATATCATGACGGAAAATCGCGCCGGAGTGGATGTCGTGACCGTGGTCACCGAAGTTCCGCTGAGCTACAGCTCCGTGATCGTCAAGATCGATACGGACCTTCCGATCGGGCGGGAGGGTGACCGGATTTTCGCCGGCAAACGTGAAGTCGGTATGGTCGAAACCGAGCAATACGGGTCCAAAATGCTGCACGTCGGCGGCGTCAACCGCCTGACCGGCAAAAACGGATTCGCGGTGGCCCGCGCCATCACCGATATCGCCAATCGCAAAGCGGTGAAACTGAAAATCGAAAACGGCAGCCGGCTCACGGTGCAGGTCGGCAGGCCTCCGATCATCGATGGCGAGATGGCCAGCAAGATGCGGGTCGGATGCGGCAGTGCCACGATGGGCCTTTTTGCACCGCTTCTGGCCGCGGCGGCCGACGAAGTTATTATTTTGGATTCCCACATTACCGGGCAGATGAGCCGGCATGTAGCCGGCCAGTTTGCCGGCGCCAAACCCACCGGTGTCAAACTGATATTCAAGGAAAGCACGCCGGGGCGCTATTTCGGCGACCATGGCAACGGCTGGGGCGGGACATCGATCATTCAACCGCTCGATATCATCGGGGAGATCGATGCGGATACCGCCTGGAAGGGCATGACCATCCTGATCACGGAAACCACCGGCCAAAACGGGGCCATGTTTGAATGGGAAAACGGCGGCCGGCTCACGGAGATTCCAATCACCGACAAGGCCCGCGTTGCGCTGGATGCCATATCGAACAGTTGCGAGCCTTCCAGGGTGTCCGCCGTTTATACCGCCGGGGCCGGCGGCAGCGCCCGGGCCGGGGTCACCCGTTATCCGATCAAATTGACCCGGGCCGTCCATGAAGCTCGGGCCCATCTGACCGTCGGCGGCTCGCCGGGCTTTGTATTGCCCGGCGGCGGAATCACTTTCATGGTGGATGTCGAGCGGGTCCGGCAAGGCTCCTTTTACTGGACGCCCACACCGGCAACGATCTGCCCCCTGGAATACACCATGGAGTTGAAAGATTATGAGGAGATAGGCGGCCATCTGGAAGCGATGAAGCCTTTCGATGCGGAAGTCAGAGGACAGAGGTCGGAGGTCGGAGATCAGAGGTCAGAAATCAAAGGGCAGACGACAGACGACAGACGACAGATGACGGATGAGGGAATGGAGAATGCAGAAGGCGGAATGGGGAATGCGGAAGGCGGAAAGATAGGCCTGCGGCCGTTGGAGGTCGGAGGTTGGAGGCGAAAGAGGACAAGGTTCAAGGCTCAACGTTTAAGGCGGAAAGACAAGTGCGAGGGATGAGAGACGATGGATGATGGACGCAGGAGATCGGAATTCTGGGCGGTGAGGTTCGGTATAGTAAGCGACTTCCGAATGACGGAAATACTTGTGCGCCGGGAAAGGGTTTAAGGACAGGCATGCCCTACGAGCAATCCATCGTTGTGCTGGATGACGAAGCGGTGCTGGCGGAATGCGGGCCGATGCGGTTGGTCATTCGGGCCTGGAAGGAAGACATCCCGCAGATCGATTTATTGCGCCGGGCCGCTGAAAAATCGTTTGAATTTCTGGAGCGGATTGCTGCACATCGGACCACGCTCAGCCAACCGTTTCCGGACATCAAAACCCCGCCGCGGGATGCGCTCGCTGCACGGATGGTGCAAAGCGTGGGGCTGGTGGGAGACCGCGACCTGACACCCATGGCGGCGGTGGCCGGTACGCTGGCAGATGCCGTGGCGGATTGGCTCTTTGAAAAAGGTTTGCCAAAAGTCATCGTGGACAATGGCGGCGATATCGCCATCCGGATATCCCAAGGCCAAACGGTCACGGTCGGTATCCGTCCGCAGGTAACCAGCCGGCGGATATCCCATGTGATTCATCTGGGTCCGGACCGGCCGAGCTGGGGGGTGACGACCAGCGGTGTGGGGGGCCGAAGTCTGACGCGCGGGATTGCCTCGGCGGTGACCGTACTGGCCGGCAATGGTTCGGTTGCGGATGCCGCCGCTACCGCCGTAGCCAATGCCTGTTTCGTGAAAGACGATGGAATCATCCAGGTGCCGGCCGAGAGGATCGATCCGAATTCAGATATGACGGGAGTGCTCGTCACGACGGAAGTCGGTCCCTTGAGTTCCGGAAAGATCCGGGCGGCAATCGAACGGGCGCGTCAAAAGGCGGATTTTCTATCTGAAAAAGGGATCATTGTCGGTGCGGTCATCGCATTGGCGGACGTTTACGCGATAACCGCAAAAATCAGAAAGTTTATCAAGCCGGTGTAAAGTACATCCATAACATGTGGACAAGCATCTGGATGTGAAATCTGTATAACTTATTAACCGAAGGGAGGAGCACATGAAATTCACAAAATCTATTCTGGCTTTGTTGACGATCGTGTCATTGACGATGCTCGGTGCACCATCGGGTGCCCTGGCCGATGATACCATCAAGATCGGTGAGATTCAGACATACAGCCAATTAACCAATTTTACCTTTCCGTACCGAAACGGCTGGCAACTCGCTCTGGAGGAAATCAACAATTCCGGCGGCGTGATGGGCAAGCAGCTCGAAATCATCTCCCGCGACGATGCCGGCAAACCCGGAACGGCCATTACCGTTGCGGAAGAATTGGTTCGCAAGGACAAGGTTGCGCTGCTCATGGGCACCTTCTTTTCCAATGTTGGACTGGCCGTGACGGATTTCGCCAAACGCAACAAGGTGTTGTTTGTCGCCGCCGAACCGCTTTCTGACGCATTGGTGTGGGAAAACGGGAATCGCTACACTTTCCGGCTGCGTCCCTCCACCTATATGCAGGCCGCCATGCTGGCCGAGGAAGCTGCTAAAAATCCGGCCAAACGCTGGGCGACCATTGCACCGAATTATGCTTACGGCAAAGACGCGGTGGCTTCCTTTAAAAAAGTGTTAAAAGAGAAACGGCCGGATGTCGAATTTGTCGCCGAACAATGGCCGGCCCTTTTTAAAATCAATGCCGGCGCTGAAATCCAGGCGCTGGCCGACGCCAAACCCGAGGCCATTTATAATGTGACCTTCGGCGGCGATCTGGCGAAGTTTGTCCGCGAAGGCAAGTTGCGGGGATTTTTCACGGACAAGTATGTCGTCAGCCTGCTGACCGGGGAACCCGAATACCTCGATCCACTGAAAGAGGAAGCTCCTGAGGGCTGGTATGTGACCGGTTATCCCTGGTACGACATTAAAACCCCGGCACACATGAAATTTGTGGAAGCCTACCAGAAAAAGTTTAACGACTATCCACGCACCGGATCGGTGGTGGGTTATAACACGATGATGTCCGTCTATCACCTGTTGAAAAAAGCCGGCACCACCGACACCGAGAAAATGGTGGATGCCATGGAAGGGCTCACCTTTGACTCCATCCTCGGACCGATCACCTACCGTAAAATCGACCATCAGTCCACCATGGGTGCCTTCGTCGGTCCCACGGCTTTAAAAGACGGCCAGGGAATCATGGTCGACTGGCACTACGCCGACGGCAAGGATTATCTGCCGAGCGATGAAGAAGTAATGAAAATGCGACCGCAGGAGTAATAAAGATCCCGGCTAAGGGACATCCGGTCATAACTGGATAACCGGGATATATATGAAAATAAGCTAGTGCCCATCCATAAAAGGGTCTTTTACAATGATGGGCACCGCCGGATGGTGTTTCCAATCCAGAAATTGGGCAAAAAGGCCATTTGTGGATGGAAACAAGCTAAATTTTACAATGCGTGGTGTGAGTTGTCCGTGGTCGGTTGTTAAGAAAAGTACGTTGTCCATTTTATGTTGTCAGTTTTTAAAATAGGCAGTCAGATTTCTCTTGCCCGACTGATAACAGACCACTGACAACGGACACAAACTTATCGTCACCAAGTCTAATTAGTACTGTATTTTTGGAGAGTGCTTCTAACTTTGTTTAGGATATCATTACATTGGGTTTTTATATCGTACAATTTCTAACTGGGTTGTCGGATGCCTCCGGCTTGTTTCTGGTCGCCTGCGGTTTATCGCTTATTTTCGGCGTATTGCGGATCGTCAATCTGGCCCATGGCTCATTTTACATGGTAGGCGCCTATCTGGCCTACTACATTATTGCCTATTTGCCGACCGGCATCTTATCATTCTGGAGCAGCATCATACTCGCCGCGCTGATCGTTGGCCTGATCGGGGTCATCGTGGAGGTTTTCCTGCTGCGGCGTTTGTACCAGGCCCCGGAGCTCTTTATTCTTTTTGCCACCTTCGGGATCGTTCTGATCATTCAGGACCTGTCCCGCTGGTTTTTCGGCGCCGAGGATCTTCTGGGTCCACGAGCGCCGGGGTTGAAGGGCAGTGTCAACATCTTCGGAGCCCTGCTGCCGGAATACGATCTGGTCCTGATCGTCATCGCACCCTTGATTCTCGGGGGACTGTGGCTTTTGTTGAATCGAACGCGCTGGGGAGTTCTGGTGCGGGCCGCCACTGAAGACCGGGAAATGTCGGATGCACTCGGCGTAAATCAGACCCGACTTTTTACGAGTGTATTTTTTCTGGGGTCTTTTCTGGCCGGGCTGGGAGGTGCCGTTCAACTGCCCAAAGGCGGTGCGGACCTGATGATGGATATCAATGTAATCGCCGCCTCGTTTGTCGTCGTCGTGGTCGGCGGGATGGGAAGCATTACCGGTGCGTATCTGGCGGCTGTACTGATTGGCGAGTTCAGTTCCTTCGGCGTTCTGGTCTTCCCGGCCAGTACGCTGGTTCTGATGTTTCTCGTAATGGCCGTCGTACTGGTAATACGGCCCCACGGTCTTTTGGGAAAAGCCGAAACCCATGAAGCGAGATCCTCGGAAGTGAGCGAATCCCGTCTTCAGCCGGCATCCAAAAAGCTCAAACTACTCTGGCTGGCGTTGTTGGCATTGGTTCTGCTGCTGCCGTTTTTCGCGGATACGTTCCAGCTGATCCTGATGACGGAAATCGCCATTTTGTGCCTCGCCAGCATGAGTGTATATTTTTTATTCGGGCCGGGTGGAATGGTGTCATTCGGGCATGCCGCCTTTTTCGGGGGGGGTGCCTATGCCGCCGCCCTGTTGGTTCATTATGCAGCCACGCCGATGGAATTGACCCTGCTTCTGGCACCCTTGCTGATCGGATTGCTGGCGGTGATCATCGGATGGTTCTGCGTGCGCTTATCAGGAGTTTACTTTGCGATGCTCACCCTGGCATTTGCCCAGATTTGCTGGTCGATCGTCTTTCAATGGGGTGATTTCACCGGCGGCGATGACGGCATTTTGAGTATCTGGCCGTCCCACTGGGCGGATTCCAAAATCGTGTTCTATTATCTTACCATGGTGCTGTGTATCGGAGGCATCCTGGTTTTACGCTATATCATTTTCACCCCCTTCGGTTACACCCTGCGCGCCTGTCGTGATTCGGCCTTGCGCGTGGATTCGATCGGAATCAATCTGCGCCGGCACCAATGGCTGGCCTTTATCATTTCCGGGATTTTCGCGGGTCTGGCCGGAGGAATCTACGTGTTTTCCAAAGGCAGTGTGTTTCCGGATGAGATGGCGATTCCGCGCTCATTCGATTTTTTATATATGGTATTGCTTGGCGGGATCGAGACCCTGTCCGGACCCATTGTCGGATCGGCAGCGTTTACCTGGCTGCACGACAAGATATCCCGAATCGAGTTTTGGCAGCTGATTTTGGGGTGTATTTTCATACTGCTGGTCGTGGCGTTTCCCCAGGGAATCGTCGGCACGATCCACAGCCGCCTGGGCAGGTATTTTGAAGAACGCGCCTGAGCGATCCGCCACAAATTGCAACGTTGGGGTAAACTGTGGCGTTTGCCGCGTTTGCGAAGATGACGCCCGGGTTGCATGAGGTGTTTATTCAATGACAAAAGTGCTTGAGGTGCATGATCTGGCCAAGTCTTTCGGCGGGGTGCATGCCGTCAAAAAAGTAAGTTTCGATCTGTGGGCGGGGCAATTGCTGGCGATGATCGGTCCCAACGGTGCCGGCAAGTCCACATGCTTCAACCTGATCAACGGCCAGCTGCGCCCGGATCATGGAAAAGTCCTCATCCTGGGAAAAAAAATAAACGGCTACCAGCCGCGTCAGGTGTGGAACCTGGGGGTGGGCCGAACCTTTCAGATCACCGCCACTTTCCCCTCGATGAGCGTGTTGGAAAATGTAAAAATGGCAGTTCTGTCTCACCACCGGCGAACCAAATCCATTTTCAGCCGGGTTCGCCGCCTGTATACCGATGAGTCCATGGAACTGTTGAAGCTGGTGGGCATCGAAGATCAGCGTGACCGCGTATGCGGGGTTCTCGCATATGGGGATTTAAAACGCGTCGAGTTGGCCGTAGCCCTGGCCAACCATCCTAAACTCCTGCTGATGGACGAACCCACCGCCGGCATGGGATCCGCGGAACGCCAGTCCATGATGGAATTGACCGCCAATGTTGTCCGCGACCAGAACATCGGCGTTTTATTTACCGAGCACGATATGGAGGTGGTCTTCACCCATGCCGATCGTATTATAGTGCTCAACCGCGGTGGACTGGTCACGGAGGGGACGCCGGACGAAGTGCGCGCCAATCCAAAGGTGCAGGAGATATATCTGGGCAGAACTGTTTAGTACGTTAGTAATGATATTTTCGTATCTTACGGCAAAATCTTCATCACGAAAACACGAAATTCAGAAAACGCGAAATTTTATTTTTCTTTCGTGCTTTCGTGATTGTTCTCTTATTTTTTGGTTCCGGCTCTGCCGGGTCAGGGTTTGCCAAATAAATGTGCTGCCCCCGTTGGGTGAATGGGGTGCGCGACAACACTGAAGATAAATTCGAAAACCGATGAATGCTGAAACCAATCAATCGATGCTGAAAGTGGAGTCTCTCAACACCTTCTACGGGAAGGCTCAAATTTTATTTGGCCTGAGCCTGGAAATCAAAAAGGGAGAGATCATTGTGCTGCTCGGCCGCAACGGCGCCGGTAAGACGACGACCTTTAAGAGTATCATGGGCATCGTGGTGCCCCGCAGCGGGAATGTCACCTATCAGGGGGTCTCGATTACCCGGCTGCCGCCATTCAAGACCTGCGCCCTCGGCCTGGGCTATGTGCCGGAAGATCGACGGATCTTCAACAGCCTCACTATTTTGGAAAACCTGGAAGTGGGCAGGCAACCCGCCCGGAACAAGGTTGAAGCCTGGACGCCCGAACGGCTGTTCGAGCTTTTTCCCAATCTTGCCGAACGGCGCTATCAGGCGGGGGGAACCCTGAGCGGCGGTGAACAGCAGATGCTCACCATCGCCCGGACTCTGATGGGAAACCCTGAGATGATCATCCTGGACGAACCCTCCGAAGGTCTTGCGCCGGTGATCGTCGACCAATTGTCGGACACCATTCAGACCTTAAAAAACGAAGGCGTGTCCATTTTGCTGGCCGAACAGAATCTGAATTTTGCCAGATACACCTGTGACCGGGCCTACATTATCTATCAGGGAAGCGTTTGCCACGCAAGCACCATCGACATGCTCTCGGATGAGGATTACGAGAAATATTGTTCCATTTGATTCAGGGCGCCACCATTTGCAAACGCGGGTTGCGGCTGTATTCCCGGCCGACCTTGGCGCAGGGCTTGCCCTCCAGCAGGACGACATCGGCGGTAAAGGCGTTGACGCCGCGCATCAGATAACTGCCGACGCCGTAGGCGTCCACCGGTACATGCTGCTTTTCGAATTCGACGATTTTATTCGGATTGAATCCCCCTGACACGATAATTTTAACGTGATCATAGCCGTGACGGTCCAGGGTTTGGCGCGTCATTTCCACCAGTTTGGGGGTGACCCCCACCGGTTTGAAGTTCTTCATGCTCGGAACGATGGATTTGTCGACGAGGGTTTCCGAGGTGTCCAGCCGGACTCCCCATAGCTTGTCGCCCAGTGCTTCGCAGCATTGCAAGGAGGTGCCGACGGAGTCGTTGTCAAAATCGACCAGGGCCACCAGATCGACTTCCGGATAGGTTTCACCAAACAGCCGCACGGCTCTGACCGTGTCTCCCCCGACAGCCGCGATCAGCGCGTGGGGTACGGTGCCGGACGCTTTGGCGCCCCACCACTGGGCCTGGGCGTCCGTGGAGACCCCGGCGGCGCCGCCGATGTGGGCGGCGTAGCCGTCGCCGCCCTGAACCGCCCAATGGTCGAAACGGGCCGGAAAGAAAAGAACAATCTTACCGCCCGCGGCGTCCACCACGTCCCGGACATTGCTGGCGATTTTGGTGCGCCGGGCGAGAATTCCCAGGTAGACGGTTTCCAGGTGAGCGAAAAGTCCGGCATCACCCGTGATATGCATGACCGTCTCCCAGGGAGCGATATGATCGCCGTCGTTCAGGGCCTCCACCTTGAGCTGCTGGAAACCGTTTTCCCACAGCTCATCCAGTTGCCCGGAGACTTCCATCTTCTCTTCGATAGCCTTCAGATAGGCTTTGTGGTTGCCGAGAAAGTGCTGGCGGGCCTTGCTTTTCATATCGATCAGCTTGTCAAACAGTTTATAGGCTCTGTCGTAATCGGTGTACCTTCCGGTTGCCACCTTGAGCACCGCCACCACCTCGTCGATGCCGCACAGCACGGCGTTCTTTTTTTGAAATACCTGCATGGTGACTTCCGGGTGCAGGCGGTGTTTTTCCAGGGTGACTTTTTCCCGCCAGAAATAAATGTCGCTGCGATATCCGCGGCGCAATTCCTGGACCGGCAAGTCGAAAATATGGGCATCCAGATGCTTTGGCATGACGGATTTCCTCATTGTGAAAATATTAATGTGAGATGAACTCGTATGAAACTACAAATTCCAGGTTCAAGGTTCAAGGTTCTGGGTTCTGGGTTAAAAAGGCATTTTGCCATTTTATCACCCTCACCCGGCCTCTCCCATCAAGGGAGAGGAGATTTCTTCCCTCCCCCGGCGGGAGGGATTGGATGACCGGCTTAGCGGAACAGCAGCAACTACCTTTTTGAATCCGTAACCATCAGTATTTCCATATTAGTGGCTTTAAATCGCTCCCCACTGAAATATCCTCTCTACGTCTTCAGGGAATCCCGGATCTCGCGCAACAGCAGCACCTCCTCCTTGGGCGGTGGGGCTTCGGCGGGCTTTTCCGCCTCTTTTCTCCGCAGGGCATTAATGCCTTTGACCATCAGGAAGATCACGAAAGCAATAATCAGAAAGTCGACCACGGTCTGGAGGAAATTGCCGTAGTTAAACGTGGGCGCGCCGGCTTTTTGGGCGGCGGCCAGGGTTTCGTAAGACTTCGAGCCCAGGTTGATATATAGCTTGGTGAAGTCGACGTTGCCCACCAGTTTGCCCAGCGGCGGCATGATGACGTCATTGACCAGCGAATTGACAATTTTGCCGAATGCCGCCCCGATGATGAGGCCGACTGCCATGTCCATGGCATTGCCCTTGACTGCAAACTCCTTAAACTCCTTCGCTAAACTCATCGCCGTTTCCTTTCGTTTGAAACTGCTCCACCCGTTCGCCGAGATTGCCGTAGCGGTGATAATTGTTGCAGATACTTTGTTGCCGGTAGTAATGCAGAAGTTCAACCCGGCCGTCCATCATCACCGGGGTGCGGGCGATGTAGCATCCGGTTTCAGCCGCGGCCCGCAGCACCTCCTGGGGCACTCTTTCCGGCGCGGCATAGCGAAGGCGTTCTATTTCGGCAATGCTGTCTATCAGTTCCTCATCGGTTTCGTGAACGACGATCTGACCGGCGACAAAGTCCTCCCCGGATTGCGACTGCAGAAAACGGGTGGTCCGCGTATCCAGATCTTCCGGGATGCTGATCCGCAGGTCGCAGCCCGAAATGACCGCGGCGGCGATTCTGGCCAGCGTTTCAGCCACCGTGTCCTCCTCGTGTAGCCGGACCACCACGGTGCCCACCGGCAGGTAGCGCAGAATATTGTCCTGTCCGCGCAAATGAAAATAATCCAGTTCCCGGGAAAATTCCCGTTCGACGTGAAAGAGGTAGCTTTTAATGGCCTGTAAGGTTTTTTTGATGTCCGATTCGATTCCGGTAAAATCGCTCACATCCAGCTCTTGCCGCCATTGCCGGGTGAGCTTCAACAGCGGATGATCGTTTTGACCCGGATCATCTTCCGGCGGGCCGGTCTCTTCGAAATCCATGAACTGGGCCACATATTTGGGACTGCCGGCTTTCATCCCCGGCCCGATCGACGATTTTCCCATACCGCCGAAGGGCTGGCGCAGGGTGACGGCGCCGGTGGTGCCGCGGTTGATATACAGGTTGCCGGCTCGGACGTGTTCTTTCCAGTATTCCGCTTCCCGGGGATCGAGACTTTCAAGGCCGGATGTCAGGCCGTAACCGGTTTGATTGACCAACTCGACGGCCTGTTGCAGGTTATCGGCGCGCATAACCCCCAGCACGGGCCCAAAAAATTCGGTCAGGTGTGTTTTGCTTTGCGGCGGCACATCCCATTTGATGGCCGGCGTCCACAGCAGCGGGTTGCCGTCGAGGTTTTGCGGCCGCAGAGCCCATGATTCGCCTGGTTCCAGCCCGATCAGGGCCTTTTGCAAATCATCCAACGGCGGCCGGATCAAGGGACCCATTTTGTTGTGAAACTCCCAGGCCGATCCTGTATCGATGCTGCGGGCGGCATCCACCAGTTGTCTTTTGAAATCTGGATTTTCATAGAGCTCCGGTTCGAGAACCAGTAGCGAGGTGGCCGAGCATTTCTGGCCGCTGTTGCCGAAGGCGGAATAAATGATGTGGGCGACGGCCTGGTCGCGATCTGACATGGCGGTGACGATGGTGGCGTTTTTGCCGCCGGTTTCCGCTGCCAGCAGGATATCCGGACGCTGCTCTAATATTGCCAGTCCCGTGGCGGTGCCCCCGGTCAGAATAATGAAATCGATGTCGGGATGATGGGTGAGGGCGGCGGCGGTGGAGGATCCGGGGCAGGGCACCATCTGCAGAACATTTTGGGATACACCGGCCCGCCAGAAGCACTGGCAAAGGATCCAGGCGGCCAGCAGCGCATCGGAGGACGGTTTGAAAACGACGGTGTTGCCGGCCGCAAGCGCGGCGACAATACCCCCGCAGGGAATGGCGATGGGAAAATTCCAGGGGGAGATGACCACCCCGACGCCTTTGCCGCGGCAGCGCAGATGGTCGCCGCCGGTAAACGCCGCGGTGGAATACGGGTAGTATTCGGCAAAGTCGACGGCTTCGGAAACTTCCACGTCGGATTCGCTGAACACCTTGCCGGTGTCGGCCGCGGCCGCACCGATGAGATCTGCCCGGTTGCGCCGGATTTCGGCGGCGACCGCCGAAAGGATTTCGTGGCGCTGCAGGTAGGTCAACTGCCGCCAGCCGTCCGGATCTTCTTTGGCGGTGGCGACCGCGGTGGTCAGATCCTGCTTATTGGCGATTGCACAGTGAGCTACTTCCACTTGTGGGTCGATTTGGGAGGGATCCAGGATTTTTCGAATCCGTCGGTTTTCAAAAATTTCCTCTCCGGCTACCACCAGCGGAATTTCAATGGGAGTGTCCTGCGCAGATCGCTTCCATTTCTGGCGGATGTTTTCGGCCCACTGCCGGTTGGCGGCCAGGGACCAGTCGGTATTGGGTTCGTTTTGAAACTCGCCTGTATTATAGGTGCCCATTTTTTCCGGAAATTGTTCGGTGAGCCTGTTTTGAGTCCGGTGAGGCGCAGCGGGCGGCAGCTCTTTTTGGAGCATGGAAGCCTTGAATTGCTCCGCTAAAAAAGCCCAGGCGTCGGAATCCGAATCCAGCCGGTTGACGTGACGCAGAAAATTATTGGGCGCCGTATTTTCATCCAGGCGCCGGATCAGATAGCTGATGGCATTGATGAACTGATCCCGGGTGGCGACCGGCGCATACAGGACCATATCCTGTCCGGTTTCCCGGATGGCGCGCCGCTCATGATCGGCCATGCCCTCGATCATTTCAAAGGAGAAGTAATCGGCAACCTGGTTTCTGCGGGACCGCAGATAGGCGTACGCCAGATCGAACAGGTTGTGGGAGGCGACGCCCAGGTGCACCGCCCGGATGTTTTCGGGCTGCATGCCGAAATCGACCATGCGTTTCCAGTTGGCGTCGGTTTCCGACTTGCTGTCAAAGGGCGCCAGGGGCCAGCTGAAAATCTCGGATTCGATCCTTTCCATTTCCAGGTTGGCACCTTTGACGATCCGGATTTTAATCGGACTGCCGCCGGCGGTCACTCTTTTTTGCGCCCAGGCGGTGATTTCCTGCAGGATGGGGTAGGAATCCGGCAAATAGGCCTGCAGGGCCATGCCGGCGTAGTGGTCCTTGAACTCATCCTGATCGAGGGTGTCGATGAAGGCCCGAGTGGTGACCGTCAGATCGCGGTAGGCCTCCATGTCCAGATTAACGAACTTGTTGACCTTGGCGCCGTCGTGCCGCACGAATAGGTGGGTGGCCGCTTTCCGATAGAGTTTGGAAAGCCGTTTTTTAAGAATATTAACGGTGTGCTCGAACGCCAGGGGCTGAATTTGGGAATAGATCGTCGAAACCTTGATCGAAATATATTCGATGGCGGGATTTTTAAGGGCTTTCCGATACATTTCGAGGCGGGCCGCCGCTTCCTGCTCGCCCACGAGTGCTTCGCCGATGAAATTGAGGTTGACCCGCAAATCCTGGCTTTTTCGTTTCTGCAAAAACGCATCCAGTTCTTCGCCTTCGCCCGGGATGATCAGATGATTGCTGTCCATCCGCATTTTTTCGACGATCAACGGCACCGAAAAACCGGGCAACATGTGCCCGGCGTGAACGAAGCCCAGGAGAAGAGATTTTTCCAGGGCCGAAAAAAATGAAGGAATGCCGTATTCGGACAATATATAACGGATCTGATCCGCCGTGCGCCGGCTGTCGGCGCTGCGGAAACTCTGATCGATCAGTTTGGTCAATATGACCTTGTCCCTGGGATTCTCGAACAGTTCCGCCATCTTGTGCTGGCGAATCCTTTCCGGGGAGGTCCGCAATTCAATGGCCCGGTCGCGCCATTCTTCGGCCAGTTTGACGGCTTCTTCGATGATCGTGTGGGTGTCGTTCATGAGAACCTTTCCGTTAATTTCATAATTATTTAAATTAATACACTATTTTGGTTTGTCACGGCTGAAATGGAAGATATTGGATGGCAGCAGCTTAACACAATTTTTTTCGTGGATATACCTGCCTGTGACGCTGACGTTCGCTTTTATCCTTGACAATTACAATTCCTTTCGGGTTTTTATTCGGCACGTTCTTACACCCAAGGAATATGATCTTGGCACCTGGCAGGAGAAATAAAATGAATACTCAGCTTGAAAAGATAGCCAAAATTTGGCCCGGCATTCAACTATCGATTCGAGGTGTCGCCGGCCGTATCTATATAAGGCTTATGAAATTGTCGGCGATATCGGGAATTCGGCTCAGGCCTTGTGAAACTACGTATATCGCCTTTTCAGAATATCATTCCGGAGTGCGCAACAACCTCCATCGTCACTCCGGCATGGTTTTAGCCGGAGTCCAGCCTCAAAGCGAATTTCCTGGATTGCGGCTAAATACCTGCCGCAATGACCGGAAGTGGATTTGGCCCCGGTTTTTATTGCGAATTGCAAAGTTTCTATAGGCTTTCAGATAATGTTTTTGGCAAGGATAGAAGAAGCCTCCCTGAGTAAGGCGTACGGTTTGTACGTTGTTGAAGGGAGGCGACTGATAACGCAGTCCAAAAGCTTTATCTGGAATACTATATCTTCGCTCAGAAGGGTTGCCCTTTAGCCTGAGGCCACCGCTTATACGCATCTAAAATTTGATTGACATCAGAACCCTCTTCCGTTATCTGAACAACGATTAATTCCGGCGAATTCCCTCAACGGAGGATCCGCATGATTTATCTTGAATAAAGCCCCCGCGCTCATCCTGAGATGTGGGGGCTTTTGTTTTGCAGAGTGGATAAAGTGGCTATGGGTTGTCCCGGGATCGCAGCATGACAATTTGCCACAGCGCAACGGAGAGCCCGGAGTCCCATCCTACAACAAATCATCAAGGGGACTGGCAACACCATGGCCGCCTTGCTGAAGAACATGGGTATAGATCATAGTGGTGGATACATCCCGATGACCCAACAGGGCTTGTATCATACGAATATCCGTTCCGCATTCCAGAAGATGGGTTGCAAAACTGTGGCGGAAGGTATGAGCGCTGACTTTTTTGTTGACCTCTGCCTTTCGCACAGCTGTCTTGATGGCCTTATTGACAACGGATGGATCGATATGGTGACGCCGGATGACACCGGCTCTCGGGTCAGTGGACAGGGTGCTGGAAGGGAAAACATATTGCCACCCCCATTCTTTTGCGGCATTTGGATACTTTCGGGCGAGGGCATGGGGCAAGTAGACCTGGCCATAGCCCTTTTTGATGTCATCTGAAAGATCATGCCGGGATTTCATCCCGTGAAAATGAACAAATCTTTTTATCCAGTCACAATAGGTTCTTTCCGTATGAATCGAATAATGATGAAGTCGCATGTAATCATGAAATTGATCCAGTAATTTAGGGTTGTTTTGATTTGCCATGCTGATAGAATAAAATTTATGGATTTTATAATATTTGGGTCATGCACTTTGGTAACGGGTAAATTGTAATAAACAATTTGAATCAATTATCAAGGCAAATGTGCCTGATAATAAATTTATCAGGGCAAATTGACCTGATAATCAATGGTTCGATGATATGAAATGAAGAAAATAAAAATTAGTAAACTCGATGCAGCACGTCGTCAGATTTTGACTGCCATACGACTCTATTTCAATCACGGTGACATCGTTTCAATGCACACGCTCGCATCTGCGGCCTTTAAAATCACGCAGAATATCTGTGATACGAGTCAAGATCTACCTGACTCTCTCACCGACTGGATTGACGAACTTGTCAAGCCTGAAGCCAAGAAAATATTCTGGAACAAACTCCACGAGACAGCGAATTTCTTCAAACACGCTGACCACGACCCCGACGCAGTCCATGAGTTCTATCCCGAGCAGACCGAGAATATGCTTTTCAATGCTGTTTATCAATACCGACAGCTCACCGGTGAATGGTCAGCAGAAATCCGCCTTTTTAGTACTTGGTACATGTTGAAACACCCGGAGTCGTTCAATACGCCACGGGAAGCGATCGACTTAGGCAAAGGCCTTTTCGGTGCAGACCGAAACAAGTTCTGGCGGGAACTTCTACCTTTATTGCATGAGGCAATCGACGGAGGGATCATCGAACCAGGCGCTTAGCTTGAGCGCGTCGTGACAGCGGTTGCTTAATATATATGTTAGGAGCACCGCGCCAAGTTTGCTTGACCGTTCGACAAGAGGATGTATGGCACTAACAAAGGAAATTTGGGAATCTGCAATTTTGGGGGCTGTTGTTTCGGCAGTCTTTGCAGGGACAATGTCATTTCTTGTTCATGCCTATAGAATAATTAGGCGTTTATCGGCTATTCGACGACTTTTGGGACCTATATGTAGGAATGAGTCAGTAGCATTTTTTTCGAAACGTCTATACTCAAAAGACAGAACCTACTTATCTGACGAGCCTAACTATTTTCCTCCACATACGCAAAAAGAAACTAGTACTCATCCGAATATTCCTTATGTCGTCGGTACCGCTCAGATGGGGGCTGCAGCCGATATCATGCACCTGCTAGGTCAGGTTGGTCGCCAAGCTGGTGTTAACTATCTCTCCGCTGACGCTGACTGGGATGTGTGGGATCAACATCTATTCGTAATAGATGAAAGCAATAAATCTAATGCTATTTTTTCTTCATGCGAGCCTCGACTTGTTGAGCTAGTTCAATATAAAATTCAGGAAACGGATACTATAGGCTTCAGACTTACCGATTCGAACGAAATTTTTTCTGCCCTAAATCATGATGATTACGGCCTGATTCTAAAAACAAAGTATCCGCCCACAGGCGTTCGGTGCTTCGTAGTAATGGGGATAGGATCATTGGGGACAGAAGCGGCTGCCTACTTTCTTCGAAAGAACGCAGCGATGCTTGGCCGTGCTTACGGTGGAAGGAGTTTTGCGGTTCTTGTTCACGCACGACTGGAGCAAGGAAAGCAATCTGCACGCCTCCATCGCTGGAACCCTTTCCCAACTTGGGCAAGAGTGTTGCTACACCCGTCTCTCTGGGCCGAATGCCGAAGAATTGGGAGAATGTCGAACAAGGCTAATTCAGCCGACGCAAAAAACCGCGCGGCTGATTAGCAGCGATAGGCCTGTCGCTTCGCTCCAGGCCTATCGGGGCGCGGGTGAGCAGCAGGGCACCGCGAAGCGCGGCCTATCCACGCGGTTCGAGCAGACAAAAAAAAGCTGCTCACCCGCGCCCCGTTAGCGCTTGCAAAGGAATCTGAATGATCTTGGCATTTGTGGATTATGAAAATGTGGGTTCTCTTGAGCAACTGAATCTCTCCGAGTATGAGAAGGTATTTGTATTTTGCGGGCCTAAGAACAAGAAGATAAAATTTGGATTGCTGCCATCTAATGGCTTTTGCAGTATCGAATTGATTGGTGTGACTACAATGGGCGCTAACAATCTTGATTTCCATTTGGCGTTTCATCTGGGGCGTTTTCATGAGATCGCAGATCAAAAAATTGCGTTTCATATCATTAGCGACGACTCTGGATTCAATGGGCTGGTTAATCATCTTAAAAAAATCGGACGAAATTGCAAAAAAGTATCAACGAAGGCAGTAGCGGCTACCCCAAATGCTCAATTTGCGCTTGGGGACACTGCATCATTTATATTAGCCAAGCTCAAGCAACTTGATGGAAGGAAGCGCCCACGGAAACGAACTAAATTCCTGAATTGGATCAAATCCCAGTGCCAAAGTCTTACTGGCTCAGCGACACCGGAGGCGGTATGCGAAGAACTCATTAAGGCTAGGTTGGTGCGGGAATCAGGTCCTAATATCACTTATAATCTTGGGCGCTAACAAGGCGCATGCACTCTGACACCCAAAGCGCTGCCGCTTTTAATATTTCTTGATTAGTCTGAAAAATATGCCCTTTAAAAGTACATCATAGCCTTGGGTGCAGGTGATGCTCAAACGTTGGGTCCACTAATACGAAAATGTCAAAGGAGGAGGATATGGATAGAGACAAAATCGATGATGTGAAACAGAAATTACGTGAAATAAATGAAACAATTTCATCTTTAGACCCAGAAATTCGGGCCGCTGCCTTTGATATTTTAGCTCCATACTATTTTGATAAAATACCTCAAAAGAGGGCTGCTAAAAAATCGAAAGTGGAAGGTGAAGTCAAGGAACCGCGTGTTGAGACTGACGAAATGGATACTTTTTTTAGTGCTCACGACCATAAGCAACCCAAAAATAATGTAAATCTCATAGCAGCATGGATTTACCAGCAGCACTGTCGAAGCTATCCGTATTCTTTTGAAAAGGGCTAGAGTCCCAAAGGCTGCAAAGCTGAATCTTGCTGCTGTGTTATCCCAAAGTGCACCATATGTCGACGTAGCAGGAAAAATCGGAAATCGCTTCTTATGGTCTATTACTCAAACAGGCCAAGATTATATTCGCCAGCTATTAGATTTACCAGAGGCTGATATTGAAATTGAACACAATGTGTCGTCTTTGGAAAAGGCTGTACAATCAGTTTCGGATGATGATATCGCAGATTATATAAAAGAGTCGATTAAATGCCTAAGCGTTGGAGCATTGCGCGCTTCTGTGGTTTTTCTATGGGCAGGTGCTGTTAATTCTATGAAAACCAAAATAATGACTCATTCTAAAAAGGATGTAACAGGCATTGTCTTTGATTAATCGAAAATGACCCAACCAGGCGCTTTCAGCCGACACAAAACGCCGTGCGGCTGAAGCGCACGGGTCAGGCAAATTCTCAGCAAGGCTATCAATTTTAATGGCGATCCGCTTTTGATCAGACCTTGGAATGTTCCGAAGTGCCTTAGCTGCGGATCTTTTGAACTCAACGCTGTATTTCAAAGGCCAAGTTCCTCTCGAAGCTTTTCCCATGAAGTGCTTTTACCCGGTTCTTTTCGAGATTTCCACGCTTCTTCGATATCCATTTGTTCTTCGATTTCTTGCAAGAGCTTCAAATCCTCCATTGAAACAATAGCAGCAAGCGCTTCGCCTCTTCTTGTTAAAACGAATGATTCTTTTCCGTATGCGACCCTGTTTATGATATTTGCAAATTTTTTTCTTGCATCAGCAGCAGATATTTTATTTAGCATGACATGTCGCCTTCTGTACAAATTGATTTTTTTGTATAATATGTACACATGGCACAACGACCGAATATTTGTGTCAATAGCCAAAATAGTTTAAAATGACAGTAACTTATAACAAAAGCGTTGAGCAGACGGCGTGAAGATAGCGGTTTATCGTAAAGGCCGTGCAAAATTTGCATTCATTTGGGCCGCTGCTCACGCTCGGCGTTCGGTTTTATTTCGGAGATTTCAAGCTCGGCAATCTAATTTAGAAAAAACGTGTATTTGCACTAAAATATATCGGGAGATTTGATGAGCAACGAATTTGATTTTGAAATTTTAATTGACGAAAGTTTCTTGACTTTAAATCCTGAGTGTTCACTTGCGCCCGCGGAAAATAAAAATGTCTTAACGATCTTAAATGATTTTGAAGATGAAAAATGGAGGTATAATAAATTTCAAAATTTTATTTGGGATAACATAGCTGAGACCGCTTTATCACAAAATGATACTGCATCAGCCAGAAATGAACTGATTGAACTCTTAGGATTTCACCACGGAGTCGACCGGCAATTTTGCCCCGATAACCAAACACTTCGTGCCCGTTACCGGGGCAAAATCGCCGGTCACCCCTGTCGTTATGCTCCACCCTTTTAAATTAATCTGCTTGACATATTACGTTCAACGTAATACCATGCGCGTATGATCAAATCATTTGCCTGTCGAGATACCGAAAAGCTGTTTAACGACCATGGTGTACGCCGTTTTCAATCATTCGAACGGCAGGCTAGAAAAAGGCTTATGGTTCTTCATGCCGCTCCAAGCCTTGAAGCATTGATGCTCAATCCCGGTAACAAATTTCATTCTTTGAAGGGAGACAGAAAAGGACAATATGCTATCAGCATTAACAAGCAATGGCGTGTTTGTTTCGAGTGGCATGATGGTGATGCACTTAATGCTCAAATTGTAGATTATCGTTGAGGTAAAAATATGAATACGAAAAAACTTCTTGAACCGATCACACCGGGTGAAATCTTGCGTGAAGATTTCATGGACCAGTTAGGTATCAGTATCAATAAGCTCTCGCGCGATCTTTCTGTTCCTCCTAATAGAATTAGTGAGATCGTCAATGGAAAAAGAGCTATTACCGCCGACACTGCGTTGAGATTGCAGCGATATTTTGGTGTCGAAGCCCAATTTTGGCTGAATTTGCAGACTGAATATGATCTACGAATGATGAAGCGTAAAATCTGGACAGACATTGAGCGCCGAATTATTCCGGTTAAAACTCCAGAGACAGTATCCAAAAATAACCTCATGGCATAACCATGCCACTTGAGCAGACGGCGTGAAGATAGCGGTTTATCGTAAAGGCCGTGCAAAACTGGTCTGAATCTGGGCCGCTGCTCAGTGTCGGCGTTAAGGCCCTGAGACTCACATAGGTAATGTATTATTAACACAGGGAGAGAATAAAATGAGACCTGAGGAGATTAAGCAAGAAATAAATAAACTAAATCTTGCTGAAAAATTATTGTTGGTTGAAGACATTTGGGACTCAATTGCTAGAGGCAATTTAGAACTTCCTATGCCCGAATGGCAAAAACGAGAACTCGATAAAAGATATAAAGAATATAAAGCTGGAAAACAAAATCTTCATGATTGGCAATCAGTTCACGAAGATCTGAGGAATAAATATAAATGAAACTTCGTTACACTGATAGGACGAAAGATGATATTGAATTGGCTTTTACCTGGTATGAAAGGCAACGAAAGGGGCTTGGCTTTGAGTTCCTGGATTGTGTAGAGGCATCCCTGCAAAACATTATAAATAATCCAGAGTTGTACCAAATACGATATTCTTGTTTTCGAGGTTGCCCCATACGGAGGTTCCCTTTCTCAATATTTTATTCAATCGAAGCTAATGAAATTGTAGTACACTCCGTATTCGATAATCGACAAGACCCAAAGAAGATGCCTTAACCAATCGCTGAACCTAACCGGAAAAACTATGCCGGTTTTCGTAAAATGCAGTTCAGATGTGAAGAATAGAAGGCCGGTAGGTTAGCTCAACCGCTAGCAAAGATCCAAAAAAAGGAGCTTGACATCGGTCTAAATTTGATACTATAAAAAGACCGGAGGTGATAAAATGAAAATTTCACAGGATATAAAACCAGTTACTTATCTTAAATCAAGGGCGGCTGATTTGCTAAAACAAATTAATGAAACCCATCGTCCAGTGGTCATCACGCAAAATGGCGAGCCAAAAGCCGTATTACAAGATCCAAAAAGCTATGAAAATATGCGTAATGCTATAGGGATATTACAACTGATTTCTCAAGGCGAGGATGATATAAGGAGCGGTAAATCGAAGTCCCAGCAGGAAGTCTTTGAGAATATTGAAAATTTTCTGAAAGACAAAGTCAAATGAATAAAGAATATGATGTTATATGGTCAAATATTGCTGAGAATGATCTAAAGAATATTGTTGAATACATTGCCGACGATAGCCAGCCTAACGCTGTAAAAATATTTAAGCGCATAAAAGAGAGAGCATATAGTCTTTATACCTTACCTGAAAGAGGACGAATCGTCCCGGAATTACGAGATCAAGGGATTCTTCAATATCGAGAATTACTAATCTCCCCTTGGAGGATCTTATACAGGATATCAGAAAAAAATGTCCTCGTATTATCAGTTTTGGATTCACGTCGTAATATTGAGGATATCCTATTAAAAAGGCTGACAAATTCAAAGATCAAAATCTGCTAACGAATCAGTTGAGCTGATGGCGTGAAGATCGCGGTTTATGTAAAAACCGTGCAAACTTTGCATTCATGTGGGCCGCAGCTCACTTCTACGTTATGTTTCGGAGATAAACCGTGGGTAGGTCACAACGACAAGAAAAATAATTCGTATACCATATGACAGTTTATCTGATGATGAAAAAGTAAGAAAAAACTGGAATAAAGCAATTAAATTATATAACCGTAAAGAATGGTCAGTTTCGATCCTATGCTGCGGTACTTGCCTTGAGTTGGCATTAAATTTCGCTATACGGCAAGAACTATTTGAAGATAGAGAGCTTCCGTTACCTTTTGTGAATAGGCTTCTAAAAAATTCAAACGGGTTTCACAACAAGTATCAGAACATTTACCTCCCAATTATGAAGGAATATGAAGAGTATGATAGCTTAAATGCGCTATGGTCTAATACAATCTTAAAGGTAAATACTGAGCGCAATGCCGTGGCACATCGCGGCGAATTCAAAAACAACGTTTCAGCAACAGAAATAATGTCAAGAACACAGGCGGCATTAGTTGAAATCCTCAATCTTCATAGCAGTAAAAATAGGATCAAACCATTTGAAACATAACCTCCGCGTGCACGGGACGGCGAGAAACATGCCGCCCGTGACGTAGGCGTTGGCCTCAAATTTCAAATTAGGATTAAGTTATGGCGATATTATCGAAAGGAAGACTTACAAAGATGATGTTAGAGAGGCTAATGGAACTACCTGATGGCGCAACAAACTTAAAGGATAATGTTGCGATACGCTTAGGTATGGTCGGTCAATTTTCCACCTCTCGTGAAATTAATGCAGCTTGGAATGAAACGAAAAAGAAAGCCGCAAAACTTTATCCTGAAAAATTTATACTTGATAATCGGGGTGTTCTGCGTTGGAATGATGGAAGTGTTAAGATCTTGGATAGAGCTATTTCAAGTTCAAATTTTAAAAAGCTTAATGAATTGGCAGACATTGAAAAATGCAACATAAATTCAATGATATCCAAGCTAATATCGTTCTATAAGAAGAACAAGAAACCGTGACATTTCCATGGCAAGGGGGCCAACAAATAAGTTAAGCGGGACCGGGAATAGCTGTGCATTTTTTTAAAGCGTGGCTGTATCTGGTTCTTGCAAGTACTTCAGAGGAAATGGGCTGGGGTCGGGCCACGCTAAGTATTTGACATTGCGGATGAAGTTCCTTAAAAAGGACTTTGAAACGGTCTTAATCGACCGATTTTCCTCAAAAACTGCCCTATTAAGATAATTGACGGGAAATGGCCCGCGCTAAAAGACATTATATTCCCGGTTATGTCTGGCATTTAACCCACCGGTGCCATAAGAGAGAATTTCTCTTAAAATTTCCAAGAGATCGGCGCAGATGGATTGAGTGGCTTTATCAGGCAAAGAAAAGATACAGCGGTTTGAGCGTGCTAAATTATATGGTCACATCAAACCATATCCACCTGCTTGCAATGGACAATGGCGGCCGGAAAGTCATGCCGGATTCGATAAAGTTGGTAGCTGGCAGAACCGGGCAGGAATACAATGTGCGGAAAAATCGGAAGGGAGCCTTCTGGGAGGATCGATATCATGCAACGGCAGTGGAAAAGAACCGCTATTTAAGGAAATGTATCACCTATATCGATCTGATTATGGTTCGTGCCGGCGTAGTAGAGCATCCCAGGCAGTGGGAGTTTTGTGGGTATAATGAAATCCAGAATCCTAGAAAAAGAAAGGGCATCCTTGATTTTGATCGGCTGATGGGGTTGCTGGGATTTGAAAATTATGATGATTTAAAAGAGGCTCGCTACAAATGGGTGGACAGCGAAATCCAAACTAAAAAATCTGATAAAGAAAACAAGTGGACGCAAAGCATTGCAGTCGGAAGCAAAACGTTTATAGAGACAATGATAGAGGGTCTTAGCTTTAGGGCAAAGGGTAGAAAGATAATTTGCGCGGACGATACCTTTGAACTTCGGGAGGTGACAGCGCCATATGGCAAAGCAACCGATCAGGATTCCGGAAACACCTATTTATGGAATCAATAACCATAACCCTTAATCGGTGTGTTTTTGCATGAAAATTGGTCGATTAAGACCGAAATTCTGGTGTTTTTAGTTGTCTCTTTTTGAGTTTCCAATATGTTACTGTGGCCCGACCCCAGCTCCTTCCAATTTTGTCCTCCGTCATCGCTGCGAAATAGCCGCGACCCCAATGACTGAACGCCGAATTCCTTTTTAGCATTGAGCTGATCGTAATGTCAACTGAAAAATGACCCCTTGCGACAACCTAAATTTGACCCCCTTGTGAGTTAAACATAAATTTGCTAGTTGTCATGAGCTCAGTTCTTTTCTACGGGATGGGAGTAGCCGGAGGGAGCGTAGCGACCGCAGGCTACTCCCATCACGGGCCTCGATTGATTCTGATTTATACTCGCTGGTGCAACAGCTCCAACGCTCTTTGTTGATCATTTCCAATATCGAATCGTGATACATCATCAATTAAAACCGGATAGCTGTATCCGTTTTCCTGAATCAACAGTCCACCAAATGCATCTGCGATCCTGTAGATCTCGTAATTCTCAAGGTCGTCAAACCAGGTGGAATTTTCGGCCGTGAACTCAAAATCGACTGTTTCCAGTCTGCCCTTTAAGGTATTGTATATGGTGATATTCTTCACTTGGGACTCCTTTTCAACGTCTCTTTTAACCGGTAACTATCCCAGCTGCAGTTGATCACATAAGCATTATGCGTTACACGATCCAGAAGCGCCGCGGTCATGTTGGGGTCACCAAATATCTGTGTCCAATCTGCGAACCCCATGTTGGTGGTTATTATAACCGGCTTTCTTTCATGGCGTTCAGCCAATATTTGGAAGATAAGCTGAGCCCCTTCCCTGGAGAAAGGGACATATCCCAGTTCATCAATAATGAGCAGTCCGTAACCGGCATAGCGTTTGACACTACGGCTCAGGATTTTTTCATCTCTGGCTTCAATGAGTTCATTGGCAAGGCCGCAGCCGGTGACAAAGCGCGTTCTGATTGTCTGCTTGCAGGCTTCCATGCCCAAAGCGGTGGCCAGATGGGTTTTGCCGGTACCGCTTTTACCCAGAAAAATTACGTTGCGCCCTTTTTTAACGTAATCACAACTTGAAAGTTCCTTGATCAGTCGAACGTCAAGCTGCTGGGCTGCATCAAAGTTGAAGGTCTCCAGCGGCTTTAACATGGGAAATTTGGCCTCCCGCAGCCTTCTTTGACGACCGTTTTCCTGCCGGGCCTGAACTTCGGCCTCGCACAGGTTTAAAAGAAATTCCTCATAGCTCAGCTGCTCCTGCTTGGCCTGGCGCATCAGCCCCTGCAGGTTGCGGATCATCGTGGACAGCTTTAACTTTTTGAGGTTGTCGAGCAATAACGCTTTCATCCCGGCATTCATCGTGCACCTCCGATCTGTCCGTAAACCGATACGTCCGCAGGCGGCAGGCTTTGCCAGTTGTCCAACGCTGAAAAGCATTGATCGCCGTCGCCCTCATTATGAATTAATATATGTTTAACCGCCTGACTGGAACCCGCACCCGAAGAAAGCGCCGCGTCAACCGCTGACTCGATATCCGCGGCAGCATGGTCTTTATAAAGCATTAAAACCGAAACGAAGTCCTTGATACCTTTGGTATGCCCCTGCTTTTGGCAAAACCTATCTAAGATCCGTTCAAGGCAAAAAGGCCAGTTCGGCCGCCACTGGCGAATGACACGCGCCGATTCAAATGCCTGCGGTCGCTGGGCAATGAGCTCGAGATAGTGCTCGGGCAAAAGGCTCCATTTATTGTTGCCGTAAAGCCGATCATGGCAGGCAATCTTTTTGCTCCCGTAAAATATCTCGACACAATCGACATACAAAACAACATTGACTTTAAAATAGCCATAGCATGCCGGCACCGAATACCGGTTCTTGTCCACCACAACCGTCGCGTATTTATCCACTTTGCCGCCGGCGGTCTCAAGGTTGCTGTAGGCAATGTCCGGCAGGGATAAAAGATGCTCCTTTTCTTGCTCGTACAACTCGTTGACCGTGTGTTGTCTGCCGGCGATGCGATGCTCACCATAGGCCAGACACGCCTGTAAAAGTTTTTGGTTCAGATCTTCCAATGAATCGGCTACCGGGACGGGAACCATATAATTGCGGCGGGCATAACCGACCAGACCTTCAACGCCGCCTTTTTCATGTCCCTGACCCGGATTGCAAAAGCGAGGGACAAAATTGTAGAAACCACGGAACTTGTCGTAGGATTGCTGGAGTACCCGGTCTTTGCCACACAAGATTTTCTGAACCGCGGTGGTTAAATTATCATAGATCAGAACCGGAAAAACACCGTTGAAAAATGTGAACCCGCGTATATGAGCGTCCAATAAAGCCTGCTGACGTTCACAGGGATAGCAGCGAACAAAATGCTTGCCGGAGAATTTGGACCGCATGCAAAACAGCTTCAGCCGGGTCTCGATACCTGCTAAAATCGCAATGCAGCGTCCCCAATCGACTTCGGCTTCAACACCGGCCTGCGGATCCGAGGGGATAAACACCTGCCGAGCACCAACGCCCAGTCTCAGCTTGGCTTCTCGAACATAGCGTCTGACCGTCGTCTCCGAACCTTGAAAATTATGCTCGGATTTGAGCCGGTTAAAAACCCGCACTGCCGTATGACGCTGCTTTCTATGCCACTTTTTATCATCGGTCAGCCATTGGTCGATGATGTTCAGATAGGGACCCAAAACAGGATACGGTTGCTCCACCCTGGGTGTGTAGCCGCTGTATTCTCCCCGCACTACCTTTCTAATCGTATTTTTGGAATGTCCGGTCTCCTGGGCAATCTGTTTGATCTTTTTCCCATAAACCCGGTGCGCTGTCCGAATGTAGCTGTATTGATCCACCTTGAGCATTCTCCTTTCTACCTCCAGTCTCAGGATTGTTATCTGACAATCCTATATACCAGAAGTCCACTAAAGGGGGTCAATTTTGCGTTGTCGTTTGCTCCTTCAGGGGGTCAATTTTAGATTAGCGAAACCAAGCTGAACGCCGACGAAAGCCAACAAGCGCTCTGAATCCAGGCGAAAAACAGCAGAATGATAGGATTCCGGCACAGAACGAGTATTGCCTTGGGTTGAACGGATTTTTTTTCTTAGACGATCAAAAGATGTATCGGGTCAATTTTTTTTCTTTCTACCAAGATAAGAAGCGTCAAACCTTGAATTGTGAAGTTGAAGAAAGGGTCGATTGCTCAGCGGTTTCGCCTTTCAGCCAGATCGAAATGATCTGATCAACTACCTTATCCGCCCAGCTATGCAATTTTGAGATCTCTGTTGCAGCGATGGGATGCGGGATGACAGCGAACGGATAGCCAGGCATCCCATGTGATACAGCCATGGCCTTGCCGGAGCTTATAAACGGCTCCGTGGCCACTACGACGGTGGGTATGCCCAATTTTTCCATGACGATGCCGTCGAGCAAACTGCCCGAACTGCACGATCCTCAATCACCAATTCCGGCCAGAACAAAGCTGCATTTCTTCGCCAGCATTCGGGCTGAATCATCTTTAATTGCATGGGATACGGAAGGTTTTTTTACGGTGACGACGTCTTTCAGAGAAAAGCGTTCGGCCAGTTTAGTGACAATACGGCTCAAAACCTTATCCGAGTTTGTCTTACCGTTGTCAATTACTCCCAATACACCATTTTGCAAGCTTTCAATTCGGGGCGCCATCCCCATTTTTTCAGCGGTGGGTCCGCTGGTCGGATTATAGACGACGAAACTCATTTGCCTGATCTCCTTTTTGTCCGGAAGATTTTCTTTTCGCCAATTCACGATTGGCCGTTACCACCCTCAGGTACCGCAGGTGGCGTCGCGCAGTGCCCGAGTGACTGAATGGCAGGCTTTTATACTGGCCCATCCCGGGATACAGGCTGAGAAACGCCCGGCAATCCCCCCGGCCACCACCAGCAGGATGTCGTTGGGGGACGGTACCGCCCGTACCAAACGGTTCTCATCACCATCTTCAATCGGTTTTTCAATGAAACCACCCTTTTTCAGATCGGCCAGCGGACGGACGGCCTTTTCGTAAAGAAATTGCTGAACCCCGGCTTTGTCCCACCCCTGCTGGTTTAACGTGTTATAATGCTCCGGGCAAATGATCACGGCCATCTCCGTTTGTCCGCCCATGTTGAACGTGCCCAGAGCGGACATCCGATCAGCCAGGGTGAGAAGGATATTTTCGGCCTTCAAGGCCGTATGGTTGTTCACCTGATTAGGGCTTTCGCCCGCAAAAACCGTTACCGTGCTAACGGATCTCTCAAACCCCCTCTGAACATGAAGCGGCTGCCAGTCAGTGGATTGATCCTCGGCAATGCAATAGGAAAATTTTCCGGGATGCCCGAGGGTGGCGCGGTCAAATTCGTGACTTCCTCCGGCGTTTATTAAAACCAGACGCAGCGTCCGTCCAATGGTCGCGTTGGCTCGGTTGCCGGGTCCGAAAACATTTTGGCCAGAATTCAGGCCAATGGCTTCGGTGATCGGTCCGTTTACAATCATAAGGATGGCGGCTCCGTGCGTGGTGGCGGTAGGTCCATGGAGCCCGAAGGCGGGGTCGCTGACGGCGGAAATAGCGGCTACCACCACCGGAAAATACTCCGGCAGACAACCGGCCATCGCCGCGTTGATGGCAACAACTTCGGCCGTAAAGACGCGGCTGCGTTCCGGGATCGAGCCGATGATCGTATCCGGTTTCATGTGCACCGTATCCAACATGGCCTGGATGCGGCGTTCTGTCGGCGGAATGATCGGAAGCCCATCCGTCCAACCTTTCTGATAAAAAAGCTCTATGGCATCAAGGGCATCCTTCGTCTCAATAGCGGCAGCCTGAAGTGCCATGCGATTGCTCCTTTCTTAAAATATAGTAATCTCGTTACCAGGGGGATCGTTAATCTGTAAAAAATGAGTTCAAAGTTTAAATAGTGAATAGGAAACAAAATTTCAACAGATTTATTCACTAATCAGGCTTTGGCCATCTTATCCCGTCGAGTATCAGAAACAATTTCAGCCCTTCGTATTGCTGAATGGCCGTTGGATTCGCCAAATGCACCCGATAGCCGTGCTCTTTCAACCCGTCTGCCATCCAATACCAATTGAACGTGGACTCTGCGACCACACCTTTAGGGCTTGCCTTGAACGGATCCGCAGGGCTCTCAAAACATTCTCCAGTGGATTCGGATGTCGCTTGCCATAAAGGATTTTATCTTTCTCGTTGATCACGCCAACAAAACTATTGCTTGAATGTAAATCAATTCCAGCGTATGTTTGCATCGAGAATCTCCTAAATCCTATAAAATTAATGTAAGGTTTATGCCTACGGGTTCCATAGCATATTTTGCTATGGATAGGGGGGGGTGTCTTTTCTCAAGCGCGGCAGGCTATAGTGAGATTCAGCGCCAGCGGTCCGCAGGAAACTTGAAATGGAGGATAAATGGATCCAGATAAAATAATAGAAAGTTTGTCAAAAGAATTAATTTCCGAATTGAAATCAATGTCGAAAGCCAAGGATGTTAACGAAAAAGAAATTCATAGTCGAATTGTGAAGAATTTATGCGAGTCTTTGGGCGTATTTTTTGATTTGGCAAGCGATATGATGCCTTTTGATGGTGATTCAGATGAGGAAGGTATCCCTTTTTGAGGGCAAATGCTCAACTGAAAATCTGTAAACAAAATGCCTTCTGCGAACCTCCAGTTTCGCCTGACTGCAGCAGCCGATGCTTTTGGCGATTTTATTCCAATTTTATGTTTTTCGATTCTTCGATAGTTTTTAGAAGCCCCTGCGCCAGGTGATCCGGCGCGTTCCGGTCCCTGAGCCCCTCTCTTGGAGCGCCGATCACTAAGTCCATCGATTCGTAAATACGATCACGTATTTACTCACTCAGGACTTAGTGCTGCCTAAGCAATTATATGAATCTGGTACATATGGTGAGTGAACATGCGAAAAGAGTATGATTTTTCAAAAGGAGAAAGAGGCAAATTTTATCATCCGGATATGAAGGTGAACATTCCCATTTATCTTGATGATGAAGCTTCAGCTTTTGTTAACAAAATTGCTTCGAAGAAGGGAATTGACCGATCTTCAGTAGTGAATGAGCTTCTCAAGGGTGATATCAAGCTCGCTGAGGCCATGGAATAAATTGCCTTCGGCGAACAAAGGCCTGCAGCAGATTGCCACTACGCTGCCGCTTCATGGCAACTGGTGATGCCTATCGTACGTCAGCAGTAGTTAGAAGAGGAATGATTCATGAAGAAATTTCTTATTTTAATTGCAATCTGCATCGGAGCATACTTTTTGGTTACCCACGCTCCAGATAGCTTTTCCATAAATTCAATAAAGTCACTTCTTCCATTTACAAAACCTGAGCTTTCAACAAGCGATATAGCGATTCAAAAAGCTTATGATAACAAACTCAGTGACCTTCAAGTTGGCGGGTCTGGAAAGGTCATCCAAATTGTGCCAGATGATAATAATGGTAGCAGACATCAGCGGTTCATTATAAAATTGGACTCAAGCCAAACCCTACTAATCGCACACAACATTGACCTTGCCCCAAAAATCAGTAACCTGAGAGTCGGTGATCACATCAATTTTTATGGTGAATATGAATGGAACTCTAAGGGGGGAGTTGTTCACTGGACACATCATGATCCCAATAATCTTCATGAGGGTGGCTGGTTGAATCATGGTGGAAAACTTTACCAATAAGAGAAAAACAAAAGGGTCAAGTCTTCATTATTCACAGGTTTTTAGCACACGATTTAATCAGTATCAATAGCGTGATATCATGATAAATGAAGCAGAATATTCATCAAATATCTATCGAGAAAAGCTTCAAGAAATCGTCGACTATATTAAAATTATAGAATATGACTACAGAAAAAATTCAAAGAAGGGCAAAGCGATCCTTGCATTCTATTTCTATAACAATATCTATGAACTAACGTAAAGAATGAAGACTTGACCCATCTGGTCTCACGGCATTCAAAATATTTTTTCTGTGCCTCACATTCAGCAGGAATACAACAGATTGGTCGATATTCTCGATGACTTAATCGATGAAGTGGGTGAAAACGAATCGCACCCCTTTGCTTCTTTAATGGAAACGCTCGGGAGTCTTATTGAAGCCAATGAAATTAAAAACGATCCGGATATTGAAAGCGCCCATCGATGCATTATGGATGAACTGATGCTATTTGCGGATGGAAGTGTGAATACTCAGACAAATATTGGATATGGGGCTTATCTTGCTGTATCTGAGCGTGGTCTTTCTCTGAATTCAATGAAGACGAGCGTGAAAGTAAGGCGATTTGAACATACGTCTTCAACGAAACTGGAATTGCAGACATTATTATGGGCGCTCAATGATATTCAAGCATTGGGGCGTAAAGTGATTTTGTATACGGATTCCCAAAACATTTTGGGGTTACGGGGAAGACGTGAACGGTTTGAGCAACATGATTATCGTTCAAAGAAAAATCAACGCCTCAGCAATTATGAGCTGTATCAGGAGTTTTATAGAATGATCGATCATTTGGATTGTGAATTGATTAAGGCCCGTGGACATCAGGTATCGCATCAAAAAGATGAAATTAGTAAGCTTTTTACACTTGTGGATAGAGCTGCAAGGAAGGCGGTGAGAGAAGATAATCGAGGACCTGTCGTTTCAAAGCAAGCCTAAGGGAAGAAAAAGGCCACCCATTAAGGGGCTTTTCAAGGAAATGCCTAAACCTTTAAATGAAAGCCCCATTGGAGTCGTGTTATGATACCAAGAGCGGAGAACCCGCCGGTCAACTCGCGCATTCGGCAATAGTTGACATTGTATGCATTAAATGTTATTTTTATGCATATTCGGTAAGGAGGCCAATGATGAGAACAACACTTGATTTACCTGAAGATTTAATTGATCAGGCTATGAAAGCTGCTAAAATTAATACAAAAACCAAAGTTATTATTATCGCCTTAGAGGATTTAATAAGGAAATCAAAGATCTCCAGATTGAAAGAATTTAAGGGCAAGATCGATTTGGATATCGATATGAATGCAGTTAGAGGGCGTCAATGTCGGTATTAGTCGACACATCCATATGGATAGAGTATTTCAGGACTGGAAATAATTCTGAAAAACTTGATTTCTTAATTGATGAAAACCTCATTGTTATTAATGATCTTATTCTTGCAGAATTGGTCCCGTTTTTAAAGGTTCGCAACCAGCGAAAGATTGTCAAACTATTATATAATATTAATAAGCTAGAACTATCCATAAATTGGGATCAACTTATTGAGTTTCAATTCAAATGTTTGAAAAACGGTTTAAATGGAATTGGCATTCCTGATATAGTAGTTGCCCAAAACGCGAAACAAAATCACTGTGAAATTTATTCGCTTGATAGCCATTTTAAACTCATGAAAGACATTCTTAGGCTCCAACTGACGGCTTAAAATAATAGATGGTTTGTCAAAAGAATTAATTTCCGAATTGAAATTCGCCGCAGTGGAAGATTCGCGCTTATTGCCCATCGTTGAATCCAAAACGGCAACCTAGCAATTGACTGCACGGGTGTTTTACTCCGCATCATGGCGACCAATACAATCCGGCTTTATCGTGTACTGCGTACGACCCCCGAGAAACGCTATCGGGCGTTTTTGGACGCCGACGCCATGGCAAAATGGCTTCCGCCAAATGGATTCACCGGCAAGGTTCATCACCTGGAAGCCAAGGTCGGCGGCACTTACAAGATGTCGTTCACAAATTTCACCACGGGTCATAGCCTCGCTTTCGGTGGAAAGTTTCTCGAACTGGCGCCACATGAAACCATCCGCTACTCGGACCAATTCGATGACCCGAATCTGCCGGGAGAAATTCAGGTAACCGTTACCTTGAAAAAGGTATCCGTCGGTGATATAGATTCGCCGGACCCGGTAATATTCAACCGAGTGCCAAGGAACGAAATATGGATCACAAAATCACATCCTCTATTTCTATTCAGAAATGTGGACGCGGCAAGATTATTCCTTTCAGAATTTTGAGCCAGCTACAAATAAGCAGCCGGTTCCGTTAACCGGATGAATGGGGAAGTTCGCGTTTCTGCGGCTCAAGCAGGTTTCTGTGCCTTGCAGCTTAAATGAGCGATAACCGTAAAGCAATGGAAGCCATGGATTAACCGAATCAGCGCATCTACTATCGAGGGTTGAAAGGAGCCACCAATGAAAATTACCAAAGGTTTTCCCGCGACAAGCCAGGATGATTACCAGCTCAATGTAACCTCCATCATCAAACATGCGGCTCGCAGTTTCGGACGACAGGAGATCGTCAGCCGCCGGTTGGACGGCAGTCTTTTCAAATACAATTACATCGAGGCCCACGAGCGCATGAAACGGCTGGCCAACGGCCTGCAGAAAATCGGTGTTCAAGTGGGAGACCGGGTGGGCGTTTTGGCCTGGAACAGCCACGAAAACTATGAAATCTATTTCGGTTTGCCCGGCATGGGTGCGGTGATGCTTCTATTAAATCTGCGTCTGACACCGCAGGATCTGGCCTATGTCATCGATCACAGCGAAGCCTCCTATATCATAGTGGATGAAACCCTTTTGCCGATTGCACATGCCGTAGCGCCGCTCTGCAAAAGCATTAAGGCATTCGTGATCATCACCATGCCTGGCAAGAAGCTGAGCGACGTCGAGACCACCCTTGAAAACACCCATGCCTACGAAGATCTGATCGCCGAAGCCTCACCGGAACTCGAATGGCCCCATATGGATGAAACTTCGGCCTATGCAGCCTGTTACACCACGGGTACCACCGGAAAACCCAAAGGCGTTTATTATTCCCACCGGGACGTCTATCTGCACTCCTGCTCCATCGGGATGAACACGGAGATTTCAACCCGGGACACCTACTGTCAGATCGTACCCATGTTTCACGCCTTGGGTTGGGGACTCAGCCAGGCCGCAACCATGGTGGGCGCACGGTTGGTCTTTCCCGGTATGTACACCCTGGACAAACTGGAGAATCTCAGCAAACTGATGGTCGATCAAAAAGTAACCGTCAGTGCCGGGGCGCCGGCCATATTCATGCCCCTGTTGGAGTACATCCGGGGGCTGGACAAAAAACCGGACCTGCAGGGTGCCCGCTTTCTTTCCGGAGCGAGCGAACCGCCTGTTTCCATGATGAAAGGCTTCCGGGAGCTCACCGGTGCGGATATTATCCACGCTTACGGCGCCACCGAAACCACGCCCCTGGTGACCGTCAACCGCATTATGCCCTGGCTGGAAGATGAGCTGGATGCGGATCAGAAATGGGATTTGAAAAAGAAGCAGGGATTCACGGTGGTCGGCCTGGACATCAAGGTGGTGGACACCATGGGCAAAGACATCGCCCACAATGGCAAAACGCCCGGCGAAATACTTATCCGGGGGCCATGGATTACGAGTAAATACCACCGTGCGCCGGAGACCGAAGCCCAATTCACGCCGGACGGTTACTGGCGCAGCGGCGATGTCGGCACCATTGACGAAAACGGCTATCTGAAAATAACGGACCGTCTCAAAGACGTGATCAAAAGCGGCGGCGAATGGATAAGCTCCGTCGACATGGAAAACGAAATCGTGTCGCACCCCGCCGTCCTGGAGGCGGCCGTGGTGGGAGTCGCACATCCCAAATGGGAGGAAAGGCCGCTGGCGCTGATCGTATTGCGCGCGGAACACAAGGGCCGGGTGACGGCCGATGACATAAAAGAGCACCTGGCCCAAGTATTTGCAAAATGGCAGTTGCCCGATGAAGTCCGGTTCGTCGACCAGATTCCCAAAACCAGTGTGGGGAAGTTGAATAAAAAAGTCATCCGGGATGAATACCGCAATTTGTACACGCCATAATCGGAAATACGTGGGCCTTGTTCTAAATCTAAAATTAAAAAGTGCAAAATCATCGACCACCGGTTCTGTCCAGTGGTCGGTGATTTTTAATTTCAACAGAATAAATTACAGCCTAATATCATTCAATCATTCTTCTGAGAGGCTTCGTTTCACGCAGTTTCGAAGAGGGGAAGATTAAAAGCATGGTAGCGACGTTGATCTCCTTCGGGGCTCTATTTGCATCCACCCTGTTCTTTCTGATGGGGGGCGGGGTGTTGAGCACGCAGTTGAGTTTGCGCCTGGTCCAGGCGGGGTTTTCGACTCCGGCTATCGGAAATGCGCTGGCCTGTTATTACCTCGGCCTGATGTGCGGCTATTTCGTTTGCCATCGCCTGATTCACAGGGTGGGGCACATCCGCGCGTTTACGGTGTTTGCCGCCGGCGCCACCTGCATTACCCTTTTTCACGGATTTTACCTCTCCGTTGTTTTTTGGGCGATTCTCAGATTCTTCAACGGAATCATCGTCTTCGGAATGTATATGGTGGTGGAGAGTTGGCTGAACGAGTGCAGCCTTCCCCAGACACGCGGAAGGGTGTTTTCGGTTTATATGACCCTTGCCTACATGGGCATCGGCATTGGGCAACAATTGCTGAATTTCGGCAATGGCGGCGGACAGAATGTTTTTTTTATTGCGGCACTGTTCTTCTCTTTGAGCCTGATTCCGGTTGCCACAACGCGCGCCGTTCACCCGAAATTGCCACAGCCGACTCGGACCGCTTTCAAGGCGCTGTTTCAAAGAGTGCCCGTAGGGATGGCGGGGTGCTTCGCCGCCGGCCTGATAAACAGCGCTTTTTATGCGATGGCTCCGGTTTTCGGAACCAAAATCGGCCTGTCGGTATTTCAGCTGTCGTGGTTCATGTCGACCACCGTTATCGGTGGCTTCGCCGTGCAATGGATCGTCGGCATCATTTCCGACCGGTACGACCGAACGCTCATCCTGTTCATCATCGCGCTGTTGATCGCATCTTTCAGCTTCGTTATCGTGATGAACCCTGGTGTTTCCTTTTTCTGGCTCCTGGCTGAAATGACGATGTTCGGCGGACTCATATTCGCGCTATATCCGGTGGCTGTCGCCCGGGCCAACGACATTTTCGAAGGCAAGGATGCAGTGGCCGTCAGCTCGGCCTTGCTGCTGTGCTACAGCGCCGGATCCATTTTCGGGCCTATCCTGGCGTCGACCGCTATGACGCTGTTGAACACTCCCTATGGATTTTATGTGTATCTGGCAGCGGTGGCCGCTATATTTGCAATCATTATTTTCTATCTCCGGCACCAGGAAAGAATCGCGGCGGTTCCAGTGGCCGAGCAGGTTAATTTTGTCCCCATGAAGAACACGTCCTCGGTCGCGATGGTGTTGGATCCCTGGACGGCCGGAGAGACGGATGATAAAAATATCCGGAATTGAATGCTTACGATTTTTGCTCAAGTACGGCCTCGGGTTTCGAAACAGCCGGTCTGGTCGAACAAGAAACTTCAGTTGTTATTCACCGCAGAGATCACGGAGAAAAATTTTCTTAAAATAATCTCTGCGGTGAGTTAAAAATAAAAATAGACTCCAATCATTTGCAGTTTCACATGAGCGGAAGGAAGATCGCATGGTCGATTTAAAAAATTCGGTGGATTTTTATTGGGATCCGGTGTGCCCCTGGTGTTGGATTACAGCCAGATGGATGATCGATGTCGGGCAACAAAAAAATATCCGGTTGAACTGGAAATTCTTCAGCCTCAAGTTAATCAACAAGGGCCGGGAAATTCCGCCGGACTTCAGCCTGCTTCATGATATTGGCCTGAAAGCGTTACGCGTCGCAGCCGCGGTTCGACAGGACTTCGGCAACGATGGGGTAGGGGAATTTTATAGCAGCCTGGGAACGTGCTATCATCACGACAAAGGTGACATCGATGACCCTGCGGCGATCGGGTCAATCCTGCGAGACTGCGGATTTCCGTCGGAGCTGGCTGCAGCCGCCGGGGACGAAATCCGGGACCGGGAAATTCAGGCCGATATGGATTGTGCGATCCTCAAGGCCGGCACCGATGTCGGCGTTCCGCTGATCGTGCTGGACGGCGGTAACGGTGCCGGATTTTTCGGTCCTGTCATCAGCCCGGCACCGGCCGGCGAAGATGCCCTGAAATTGTGGGACGCGATCGTAGCAGCGGTGGCGATTCCCGGTTTCTTCGAACTGAAGAGGACCCGCAACATCAGGCCGATTTTCGGAAATCGCCCGGAAATCAGAACGCACCGGTCATCGGATGAAAATCCCGCCTAGGCGACCTTTTGTAAAATTCTCTCGATTTTTTGATCGTCGCTGTTTTTCCGGTACCAGCCGGCGAACAGGATTATTTCCGGGTGCGAATCCAGGCTGTCGTAGCTGTTGATTGCCAGCCCCTTGTCTGCCGCTTCCTCGGGATTGAAAATCCTGATATCGAAAACGTCCTTTTCTCCGGCTCGCGGTCGCAGAGCCGCTTTCAGACTCCAAACCCAATCCGGGTCTTCTTTGAGCCGGGTTACCAGGTATCTTCCCACCCGATCCGGCAGGTCCTTGGGCCTGGGCAATTTTATATCTGTTCTTATGTCAGGCAGTCCGGCCTTTTGACCCCTGATCCAGAATTTCCAATTCATGACTCGTCCTTTCCATATATGATATCTGCGCCCCATCTCTCGGAGCGTTCGCCCCAAAGTTAAAAAAATGCCCGGGACGCTTCGATGAATTCTCGCAAAAGATGTGCCAATTTAAGAAAAGGAGCGGGTTCTCCGCAAAAGTAAGCCCCAGGGCTTACGAAAAAATTTATCCACAGATTCAGGCGTTGAGGCGCCTGCCCGGCAAACGTGAAATCGCAGTAATATCTGATATTCCGAGCCTCGCCCCACAGCCGGTCGGGATGCATCAGCGTCTAAAATGTGAAGTTATTTTTGAGTGAGCCTTTAGCAGCCGGGTGCGGGGTCTTTAACTTGGAGAGGAGAGTAACATGTCATCCATTCAGGGAAGCAGCCGACAACATGTCGGGTGAATCTTTGGAATTGCCAGTTCCGGTTAACCGGGGGGAAGAGAACTTCTGCTTCGCATTATAGATAGCCTCTAAAAAAACCGGGAATATAAAAGCCGGGTCGGCGGACTTTTGTAATTGTCGCCTTCCGGCCCCTATTCTCCCAGGTAGGCTTTTTTGACCTGTTCGTTTTCGAGCAGGGCCGACGCCTTGTCGGTTAAAACCACTTGACCCGTTTCCATGACATATCCGGTTCCTGAAATGGCTAAGGCCATGTGTGCATTTTGTTCGACCAGGAAAATACTGACACCGCTTTTATTGATCTCAATTATGGTTTCAAATATTTTTTCCACCATTTTGGGTGCCAGACCCAGTGACGGTTCGTCCAGGAGCAATAACTCGGGTCTTGACATCATTGCGCGGCCGATGGCCAGCATCTGCTGTTCGCCGCCGCTCAATGTTCCGCCCAGTTGATTCACCCGGTCCTTCAATACCGGGAAGAGCTGGAAGACCCGCTGCAGATCGCTTTCAATCCGGACTTTGTCCTTGCGCAAAAAGGCGCCCATCTGCAAATTTTCCAGGGTGCTCATCCGGGGAAAGATCTGGCGGCCTTCGGGAGACTGTGAAACGCCCCTGGCGGCTACCTGCTCGGGCCGCAGATGTTCGATCTGTGTGCCCTTAAAATGGATTTTTCCCCGAGCGGCGCGCGTCACCCCGAAAATCGTCATCAATGTCGTTGACTTGCCGGCACCGTTAGCCCCGATCAGGCAGGCAATCTCTCCCTTGGGAATGGCGCAGGAAACGCCTTTCAGGGCATGAATATTACCGTAGTAGGTATGGACATTCGATAGTTCTAAAATTGGCTGCGGATTGCTCATCTGGTTAATCCATGGTCTCTTTTTCATCTTTTTCGTGCAGCTCACGCCTGCGACGCGATGCCGGAATCAGCCCTTCGGGCTTTAAGACCATCATGATGGTCATGATGGCGCCAAAGGCCAGCATGCGGTAGCTTTCCAGACCCCGGAAGACTTCCGGGACTGCGATCAGAACGAAGCCCGCGATAATGATGCCGGGGATGGAGCCGACCCCTCCGAGCACGACGATGCAAAGAACGATGCAGGACTCCATGAAGAGGAAAAAGTTGGGGTTGGTGTAACTTAACTTGGCCGCAAAAAAAGCCCCGGCAATGGATGCGAAAGCGGCTCCGAGGGCATAGGCCAGCAGTTTGATCCAGGTGGTGGGCACCCCGGAAAGCTCCGCCGCCACCTCGTCCTCGCGAATGGCGATCCAGGCCCGGCCGATTCGGGAATTGTCCAGCCGCCGGACCCCGATAATTGTGAAAACAGCGATCGCCAGAATAAGATAATACAGTGCCGGCAGGGATTTGAGCTGATAAGCCAGCCAGCTGAATCCGCCCTCACTGAAGCCGGGGTAATACAGCGTGGGTCGCTCCATGCCGAAAAGACCGTTGGGCCCGGCAGTGAGAGAATCCCAGTTGTTGAGTACCAAACGAACGATTTCCCCGAATCCCAGAGTAACGATGGCCAGATAGTCACCCCGCATTTTCAGGGTGGGGTAGCCGATAAGGCAGCCGGCTAACATTCCCAGGATCATCCCGATCGGCAGGGCGGCCCAAAAGGATACGCCGTAGGTCAGATTCAGCAAAGAGTAAGTATAGGCCCCGACCGCATAGAAGGCGATATAGCCCAGATCCAGCAGCCCGCAAAGACCCACCACGATATTCAACCCCAGTCCGAGACAGACGTAGATCAGGCAGGTGATGGCTACATCGATCATGTAGCGGTCCGCCAGCAGGGGATATATGAAGGCCAGCGCAATCAACGGGCCCAGCGTATAGATTTTCGGAAGACGGCCGATGCGGTCTCCCAACCTCTCGGTCAGGGGCGTTTTGCGGACTTCCTCGGATTTGCGTTGACCGCGAATAATCTTGACGATGAAATTTAAAACAAGAATCGCCACAAATACACCCAGGGTTTTGAATGCCCGGCCGGGTTCGAAGGTGGTGGTTCTGAAACCGAGCATGGGAATCAACAGGATGGCCAGAAAGAATGTATATACCACCAGTTTTTTGAGTTCCTGCCGTACCATCAGACGCGTACCTCCGCCGTACTTTCACCCAGAAGACCACTTGGCTTGAAATACAAAACCAGGATCAGAACGGTAAACGTGGTGACATCCTTCCAGGCGCTGGGTAGAAACGCCGCCCACATGACCTCGATGGTGCCGATAATGAGCCCGCCGAGCATGGCGCCGGGGATGGAACCGATTCCCCCCAGAATGGCGGCTGCAAAAGCCTTGATCATGAAAATAAATCCCATATCGAACCGCACGGCACCATAATACAGCCCCACCATCACCCCGGCAGCCGCCCCCAGCGCCGGTCCGATCATGAAGGTAATGCGGATGGTCAGATCGATATCGATACCCAGCATGCGGGACATGGTTTTATTCTGGGCCGTCGCCCGCATGGCCTTGCCCAGGCGGGTGCGGTGAACGAACAGCTGCAGCCCGACCATCAGCGCAATAGCCAGCAGAATGATGAATACCTGGCCGTTGGTAATTCGGGCGCCAAGAATTTCGAACCCCTCGACACCAAAGACCTGGGGATAGGGCCGGTCCGAGACTCCCTGGCTGAGCATCATGCCGTTGGACAAAAAGATCGACATGCCCAGCGCACTTAAAAGCGCCGATAGACGGGAAGCGTCCCGCAACGGTCGGTAGGCGACATGCTCCACGGCCACCCCCAGAATCGCCACATAGGCCATGGCCATGGTGAAGACGATGATCAGCGTCAGCACAAAGTGAGTTTCCACCCATCCGATCTGCTGCAGGGCGGTCAGGACGATGACACCGATAAAGGCACCGGCGGCAAACAGCTCGCCATGCGCGAAATTGATCAGCTCGACGATGCCGTAGACCATGGTGTAACCCAGGGCGATCAGGGCGTAGATGCTGCCCAGGAAAATCGCATTGACAATCTGCTGGAACAAAAAAGCGGAGAAGTCCATAAGAGGGAAGATCCTTTTGCTAAATCATAGATATGAATGCGGAGTTCGGAATGCCGAAGG
>CAVZEZ010000039.1:0-95492 GCA_963774425.1 uncultured delta proteobacterium | reverse complement strand
TGGCTCTCGGATGCCTTCCCCAACTCCGACAAGCCTTCCGGACCGGAAGCCGCCAGGGTGACTTCCAAAGAGAAGGACTCCAGCATTTCCTGAAAGATGCCTCTCGAGGTGTCATTATCGTCCACCACCAGAACCCTCTTACCCCGCAAATCCGCTGAGGGCCAAAAACGCTTTTGGGCCTTCTGGGTTCCCATCCCGAACTCGGCGGTAAAGATGAAAGTGCTGCCTCGGCCGGGCTCACTTTCCACCCAGATCTCTCCTCCCATCATCTCCACCAGCCGCTTGCAGATGGTCAGCCCCAGTCCGGTGCCGCCGTATTTTCGGGTTGTTGAAGAATCTGCCTGCACAAACGGTTGAAAAAGATTGGCAGCCTGCTCGGAAGTCATGCCGATGCCGGTATCCCGAACCGAAAATTTCAGCCGAACCTGGGTCTCATTTTTTTCTATCAATCCGGTGGAGACGACAATTTCTCCCAATTCGGTAAATTTGACGGCATTGTTCGATAGGTTGATGAGAATCTGTCCCAGCCGCAGGGGGTCCCCGACAAGGGCCGTCGGAACGGATGGATCGATATTAAAAAGCAGTTCCAGTCCCTTTTCCTGAGTCTTATTGCCCACCAGTGTTGAAATGTTGTCGAGAGTATCCTCCAGTTGAAAATCAACGGATTCCATGGTTAATTTGCCGGCTTCGATTTTTGAGAAATCCAGGATGTCGTTGATGATTCCCAAAAGGGATTTGGCGGAAATATCGATCTTCTTGAGGTAGTCGTATTGCCTGGGAGTGAGATCGGTTTTCAGGGCCAAATGCGCCATTCCGATGACGGCATTCATCGGCGTGCGGATTTCGTGGCTCATATTGGCCAGAAAATCGCTTTTGGCCCTGGTAGCTCCTTCAGCCTGGTTTCGGGCCTCGTCGAGATCCTTCATCATGTTGAGCATGGCCAGACGGGCGTCGGCCAGTTCATTGACACGTTGCTGCAGGTTTTTATTTGCGGCTTCGGCTTCACGCTTGGCTTCGCGTAATTGAGCAGCTTTGGTTTTTAACTCTGAGTTTCTCTTCTTCAGATCGTTTAAAAGCTCCATTCTTGAAGGATGGGTAAGCCGTTTTTTTTGGGTTTCGATAAAGTCATCTGAAGGATGAAACCTGCGATTGGGCAGATATCTGAATGTCTTGATTTTAAAAGGTTGATCTTCTCTGTAATCAATATCGAACGTGTCAAAGAAGCTTTTTGCGACCGGTAAGCGAATTGCTGTGCCGCAACCCAGAAACGTCATGGAAAAACCGCTTCGCCCTCCCAGGCTGTCCAGGGCAATATTAATGTCGATGCCCTCTGCTCCCATGCTTCCCAAACGACAAATTTCGGAAACAACCGTTTCCATCCGTGTTGCATGAATCGGGTCGTAGCCTAAATCTTCCGCCAAACAGCGAATCTTCTTCAGAACCTCGATCCTGGTATCCGCGTCCCTGATGGATAATTTACCGAGTTCGATCATGATCGGCATCTCCCAAATACCTCAACGCAATACATGACGCGTCATCATCTTTCTTCCCAAATTGGTTGAGCAGTCCGACGGCGATGGATTTTGCATTTCCTGCAAGAATTCCCGGGCTTTCGGACAATTCGAAATGCTCTCTGATGCCGTCTGAATGCATAACCAGTATATCCCCGCAAAAGAGGTCCAGGGTCTGCACTTTGGGTGTCGACATCATGTATCCAATGATACCGCCTCTTGAAACAAAACGGTAATTTCTTGGGCCGAGTACCCTTACGGTGATGTTGCCGACCCCAACATATATCAATTTCCCGGTTTCGGTGTCCAGGCGGCAAAGTGCTGCCACAGCACCCCTCGTTCCCTTGAGAGCCGCATGAAGACCCTCCATGACATCAACCGATTCCTGACGATGATTGCGCTCCAGGTACTTCTGTGCGCTCAGCGCAACCGCGTGAGCCTCTTTGCCGTGCCCCAGTACGTCGACAAGCGCAAGGAAACATTGCCCCCGAAACTCCTTTATAATCCCGGTATCACCGCAATCTTCCTCCTTTTGCGTCAGGGCCCTCTTGACCAGGTAATATTCAATGTTTGACATATCGCTGCCACTTCCGTGCTGAAACCATGGTGCCGAATCCCGGCCGGGACTCGATCTTAAACTCGTCCATGATGCGTTTGACGCTCGGCAACCCCAATCCCAGGCTGCCCTTTGTGGTGCTGAAATGATCCTGCATGGCCTTCTCGATATCCTTTATCCCCGGTCCTTCGTCGCAGGCAATAATCTGTATGCCCCATTGATCTTCTCTTCTAATAATTTTCAATATAACTTCGCCTTTTTTTGCATATTTTACAATATTGGCCGCGAGCTCCGAGGCCGCTGAGGCGATCAAGAACTGATTGGTCTCATCGAATCCGGCCTCAGCTGCCAGGTGTCTCGCTGTCATAACCACCACTTCCTTGTCGCTATGATCGATTAACTTTATGCGCCTTTCGGTCATCTTTCTCTGAAGGTGTTCTATATTTCCCACAACTACTCACCCTTTCACCGTTTACAACTTGGGGTTATCAAAATCTTCTTCATTTTCCGGTTCTTCAGGGGCAGATGAGACGTTTTGCAGTTGCTCGAAGGCGTCTTCGATGGTCAAGGCTGTGTCAATATCGGCAGTTTCGACCTCCAGATCGACAAGTGCCGATACCACGCCGGGCTGGAGACCCACAAATACGATCGATGCGCCCAGCAGCGATGCTATCCTGGCTGTGTCGGAAAAGGAGTTAAACGCAAATGAATCAAGCGCATGGACAGTACTAAAATCAAGAATGAGACCTCGAACCTTCGTTGCTTGAACCTTCTTTAGAATTTCCTTTCGAATTTTAAGCAACAGGTCATCATTGAATTCACCCGGGATGGTGACAAGAAGACAGTTGCGGACCAGGCTTATTGCGGTCTCGGAAACAATCTGCAAATCTTTCACTTAAGGGGTGCCCTCCCGACGGATCTCGTTCCGGTCACCTCAAGATTCAGCATAGCAAACGAATCTACCAGAGCGTCTCTCAAGGTAGAGTTCGTTTTAATGCCACCCATGTCGATTCCCAACTGGACAATGGTATTCGCTACCGCGGGCGATATGCCCGAGATAATGCACTGGCAGCCCATCAGACGGGTGGCCTTGGTGATCTTGATCAGATGATTGGCCACGGCCGTGTCGACTGCTGCAACACCTTGAATATCCAGGATAATTACCTTGGAAGATGTCTCCTTTATTTTGTTCAGCATCGTGTCTGTCATTTGCTGGGCTCGCATTGAATCAATTACACCCAAAACCGGAAGGACCAGCACTCTGTCCCACAATTCAATGGCCGGTGTCGATATCTCCCGGATGGTGCGGCTCTGTTCCTCCAGACGCTTTTCATCGCGTACTTTTTCAGTAATATCGAGGATAAATTCCAGCCCCCCGATAATATTCTTCTTATCGTCTTTGAGTGGGACGGCGTAATACTCAATATAAACAGTTCCATCCTCCATGGGAATCTCATTACGACCGGAGCGGCTTTCACCATTTTCGATGGCCTGGCGCATGAGACACTCCGGAGTTTGGCAATGTTTTGAATCAAAAAGTTCGTAACAGGGATATCCCCTGATCGCTTCCCACGATCTGCCGAGGAAATCTCGGCCGGCGGCATTCATATAAATGATTTTAAAATTAGTATTCACCGCCATCACCGGGGTTGGGATCTGCTCCAATATCTGCGCTTTGATTCCGCTGTCCACCGGGTCTGTCTTTTCAATCGTTGCGTTCATTTTTCTCTCCTTTTATTTATTTTCATTCAACAATCTCGTACTTTTCACCCTGACCCAATTGCCCCAGTAATTTATTTATTTCCTTTTTAAGCTCTATCATCTTTATTTCACGTCCGATCGCCAACCTGTTGAAAAGTTGCAGCTCCTCGACATTTTGTCTCAGATCCGTTTCCATGTTCTTGCGCTCGGTGATATCGCGCAGCGATTCAATGGCGCCGGCCACCTGGCCGGCGGCATCATATATCAAACTGGCATTTCCCGACAGGTACAGACCGCCATTGCCCAGATTCGGGTGATATGATTCTGAAACCAGTTTTTGACCATCTTTTTTGACCGACAGATATTTTTTTTCATATTCCGGATTCCAGTCTCGAACCAGATCGATTAATATGGGTCGTCTTTCGCCGTAAAACGGCAGGGCATATTCATAATTCCCCTTGCCCACCATGTCCTCAGCAGCAATGCCGGTGAGATTTCCCATAGCATGATTCCAGGCGACCACCTTGCCTTCGCTGTCAATTACCCAGGTTGGATCCGGCAGGAAATCAATAATTTGCCCCAGACGCTCCTCGGAATTTTTGATAATCTCTTCGGCCCTTTTCTGCTCGGTTCTGTCAATGCCGATGCAAAGGATCTCAGAGAGACGATTTTTATCATCGTAGATCGCCCGGTTTGTCCAGGCTACCCAGGCCAATTCCCCATTTCGACGTATATTTTCATTTTCATTATCCGTATATTTCTCGGGATGCCCTACCAGGTCCTGAATCATGATCTCGATATTTTTTCCGGTCGAGTCGGTTGCCGGGGTGATGGTGCCTACCACGCTGCGGCCCAGTATCTCCGTTTCGCTGTATCCAAAAAAATCCTGAGCAAACCGATTGAAAAAGGTAATGTTGCCCCGGGTATCCATCTGAAAGATAATGCAGTTGGCGTTTTCCACTAGGTTACGGTATTTGGCGCGGCTTTCCCTGATTGTTTGGTCGGCATGTTTCTGATCGGTGACGTCTTGCTTGACCGCAACGAAATGGGTAATTTCGCCTTCGTCATTATTTATGGCTGAAATAGACGAGCTTTCCCAAAATTCTTCGCCATGTTTCTTTCGATTGAGAAATTCCCCCCGCCAGGTTCTTCCGGAAAGAATTGTATCCCAGAGCCCCTTGTAAAATGAATCGGGGTGATACCCTGATTTTAAGATGCTCGGATTTTGTCCAATTGCCTCTTTTGCGGAGAATCCGGTCACCTCACTAAACCTCGGGTTCACATATTCAATGATTCCGCTTTTGTCGGTAATCATCACTATGACCGGGCTTTGCTCGACAGCTCCCGACAATTTTTTCAGCTCCGCGGTTCGCTCCTCCACGCGTTTTTCCAGATCTGCGTTCAATTTCTGGATCGATCTCATCTGAGATGCAATCTTTTCACCCATCTTATCGAGTACATCGACCAGAGGACAAAACTCGCTGTAGGGGAGGCCCTGTTTAAATGCATCGGAATCGCCGCCGGCATACGCCTCGACCATTTTGATAAAACGCGACATCGGTTTTTTTAGGAACTGGCGCAACAGCACCCCCGTCATCACCAGCAAGGTTCCAATCATGATAAGGGCGGTCAGGCTGAATGACTGGAAAAGCTGTCGATTGACGGCGGTATAATAGCCGGAGGCCAACCCAATATGGACACGGCCGACAAGATTGCCTTCATAGTAAATACCCCGTGTTCTCGACACAACGGTCCCCAGATCGACTTTTTCTTCATTAAATAATACAGAACCTTTCTGATCCTCCACCCGTAATTCGGCGATAAACTCGTTTTGGGCATAGGATGCACAGGTCGCCTCGATCGTCTCTTCGGAATAGTTCCAAAGCGGAACTTTCAAAGCATCTGACAGCGCAGAGACATATTCCGTTGCTCTTGTTTCCAACTCGGCCTTGGACTTGCGGGAGGAAAGAATGAAATTCACTCCCAGGCTCAATCCCGTTGCCAAAACAAGCGTGATGATCAAACCAACCGAGAGCGTTCTGGAAATTGAACGCGTCCTATATGATTTCAAATTTTGCATTCCCATCACTCATTGCATCGTAACAAAATTATTTTGATCAGGCGCTGACCAGCGGGTTTTTATGGATTGTATTCACCCGCCAACAAGTCACGCACAAATAGTTGCGTATGATCCCTCATTTTTTAGTTCAGCAAGCCCTTGATTAAAAACCTGCAGAAGTTTTTCAGAATTTTTTCCGCTTCTGGTAAACGCCAGGTGTCCCGTTGTTTTAGATAGTGGTTTTGGATGATATGTTACTAATTCTGATTTGCTGACGGGAAACTCTTTTTGAAGCAAGCTGTATCCATTTACCAAACCGGATGGGAAAATATCGATTCTTCCTGCGAAAAGCTTTTGAAAATTTTGTTTGTCCGAGTCTGCGACATCGACTTTCAATCGTTTCGAATCTGCCGCCGCCCAAAATTCTTTGGTATAGGTATATCCTCTGGTCGCTCCGAATTTGTAATCTTTCAGATCATCCAATGTTTGCCATGCTCTGATCGGATTTGATTTTAAATGAAAAAAAACAATTTTCTCCTCACTGATCGGATCACTTAAGTAAAATTCTTTTTCCCTGTCCTTACTGAAATAAACATAGGACAATGCCGTATATTTTCCGTTTTTGGTTTCAACCAGGCCTCTTTGCCAGGGGAGATATGTAAACGCGACAGAATAGCCTTTCCGCTGAAATGCCTCGGCAATCACGTGGTTGACAAATCCGTTATGTTTCAGGTTTTTCCCCGTCCAGGGTTGATACTCGAGTGTTGCAATCGCAATTATTTCCTCTGCCGGGGCGCTATTTAAAGTGAGGCCCCCTCCAATTACCAGTGCCAGAGATACCAAAACGACGAGCCAATTCTTTGTCGCTTTCATAAATCATGTCTCTCCTGATTAGTTGCCTGCCGCTGACAGCCGTTTGTCAATATTATGGACTACAAGCGAATTACAAGCGAAATGCGTGCCAGAGTCATGGCAACAGATGGGAGACTGTAAGGTGCCTAAAGCAAGCGATTTAATCTCCACGCGATGTGGGGAAGCAGTCCATAAAAAAGTAATTGGCTGCCGATATTTCGGCAGCGTGTTCCGCGGCCGGTATCATTTGACGGGACGCCGAATGCCCAGCTTCTTCATCTTTGACTGCAGCGTCGTGCGTTTGAGTCCCAGAATCTCAGCGGCGGCGCCTTTACCGGTAAGGCGCCAGCCGCTTTTCTGGAGAACATTAAGGATGTGCCGGCGTTCGACATCGTCAAGACTGAGATTCGCAGGGATTTCCGCGGAGGCCTTCCGGGGTATGTTTATATCCAGGGTTCTGCCGCTGGTGACGATCATGGCATGCTCGACTGCATTTCTGAGCTCGCGTGCGTTGCCCGGCCATGGATAATGCATCAGATCTTCCATTCTTTTGCGTGGGATGTGGTCGATCCGTTTGCCCATTTTTTTTTCATACTGTCTGACGAAAGCCCAGACGAGCAGGGGGATATCCTCCGGACGTTCCCTCAAGGGGGGAACGGCAACGGGGAAGACATTTATCCGGTAATACAGGTCTCTTCTGAATTTGCCTTCTGCTACATCCCGGGCGAGGTCTCGATTGGTAGCCGCGATGATGCGCACGTTGACTGAAAGCGGCTTGCTGGATCCCAAGCGCTCGAACCGGCCTTGTTCGAGCACCCGCAACAGCTTGGCCTGGACGGCTATCGGCAGCTCGCCGATCTCGTCCAAAAACAACGTGGCCCCGTCAGCCGCCTCGAAACGTCCCGTCATCCGGGTCAAGGCACCGGTATAGGCCCCTTTTTCACGGCCGAAAAGTTCACTTTCGATCAGCGTGGGCGGCAACGATGCGCAGTTGACGGTCACCAGGGGGCGGTCCTTACGATTGCTCAGCCGATGTACGGTCCGTGCCAGAAGCTCCTTTCCGGTTCCCGTTTCCCCCTCGATCAGCACGGTGGCATCTGTTTGGGCCACCTGTTCAATCTCGGCGAGAATCATTTTCATGCAATGGCTCCGACCGACGATTCCCGAGTGCACGTTTTGCAGCTCAATTTCCTCCCGCAGGAAGAGGTTTTCTTTTTCCAGTCGCTGCTTGAGTTTCTCGATTTCTTCGAGCCTGCCGCGCAGCTGGTCTTCCATCTGCTTGCGCTTGGATATATCGAGGGACACACCCATCAGACGCTCCGGGTTTCCAGATGAATTGAAATAGGGGCGGCCACGAGCGACCATCCACCTGATCGATCCGTCAGGGAGTACGATGCGATATTCCTCTTGAAAATCCTCCTGCAGTTGCATGGACTTTTCCACGCTGCGGTGAATTCTCTCGCGATCCCCGGGGTCGATGATTTGAATAAAACCCTCGAAGTCCAGTGCCTGATCCGGTGCAAAGCCGTATAATTCTCTGGCTTTTTCAGTGGCCCAGATACGATCGGTGGCTATCTCTAAAGCCCACAGGCCCGCTTCCGCGGAAGTGGCGGCCAGGTTCAGGCGTGCTTCGCTTTCGCGCAACGATTCCTCGAAACGCTTGCGGGCGAGTGCACCGGCAAATACTTGTGCGATGAACCACATTCGTTGGATCAGTTCAGGCGGCCAGACCCGCTCTGCAACCAACGACATCAGGACGCAGGACCCCAGTGTTCTCTGCCCCATCACCATCGGAATTGAAACAAGCGATTTCATCCGGTTAGCCAGGAAAACGCGCCGTTCCCCTTCGGCTTCAGCCGGCAGGTCTTCCAGCCGATTGATCAACACCAATTTTCCTTGCACCAATTGTGATATGTACCACGGCAATTGATCCTTCGAAAGGATAGCGGGCGCTGGTTCGACCCCTTTCAGGTGAAATTCATAAGCACGGTGAAGTTGATTGCCGTCTTCAGAAAACAACCCCAATGTACACCGGGCCGCACCATAAAATTCGGTAATTCTCTCGAGACACTTATTGATTTGATTCTCGATATCTTCCAACGAAATGTTTACAAAACTGGCCGATATTTCGGAAATCAGGCCCTCAAACCGCAGCCTTTCATCCAACTGCTGCCGCGTTTGCGCAAGCTGCAGGGTATTAACCAGAATTTCTCCCAGCAACCGCAACCGCGGAATATAATCTTCCGGCCATCCACATTCCTTGCGAACCGCATTGATGGAAATGACGTAAGCGACTTCAGCACCCACCAGGATCGGAATGTTCACGGCAGATCGAATTTCCAGCTTCTCGTACGTTCGTCGGTCGGTTTCCGCCTCTTCCGGCAGCTCATCGCGGCTGGTAAAATTAACGACCTCACCCTGCAAAACTATTTTCTCGTATACCCAGGGGAACAAACCGATGGAAAGATCGGATTCCGGGACGGGGGAAACATCAGTGTCATACGCAACATGGGAGATGCGGAATAAAGCGTCATTCGGTAAAATCCGAATCAGACCACAACGATCCACCTGAAAAAATTTAACAATCTTCTTCAAGGCGCTTTCAATTTCAAAGTCGATCTGGTCAGGCGCTATGTTGACGAACCGGGCCGATAGGTTTGAAATCAACCGTTCGAACTGCAGGCGTTCTTTCAAGGCCTCCTCGGGCTGCCTGTTGTCCGGGTTTCCAGCCTCAAATTGTCGGTATTCCGGTTGGCCGTTGTCCATCAATAAGGTTTCCTCTGTGCTTTTGCCATTCGCATTTTGTCCATGCATCATGCATACGACTCGATTCGGCCGGACCGGGCAGCCCGACCGGCAGGTTGCGGCCACACGATCGGCGAGTGAATAAATTAGTGGCCGTGTCGGGAATCTATGGATAGCTGTTCAGACATGGGGCTGACACACTCCTGGCGTCGCAGGTTTTGCTGCGGCCGGTCTTTTTACTGGGCAAACCATGTTGCCAAAATGATGAATTAAGCGGGATACCGCGTAGCATTCTGCTGATATTTACCGGGCAGTCTCAATAATGTCAAATCTAAAACAATAAGGAAATAATCGAGCAGAGAAAACGAGTTCATACCTCAGTGGATCTTTTCCTTGACAGCTTCAAACCCACTTGTTAGTAAAATTCCAAATTGTAGAATTAAATAAAATAAAAATTCCGAATAGTGGAATTACCCCATGCCTGACAAAGATCACATCAAATCCATTGAAAAGTGTTTTGTCATCCTCGACTGCCTCCATGCCGATCACCACCCGCGCACTTTAGAACAGATCATCCAGGCGACGGGTTACAAGAAAACGACCTGTTTCCGGCTGTTGAGGACCCTGCGCACCCTTGGTATTGTCGAATTGTCCCCGGGCACCAAAAAATACCGATACGGGCCGAAGTTGGCCGCCCTGGGTTTGACTGCTCTCAAAAACATGAATCTGCGTCAATTCGCCTTGCCGATTCTGCAGAAGTTGCGGGACGAAACCGGGGAAACCATCAATCTCACCGTATTGAGTGGTTCTGAAATTCTGTATGTCGAACGGATCATGTCCGACTATCTGGTCAATGTGAACGTAAATGTCGGCGACCGTCTTCCGGTTTACTGCGCCAGCATGGGCAAGGTCATCCTGGCCTATCTGCCGGAACATCAGCTGGAAAAAATTCTGGCATCGATCGACTTTTTAGCGCGAACCGAGAACACCATTATCTCCAGGGCCGAATTGATAAAGGAACTCGAACAAATCAGAGCCGATGGTTTTGCCATCAACGATGAGGAACTGGAAAAGGGGCTGAGGGCCGCCGCGGCCCCTATTTTCAATTACATGGGAGAATCGTTTGCCGCCACGAACATCGCCTGGACGACGGCCAGGCATCCGGAACGGACCGCTTTTGCGGATTACGCCCGAAAAATTGTGGCGGCCGCCGGCCAAATTTCGCGTTTAATGGGTTACGTCTCTGCGAAATAGAACCCTAATTGATCGTAAACAAAATGGGATAGGATTTTTATCGATTTGATTTAACGATCAATATCTATATTGCCGACACGATTTTTTAAGGCCTGAACAGGTGAAATGTAAATGTCGATTTTAAATCTCATTTTGTTTACCCTGCGGGAAAGCCGATAGCACCCCATCTTCTGCGTTGCCAAGGGATTGCGGTAGGTCGACTACAGCTTCACCCTTGGACGCCTTGAAGCTGGGGCACTCTCGACTTTCGATCAATCAGGGTAGAAGTCTGGCTCTATCACCTGCATGACCGGTTCCGAAGACGAACTGTGATCATGACCCATCATCAACAAACAAATCTGAAGAGGAGGGAATCATGGAAAAAAGATTGCGATTTACCGGATGGGCGATTTTAAGCGTTTTCATGATAATTGTCCCGTCCGTGGGTACATCGACGGCCGCCCAAAAAATGCTGATTGGATCGACTTCGGCCTCGTCAAGCCACTACGGATATTTTGTTGCGGTTTCTCAGGTGATCAACGAAAAGGTCCCGGGAGTCGAGACCGCGGTGGTTGAAACCGGTGCTACGGTAGACAATCTGCGCCGATTTGCCCGCAAGCAGATCGATATCGGCCTCGTTACAACCAATGTCCTGTCCCAGGCGTACTACGGTAAACAGGATTTCAAGGGTCGGTCGGTCGAATCCAAATTGCTGTGGGTATATGTCATCGCTCCCCAAAACGCCATTGTTCGAAAGGATTCGGGCATTGTCGACTTGATGGAATTGAACGGGAAAAGATTCAATCCGGGTTTAAAGGGGTCCGCCACGGAAAAAACCACCGAAGCGGTTTTCGAGGTGCTCGGCATCCAACCGGATTATGTGAGAGGCTCCACCACCGATATCGTCACCGCCGTCAAGGACAATCATATCAAAGGGTATGTAAAGTCCGGTGCCGGTATGAAAATCGACGCGTCTTCCCGGGATATATCGACTTTCACGCCGATTTCGATACTTTCCCTCAATCCCGAGCAAGCCAAAAACATCAAGGGTGCGCTGCCGGAACTTTCTATTGTGGATGTGCCGGCCGGAGCCGGGCCCGATATGGGAAACTACACCACCTGGGGATTCGCCGTCGCTTGCAGCGCCGGCCTGGACCTGGATGAAGACACCGCCTACAAGATTGTCAAAGCCATTTGCGAGGATAAAAGCATCCAGGCGTCCGCCATGGCCAGTGTCAAAGGCGCCGATTTTGTGGAAATGACATTGAAATACGCGACGTCACCGCTTCATCCCGGCGCCATAAAGTACTTTCGGGAGATCGGTGTCAGCATCCCGGATAAGCTGATCGACTGATTACAAAAGGTGGGGGGCTTTTTCCACGTACCGACAAACCCATGGGGAGCCGGCTATGAGTGCTGCAACCAGAGAGGGTCTGCGCCAACGGGGTATCACCCTTGTTTCGACCCTGTTGAGCCTGTTCGTCCTGTACACCTGCGCTACCGGTCCGTTTGAAAGCATCATTCAACGGGCCCTTTTCCTGGCGATTCTAGTCTGTCTGGGCGTTTTGTACTATCCGCTCTGGAATAAAACGAAATGGCGGCCGGCCGGCATAATCATCGACCTCTGCATGGTGCTGGTGTCGATGATCGCCTGCGCTTACGTAATCTACAATTACGACATGATCATGACCACCCTTCCCATGGCCCAAACCAGGGACATCGTGATGATCGCCTCATTGTCGTTCGTGATCCTGGAAATCGCCCGGCGGGCCATCGGCTATATTTTCCCGGCCATCGTGGTGGCCGTTCTAGGCTATGCCCTGTTCGGTGAATATATCCCGGGCCGGTTGGGACATCGCGGTTTCGACATCTATTTCGTGACTGAAACCCTCTTTCTCGGAGACCTGGGTGTGTGGGGCATGCTGATGGGAGTTGCGGCCACCATCATTGCCGCCTTTACGCTGTTCGGCGGTATCCTGCTGAATACCGGTGGCGGGCAGACATTCATTGATCTGGCCATGCGGCTGGGCGGTCGCGCCCCCGGCGGCGGCGCCAAGATCGCCACCATCGCCTCGGGGCTTTTCGGCATGGTCAGTGGCAGCGCCGTGGCCAATGTCGCCACCACGGGAAATTTCACCATCCCGTTGATGAAACGCTTGAATTACCCGGCGCCGATGGCCGCCGCTACCGAGGCGGTCGCCTCCACCGGCGGTCAGCTGGCGCCGCCGATCATGGGTGCTGCGGCTTTTATCATGGCTGAAATCATCGGTGTGGAATATGTCAGCATCATTGTGGCCGCGGCATTGCCGGCATTTCTGTTTTATATGGGCGTTTTCATGACCATCGACGTTATGGCCCGGGAGCATGAGTTGGGCAGTCTGCCCGGCGCCGAGGTGCCGTCGTGGCAGGACATCCTGTACTGGCGGCGCCTGATACCGGTGGTGGCCGCCCTGGGCGCCCTTTTTTTCGGTATCTTTCGAGGCAACGCCATTCAGACCGCCGCGTTTTACGGTATGGCCGCCGCATTGATCGCTTTTCCCATTACCCGCATCAGGTCTAAATCCGATTGGCGACCGGCATACGACCGGATCACCAAAGCTTTCAAGGACTCCTCAAGAGGGTTGCTGATTATCGGCATTCTTCTCGCCGGCGCCCAGATCATGGTATCCATGCTCAATATGACCGGCTTGGGCATCACCCTCTCGTCTCTGATCGTCAGCCTCGGCGGCGACAAAATCTTTGTCGTGGCGATCATTGTGGCCGTGGTCTGTATGATCATGGGCATGGGGATACCCACCACGGCGGCCTATGTGCTGGTGGCGGCGGTCTTGGCTCCGGCGATGATTAAAATGAATGTCGCCCCCATTGTGGCGCATATGTTCGTGTTTTATTATGCGACGCTGTCCGTTATAACCCCGCCGGTGTGTATTGCCGTGTTTGTCGCCTCCGGCATTGCCGAAACTGAGTGGACCCGGACCGCCAAATACGCCCTGTCTCTGGGTGCGGTCACCTATGTGATTCCGTTTCTGTTTATCATCTATCCCGGCATGCTGGCGCAGGCCGGCGTCCAGGGATTTTGCCGGGCGGCATTTTCCGGATGCCTGTTTGTCCTGTCGTTTTCCAATCTTTTCGGCGGTATGAGGATTTACGGGAACCAGGTCTTAGACAAGGCCCTGTGGTTGATTGTGGCGATACTGGCCGTTTTGCCGGGGATCTGGACATCGATTGTCGCGCTTTTGCTTACCGTCGGGCTGTATGCCGTCAGGCGGCGTATGCGGTTGCGAAATCTGAGCCCAAACGTAGCCTGATCTCACAGACAGCCGCCGCCGGCCGGGGTGCAGCCGTCTCGCCGGTTCGATAAAAACGCCGACAACCTGAATATGGCATAAATATCACAAACGTACCAACCGGAGGTTTTAAAAGGTGAAAAAATCTGAAGGTGGCGCACTCAACGGTATCCGGGTGCTCGATTTGACCCGGGTCTTGGCCGGTCCTTTCTGTACGATGCTGCTGGGCGACATGGGCGCTGAAATAGTAAAGATCGAAATCCCCGGACAGGGGGATGACTCCAGACATTATCCGCCGTTCATCGGTGGAGAAAGCGCCTATTTCATGAACCTCAACCGCAACAAGAAAAGTCTGGTGCTGGACCTCAAGCATCCGAAGGCGAAGGAGATCTTTCTGAATCTGGCGAGACAGTCGGATGTGGTGATCGAAAATTTTCGGCCGGGCACCATGGAAAAACTCGGGTTAGGATACGAGACGCTCAAGGACTGCAATCCCGATATCGTGTATTCCTGCATTTCAGGCTTCGGCCATTCAGGACCCTATAAGCATCTTCCCGGTTATGATATCATCGGCCAGGCCATGGGCGGCATCATGAGTATCACCGGGTGGCCGGACAGTCCGCCGACGAGAACCGGCACGGCCATCGCCGATGTGCTCGCCGGCCTGAGCGCCTGCATCGGCATTCTCACCAGTCTGCTGGCCGTTCGCAACGGCCGCCCGGGCCAGAAGGTCGACATTGCGCTGGTGGATTCGGTGGTTTCCGCCATGGAAACCATTATTCAAATATTTCTGGTCGAAAAAAGGGTGCCGCAGCGAACCGGCAACCGGTATGAGTTCATCTACCCGTACGACACCTTTAAAGCCCGGGATGGTTGGGTCATCATTGCAGTTGGCAACAATAAGTTATGGCAGGATTTTTGTCGCGCCATCAATCGACTCGATATCGTCGATGAGGCGGCCTTCAAGGATAATTATGATCGTGTCAAAGCCCATAAGGAAGTTAAGCGGATCGTGGAGGAATGGACGGAAGAAAAGCGTGTCAGCGAAATCGTTGACTTTTTGCTGGCCCGCCATATTCCCTGTGCACCTTTGTATACGGTCGAGGATGTCGTGCAGGACGAGCATATCGCCGTCGCCCGGCGCATGATCCGTGAGGTCGAGCATCCCGTCGCCGGGAAAATGAAAGTCATCGGATCCCCCATAAACCTCTCCGAGACACCGGCCGAAGTCCATTCTCCCGCTCCGCTTCTGGGAGAACACACCGATTCGGTTTTAAAAGAGATATTAAATTTATCCGAGATGCAAATCGCCGCCTTGAAAAAGGAAAATGCCATCGGGTGAGCGCAAGGTGGGGCGCCTGCAACGGAAAACAAGAAATAAATGCAGGCTGTATGGTTGTTTGAGGCTGCTGTTCAGCGCCTTTTGTTCATCGGTATCCATAACCATGCTGTATCCGATGGCATCTGCAACCCGGACTTCGGCGCTGGTAACCAGCACTTTGCCCACGTTAAAATCGATTTTCTCGACACTTTCCTCGGCTTGAAACATGACTGAAACATGCCCAGTTCCTGGTACGGACTTTTAATGACTTGGTGCGCGATCGCGGGCCGCATCTTTTCAGCCAGGGGGAAATATCCGCAGCATCGCCTTGCATGATAATTTCAAAAATTATAAGCCGGAACCAAAAAAGAGAGATTGATCACGAAAGCACGAAAGCACGAAAGAAAGAAAATAAATTTTCGTATATGCAACCAAGGGATACGGGTACGGGCAGGCTCAACAGGGTAATTTTCAGCGTCTCCTTTTGTTATTGGAAATCTTGGAATTGGCGCTTCCATTCCCATGCAATGTTCAGCTGATTCGTCCCCCAAGGATCACCTGAGGAGCCGGTGGCGTAAGGAAAGCCCCTGGCAGCGGCCATGCGTCGGCGATAGTCGCCGACTCTTTCAGGGCAGAGACACCCTGAACGTTGTGTGAGTTTTTTAGTAATTGCCTTTTCGGCAAGATACCTGGCAGGGTTCGCCGAATTTTGCGCGTAAATAGGCCACGACGGCGGCATCGGCCTTTCGGGAGATCAGTTCGAGCGGAGATCGGCTTTTTTTCCAGGCAAGATATATCGTCATTAATACCAGCAGGGCGGTGATCAGTAGATTCGGCCAGGCATTCAGCTCCCATTGCCCGGCCCATGCGAGGTTCCATTTATCTGAAAAGGGCAGCAGATAGGGAATCGGCCATTGATAATTGTCCGGGCCCCGGGAACCGACCAGATCTTCCAGCAGATGAAGATGGAAGGCCGCCAGGGCGAGGACGGTCGTGATCCAGCGTCTTGTCGCCAGCAGAGCAACCGCCACCGCCAGCAGGAGGCCGAATCCCAGATTGTGGCACAGCACATGATGATATTTGCTGTACCATAGAAGCGGAAAATGGGTGTGCTGGGTCAATACCTCGGCAACCATTCCCAGACCGTCGATATCCGGCACCACGGCGGCCAGGGTGACTAGCGCCCGGTCCCGGGCGGAAAGCTCCACCGTGTTGGCAACGACCCAACCAGTGAGAAAATGGCTTACCGGATTCATTAAAATGATCCTTGCAGCTTTGATTTTGTCAGGAGCGACCCGATTACAATGGAATATGGAGCAGCGATTGGCATCTCATTATTCGAATTCCATTGCTTCAAAGCCTATGATAGTCTTTGTTGGGCATCAGGCTCTTGCCGGTGCAAACGGCTCTTGACATTGATGTTTACATATTGGTATGAGATCAGACGATATGCCTAAAGGGTCTCCAGCGGGCTGCTCACGGCACGGATATCCTTCTGCATGACGTGAGTGTATATTTCGGTGGTTTTCACATCGGCATGTCCCATGAGTTCCTGAACGACCCGAATGTTTACCCCGTCTTCGAGTAAATGGGTTGCGAAGGAATGACGGAATATGTGGGCACTAACACGTTTAGTGATTCCGGCCCGATCCACGGCGATCTTGACGGCCTTTTGCAAACCGGATTCAAGCACATGGTGCCTGCGAAACGTATCGGATCTGGGGCCCTTGCTCAGCTTTTTAGCTGGAAAGACATATTGCCATCTGTATTCCCTTGAAGCGTTGCGATATTTTCGGGCCAAAGCTTCGGGGAGATAAACATCCCCGTAAACGGCAGCCAAATCCGCTTCATGGAGTCTTTTTACGTGTAAAAGGTGTGCCTTCAGGTCTTCGTAGATCGATGGCGGCAGAGTTGTCAGGCGGTCTTTTTCCCCTTTGCCTCTGACATACACTCGGAATTTCGCAAAATCGAGGTCCATGATTCTCAGGCGCAGGCATTCCATCAGGCGCAGACCGCCCCCATACATCACTTTTGCCATCAGAAGATGGGTCCCCTTCATTTGATTCAGAACCTGGCGCACCTCAGTTTTTGTCATCACCACAGGAGGACGGCGGCGTTTCTTGGCCTTTACGGGCTCGGTTTTTTCGTCGATGGGCTTATCTAAAACATGCTTATACAAAAAGACGAGAGCGTTTAGCGCCTGCCGCTGGGTTGAAGCCGCCACTTTACAATGGGTAGCCAGATGACTTAAAAAAGCTTCAATTTCGGACTTGTCCATATCTTTTGGGTGCTTTTGAAAGCCATGGAATTTAACAAAGCGTATAATCCAGTCACAGTAGGTTTGTTCGGTACGATATGAATAGTGATGGTATCTCAGAACCTGACGAACCTGGTCCATGAGGCGTAATTTCGGATTTGGTTTGAATTTGGGTTTATTTTCCATGAGATTGAGCCATAAAAGCAAAACATGGAAAAGTAAAGGGCTATTTTTCCATGTTTTATATTGCAATATAAACATAGCTGGAAAATATTCCATGATATAAGGGTGATATCATGGAAAATTTTCCAGCTATCAACACTGTTGGGCTGAAAACTTTCCTTGACCATTTTTCTCAGGATGGCTATACTTCGGATATACATTAGGAGGTGGTCATATGCTTACAAAAATTCAAAAATGGGGAAATAGCCAAGGTCTTCGTCTTGCCAAGAATTTGCTGGCAGATGCGCAGCTTGAAGTCGGGGATGAGGTGGATATAAGTGTTAAAGACGGCGTTATGATTGTCACACCTGCCAAAAGGATACGCGGCAAGCACAGCCTTAAGGATCTTGTCGCACTTATTCCTGAAAACTACCAAACGGGCGAAGTCGATTGGGGTGAACCGGTTGGTAAGGAGGTCTGGTAGATGGCTGCTTATGTCCCCAAGCAAGGGGACCTTATCGCGATCACATTTGATCCACAATCCGGTCACGAGCAGAAGGGACGACGTCCAGCTTTAGTTGTTAGCAAAGATTTATTTAACTGTAGCACAGGCCTGGCAATCGTGTGCCCAGTTACAAACACAGAGCGTGGTTTCCCCTTCCATGTCCCTATCCCGAAAGGCAGTAAGCTGACAGGTTTCATTATGGTTGAGCAAGTTAAATCTGTTGATTTCCGCGCTCGTCGTGCCAAGCGAATCGAACACGGCAATGATGAGTTGCTGTCAGAAGTGCTGTCCATACTGGATGCCTGCATCTATTAGTCGGCCAACAACAGTTTACAGCAGACCGCCAGGACCGTGCCGGTTTTTAAAATCATCGTTTAACTGGGAATTAATGCAATTTAAGGAATGTTCTGCCTATCGCTGGCGGCTGCTGAAACTGAGCGTTATACAGAGGAAGAAGCAGGCAGATAATGAAAATAAAAAACGTAACAGTGAGCAGATTTAAACGTTTTACAGATTTGACAATCACTGACATTCCAGAAACAGCGAGACTCATTGTTTTGGTAGGTCCAAACGGCAGTGGAAAGACATCTCTATTTGAAGCTTTTAACCATTTCTATTACTTAAGTGGATATGGTCAACCCGGAGTACAAGATTATTTCGAAAAAAAAGGTGAAACACCAATACCAGGAAATTGGTATGAAAATAAAGTGAAAATAAACTTTCATAACGATGAAGAGCCAAATAGAGAGCAACTTAAGGGTAAATTCTATTTTAGGTCAGCTTATAGAAACGAGCCTGACTTTACAGTCGATAATCTCCAGAAGCAAAACAATCCAACAGCAGGAATAAAGCTTGAGACTTTAATGCAAAATGATCTAACGGTCTCTGAAAATTATCAACGACTTGTTGCCCAAACATTAGCAGGAGTTTATGAATCTTCTAATGATTCTAAATCAGTTCAAGAATTACGAGAAGAACTAATCGGAAAAGTAAAGACTTCGCTTTCATCAATTTTTGATGATTTGAATCTAAGTTCCATTGGAGACCCCCTGTCAAGCGGTAGTTTTTTCTTTGAAAAAGGTTCGTCAAAGGATTTCCACTACAAGAATTTATCGGCTGGTGAAAAGTCGGTATTCGATTTGATTTTAGATATGATTATTAAGTCATCTTTTTACTCTGATGCAGTTTTTTGTATAGATGAACCAGAAGCACACATGCATACAAGACTTCAGTCAAAAGTTTTATCCGAGCTATACAATTTAACACCTATCAGTTCTCAACTATGGATCTCAACACATTCGATTGGAATGCTTAAGCAGGCTGAAAACATTGAACAGGAAAATCCTGGAAGTGTGGTGTTTTTGGATTTTGCAAATAGAGATTTTGATTTGACAGAAACAATGAAGCCGGCACAAATTAACAAAGCAATCTGGGATAGGTTTTTTGATTTAGCTTTTGCCGATTTTTCTCAACTAATTGCCCCTGGTAGAATTGTTTTTTGCGAAGGAACTTCGCAAGGAAGGAAGTATAAAGATTTTGACGCACAAGTTTATGGGCAAATCTTTGAGCAAGACTATCATGATACAAAATTTGTTTCTATTGGTTCCAGTTCTGAATTGGAAAATATAGAAAATCAATCAGTGAAAATATTGTCAAACATCTTAAAGACTTCGACTATCGTAAAGTTTATTGATCGTGATGACAAAAGCGAACGAGAAATCCTAGAGCTTATTGGTAAAGGAATTAAGACATCAAAACGCAGACATATTGAGAGTTATCTTTTTGATGATGAGTTGATTGAAAAATTGTGTACTACAAGCGGAAAAGATGAATTACTCCAAGAATGTTTAAATGCTAAGCAACAAGCTATTCAAGACAGTGTTCAGCGTAGAAATCCAGATGATGATATTAAATCTGCCAGCGGGAAAATATTTACGGAATTGAAGCGCATCCTTGGCCTTACTCAATGCGGTAATAATAAATGTGCTTTTATTAGAGATACAATGGCCCCATTAGTTACTCATGATACACAGATATACCGAGAATTAAAGAGTGAGATATTTGACTAAAAATGTATAACAAATCACTGCACTGGATTTTTACTCCGCTGCGCTCCGTAAAAACCAGTGAGTTCAAGCGTTCGCTATAAACGTAGAAATAAAGACATGACTATTTATAACAAAAGACAGTGCTTAGAACGCGCACAAAGTATGTTATCAAAGGAAGATGACAGCCTTCTCCGCTATGCCTGTCTTGAACTCAGATTTTGCATGGAAGCTATCACTTATGAAAAATTAAATGCTAATTCTTCATATGTTCCGGCAAAGGTATTAAAAAAATGGCAACCAGCCCATGCCCTTAAAGTCCTACTTCAATTTGAACCTGACGCTGATGAGGGCTTTACACTTTGTGTATCTCCTGAATCCTCTCCCGGTGTTCCTACCGGCAATTGGACAAATTTAGGTGAACACCGAACATTTAAATTAGGTTGGTTAAAGAAAAATTATAATAAGCTGGGCAGTTATCTTCATATGCCAAAAAATAATGATAGTTTTAAGGAAAACATAAACAAAACAAATAAAATAATAAAAGAATTGCAGACAATGTCTGATGAGCTATCTCGCATTATTGATTCCGACATTATTTCTATCGCATTAGCCTCACGAATCACATTTCAATGCCAGATATGTAATCAAATTTCAGCAGTACATGAAGATGTTCTTCGGAATGAAAATTTCGCAATTTGTATAAATCCACATTGTGGGGCAGAATATCAAACTGAAAAGAATGAAGATTGTTGGCAGTTTAAACTGAGACAGTTGTCATTTGATTGCATAAACTGTAAAGCCAAAAATTGGTTTGAAGCTAGACAGTTGGATGTCGGTACAAAATTTAAATGCCGAAAATGTTCAGAAACTCATCAAATTATCGCTGCCGAATTTAGGTACGACTTAGAAAAGAATATAGAGGATAATAGCGAACAAAAGCATTGAGAGGGACTGGGAAAAGCGGCGCGCCCTTCGGTTGCGCCACTTTTACCAGCCCCTCATGCTTGGCGTTATACCTCAAAAGACCCTAAATTATGGAAGCTATCCAGAAATTTTTTAAAGCATTAAACAGCAGGGAACTTGCTGTCTTAATCTGGTTTCTTTTTGCTATTATTTGGTGTGTCTCTCATTCAAAAATCAGAAAGTCCTTTTTTCAACTAATCAAAGCCTTTTTTGCGTGGAAACTGACATTATCATACTTGCTAATGTACACGTATATCGCGTGTCTAATCTGGATTCTAAAGGCTATGGGAATATGGAAGATCGACCATATTCCTATGACCGTTTTGTGGACTTTATGTGTTGCATTTGTAATGCTTTTTAATTTCCAAAAAGCAAACGAACAAAATTTTTTTAAAAATTCAGTTAAAGACAATATTAAAGGACTTGTCTTTGTGGAATTTTTCGTAAACTTACATGTATTCAATTTTTGGATCGAGTTTATAATTGTCCCTGTATCTGCATTCATTGGTGGCATGAAAGCTATTGCTGAAAGAAACAAAGAGTACGAAATCGTTGATAAATTGCTGAATGCTATTTTGATAGCAGCTGGATTTTTCATTGTCTTTTATGCCATCTATAAAGTGGTTACAAATTTTGAAAATTTCGCAACTAACCAAAATCTTGAAAGCTTTTATATGCCTATTCTGTTGTCAATCCTATTCATACCTTTTGTATATATCTCGGCATTAATAGCGGCTTACGAAACCCTGTTTATAAGGCTGCAATTTTTCGTTCCAGATAAAGCAGTTTTGAAGTATGCAAAATTTAAAACGATATTATCCATCCAATTCAACTTGTCGAAACTGAACAGATGGTCAGATTATATAAATAAGAATTGGAGATTCAAAAATAACAAAGAAGTCAAAGAAGCAGTTGCTGCATTCAGGCAAGCTCCTGCTTTTTTAAATCCAAATGGTGAAGGAATGGTATAACAAATCACTTCACTGGATTTTTACTCCGCTGCGCTCCGTAAAAACCAGTGAGTTCAATCGTTAGCCAGGCAACAGATACGGTAGTTGCCTTTTGAACAATACTTGACAGGAGCAAAATGAAACCAACAGTATACATTGAGACGACAGTGATCAGCTACCTTATGGCAAGGCCCAGTCGTGATTTGATAATTGCAGCGCATCAGCAGATCACACACGACTGGTGGGAGATAGCGCTTCCTCATTTTGATGCATTTATCTCGCCCATTGTGTTGGAAGAGATATCCAGCGGAGATCCCGATGCGGCCCAGCTCAGGATAGACAGCGTTGCATCTTTTGAGCTGCTGGAGGTCTTATCGGAGGTCCGCAACCTTGCCGATGCATACTTTGCAGCCATCGAGATCCCTCAAAAAGCGAGGGCAGATTCGTATCATCTTGCTGTTGCTGCTTGGCACGGTATGGATTTTCTGGTCTCATGGAACTGTACGCATATCGTGAGTGGTAGAGTAAAGAGAATAATCGAGGAAGTCAACACCGCCAATGGGATACGGACACCAACAGTCTGTACTCCAGAGGAACTTATGGAGGCTTAATATGTTACATGACCCGATCATAGAAGAAGTGCGGCAGATCCGCCATAAGATAGAAGCGGAATGCGAAAACGACGCCCAAAAATACTTCGAACATATTCAACAGGTCCAAGAGAAATATCAAGATCGGCTTGTACGACGTGGTCCAAAACCAGCGCTTAAGAAACAGAAATATGCAGTATGAAGAGCTAACCACGCAGTTGAGGGGACGCGATGAATCTCGGCATTTTTCTAGTAATATCGTTGGCGCGCCCCTCACCGCCACGTTGGGTGATCCATTCATGGCTTTTTCCCCTTTTTCTTTTTATCTTATTGACATGATACTAATCTGTGATACTATTTCCCTGTGAACAAAAAACAGCGGCAGACGCTACGGAGATTATTTGAAAAGCCAACGCGTTCCGATATTTCATGGAATGATATCGAGAGCTTATTTATTGCTCTTGGCACTGAGGTAACCGAAGGTAAAGGATCTCGTGTAAGGGTTGCACTTAATGATGTTCGCGCTGTTTTTCACAGACCCCATCCTCAACGAGTGACAAACAAAGCGTCCGTCAGATCTGTACAAAGATTCTTGATAGAATCGGGGGTGACACCATGATGGAATACAAAGGATATTTTGCAAAAGTTGAATTTGACGACAATGCCAATATTTTCCATGGCGAAGTTATCAATTTGAGGGATGTGATTACTTTTGAAGGCGAAACAGTGAATGAGCTCAAGGGGGCTTTCCACGATTCAGTTGAGGATTATCTGGCTTTTTGTGCCGAGCGCGGCGAGGAACCTGAAAAGCCATATTCGGGGAAGTTCGTCGTACGTGTGGAACCTGAGTTGCATAAAAATATTACGGTAGAAGCACGTAAAAAAGGAAAGAGTTTAAATATATGGGTAAAAGACGCAATATCTAAGGCATTAAAAGACTCCACCCAACAAGGGCATTCACTCTGATCCCAAAAGCCTGCCGGCTTTTGGTCCAGGTGATGCCCGGCGTTGGGGCAAAAATACTTTCAAAATGGACTTGCTATGACAAAGAAAAGAAATAAATCTAAAATTCCCAGAAGCATGAGGAAGAAATTCCAGGAACACAAGCGTCTTAAAAAATCAATAGATGAAAGTCATAGTAGACTATTACGAAGGGCAAAACAACGATCAATTGATTCGGGAATGGAGCTGCAAATTGCGCCGCCACAAACAGAAAAAATGTCAGAAATAATATTTGATTTTGCGCAACCACTTTTGGCTGTCGCAACAAGCCCTACAGAGCAAAAAAAGGCAATATCTACAGCTATTATCGGATGGAATTTATCCTTATTACCAAAAAAGGCGCAATCAGATCAAATAAGTAAAATCAAGAAAATATTGGATTCCGAAAATAATTCGGATCATTTTTCAAATGAGGGCCTTGAAATATTCAATTACCTGATCGCACGCAAGAAAACTCTTTTTCCGGAAGTCAATAGAATGGTTGCTGATTATGAGTTTGTTGAAACACCAACAGGTTTTCATCTAAATGTAGTTTCCAATATTACTAAAAACGAGGTAAATCCTAAGTGATGAGCAGTTGCCCAACAAACAAATCAACTCGGATGCAAATTTCGCTGCGCTCCATTTGCACCGGTTATTTGCGGCGTTGTGATGCTACACCAAAACTCACTGCACAAGGTGGCTAAATGAAGAAAATTGATCTTCATATCCATACTGTGAAAACAGCTAACGATAGCGAGTTCACTTTTTCAATAGATGATTTCAAACGTTATGTCATAGATTCAGAAATCGATGTTGCAGCAGTCACTAATCTTGGGCATTTTATGACCCAAGACGGTTTATATCATACAATTGATAAAATCACAAAAGATGCATTACTCTGGATCATGGAAAAGGTTTTGGATAGTGTGGGAGAATTAGAGCCATATGATGAAGAAAAAATAAAAAAAGCAAGCACATCAAGTAGTGTACAAAAGCATATACAGTAATCTCAAGTCATTGGAAGAACGAAGGCAGGAATTCATTGATGAGTCAGAGAGGTTGTATCTTGAGGATTACAGAAAGTATTTAGAAGACGCACCACAAACAGGGCGTTAAGAGCGACGGCAAAAAGCCGCCGCGCCTTATGCCCGCCGTTATGTGCCAGGAGGACAAAAATCAGATTAGGATTCAGTCTGTTTAAATCGCTTGTAAACTTCATCATCATTTCTTTTACCAATTGTAGCGATATAAACAGTACTCGTATCAACTCTATAAATAATCCGATATTCACCAATATCGACACGCTTATATTCTGGATATCCTATAAGCTGTTTTGAATCATGAGGTTTAGGATTTTCTCGAAGGCCAAGTATTGTTCCAACAACTTGCTTGAATTGTTTCGGAGGTAGCTTTTTAATAAATTTGCCAGCTGATTTAGTGATGTCAATTTTGAGCATTGGATTAGGCTCCGCCCAAGAGTTCTTCTGATGCTTTATCGCCTAAATAGCCTTCATCCTCAGCTATTTTCGCCTTTGAAGCCCAATAAGCATCTTCATAGGCCAGAAATTTTTCATACATGGCATTTGATATTAATACCGATTTTTTGCGACCTGATTTTTTTACAAACACCGGATTGTTTCAGCAACATCCAGGTATCGACCGAGTCTGTTTTTAAGTTCTGTAGCTGTAACTTGCATATTTGGCTCCTTTGAAAATGTTTTTAACTATATTAATCATTTTAGCTAATTTAGTCAATATACATTTTTGACTGTAAAATTGAGCACATAACATCGGCGTTGAGCAGACGCCGAGAAAATCGCGCTTAAATTGAAAACCCACAGGCGGCGCTGCTCACGCCAGCGTTCGGAGTAAAAGGTAACAGATAATGGAAAACCCGACAACTGCTGGAAGTATGATAAAAAAGCAATACATCAAGCCGATCACAAGAAAAATATCAAGCTTAACCGTCCTTTTTACGATCCTGTTTTTGGCTGTTGGTCTGGTTCAAGCTCAAACAGAATGGCCTAAGATCGTTCCCTCTAAAGATGGCACGCCAATTTCTTATGAAATTTACGGGACTGGAGAACCAACACTTGTATTTGTGCATGGCTGGAGTTGCGATGCCAGGTACTGGCGTGCGCAGTTACCATATTTCTCTAAAAAACATCGCGTGGTCATGATAGACCTTGCCGGTCACGGCCACTCAGGTTCGTCACGCACACAGTATACCATGAAGGCTTTCGGTGAGGATGTTCAGACCGTAACAGAAGCAACAGGCAGTCGTGGCGTTATTCTGATTGGGCATTCCATGGGCGGCTCGGTCATCGCAGAAGCTGCCCGACTAATGCCTACCCGCGTTATAGGGTTAATCGGTATTGATACACTCGAAAACATTGAATATTCGATGACCCGCGAAGAGCTTAATCAGATGATCGATCCTTTGGAAAAAGATTTTGGAAAGGGGAGCCGGCAATTCATCGGGGGGATGATTTCATCCCAAACCGATCCACAGCTTCGCGAGTGGATTTTTTCAGATATGTCTGCTACCCCGCCTGCTGTTGCCTTAAGTGCTATGAACGATATGATGTCACAGTATATTACTGGGGAGTCGGCTAAAATATTTGATGAAATCCGAATTCCAGTCGTTACCGTTAACGGAGATCTGTGGCCCATTAACTATGAAGCCAACCGACGTCATATGTTTTCATTCGATGCCATTGTCCTGAAGGAAGCGGACCACTTCTTAATGATGGATCGTGCAGAAGAATTCAACAGGGCATTGGAGAAAGCAATAAATACGATTTTGCAAAAAAAGGTAAAATAAAATTGCCGTGCAGCCCTTTTGAACTTCAAGTGTAAGTGATGTGTGGCTCCGAACAAGGGCATTCACTCTGATCCCAAAAGCCTGCGGCTTAGGGTCCAGGTGATGCCCAGCGTTATCGCGCCGAGCAAAGCTCGGCGTACCTTGCAGGGTGGTGTCTTATCAGGCATACTACTCTGAGGTGGGGAAAGCCCACCACATGGGGAAGGACCTGATGGAAGTACGTAGCCCGCAAAGGAAACTTGTACCGGACAGAGTCGGGCTGGAGCAATACGAGCCAACCTCCCTGCGGGGAATAGCAATTAAGTCGACAGAACGTGCAACACACAGATTTCAGGACCTGTACCAGTGCTTGAACGCCCGATATTTGTTGGACTGCTGGGCAGATTTGAATAAAAACGCTGCCAGCCCACTATATTCATCGCAACCCGCTGAGAGCCGGGATCGTGCGCCGCTTAGCCGGTAATCGCTGGAGCAGTTACAATGTTTATGCCTATGCTCGCATGGCTCCCAAGTGGTTGACGACCGATTTGATATTGGATCAGTTTGCCGGCGAGCAAGACCGCCATCGGAGCTACCGGTTAGTCACGCAGTAAGATCAGCAAAACTTGAACTGGTCAAAAGCCGACAATTACAGACTAATTTCGACCCGCTTAATTCACTATTCAAGCTTTGGCCCTCATTATTTACAAAATAAAAAATTTATGATTTCCATGCACGCCGAACAGGAACTTCTGGCATTGGATAGTGCTTGGCATTCAAGGTATATATCGTTCCGCCAGATTGCAATACGGTAGCAGCCAGGATTGCATCGTTGACATCAGTACCACTGCGAGGATTCCATTTGCGGTAAAACTCCCCAGCTTTGTCGATAATTTGCTGATCTACCGGTGCGGTTTGAAACTGTGTCAGGAATAAAATTGTGGTCGTCTCCTCTGCCGGCCTCATGAAAAAAGCAACCTCGGCACGCTGCATGGCACCAATCCAAAGTTCAAGCTGGTCATTATCCCGAAGCTTTTTGAGAAAATTGAGCGCCTTGCGTTCACCGCGCAAATGCCAAATGAGCACATCCGAATCAATATATGCCTTCATCGTTTGTATCTTTCCTGGGATTTGCGCATGGTTTCTTTGATGGTGAGCACGGTTTCGGCTGCCGGTTTATCGCGCTGCCAGCTTCCGAAGGTATATGTCAGAATATCAAAACCCTGGTCCGCATCGATTTTTTCAAGATAATGCCGGATGGCATTTTCTATAACCGCCTTTTTAGATGTTCCCAGTCTTTCTGCCAACATGCCGATATGTCGGATCACGTCCTCATCAATGCGGGTTGACATGATTTTGTCCATAATTACCTCCATTTTTCATACGTAAGCAATATAACGTAAGAAATAATACCTGTCAAGCGCATTGTTACCGATTCCGGTACCAAATAATAATGGTGTCACCCATCGTTGCGACATGCGGGTCAGCAAAGTGCTCCACTTATATTTGGGAAGTACATAGGAGGTAGATGGCTTCCACAGATAGGTAGTCAAGAGAAAAAACACCCCCTCAGTCAAAAAAAATACATTTTTTGATTGGCTGTTTGCGTCTTTATACTGCTATTGTTTCATCATCGATACCCAAACAATTACCTTTTAGTAACTGGGTGCGGCAGATGCCAATCAAAGCTTGTGGTTTAAAACCAACCCCAATTCCGGTTCACTGTCACACGTCACACCAACCTTAAAAATGTAGATAGGCTCGAAAAACAATGTTGACAATAAAACACGCTTCAGCTATCAGAAAGGTTATTGTTTGTGATAATGGGTGCTTCAATATGTTGTGTCGCAGCTGATGCCGGCATACGATTTGCCATTTTCGCTTGGTGCGCTCTGAAAAAGCGATGTCCTATCTCTTATCCCAAAAGCGATGTCCTATCTCTCTTCTTAAAAGGGCAAACTGGTCTGAAGAGTAACTTTATATTTGCTATTAGTCGATTCGCGAACTGCAGGAAAATGATAATGGAATCAAAGCTGAAAACATCCCGTCGCGATTTCATCAGATTGCTGGGCGGCGCCCTCGGAGGCGTTATCTTAGCTCCCCTAGCAGGATGCGGGGGCGGTGGGAACACCCCGAGCGGTCAACGCCTGACCGATTCCCCGCTGCCCATTGGGTACCAATTCTTCCCGATCATTGACATTAGCCAGGCGCCCATTACGCCGGGCATCATGATCAACGACAACGCTGAAATTCTGATCTATTCGGTGGACCAGGCGAGTGCCGGCGATGCCATTGGTTCAGTCCTGGAACTTACAATGGATTTCAGCGGCCACGCACCGGCGATTGTCAATATAAGACCGATTGTCAGCATCGGCGACACACTCGATGACTTACGCCGGGTTGACCGCATAGGTATCGCGGACACGAACAGCAAAGGTAATTTCATCGTCGTTGTAGATACCTATTCGCCCGCCCTGGATGGCGGCACCGTCGAAAACGTTTCCGGTGTTTATCTGGAACAAGGCAAAGCAGGCCTGAAACCGCTGGTCGGTTTCCGCGACAGCATTCCCGGCATCGGCCGGTATGGCGGCTCGTTTGGTGATATTTCATTGAATGACAATGATGATGTGGTGCTGATATCGCATTTTACGCTGAACGATGAGGTTCAAAGTCAGCAAGGTTTGATCCACCTGCCGAACGCCGATCCCCGGCAGGCGGAAGTAATATTGCAGACGGGCGATTTGATTCCGCAGTCAAACGGCATCATTCGGGCGTTCGGCCTTACCGATATGAACGCCGTCGGCCTATGTGCGGTGCAGGTTTACGGCGATGCGGTGGGAAGCGGCGAGTCCGTCTTACAGCCGTCAGCGCTGTTGCATGGCGAAGTCGGCACCACCAGCCCCATGACGCTGCTCTGCGCTTCGGATCTGTTTGACCAGGCTGATCCGGAAGTGGTTGGGGAATCGGTTCTCGGCCCGAGGGTCAGTGCCGGTGATGTGACAGCCTATGTGCACCATACCTCGTCTGATTTTCATGGCTTGTCCGGTCGCACCGATACGGTCAGCAAAATCGTTACTGAGGTGGGAGCGACGTCGCCGCTCAGTTCGACGGTGCAGGGACTGTCGGCCCCCGTATTGGGCCAGGACGGGCTGATTTATCAGCTCATCTACACAGATACTGGCCAAACCGGTCCCGGCGTCGAACTCATCGTCAGCAACGGCGCGGAAAACCGAACTTTGCTGGCCAATAAAGACATCACTTACCAGGGCTTGCCGCTGATCAATATTCTACATGGTTTTCATACAAAGCAGGTGGATGCTATGGGGCGCATCGTTTTTATGGCCGAGTTCGGTGATGGGATTGAGAACGGCCCCAACACCCAGGCGCTGGTAGTCGGCATTCCTGTTTAGAAAAGTTTAAGAATCAGCTTTTTGATTTTGCGGGAGGGCAACACGGCATGGCTAATCAAAAAACAATCACCCATCCCGTTATCCGAGTGAAGCAATCAGCGGACGATCCGATTTTTCTTTGCAGCACGGGAGAAATCGGTCAGGTCTTCAACATAGGCACGTCCGACCCGATTAATTTGTGCCAGGGCTTTGCGCTTTTTCCAGACACCGACGTACGCACCGGTATAGCGCAAAACGATCAGACCACCACGGTACTGAATACAGATCCTACCATACTGCTCTGGAAGTTCAGCGCCAAAGCCGGTTACACCTTGTTCATGGGCGTCTGCGGCCCTGCCTATGCCTTGCTTTTCTCGGTGCCCAAATTGCAATGGGCCGATGCAGACGGCAGGCAGCAGGTCCAGATGCAGGTGAGCGACGATGACCTTCAGGCTGGTTTTTTTGTTGGTTTTACTATTGATCTGAACTTGAATTTCAGCATCAAGGAATCAGTCGCCGTACATTGGTATACGCCCTGGAAACGAAAATGGGAAAAGAAATTTTCTTTTAATTTCGATCTGAAGTTTGACCTGATCAACTTGATTCTGACCGTCATTCTGAAAATTCTGGAAGAAGATGGAAAAACGGATACCTTCCTGCAAAAGGTCAACAATATTACCCCAAACCTGCTGGGCACCTGGGGCATGTTCGACGAAAAGAAAAACCAGTTTGCCGGCAATGCCGGGACTCTGGAGGTCGACCCGGCCTTTACGGTGCCGATCAATCTGGTACCGTACATTCCCGGTTTGAGTGAAATCGATAAAGGACTGCAGGCTATTCTGGGATATCTTCGGGCAGGCCCAAGCGTCGGCATTTCGATACCTACGACCGTTACTCTAGATAAGATCAATATCGACGGCAATGCATACCCGATTTCAAACGTCGGCAGTTCGGGTAATGTAACCGCAGAAGGTAGCGACGAGATCGCCGCCACACCGGAGACCGTGGGGGTCGAGCTTGAGCACAAACCCGGTTTTGACATCGACTTCGGGGTATTCGCGGCGGTCGGCGTTTTGAAACTTTTCAATCTCAGTGCGTCATATTCATTTCCGGTTCTGGGGCTGCTGGGCATTACCGTTTCTGCCGGCCCTTTTTCGAACATGCTCAGCACTTCGATCGACAACACTGAAACAGCTATGAACGAAAACCCATTGGTTGCTGAAGTGATACTGGAGCTTTAAATTGTGGCTGTACACGTGCGTGACGCGAAATCACTGCTGGCCGCCCTCAGATCCGGCGACTCCGCCCTGCGCCTGGGTGCCCTTCGAGCGGTCGCCAGCGCACCGCAAAAAGCGCTGGCCATGGGTACCTATGAAGGCCGGGATGTCATCGACGAACTTATCCAGCAAGCCAGGCGGGAAACGAATACGCTTTATCGCAAGGCTGTGCTGGCGGCCTTGCGGATGTTTCAAGAGCCACGGGCGGTGGCGTTTTTCAAAGAATTATTTGCAGACGCCGCAACGCCGGAAGAGGTGTTTCTGGCTGCCGAGCAGCTGACGGACGAGCCCGTCGAGTTCTGGCTGCCATGGCTGCTGCAAGACCAGACCCAGGAGCACAGCCGGGCGGCGGCGAAACAGCTGAGCAATAACGCAACAGACTTCGAAATTCATGCACGTATTCGAATAGCTTTGCTGACCAAAGGCGAAGCACCAGCGCTTTCGCCGCATACCTGTGATGATTGGCTGAATGAATTGACGGGTGTTTATAGCGTAGAAGCGAAAAAGCGTGTGGCAGCGCAAGGACGCGCCGCGTTGGACGTACTGCTGACCCGCTGGACTCAGCTGGCGGCAGATACCCGTCTCTGGCTGCTGCGCTGGGGGGGGCAGCAGTGGCCTGACGCTCTGCAAAGCCACCTGGCGGACTGCCTGGTGTCCGGCTCCGACACCCTGATTATTGCAGCCCTGCAGATAACGACGTCTTTAGAAAAGACGGCACGGCCGCCCCTAAGCGGTTTCCTCGATCATCCCAATGCCGCCGTGCGCTCAGCGGCTATATATGCAAGTGCCGAGGGCCTTGACTGGCGTCAGCGTATGCGCGAAGAAGACGATCCTCTGGTGTTGGCAAGCTATCTGGAACGCCTCGCGCAGCATGAAGGGTCAGCCGCCCTGGCCTATCTGCTTGAATTTCTGGGTCACTCGAAGCACGCTTTACGCGCGGCGGCTATCACAGCCCTGATTGGTATAGGCGAAGAATCAGCGGGCGCTGCTAGGCCTTTGCTGTATCACCCTGATTTAACGGTCCGCATCGGGTCGGTCCAGGTATTGCTGGCCTTAGGCAAGCAGGACTGGCTGCGGCGTGATCTGTTGCCTTCTCGCTGAAGTTGCCTTCAAACTGCGCAACAACGAAGATAGAACGGCAAGACTGTCCAGGTGGACCACATCCATAGTTTTGCGACCCCGGAATTGCTTTGGCGAGTGTTAACAGCAAAACGTTGGGAGTTGCTTAAGGTGCTCTGCGGAGCAGACCCTTTATCAATCCGCGAAGCTGCACGACGCGTTGGGCGCGATGTTAAGGCCGTTCATGGCGATGTAACCGCACTTCTAAACGCCGGAATACTCATTCGCACCGAAGATAAGCGCATTGTCTTTCCATTTGAGGCTGTCAAAGTGGAGTTTTTATTACATGCGGCGTAGCCGAACCTGCTGTTTTAGCAGACCGCTGATAGATCGCCGCGGCTGCTAAGCCGCGTCGTTTTAAACGATCGGCTCATTAGCCTGAAAGACGGTAAGGTCACATTCGCCTATAAAAACCGCAAAACCAAAAAGATTCGAACATAAATTGCAGACCGATTATCATCAAATTTCTTGTTCTTCTCGGATATTTTTCAGGCGGCAAGCTAATTCGGCCCGTTTCTGAACGGACACTACCTAGTTTCCATCCACAAATGGCCTTTTGGCCCAATTTCTGCGTCAATCTGCGCCTTTGCTTGTGCGGCGTAGTAAACTACGCCTCCGCACAAGCGCTTGATTTCCTTGAGCTTGGGCAAAAATTCTCATTTCTGGATTGGAAACACCATCAGGTGCCCATCATTGTAAAAGACCCTTTGATGGATGGGCACTACCTAAGGCCGGCTCTTCAGCATTGCGACAATTTCCCCGAACACCTTGCGAAAAACTTCAGGCTGGTTCAACCGCAAATCCGTAAAGACGCTGTGGGATGCGCCCGGGGCGATAAACAGTTTGCGTTGGGCGGCGTTTGCCGCTGAATCATAGAGCCGGCGGATGACCTCCGGTGGAATGACCTGATCGCATTCCCCGGCGACGATAAAAATCCGGCCCTTGTAGCCGGACAATATCTGCCACGCATCGGAATTTTCCCAGCTGCGCGACCGGCGAATTATCTGCGTAAACCCCTGGTTGAAGGGAACGGGGTAGGCTGCCGAATTATACATGGCGGGCACCAGCAGTATCAGATTGGCGATCCGGTAATATTGCAAAAGCTTCACCGCTGTGTAGGCGCCCATACTGGCGGCGATCACCGAAAAAGGTTGCCGGAGATTCAGCGCCTCGATGATGCGGCCGGCCTGTTTTGTCCTGCTGAGCAGGCTGGAGTGTTTCAACTCACCGCCGGTATCACCGTGACCCACGAAATCGAAGGCGGCGGAAGCAATTCCACGGCTTAAAAGCTTTTCCCGGAAAAGACGGAAGTCTCTTCGCCGGGCATTGCCCGCACCGTGCAACACCAGCGTGCGGGGAGGCGTATCCCGGGAAACAGTATCACCCACGAGCGTATAAGCACCCGATTCAATCTGAAATTTTTGAATTTTTGAATGGTTAGTCATTGGCCTGCGTCTCGCGATCTCGCCAACCCGGATACAACCGGTGTTTTACCCCGGTCCTCTGCAATCACCTCAGGATATATCCCTTTGTCATTTTATCAACATAAAAACATCGCGCTCAACCCACGGCCGGCTGTCTTTTTGGAGATCGCTCAAGCGCGGTATCCGGTCCGGCCGCTTCAATGCGGCCTTGGGATTTGTTGACATTTGGAGGAAGGAAACTTACCTTAACGGCTACAAAAAAAACAGCATGACGAATGTAGACCTTAAATGGAGATAGTAAATGGCATTTGAAACCCGAGAACAAGTTTTGGAAAAAATCATCGAACAGGAAAAACCGACCTGCCCCCATTGCGATCAGGAAATGAGGCTGTGGGAAGTGCCGCCCTTCAACATCGGCGATGGTCTGGGCTGGGGGGTTCCTTTTCTGTATTTATGCTTTAATGACGATTGTCCTTTATACCGCCAGGGATGGGACCATATCGAAAAAAATTATGCCCACCGGGCCTCCTACCGCTGCATGAATTATCCGGGCACCACGCAATACGAAATTATGCCGGTGTACAGCAATATGGGCGGTACCGGACAGATTATCGATGACCAGGCGCTGGCCGAACAGGCAGTCCTGAAAGAAGCCATCAAAAAGGGTTTCAGTATTCTTGCCGATTGCTACGTGTCCAAGGACGGGCCGACCATCCTGAATATCCTGACGGATGCCACCGAACCGGCACGGGTCAGATTAAAAGCCGCTGAGATGATTGGCGATATCGGCGAGTTGGAGGCCATCGAGCCCATCGTTCACCTCAAATTCGGCAATGAACTCATCCAGAAAAAAGTGGATGAGGCCATCAAAAAAATTCACAAGAGATTTTTCACCCGTGAGTGTCCGTTTTGCGCCGAAATCATAAAAGAGCGGGCCAAGATCTGTAAACATTGCGGCAAAGAAGTGGCAGGGGTTTAGGCGGACCTGGCCGGGATTGCACCCGGGGGAGTGGATGAGTGCGTCCCCGAAGTCCTGGAATGTTTCTTAGATGCTTCTTTGAACGTTGACATTTTCACTGTCATAGGTGCGAAAAATCAGTTTTTCCCTTTCCAGCCGTTCTTGCGGGAATGGTTGCAGATCGAGATGCTTCAGTTTTTCAACGGCCTCTTTTTTTGAGGGAATGGCATCCATTCCGCTTCCTATTTTCTTACCGGAAACCGTATCCAGCACGACGGCTGTTTTGCCGTCGGAAGCCACGGACAGTGGAATCTGATAATCATCCAACAGCCTGGCCGCGGCGATTATTTCCCGTTCCCGCGATCCCAAAGCACCGGCTGCGCATCTGATCGCCATAAACCGCGTTTGACCGCCGTCCGCGCTCACCACCAGGTCGAGCTGCGATCGGTACCGCTCGCCGGCTATGGTCAGCTCGAGGTCGGCGTCAACCTGAATATCAAGCCTGGAATATCCTTTTTGCTCGACCAGATAGCGCTCGACAATCTGCCGGTTTTCTTCCGCACCGATATTGGGTACTTCCCTGCCGGTGACATAATCGGTGATCATTTGATAAGGTTTGAGTGTAGCGGCCATCATCAGCTCCTTTCCCAGGGTTTCCCTGAACAAAACAATATTACCGGACCGCTGTTCAAAAAGAAAGCAATAATTCCAAGCGCCCCGGCTGAAAACGGCAAACATGTCCTTTACTCCGGGAATACCTGATCAAGCCGGTTGCTGCTTGACAACTACCGGGCTTGGGTCTTAGATTGTCTATTTATTTTATATAACCAGGATTCCAGAAGAAATGCCGCCGGGGGAGAGCAGAGCCATGCGCAAAGTCAAGAAAGTTTCAAGAAAAGTCGGATTCACTATCATTTTCTTCATGTTGCTGGTCGGGGCGGCATTCGCCGTTTCCGCCCATCTGGGCGTCACTCGGCTGATTCAGGAAATCGGTCCGCTGCTGCAGGGTGCCGGGCAGCCGGCCGGTTCGAAGGTGTGGGGTCTCATCTTGGAGTATTACCCCAAGTATTGGTACACTGCCTTTCCGGCGGCGATGGGATTTTCGCTGATCATGGGGTTGCTGGCCCTTTTGTTTGCGAGATCCAGCATCCGCAAATTGGCCGTATCATCCAAGGAGGTCACGGAGAAGGCACCTGCCGGAAATGAAAAAAAGGAAAAAGATCTCTCCGACCGGCGCCTGTTTTTGCATCTCTTTTCCTTGATGCAGCGTGAAGGACGTTTTATGGACTTTCTGGATGAGGACCTCGACCAATATGAAGACGCCCAGATCGGTTCGGCCGTCCGCAGCATTCATGCCGGCTGTCGCCAGCTTGTGCTGGAATATCTCGATCCAAAGCCGGTGATGGATCTGGCGGAAGGAGAGAACGTCGAAATCCCGGAGGATTTCGACCCCGGAGTGATCAAGTTAACCGGCAATGTCGTGGGCAAACCGCCGTTTGACGGGATTTTGCGTCATAAGGGCTGGCAGGTCGGAAAAATGAATCTGCCGACCCTCACAGGACGCCAGAATGCCGAAATCATTGCCCCCGCTGAAGTTGAAATTACATAATTTCGGTGAAAGAAAACCAGAATGAATGATCCAAAATACATCGTTGGAATCGACCTGGGAACCAGCAACAGTATCCTGGCTTATACGCCGATCGAAGCCGATGCGCAACAGGACCCGGCGATTCATATTCTTGAAATTCCCCAGATCATCGGTATGGGCAGCGTCGGCTCACGTGGTATGCTGCCTTCATTTATCTTTCTTCCCGGAGAAAAAGATTTATCTCCGGATTCCCTGAAGTTGCCTTGGACGGATGAGGTCAAACAGGTGGTCGGAGAATTTGCGCGGGAGCGGGGTTCGGAAGTTCCCCAGCGCCTGATCAGTTCGGCCAAATCCTGGCTCTGCAACCCGATGGTCGATCGTAATCAGCCGATTTTGCCCTGGGGCGCCCCTGCAGACGTGCCCAAGCTTTCAACCGTGGCAGCCTCCGCCGCCATCCTGGATCACATGCGGCGGGCCTGGAATTTCACCATGGCATCCGCCGATGAAAGGCTGACGCTGGAACGGCAGGATCTTTATTTGACGGTGCCGGCCTCCTTCGATGCGGTCGCCCGGGAGCTCACGGTGAAAGCGGCTGAAATGGCCCACCTGTCCAACATTACCCTGCTGGAAGAGCCGCAGGCTGCGTTCTATTCCTGGATCGAGGCCTCCCGGGAAGTCTGGCGGGATGCGATCGCGCCGGGGGATCTGGTGCTGGTATGCGATTTGGGCGGGGGCACCAGTGATTTCAGCCTGATCCGGGTGTCGGAAGCGGCGGGCGAACTGGAGCTGGAGAGGATTGCCGTGGGCAATCATCTGCTGGTCGGCGGGGATAACATGGATCTCGCCCTGGCTTATTCCGCCGCCAAACGATTTGCCGACAAGGGAACCCGTCTGGATTCCTGGCAAATGCGTGCCTTGTGGCACCGCTGCCGGATTGCCAAGGAAAAACTGCTGGAACTTTCCAACAGCGACACGGTGCCGGTTTCCATTCTGGGGCGGGGCAGCAGTCTGATCGGCGGGACATTGAGAACGGACCTGACTCGCACTGAGGTGGAACAGGTCATTCTGGCAGGATTTTTCCCGTTCTGTGAGGCCACCAGCCGTCCCGCGGCGCCGCAACGAACCGGTCTCCAGGAAACCGGACTGCCCTATGAATCCGATCCGGCCGTCACGCGGCATCTGGCTCAATTCCTCAGCCGTCAGGATGACCGTCCGGCAGAATTTCCCACGGCGGTGTTGTTCAACGGGGGAGTGATGAAAGCCCCGGCGCTGCAAAAACGCATCGTGGATGTGTTGTCCTCGTGGCAGGAAAATACACAACCGCGCGTGCTGGAAGCCTCCAGCCTGGACCTGGCGGTGGCCAGGGGAGCGGCCTATTACGGTTTGGCCCGCCGGGGCCGCGGTATCCGAATTCGCAGCGGGTTGAACAGATCCTATTATATCGGGGTTGCGGCCGCCCTGCCCGCCGTCCCGGGAATGCCCGCACCGATCAAGGCCCTGTGTGTGGCGCCCTTCGGTATGGAAGAGGGAACGGAAACCGGCTTGACGGAACGGGAATTCAACCTGGTGGTGGGCGAGCCGGCCAAATTCGATTTTCTGGGTTCGGCCGTCCGCACGGATGATGCCGTGGGTACCATCATCGAGGACTGGGAAGGGGATGTCGAACCGGTTGCCACCATCGAGACCACGCTTGACGGCGATTACGGCAGTGTCGTTCCGGTTTCAATTCAGATCAAGGTGACCGAAATCGGAACCCTGGAACTGTGGTGTGTTTCCAGAGAGGACGACAAACGCTGGAAACTCGAATTCAACGTGCGGGAACAGCCATGACAACTGATATCACCGACCGTCGCTTTATCATCGGCATCGATCTGGGTACCACCAACTGCGCCGTTTCCTACGTCGATCTGCTGGAAAAGGGATCGGCCGCCCGACGTATCCGCATATTCAAGATTCCGCAGCTGACCGGACCCGGCGAGGTGAACCGTTTGCCGGTACTGCCTTCCTTTCTGTACATACCCGGCGAATTCGATATTGCCAAGGATGCCGTCGTCGATCTCTGGGACGCTGCGGAGCCGAACTTCAGCGGTGCGTTTGCCAGGGATCACGGCGCGCGGGTACCGGCCAGACTGGTATCTTCAGCCAAAAGCTGGTTATGCCACGACAAGGTGGACCGTCAGGCCCGCATTCTGCCCTGGGGTTCGGACAAGGAGGTTCCCAAAGTATCGCCGGTGACGGCCACGGCTTCTTATCTCAAACATATTCGTCATGCCTGGAACAGTTTATGGGGTCCGGATGAAAGCCTGCATCTGGAAAACCAGTTGATCGTGGTCACCGTTCCGGCCTCCTTTGACGAGGTTGCCCGGGAGCTGACCTTGGAGGCCGCCAAATTGGGCGGCTTAAACAATGTCATTCTGCTGGAAGAGCCGCTGGCGGCATTCTACAGTTGGCTCCTGCGCCATGAGAAAGACTGGCAGGATTACGTTCGGCTCGGGGAGTTGATTCTGATCTGTGACGTAGGGGGCGGCACCACCGACTTTACCCTGATCGTTCTGAGAGATGCCGAGGGCAGTCCCCGCTTTGAGCGTATCGCCGTCGGGGATCATCTGATATTGGGCGGTGACAACATCGATCTGGCACTGGCACGGCAGGTCGAGATGGGTCTTTCCGGACCCAGCCGTGCCATGAGCACGGATCGCTGGAAGGCTCTGTGCCACCAATGCCGCCAGGCCAAGGAGGCCATTCTGGGCGGCACCGTCGAAACCTACAAAATTACCCTCATGGGCGAGGGCAGCCGTTTGATTGCCGGGACGCTGACCGCCCGCTTGAAAGAAGATGAAGTCGCCCAAACCGTATTGGACGGCTTCTTCCCGATCATTGAAGCCGATGCGGCGCCTGATATTACCGTCCGTAAGGGAATCACCGAATTCGGGCTGCCCTATGAACAGGAACCGGCGATCACCCGGCATCTGGGCCGTTTTCTCGACCGGCATCGGGAAGATGTCTCAAATTTCCTGGGGCGGCAGTCTGCGGCACCCGATCTGGTCCTTTATAACGGCGGTTCTCTGAAGCCGGAAAAAATACAGCAGCGTATCCGCGCCGCCCTGCAGCACTGGTACCACGAGCCGGATCCGCAGCGCCCCGGCGTACTGGAAAACCCCGATCCGGATCTGGCTGTGGCCCTCGGGGCTGCATACTACGGTCTTGTAAAGGTCGGCGACGGGGTGAGGGTCGGCAGCGGCAGTCCGCGCGCCTACTATATGGGTGTCGCCCGTACCGAGGCCGCCGAACCGACCGATGGCATTCGGGAAGCAGTTTGTGTCGTCGAACGGGGTCTGGAAGAGGGCAGCACCATCAATTTGAAGGACACGCTTTTTGAAGTGCTGACCAATCAGCCGGTCAGTTTCGATCTCTACAGCTCGAGTTATCGCAGCGGCGACCGTCACGGCGACATCATTGGTGTGGATGACTCCTGTACCGCGCTTCCGCCCCTGCAAACCGTGATACAGTACGGCAAAAAAGGCGTTCGCAAGGCGATCCCGGTGGAGGTCGAAGCCGATTACACCGAACTGGGCACCCTTTCCCTGTGGTGCCGATCCCGGGTCAGCGATCATCGCTGGAAATTGCAGTTTCAGCTGCGCGATGCGCCGGTCCCGGAAGCGGTCCCGGATGCTCAGATCCTGGAAGCCTCGCTGACCGAAGATGCGTTGGCTCATGTCCGCGACATTTTATCCGGCACCGACAAGCAGCAGGTTGAAAAATTGCTCAAAGATGTGGAAGCTGTCGTCGATCTGCCCCGCAACGAATGGCCGTTGGGATTTATCCGCACGGTGGCCGATGAATTGCTGACCCTCTCGGCAATTCGCAAAAAGGGGCCGATTTTCGAAAGCTGCTGGATGAATCTGCTGGGATTTTGCCTGCGTCCCGGCATCGGCGAAGGATTTGACCAACAGCGCATGAAGCAGCTCTGGCGTCTGTATCCGGCCGGGGTGCTTTTTGCCAGACAAGCCCGGGCGCGGATGGAGTGGTGGATTATGTGGCGACGGGTGGCAGCCGGCTTGACTCCCGGCCAGCAACGCCAGTTTTATCAGGATGTCTCCCCGGTTCTGCTGGGAAAAAAAGGTGACAGCAATAAAGTCACCCCCCAGGAACGCCTGGAAATCTGGATGGCCGTTGCCAATATGGAAAAACTTTACAGCAAGGAAAAAGTCGAACTGGGGGGGAAACTGCTCGCTAATACGTCACCCAAAAAAATTAAGGCGCAGCATTTGTGGGCGCTGTCCCGCCTGGGCGCCCGGGAGCTGCTGTACGGTCCGGTCGATCGGGTGATCCCTGCCGGTGAAGCCGCTGGATGGATCCAACAGTTGATCGGCTATCGCTGGTCCAATCCGAATACCGTCGGGCGGACAGTTTCTCAAATGGCGCGTAAAACCGGGGATCGCTCGCGAGATGTGGCGGAAACGGTTCGATTGGACGTATTGAAGTGGATGGCAGACCACGACATGCCGGAGGGGCGGCAGCGACGCGTGCGGGAAGTCGTGCCGCTCGCTCACCAGGATCAGGATGCCATGTTCGGTGAATCGCTACCCCAGGGAATCATATTGCGAGCGTGAATTCCGGCCCATACTTATGCATACGGCGGTTTCATCGGGATCACGGCTCTGGAGGAAGGTGACACGTGTGCGCCTGCTCCCAGACCGCGGCACCTTTTTAACTTTTTACGTGATTGTCAAAACCAGGAGCCCGAAGGTCTTCCAGGATTTACTTGAGATACTTGATCGCCAGCAGGAATTGGTTGCGAAGCATGTTCAGGTAGTTATACTGCCCATCCTGAAGGGGAGGTCCCGCTAGTTCCCGATCAGCGTAAAAAGCCCCGATGCAGGTCCTGTCATATGCAATCGGTAGAAAGATAAATGACCGGGTGTTGAACCGCAACGGAAACCAATTGGGAATCAAATGACGGATCTGATCCTGCCGTGAATCGGAAATGATCAGGTCTTTCTGTTTGGCCAGGGCAATGTTGAAGATACTCTGACTGCCGGATATTTCAAAGCTGAACCGACGGGCGATTTGCTCGATATTCATTCCAAATCCAAAACGGGCTTCGAGCTTATCTTTGGTTTTATTCATCAGGAAAAAGACCACCCGATTGAAACCGAAACCGCGATACATGCTTTCCAGCGCAATGAGAGCGATTTCGTTGATGTCATATTCCCCCGCCATGGCCGCGGACATGTCCTGAACCCCGCTGATAATCGCATCGATCGGCCGGATCTGCCCGGAGCCCTTGGTGGGGCTCTCAGCCGAAGCCTCGGCACCCGCAAGGCTGCGAACCATTGCCTTTTCTGCCCGCTTTGAGGCCAGCGATCTCTGATTCGGTTCGAGCCGAGCCGCCTGATGCTCCTGACTGATGCCCTGCAGTCGATCGAGAAAACGGCTTTTCTCGAAGTCGATGGAGAGAACATCGGCGTGTTTTTTCACTTTTTCGATCGAACCGTCGACCACGTGCGAAAGCTGCTTTTTAGAAATGAAGATGTGCTTTCTATAGTTTTTCAGCAATGCCGCAATCGCGGCATCCCGTTTGTTGGCGTCGGTATCGTTGATAATATTGCAAAGTTCATTGGAAAAATTGGATAGTTCCTGCAACCCATTGCCATTCTTGCCTTTACGTGACTGGAGTTCTTTTTTGGAGAGCCGCTTCATGCTGCCGACAATCTTATCGGGTAAATTCCACGTCTTGGCAACCGCAATGCCCAGTTCCTCGAAAGACATTCCGAGCACCGATTTTGAAGCGGCCGCTTCGTCGGTGCCGTTTTCGGCAATCAATTTTTTTATGTCGTCGTATTCCTCCGGCAGGTAAAACAATGCAACCTGTTTTCCCAGGTTGTAGAGCATGGCACAGATGAAGGCCTCTTCTCCTTCTCCTATTTCCATGGTTTTAGCGATATCCTTGGCGATCAAGCCGCTCCAGAATGCCATAACTGCGCCGTCCTTCAATTCAGGCAGGGAGGATTTGGTTTTCAGATGTTCGAATAGCAACAGACTCGCTGCCGCCATGCTCACCTTTTCAAATCCAAGCAAAACCACCGCACGCGTAATCGTGGTAATTTTTCCGCGAAAGAAGCTGTAGTAAGCCGAATTGACCAGCTTGAGCAGTTTGGTGGCCAGTGCGTAATCTTTCAATATGATGTTGGCCAGTTCGGAGGCGGACAGGTGCTTTGAATCCGAAGAAAGCTTCCGGTTGATTTCTAGAATGTATTTGGAAAAAGAGGGTAGATCCTGGTTGCGCCCGATACGCCGCAAAAGACGTTCAACCGATGCACTCGGTTTCAGTTCGTCTTCCGCTTCTTGTTCTGGCTGCAGTTGAAAATCTGTAGCTGGAATTGTATTGAGTTCCATATGTATCGGCTATTGAATTTATAGGAGCTCTTCAGACGATGTGCCGGCGAGCACCGATGTGCTGGGGAAGCAAAAGTGATCGCGGCAGATACCGCATAAGATTGCCTGTTCAAATTATAATGTTCATATCGGCGTGCGGCCGGAAAACTTTAGCAGCGGTTGCAAAACCTCGGATCGGATCTAAGGTTTTGAAACTGCTTCTTGTCTAACCGGGGATTACGAAACAAATCGTGGACCCCTTGTTCCGACCCCCGCTTTGCGCCCATATGCCGCCATTATGAAGTTCGACCAGGTTTTTGCTCAGAGACAGGCCGAGGCCGGTTCCCTGATACTTGCGGCTGGTCGAGGTCTCCACTTGTTCAAAGGGCTTGAAGATGCGTTTCAGATCGCCGGGTTCCATTCCGATGCCGGTGTCGGCCACACTGATTTGAACGCCGCAGGCAGGGTTAAAAACCCTGTGGGCTGTCACGGATATGCTCCCGCCGGCGGGTGTAAATTTTACCGCATTGGACAACAGATTGTACATGATCTGTTTGATGCTCCGCTCGTCGGTCCGGATAGAATCGGGAATCCCATTTATTTCGACAGACACGTTTATCGAATGTATTTGCATTTGTTTTAAAATCGACTACCCTGGGGTCGAATTTCGGTATCGAGGTGGCGGCGTTTTTTCCGACTACTCCGGCGGAATAAATATTTTGACGATTCACAAAGAGGCGGAACGCGGTGCTCATGTCCAGGACTTTCAGGGCCAGGGATTTATGCCCGTTGTCCATTAAAACCTTTAAGTGATAAGTCGCAAAGCCATCCGCGGATATTTTTTTTCCATCCGCTTTGAATTCGTTCCAGTAGCCGGGAACTTTGATGAATCCGGGTGCCGCTCGCAAACTGCCGGATTCAAAATCCTGGGGGCCCAGCAATTTTTTCCAGTAGAATTCGAATTCGCCGGCCAGATCGACCGGACCGTCACGATCGAAATCCCAGCCTTCCAAATTCAGTACTCCTTTAACTGCCCGGGGCGGGATTCGGGTAGCCGGACCGGGCCCACACGAATGGAAAGAAACCATACAGAGGAATAAAATCCAGTATAGTAATTTAGAATTCATCAAGAATTTAATATTTTTCCGATGTTCCATGCGGCTACGGCTTTCCGGGGCTAGCAAGCGACAGCCGGACAGAAACGGTTCCGGGCCCCTGTCTTGCCTGGCTGGATGGGACCCTGATTTGAATTTAGCGCCCTGTTTATATCGGGATTTATTCGGGAAAACTTTACGGGGAAACAGGATAAGAAGCGATCCGGGGACTCCGCGCGCAACGGTGGATCGGCAGTGAAGGCCTGGGGCAAATCCCCCGCAATTGGAAATTCCTGCGGGGCTTCCGGTCGGGCTTTGTCGAGCGAAAGCCCGCCGCGAGATGAAATCTGTGAATTAATTTTTTCGTGAACCCTGAGCGCGGTTTTTCATAACCTCCCGAAAAATTATCAGTTTTTGGATGTCTTGAGTACCTTCACCCAGCGAGGATGCCCAGATATCCAGGGGATATTTGTGGATCGGATGTTCGGCGATAACCGAGGCAGCGCCAAAAATGTCGGCAGCCCAGACGGTGACCTGCCGGCCGATCTCCACCGCGAGGTATTTTGCCAGAGAGGATGCCTTGCGAAAATCATCCCCGCGATCGGCTTTCCAACAGGCTTTGTGCAGCATCAGGCGGACTGATTCGATTCGGGTATAAAATTTGGCCACTTCGAATTGCTTGGCCTGAAAATCCAGAATTTTTTTACCGAAGACGGTCCGATTCTGCATGTGGTCGAGGGCCAGGTCAAAGGCGCCTGCCGCGGTTCCCAACGTCAGCGCGGCGATGGGGATTCTGCTGTTGGTAAAGATCTCCAGTACCTGCTGCAGCCCGCGACCCGGTCTCCCCAGAAGATGGTCATCGGGCACGAAGACATCGGTAAATTGGATGCGGGTCAAGTCGGAAGGCAGCCAGACCTGTTTGTTGAGTTTGGTTCGCCGAATACCGGACGTGTCAAGATTTACCAGAAACATGGAAAGCCGATAGTTTCTTTCGGCACCGGGTTCGCTAAGGGCGGTTATCACGGCCAGATCGGCAATCAGACCGTTGGTGACATACGCTTTGGTGCCGTTTAGCAGCCAGCCGTCTTCGACTTTGTCGGCGGTCATCGAGATGCCGGCAACATCGCTGCCGGCCCTGCTTTCCGTGTTGCCCAGACACATGACGGTTCTTCCGAGCACAGCCGCATTCCCATAAGTTTCCTGCAACGGCCGCGAGCCAAACAGGGAAAGGCCCATCATTCCCAGGTCGACGTGAGCCAGAGCCGCAATCGCCATTCCCGGCGAGGCTTTCGCCAGCGCTTCGGCAATCAGTGCCTCCCGCAGGGCCGATCCTCTGACCAACCGCTGACTTTCGTATTTGAAACCCGACCAACCGCCTTCACCCATCAGGTGAAAGAAGGTATGCGGTATTTTTTGCTTTTGAGTCCAGGATGAAAACCGGGGAACAAGATCGGTTCGCATAAAGGCCCTGAAGCGTCCCAGATCCTGTGATACCGCCGACGGAATTTCAAAATCCATTAACCATTTCCTCCCGCGCCTATTCTGGCTGCAGCCATCACCCGAAGACCGCACATGCGAAATCGTCGAATGACCCCGGAGCTTTCATCAAGTTAAGACGGATATGGGAGAAAGACAAGCGCCATCGGGAATCGCAGCCGCCTATCTGCCGGGTACTGAGGGGACGTCAGATAAAATACATTATTGACCCTATTTCAAGGTGAAGAAATCATTATTAATTTAACAGTTGGCTGCAATATTTGGGATCGATGGTGTGGCGTGGTAAGGGGAAGAGGCACCCAAGCGTTATCCGCTTTGGCTTTCCTGTTATTTACAAGTTCCACCCGGTGTGCCGGCTACGATTCTCAATAAGCACGCGCTTGGGTGATGACAGCCGTCCCGTGTTCTTGGGCTGAGCCAGAGAAGCTCTGATATCTGTATTTATATTTCGGTTCCTAACGGGGTTACCAAGGAGAATGGCAATGAAAGATCTGATCGAACTTATCGCCCGCGCACTGGTAGACAGTCCTGAAGAGGTTTTGGTGACGACCTTGGAAGGCAGCCAATCAACCGTATATGAATTGAAAGTGGCCAAAAGCGATCTGGGCAAAATTATTGGAAAACAGGGCCGCACGGCCAGATCCCTGCGTACGATTATCGGGGCGGCATCAGCCAAGGAAAAAAGGCGCGTTCTCCTCGAAATTGTTGAATAGGTTGCCTACTGACAGGGGTTAGTTTCCGATGTGATGCAGGATCGTGGTCCGCTTGCCGCATCTCCACATCCTCGAAAGGTTCTATCCCCATCCATTGTCCTGCAATGCGTAAGGGTTGAATTTGCTGCGGGAGATATGACGTTGGTCATCCGCATGCCGTTGACTAAACGAAAATTGGTAACATATTCCTAATGAAACCGGCCGGACGGCGTCGAAACCCCGATGTTGCAACGACAGGGTAAATGCTTCAGAAGATCATCAGCTTCCGGTTGAAAGAGGAGTGAACTATTATGCCCAGAAGTACCATCGAAATCCCTGATGCCATAGAATATCTTTCCATATTGAATGAAAAAAATGAGCTGGATGAAAGCCTGGAACCTGAAATATCAAAAGAACTTCTTCTCAAACTCTATCGCTACCTGGTCCTGGGGCGCAGATTCGACGAACGTCTGCTCAACCTCCAGAGGCAGGGACGGATCGGGACGTTTCCGCCCATAGCGGGTCAGGAAGCCGCCCAACTGGGTTCTATCGCCGCATTACGGTCGTCTGACTGGATGGTGCCCGCTTTCCGGGAAACCGCGGCCGAGATCTGGCGGGGACGATCCCCGGAGAGCATCATCGTCTACAACAACGGCTTCAATGAAGGTGGCGAGATACCGGAGGACCTGAAAAACCTTCCCATATCCGTGCCGGTGGGCTCCCAAATCCTACACGCGGTGGGTGTCGGGTGGGCTGCAAAATACCGCGGAACCGATGAAGTCGTCATGACTTTTTTCGGAGACGGTGCGACCTCCGAAGGGGATTTTCACGAAGCGCTGAATTTTGCCGGCGTGTTCCAGCCGTCCGTCGTTTTTGTATGTCAGAACAACCATTGGGCGATTTCAATCCCGGTCAACAAGCAGACCCGTTCAAAGACGCTGGCTCAAAAAGCCCTGGCTTACGGGATTCCCGGAATTCAGGTGGACGGCAACGACATTCTGGCCGTATACGTTGCAGCCAAAGAAGCTGTAGACAGAGCCCGTGCCGGCCGGGGAGCCACCCTCATTGAATGCGTGACCTACCGGATGGCGGTGCACACCACTGCGGACGACCCCAAACGGTATCGGACCGAAGAGGAGGTCGATGGCTGGCGCAAGCGGGATCCCATTGTGCGTTTTGAAAAATACCTGGTTGAAAAAGGACTTTTATCAAAAGAAAAAATCGCCGGCATAGAAGCCGATGTGATGGAAGAGATCCAGGCGGCGATAGATGGTGCCGAAGAACGGATGAAGTCTCTGGGCGATCCGATCGATATGTTCGACCATCTTTACGCCGGAATGCCTTCCTACCTGAAAGAGCAAAAAGAAGCCTTCGCCAGGGAGGCCGCCGAGATGATGGAGGAAAAAAACAGTGGCTAAAATGACCATGGTCCAGGCTCTCAATCTGGCTCTGCGACAGGAAATGGAAAAAGATGACAGCGTGGTTATTCTGGGCGAGGATGTCGGGGTGGACGGCGGCGTTTTCCGCGTGACCGATGGGCTCATCGAAACCTTCGGTGAGGACCGTGTGCTTGACACCCCACTGGCGGAATCCGGAATCGCCGGCATGTCCATCGGCATGGCCTTGTATGGTCTGAAGCCGGTGTGTGAAATCCAGTTTTCCGGTTTCAGTTACCACACGTTCCATCAGATCGAAAACCATGCCTCCCGTCTGCGCTGGCGTTCCCGGGGACGATACAATATCCCGCTGGTGCTGCGAGCCCCCTACGGAGGAGGCGTCAGGGCGCTGGAGCACCACTCGGAAAGCCGCGAAGCATACTGGGCCCACATGCCCGGCGTTAAAATGGTGATCCCGTCCGGGCCGCGAAATGCCCGGGGGTTGCTGGTCAGTGCCATCCGGGATCCGGATCCCGTCATTTTCTATGAATCCAAGGCCATTTACCGGGCGTTTCGCGAGGAAGTCCCCGAAGAAGAGGAGACCGTTCCCATCGGCCAGCCCCGCATGGTACGTGAGGGTAAGGATCTAACCATGATCTCATACGGCGCCATGATGCGGCCGACCCTGGAAGCCGCAACTCGACTCAAGGAAACCGATGGCGTGGAAGCCGAGGTCATCGATCTGTTAACCATCTCGCCGCTGGACGACGAACTTTTTGTAAACTCGGTCATGAAAACCGGTCGGGCGGTGATTGTCCATGAAGCCCCGCGCAGTTTCGGCCCCGGGGCTGAAATCGTCAGCCGCCTGATGGAAAAAGCGTTTTATTATCTTGAAGTGCCCATCGAACGGATAACGGGCTACGACATCATTATTCCGCTGTTTAGCCGGGAGAAAGCCTATCTGCCGAATGCACAGCGCATCTTGCACGCCGCACGAAAGGTGCTGAGCAATTGAAGTTTCATGCGAGGCACGAAAAGGGGAGGGAGAACATGGCAAGGTCGTTCAAATTGCCGGATCTGGGAGAAGGCATCCACGAGGGGGAAGTGCTGGCAATACCGGTTGCGGTCGGACAGGAGGTAAAGGAGGGAGATATCATCCTGGAAGTCGAAACTGATAAAGCCGCGGTTGAAATTCCATCTCCCTACTCGGGCCGTGTCCAGGAGATTATTGTTAAGCCGGGAGATATCGTCAACGTGGGTGACGTGATGATGGTTTTCGCCGACGACAGGGAAGATCGCACCGGGGAAAAGCCGGCCTCCAAAACCCCAGCTCCGGCACCGAAAGCCGTCGCTCCGACCCCGGAAGCCGCCACGGGGGCCGCCAGGCAGGCGCCGGCTTCGGGAGAAGGTCCCGTCCCGGCATCCCCGGCGACCCGGCGTCTGGCAAGGGAACTGGGTGTCGAACTTCGCGACGTCGAGCCCACCGGACCGGCGGGACGGGTGACCGCCGAGGATGTTCGCCGCTTTGCCGAAACCGGAAAAGAGGGCCGCCAAACCCGCACCCCAACGCCGGCGTCGGCAGCCGCCGAAGCCGACCGGCCTTCCCCGGTTTCAGAGCCGCCGCTGCCCGACTTCAGTAAATGGGGATCGGTGGAACGTCGGCCGTTTCGCTCCGTACGCAGGGCCACGGGCAAACAGATGTCCCTGGCCTGGTCGCTGATTCCCCACGTCAACAGCCAGGATACCGTCGATGTCACCAGATTGGAAGCCTTCCGGCAAAAGCATAAGGCGGAAATCGAGTCCGCCGGCGGCAAGCTGACCCTCACGGTTTTCGCCTTAAAAGCGATTGCCACCGCTCTTAAGACTTATCCCAATTTCAACGCCACCCTGGATACCGCCAACCAGGAAATCATCATCAAGCACTACTTCAATATCGGCGTGGCGGTAAATACGGAAAAAGGGCTGATTGTCCCGGTGGTACGGGATGTCGACCGCAAGAGCATCCGGGAACTGGCTGTCGAGCTGAACAGTCTGGCCCAAAGGACGCGGGAGCGCAAAACAACCCTGGAGGAGATGCAGGGCGGCACCTTTACGATCACCAACGCCGGGGCCATGGGCGGCGGATTTTTTGCACCCATCATCAATTATCCCGAAGTCGCCATTCTGGGAATGGGACAGGCACGTATGCAGCCGGTTGTCAGGGAGAAAGAAAAAGGCGAGTTGCAAATCGTACCACGGCTGATGATGCCGGTTGTCCTGTGCATTGACCACCGGGTGCTGGACGGGGCCGATGCGATTAAATTCCTTCAGGTTATCGTAGATACGCTCGAAGACCCGGATGAACTTTTGATGAGTATGGTTTAAAAGATGTCAGTTGTCTGTTGCGTGTTGTAAGTGGTTGGTTGCATGGTGAAAGTTTTTTAAGCCAACCCACAACACGCAACTCACAACCCACAACCCACAACACGCAACTCACAACTCACAACCCACAACTCACGGAACCGGAGATTTTCCAATGGTAATGGGAGAATTGACTCAGGAAGCCGAAGTGCTGGTGATCGGAAGCGGGCCGGGCGGTTACGCGGCCGCCTTCAGGGCCGCGGATCTGGGACTGGACGTCACGATGGTCGATCCCGCTGCGCGGCCGGGCGGCGTTTGCCTGTATAGTGGATGCATCCCCTCCAAGACCTTTCTTTATATTGCAGAGCTCATTTACGATGCGGCCCGGGCGAAGGACATGGGAATCTCGTTCGGGAAACCGGGCATCGATCTGGCAGCCCTGCGAAAATGGAAAGGCAAGGTCATCGACCAGATGGCGGAAGGTCTGGTCAGCTTGAACAACCGCAGGGGGATTCAACTGCTGAGGGGGCAGGCGAAGTTCGAAAGCTCCGACACCGCTCGTATTTCTGATTCCGAGGTCAGTCATATCAAATTCAGGCATGCGATTCTCGCCACGGGATCGCAGCCGGCTACATTTCCGGGAACCGCCTACAAACCCGGCGGACGGATCATGGATTCCAGCGGCGCCCTGGCATTGGCGGATATCCCGGAAAAACTGCTCGTTCTGGGCGGCGGGTATGTCGGCCTCGAATTGGGGATGGTTTACGCGATGCTGGGCAGCCGGGTTACCCTGGTGGAACTGGAAGACGGATTGCTGGCCGGGGTGGATCGGGATCTCGTGAAGCCGTTGCACCGTAGATTGGAAAACACATTCGAGAACATCCACCTCCGGACCCGAGTGGCCGCCCTGGAAGAAACTCCCGAGGCTGTGAATGTAACGCTGGAAGGAGAGGTCGAAAAATCGCATCAACGCTTCGACCGGGTGCTGGTTGCCATTGGACGCAAACCGGTATCCCAGGATATCGGCCTGTCAAACACGAAAGTCAGTATCGATGACAAGGGCTTTGTCGAAGTCGATGCGCACCAACGTACGGCGGATGAACGCCTTTTTGCCGTCGGCGATGTCGTCGGCGGCATGATGCTGGCGCACAAGGCCACCCGGGAAGGCAAAATTGCCGCTGAAGTGATCGCGGGCCAACCTTCGGCCTTCGATGTCCGGGCCATGCCGGCGGTGGTTTACACTGATCCCCAGATTGCCTGGTGTGGCCTCACCGAAGCGCAGGCCCACCGGGAAAACAGAACCGTCAAGGTCCTGCGGTTTCCCTGGAAGTTTTCCGGCCGGGCAACCACCATGGGGGCTCCGGAGGGGCTGACCAAAATCATCGTCGATCCTGACACCGGTCGCATTCTCGGCGTGGGCATCACCGGCCGTGATACCGAGGGATTGATTTCAGAAGGCGTGTTGGCCGTTGAAATGGGTGCGCTGGCGGAGGATATGGCCCTGAGCGTTCACCCCCATCCCACCCTTTCCGAGACGGAAGCCGAAGCGGCCGAGATTTTCCTCGGCAGCGCCACCCACTTTTTATCCGGCGCGAAGCCTGTTAAACCATAAGCTGGGCGGCTCAAATGGCAGCCCGGACACCGGGCTGAAAAGCGGCAATCTGAATATATGGAAACCGGCATGAAATCTGATTTGAAACAATCTCAGAAAATGATTTTCGAAGGTCTGCATGCGCTGTGCAGGCAGGCAGCGGCATCCCGCGATTTGCAAAACCATCTGGCAGCGTTTGAAAAAGCTTTCGACGACTTGCAAAAAGGCTTCGAGGATCGCTCCCAGGCACTTGAGCGGAAATGCCGCGAAGGGGATCATGCCGCGGAAGCCCTGCGCATGGCGGAAGTGATCGTTGACCGCAGCCCGGCCATCCTCTTTCGGCGCCGGGCGGATGAACGCTCCACCCTCGTGTATGTGTCCAACAACATACGACAGTGGGGGTATACGGCCGAGGATTTTATACGCGGTCGAATTCACTTCAGGGATATCGTGCACCCCGACGACCACGAGCGGATGCGAGCGGAAATCATCGCCTATGCCGATGAAGACGTGGAAGAATACAGCCAGATTTATCGCGTCTTAACCCGAAACGGGGCAACTCGCTGGGTCGAAGACCAAACATCCGTAGAGAGGGATACGTCGGGAAACAAGACCTATAATCAGGGCATCCTGGTGGACATTACCGAGCGCAAGCGTGTTGGAGACGAGCTGCGCAAAAGCGAGGAAAAATATCGCCGAATTGTGGAAACCGCCGGTGAAGGCTTTATCCTGATGGATGAGGAATTGAAAATCGTGGACGTCAATGAAGCCTATTGCCGGTTGCTGGGCTACGACCGTGAAGAGATTCTCGGCAAGACGCCTTTCGATTTCGCCACCGAAGAGTCCAGACAATTCATGCAGACAAACCGGGACAGCATCCTCGGTCAGGAATATCGTGAGTTTGAAGGCAGCGTCCTTGACAGGGAGGGCCGCCGCATTCCCATTCTCATCCATGGCAATACGCTCAGGGACGGCCGCGGCCAGATCATCGGTAACATGGCCTTCGTGACGGATATGACCGAACATAAAAAGGCACTGGCGCTTGCCGGCGAAGTCCAGAAAAGCCTGCTTCCCCAGGAGAAACCGGATGTCACCGGACTGGACATCGCCGGGAAAAATATTTCCTGTGATGAAATCGGCGGGGACTACTTCGATTTTTTGTGGCGTAGAGATACCCGTAAAGGCCCCTGCAGTGTCGTGGTCGGCGATATTTCGGGTCATGGGGTCGATTCGGCCCTATTGATGACCACGGCCCGCGCGTTTTTGCGGATGCGGGCCTCGCAGCCCGGCAGTATTTCTGAAATAATTACCGCCATGAACCGTCATCTCACCCGGGACGTCCTCGAGTCCGGCCGGTTCATGACCTTGTTTTACTTGACCATCGACCCGGAATACCGCCGCCTCGCCTGGGTGCGGGCCGGGCATGATCCGGCCTTGCTGTACGATCCTGAGCAGGACGCATTCCAGGAACTTAAGGGCAGCGGTATTGCGTTGGGTATCAGTGAGTCGTCGGACTATGAAGAGAATGGTTGGTGCTGCCTGGCAAACGGCCAGGTCATCGCCATCGGCACCGACGGCATCTGGGAAGCGGTAAACCGAGAAGGTGAAATGTTCGGCAAAGAGCGCTTCCGCAATATCATTCGACAACATGCGGCGGCCGCTGCCGGCGAGATTTTAAATGCCGTTTACCGCGAATTGAGCCAATTTACCCGTGGGCAGAAATCCGCCGACGATATCACTCTGGTGATCATCAAAGTCGATGGGATTCGATCGGGGTCGGACGATCCGTCGTCGAACACCGTGGGTTTATCGGCAACTTTTTCAAGATTGGATACGGGAAATAGGTGAAAAGGAGAAAATCATGAAGCCTGCGCTGCTTCAGACGACGATTACCGGCAGTCTTCCCAAACCGGCTTGGCTATGTGAGCCCCTTAAATTGTGGTCTCCGTGGAGACCCGGTTTTGACGCGCTCGCTGAGGCCAAACGCGATGCGGTGCGCCTGGTGCTGCGTGATCAGGAACAAGCCGGCATCGACATTGTCAGCGATGGGGAGCAAACCCGGCAGCATTTCGTAACCACTTTTATTGAACATCTGGACGGCGTCGATTTCAAACAGCGCAAAACGGTCCGCATCCGCGATCGCTATGATGCCGACGTTCCGGTCGTCAGCGGTCCGGTTGCCCGCAGACAGCCGGTGTATGTGGATGATGCGACGTTCTTGCGGTCTGAAACGGACAGGATGACCAAATTTACCCTGCCCGGTCCGATGACCATGGTCGACACCCTGTATGACGATTATTACCACAGCCGCGAAAAACTGGCTTTCGAGTTTGCCGGAATTCTCAACCAGGAGGCCCGGGAAATAGCTGCTGCGGGCATCGACGTGATTCAATTCGACGAGCCGGCGTTTAACGTATTTTTCGACGAGGTTCGCCAGTGGGGCATTGCCGCACTGGAGCGCGCGGCCGAGGGGCTTTCCTGCAAAAGCGCCGTTCACATTTGCTACGGCTACGGCATTCAAGCCAATGTCGATTGGAAAAAGACGCTTGGCGCCCAGTGGCGGCAGTATGAAGAGATATTCCCGCGCCTGCGATCTTCTAAAATAAATCAGGTGTCGCTGGAATGCCACAACTCCAAGGTGCCCATCGAACTGATCGGTCTGCTCGCGGGCAAAGACGTGCTCGTGGGCGCCATCGATGTCACCAGCGATCGTATTGAAACGCCCGTGGAAGTGGCGGACACGCTCCGCAAGGCTCTGGCATACGTTGCGGCGGACAAACTTTACGCCTGCACCAATTGCGGCATGGTTCCTCTGGCCCGCCCGGTAGCATCGGCCAAGCTTCGGGCGTTGGCCGCCGGCGCTGCCATGGTCCGCCGGGAGTTAGGGGCGGATCGTGGGTAGCTTAATTTAATTTATTTTGGCCCTGTACAGTCTCAGACTGTTGCTCACCACCGAGATGCTGCTGAAGGCCATGGCGAGCGCTGCCAGAATGGGGTGCAGCTGCCGCAGGAAAATCGGCAGGGTTTCAAACGGATAGAGAGCTCCGGCGGCGAGCGGAATCAAAATAACATTGTAACCGAAAGCCCAGAAAAGGTTCTGCTTGATCGTGTTCATGGTGGCGCGGCTCAGCCGGATGGTGCGCGGTACACCGATCAGGCTTCCGCTGGAAAGGATAACGCCCGCGGTCTCGATGGCGACATCGGTACCGGTGCCGATTGCCAGACCGACATCCGCCTGGGCCAGTGCCGGGGCATCGTTAATCCCGTCGCCCACCATGCCGACCCGTTCACCGGACTGCTGAAGTTCTTTTACCCTGGAAGACTTTTCCTCCGGCCTTACTTCGGCCAGCACTTCGTCTATATTGACCTGAGCCGCAATGGACCGGGCGGTCTGCTGATTGTCGCCGGTGATCATCACCACTTTCAAATGCTGGTCATGAAGCTGCCGGATGGCCTCCGCGGAATCCGGTTTGAGCGTGTCGGACACCGTAATCAGGCCGGCCAGCGCATCGTTGATGGTCACCAACATGACCGTTTTGCCTTCCGATTGCAGGTCGCGAATTTTATTTTCGGCGGATTCGAAGCTGATCCCCTTTTCCTGGAACCATTTGGGTTTTCCTACCAGTACCTGCCGGCCGTCCACTTCGGCTTGCACACCGGCGCCTCCGGTGGCCTTGAAATTCCCGGGATCCGTCAGCTCGATCCCCCGGGCGCCGGCCTCTTTCACGATGGCCTTTCCCAAGGGATGCTCGGAGCCTTTTTCGACCGTGGCGGCCATCTCCAAAAGCTTATCTTCGGTTTCAAACCGGTCGTCAAACAAGACGATATCGACTACCGCCGGCTTGCCCATGGTAATGGTTCCGGTCTTGTCCAGTACAATGGTATCGAGCTTGGTGGCTGTTTCCAGGGCCTGGCTGCTTTTAAACAAAATCCCATGCTCGGCGCCTTTGCCCGTCCCGGCCATGATGGCCGTCGGTGTCGCCAACCCCAAGGCACAGGGGCAGGCAATAACCAGCACTGCGACGAGCCGGATCATGGCGGTCACGAATTCTCCGGTAATTGCCCACCATAGAAAAAATACCACGAACGCAATGGCAATGATCCCCGGCACGAATACGGCCGCCACTTTGTCGGCCAATGCCTGGATGGGTGCCTTGCTTCCCTGGGCCTCCTGAACCAGCCGAATGATCTGGGCCAGGGCGGTTTCCTTGCCGACCCGGGTGGCGCTGAACCGCAGCAGCCCTTCGCCGTTGATGGTACCGCCGACCACGGTGTCCCCCGGTTGTTTGTCCACCGGCAGCGGTTCGCCGCTGAGCATGGATTCATCGACCGCCGAATGTCCGTCGAGCACCAGGCCGTCAACCGGGATCCTTTCGCCGGGGCGCACGATGACCGTGTCGCTCACCCTGACCCGGGTCAGGGGAATGACTTTTTCGGCATGGTCTTCCACGATGGTCGCGGTTTTGGGGCTCAATCCCATCAATTTGCGAATGGCGCCGCCGGTGCGGCCCTTGGTACGGGACTCGAGCATCTTTCCCATTTTAATCAGGGTAATGATGACCGCCGAAGTCTCAAAGTAGACATGCTCTCCGATGGTGGGAAAAAAGAGCACCGCCAGCGAATACACATAGGCCACCGACGAACCCATGGCCACCAGGACATCCATATTGGCGCTCTTGTTTCTGAGACTTTTCAGGCCCCCGACATAGTAATCCCAGCCGGTATAAAACTGAACCGGCGTGGCCAGCGCCCAAAATAACCAGTTGACCCAGGCAGCGTGGCTCCACGGGCCGATAAGCCCGAAATCGCGCCCCATACTCAAAACGAACAGCGGCAGGGTGAATATCACCCCCACCGCGAATTTACGGGTCTGATCCCTGATTTCCGCCTTGCGGGCCCGGAGCTCGACATCTTCATCGTCCCGGCCATCTTCCGGGGGGATCGCGCCGTAACCCGCCTTTTCGATGGCGGCGACAATATCATCGATGTTCAGAAGGCCGGGGACATATTCCACGGCTACCCGTTCGCTGGCGAAATTGACCGCGGCGTTCACCACTCCCGGTGTTTTTTTGTTCAGGGCCCTTTCGATATTGGCGGCGCAGCTGGCGCAGGTCATGCCTGTGACCGGCATTTCAACCTTGGTGGTGGAGACGTCGAAACCGGAGTTGTGGATTTTATCAATTACCTCCCGCAGCTGAAGCTGCTGGGTGTCGAAGGAAACCGCCGCGTTTTCAGCGGCGAAGTTGACACTGGCGTCGGTGACCCCTTTGAGTTTTTTTACACCGCGTTCGATATTGGCGGCACAGTTGGCGCAGGTCATGCCCCTGATGGGCAATGTCAATTTTTGTTCAGCCATTTTTTAAAATTCCGGATATGCAGGTTCAGGCGGCCGGATAGTTGATATCCTTCAGAGCCTCCCTTATTTTTGTCTCGGTAACCGGCGCGTCCCACGCGACATCGATGCTCTTGGCATCCGGATTGCCCTCTACCGATTTTACGCCGTCTAATTCGCTGAGTTCATTTTTTATGGCCATTACACAGTGTCCACAGGAAATATTCGGAATCGAAAAAGTCTTTTTTTCCATGTTGATCATGCTCCTTGCTGTCAAGTTGGGTTATTAGCAGTTTAGCCGTTGAAAAAATAACGTGCAAAGCCGACTATGGTGATCCGCTCTCCACAGGTTTTTGGCGCCGGGCAAGTCCTGCACGTAGACTAATATTAGAATGCAATCAAGGCATGTCAATCGCCGGGTCCAAATTGAGTTTGGACCCATGCGAACTCCCGAAGGCCCCGGCCGTTGAATGGGAAACCGCGGAGATCTTCAGCCCGGAAAGCGTTTGGCAAGGTTTTCAAAATCGGCCGGGGCAAATATTTCTCCAAAACGTTCGCCGTGTTCGCTGTGTTGCAGGTAGAAATCCAAACAGTCTTCAACGATATGAAGGACCCGCTCCTCGGGATAAATTCCCGGCAGCTCCCTTGCCAACTGCGGGTGCCGGCCGAGTTTGCCTCCCAGCTGCACCTTATATCCCCTGGCACCGCTCGCGATGGTACCGACCGGACAGGCCTTGACGCATTTTCCGCAATGCAGACATCTGGTGAAATCGATTTGGGGACCATCCTGTCCGGGCGTCAATGTTATCGCATCTTCCCTGCAAGTGTGAACGCAGGCTTCGCAAAGCGTACAAGGCTCCCCGGTCAACTGCGGGGCACAGGCACCGATGATGCCGATATCCTTTATCTGGGGCTGGGAACAGGCGTTGGGGCAGTCGGCCAGCGTAATCCTGAATTCGTGGTGAAACTTGAGGCCGTCTGCAATCCGCGTTTTTAGAAAACCGAGCAAATCCTTTGATTTTACCAGGCTTTCGATTTTTGTCAGCAGCCGGTCTCCTTCGACCGCACGATGCGGGCATCCGCCGGACCCGAAGCAGGTATCAATCTGATACCCCTTGACTTCGGCCGCCATACCGGACAGAAAACGGGCCTGGGTCGCCTTCACATCGGCCAGCGAAACCACCTTCCTGCCGGCTTCTTTCGCTTCTTTTTCAACCCGGGCACTTACGCGCTTGCGCACGAAAAAAGGAACTTTCTGAATATGCTCCTCGGCTTCAGGGGTCCAATCCATTGGGAGGTATACCTTAAAACAGTTCCCGGCGAACAGGAACTATAGAAGTAATGTTAAAGTAATCGTTTCACTCAATCTCGGTGCTGGGTCGGGATTTGAGTCCCCCTGACAATTGGCCCGTTAGCAATAAATTTTCTGCTTCCGCTCCCCGTTTTCAAAATCAGCCAATGCCTCCCGAGCCAGCCGGCCGACGGTATAGCGTACGAGCCGACCCTCCCGATACAGCATGAGACCGGCCGGATCATGGGCCAGTTCTTTCAACTGGAAGTTCGTTTGCGAATCTAAAATCGGACCGGCAGCCCAAGCCGCAAGGCCTCTGACATTCGCAGCAGGTGATTTTAAATAGGGAAGCAGATATCCGGCAGCGGTTTGCATGCACATCGGCCGGCGATGCGCCACGCGCCCGATCCCCCAGAGGGCACCCTGCTGCAGCCCCTCGTGTTCCAGATAGTTTCCCCGGGGCTGAATGTAAGAAACCAGGATACAGTGGTATTCAGCGGCCAGTTTTGCGTTCTGGGCCATGATTTCAGCCATGGATTCCGGGCAACCCCAGCCGATTCCGCCGGATTCGTCGTTCAAATTCCAGATAAATCGGCGCATCACGACGCGGGCCGATTCCAGTTCATTTGCGGCTAAATCCGAAATGATTTTACCCATGGCTGTGACCGCCCGCCATTTGAGAAGTTCGTCGAGGCTGCACAGAAAAGAAAAAAGCGGACCCACTGCCTGCCGGGCCGGTATGCGGCCGATTTCAGCCAGTCCGTCCGCGAAATTTTCAGTCTCAAGAAATTTCTGGATCTTTTTTTTTAATTGACGTGCACTCATTAGCCATACCAGCAACCGTTTAGCCATTTTATTCGCCGGGGCCGGTCTGATTCAGGTTCGAACCGCTGTGACGTTTTTTTAAAGGCAATAACCGATTTTTTTCCTCTGGCCAGACCGGATGGTTTTAAGCCGAAAGCCACGCCGGTTAGAATGTAATGATATCAAACCCGGCATCCCGGTATCGGGCCATTCCGGGATGTCCCAGCATATCCTCCAAAAGGGGCAATCCAAGGGTTTTGACATCCACCAGCGTTTCCGTTTTATTCGCACAGGCTTTACAAACCCCATCCACCAACCCCTTGGCACGGGTCTGTTGCCAGAGTTTGTGCAGGGGGTGGCCCTTTTTTTCAACTTCCGGGATGAGTCTCGTGGCTGCGCCTTCGATAATTATTCTGGCATGGTATCCTTTTTCGGACATGTCGAGCGCATTCAGCAGAACATGGATGAAGCACATGGCATCGCCGTTATATACAAAAAGAGCAACTTTTTTCATGACGGCCCTTTCAGTTTCGCAACAACTCGATCATGATGCAAAGCGTTTTTACGATACAGACGCCAGCCGCCTGAACCGTTCAATATTTTCGGGGTGATTTTTCAGGTGTCAGGTTTCCTCCCAATAGATGCAGTCAGCCGGACAACATTTTATGCAATCGTCTATGTCGGATTCCGGATAATCTGCCGATTCAGCGACTTCGACATACCCGGCGTCAGTGAGATGAAAAACGCCGGGGCACAGGTCCTGGCATATACCGCATTGAATACAAGCGCTGAGATCTATTACTGGAATTTTCATTTTTCGCGATTTCAGGATGCATTTACCGCCCGGCCGATTCTACGGCCGAGTTCATAACAGGTTTTCAGGGCCTCCCCGTCCGGAACATATTGAATTTTAAGCCCCGGATCGACGATCTCGAATTTCATTGCCTCCAACTCGGCATTGATCATTTTGACGGCTTCGCCGCTCCAACCGTAGGAACCGAATGCAGCCCCAATTTTATGCAACGGTTTGAGACCTTTCATATATGTGAGAAAGTCGGCCAGGGTCGGGAACAACTGATTGTTCAAGGTCGGCGATCCAACGACCACCGCCCCGGCATCGAAAACGTCCACCATGATCTCGCTGCGATGAGTTTTCCTCAGGTGAACCGGTTTCGCCGATACCCCTTCGTTCTGGATGCCTTCGACAATTGCATGCGCCATTTTTTCGGTACTGTGCCACATGGTGTCATAAATTACCACCGCTTTTTTTTGTGGTTCCTGGCGGCACCAGCGAACGTAGGCCTCTATGATTTTACCCGGATCTTGGCGCCAGATGATCCCGTGATCCGGACAGATCATGTCAAATTTCAATCCCCGATCCAGAATATTGTCCAGCAATTTTTGAATATGCGTAGAATACAACAGTAGAATATTGGCAAAATATTTTTTGGCGTGGTCCATAATCCAGTCGCCGACCTCGTCATCAAATCTTTCAGGTCCTGCATAATGTTGTCCGAACCCGTCGCTGGAAAATAAGATCCCGTTCTCATTCAGGTATGTAAACATACTGTCCGGCCAGTGGATCATGCGGGTTTCCAGGAAAGTCAGCTTCCGCCTTCCGAGACTGAGGACTTCCCCGTTGGCGACGGAACGGTAGTTAAATTTTTGTGTGAAGTGCTTCGGAAGATTTTTATGGCCCATTTTCGAGGTGTAGATCGGTTTGTCTTCACCAATTCGGTGCATCACCCGGGCCAGACCGCCGGAGTGATCCATTTCCGTGTGGTTGCTGATCACGAAATCGATTTTTTTGGGATCCATTATACTCGCGATATTATCCAGTAATTGATCGGAAAACTCCTTTCTCACGGTATCAATCAGGGCTGTTTGTTCATCCACGATTAAAAAAGCGTTGTAAGTCGTACCAAGATCGGTCGAATAACCGTGAAAATCCCTCACAGTCCAATCTCTGACACCGACAGCATAGACACCTTCGGCAATTTGCATCGCTTCCATTTTCAATCCTCATGTCAGATTACGCGGGTTAGCGGTCTGAAGTGGTTCAATATCCTCCCAGGCAAGGTGGTCCGTCTCCGGCGGACAGCCCTCCAAAAAAAACTCATAACCTCAGAAGGTTGCGGCGCATTTTCGTCGAACGGTCCGCCGAAGGCGAACCCTCGAACCCAATCTGAGGTTTTGAAACCACTTATAGGGAGATAACGCCTGACACATCAAAATTCGGCTTTGACATGCTTGATGGCGCTGAATTCAAACAAAGTCACGATACTGAATATAAACATGATTCATTTTCAGGCAAGATTCCGGACGTTTCCCGGATTTGGGGTGGAAGGCCTCTGTCGGGCGGGCAGCCTGGATTGTCGATACGATGCGGCAAATACCCCTTCGGCGGCATTAATCCGTACTGCCGGACAGCGATGCCCTTTTTGTCAGTAAGGCCTTTGACAAATAAGGGCATCGACTCATGCATTTGACGCATTCAAAAGCCAAGCAGGAGACTGATGATGATGTTATTCCTTGACGAAATCTTCCTTTGAGGCCCCACACACCGGGCATTCCCAGTCATCGGGCACGTCTTCCCACTTGGTCCCGGCCGGTACGCCGTTGTCCGGATCACCCTGCTCGGGGTCATATACATACCCGCAAATCTGGCACACATATCTGTCCATTCTTTTCCTCCTTTTCTTTGATTGTTCAGCCGGTCAATTAATTTCTGGAATTATATCTAAATCAAGCCGGTGGTGTTTGGCAAGCCTATTTATAGTCCTCTTTTGCCGTGGCGGATTTTCATTTGGCGGTGAAACTCAGGTAATCGCCCGAATCAGGGTTTTTACTTTGTCTTCGATATCATCGCGCAGGCTGCGCATGAACTCCGCAGAGTTGTCGGAAGGATCCGGCAGATCCCACTCTATCCCCTGCGCGCCGGGGACCGATGGACCATGTCCGCCACCGCCGATACTGACGATAAATTCCGGTTTATCATGAAAAATAACCTCGTCGATCGCCCGGGGAGTTCGAAACGCCATATCGATGCCCTTCTCATGCATCACCGTCACCATATTCGGGTTTACCTTCTCCGCGGGTTGGCTGCCGGCGGTGAATACTTCCAGTTTGTCTCCGCCCTGCAATTGTGCAAAGGCTCCGGCCATCTGACTGCGGCAAGCATTTTCCCGACAGGCGAACAGCAATTTTTTCCTGCCGGCAAAAGGCTGCAACAGGTTGCTTACCGCCTTTGCGACATCCTCCCGCACCGTCGGATGTCGGGCCATGTCTCCCGGCCCCTCGATGCCCCTGTAGGTCAGGCTGCCTTCGAAGCGGGCTCCAATGGCATCCAGAAAATATTGGGTTGTCAGATTGAGACCTTCAAACAGATTTTTTCCCCGACTGGCTGCCACTGAAAGCAGGAACCCCCGTCGCATGTTTGCGCCCGGGTCCTTTAACTTGAGCAGATACTTTCGTGCCCAAAAGGTTTGGCAACGATCAACGACGGCTTTGAGTTGGGCGGTCATGTTGTAGAAAAATATGGGAGTGGCCATGAGCACCACTTCCGCCTGCCGCAGCAGGGGATAAATTTCATCCCTGACGTCGTCAGCTATCGGGCAGAAACCCTTTTTCTCGCAAACGACATATTCCTTACAGGGGACGATGTTTTTGCGGGTGACATCGATAACATGCGTCCTCGCACCCGCGGCCTCCGCGGCTTCCATAAATGTCGTCAGCAGATAATCCGTATTACCCTTTTTCCGGGGACTGCCCTGTAATCCGAGAACCAGCATTGTATTTTTGTTCCGATATTTTTAGATGGTGTATAAGCCAGCGGAAAAAGACGGAAAACCAACCGCCGCGGGACGCGATTGCCAGACGCGTAATGCAGCTTTTTTCGTGAACCCTGAACCGACGAGACACTGGTTAGGATTTATGATGACATTTTGTGCAGGTCGTCGGGCCGGATTTGTGGCCGGATCGTTTAGTTTCCCGATGGCATTTAAGGCACAATTTATTCATGACGAATTTGTCCTTCAGCGAGCCTTCCGCTTTCATTTCATTAATGCTTCCCTGCTTTTGTGGGAATATGGAATGACAGATCTGGCAGTCTTTGAGGTTTGCTTGGTGCAGGTGATGAGGAAAGGTTACATTTCCTCGTGAACCGCCGGCAAGCTCAATGATTTCAGGGCCTTTATTCTCTACGTTGTTTGAGAGCACGACCGTCGCGCCGATAGCTATGGCCGCAATGAACGCCAACACCGAGCTGAGTATTATCTTCATAACCCATGCAACCTCGATCGTCATCCCCGACCTCATGCTACATTTAATTGAAAAAGGCCGGAGAGACCTTCGAATCGGCGGCTTCCCCGCTGTAAAGGGCTTCGCCCGTCATGTCCCCGGCCGACGCAACCAAATTCCGGTTGAAACGTATCCGGAGAGATGACATACGAATTCACTAAGATTCGGTATCGATTAGGCGCTGACGCCCCACCGCCTTTTATAGCCTTGAGTAAAACGCTGTTTAACAGCCTGAGGCCCTAACGGGGGGAGATGCTTTTACCCTCGCCCGCGACCGAACATTTGGTGAAGTCCATCGGCTGTCCGCATCCGCTGCAGGTGTGGGCCCGATTAAATTCGTCCGAAAAGATTTCTTTTTCCTCACCGCAATTGGCGCATTTGCAGCTGACTGCTTTAAGATTCTTAAAATCCGCATACCCGGGGCAATGTTGGGGAGTCGTGTAATTTTCGGGCATAGTTTCCTCCTTCCAGAAAGGTGCTTAAGCTTTTAATTTTTTTGAGATTTCCCGGCCATAATCCTGGGCCATCCGCTGACCTCCGCCAAGTGAACTTGACTTCAGGCGCAAGGTATCGCCCACCATGTTCATCTTAAAAATCCGCTTCATCGTCTCGAATATTCGATCGTTGGCCTCGCCGCTCCATCCAAATGAACCGAATGCCCCTCCGACTTTGCCTTCAAGGTTTTCCTGCTCGGCCAAAAACAGGAAAGTCTTCATTGCCTGAAGCATTTCTCCGTGATAGGTGGATGATCCGAAAGCGTACCCGTCATAGCCTTGCAGATCGGCTTCGCTCTTGATTTGCTTGACTTCGACGACATCCGCGTGGTGGCCGGTGAATCGAACCCCTTCGGCGATCAGTTCGGCGATATTCCGGGTTTCACCGGTTCTGGTGGCATATACTATCAATACCTTGGCCATATTTTCCCCCGCGCTTCAATGAATTGAATATAATCAGATACGAAATGCGCCGGCCGGAATAGGACGAATCATGCTTTCGGCTTGCCGATTCGGTCATCCGTGCCTTCGTAGGCGCAATCCGGAGTGTAGCAGCTATTATCGAGAAATTCACATTTTTCTTTGCACGAGGGGCACTCGTTCGGATGGGCATCCGCTTCAAAGGTATACCCGCAATTTGAGCATTTCCAGCTTGTCATCAGATTACCTCCTTCTATCCATTATCTTGTTTCCGTGGCGAGTTTTCCGGGTTTTTATTTGTCCGGCGATACTTGTTGGACTCGACCAGGCTCCGGTTTTGACGGTATCTCGTCGATCAGGCCGCCCGCTGTTTCGACCGACGGTTCGGCCACGAACTTTTTCACCCTGCCGCGACAGAGGTTCCAGGGGCAGTTCTTTTGGCAAGTTCCCGGTCAATCATGAACAGGCCGCCTTTGGCTTCACCCATCAGTCTCAACTGCTCCAGCACGCCGCTGACATTTTCTTCTTCCTCGACCTGTTCAGAAACAAACCACTGAAGGAAAATATGGCTGGCGTGATCCCGCTCGGAAAGCGCCAACTCCACCAGGTCGTTAATCAGACCGGTGACTTTTTCCTCATGCTCGAGGGTCCCCTCAAAGATCGCCACCGGGGAATCCCACTTTACCGGAGGGGCGTCGATCTTTTTCAGGCTTACCTTGCCACCGCGTTGAATGATGAAGTCATAAAATTTTAAAGCATGGGTTAGTTCTTCCTGCGCCTGGTAATGCATCCAGTTGGCGAAGCCGTCGAGGTTAACGGATTTAAAATAGGCGTTCATTGACATATACAGGTAGGAAGAATAAAGCTCTGCGTTCAGCTGGCCGTTTAATGCGTTCTCAATTTTCTCCGATAACATGTCTTTTATCCTTATATAAATGTCTTATGGATTTCACATTCCTTGACCTGTATGGCCCCATTGAAGCCTGTCTCCAATCGGCAAGTCCGAATGCCCTTTGAGCTCATTCACTTAAGGCCCAAGGCGGCGATATCTTCAAAGTTCGGTTCCTCCGGCAGCCGGCGATTACGTTTCCGGGCACCAGCCTTTTTTGAGGTGGTTTTATTTTCCTTCTTCAGCCGGCTTCTTAAGCTTGTAGGCGGAATCCCGCAGGATTCCGCAAAGAATGCCACATCCGCTGTCCTGCCGGTCCGTATCGCCCTGGTCCGCAAGAAATATCATTTTTTCAACGAGTTCCAACGTTTAAATTTCTAACGCTGAAGGGTCTTTGAATATCATAATAAAAACGTCATTGCAACCAGTCTCAGATTAAATTTGGCACATATGTGTCTCACGAGACAAACCGACAGGACTGAGGAAGAAGGCTCAAAGCCCCGACAAGCATCTTCTCCCCTTGCGGTCCGTTTCCGCCTGTGGCAATCTCGTGCGGACCCAAAAGGCGCAGGCGGTGGGCAACCTCGAGATCATGCCGGCCCGATGGAGCGGCGCTCCAATATCTTGCCCCGGGTACTGATGACGACCTCTTCCATGGGGATCGTGACTCCGGACAGTTCCATTCCCTTTTTGACGATCATGGGAAGCGCTGAGCAGCATGGGACTTCCATGACGACGCACGTGATGCTCTTGACTCCGGAAACTTTACAAATTTGTGCGAACTTTTCAATATACCGCTGGGCGTCATCAAATTTCGGGCAACCCATCATGACGGCCCTGCCCTTTAAAAAGTTTTTGTGAAAATCAGGGTGCGCCACCGGCACGCAATCCGCCGCGACCAGCAGATCCGCATCCTTTAAAAAGGGTGCGGTGGGGGGTACCAGCATGATCTGCACCGGCCAATGGGAAAGGGCGGATTCCGACTGTTCATAGGAAGTCGGCTGTTTGTCGGTCTGGCGTGAATCGGAGTCTGCCCCTGTCGAGGGTGAAAAAGTTTGCAATCTCGCCGACGGGCATCCGCCGGAGACCATCTTCAGGGCTTCGGGCTTTTTGGCTTCTTTTGCGGACAGGTGTTGTTCAACAGCTTCTTCATCGAATTCATTGGCCTCGCGTTCAACTATGCTCAGCGCACCCGTGGGGCATTCGCCCAGACAGGCTCCCAGACCGTCGCAATAAAAATCGGCGATCATGCGGGCTTTGCCGTCGACAATTTCCAATGCGCCTTCGGCGCAAGACGGAATGCAATTGCCGCAACCGTCGCACAACGTTTCATCGATGTTTATTATTTTTCGTTTAGTTTTCATGATATCTCCTTGCACTATAAAATATGCGCACCCGGCACGGGAGCATGACAATTTACGCCGGCTTCGGTTCGGGCTATCGAAGTTCTCGGCTTCCGAAACGCCCGATCATGCAGGCCGTACATTCGGCCCGGATAACAGCACCTCCGTCGCGACCTCGAGGCCTGCGGCCGTCAATAAGGATTTCTCGACAATCTCCGCCAGACGTGCGGGATCCGCGGGCGCTTCCTTTCGCTTTTCATCCAGGTTTTCTATCAGATCGGCATCGAATACCGATTTGAAATTTACGGATTCCTCGGGACGTGGGTGATGGTGGTGCCCGACGATATCACAGACTTCCCCGATAAGCTCCTCTCCGGCACCCAATTTGATTAAAATCGACCGGGCGATGGCAGGTCCTTCCATTTCCTGATATTTTGCCGCCGTACTGCCGTATTTTTTTTCAGCGACATGAATCCCGATGTCGTGAAGGTAGGCCGCGGACAGAATCACCGCCAGATTTCCTCCCTCGCTTTTGCCGATTCGCTCCGCATAGCGGGCCACGCGGGTGGCATGGCCGATCCGTTTGAAGTCATGCTTGAAATAACGCTTCATTTCAATGGCCACCCGATCCTTCAGCAGATTTTCCTTCTGGGCCAGAAGTTCGGGCGGCAGATCGCCGATACACTGCTGTGCGTACTGGCAATAGGACGCACAACCGAAATCCATATTCGGATTGACAAAGCGGTGGTCGCAATGGGGGCATTTGCGGGTGGTGTCATCCTTGAAAAACTCCACTGAATGGCCGCATTGGGGACAATGCGCCTCAAAGATTGCGCCGGGTTGCCAGTACTGGGTGTCTTGCCCGGGACATTTCATTGTGTTATCCTTTCGAAGTTCTGAAAAATTAATCGAAATTCGAACGTGTTTCCCGATGTCCTAATTGAAATTAGCCGATGTATTCCCCAATTGCCTTGACTTAGATCAATAATTTCATGGAAATAAAATTATGAGCGGAATTTTGAACATTATCACCAGCACCCCCCTTTTCGGCGGCCTTCCCGCAGACCAGATCGCGGCTCTCAAGCAAATTGCCGCCAGGAGGCACTATCACAAAGGTGAAATTATTTTTTCGGAAGGCGAGGAAGGAAACGGATTTTTTGTGATCGCGGAAGGCCGTGTGAAAATTTTCAAGGTTTCTGCGGAAGGTAAAGAGCAGATTCTGCATATTTTCGGGCCGGGTCAGCCGTTTGCCGAAGTGCCGGTTTTTACCGGTCAAAAATTTCCCGCCAACGCCCAGGCGATCGAAGACACCCGGGCCCTGTTTTTTCCCAGAGGGTCCATCGTGAATCTGATCACGTCCAATCCATCGCTGGCCTTGAATATGTTGGCCGTCATGTCCAGAAAACTTCGCCAGTTTGCCGTTCAGATCGAAAACCTGTCTTTGAAGGAAACGCCGGGACGTCTGGCATCCTATCTGCTGTTTATGGCAGATAAAAAGGTCGCCTCCAACGTCGTCACCCTGAACATTTCCAAGGGACAGCTTGCCAGCCTCTTGGGCACTATCCCGGAAACTTTATCCCGGGTGCTGGCCAAATTGTCAGGTCAGGGCTTGATCAGCGTCGACGGCAAAAATATTACCCTGCTCGATCGCGGCGGCCTGGAACAAATGGCGGAGTACGGCGGCAACAAAGACGTAAATTGACCTTTCCGTATCCGTTAATCACAGCGTGCCGCCCATGCCCCGGTGCTATCGGTAGGCCGCCAATTTTCCGCCGAGCAACCGGATATGCCCCATTTCCTCTTTGATTATCTGATCAATACGTCCCTTGCCGAGGTCTTCGCCAACCGCCTCCTGCATCCCCAGATAGAAAACGATGGAGTCTTTTTCGGCCGTGATGGCGGACTGGAGAATGGCTTTCATGGATGAAACATCGATCTCTTTTTCAAAAAACACCCGGGTATCCGCAAGCGCGCGCAGATACAGGCCGGCCTCCCCTTCGGGATCAAAAACGGTGGATTGCTTTTCTTTTTGGGACAGTTCAGCCCGCATGGTCTTAAAAGTTTGTTCATGTTGATCTTCCATGGCTGCCAGATCCAGCAGGAATTTTTTATTGGCTTCATCCCGGGTGCTGTCCGCCGCTGTCCGATAGAACCTGCCTCCATTGGTTTCAATCTGTTCAGCCATTGCCAGCACATCATCCGCATTAAAATCGTAGCTCATCCCAGATCCTTTCCCTTGACGTGTGTCTCAGTAGTTATTTTACGCTTTCGACCGGCCGCTGCGCCTCGAGTTTCAGATGGCCGGGCCGCAGGCCGCACCGTCTCGCTTTCGGAAAGCTGAATTCCTCGCCAATCCACCTGCCTTTTGGCCCCGCTCCTTATCCGAATTAGCCGTAAATATATATACGATTGGCGATCTTGTAAAGTGCCGCCACCGCAGCCCGGGCGCCGGCGTACGCCCGATTTCGAATGAATTTTTATTGACAGGATAAGAAATAACCAATAGTATACAAAATTACTATGAATAAAAAAACGGTCCGAATGGCATTATTCAAGCCTCACCAGATATGTCTGGTCCTGACGCTGGTCCTGGTTGTCGGGCTGTTTACCACCGGCGCCTTTGGAGACCCGGGCTGCGGCAACTTCTGCTGCTGCCGAAACAATCTCATTGAAATGGGTCATTCTCCACGAGTGCCCGGACCCAAACCCGCGGACTCCTGTAATATTGACTCCGTGCTTCCCTGTAATTCAGGGTCCGGCCGAAACCTCGAGCCGCCCGACTTTATTCCGACTTCACGGGGGGGCCGTCAGTGGGTTTTGAGCATAACGGCCGAAACGACAGCCGATTTTCTGGAGGGCAGCGTCGACCCCGGGGAACAAGCCGCCGGTCGATTTGAGTGCGAAATAGTATCATCGCCCCCGATATATCTTCTAAAAACAACCTTTCTCATTTGATGTTTCCCTCACGGCCGCTTTTCTCAGCGGTGTCTTCTCATTGGATACATTACTCGGCCGAAGTCCGCATCCGGTTTACGATTCCAGAAGTGGGGCTGAAGGCAAAATCTTCGCTTTTATCAATCAAAGGAGTATTTCCCATGTCCAAGAAAAACAAAAAACGCAATCAAGATAAAATTGCGGCCAAAAAAGCCGCAGTTCTCGGAACTGAAAAGAAAAGTCGGCTGCCGCTGCTTGTCGGGGTCCTTGGTGTGATTCTTATCGCCGGTGCCGCTGCTTTCTATCTGACCAGCAATGGACCCACCGCCACGGCGCCCACGTCGGTTGCAGCCGGTGGTGGCGGTACCTCCGTGGCTTTTTCCCCAGCATCGTTCGAAGACGGTAAAGCACGCTATTATGAGTATGCAAGCGGTGATCTCACCATTCGATATTTTATCATTAAAAGCTCAGACGGTGTCATCAGGGCCGCATTCGACGCCTGTGATGTTTGCTGGCCGGCCGGCAAGGGCTATTACCAGGATGGCGACGACATGGTTTGCCGCAACTGCGGCCGACGGTTTGCCTCCGTTCTGGTAAACGAAGTCGAAGGCGGCTGCAATCCGGCGCCTTTAAAAAGGATTGTAGACAAGGACAAACTGGTCATCCAGGTGAAGGATATCCTTGAAGGCCGCACCTATTTTGACTTTGACAGAAAGGTATAGCCGAATATGAACCTGAATCATATCGTTATCAAAAATTTGCTGCGACGTAAGGGCCGGGCGGCCTTCGTGCTTGCCGGGCTGGTGCTCGGAGTGTCCACGGTCGTGGGGATCATCAGCTATATTGACGCAATGTCCGCCGATATCAACCATAAACTCGAGCAATACGGCGCGAATATCCTGATCATTCCCCGAACCGAAAATCTCAATCTGACTTACGGCGGGATCTCGCTGGGTGGGGTCTCGTTTGAAATGGCGGAAATTCTCGAGATAGATTTGCAGCGGGTACAAAACATTAAGAATTCTAAAAACATAGCTGCTGTGGGTCCCATGGTCCTTGGCGTGACCGAGGTGGGATCGCAGAAGGTGCTGCTTGCCGGTGTCGATTTCAAATCTGCCGGCATCCTGAAACCCTGGTGGCGGGTGGCAGGCAGCCAGCCGGGAAAAGACGGCGTGATCGCCGGAGCCGAAGCCGCCCGGGTTCTCGGGTTGCAGGTCGGAACCGGTTTCAATGCCGGCGGCACCGACCTGACGGTGACCGGAATCCTTCATGCGACGGGCTCCCAGGACGATCACCTGCTGTTTGCCCACCTTGCAACCGCCCAGGCGATCCTTGGAAAAAGCGGGCGGGTGTCCATGGCCGAGGTGGCCGCTTTATGCAAGGACTGTCCGATCGACGACATGGTCAGACAGATATCCGCTGTGCTCCCCGGTGCGAAGGTGATGGCCATTCAACAGGTCGTCAAAAGCCGCATGGAAACCCTGGCTCAGTTCAAAAAGCTTTCTTACGGAATTTCAGTTATCATTCTTTTGATCGGCAGTCTGGTAGTGCTCGTGACGATGATGGGAAGCGTCCGGGAGCGTACTGATGAAATCGGCATCTTTCGCGCGATCGGCTTTCGCAAGCGGCATATCATGAATATCGTGTTCATGGAGGCCGCCATCGTTTCGGGTATAGCGGGGATATGCGGGTATTTTCTGGGGTTTGGGGCGACCCGGGCCGCCCTGGCGATCTTCAACGCGAGTCATTCCGGAAATGTTCCCTTCAGCCCGGAGGTCGCCGGCGGCGCCGTGGTGATTGCACTGGCCGTGGGACTGTTTTCAAGCGCGTATCCCGCCTTTATGGCTTCCCGGATGGATCCGAATGAAGCGTTGCGGGCGCTTTAAACCCTTGCAGCCGGGACGTTCATGGCTGCATGCCGGTTGCATCGATATCGCGGGGGATAGATCACAGAGTTCACTTTCTCCTGCGGTTTTGCGATGGCGAATAATCAGTCATGTTTGAATTGTCCGGCTGCCATCGGCCGGATACGACCGGTATCGGCGGTTACAGAGATTTATTAAAAGGAGCTTAAATATGAGCTATATTATTGCGGAACATCTGGTCAGAAAATACGGCTGCGGAGAGACGGCAGTAGCTGCGGTGGTAGACATCAGCTTCAAAATCAGTGAAGGAGAGTTTGTCGTTATCATGGGTGAATCCGGCTCCGGAAAATCAACTCTGCTGGGCATGATGGGCGCGATGAATGCCCCGACTTCCGGAAAGCTGAGCGTCGAAGAAATCGACATTTATGCCCTGCGTCCGGAACAACGGGCGGATTTTCGCAGGGAATTTCTGGGATTCGTTTTTCAGAGCTTCCATCTGGTGCCCTATCTGACGGTTCTTGAAAACGCGATGTTGCCGCTGGCGGTGGTCAAAGCCGGTAAAAGGCAAAAGCGTGAGATGGCGGAGGCTGCCCTGGAAATGGTCGGTCTGCGGGATAAGGCTCACCGCCTGCCCAATCAGATTTCAGGCGGCGAAAATGAGCGGGTCGCGATCGCCCGCGCCATTGTCAACGACCCCCCGATTTTATTGGCGGATGAGCCCACCGGCAATCTCGATACCAAAACCAGCCGGGACATTATGGAACTGCTCGAAGGGCTCAACCGCGGCGGAATGACCATCGTCATGGTGACCCACAGTCCGGATTGCGCCGCTTACGCCCAACGTGTGCTGAGGGTATGTGACGGAAAGCTGGTTGAAGGTCATCCCAACATTCATAGTTTGAATTCATGGCAGGGTAGACCGGAAAAAACTGAAAGGGTCGCTTCCTCCGCGGCCGGGGCTTGAATGCGAAGTCCCGGAAATGAAATCGGTCAGATACCTCCTTGACACCTCCCAGACATTTCCCTATACTCTTCCGGTCTTGCGTATTAACTGCTATTTACAGGATTTTGTATGACACGCTCAGATCGTTTCAGTGACCCTACCTTGCTGCTGTTGGTGGCCGGCGCCAAAGGAGCGGTGGCTTCAACCCTGGCCGTGGCCCTGGAAACCCTGCTGTCGAATCCGGCGTCCGTCTTGCCGAGTTTGACCACTTCCAACATGTTTGCCTTCCTGGGGCCGATGGCGGCGACCCGCCTGGCCGGATGGGACACCCGTAGTGAAGCCCTGACAGCCGCCATAAGAAGGCATGGCGTTGTACCGGAAAGCATCTGGCATTCCCAGGTTGAGTCTTTGGATCTAAGGCCTATTTTGAAGCCGCCGTCCGTCGATACCGATTTTCGCAGCCAGGTCGATCAATTGTGCGAAGATATTGCCGCACTCAGATCACAGTACCCCGGGGCACGACCGGTATTTATCAATCTGCTGCCCGCGGCCCCGCACCTTGACCTCAATGGATGCTCCAGTATCCCGGAACTTTATGACAAGGTAGATTCCCGTGTACTTCCGGATATGGCCTATACCCTGGCCGCGATTTTATCAGGAGTTCCAGTGGTCAATTTCACACCGAACTTCGTCGAAATCCCGGTGATTCTGGAAGAAGCCGTAAAGCGCGGGGTGCCTGTCGCCGGCCGTGACGGAAAGACCGGACAGACCTATTTCAAAGTGGTGCTGGCCTCGGCCCTCAAAGCCAGAAGCCTGCGGGTGGATGGTTGGTACAGTTTGAATATTCTCGGTAACGACGATGGCGCCAACCTGATGGACCCTGCCCGTGCGGCTGGAAAACTAAGCAACAAAACCAAGCTCCTGGATGATATCCTGGGTTATACGGTGGGAGAAAATTACGGAGCTCCGGCGCATAAGGTGCATATCGACTATTACCCGCCGCGGGGTGATGCCAAAGAGGCCTGGGATGCCATCGATGTTACCGGCATGTTCGGACTTCCCATGAGCATCCGTTTGAATCTGCTGGCGCGGGACTCGATTCTGGCCGCCCCCCTGGTCCTGGATCTGGCGCGCTGGGCTGCCGTCCTGCAAATGGCTGGGCGATATGGACCGGTACCGCAATTGGCGTTTTATTTCAAGAAGGCTGTCGGTGACGCTCCGCCCCTGACCTTCCAGGACCAGATAGCCAACCTCCTGCGGTTGGAGCGGGAATGTGATGAATCCATTTCGCAAAGGAGTAAATGATGGTTTTCGGTTACAGCACCAATGCCTTTAAGAAGTTTTCCCTGATCGATTCCATCGAAAAAATTGCCCGTCTGGGATTCCGCGGGGTCGAAATAATGTGCGATCGCCCCCATCTCTACCCGCCTGACTTCGGTGGCGAGCAAAGGGAAGCTGTCCACCGCGTTCTGGCGCAAAACAATCTGACGGTGACAAACCTGAACAGTTTTACCCTGTTTGCCGTGGGCGATACCTACCTGCCGTCCTGGATCGAGCCCGAAAAAGAGCGGCGCGACATTCGAATCCATCATACCCTGGACTCCTTGCAACTGGCCGCGTCGCTTGGATGCGGGAACATTTCGATTCCACCGGGCGGCCCGCTGGGCGGCAGTTCCCGGCAACAGGCCATGAAGTTGTTTTATCAGGGGCTCGAACAGGTGGTGCCGCAGGCCGAAGCGCTCGGGGTCAAGATCCTGGTCGAACCGGAACCGGAGCTGATGATTGAAACCACGGCCCAGTTTCAGGAATTTATCACCGATGTTCAGTCCAAGGCCGTCGGACTCAATTTCGACATCGGCCATTTTTTTTGTGCGGGTGAAGATCCCGCCCGGGCTTTCGAGACGCTCTTTCCCTGGATCGGCCATGTCCATATCGAGGATATCGCAGCTACCCGGAAACACCATCACCTGATTGCCGGTCAGGGTGTGATCGATTTTAAAGCGGTATTTAAAACCATGAAACGGCTCGGCTACAGAGACCATATTACCCTGGAGCTGTATCCTTATCTGGACACCCCTGAGGAAGCGGGCCGCGAAAGCTTGGAATATCTGCGTCCTGTTTTTCAGGAAGTCGGTTTGACCATTTAAATCTGCCCCAGCCTTATACTCCCAGATCAATCCTTGTATCTCGCTTATTCATGGAGCGGTTTGCTTAAAAACTCCCCGACTCCTCCATTCATTGCATCGAGTAGGGTGGGATTACGTAATACGGAATGGCTTTAAATCGGACCGATGCCTTCCGGATCCGAATTCTATTAGGGATGAACTTTCAGGCTTACCGAGAGAACCGGGCAGGGTGCTCCGCGCGCCACGCGATCGGTGGTAGACCCCAGAAGCAGGGTTTTGAACAGCCCGTGGCCCCTCACACCGAGCACGATCATATCGATGTCCTCGGATTCGGCATAGTTGACGATTTCTTCATAGGGTTGCCCCTCCAGTAAGCTGGTTTGCGGGGTGCACCAATATCGGGCTTCTGCGGGAATCATGTCCCTGAGCTTCTGGCTGAGCAGGTCCCGATAGTCCTGCTGGATCTCCTTGGGGACCCGTGCTTCCCGTTTATGAAATTCCGGTTGCGTCGGCGGTTCGATAATATGAAGCAGATGCAACTCGGCCTCGAATTCCTGTGCCAGACTCAGCGCATGGTTGAAGGCCTGTCCCGAATCGGGTGAAAAATCGCATCCCACCAGAATTCTTTTCAATCTGATTTCCTGGTTGGGGGCACTGACCAATTTTGCTTCCGGACTGCCAACCACCAGCAGTGGACAACTGAGTGTCCGGATGAGGCGTTCGGTGACCGAACCGAGGATGATGCGCTTGAGTCCGGAACGGCCCCGGGTTGCGGTAATCACCAGATCTATTTTTTTATCTTCAACGGCCCGCGAGATTTCATCGGCCGGTTTGCCGACCGTAATCAAAGGCTCCCAGGAAACCGGCTGGTCGCCGGTCAAATTCTTCAGCTGGGTGTCGGCGTCTTCCATGATTCGATTTTGCTGTCCGATGGGATCCAGCTGAAACTCTCCATAAATAGCCACTGAGGACAGGTCGATCACATGACTGACGAAAAGCCTGGAACCAAATTCCTTCGCAAGCGCTACACCGTAGACGATGGTTTGGTTGGAGAAATCCGAAAAATCAGTAGCACATAATATGTTTCTAAATTGCACTCTCATGATGTCGTTCCTCCTTTTCGCACTAATGGTTCCCTCAATAATAGCTTCACATTTTATACGCTGATGCATCCCGCCTGGCCTATATGTTGCGAAAGCTCGGAATATCCAGAGCTATTCCTAGGTTTTCGCGCCTTGCCAGACAGGCGCCTCGGCGCCTGAATCTGTGAATTAATTTTTTCGTGAACCCTAAGGTTCATTTTACTCCAAGGCCGCATAAACCAACTTTGGGCTTTATCCTTTGATCACAGCCACCGGTTTCAGTCTCGCCACCTTTCTGGCGATTCCGGCGCCGTGGACCACCTCCACGACCTGTTGGACGTCCTTGTAAGCCTCCGGCGCTTCTTCCGCCAGACCCGACATGCTGCCGGCCTGCACATGAATGCCGCGTGCTTCCAGACGTTGGCGCAATTGGGGGCCATTCACGGTTTTTTTGGCTTGCTTGCGGCTCATGCTGCGGCCGGCGCCGTGACAGGTGGATCCAAAGGTCTGGGCCATCGAGGTCCGGGTTCCCGCCAGCACCCAGCTCTCGCTGCCCATGGATCCGGGGACCAGGACGGGTTGTCCGGTATCCCGGAAAGCGTCGGGCAACCCCGCCGAGCCGGGTCCGAAGGCTCTGGTGGCCCCCTTGCGGTGAACACACAGCTTCACCGGCCGGCCGTCCACATCATGCGTTTCGATCTTCGCCATATTATGGGCAATGTCGTAAATCTGATAAATCTGATGATTGCGCACCCTGCCGGCCAACACCTGCTCAAAAGTGCGTCGAATATGATGGGCCAGAACCTGTCGGTTGGCAAAGGCATAATTGGCCGCCGCCTTCATCGCCGCCAGATAATCCTGACCTTCCGGACTGCTCAGCGGGGCGCAGACCAACTCGCGGTCGGGCAGCTTATACCCATATTGGAGAATGGACTTCTGGAAGCGTTTGACATAATCACTGCAGATCTGATGACCCAGGCCGCGGGAGCCGCAGTGAATCTGAACGACAATACGGTTTTCAAAGAGGCCCATGCTCCGGGCGGCCGGTTCGTCGAAAACCATGTCCACGAAATCGATTTCTATGAAATGGTTTCCGGCCCCCAGGGTGCCTACCTGACCCTTGCCGCGTTCTTTGGCCCTCGAGCTCACCCGGGCGGCATCCGCTCCCGGCAGACAGCCGTTTTCTTCGGTACGTTCCAGGTCGGCTTCGGTGGCGAACCCGCGTTTGAGCGCCCAGGTGGAGCCCAGTTCCATCAAGCGCTCCAGCTCCCCGGCCTTGAGCTTGATACTGCCGCCTTTACCGACACCGCTGGGGCAGTTGACAAAAATTGCGGCGGCCAGATCGCCGAGATAGGGACGTAATTCCTCGTGTTCCAGATGGGTGGCCAACAAGCGCACGCCGCAATTGATGTCATAACCCACGCCGCCGGGCGAGATGGCTCCGTCGGGTGCCCGAGTGGCCACCACTCCGCCGATGGGGAATCCGTATCCCTGGTGGATGTCCGGCATGGCCAGGGCGTATTTGACGGCGCCCGGCAAGGCGGCTGTATTGATCAGCTGCTCCAGGCTGCGGTCGTTTCTGACGCCCTCCAGCAACGTCCTGTCCGCATAAAAACGGGCAGGCACCCGCATATCTTCCCGAAAAGACGCCGGTATTTCGTATATATACGCGTCAACCTTTTTAAACCTGTTGAGATCGACCAAGGCACACCTCCTCCTTCGAAAATGCGAGTGATAAAACTGCAACCTTACACATCAAACACCACGGTAGCTGTGAGCCCCTTTTCCGTCCGGACGATTGCCAGATTGTGATAGGTTACCGCTTTGATATGACGTTCCAGACGAGGTGCCCGGGTACCGTATAGGGTTGCCTCAAGATGGGTCGCAGACACACTATCCAACTCGAAATCGTGAAAAACGAGCATTTCGGTTTCAGCCCAGTATGACAGTTCGCTCAACCAGTCCACCAGCAGACTTTCGGCATCGCCAGCCTCGAGTTGCACGGCTATTTTCCGCTGTCCGGTATCGGGGCGATGTTCCGGCGCCATCAGGCTGTTCAAGCCGCGGGCGGCATTCAGCAAAAGTGCTTTCAGGTCCGCGCCGTATACCCGCAACGCGCGGTCTGCGGTATGCTCTATTTCTTCAAATGCTAACCGGTCAACCGGTTCATCCGGCCGGTCGGAGGCAGCGGAGGGCCTGTCATCAGACATATTCTCGCATCCAGTGTGCAGTTTTTGCAGAAAATCCGGGCATCCAGGAATATACATAACATGGCTAATCGGCTCCGGGTTGTCAAGCGGCAATCATCCCGGCGCCTGCGGGTGCGAATCGTCCCGGATTGCGGACGAAATTTCATGTTTCGATTGAAAACGCTTTACTTCGCCATTGTGCTCATTTATATGTTAACTGCTACCTGGTGCCCATGCATCAAAGAGTCTTTTACAATGACGGGCATCTGATAGTGTTTCCAATCCAGAAATGAGAATTTTTGCACATAACCTGGAACCGATCGGTTCAGGCGTTATAAACCCCAATGTTGCCACGATAGGGTAAAGACAGCATCAACACCAAACACATGAGGCGGACTATGGAGCATCAATACGATACCATCATTATCGGTGCCGGGCTGGCCGGCTTGCGGGCAGCCATCGAAATCGGTGAAAAAGCCGACGTGGCCGTTATCAGCAAGGTGTTCGCCACCCGATCTCACTCGGGTGCCGCCCAGGGCGGGATCGGGGCGGCGCTGGGCAATGAGGAAGATGACAGCTGGGAATGGCATATGTTCGATACCGTGAAAGGCAGCGATTATCTCGGAGACCAGGATGCCATTGAGACCATGGCAAGGGATGCGGCCCGAACCATATACGAGCTCGAGCATTTGGGGGTTCCCTTTAATCGAACTGCCGAGGGAAAGATTGCCCAGCGGGCCTTTGGCGGCCACACCAGCAACTTTGGCAAGGCTCCGATCAAACGTGCCTGTTATGCAGCCGATCGCACCGGCCGGGTCATTCTGGACACGTTATGGGAGCAATGCTTACAAAGAGGCACCCAATTTTTTGATGAATTCGAAGTGTTTTCATTGATTGTCGAAGATGGCTGTTGTCGCGGTGTAATAGCCTATGAGCTGGCAAGCGGCAAACTGCACACTTTCTACAGCAAGGCGGTCCTGCTGGCTACCGGCGGTGCCGGCAAAATTTATAAAACCACCTCCAATGCCTTTGCTTCGACGGGCGACGGCATGGCGCTGGCCTATCGGGCCGGGGCGCTCCTGGAAGATATGGAATTTGTCCAGTTTCACCCCACCGGAATCTACAAGTTGGGAATTCTGATCAGCGAGGCCGCCCGCGGCGAGGGCGGCGTGCTGCGCAATGCGGATGGGGAACGATTCATGGAACGCTATGCTCCGGTGATAAAAGATCTGGCACCGCGAGACATGGTGTCTCGCTGTATCCTGGAGGAAGTCAGAGCGGGTCGGGGAATTGAGGGAAAAGACTATGTGCATCTTGACTTGACCCACCTCGGCAACGAAACATTGGACTCAAAGCTGGCTGAAATCACCGGATTCGCCCATACTTATGCCGGTGTCGACGCCCATCAGGAATCCATACCGGTTCAGCCGACCTGCCATTACATGATGGGGGGCATCGCTTGCGACGTGGACGGGCAGGTGATTCGCGACGCCGACAACACCCCCTTTCCCGGATTGTTCGCCGCCGGTGAATGCGCTTGTGTATCGGTGCACGGCGCCAATCGCCTGGGCTGCAATTCATTGCTGGATACCCTGGTCTTCGGCCGCAGGTCCGGCAAACGGATCGGGCGTTTCCTTCAGGGCGCAGATTTTAAGAAACCGGCCGCCGATCCTTCCAAAGCCGTCGCGGATCGGATTTCCCGGCTGATGGCCGGCAGCGGGAAAGCAAAAATCGGTGATCTCATGACACGGATGCAGACCACTATGATGGAGCGGGTTTCGGTGTTTCGCGACGGGACCGGTTTGACCGGAGCCCTGGAGGAAATTCGCCAACTCAAGCAGCAGTACAGGCAGATTTCCTTGCAGGACAAGGGGACCTGCTTTAACCGGCAATTGCTGGATGCGTTCGAGCTGGAGCACATGCTGGAACTGGCAGAAGTCATCGTCCTGGGAGCCTTGTATCGCGAAGAAAGCCGCGGAGCGCATTTTCGTGAAGATTTCCCCGACCGTGATGACCAGCGGTTTCTGGTGCATACACTGGTGCGCCGCACGGATGAGGCACCGCAGATTCTGGAAAAACCGGTCACCATAACCCGGTTCCAACCCAAAGAAAGGAAGTATTGACATGAAATGCACCTTTATCATTTACCGATTTGATCCGGCAGTTGATAAAGAAAACCATTTTCAAGAATATCAAGTTGAGGCGGCGCCCACTGACAAGATACTGGACTGCCTCAACAAAATCCGATGGGAGCAGGATCCGACCCTGGCGTACCGATTTTCATGCGCCCACGGAATCTGCGGTTCGGATGCCATGGTCATCAACAGCAGGGTCGAACTGGCCTGTCAAAAATTGATCCGCGATTTCAAAACTGCAAACAATTTTGTCCTCGAACCGCTTCCCTTTTTCAAGGTCGTCAAGGATCTGGTGGTCGATCTGACGCCTTTTTTCGACAAGCACCGCGCCGCCAATCCTTTCCTGATCAACGAACAGAAACCTCCGGAAAAGGAACGACTGCAGGATCCTGAAATCCAGCAGGCTTTTGAACCTGCCCTACGCTGCATCCTGTGCGCGTCGTGTACGTCGTCCTGTCCGATTATCCGGGTCCGGCCCGATTACCTGGGGCCGGCGGCCTTGCTGCGCGCCTTCCGCTACATTTTCGACTCCCGGGACACGGCCACCGAGGACCGGCTGACTCAACTGGACTCGGAAGACGGCATCTGGGGCTGCAAAACCATGTGGTGGTGCACGGATGTTTGTCCCAAAGGGATCCCGGTAACCAAATGTCTGGGGCAGATCAAAAGAGTCCTCCGGCAGAAAGGGAATAACGCCCCTTCCTGAATCAATCCCTGTCTTTCAGCGGATCGGCCTTTGAAATCGCCAGGCCGATTCAATGGGAGAACTTGCAAGCCGTGCAAAATGTATTTATAGTTTGGAACTATGAAAAAAAGACGGTCGATCCAAAAAAAACGGGATCGAAATCGATTTCGATAGCGATCCCGATTTCGATTTGGAAGCGAATCAATACCAAAATGTATTTATAGGATAATATCCAGACTTTGCCTTAATTTTAACTTTTTTTGGATCATAGAACCGTTATTTTTTTATACCGGTATATTCCGGGTCAGGAGTTCATATGTTCAAACTCAAGCCTTTATCCATGCAAGCCATCCCGGCAGCCCTTGAAAAAGCGGATTGCTATCGATTCTTGAACGAACCGGCGGAAGCGGAAAGTATCTGCCTGGACATTCTGGAAGCGGAGCCTGGAAACCAGAAGGCGCTGATCACCCTCTTGTTATCCCTGACCGACCAGTTCGGGCGTGAACTCAGCCGCCCGTTTTCCAGGGCACGCGAAATTCTCAACCGCCTTGAAGATGCGTATTACAGGCATTATTTTGAGGGAATCATTTGCGAACGCCGTGCCAAGGTGCATCTTTCCCGTGGGGGGCCGGGGTCCGGCAGCCTGGTATATGACTGGTTGCGGCAGGCAATGGATGCCTATGAAAAGGCCATCGACAGACGGTTGGCCGGAAACGATGACGCCATTTTGCGCTGGAACGCCTGCGCCCGAATCATCATGAATAATCCGGATGTCGTGGCGGGTGATCAGGACGCAGGGGAACATATGCTTGAATAGATGGAGGTGTCCTCTGATGAAAGCGGTTTATTTTGAACAACATGGTGAGTTGGACGTCGTAAAATACGGAGACGTGCCGGACGTTAAACCCGGTCCGGGAGAGGTTCTCATTCACGTACATGCATGTGCACTTAATTTTCTCGACATCTGGGTGCGAAGAGGCTGGCCCGGCCTCAAGCTCGAGATGCCCCACTGGTGCGGTGCTGATGTCGCCGGTGAAATCTCCGGACTCGGCGCGGAGGTGTCCGGCTGGCAGGTCGGGCAACGGGTGGTCGTGGACCCGGGTATCAACCGGTTCGAAGATGAATTCACCAGGTGTGGCGACCACAGTGTGAGCCCGGGTTATCACGTTCTCGGAGAACACCTGCGGGGCGGTGCCGCCGAGTATGTGGTGGTGCCGGCCGCAAACTTGGCCGCCTTGCCGGATGATATGGCCTATGCGGAAGCGGCCGCGCCGATTTTAGTGACCCTCACCGCCTGGCGCATGCTCATGCATCGTGCCGCCCTGCGGGCCGGAGAATCCGTGCTGGTGGTCGGCGCCGGCGGCGGGGTGAACAGCATGGCCATTCAGATTGCAAAATTGGCGGGTGCCACTGTTTATGTCGTGGCCTCGAATGCGGAAAAAGCCGAGGGCGCTTTGCGCCTGGGTGCGGACACCGTATTGGATCGCTCCGAGGTGGATTGGGGCAAGGAGATCTATAAACTGACCGCAAAACGGGGTGTTGACGTGGTCGTGGACAACGTGGGCCAAGCCACCATCACCACCAGCATGCAGGCGGTCGTCCGGGGCGGACGGATTGCCATCGTGGGCAATACCAGCGGCCCCCGGGCCGAAATCGACATTCGATTTATTTTCGGTAAGCAGATCAGCCTGATCGGCAGCACCATGGGCTCCCATCAGGATTTTCACGATGTGTTGGCGCTGTTATGGGCCGGTAAACTCAAACCGGTTATCCATCAGGTGATGCCCCTCAGCGCAGGACGCGAGGCCTATCGGTTGTTGGAAAGCGGGCGGCATTTCGGCAAAATCGTTCTGGAGCCCTGATCCCCGATTGATTTTTAAATATAAAGACTTATACTAATATATCTCCCCTACCTTCGAGGCGTCGGCAGGTTGAATAAGTTCGGAGTAAGCCCCTTGCAAAGAGGCGATAACCATGGCGCAGTCACCCGGTTACGAACACGATATATTCATCAGTTATGCCCATAACGACAATTACGGGTTCGGCGGCAATGCGGGGTGGGTGGACGTTTTTGAAGACTGGCTCTACAATTGGCTCAGCAAGCGCCGGGGGCTGACCGATCTGCATATATGGCGTGATAAAAAGAGAATGCAGGGCAACACGGTCTTTGACGACTCCATCCAGAAGGCTTTGGAATCATCCGCCATCTTTCTGGCGCTCACTTCCCGCAACTACCTTCTGTCGGAATACTGCGGCCAAGAGTTGTGCCGGTTTCACCAGCACCATGGCCGGCACGCCGGCGGTTTGCGCGTCAATGATGATTACCGCATTTTCAACATCCTGCTTCACAATATTCCGCACCAGAAATGGCCGGCGGAATTTCAGGGCATCAGCGGATTTCGTATGCACGATGCCGAATCGGAAGATAGCCCCGGCGATTTCACCTCACCCAGCTCCAGCGCTTTCGAAAAGCAGATGCGGCCGATCGTGGATGCGATCGAAGGACTGATCCAGAAGCTGCCCCAGGCGTTTTCTGCCCCGCAGATCCAGCCGGATTCCCAGGCTGATAAGCTGTCGATTTTTATGGCCGATGTGCCCGAAACCCTTGAGGACTTCAAGGAGCGGATTATCAGCGAAGCCCGGCACTGGCAGGTGGAGATCGCCAACGAGATTCCACCGCCCATGGATGCCGCCGGCCACGATGATGCCGTGAACCGGGCGCTCGCTCAAGCCCGGTTTTCCATCCACCTGTTCAACCAATGGCCGGGTAGAAAAATCGTCGACCGGAAAGAAACCACCTATTGTCGCGTGCAGCACGAGCTCGCTTTCAGCAAATCGATTCCCCAGTTGGTGTGGGTGCCGTCGGATCTGGATTTCACCGCCGTCGAAAACGGCGAACACCGCCGGTTTCTGCAGGATTGCGAAGTCAGGCCCAGAAGCTTGAGCCAGTACGAATTCGTCAAGTGCCTGCAAAGCGATTTTGTCAATCTGGTGGAAGAGCGCATTGCCCGTTGCCGTCAGCAGGAAGATGCCGTGTCCGGACACCTGAGCTATCTGATCGACACCCATCAGAAGGATCAGCGGTATGCCTTCAAGCTGGCCGATTTTTTGCTGGAACAAGGCGCTGAAGTTGACTTCAACCACGAATCCAGAGACCCCACCGTCAGCCTGATGAAATTCGAGCAATCTGTGAGAAGCGTGAAAAACCTGATTCTCATATGCGGCCAGGTAGGCCCCGCCTGGCTGATCGGGCGCATCAAAAAGGCTTTCAAGGCGATCACGGAACAGTTTGAATTCGAAAACAGTTCAACCCTCGAGCATATTTGGCTGTTTTTGGCGCCGCACGGAACCGGCCGGCCCGACTTGCCCCTGTTCCCCCCTTTGATTCACATCGATATCCTGGACAACAGCCGATCCGATGCCATCGATCCGCAGGTTACTGAACGTCTGCTTACCGGCGGAGCCGGGCGATGAGCCGTACGGCCGTCCCGCCCAATCCATTCGTCGGCTTGCGTCCCTTTGAAAGCGCGGACAGCCTCTACTATTTCGGCCGCAAGGAGCAGACACACGCCCTGGTAAAACAATTGGATAGCCACCGGTTTGTGGCGGTTGTGGGCAGCTCCGGGTGCGGCAAGTCCTCGCTGGTGCGTGCCGGACTCATCCCCAACCTCGAAGCGGGCTTTCTGGTTCAGGATCGCGATTTGTGGGAAGTGGCGACATTCAAACCGGGGACGGCGCCGCTGTATAATCTGGCCGCAGCCATCGCTTGCCTGGGTGGATCAGGCAAACCCGGCGGGAGCGCCGAGCATTTGCGGGAAGCGGTCCGGCGCAGGGGGGCGCGGGTTTTGACCGACGCGCTCCGCAATCCCCTGGGAGACGGGGAGAGCAACCTGTTGATTGTGGTGGATCAGTTCGAGGAGCTGTTTCGTTTTCAGCAGGCCAAAACCATCCAGGCGCGCGAAGAAGCGGCTGAATTCGTTTCCGCGCTTCTGTACCTGGCAAAGCAAACGCCGGCGCCGGTTTATGTCGTATTGACCATGCGCTCGGATTTTCTGGGCGAATGCGATGCTTTCCGGGGGCTGCCGGAAGCCATGAACCAAAGCCAGTATCTGGTTCCGCGGCTCACGCGTGACCAACGCCGGGAAGCTTTTTTGGGTCCGGTCCGGCTCGTCGGGGCGGAAATCGCCCCCCGGCTGATGGATCGGCTGCTCAACGAGAGCCTCGATACCCGGGACGATCTACCGATTTTGCAGCATGTGCTCATGCGGACGTGGGCGGTTTGGGTCGGCGACGGTGGTCGCGGAGCCATCGATCTCGAGCATTATGAACGGTCGGGGGGCCTGAAGAAGGCCCTGAGCCTGCATGCGGATGAGGCCCTCAATGGGCTAAACGGGGATCATCGCCTGATTTCCAAACGAATGTTTCAGGCTCTTACCGAAACAGATGCCGCCAACCGTCGAATCCGCAGACCCGCCCGTCTGTCCCAGGTTGCCGCCATCTGTGGCGAGAAGGCAGCACCGGGGATCGCCATGTCCATTATCCGGCGCTTCAACGAGGACAATCGCAATTTTCTGGTCCTTTCATCGCAGGCTCCGGCCGACGATCCGCTCATTGACATTTCCCACGAAAGCCTGATTCGGCAATGGGATACCCTGGCCGGCTGGGTGGACGAGGAAGCAGAATCCGCAAGGATCTACCAGCGGTTGGCGCAAAGCGCCGATCTGCACGCTGACGGCAAGGCCGGCCTTTACGAGGAAACCGACCTCCAGGTGGCCCTGGACTGGCAACGCCAGCAGCAACCCAATGTCGAATGGGCCGATCGCTACCGTCCGAATTTCAACCGGGCCATACGCTTTTTGGAGCAGAGCATCCGGAAACAAAAGACAAACAAGCAATTAATCATCTCCCTGATTGCCTGTTTATACACCTGCGGCTACTCCTGGCTGGTCATTGCGACCACAGATGACGTCTCTCTGGCCACCAACGCCTCACTTCTGCCGATTCTTGGAACGGCTATGCCCCCCAGTCTTATCTATTTGATATGCCCGCTGGTGATGATCAGTATTTATGTCTGGTTTCTGTTTCTTTTGCAGCGTCTTTTGCTGATCCTGTCCTCTCAACCAAAGATCTTCACGGCCGGCAGATCCTTTATGGCACGCTTGGAGCAGACGTGTATGCATTCCCTGGCCTGGATTACGGTGCCGCTGACCACGTTGGGACTGTGGGTGCGTTATTTGCCGCGGCGCGACTGGACGGTCACCGGTTTTCACATCGTCTTGCTGACGCTTTCCATTTTCATGGCGGTGATTTTCAACCGTGCTTCCAGGTCCGGACCAGCGGGGCCACGGCCATTGAGGCGGGAGTTAACGATTCCGGGGATTGCCGGTATTCTGCTGGTGGGGCTGACGCTTTGGGCGCTTTCATTTGGCTCCTTTACAGGAACCCCCCAATATCATTTTAAGCGTCATGGAGATGTTCATGCCCTGGTCCCCTGGCTGTTCCATCAGGTAGGCTACGATGTTTTTTTCGATCTCAGAGGAAAACAGGTTTCCAAGCTGCCGGAAAACTTCTGGCTGATCGAATCGCAGTCCGACCGTATGCGTGCCATTCAGGGGGCGCCGCTGAAGAAGGCGAATCTCAGATATGCCGATTTTTACCAGGCCTTTGTGGCCAAGGCCATTTTGCGTAATGCGAAATTGTACGGCGCCAGATTGAGAGAGGCCGATTTTCGCGCTGCCGACCTGCGCGGCGCCAATTTGAAACAGGCTGATTTGAGGCAGGCGAATTTCGAAGGCGCCGATCTTCGCGAGGCAAACCTGAAGGATACAAATCTGGCGGACGTTGATTTCAAAGACGCGCAACTGGGGCTTGCCGATCTCAGGAGAGCCAATTTAAATGACACGGACTTGACCGGTGCGGATTTGAGGTGTGCCGATCTGCGCGGGGTGAAAACAGCACCCCGGGAGGACCTCATCGATAAATTAACCACCGTGAGCTCGCTATACCATGCCAAAATGGATCCGGAAGTCCGCAGTGCATTGCAAAACGGTAGAATGGAACTTTTCCAGAGGCCGCCGAATGTCTGGCACGACATGACAACACCCAAGAACAGGGATACCAAAGATATCTGCAGGTAAATTGTCAGCAGATTCGTAAAATGACTTATTCAGCATAGAAATTATCCAGACAAATTCAGGTTCATGCCGAAAAACCCCGTTTCATCTCCTAAAAGACCTCCAAATCGATCTTACCGATCGAATAAATAAATCCTCCTGTATACCCTGCTATTGCCAAAAAGGGGTTTTATAACCCCATCCAATGGTGGCCATATAGTTGCAGATCTTCTAAAATACTCACTCGGCGCGAATCGAATATCGGTCTTACCACTCCATAAATGTTTTTATGGGTTATTTATGATTCGTATGTATTGTATATTAATTAAATATTTTACCTATTGACAATATATAACTTAGAATATATCTAAAACACCTTTCCCATGGCCGACGATCTATCACGGTGGATCCATTCCCCGGGATACCACGGATATCGACGTCATAAAGGCGGTGGGTTCGATGGGCGATCGATGGTACCGGGTTAGAAATAGTTTGTATCGGTTATAATTTATCAAACTTATTTAATATAATGTTGACAGTCTTCCGTCAAAGAACTATGTCAAGGTATATCCATAACCCAAAATGACCCCTTAATATATACCCCAGCAGAAAAATTGAGAGATGAAGAAATTACTATCTACCCGGGAAATCGCCGAATTTCTGAATGTCAACGAAAAGATGGTCTACTCCCTTGTTTCCGATAAGGGCTTGCCGGCTACCAAAATCACGGGCAAATGGCTTTTCCCCAGAAATCTGGTGGAGCAATGGGTGGAGGCAAACACGATCAATTATCCCGATGAAGGACAGCGGCCGGTTCCCTATAATGGGTTGCTCATTATTACCGGCAGTAACGATCCACTGCTGGACAGGGCCATTTCGCTGTTCAACAATCATTATTCGGACCAACTGGCGGTTTTCGGGAATCTCGGCAGCATGGGAGGCCTGAGCGCTCTGCGCAAGAACTTATGCCATATGGCATCCAGTCATCTGCTCCAGGAGGATGAATCGGAATATAATTTCGATTTCGCCATCCGGGAGCTGGATCAGATGCCGGCGATCGTCAATTTTTGTCGCCGAGAACAGGGTATGCTGGTGCAGAAGGGCAATCCTAAAGAAATCAGGTCGGTGAAAGACCTTGCAAAGCCGGGGATAAAAATCGTGAATCGTGCGCTGAGTACCGGTACGCGCCTATTGTTGGACCGGGAACTCAAAAAAGCGGGCATAAACGGTGAAAAAATTGAAGGCTATGCCAATGAAGTTTCCCGCCATTTGGACGTGGGCCTGGAAGTATTGGCGAAGCGGGTGGATGCCGGTCCCGGTATCCGTGCTATTGCGGGACTTCTGGATCTTGACTTCATACCGCTTCGCTGGGAGCGATTTGATTTGATGGTCTCCAAGAAACGTTTTTTCGATGAGGGAATCCAGCGTTTCCTGGGGCTGCTGCATGAGAAAGCATTTCGAGAAATAGCCGGGTGCCTGGCGGGCTACGATGTCAATCTAGGCGGCAAGATGGTATTTCCGGCCCAACCTCAAAAGGAGGACTGAGGTCCGACCGACCTCCTATCCGGAAATGAACCGGCTGCAACGGACGTAACGAATACCAAATCACCTGTGAAGGAGCTGAACATGAAACGATTTTACCTTTTCATCTCGGGATTGATTGCACTGATTTTTTTAATGTCGTGGAATGTGTCGGCGGAAGAAAAAATAATAAAAATGTCCACCACCACCAGCACCCAGGCCTCGGGGCTGCTTGACGTGCTGCTGCCCGAACTGGAAAAAGACACCGGCATCCAGGTGAAAGTGATTGCCAAAGGCACCGGTGCGGCCATTCGGGACGGAATGGACGGCAATGTGGATGTCATTTTCGTGCATGCCAAGGCCCGCGAAGAAGAATTCGTTAAAGAGGGATACGGCACCGAACGTTATGCGGTCATGCATAATGATTTCGTAATCCTCGGGCCGCCCTCCGATCCCGCAACCATCAAGGGGCTCAAGGATGCTCCGGCGGCGCTGAAAAAAATTGCCGAATCCGACTCTCTCTTCGTTTCCCGCGGCGACGACAGTGGCACACACACCAAGGAACAGACGCTCTGGCAAAAAACAGGACTGCCCCTTGAAAAGGTGACCCACACCATCGTCAAAAGCGGCAAACAGAGCGAAATTTCCTTCACCCTTCCCGCGGACTCGGAAGCCTGGTACCGTTCCATCGGACAGGGAATGGGCAAAACCCTCTTGTTCGCCGACGAGAAACAAGCCTACACCCTGTCGGACCGGGGGACCTTCATAAAATATAAATACGGCCGGGATGTACCGGTAGAACTGGTCATAGTCTGCGAGGGGGATCCGCTGCTTGCCAATCCTTACGGCGTTATCCCGATAAATCCGAAAAAACATCCCGATGTGAAATACGACCTGGCAAAGGAGTTTGCCCTGTGGCTGGTATCCGACCGGGGACAGGAAGTGATCGCGAATTACAGGCTGCATGGCAAACAGCTTTTTTATCCGGATGCAAAAAAATAATCTGAATCGGTATGCCGGTTGAAGCCATTGGCCGGCCATAGGTCCTATAAGTCTTATAGGACCTATGCAGCCATTAAAACAGGCCAACCGGCCAATCCGGCAAATTCTATTTTATGGATCTCCTTATTGACAGTTTTTTCTCCGCCATCCTTCTGGTGATTTCACTGGATGCGGAAATGATTACCATTGTCGGCGTCTCCCTGAAAGTGAGTTGCGCTTCGACATTTTTTGCCGCACTTATCGGGGTGCCCCTGGGATTCGCGATCGCTTTCGGCGAGTTTTCTGCAAAACGCATGATCATCACCCTATTGAATACGTTGTTGGCCCTGCCGACGGTGGTCATCGGCCTTTTTGTTTATGCCTTTGTATCCCGGCGCGGAATATTCGGTCCCCTGGACCTTCTTTATACCCAGAGAGCGATTGTCATCGGTCAGGTCATTTTAATCGTTCCGGTGGTGGCTGCCTTCACCATTGCGGCCATCAGCCGAATCGACGACCGGTACCGAAAAACGGCCATGACACTGGGGGCGAACCGCTGCCAGACCGCTTGGGTACTGTTTAGGGAAGCGCGATTTGGAATCACCGCGGCGGTCATTGCGGCCTTCGGCAGGGTAATCTCCGAGGTCGGCATCAGCATGATGCTCGGCGGCAATATCAAAGGATTTACCCGTACCATGACGACCGCCATGGCTCTGGAATACGACAAGGGTTCTTTTACCCTGGCGGTGGCTTTAGGTCTCATTCTGCTGGCGCTGAGTTTCGGCATGAACCTGTTATTTCATTTCTTTCAGGGGAGAGCCTTCCGGTGACGGTGTATGCCATCAGAGGGTTGACCAAGACCGCAGACTCCCGCACGATACTGAATATACCCGAGCTGACCATCGAAAGCGGCCGCATGTATGCCCTTCTGGGACCCAACGGGGCCGGCAAAACCACTTTGCTCAACATACTCGGATTTCTCGACCATCCCAGCAGTGGGCAGCTGTTCTATCAGGACAGAGCGGTTCGATTTACTGAAGCCGGGTTGCAGCCGCTGCGCCGAGAGGTGGTCATGGTGGATCAATATCCCATCCTATTTTCCACTACTGTTTATAAAAATATTGAATTTGGGTTGAAAATAAGGGGAATCGAAGCCAAGCAGCGGCAACGTATTATCGAGAAATCCCTCGAACTGGTAGACATGCACTCGTTTGTCAATGCCCCGGCGCACCGTTTGTCGGGGGGCGAAACCCAGCGGGTAGCGCTGGCACGCGGTTTGGTGTTATCGCCAAAAGTTTTTTTGTGCGACGAGCCGACGTCGAGTGTGGACGCCGAGAATCAGGCAACCATCATGAATATCCTCAGGCACATCAACGAGGATCTGAAAATGACGGTGATATTTACGACGCATGACCGAATCCAGGCTGCCGGTCTGACCGATCACACGCTGGTCCTGAACAACGGCAAGCTCGTTCCGACCGCTTACGAAAATATTTTCAGCGGACGGCTTGTTCGTCAGGGACAGCAGTCCTATCGCTGCCGAATCCGGGAAAACATTACCCTGGCTCTGTCCCCGGAAATCGATGTCTCCCATGACAAAGTGCGGATCTTCATCAATCCCGAACGGATAACCCTCGGTGATATTGCGAACATGCAGGGGAATCAAAATCAGTTGCGGGGCAAGGTGATTCAAATAACGAGCGAAAACAGCCTCATCCGGCTCGTAATCGATGTCGGCCTGAACCTCAGCATTTCTCTGGCTCGTGCTGATTATGAGGATATCCGTCCGCTGGTCGGGTGTGATACAGATATATACATTCCTCCTGATGCAATTCGGGTTGTCGGCTAGCGTGAGGCCTTACTATGCGGATTTATTTAGGTATCGATGATACAGATACGGACGATGCGGACCGTGGCACGGGTAAACTGATGCGCTGGTTTGAAGATAAACTGCCCGTTGGCTGTCGAATGACGGGTGTCCTGCGTCAGCAACTTCTGGTGCATGCAAGCATCCCCTATACGTCCCACAACAGCGCTGCCTGCATGGTGATCGACGCATCGGATAATTCTATTTTCGAAGTCATCATCGAGCGTGCCGTGCTACATGTGAAGCAATTTTATATCGAGGGCAGCGACCCGGGTATCTGCGTCGCATGCGAGGGGGATTTTGCACTGGATGAGCTGATGAATTTCGGGCTTGATTGCACCCGCAAAGTTCTTACTCAGGGGGATGCCTTGCAAGCCGCACGCAAAGTCCACGTTTCCGGACACGGCGGTACCAATGACGGCATCATTGGTGCGGTGGCGGCGGTCGGCCTTACGGCTACCGGCTGGAGCGGCCGGTTTATCGAAATGGGTCGACTGCGCAAAATACCGGAAACCACTTCAGTAAAACATCTGCAGGGCCTTGGTATCCAGGTCGTCTCGCTGGATCGGGACGCTATGATTCCACAGCCCGAGGAGGTGGTTCTGGCGAAAAACTGGGTACGCCCCCGTCTGCTGGGCGGACAACCCGTTCTGATGGTCAGAAAAAAAGGGAAGGGGACCTGGGAGAATATCGGCGAAAAAAGGCGTAAAAAAGCTGTCTAGAAAATCAGCGACCTCCCGCAAAGCGAGAACCCGGACAGGCGCCCTGCTGATGGCATCTGCTCCACCGATTTTTAACGTACTAAATGACCGCCTGGTACTGGTTTATGAAATTCATTAGATTATTCGCCTGGTATTCCATGTAGCGGATCCAAAGAGCCAGCGCCTCCTCACCCTCGTCGGTCAGACGGTAGATCCTGCGGGCCGGCCCCGGCCCCTCGGTATGCCATTCAGAGTGCACCATACCGCCGGCCTCCAGCTCCCGCAGGTGTCTGTAGATCATCCCCGGTGGCGCCGACCCTTGAATAAATCCGAATTTCTGAATATTTCCGATCAGCTCATACCCGTACGAAGGCTTCATTTTAAGCCCCAGCAAAAGCGATGGCTGAATATAGCGTTCCGCTTTACCGGACCCGGGACGGGATCGCGCTTGGTTCGGTCTGTTTCTTTTCGTTGACATATATCCTCCAAGGATATATATTCTTATGAAGGCAATGAAATGTCGCTTTCGCGCTCATTTAAGTTCAAGGGCAAATAGCGACTTTTTGAAGCCCGGCAAGCCACATCGACCTACAGGTAAGGGAGCAGAGAAATGAGCACCAAAATTTTTGTTCGTGAAAGACGAAAAATCGAAAAAGGCGAAAAAAAACCCCGTTTCAGAATCGTAGGTGTCAGCGGCGGAGATGTCAAACTTTATGCTAAGCATATCCGAAAAAAGGAACTCGATCAGATTCAAGCCGCCAGCGGCGCCGAGATTGTGTGGTTGGATGCCGGCCAGGGAAAAAAAGACGGGCGTTCCTGAAAACTTACCGGCTAACGTTTGGGTAAACTATCATTCTTCCTTGTAAATTATCGTGCCGACATGCCGGCCTTCAAGGGCTGCCAGGATGTGTTCCGGATGATGGAGGGCATCGATGATCTGCAGTTGCTTGAGGCACTTTGCGCGTTGCAGCAGGGTCAGTATTGGCCGTTCGATGATCAGGTCATCGAGATCCATTTCCAGGAGCTTTTGGGCGGATACCCGGTCGAAAAATTTTAGCCCTTTGCGAGCCTCCGCCGGTACTTTTTTCGGATCCTGATCGAACAGCCCCTTTTCGTCCTTCAAAAAAATCAAGGACCGGGCGCCGATATTCTCCGCCAACAGAAACGCGCCGCAGTCGGTGCGGTGCGGCGGTATGGAACCGAATTCCGCTGGGTGTTCGAAAAAGCCGTAGGGCGGTATACCATAAGTGATGGGCAGATAGCCTTGTCGGCAGAACATCGTCAGCTGTTCCAGATTATCCCCGTGTCCGATTTTCACCCCGCCGTGTTTGGACAACAGCACCGACAGCATCTCGGCATTTTGCCAGGAGACCTTGTCGCCGAGTTTGGAGAGCACCCCGGTCGGCATGCCCAGATCCACACCGATATTGTACACATGGCGGGCCCGTGTTCCCCCGCCGGTCATCAGTAGAATCTTATGTTTCTCTTTGGCTTCGACCAGCACATCCAGAATGGGAAAAAGCGCCTTGCCGCCGCGGTCCATGATACTCTGGCCGCCGATTTTGAGCACGTTGATGTCCGGATGCATCCGGAAATATTCGGCGGGTTCTGTGCGCGCCAACAATTTTTTGCTGACAAGCGATTCGCCCATCAGGGGTGATTCAATGTGCAGCCTACCTTCCTTGCCTTTTTCTTTGATCAGTCTTGACATCTGTATTCCTTTGCCGGCGGACCTGTCCCTCTGATTGGAAGCTGTCTCAAAATTCCCCATGTCTCTTCGAAGAACATAAGGAGAAATCACTAAATTGTAATCCCCCTATTTAATTTTTTTAGATACTCAACCGGCGCCACTTCAGCAAATAAGCGATTGCAATGCCGACGATGAAAGCGGCGGCCAGATTGGTGGCCAGGGTGATTCCCAAGATAATGAGACCCACAAACAGCTCTTTGCGATCTTTTAAATCTATCCCTGTCATCGCCAACTGGCTGCCTGCAAACAGCAGAAGCACCCCCAGGACGGCCAGAGGCAGCAGATAGACAATTGCCAGACAGTGGCGTCCCAGAAAGACGGCCAGGGCGGCAAATATGAGGCCGATTATTATATTGGAGCCTGCCGTACGGGCGCCGAAGCGATAGTGGGCGGCCAATCCGCCGGCTCCGTGGCACAGGGGCATCCCTCCGATGGAAGAACTCAGAAAATTGGCCAGGGCCATGCTGATACAGGTCGCCCGGTAAGTGATTTTCCCGGATTTGTCTCCGAAATAGTCGGAGGATAAATCCGCATAGGCAATGACGGCATTGCCCAGTGTCATCGGGATCTGCGGCAGCACGAGAGCCAGCAGGGAAAATGTAAAATCCGCCGGTGTCGGCCACCCGAAGGGTAGAAAGACCGGCCGGTTGAAACCGACTTCAATGGTATCGAGGCCCTCGTGAGTCCCCAGGACGGCCCCCAGCACACCCCCGGCGGCGACAACGATAATGGCAGCCGGCAGTTTCTGGTTTTCGAGTAACAGAAGGGTTAAAATGCCGCCCGCCGTGCCGATTAAAACGCCGACCGGCAACCACCCGAACCCCTGGAATGACAGGTAGGGTTCTGCCGCCTGCCTGAGAACCTGAAGCTTGGATGTTCCCAGCATCAACTGTACACCGCCGACCATCAACAGGGCGCCGGTAGACAACTGGACGCCTCTGACCACGGCTTTGGGAATGGATCTGCCGATGACATCCATAACGCCGGTAGTCCCGACGACCAACAGGACCAGCCCCATCAGCAATCCGGATGCGGTGATCTGGGAAGCCGTCATGCCGGTGGCAATTGCATAGGCGCTGATGACCTTCATCGGTTGAACCGGAACCGTGACGCCGTAGTAAATCCCGGAAAGGATATAGAAAACGCCAACGGATAGAAAAACCCCGGCGGGGCTAAGCCCGTTTACCAATATCAGACCGATAGCCAGAGGAAGCAGGGTACCCAGGTCTCCAAGCCCGCCGGCAAATTCCATTCGATTGAACCGGTAACTGGATTTCATTATGGTTGTCTCCGGGCGGATCAGTAGCATTTTCCATCTTCGGGGTCAAAAGGTTTATGGCGGCATCGAAAGCCGGTGAAACCGCTTAAGAGAGCGGGCCCCCAGCCATTGATCTCCGGGACAGCAACCGGAACTGAATTATTTGCTTTGGTGGTTGAAATATGGCCCAAAGTATATTACCTTGCTTTTACCCCAAATGATCGTAAACAAAATGGGATATGGTCTCTATCGATTTGATTTGACGATTACTATCAGAATTAATCAGGCAAAGAACAAAGATGAGAAACCTCAAAGTCGGACGAAACGATCCCTGCCCCTGCGGCAGCGGGTTGAAGTACAAAAAATGTTGTCTGGGCAAAGACGATAATGGTGCCGAAGATCTGGAAGCCGTGTACTTGCGCAAATATAATATCCGGATCAAGAAACCGGCCGATATCGAGGCGATCCGCAAGGCCGGTCGCGTGGTGCTCGACACCCTGGATCTGGTGGAGTCGGCCGTCCGGCCGGGTGTCACCACGGACGAGCTCAACACCCTGGCCCATGAATTCACCATCAAAAATGGCGCTACCCCCGCCCCATTGAATTATCGCGGTTTTCCCAAAAGCATTTGCGTTTCCATCAACGAGGTGATCTGTCACGGGATTCCCGGAAATCGCGTGATACAGGACGGCGACATCGTCAATGTCGATATCACTTCCATTCTCAACGGTTTCTTTGCCGATGCGAACAAAACCCTTTTTGCCGGAACGCCGGGACCCGATGCGATCAGGATCGTCGATATCGCCCGCGAAAGCCTCAAAAGGGGTATGGCGGCGGTAATGCCCGGCAACAAGATCGGGGATATCGGTTGGAGCATTCAAACTTACGCGGAAGCCCATGGATGTTCGGTGGTGCGAGAGTTTGTCGGACACGGTGTGGGATTCGGTTTCCATGAAGCCCCCCAGATACCGCATTTCGGCCAGAAAGGCGCCGGAATCGCCCTGATCCCCGGAATGGTGTTTACCATCGAACCCATGATCAATCTCGGCAAAAAAGAACTCGACATCCTGGACGACAACTGGACGGCGGTCACCCGGGACGGGAAGCTATCCGCCCAGTTCGAACAGACCGTACTGGTCACGGAAACCGGTTTTGAAAGCCTGACACCGTATGAATGAGCAGAGGGCTCTGGTGGCTTTTTAACAAGGGCTCACTGAAAA
>CAVZEZ010000038.1:0-204203 GCA_963774425.1 uncultured delta proteobacterium | reverse complement strand
GCAGCAGGTAAGATGCAATATTGGCGGCGTCGAAACGCAGATATCTGTTGTCCTGAATGATTTCATAATGCCGCATGGCGGCTGTAGCGCTGGTGTCATGAAAATGATAAATCTGCCAGGATGAAACGGCGTCATAGACGAGTTGACTGTACTGGCGATCGCGTGAATTGCCCGTGGCTTTCTCCGCCAGCCATGGCCTTCCATCAGGGCTGTCACCCAGTTGCCACCACCCGGTTGTTCCATGTTCATGATAGCGGGCTTCACCTGTTAATGAACAGCCCTCCGAAGGACCAGGCTCAATTTGGTGGTGTTTCCGATCCAGAAATGAGGATTTTTGCCCAAGGTCAAGGAAATCAAGCGCTTGCGCGGAGGCGTAGTTTTTTACGCCGCACAAGCCAGGGCGCGGATTGACGCAGAAATTGGGTAAAAAGGCCATTTGTGGATGGAAACTGAGCTAGTGCCCATCCACAAATGGTTTTTACAATGATGGGCACCTGATGGTGTTTCCAATCCAGAAATGAGAATTTTTGCCCAAGGTCAAGGAAATCAAGCCCTTGCGCGGAGGCGTAGCTTGCTACGCCGCACAAGCCAGGGCGCGGCTTGACGCAGAAATTGGGCAAAAAGGCCATTTATGGATGGAAACTAGCTAAAGTTGATGTATTTATCTGGCTCAGATTCCTGTGGAATCATGATGCAATTGAATTTATATCGTTACAAAAGGCGGTAGGCCGGCAGGTGCCTCAGCGGCCGCTGAGAACTTTTCGAAATCCTGTGTTTCAAGGCTGTGGTTGCCGGCTATGTTGATCTCGAGGTTTTCAGAGGATGATAGGGGAATTGCCAAAGGGAAATAACATGGCGAAAAAGCGCTTGCATAAACTGTCACTTTCGATCTGTGAAAGGGCTCATATCTGAATCTTTCCCTTCAGGGTCACTCGATATTTCTGCAGAAATTCTAGCGGGTGATAGGACAGCTTGGCCTTACGAAGTCCCGGGTCACCGAGATCCTGTTCCCGGTTTACCAGGGCGAAATGGTCGGCTGAATGGGCCAGAAACATCTGGTTGATGGCCTGGTAGATCCCTTTGTAATTCGTATCGCCTTTTTCGAAATGAATGACGACCGTATCGTCGGTCAACCCCTCTGCCACTGTATACGCCGCCATGGCGCCGTCGACGAGTATGGCACCGCCCAGCGTGCCGCTGAACTGGTCCCAATGATTGAATATTCTGGAAATCGACTGATTTTCCGCCGATAAAATATCAGACGACTCACAGTCCCGCCAGGAACACCAATCATCTTGCATGGCGACGGCTTTGGCGATCAACTCCGACTCCAAAGGCACATAGGCATATTCGTAGTTTTTGGTAAACTGATTCAGCAGGTTCTTTTTTTTGTGGTAGCGATTACCTGTTAATTCGGCAAGATCTTCCACGGCGTAAATGTAGTCCCAGTGCCCTCTTTCCTCTTGGACGGCAAGGGTGTCTTTGAATACGGGCCGCCAAATTTCGACCAGTTTTTGAGGGACCCGAATGAAAGTACCCTGGCGGATTCGATCATCAGACAGGCATTTTTGCCAATCAATGCGCTGCCAGTCGCCCACCGGGGCCCAGTACACATCGTCGGGAAGGGTTTGCCGCAGCCAGACGAGATCTTCCGCCCAGGCCCATTGCATCCCATATTCCTCCGCCCAGGCCCAAATATTCAGAAAGCTATAATCCGAGGCCACCTGGGGGCATTCGGATAACCGTGCGAGATAGTCTTTTTGACTGTCCAGACTGACTGATTCAAAAATCAATTTCATTGTCTATACCTTGCCGCGCAGCGATATTTTCTCTCAAGACCTTGACATATTCTCTGCCCGCCTCCCGCGCCTCCTCAAGATAGCCGGGAAATTTCAGGACATCGCCTTCAAAATCGAGTCCCCGATAAAGCAGTGCCTTCCAGAGTTCCATATCGATGGTCTCCAGAAAATATTTCATGCTCAGCTGGATACCATCGAACAGTTTTTTGCCGCTGGTGGCACCCGCTGCGATTAACAGTGCCTTGCGCAACCCACTGTTGGACTCCCGGGGAGATTTGTCGACCCAATTTTTTTTAACCCATAGGGATTGAAAGCGATCCATGAGAATCTTGGTATGGGCGCTGACCGTATAAAAAAAGACGGGAGTAGCGATCATCAGACCGTCGGAAGCCAGGATCTGATCACGCGCTTTTTGAAAGTCATCTTTAAGCCGGCACTCACCGGACTCGGCACAACCGAATATTTCCAGGCAGGGAGACATTCTCAAGTCCCGCAGAACGATTTCGGTGACGATTGCACCGGCATCTGCGGCGCCTTCGACGGCTCGTTTCAGCAAGGTGGCCGTATTGCCTCTGCGGCGTGGACTTCCATAGATGGCCGCAATTTTTAGTCGATCCAATTTCCGTCCTTGGAATCTGAAGGGTTAAAAGCCAAATATAGCGGTCAGATCTCGATCGTCAACCCGATAGGACAGTGATCCGAACCGTATATACTGTTGTCGATGAAGGCCTCTTTGATCCAACCTTTATCGATGATATCCTGGGTGACGAAAAAATAATCGATCCGCCACCCGATGTTGCGTTCTCTCGCCTTGAAGCGGTAGGTCCACCACGAATATTTTATTTCATCGGGGTGAAAATGGCGAAAGGTGTCCGTATATCCATCGCCGATGATACGATCCAGCCAGTCGCGTTCGATCCGCAGGAATCCGGAAGTCTTTTCATTGGCCTTGGGGTTCTTTAAATCGATTTCATTGTGCGCCGTGTTGTAATCGCCGGTGATGACAAGGCTTCTGCCCTGGCTTTTGCAGCTGTCGGCGTAGCTGAAAAATTTCTCGTAAAAGTCCAGCTTGTATTGCAGCCGCTCTGCGCTCATCTGTCCGTTGGGAAAATAGACATTAAAAAAAATGAAATCACCAAAATCCATTTCCACAATGCGGCCTTCATCATCTAATTTGGGGTCGCCGATGCCGCAGCGAACGTCGATCGGTTTCAAGCGGGTGTATACAGCCACGCCGCTGTATCCTTTTTTGACGCTGGCACAGGACCAGTGGGATTCATACGCCTGAATGTTTTTCACCTCATCGGCTATTTGGGCATCCTGGAGTTTGGTTTCCTGCAAAGCGATAATATCCGCATCCAGCCGCCCGAATGATCCCAGAAAATCCTTTTTCACCGCCGCACGCAGCCCATTGACGTTCCATGAAATCAGTTTTATGGTCTTTTTAGCCAAAATTTTCGCTTTCCCTGATCTTAAACAAAAATGAGCATATTTCGAAGATCTTGGTTCTCAACTGGATTTACCACCTGCCAAATCTCGGATCCGGGCGGTCAGATCGCTTTTTTCAGAGCCCTTGAGAATTTCAAGCACGGAATAAAAGCATTGCCTGACAATCTCCGTTTTAGGACGGGTCGATCCCAGCTGCGCGTCGATTGTTTTTAGATCGGCCATCAATTCGGTGAGCGAGTCAAAATCCAGTCCCAGGCTGCCGGTTTGACCCTTCACCTCGGATACGGCCTTTTCGACAGCTTCCCGGTCGGCGGAATCCAGTACCGGTCCATTACCCAGCCTTCGCGATTGACCACCGGCTGCTGCCCGTGGACCGGCCAACTTCCGAACCATGTGGGATCCTTCGGTGCTGATTCCGATTCCTCCGGATAGGGTTCGGATTTCGATCAGCATGAATCCCATCAACTCCTGAGCCACTCTGGAGGCGGTCTCCCGATCCAGACCCAATAGATCTCCAAGTTCGTACATGGAAACCTGGGCAGCACTATCGCCGCTGGTCTGGTCAAAAAGCTGGATTAGGAACCGGCGACCGATATCATCGATTTCATCCATGTTCGTCATGGTAACCTTTCACCGTTGAAAAGCATTTGAAACGGATTCCAAATCAGCCATCCACGTTATTTTGAGAAACGACAGTGTCTGCAACGACCCTGCCGGAGTGACGCCGGAGCGTATCGCACGCTCCGGAACGGTTTTCTGGGAAGGCGAGTCTGTCATCCGTCGTCCGTCGTCTGTCGTTTGTTATCCGGAATCTGTTGGGTCTGTATCCCGAAAACCTGTCCGTTCAGTGACGGAAGGGCCTTTTTATTTCTCACATGTATATCCGCTGGAATATGAGGAGATCAAGACAGGATACCACTTTCCAGGCATTCAGGGCATATCCCGACGAATTCAAGCTTATGTCCGATAATCTTGAAATCGGTGGCGCCCTTTAAGCGGTGGTCGATATTAATATCGAAATCAACCGGTGCATCCACGACCCGGTCGCAATGTATGCATCGGAGGTGATAGTGATTTTTAGTTGTGCCGTCGAACCTTTTCAGCGAACAACCGAGTTCGAGTTTTTGAATTTCGCCGCTTTCCGAAAGAACCTCAAGGTTGCGATACACGGTCCCGAGACTGATGCGCGGCAGGTGCTTTCGCACCATTGCATAAATTTCATCGGCACTGGGATGGGTATCTACTTTGCAGAGTTCTTCCAGGATAACTTTGCGCTGCCGAGTCATCCGTAGATTCGATTGTTTTTGCAAACTCCCCCCTGAAAAGAGTTGGCGCATCTTAAGACCAGATTAATTCCACTGCTTAATTCCAATCGGATGTAACCAAAAGTTGCCTCTAACAAAAAACCCCATTTATCTATCGATTGTCGATCGGGGTAAATTCACACACATCGGGACCGCAGTACTCCCCGATGTATTCGGATTTCGGGCGGTAAAGCGTCGGCTTGGGAGCAGCACCCGCAAATTGCTCTTCCACTACGTGGGCGCACCAGCCCGCGATTCGGGAGATGGCGAATACCGGCGGATACAAATCAACCGGGATGCCCAGGGCATTGTACAGCGAGCCGCTGTAAAAGTCGACATTGACATAAATATCATCTCCCTTGCGCCTCTTGAATTCCTCTTTCCCCACTTTTTCCAGTTCGGCGGATATTTCATACCATTTTGATTGACCGCTTTTCTTCTCCAGCGTCTTGGCCATGGATGCGACGATGTGAGCGCGGGGATCATCGGTGTCGTATACGGCATGCCCCAGGCCGAAAATGACCCGGCCGGCATCGAACTCTTGGTTGACATAATCTCTCACTTTGTCCACCGAACCGATCCTGACCAACATTTCCATTACCCTGGCGTTGGCGCCCCCGTGCAGGTCACCGGACAAGGACCCGACGGCCGCGGCAACGGCCGCGTATATATGCGCCCTGGTGGAGGCAACTTCCCGGGCGGCAAAGGTGGATGCATTAAACGAGTGTTCCGCATGAAGCACCAGGGCCTTATCGAGAAACCGTCCGGCTTCTTCATCGGGAATTTTACCCGAAAGCATGTAAAGAAAATTGGCGGCATGGTCCAGATCTTCTGAGGGCGCCACCGGCTCTTTCCCGTTGCGGATTCGGTCCCAGACGGCGATGACGGTGGGAAATCTAGCGATGAGCCTGACCGCCATTCTTAAGACCGCTTCTCTCGATTGATCCTTTTTGTCGGGATCATGGTTGGCCATCAGGGGCACGGCGGCCTGCAAGATGTCCATGGGCAGGGAATCTTTCGGCCGGTTTCTCAGGACTTCAATAATGGCAGACGGCAGCTCACGCTCGGCTGAAAGGCGGCTTTTGAAATCTGCAAGCTCGGATTTTGAAGGAAGTTTTTCATACAGCAGCAAGTAAGCGACTTCTTCAAAGGTGGCTTTCTCGGCCAGATCCGGAACGAGGTAGCCTCTGTAAATCAACCGGCCGTTGGCCCCATCGACCTCACATATTTTTGTATCTGCAATAACTACACCCCGTAGACCGGTATTTACAACAGGTTTACATTCTTCCATATTCCCACCCCTTTGCATGAATTAAATGAACGAACGATATACCCACATTACTCCAGGGAGTTCCCCTCAGACGCTCATCTGGAAACCCGCCGCTGCGATGCGTTATCTTGATGACGCCAAAATCCAACTGCATCTCGATCTAATCTAAATCACGGGTGTTATTCTTCAGGTCCCCAAATATAATAAAAATGTGACGTGTATGGCAATTGTCAAGATAGAACCGGTATAGATCTATATCTATGCCCGATTGCCCGATTTCATCCACATTTCGTAACGGGGCCAGGACAAAACAGCGACTCCCGATCAGACCTGCCAGCGGAGTCCTGATCAGAATATCATTTTTTCCAGAGGTCGTCGTTCGGGCACGTATTCATGGGGAATTTTATCTTCATTCCATTCCCGGGAGACATACAGGTTGCAATAACAGCTTCCGAATTCTTCAATGTCCGGTACACTGTATACGCAGGGACATATGATGTCCCGGTCGGCAACCCGGTCTCCGGAAAGCAGTCTGCAAGGGCAGCCCATGTAGCCGTAGCGATCCTTGTTGGCCAGCAGCGCCTCCAGAAGCTCGAATGTTCTTTGCCGGTCCTTGTTGAAATAGTACCCCTTGGGTTCCTGAACCTTTTTCATTCTGTCGTGCAGTTCTTTAGCATCCATTACATTCCCAAAGCCTCTTTGATTTCCTTTTCCTTGTAGCCGACGATTACTTTATCGCCGATGATGATGGTGGGAAAAGAACAACGCGGGTTGAATTTCTTGACATCTTCAATGATCGCTTTTCTTTCATCGCCTTCGAGTTGATCCACATCCACGAATTCATATTTAATCGTGCAATCGCCTAGAAACTTTTTAGTTGCCCTGCAATGACTGCAGGTGCTCAAAGAGAATACCTTGACGTCAGGTTGAGACATAGGATCCATCCTTTCTATCGTGGGATGCCGTCAGCACCGGTGACAGCAGTTTCTGTCCAGGAGACGTGGCACTGTTTTACTGTTTCAAGATTGGGCTCGGCTTTCCTGCATATGCCACCGGCATCGATCAGATTTGTTTCCGCAAAATATGCCCCCCGCGGTGGCATAGCAGTTCTTCGATTTTCCGCCGACATAGCCCGTGGCTAAAGAATGCAGTTACAATAACAGAAAACTTGAGTCAATAACATCGCTTTTTAATATAAATCAGGACAGGTTCGAAAAAATTGCAGCGCGTATTATTTCTTGACAAATCCATTTTTTACCTCTAAATAATAATCTTTACTAAATTCCTCTTGATTAATCCTGTCCGAACCGCTGAGACGAACTTTTGTTTTCACGCACGATATGAGAACTCAGTGCTTTTAATCCATTTACAAAAAATTCCACGAAGGGAGGCAATATATGGCCGACAAAAAAGAAATCGTAACAAATAAATTGGTTAATCCCCGGGATCTCACCATCTGCGACGCCACGGTCCAGATGATAGAAAAGGCCCGGCGCGATGGGGTCGAGATCGCCTTCGATCGGGCGGTCAGCATGAAGGCCTGTCCGATCGGCGCGGATTCGGCCTGCTGCAAACACTGCTTCATGGGTCCCTGCCGGCTGAATGCCAAGGACCCGTATTCAAAAGTCGGCATCTGCGGCGCCACCATCGATACCATTATGGCGCGGAATTTCGGACGGATGGTCGCTGCCGGCGGCGCGGCCCATACCGATCATGGAATGAGCATGCTGGATCTGTTTCGGGAGGTGGTAAACGGCAATATCACCGATTATGAAATCAAAAATCCGATCAAGCTCGTCGAAGTGGCGAATTCCATCGGTATTGAAACCGAAAATCGGGAAGTCGCCGACATTGCCAAGGATTTATATGAGGAGCTTGAACGCACCTACACCCAGGTTGAGGGTGAAATTCCGTTTGCCAAGAGAGTTCCACCCAAGACCCTGGAAACATGGCGCAAGCTGGGAATCGTTCCCCGGGGCGCCATGCGTGAAATCATGGAACTTATGCACCGCACCCATATGGGGGTGGACCAGCATTACGAAAACATAACCAAACAGTGCAGCCGCACTGCCCTGGCCGACGGCTGGGGTGGGTCCATGGTCGCCACCGAGATTTCGGATATCCTGTTCGGCACGCCCTCTCCGGTATCCATTGAGGTAAACATGGGGGTTCTCAAGGAAGACCAGGTCAATATCATCGTCCATGGCCATGAACCCAATTTATTCGAGTCCGTGATCGCTTCGGTCAATGAACCGACCCTGCTCCAGGCCGCCAAAGATGCCGGCGCAAAGGGGATCAACCTGGTCGGAATGTGCTGTTCGGGTGCCGAGGTGCTCGTGCGCCACGGAATCCCCCATGCCGGCAATTTCATGTCGACCGAAGCCATTCTGGTTACCGGCGCCGTGGACGCCATGACGGTGGATGTTCAGTGCATCAAACAGGGTCTGGTAAAGGTTGCGGACTGCTATCAGACACCGTTGATCACCACCAATACCAGGTGCCATATCGAGGGGGCGACCCATATTGAGTTTAAGGACCACAACCCCAAGGAATGCACCGACGAAATTGTCATCCGCGCCATCGGCCGGTTCAAAAACCGCAAACTGCCGATCGAAATTCCCCAAATTAAAAATGCCGGCGTCCACGGCTTTTCCCATGAATACATCAACTATATGCTGGGAGGGACGTTCCGGGCATCTTACGTTCCGTTGAACGACAACATCATCAATGGCCGCATAAGAGGCGTTGCCGGGGTGGTGGGCTGTACCAACCCAAGGGTGAAACAGGACTGGGTGCATGTGGAACTGGTAAAGGAACTGATTAAAAATGACGTCCTGGTCGTCCAGACCGGCTGTTCCCAAATCGCACTTGCCAAAGCCGGACTCACGACACCCGAAGCCGCTCACCTGGCGGGTCCCGGCTTGAAGGAAGTCTGTGAAACCGTCGGCATGCCGCCGGTTCTCGGACTGGGTTCCTGCGTGGACAACAGCCGCATCTTGATCGCTTGCGCAGAAATGGTCAAAACCGGCGGACTGGGGGAAAGCATTGCGGATTTGCCGGTGGCCGGGGCGGCGCCGGAATACATGAGTGAAAAGGCGATCTGCATCGGTCAGTATTTCGTGGCCTCGGGCGTCTACACGGTATTCGGTGTCACCTTTCCCATCGTCGAAGGCACCAAATTTCACAAACATCTTTTCGACGGGCTCGAAAAACAGGGTATCGGCAAATGGGGCTTTGCCGTGGATCCTTATGAAATAGCAAAAATGATGCTGGCCCACATCGATAAAAAACGCAAAGCCCTGGGCATCGACAAAGCCAGAGAACGCACCCTGGTCGACATGGCCGATCGCCGGTCGATGGATGCCGCCTGATTCCATCCAACCGCGCGCATACTAAAGGTACAAATAAAAAGGGCTCCTGCCGGGAGCCCCTTTTATTTTATCTGACCTAGACCCCCAATTCCGCCTTCAGCCATGTTTTTACATCATCTTCGAGGGCATAGACGCCCTTGAGCTCGCAGACATCTTTTTCAAACCGTTTCGGCAGTTCAAACTTCGCCAGTTCCCGGGCTTCTTCGGAATTGCGTCGGATCAAATAGATATAGAAGGGTTTGCGCCAGCAGTTAACCACAAAATAGGTGGAGTAATCATCCTTGGAGCGAATAATGTGCTTGCCGCTGCCCCAATCCGTGTTACCCCATTCCAGATAAAGTTTGACCGCCTCCTCGGGCCCCAATTCCCAGCTGATCTCATTGATCAGATCGATTTCCTTCCTTAATTCTTCCAATGACAGCATTTGGCCTCCTCGTCTGGTTTCTGTTAAATTTGTTCCCCCAGCTCCGAATGATCTCCTAAAAACCGATAAAGGGTTGCCCGCCCATTTCATCAAGAAAGACTGTCCCGCGGTCGGCCAGTTCAAACCGGCCTTTTTATCCCGGATGGCACCGGAAAAGGCGCCTTTTACATGACCGAACCGCTCGCTTTCGATCAGTTCTTCCGGCAATGCCCCCCAGTTGATCGGTACGAAGGGAGCCCGGGATCGGCTGCTCTCATTATGAACGGCACCTGCAATCAGCTCTTTGCCGGTTCCGGTTTTACCTGAAATGTGAACCGGACAGCATCACGTTCCATTCTTACAGGTAGTTTTTCTCGATAAAATCAGCCAGGCCGTCCACATCTTCCAGATCGAATACGGGAACACTCAAGCGATGGTCGATATCACTGACCACGGCAACCAGATGGCTGTCTGCCTTTAACAGCACTTCGGTGTGGCGGTCCGACCGCACGACTTCAATTTTGGGTTTGGCTTCTTTTTTATATCCTTCGGTTATCACCAGATCCAGATCATCAAAGAATTTTAATAGATCATCCAGCGATCCTCGATCATCGTTTTTGACCATGGCAATTTTACCCGGAGAAGCGACGATGACCGTTTCAGCGCCGGCATCCTTGTGACGCCAGCTGTCCTTGCCGGACTTATCGAAATCGAAAATATGATGGGAGTGCTTGATTGTACCAATTTTATACCCACGACGTTTGAGAACGGGAATCAGTTTTTCAATGAGCGTGGTTTTCCCGGTTTGCGACCGGCCGACAATGCTGATGACTTGGGGCATGGTGGTTATTCCTGAAAAAAACCAGTTTCGCTTACGCCTGGTTCCAAAAAAACCGGCTGTTGCCGCTATTTTTGAACCGGAGCCATAAAGTTCAGGGAAAACTATTCAGCAAAGCCCAAATTGTCAAGCCCGACGGACATCACCGCTGCACCGCAAATGAAAAAAAAACGGCACCTTTCAGTACCGGAGACTGCGGTCTATTTTTGAGGATGGAATGCGGGTGGGCAATTGCCGTTCGGAACCGGCCGATCCAGCGGAATGGATCGGCCGGGGAGGTTGGTTCAACACCTAAGCAGGGACACGACCTGCCGCCGGGGGTTATCAAGTAACGACATAAAGTGCCCCCCCCGGAGCCGGGATCGGGCTGGAGTTAATTTTGAGGCAGCTTCTAATCATCATCTTTCGTTTCCTTGGCAAGCTGTTCCGGAGACATTGCCCAGAAAGGGGTACCATCCTTGGTCAAACGGACTTTAATGATTTCTATGTCCGGATCTTTCTTTATCTTTGAAGCCATGAAGATCTCCCTGCCATTGATCTCCGTCCAGGCACCTTTCAGCTTGACGCGGTCATCTTTTCTCAGCAGGATCTCACTGGGTTTACGATACCAGGTCGGGCAGAGATGAACCTCAAACTCATGAGATCCCTCCCTGACATCCAGTGCGGTCGCCGGTGACATTCCAGGCATCGGCACAACTTCCTTTACCCGGACCACCCAGACGCGGACTTTTTCAAATTCCCTGGCATCGTACAACTGGTTGTAGGGATCATCAATGCCCCACCCCTGCATATCTTCACCCGCCTGAACATGGCAAACGCCCACAAGAAATGTCGCCGTCAAGATTGAGAGCATACACGATAAACGCCTGAATGTATTCCTCATACGTCCTCCTTTTAAATCGATGTTCCAATTTGGCCGGATTTCATTGGAAGTGAATGCTGTTACAGATAATATACCAATCTATTTTGAATTTTCAACCACCAATCCATTCCCGGAACTCGAGCATCCCGGCAAAAAAATTCGAATACCGATCTTTGGGGAACATCCAAGGCTATCGCACGCTCAAGCGGAATCGGCGTAAAGCAGCTTGCCCTCCCCATACACGGCAACAGGATAGCTGGTCATATCGAACGGGTCGCCGTTCCAGCAGATAAAAGACGCCCACTTACCCTTTTGCAGGGTTCCCAGGCGGTCATCGACCCCCAGTATCCGGGCATTGTGGCGGGATACCAGTTCGACGGCCTGCTGCTTTGTCATTCCAGCCCGCAGAAACCAGCGCGTTTGCAGGAAAAGCTGCCGGGCCAGCGTCACCGGATGGTCCGTCATCAACCCGCATTCAACCTGTGAGGCGAGCAAGTGGTGTATATTATGCCAATCTTCATGCTTTAATTCGACTTTGTAAGAAAATGAATCGACCGGTCCATAAACCACGGGGATGTGGCGCCGCCTCAACTCCTTGAAGATTTCAGGATGATGGACATCCATGGCATGTTCGACGGTAACTTTGAGTTTGTATTCATCCGCCAGCCGCAGCAGAGCCGCGATATCATCGATTTTGTGAACATGGGCGCGAATTGGAACTTTCCCCTCCAGCAGTTCCTGCAGTACACTGTCTTCGGCGGAAAAGGTGATTTCATTTTTCTTGTCGGCCTTGGCCTTACGGAATTTTTCCATTTTCCGCCGCAATTCTTCGAGCCGGGTCCGCAGAATCGCTATGGCCCCCATACGGGTTGTCGGACGTTTACCTTCCCAGCTGCGGGTGGACATGGGGTTATACCCGAAAGCAGCCTTCAAACCGGCACGGCCGATCAAGGCGCTGGAGCTGTCTTTGGCATAGTTTCGAATTACGGCCGAATTGCCGCTGATTATATTGCCGCTGCCGGGTACCACGCAGGAGTATAGAACACCATATTCTACCGCATCGGCGAAGGCCTTGTCATCCATTTGGACCGAGTCCAGGGCATCGGCAAGCGCCAGGATCGAATCCAGCTGTTCGTTCGCCTCACCCTCTCCGCTGGGTTCACCGGCGCGCTCCATGCCGATGTGGCTGTGCGGGTCGATAAAAGCGGGGGTCAGCACGTCAAACTCTCCGAGCAGTGATCCTTTTATAGATGTTGACAGTCCGTTTAGTTTTTGACCGCTGAAAACGAGATATCGATTCTCAACAATTGAATTGCCTGTATAAATTGTCTTTGCGTGAATACAATTCATAAGTTTCCATCCTGATTTTCCGATGCCGGCGTTCATAGATACGCTTCGATTGCAGGGAGACGTTATCCTGACATCCGGGGCAACACCTATAGATCGGACCGGCTGTTTCTGCCCCGCAGGGGCAACTTTTTCCGAGCGCAGCCTCGGAAAAAACCTAGAAGGTTAAAAACCGCTTCTCATAATAAATGAGCGGCTTATAGCCGAACAGCGCGTTTAAATGGTGCAAAAATGCATGCCGCCCCTCATTTAACCATAAATCGGTCATGGTTTCATCAATTTTCCGATAGGTCTTCTGAATTTCCGCCATGGTCGCCGGCGAGTTGTCGTCCGGGAGGCCGTCGGCAACCTCAGCTATCAGACTCAACCACATCCGACTTACCCCCATGACGTAGTAAGGCCAGGTTTTTTGGATGGAAACCGGCCACTTGTGGTCACTGGTGTCTTCAATTGCCGGCCGCGTAATCTTCGCCGGATCGTCGAAGACCATTGCATCGATCACGCCGGCGGATTTCAAGGTTTCAAGCTCCGGACGGGTCGCGATTTCATGATAGATCCTACGGGCGGTTTGGGGTGATGCATAAAAGATGAAGCTGAATTGACGACCGGCCTTGTCGCGCGCCGCCCGGCGATGAAAGCGCCACAGCAGAATGTCACCCTGATTCTTCTGCAATACCGGGTGAATAATCCGGTGGGCGATATATAGGTCCGGATACCAGATGGGATCGGTGTCCAGCGGCCAGTCCAGGCGGAATCGGGCATACCACCAACCAGTACCGTCCGGTAGGACCTCAGGTTTCAGGGGGGTGGTTTTCCGGGCTGGAATTTGCCCCGTGGACGCACATCCGGTGATAACCATCAGACAACATAGAATGAAAAAAAGCCTGTATTGCAGCTTTCCGGGCGACGGCATCATAGACCTCCTTCGTTGGTTTGATAAACTCGAAGCTGTTGCCATAACATTGGCCATCTTCGTGCTTATTCTTTTCTGCAAACTCTGACTCCGACCATGACATGGCAATTGTACCGGTTTTCCTTATCTCCAATTAAACCGGCTGCAAAATGGCTGGCACGGATGGTCCTGATCTGCCCTACCCTGAGCGGCGATGTCACCGCAGCCAATACGACGCCGGCAGGGCTGCTGGGTGCTGCCGCTTGCGCCGCCAGCGGCTGTGTGGATTGCTCCTCATAGGATACATCCAATATGATGTGAGAGTTACTGTTGGAAAATCGATTACGCCGAAACATTCGCGCTTTAAGCGTGTGCTTGGATCGCATCCTGCAGGTCTGCGGGGAAAGGCATCGGTTTTTCCAGGGGAGCCGGGTCATGCTGATGGGCCGGGAAAAAGGTCTTGCCTTACCGTTCTGATCCATCATATAGCAAATACGGCCCGATTCGGCTACATCCATTATTTAAATTATTTAATGAAAATTCAGATAAACATCAGGTCAAGAACGCATGAAAAGCGATATTCATTTTAAGCTGCAACAGACAGATAACCATATATGCGTCGAATTTAACTCTGAATATCCTGTCCTCAGCTCGGCGGTATTAAACGGCGGCTGCCAAACCGCTTCCCGGATACTCATCATGAAAGTGGGCAAGACATTAAAAAGCCCTGAAACCATAACGCAGAGTCCTGAATCGACGTTGATGGCCTACTGCAGGCGGCTGCAATTCGGCGGCCTTACCGTCGGCATGATGACGGCCGCCTCCCTGGATTCCTTCCGCCTGGTATCCAAGTCATCACAAGGGGTAACGATCACCGTCATGGTTACCGCCGGAATTTCAAACGCCCGTTGCGCAGGGGATCGGGCCGAGTGGCGCAAAATCCGGACCGATGCGCCTCCGACAGGCACCATCAATACCATCATATTGACCAATGCCGCCGTGACGGGTGCGGCCAGGGTGGAGTCGGTCATGCTGGCCGCCGAGTCAAAGGCCGTCGCTTTTCGCGGCCTCGGGGTGAAGAGTCCGGTTTCCGGCGCAACCGCAACCGGAACGGGCACCGATTCAATTGCAGTGGCTAACGGATTGGGTCCCGATATCATCCGCTACTGCGGCAAGCATGTGCTTTTCGGCGAATTGCTGGCATCCGCCGTTATCGAAGCCATCACGGAATCTTTGCGAAGCAGAATTTAGATGATTGGAAAAGAGGCTTCTTTCAGCGCTTGATAGAGTACGAAAAGGATCAGGCTCACCTCGAACGATTGACGCGCTCCGGAAAGAGGCCGGTTTTGAGCAAGCGCCCCCTGCAAAATCTAAAACAAAAATCCAGAGAGAATCTGCCGAATGAAATTCAGGCGCTCGATGATGCGCTGCAGGGCGATGATGTGCAAGGTGTAATCACCCGCGCTCATTCAATCAAGGGTTCGGCAGCCAATCTGAGTGCCGACGGCATTGCCAAGGCGGCGCGTGAGCTGGAACTGGCAGGGCGGGTAGGGGACCTGACAGGCGGAGCTGAAATTATTAATGACCTCAAAGACGAGTTAATTCGTTTGCAAGATTTCGTTCAAAGGATGCAATACCCGGTTTCAGACCGGTCAGTAGGTCTCGACCCTAAGGTCGGATCCGAAATTCAAAAAGCTGGATCCTGCTGGGTTATCTCACCTTCGGTCCCAAAAAGGAGGCTTCGGCCCTGTCGGCCCGAAACCCCCGTTTCTATAAATCGCTCGGCTAACCGATCACCGAAAAACTGCTGTCCGGGTTGATTTCCCGCAGACGGGAATAAAAACCGACATTGAAGGTTCGACCGGTGTATTTCATCTGAAATTGAAACGGATCCTTGTCATGGTCGAGGCCGGCTTCCACTTTATCGATGAGCTCGGCCATCATCACCCCCGCCACCGGGGCGTTTTTGTACTGATTACCGGAAGTTCCGATCGCCATGTAGAATCCGGGCAGATCCGACTTGTCGTATATCGGAATCCAGTCATCGGAGCAGTCGTAGAGATCCACCACCCCCTGCTTCTGATTCGGCACCTGCAGACCTTCGATCCGTTGGGCTTCGCGCATGGCCTGGGCGGTCCATTGCATGCTGAAATTCGTATTGTAATCGTCCGGATCGACGTACTCGCGTTCATCGCACGCCGGATCTTCCGAACCCACCAGGATGTGATTTCCGGTTTCGGGTCTCGAATAGCAGCCGATATCGCCGTCGGAAATAATGATCCCCGATTTCTGATAGTCGATGCCTTCCGGGGCGGGAACATGGCAGACTTCCTGACGCAGAGCTCGGGTCTTGATGTTCATGCCTTCCTCCACGTCCGCCATGCGGTTGATGAGATAGGAGTGCGGACCGGCGACATTGACCACGATACGGGCATCGATCTGGCTGCCGTCCTTCAAGCTGACACCCGCCACCCGGCCGTCCTTTTTACGAATGTCCACGACCTCGGCGTTGAACATAAACTCGGCGCCCTTGGCCTCGGCCGCCCGCTGGAGGTTATGGGTGGAAAGCTGCGGATCGGTGATATAACCCGATTCCGGCACGAAGATCGCGCCGTCCAACGCATCGCCGGTGGGTTCGCCGAAATCCGGATCATCGGGCAGCTTCACCGGGAAGTATCTGCGGGTATCCAGAAAAGGAACCTTCTGCTTGATTCCGGCGATATCCAGCTCCTCATACTCAACCTCCAGATTATCGAGACTGGCCATGACATTCTTGAGATATTTGTTGTGAGCGGTTTTTACCACCAGACAACCGGTATTGATGTAGTTTACCAGGCCGAGTTCGTCTTCTTTTCCCAGGTAATCGGACCAGTTGAGCCAGTAATAATATCCCTCCCGCGCCATGGCGACGCCGTCGGGTGTCGAGTAGTGCAGGCGAATGATGGCGCATGAGCCCGAAGTGGATCCCTGGCCTGCGGCCGGCAATTTGTCCACATTAAGGGTTTTGTAACCTTTCTTGGCAAGTTCGAACGCAATGGCGGCACCGATGACTCCGGCGCCTACGATAACGGCATCAAATTTTTTATTCACGGGTATCCTCCTGACGATTTTTATAGCCCGAAAATCCTTTCAGGGCTTTTTTCAGCGCTTATTTTCGTTATTTGGATTCAATCTGTCAAGGAATTATTCCCCCCGGAAATCACAAATTGGTTGAATATGGCATGCGGTTGGTTTACAAACAACGCTGACCTCCATTCATAAGCCCCCGGCTTTGCCGGCAAGAATTGATAAGGTTTCATCGTTCCAGGGATGACAGGATTTTACGGAGCCGGGCCTGACAGATGCCGGTGGCTTATGCCTGGAGGTCAGCGGCCGCTATCAGAGCGCGGCTCAATCAAGGAGCCCATCTCATACCAAAAGTTCTGCTGGTGGTCGATGATTTATACCGTGGTCAACTGATAAGGAGCATTTCTGCATATGGGAGAAGCCGCACTGACCGTTGACGATCTCAGGACCTATTTCAGAGTTAAAGAGGGGTTGGCCAAGGCGGTTGACGGCGTCTCATACCAAATCGGGCGCAGTGAAACCCTGGGATTGGTGGGGGAATCCGGATGCGGCAAAACGGTTTCCTCACTGTCGATCCTGAAGCTTCTGGATATGCCGCCGGCCGAATTCCATTCAGGTAAAATCATCTTCGAAGGTCAGGATCTGCTCACTCTTTCAGAAAAAAAACTGCGTGATATCAGAGGAAAATCGATTTCGATGATTTTCCAGGAGCCGATGACCTCGCTCAATCCCATGCTGTCCATCGGTTTCCAGGTCCGTGAGGTGCTGCTTACTCACGAAAGGCTTTCCCGGGCAAAGGCGCATGCCCGAACCGTAGAACTGCTGGAAATGGTGGGGATCCCCGCACCGGCCGCGCGCGTCGATGAATATCCGCACCAGCTCAGCGGCGGTATGCGCCAGCGCGTCATGATCGCCCTGGCGCTGGCATGCGATCCCAAAGTACTGATCGCGGATGAACCGACCACCGCGCTCGACGTGACCATCCAGGCTCAGATTCTGGAATTGATGGTCGATCTCCAGAAGAATCTGGGTACCAGTATCTTGCTGATTACTCATGATCTGGGGGTGATCGCCGAAACCGCCCACCGGGTGGCCGTCATGTATGCCGGCAAAATCGTCGAAGAGGCCGATGTCGCTGCCATCTTTAAAAATCCGCTGCACCCCTACACCCGGGGACTGTTGAAATCGGTCCCCCGAATCGACGCATCCGAAATCAGGCACAGACTGGCGGAGGTTCCCGGGTTGGTTCCCAATTTATACAACTTGCCGCCCGGATGTTCATTTTACGATCGCTGTCCGGTGGGGGGCGAGAAGTGCCGGGCGGCGACTCCCGACCTGCTTGACGTCGGCGGGGGACATGCGGTAAGATGTGAGCTCGCCGGGAATGGTTGAACCAATCTTGATGCTCTCGTAAAAAGTCCGAAAATAGCCAATTTTTAATTTTCGAACCTAATGATTTCAACAGGTTATAGATTCGAAATTTGAGAATTTTGACTTTTTACGAGGGCATCAATCTTGTATGAAGGCTTGAGAGGAATGGCTTTTATCCTGTCTCATTCTTTTTTATAAAAATAGAATCCATTCCTTTCTTGAATCGCAATGTTTTAAAGTTCCTTTTTGAATCAGACGGGACCACTCATAGAGGCCTATATAGCTGTTGAGGATGGATTGACGGTGACAGAATCGTTGCTGGCAGTAAAGGATCTGAAAAAACACTTCCCGATCAAACACGGGCTGCTTGCAAAAATCGTGGGATGGGTTTATGCCCTTGACGGCATCAGCCTGAGTATTGAGCGCAAACAGACCCTGGGGCTCGTTGGAGAAAGCGGCTGCGGCAAAACGACGGCCGGAAAAACCATCCTGAAACTCATCGAGCCCACCAGTGGCTCCATCCGTTACGACGGGCAGGACATCACCACTTACGACCACCGGGCCATGAAATCGTTTCGGCGCAAGATGCAGATCATTTTTCAAGATCCTTTTTCTTCATTAAACCCCCGCCAAACGGTATCTTCACTCATTGCAGCTCCGCTCGAGATTCATCGGCTGGCGCGGGGAAAACAGGTGCAGGAACGAATTGCTCATCTGCTGCAAAAGGTGGGGCTGGCTTCCGAGGCGATGCGCCGTTACCCCCACGAATTCAGCGGCGGACAGCGTCAGCGGATCGGCATCGCCCGGGCGTTGGCCGTGGAGCCCGAGCTCATCGTAGCCGATGAACCGGTATCCGCGCTGGATGTTTCCATCCAGGCCCAGATTTTGAATCTCCTGCAGGATCTGCAGGAGGAACTCGGGCTGGCCTATATCATGATTGCCCACGATCTGAGCGTGATTCGCCACATTTCAAACCGGATCGCGGTTATGTATCTGGGCCGGATTGTCGAATCCGCGCCGAGTGCCGAACTTTGCTCGGATCCGTTTCATCCTTACAGCGAAGCGCTGCTGTCGGCGGTGCCCATCCCCGATCCGGCCGTTAAGAAAAAGCGCATCACATTAAAGGGGGATGTTCCCTCACCGATCGATCCCCCTTCCGGCTGCCGGTTCCACCCGAGGTGTCCCTGTCGTTTCGAACCTTGCGACCGGCAGGAACCCGAATTGATGGAGGCGGCAAAAAGCCACTATGTGGCCTGTCATTTGAGAAAGGATTGTGCGCCGGACCCGAGGGAACAGGTTTAAAGGTTCAGGCTTCGGGTGTCAAGTGTCAGCACGCCCTTGCATGGATGGCGGAAATCTAAAACCTAAACACGTGAAACTGGCCACACTGAACAAAAATTCGATAGGGCTTCATATGGAGTTTTGGCACCATTTAGATCTAACACCCGAAACCAACATCTGAAGCCTCAACTGCTTGATATTTTGCCGACAAAGACATCGGGCCTGGATTATCTGGAGAAAGCAATTTTGATTAAATACATCGGACGCAGGCTGCTTCAGGCCATCCCCCTGCTCATCGGCGTATCGATTCTGGCATTTGCCATGATGCACCTGGCACCGGGGGGCCCCCTGGCGGTATACACACTGAATCCCACCATCACCGCCCAGGATATCGAACGCATCAAGACCGTGTTCGGGCTCGACCAGCCGATTTATCTTCAGTATATCAAGTGGGCCTGGGGCATGCTCACCGGAAACTGGGGCTACACCTTTTTCGGCGGCCGGCCGGTGTTCAGTGTCATTATGGAAAGGATCCCGGCCACGTTGCTGCTGATGGGATCGGGTATGGCCGTGGCCATCCTGCTCGGCATGTCCATCGGCATTCTAGGGGCTTTCAGACGCTATTCGATATTCGACTATCTGGCCACCACCGGCGCCATGGTAGCCCTTTCCTTTCCGACGTTCTGGTTCGGATTGATGGCCATCTTCATTTTCAGCCTCCAGCTCGGCTGGCTTCCTTCGGGGGGGATGTTCACCCTGGGCGGCGAAGAGGACGTGCTAGATTTGCTGCGCCATATGATATTGCCTACCATGGTGCTGGCACTGGTGCTGGTGGCCCAATGGAGCCGTTACACGCGATCGAGCTTTCTTGAGGTCATTCACCAGGATTATATCCGCACCGCGCGTTCCAAGGGATTGTCCGGAAGCAGAATTTTATTTCTGCACGCCTACCCCAACGCGTTGGCGCCGTTAATCGCTCTGGCGGGCGTCCAGCTGCCCTGGCTGTTCAGCGGGGCGCTGGTGACCGAGACGATTTTCGGCTGGCCCGGCATGGGCCGCCTGTTTGTAGATGCCTTGACGATGAAGGAATATCCGGTGTTGATGGGAATGGTGATGGTCACCGCCGTGGCGGTCATTCTGGGCAACCTGCTGGCAGACACGGTCAATGCCCTGCTCGACCCCCGCATCCGGATCGACTGAGGAAATTTGAAACGTTTATTTAGGCTACAATTAGAGGACCTCGATCGTGCCTGAAAAAATAGGTGAATTTTACGAAGGCCAGACACATCGGATCTGGCGCCGGTTTCTGCACCACCGCCTGGCGGTGGTCGGTGGCTTTGTCATCCTGGTTCTGTTCCTGGCCACCCTGTTCGCCGGCTTTATTTCACCTCACGATCCCCTGGATCTGGATACACAAAGGCGGTTTATCGAACCGTTTACCGACAGTAATTATCTACTGGGGACCGACGAGATGGGTCGCGGAACCCTGACACGCCTGATCTACGGCGGTCGCATCAGCCTTATCGTGGGTGTGGCGGCCATGTTCGCAACCATTGTCACCGGTATGATCATCGGTCTGTTATCCGGCTACTACGGCGGCACGGTCGACAACCTTCTGATGCGCTTTACCGATACGATGCTGTGCTTTCCCCAGGTTTTCCTGCTGCTGGTGCTGGCGGCCTTCATTACGCCCACCGTGATTTCCATTGCCCTGATTATCGGGTTCACCTCCTGGATGGAGGTCGCCCGGATTATCCGCGCTCAAATCCTGTATATCAAGGAGCAGGACTTCGTGCAGGCCAGCTATGCCCTGGGAGCCTCCAGCTCCCGGATCATGTTTCGCGAACTGTTGCCGAACGCCATGGCACCGGTTCTGGTTTCCGCCACGCTCAATGTCGCCAATGCGGTGCTGATGGAATCCTACATCAGCTTTCTGGGATACGGTATTCAGCCTCCTCTGGCCAGCTGGGGCAACATGCTGACCGATGCCCAGGCCTATTTCGATCTGGCTCCCTGGCTGGCGATTTTACCGGGAATCATGATCACCTTCACGGTTATGAGTTTCAATTTTCTCGGCGACGGTCTGAGGGATGCCCTGGATCCGCGGCTGAGAATGTCTTCCGGCTAGCCGGCGGGGATATACCGCCCGCCGATATTATTAACCATCTGTATAAGAAAGGAGAAATTACCGCCATGAATCATGACAGGAACTTCAATGTGGACAAAAACAGAATGAAAAAAAGTCTGTTGACCGCTTTTATCCTTCTGGCTTTTTTCTGCGGCATCACCATGGTTGCCGCTACCCCGGTTTCGGCCGCCAAAAATAGCGTGATTATCGGCATGACCCAGGAGCCGGTCAACTTCAACCCCTTGCTTTACGTCAATTCCGGCACGGAGGAAGTACCCGAGGCCTGCATGTTCGATGCCCTCTGGGATGTCAACGAGAAGGGGGAATTCATACCCAATCTGGCTGTGAAAGTCCCTACCCTGGAAAACGGAGGCATCTCTGCGGACGGCAAAGTCTGGAAGATCGAGCTCAAAAAAGGGGTCAAATGGCATGACGACGCGCCGTTTACCGCCAAGGATGTCGAATTCACTTATCAGACCATCATCAATCCCAACGTGGCGATCCGCTCACGCTCGGGTTTCGATCTGATCTCGGAATTCAAAATCATCGATGACTACAATGTCGAAATTCATCTGTCAAAACCCTTTGTGCCGTTTGCCTGGGCCTGGCAGAAAATGCATATCGTCCCCGAACATATCCTCTCCCAAGTGGAAGACATCAATACGGCGCCGTTCAATACCAACCCGATCGGAACCGGCCCGTATAAACTGGTAAAACGCGTAGCCGGAAGCCATATGGTATATAAACGGAATATGGATTATCACCGCGGTGCACCGGCCATCGAAACCGTCATCCACAAGTTCGTGCCCGATCAGACGGTTGCCTACACCCAGTTTAAAACCGGTGAAATCGATGTCTTCGGATTGCATGGGGTTCCGCCCGTCAGATTCGAAGAAGCCCGCAATCTCAAAGGCAAGGACGCTCTCGAAACGCCCGCTCCCTGGGTGGAATTTATCTACTTTAACTGTGGAAAGCCCCAGTTCCAGGATAAAGTGGTTCGCCAGGCCCTTTACTACGCCATCGATAAGGAAAAGTGGATCAAGGACATCTACTACGGCCTGCCGCCCCGGACACTGTCTTATCTGCATCCCAACCATTGGGCTTATAACCTCGACCTCGTGGACCCCGGCTACGATCCGCAGAAGGCGGCCGCCATGCTGGATGAGGCCGGTTGGAAAATAGGACCTGATGGTATTCGTGAAAGGAGTGGCGTCAAGCTGCAATTCACCATGTCCACCACCGCAGGCTCCAAGGCCCGCGAGCAGGCAGAGGCCATGATCCAGGCCAACTGGAAAGAAATCGGCGTGGCTATGGAGATCAAGAACATGCCGGCTTCGGTCGTCTGGGGTGAATACACGACTCAAAGCCAGTTCGACACCCTGATGGTGGGTTGGGAACCGACGGTGGGAATGGACCCCGACTATACCGCCCGCTGCCATTCCAAACAGATTCCGGCCAAGTATGGCACCGGCTCGAACTATGTCCAGTATGAAAACCCGGAACTTGACAAATTATTGGAAGAAGGGGTTCTGATTTCCGATATGGAGAAGCGCAAGGAAGTTTATTACAAAATCCAGGAAATACTACACGAAGATGTCCCCTTTGCGCCCATCTTTGCCTACATGTTCATGTACGGCAAGAACTCGGCGCTCAAAGGGTACAAAATCAATCCTTATGTTACCGATATAACTTGGAATATCCAGGATTGGCACTGGGAATAAATTTTCCGGAAGAAAATTTATGTTTAAAACCATCGCAGTGATTTGATCAGTTCATTTGCTTAACTAGTGCCCATCCATCAAGGGTCTTTAAAATGATGGGCACCTGATGGTGTTTCCAATCCAGAAATGAGAATTTTTGCCCAAGTTCAAGGAAATCAATCCCTTGCGCGGAGGCGTAGCTTGCTACGCCGCACAAGCAAGGGCGCAGATCGACGCAGAAATTGGGCAAAAAGGCCATTTATGGATGGAAACTAACTAAAAGGTGACGGCTTTTCGAACGTCACCTTTTAGCCTTTGTGCTGCATTAGTCCGTCTTGTAAGGATTGACCACCATCACCGGCACAGGGGCGGTTTTGACGACGCGCTCCGCCACCGAGCCGAAGATGACTTTGTCCATGCCCTTGCGGCCGTGGGTACCCATGATTACCAGATCGATTTTTACCGGCTCGCAAATATTTTATCAAATAGCCTGTTTCCGCATCATCACGCGACATGCCGAAAGTCGTCTGGGTCAGATCGTTTGTGCCGAACGAAAAAAATTCAGCGTGTTCGGCTAACTGGTCGGCCGTCAGGGCCGCGCGGGGAACTTCGATCATGGTACCGAATTTGTCGTCGACGGTGATACCCTGCTCCCGCATGACTTTTTTGGCCTCTTCTTCGAGAATTTCCCTTTGGGCGCGCAGCTCGTTGACATGGCTGGTCAACGGGATCATGATTTCCGGGTGCAGGGCGACGCCCTCCTTGGCCACCATGGAGGCGGCTTCAAAAATCGCCCGCACCTGCATTATTCACCAAAGAACGCGGGGAAAAATAAATTTTAAAATCATCTCTGCGGTCTCCTCGATGAGATAAATAAAAAAAGACGCTATCATCTGAAGTTTCAGACGAGGCAAACCTTGTTTGCTGCGATATATTCTTTAAGCGCCCCATAGCCCAATAATTTTCTAATTGACAGCGGAAATAAATAAGTTTTTTGCCGCTCAAATTCCGATGCCACTTCCTCCGGAATTTGAGTTTCCTGTGACTTGTTGACAATAACCGTGTCGACATGGATCGCGATATCCGCCAACTTCTGCTTGATGCGCTGTGCCTCGGCAAATGATAGCCTGTCGGTATTTATCACCAGATGGATACGAGCAGCATCCGATCTGAAACAATCTCGCAGATGGCTGAAGTTAAGAATCATCCATTCCAGTTTGGCTTTGATTTTATCCTGCTCGATTTCCTTTCTACCGAATTTTATTTTGGAAATAATCTCCTTTTTTTGGTAAATTTTTTGACGCAGATCCAAGAGTTCTTCCAGCCATATCAAAGTGGTAAACGGCAGTGAAAAGAAGCGCAGTGTCAGGGCCGTAGGCGCCATGTCGAATACAATGATGTCTTTGTTTGCCGACACCTGCAGGATATTTTCAAAGGCCAGCAGCAGTGCATACTCTTCGAGTCCCGGAGAGTATTGCAAAACTTTGAAATACTTTTGCAGGTTAAAGGCACTCTCGTAGGAATAGGCTCGCTTGATATAGTCCTGGGTTTCTTTTAAGTATTTTGCAATCCAATAATCACCGTCGACTTCCTTGACTGCCAGCCGCGGGTTTATCTGGGCCGGCTTTTCCGAAAAATCTTTTTCGAAAATGTCGCGCTGGTTATGGGCCGGATCCATCGAAACCAGTAATGTGTCGCGCCCGCTGTCTGCCAGCGATAGGGCGGTGATGGCCGATGTAGTCGATTTGCCGACCCCGCCTTTGCCGATAAAAAAGTAAAGTGTTGTGGGCATTGTCAATCAATTCCAAGTACTGAAAATAGTTCCGCCAGGGGATCCTGCGCGGTGGATACTTTGGCCAGCATTAGCTCGAGTTCTTTTTCCATCAGCGGCAGAAGCCGGGTGCTGACGAAAACCGGCGGTGAGGGAATCCCCAAAAACGCGCCCAGAACCAGAATCCCGAATATGTTTTCCAGCTCCCCCACCTCATATTCGATAATATCCACCGCCTTGGCACGCATGACCGTATCAGCTATCCTGAAGCTGTCCCGTAGTTGGGTTTTCAGCCATTTCAACGCCGGTTTCATAATTTCATTCCCCTTGAAACAGCGCCCGGCATACCCGGAAAATCCGCCGATCGTAATCGAGGCGCCTTTTGGAGGGGTAGTAGTAATAGACGGCATAAAAAGACATGATCAGCGTTCCGGCAAGATGAAAGCGCTGAAGCTCCAGCATCAGGGCAATGAGACTCACATAGGGTGTGGCCATGGCGATGTACAGCAGGCCGCGCTCGAATTTCAGCCATTGCCATTCGGAAGTATGCGTTTTACTGCGTCGCAGATTGGCAAACAGCGTGCGGTATAAAATGGGCAGCGCCACCGCCGTGCAGACGGAAGCCACGAATACCGCAGCTGACAGCGCTGTCGGGAACTCAGGCGCCCGAAAACCCACTCCAATAAGCGCTTGCACGGCGGGGAGCAGCAGAAAACCCGCCGACGCCGGCAATAGAAGGGTGATATACCTTCGTTTCAAGTCGCGGTTTGCCACAGCAGTATTTAAAAGAGGTTTGGTTGAGCTCATGTTTCCTCCGCCCGGCGACGGATGATCGGATCCGGCGGCTCCATCAGGAAGAACTGGAACGTATCGTCTTACGGCGATACGTCCCGTCATCGGTTTATGCGACTTGCAGCACCGTCTTTTCCGGCGGCACCTCCTGCTCCTGGGTGACGAAAAATTTGATAATGCCTTCAATCGCGACCCAAAGGGCCACAAAAAGGATAAAAATGTTGATGACCTGCAGCAGCAGGTTGCCGCCGGCACCATATTCAACCTGGTTCAATACAATGGCCCAGATCGTCATGATCGTCATAAAGATCGCCGGCAGGCCGGCCACCAGCCACCGGGCCCCGCCACGTCGTTTCAGATACAGGGTGATGATGATCAAAGCCAGGGCTGCCAGCGTCTGGTTGGTGGCGCCGAACAGCGGCCAGAGCTTCAGGGCGCCAGTTCCGCTGGCGCCGGTGGCAAAGGCCAGCAAGGCCGCCGTAGCCGTGGCCACGAAAGTAGCAACGTATTTGTCGGTTAAAAAATTCAGCTTCAATCCGCTGAAAAGTTCCGATATGACATAGCGTTGGATGCGGGTGGCGGTATCCAGGGTGGTGCCGGCAAACGAGGCGACAAAGACGCCCATAATGACGATACCGAACTGCTTGGGAATGCCGATCGCCATGATCATATTGGCCGAACCGTCCACAAAGGCGCGCCCGCGTTGGCGACCCCTCCGGCCGCGGCCCATGATGAATAATGGGTGGTCCAGGCCGCCAGACCGGTCAGGGTTTCACCTGTCTTGGACGTGTAGCCGAGGCCGATGCCGGCGGATACGGCGATAATGACCAGAGTGGCCAGCACACCCTCCAACAGCATGGAGCCGTAGCCGATAAACAAAGAATCCTGTTCGGTGCGAACCTGCTTGGCTGATGTGCCTGAAGAAACCAGCGAATGAAAGCCGGAAATGGCGCCGCAGGCGATGGTGATGAATAAAAAAGGCCACATGGGAGGAGATTCCGCCGGCGACATCTGAACGGCCGGCGCGACGAGTTCCAGCCGGCCTCCCAGGCCTGCGAAAATAACGCCCAGGGTGAGCAACGCCATCGCAATGACCAACTGATGCGAATTGATGAAATCGCGCAGCTGCAGCAGCGCTGTCACCGGCAGTACCGAGGCGATGAAGGCATAAATCAGCAAAATGATGGTCCAAACACCGGTGGGCGGAATGCCGGCGATCGCCGGCATCTTGATCGGAACATAAGTGCCGATAACCACCGTCACGTACATGGTTATCACCGCCAGAATCGACCAGATAGTCACGCTGGCGCCTTTTTTGTAAATCAGATAACCCAGATAAACCGCAATCGGTATTTCCAGCCAAACCGGCAGAACGCTGGCGGGATACATATTGAAAACCACGGCGATCACCAGGCCGAAAATAGCGATCACAATCCACAGCTCCAAAAATACGATCAGAAAGAAGAAGAATTTGGTGCGGCTGTTAATGTATTTTGAGGTGTACTCGGAAATGGATTTGCCCTGGTTGCGAATGGAAATGATCAGCGCGCCGAAGTCGTGGACGGCGCCCATGACGATGCTGCCCGCAAACACCCAGATCATCGCCGGCAACCAGCCCCAAATGACGGCCAGGGCCGGTCCGACGATCGGCCCCGTGCCGGCAATCGAGGTGTAATGGTGGCGAAGATAATTTCCTTGCGGGTCGGAACATAATCGGTGCCGTCCTCGAATTCCACCGACGGCACCTTCGCCTGGGCTGACAGCCCAAAGATTTTATTGCCGACAAACTTGCCGTAGAGCTGGTACATAATGATGTACCCCACGAATGCCAGAATCATGATAGCTAATGCACCCATTTTTCCTCCTTCCTCCCTTGCAGGCAAAAATCATGGTGTTTGTCTGCCGCTCCGTTAGAGTCCAATCTTTTGCTGTCATCATCTAAAGCATATTTTATACCACGGTCGGCGAATAATAATTTATAAATTTTATCAAATAGTTAAATCACCATATGTGAGATGGAGGATGCCGATGAAAACGTAAGAAGCTAAATTTTTAACAATCTGTAAAAAAATCTGACATCCAGTATCAATCGGCGACAGACGCTTCAGCCTTCGAGAGCTTTCGATTATAAAGTGATCCTTGAACATGGAAGGAATTCCTGCTATTTTATTGTTTTTGAAATCGAGAGCGACGCAGCATCCATAAGCTGATTTTCGATGTTCGTGAAGCGCTTTTCCCCGGCTATGCGAGTCCATAATCCGGTCACGGAAAATTGGCTCGATGTTTCTACCGGAACCAATGCAAGGGGCTGAACGGTTACACTTCTTTAAGATGACATATTCAAAGGTATACCCATGGATCATCAAACCGAAATTTTGGTCATCGGCGGCGGGGCTATCGGCATTTGCTGCGCCTTTTATCTCAACAGACTGGGCAAGCAGGTCACCGTGCTAGAAAAGGATGACATCTGTTCGGGGAGCTCTCACGGCAATGCGGGACTGGTGGTTCCCAGCCACAGCATCCCGCTGGCGGCGCCGGGGGTCATCGTCCAGGGTCTCAAGTGGATGTTCGATCCGACCAGTCCTTTTTACATCAAACCGCGCCTGCAACGCCATTTCCTGGCATGGCTGTGGAAATTCTACCGGGCCTGCAACCAGCACCACGTCCGCAGGGCAATTCCGGTCCTGCACAACCTCAGTTTAGCCAGCCGCCGGTTGTTCGATGAACTGGCGACCTTGGAAGGACTTGATTTCGGTTATGAAAAGCAGGGCAGACTGGAGCTCTTCCGCACCCCCGAAGGTTTCAAAAACGCTGTCAGGGAAGAGAAACTGCTGAATGAGTACGGGATTGAAAGTCAAACGCTGCAGGGTTCCGAATTAGGAGAATTTCTGGGTGAAATGCAGACTACCGCCGTCGGCGGCATCTTTCGTCCGCTGGATGGCCAGGTGACTCCCGACCGCTTCGTTCACCAGTTAGCCCTCTATACCGAAAAAAAGGGGGTCCGGCTGCTGAACGCGTCTGAAGTACTTGGCTTCGAAGTCTCCGGGCGCAGGGTGTCCACGGTGAAAACCACCCGCGGCGATATATCCGCTGAAGAAATTGTACTGGCCGCCGGCTGCTGGTCCAGCGAGCTGGCAGCCGGATTAAATGTCAAATTGATGATCGAACCGGCCAAAGGCTACAGTATCACCTATAAACGATCGGAGGCCGGTCCTCGAATTCCGTTGATGCTGTGCGAAGCCAGGGTGGCGGTGACGCCCATGGATGATATGCTGCGCTTCGCCGGCACCCTCGAGCTGGCGGGATTCGACCTGTCGGTCGACAAACGCCGGGTGCAGGCTGTTTTGGATGCCGTGCCCGCGTATTTGCCGGGTCTTCATCCGCAGGACTTCGAACTGGTAGAAATCTGGCGCGGGCTGCGGCCCTGTTCTCCGGACGGCCTGCCGTATATCGGGCGCCCCCGTGCCTACGATAATTTCATCGTCGCCGCCGGCCACGGCATGCTGGGTATCTCACTGGCTCCCATCACCGGCAAAATCATATCTCAGCTGGTGGCGAAACAGGCTCCCGAGGTCGACCCGGCGGCGCTTGCCGTCGAACGATTTAATTGAAAGAATCAAAGGCCCCGCACAGCCAATGAGTTCATTCGGTGCTGCAATTTAAGCAAACCCTTTCGGTGACATACGTGTGACCGTCTTTTGCAGCATTTTCCATGCAGCAATCAGGCGCTATACTTCTTATTCTCTTTAGCGTCTTTCTCGTTGAGTGTCGACTCACTTTCCAGCTGGATTGCTTCGCTGGTTTGCATCTGAATCACCGAATGAACCTGAGCGGCAGCATTGGCGACGTGTTCCTTGATCAGTTGGATGGCCCTTTCCTTTTCGCCCCGCTCCAAATGCTCTATCAAGCGGCTGTGTTCATCCCAGACATCCAGCCAGGATCGATCGACCTGAATGCTTCGCGCGCGCATGCCCATTAAAATAGCCCGAAGATTGCTGATGACTTTTATTAAAAATTTACTCCCAGTTGCCTCGTAGATGGTATCATGGAGCATAGAATTCAATTCAAGCAGGCGTTTGAGGACATAGTCTCTCGAAGACTCGCTGGACTTTAAAAGTTCAAATGCTTGAGCGCGAATCTGTTTCAAAGATGTAATCTGCTCAGTTGTCACTCGATCACACGCGAGAGAGAGCGCATAGGTTTCCAATACCGTGCGCAGATTGTATAAATCTTCAATGGTTTCGCGATCGATAATCGGTACCCGGACCCCCCCCTGCGCTAAACGTTCGACCAGATGATCTTGCTCAAGTCGCCGGAAAGCTTCCCGCACAGGGGTTCTACTTGCCTGGAAGGTTTTGGCCAATTCCATTTCAAACAAGCGCTCGCCTGGCTGTATTTCGCCATTGATAATACTATTTTGAAGACTTAGGTATATTTGGTCGGCGATGGAACGGTACGGCTCCATCAGCCGGCCGGCTTTCAAATAATTTAAATTCATGGTTAACAAAACCTAATTTAATTAATTTCCGCCTGGGGTTCGCCGCATTATCCAAAATCTGGAATTATGACGGAAAAAGATTCTCCACAGAGGCTGTCTGTTGCGTTGCGCTATAGACCGGCCAAAAACATGGTGGCGTGGGGAAAGAAAATTGTCAATGCAATCACGAATACGATCGCTATCAAAAACCAGATTATATTCCGACTGACATCTTCAATCGGTGTATCTGCCAGCAGCGCCGAGATATACAATGTTTGACCCACAGGCGGGGTAAACAGGCCGATCGCAAGCGTCATAACGATCACGACGCCCATTTGGACCGGGTTAACACCGAACTTCAATCCCAACGGGTATAAAATTGGAGAAAAAATGAGCAGAGAGGGAGCCAGATCCAAAAAAGTCCCGGTTACCAGCAACACTCCCGCAATGGCGAGCAACAACACCGTTCCATTAGGAATAATGTTTTCCAGGCTGGTTGTCAATATGCCGGGCAACCCGCTAAGCAGAATTATGTAAGTTAACATAAAGGAGGTGGCTATTAGAAACAGTACCACACCGGTCACCTTAGCCGACTGAACGATAATTTCGTACAAGCTCTTGAAGTTTAGTCCCTTGTAAAAGAGCAGCTCGATCAGGATAACGTACAGCGCTCCGAATATAGCGGCTTCGGTAGTCGTATAAACGCCAAACAGGATCCCGCCCATGACCAGGATGGGAGTAAATAGGGCCAGAGCACTTTTCTTAAAGTTATTCCAAATCATAGCCGGATTGGCACGTTGCACCACGTAATATTTACGCCGATGGCCTATGTATCCGGCCACCACAATCTGAAAAACCCCGACGAGGACCCCCGGGATCAATCCGGCCAGAAAAAGATCCCGTATGGAGACCTCGGTGATCCATCCGTAAAGGATCATTGGAATACTCGGTGGAATAATGATTCCGATAGTGGAAGAAGCCGCATTGACGGCCGCGCTGTAACCTTTGCCATAACCTCTATCGACCATTTCAGGTATCAAAACCGAACCGACACTGGATGCATCCGCAACCGCGGAGCCGGAGCACCCACCAAAGAACATACTGATGACGATGGAAACCGACGCCAGCCCCCCCCAGAACGAGCCAACCAGGCTGTTGGCAAGATCCATGAGGCATTGTCCCGATTTACCCCTGTTTAGCGCATTGCCCATCAAAACGAAAAATGGGACTGCCATAAGCGGCCAGGACTCAGTGGACAGGGTCATTCGGTGAACCATGGCTGTGATGGGAATAATACCCGTAACAAAGCCATACAGAAGCGCACACATCCCGACAGCGAGGGCAACTGGAACTCTTAGAAACAGCGCAAAAATAATAAACCCCAAACCGCAGATGATTACAGTGTCCATTTGACCTCTTGTTGTTTGATAAAATGAAATCGGTTGTCTTTCACCCCAATTGAAACACTTTGTTTAGGCTCATTTAGGGTTGTACGGTTTTGTCAGCTTTTCGACAATAAAAACGGCAAACAGCAAACAGGATAGAGGTATACCGACATAACAATATGCTTTGGATATTTTCATCACCACGAATGTGCTTGTCCTCGTGGCCCATGTCATATTGCCCTCAAAATAAACTATCAAAAGCATGAATATCAGGCAGAGGATCAGGTTGACATAATGCACAATCTTTCGGATTTTGGGCGGATATTTTTCGACCAGGAAATCGACGCTGAGATGACTTCCATCCCGGTAGGCGATCGCTGCCGCCAGGAAGCTAACCCACAGAAAAATGAAAATCGGAAACTCCTCGCCCCAGCCGAAGGCATGGTTAAAAAAATATCTTGCGATCACCTGCACGCTCACGCTGACGCACAAGGAGATGAAGGCGATCGCGGCGAGTATTTCTCCCCCTTTATAAATATAATCGAATGCATTCTTTTTGGAATCAGGCATGGTTAAATCTTTCCGTCCCTCTGAGACAAAAATCCCTTGGTAGGGTAGGGTTCGCGCAAATTTCCAGTAGCTGCGGCTGATCGGTCAAACATCGTGACAAAGTTGATTACAGAGGCCCAAACCGATCAGACCGCAGATAATTCGGTGAAGATCACCGTGCGATTTATTGACCGTAATAGGTACCGTCTTCAGGATACTTCGCCCTGATTTCTTCAACCATTTTCAAGATCCCATCGACTCGCTCCGCACCCCATTTCTCTCGTGCCCATTCATAAACCGGCTGCACCGCTTGGCGAAACGGTACGAGATCGGGGACGTCGTTAATTTTCATGCCCGCTTCTTCCATTGCCTGGCGCTGCTTGTCTTCATTGGCGCCGACCTTCTTTCGCATGTAGGTTGCAGCTTCCAAAGCGGCTTGTTTAATGATTTGTTTTTGTTTATCGTTCAGGGTGTCCCATCTCTGCTTCGAGAAAATAAGCGGGAGGGTGCTGTACTGATGCTTGGTCACGGACATGTACTTCTGAACTTCGTAGAACTTGGAGGCATAGATGTTCATAAAAGGATTCTCCTGCCCGTCAACCACCCCTGAACCTAAAGCCGTATATAGCTCTGAGTAAGCCATGGGAACTGCATTGGCCCCTAAAGAGCTGATAATTTTTATCGACATTTCCGATTTAACCACCCGTATCTTGAGTCCATCCATGTCGGCCGGTTTATAGACCGGTCTTTTGCTGTTGGTCAAATGCCTGAACCCATTGTCCCAGGTAGCCAGATAAAGGATGCCTTTTTCCTGCAGGGGTTCATAAATTTTGCTGACGAAGTCGGTATCCATAAACGCATAGGCCTGGGAATAGTTATCGAAAAGATACGGCAATTCGATCAATTCCTGGCTACGGTTCGGATCGAAAACAGATACCAAACCGGCAGTCGTCGGATAAAAATCCAGAGCGCCGGTTGCCACCATCTCCTGACATTGGGTGTGAGTGCCCATTTGACCCGATGGAAAAATTTGAATCTCAATTTCTCCACCGCTGAGTTCCTTGACGCGTTCTGCATAAAACAAAACCGTGTCGTGGCGTATGTTGGTGGTCGATTCGGAATGGGCGAACCTCAGGGTAAGCTTGGCGAAACCAGTCGCCGGAGCTGTTAAAATCACAGCCGCGCATACCAATCCAATGAAACAAATCTCAATTTTAGCAAGCATTTTTTTTCTCATCATTTTCTCCTCTTGTTTTGTGTTAATGAACAATTTGGGCCCGAAATAAATTGACCACCTGCATTCGATAGTTTACTTAAACAGCTTGCCCCGTGGAAATGGGCTGCACGTCCGCTATTCTGATCGTTCTGCCGTAATCACCTTACCGGCCTGGATCACGGTGCTCAATTCTTTAAGGACCGAAACTTTTTCCAGGGGATCTCCCTTTACCCCGATCACGTCGGCCATTTTGCCCGGAGCCAGACTGCCAATCTCGTTTTCCATACCCATCATTTCGGCTGCCCGTATCGTAACTCCGGCGATGGCCTGGGCCGCAGATGCCCCGAAGCCCACCAGGTGCTCAAGCTCACCCACCAGTTCTCCGTGCATGCCGTCGGTGCCGATTGCCCAGCGCACGTTCGACGCGACGGCCTGTTCCATGACCCGTGCCACCTCGGATCGCTGGTTCCGGTGAGCCTCCTTAAGTCGGCCGTGCAGCGTCTCCAGGCGCGCATCCGTGAAAAATATGCTGGGAGTCAGAACCAACCAGGCCGGGCTGTCTGCCAAGGCCTTGATCTGCTGCGGGGTCATGAAATAACCGTGCTCGATCACATCGATGCCACACCGCAGGGCCAGATCCAGACCCGATCCGCCGATACAGTGGGTTGCCACGCTGCGCCCCGCGCGGTGTGCCTCTTCCACCAGGACCCTTACTTCCTCCTCGCTGAAGGTGCAGGGGAGTCCGAAAGCCGACCGCAACGAACCGGTCAGATATATTTTTATTATATCCGCACCGGCCGACAGGTTTTCACGTACCGCGGCCCGGATATTCTCCGGCCCGCAGAAGGGATAACCCACAAAACCATGACCATGGGGCGCCCTTATCCCCCGGGTGGCCACGACCAATCGGGGTCCCGCCAATCGGCCGGCGTCTTGGGCGCTTTGGCAATGAATGTCCAAAAACTCCTTGTCACCGAGGCATCGGGAGGTGGTTACCCCGCTCAAAAGATCGCATTGCATGCTGCGCACCGCCCTCAATGTCAACTCGGGCAATGCATCCTGCATGCGCAAGAGGTACCCGGGCAGCATTGGATCCAAAGAAAGATGGTTGTGACAGTCGATCAATCCGGGCAAAAGCGTTTGTTCAGCGCATTCCAGCACCTGGATATCCGTGCCGGCAGCCGCCATGGCTTGATCGCCCAGCGCCTTGATGCGTGTCCCTTGCACCAGAACGGCCGCAGCCTGGCCAGTCAGATATTTGTGGCCGTCGAATAGAGCCCGTCCCTTGATGAGCAGTTCTGCCGTCTTCATTCGAAATCCTCAGTTTGTTCATGTGCTTGAGACACGTTTCCCATAAACCGCCCAGTTCATGGTCGTGTCTTATCCCGAAGGTCTGTAGATTCTAGGTGTGTTTTTCCACCTTCACACCGGCCCATTCCTCGAATATCTCCACCATTGCCGAGTAATCCTGTTCGCCACGTCCGCTGGCGCTGGCCATGGAGAGTGTCTGGAAAACCTGGGCGACCAATGGCGTAGGAACTTTTTCCAGCTTGGCCGTATCTAACGCCAGGCCTATGTCCTTGCGCAAAAGATCCATGGAAAATCCGGGTTGGGTGAAGTTATGCGGCATGATGTAGTTGGGCAGACGGTTCTCCAGAATCCACGAGCCGCCAGCGCTTACCTTCAGTACGTCATAGACCGCCTGGGGATCGGCCCCAAGCTTCACCGCCAGAACAAATGCCTCCACGACAGCCGCCGTGTGAACCGCCACCATTATCTGGTTGGCCATTTTGACGGTTTCACCCATACCCACGCCGCCGACATGGAAGATGGTCTTACCCATAACCTCGAGCAAATCGCGCTGAGCTTCCAAAACGCCCTTATCGCCGCCCACCATAATCGTAAGAGTGCCTTTTGCAGCCCCGATGTTGCCGCCTGAGACAGGAGCGTCTAAAAAATCAATACCCTTTTTTGCGACTTCTGCAGCGATTATTTTAGAGGTATGGGGCGAAAGCGAGGTCATATCTATCAGAGTAGCTCCCTGTTTGGCCCCCTCCAGAATACCCTTTTCTCCCAAGACCGCCTCTTTTACCTGGGGATCGGCCGGCAGGATCAGAATAATGGTGTCCGCCCCTTCCGCCGCATCGGCGCAGCTCGAAGCAGCGCGGGCTCCTTTGTCGGCAAGCTCCTTGACTGGAGCGGGATTTAAATCATAGACAGCCAGTTCATAGCCCGCTTCGATGAGATTGGCAGCCATGGGTTTGCCCATGACGCCCAGCCCGATGAAGGCCACCTTTTTTTTGCTCATACTTCCTCCTAATCAACCGCCGTATTGGCGCGAAATTTACAGAAAAATGCAGTAGTAGGTTAAATTGGTTGGAACCTCTTCTCACATTGGCATTTTTTTGACTTTCAACCGGTTTAATATTCCCCAATCCCCTCATCCGATTGCTTAGCGCATGATCGTAGTGGGAAGCCACGTGGTTAGCGGCGGGAAAAAGGTGATGCACAAAAGCGCGACAATAAGCGGTATGAAAAATATCAAGACAGCCTTTTGCAGCCGCTCGAAGGGTATGCCGGCCACCCGTTGGGTGGCATAAAGAACCATACCCACCGGCGGCGTTATAAGTCCGATCATCAGATTGAGCACCATCATCACCCCGAAATGAATCGGATCGATGCCCGCTTTTAACGCGATGGGGATCAAAATGGGTGTGAGTATGTTAATAGCGGCCAGGCTTTCCATGAAAAAGCCCACCACCAGAAGGAACACGTTGATGATCAAAAGTATCCAGAGTGGATCCTGGGTGAGCGCCATAATGCTTTCGGCGATGGTGATTGTTATCTGGTAGCGGGCCAGAAACCAACCATACAGAGATGCAGCCGAGATAATGAACAGCAATATTGCAGTGTCATCCAGGGCCTCGCGCATCACCTTAATAAGAGTCTTAAAGTTGATTTCCCGATAAAGCACCACGCCCAGGAACAATGAATAGAGCACTGCCACCGCCGCCGCTTCGGTGGGAGTAAACATTCCCAACCAGATGCCGCCAATCAAGATGGCGGGACTAAGCAGCGGAAAAAAGGCCTTTCCGGTGGCCCTGACCACCGAACGGGCTGAAGCCCGAGTTCTGACCGGATAATGGCGGCGTTTGGCGATGACAGAAACCGTAACCATCATGAAAAGTCCCATCAAAACACCCGGTATCAAACCGCCGATGAACAAAGATCCTACCGAAACGTTACCAAGGACCCCGAACATCACCATGGGAATACTGGGGGGCACTATGGGTCCGATGGTAGCCGAGGCCGCTGTAACCGCCGCGCTGAATTCAGGGTCGTAGCCCGCGTCCTTCATGGCTTTGATTTCCATCTGACCCAAGCCCACGGCATCGGAGACCGCCGAACCGCTCATACCGGCGAAGATCATACTGGCCAATATGTTGACGTGGCCCAATCCCCCTCGAATATGGCCGATCAGCGAATTGCAGAAAGAAAATATGCGGTCCGTAATGCCCGCGGTGTTCATGAGACGGCCTACGAGCAGAAAAAACGGAATGGCCAGAAGGGGAAAGGAATTTACACCGTAGATCATACGCTGGGCCACAATGCCGTAAGGGATGGAATCTATCCCACGATCTACCACGATAACGATCAGGGACGTGACCCCCATCGAAAAACCGACCGGCATGCCTGAAAGTACCAACGCCAAAAGTGCACACAGAAATAGCCATGCCAACATATGTACTACTCCTTGTCCCTGGCGGAGGACCAGCGCATCGCCAGTAAAGCGCTCCAAAAATGGAAGATTGTGACGACGAGCATGATGCTTATGCCCAAAACGGCGCCCAGATAGACCCACGACATGCTGAGCCAGGGAAGGGTGCCTGCATGCACCGGCCAGGAGGACTTGAACATCACCAGGGTCCCCCAGAACACCACGGCCAGAAACAGGATCATCAATAAATATTGAACGGCACTGACAGCATTGCCAAGCGGCGGCGGGAACTTGGCGGACAAAAACTCCACCGCAATGTGCAACTTACGGCGGGTGACGCTGGCCGCTCCTAAAAATGTCACCCAGACCAATAAAAACCGGGCCAGCTCCTCGGTCCAGGGAAGGGGTGCCACCAGCACATAGCGTGAAAGCACTTGCAAGCTGGCTACAGCCAGAAGCAGGATAAAGAGCATCAAGGCACTATCGTCCAGCACCCGATTGAAACGTTTGACTGCCCGGCCAGAATAAGTATTGGGATCAGACCGCCTAATATCGGTGACCTGGGTCGTGGATTCTAAATCTGGTGCTGAGCTCATAGCGTTCCTTTTGATTTTTCCACGTTCAGGATGCATCGGCGTAATAAATGTGAAGATATTTTGGAGTGAGTCCTTAAGTGGGTGGCAAAGGGCCCTCCCCTCCGGCCGGCCCTTTGCTCCATCCATCATTATAGAAGTCTAATTGGAGATGATTTTTTGTACTTCTTCATACACGCCCGGTGCCCAATCCTTTCTGATGCGCTCGATAGCGGGTTTGGCCTTTTCGATGAAGGGCTTTACGTCTACCGCCATCACCGTCATGCCTGCCTCTTTCAGTTTTTTCTTGTAGCCTTCTTCTTGCTTGGCAGTCAGCATGTCACCGTACTCAGCGGCCTGAACGGCGCTGTCCATCACGATCTTCTGTAAATCTGCGGGAAGTGAGCTTAAGACCTTGTCGCTCATCAACCAGTGGAAGGCGGCGTGCACGTGGGCAGTGAGCATCACGTAGCTTTGCACCTCATAAAGTTTGGTGGTATAAATGAGATAAAGAGGATTTTCCTGGGCTTCCACTACGCCGGTCTGCAAGGCGCCGAAGACTTCAGGCCAAGCGACAACGGTGGGCAGCGCACCCAGCTCACGCCAGACTTCCACCCAAGTGGGAATCTCGGGCACCCTGATCTTGAGCCCTTTCACCTCTGCGGGGGTGGGAATGGCCTTTTTGGCGGTAAGCATACGTGATCCACGGCGCTGCACGCCAAGCAAGTGAACCCCTCCCTTTTCCATAAAGTTTTCCCTGATGTTCTTGCCGATCATGCCGTCCCAGGCTTCAAAGACGTCTTCCACCGAAGGGAATACGAAGGGAATAATCGTTGGGCTGTATTTCGGTGCGTACAGAGAAACGCACAAGTCGCCTGAAAGCGTGAGGGCCACCTCGCCCTGTTTGAGCTGTTCCAGGTTGTCGCGCTCGCCGCCCAACTGAGCTCCGGGAAACAGGGTGACCGTAAGGCGACCTTTGCTGCGCGACTCCACAAGTCCTTTAAAAACTTCAACCGCAGCATGCTCAGGCCCACCAGGAGCGGTGTGCAATGCAAATGCCAGGTCAGTCGTGTCAGCGGCTTGAACCGCTCCCCCCGTCCCAATGATCAACATGGCTGCAGCCAGAATTAGAAAGACCTTTCCTGTCAGGCTCATCATTAACTCCTCTCTTTTTTTAAAAAAATGAATCGGTCGACTTGCAGGTGGGCAAGCCGCCGGCAATATCAGCACGGCCTATTCGCCGGCTGATTCCATGAATACACATAGTTTTTTAAGCCGATTGGATTTTGGGTTAGCTGATCCAAGCACTCACCTCTGGAGGGCCCTCCAGATAGGGGGTCCTTTGCTCACGATACCTGGCCAGGTAAGGCATTTTGAGATGGTTGTCCACCTCGGCCTGACTGCTCCATTCCTCGTGGAACAGGAAAAGGTCGTCGTGGTCCCGGCTTTTTTTGCACTCGAACAAAAGGCAGCCTGGGTCATTGCGTGCCTCGTCGGCCATCGCACTCAAAACTTCGTAAAGCTTTTTTTCACCGCCGGGTTTGGCTTTGAAAACAGCCAATACGGTCAATTTTTGCTCATTCATATCGTACCACCCTCGTTAGATTATTTTAAGGATACGCCTAAGGGAAAAACTTTTGCTTATAAAAAAACGACTTACTCAAATTGTGCTGTAAATAGAGGTTCCTTCGGCAGCCGTCGTACATCAAATTTAAACGTCCGGCATCACATCATGGCCTGCAGCATCTTTTTTGCCCGGTCGATGTTGAAGATGCCGCACTGGCAGGGTCGAAACAGCCGTTCGCCCGCCTCATCCAAAGTCATCTCGCCCTTTTTAAGCCGCTCGATAGTATCCAGTATCAGATTTACCGACACCATCCCATGACCGCACATTGACTGAAACGCCATGATATCGGTATCGGGCAGCTTATCGGTAGCTCCCCAGCGACCTAACGAGGTATTGACGGTGTGTACCTTGAGACCGGCTTCATGGGTGCATTGCTTGACCCGGTCAAACAGTCCACTCACGACGATGCTCATACCGAATTCGCCGTCTTTGATGGCCTTAAGGGCGTTTACTACTTTCTTGGCATCGTTAAACACGGCAGTTACCACGGCCCGATCTTCGATATTCTCAATCATTTTCTCAAGGCCGCCCTGGCGATACTCGTTACCCAAACGAGCGTCGCCGGCCTTAATTGCGCCTTCTTTCAGGCAGATGCGAATGATTTCCTGCAACCTGGGACCGGAACCTTCATGATTGATGTCTTTGCTGGGCATTGCCAGGATAACAAAATCCTCCCACAGACTTTCCTCGCTGCCAACCCGGTGAAGTGTATGCGTCATGCTCCTATGCCTCCTTGACCAGGGGACGGCCCAGGCCCACGTTGGTCTTGCCGTTAGGCGCGTACCACACCCCGGATATTTCTAAATATTTGTAAGAGGATACATTCTCGTTCTTGTCCGTCTTGCAGGCCACACAGACCGTGAACACGCAATCCACCGTTCCGGCCACCTTATTCAAGGCCTCCAGCACATCAGGGAGAGTGTTCTCAGGCACCGAGAACTCCAAAATAGCCGATAGTACTTTTTCATTCAAAAGTTCGTTCTTGAATTTGCCGGTTGAGGTATCGGACATTAAAGAAGTCGTGGGATTGCAGGTTTCGAACTTTACCCCGAGAGCGGCAACAGCCTGAGCGATCTTCTCTACATCCTTGAATCGTGCCCCGGTTACCGGTCGGCCCACTTCCACGCCGACCCCCACCTCGCCCAGATTGAACCTGCCGGTGACTTCGTTGGTTTTCATCTCCTCGGTGCCCCGGCCGCTGATACCCGACTCGGTCGCAATGGTTAGAGGATCGCTTAGGATACTGCGCACCGTGCGCGGGTATTCCAGCTCCTGCTGGAAAATGGCGTCAGTGGGGCAGTCTGCGCACCTGAGGCAGCTTCCGCACTCGGCGCACTCGTCCAGATCGATGATCGCAGTGTCCTCGACACTGATGGCTCCCACCGGACAGTATGGCACGCACTGTTCGCAAGCGATGCATAGCTCCTGATCAATCTGCATGATTAATTCTCCTTAGCATTATTCCCATTTGAATTCGCCCACCGGGGCTGTTTGATTATTCACCCTCTATCATTCGGCGCAGAACGTTCTGTAAAAGGGCGGAGTCCTTGTCGGCAAGTCCCTGGGCCACGGCCATGTTAAAATATTGGGCCGTGGAGTTGGCCACCAGCAGGGGAAGGTTGTGCTCCCGGGCCGAGGTGATTATGAGGTTAATGTCTTTCCAAAGCTGGCCCATGCCGCCCGGCGAGGCGGTTTTTTCGTTTATAGCCTTCGATAAGAGCCTGAAATAGTCGCTGCCGCCGATGCCGCTTCCGATCACATCACAAACCAGCTTGGGATCGGCGCCCGTCTTTTCGGCCAGCGTAATCAACTCGATAGTGGCGGCGTGTATGGCGCATACCATGAGCTGATTGCAGTGCTTGACCGCCTGGGCCATGCCGGGTTCGGTGCCGGCAAGGGTGATCCGGCCCATCACCTCAAGGTGAGGCCGCGCTTTTTCCATCGTCCCGGGCTTGGCCGCGCAAATCAGCGTTAACGTGCCCGCGGTGATACGGCCGGGTCCACCGGTGAATGGCGAATCCACGAAGTCTACACCCTTTTCGTTGCAGCTTGCGCAGACAGATTGCAGGTTCGCCCGATTGATGGTGCTCATGCAGATTACCAGGGTACCGGGTTTGGCGGCCTGCAGAACGCCGTCAGGCCCCGTTATTACATCGAAAACCTGTTCGTCATTTAGCACGATCACAATAATCAGGTCGGTTTGCTCAGCCATCTGCGCAGGATTGTCCGCATGGATGCCGCCGAGTTTTTCGAAGGCCGAGATTACCTCAGGTCTTCGGGCTCGTCCGATCACCTGGTAGCCCGCTTCCATGAATTTTTCCGCCGCAGGCATGCCGCAGCGTCCTAATCCGATGATTCCGATGCATTTGGTCATAGGAGATAGTCCTCGTAAAGAATAAATTTTTTATTGGCAAAATGATTGTATACAAGTATGCTTATATGCAACTATCTGTCAAGAATTATTTCAACATAATCCAACAGAATAAATTTTATTCAGTTACAACGCTTTTATTATAGATATGTTAAGAGAATTTGATTGACGCTTTCTAACCGCGGCCGGCAAAGCTTAAGAGGAGACAATATGATAATACTGAGCGCCGATATTGGGACCACGTCCATGAAAATGGGTATATTTGAAGCCAACGAGGATGGATTGACGCTCACCCGGCAAATATCGCTGGAATATGCGATTAACACCTATAATGATGGGCTATTTAGCGATATCGAGCCGGCAAAGTGGCAAACGGCCTTTAAAGCGGGATGTGCCGCAATGGCCGATCGGATGGCCGAGGTGGATGTTGTCGCTTTTTCGGGGACTACCCCCGGATTGACAGCTATGGATGAAGACGGCCAAGCCGTCTATCCGGCAATTTTAATGTTGGATCAGCGCTCACGAGTTCAAGCGCGGAATATCATCGCAACGATCGGTTTGGAGTCTTTGTTGAAAACCACCGCGAACATGCCGGTAGCCGGGGGATGTTCACTTGCCAGCATTCTCTGGATAAAGGATAATCTCCCCGATATTTTTAAAAAAACCCACATTTTCGGGCATTCCAACACGTTTATGGCCAAATGGCTAAGCGACCATTTCGCCATGGATCCCTCCTCCGCTTCCTTGACCGCCTTGTACAACACGAACAGCAATAATCTGGCCTGGAACGAAGATATTGCCGCTTGTTTCGACCTGCCGTTGACGCGACTGCCGAAGTTAATGCCGGCTGACAGCAGCACCGGTCGCTTGAAAATCGAGTTGGCCCGTCAACTGGGTCTAAAAAAACAACCCTCGGTGGTGATAGGAGGAAACGATGCGGTTCTAGCGGCTTATTCGATTGGCATTCAGGATCCAGGGGAGATTTTCAACATCAACGGCACGTGCGAAATTTCCATGGTGTGCCTGCCCCGGTGTTTTGCCTCCGCTAACTACAATATTCGCACCCATGTCATACCCGACCGCTGGTTTTCTTTTTTTGTAATGAACGCTCAGGGCAAGGCATTTGAATGGTTCAAAGGACTTTTTTGCAGCGAAATGTCTCGAGATGAATTTTTCGACGATTTTATGCCCAATGCCATAGATCGATGGCTGGAACGCGATAGTGGTGTTTCCTATGTTCCGTACCTGATGGGCTCCCGCTATTCGCTCGATCCGCTGAAAGCCGAATTCAAAGGACTTACTGAGGAAACCTCGCGGGAAGAATTGCTGGCGGCAATGGTTAGAGGATTGTGCGAATATCAGCGAGAGCATCTCAAGGAGATTTCCTTCGAAATGCCTCTGAAACATGGAATCCTGGTCTCGGGCGGGGCCGTTAATTCATCTCTGATACGGGCCAAGACTAAGTGGATGCGCAATTGTGGGTACCGGTTTGAAACCGAATCGTCCCTGCGGGGTGCCGCACTGCTGGGCAGGAAATTTCTAATGGGCAAATAAAATAATACGGCCGCAAGATAAAGACAAAAGAGACCGTTTGAATAATCAATGGCGCTGGATTGGATGCCCGGTCTTAATCTTTACGGTTTCATCCATTGACAAGATTTTCATATTGGTTGAAGAAGTGGAATTCCAACAGCAATAAGAGCTACATCATCTCAAAAAACGGAGGGAATATGACTGAGCTGAAACATGAACTAAAGAGCGGCAATCTCATGATAGGTACGATGATTTCTGAAATCCGCAATCCCAATCTTGTCTATATGCTGGCGCGATGCGGATTTGATTTTTTTATCCTTGACAATGAACACGGCTCCTATTCTCCCGAGACCGTCTCAGATATCATTGCAGCCGCCAGGGGAGCAGGAGTCTCTACCATCGTTCGTATTCCTGAAATCCGTCGCGAAACGATCCTCAAGCCGCTGGATTGCGGTGCCGCCGGGCTTTTGGTTCCCCAGGTCAACACGACACAGGAGGTCGGGGAAATCATGACTCACGCAAAATACCCGCCCTTGGGCAATCGCGGCGTGGCATTGTGTCGTGCGCATAGCTTATATACCCGGCCAAAGGCCGAGGAATATTTAGCCCGGGCGAATGAGTCCACCTTCATCGCCGTGCAGGCAGAAAGTCCCGAAGCCATCACCAATATAGAATCCATTGCGACCGCACCCGGGGTCGATGCCATTTTTGTCGGCCCTTCCGATTTGTCCGTCGGCCTGGGGATACCCGGCCAGACCTCGCATCCCAAAGAGGTGGAAGCCATCGACAAGGTACTGAATGTTTGCCGAAAAAATGATGTTATCCCCGGCATACACATGTCCGATCTGAAAATGTTGAAATCCTGGATTGAAAAGGGAATGCGCTTTGTCTCGTATAGCAGCGACGTCGATCTTTTGACCCGAGCCTCCGCAGAGAGCGTTTCTCAGCTGAAAATGACTGTCTGACGACTTTGACATGACCACGCCCCCATGGTGGGCTAATAAGATTGAGGAAAAAAGCTCTTTTTTGCGTTACGAAGGCCCCATATGCGCGTGAAAACACATATTCAGCTAGTTTCCATCCACAAATGGCCTTTTGGCCCAATTTCGGCGTCAATCTGCGCCCTTGCTTGTGCGGCGTAGCAAGCTACGCCTCCGCGCAAGTGCTTGATTTCCTTGACCTTGGGCAAAAATTCTCATTTCTGGATTGGAAACACCATCCGGTGCCCATCATTGTAAAAGACCCTTTGATGGATGGGCACTAGCTAGTTTCCATCCACAAATGGCCTTTTGGCCCAATTTCGGCGTCAATCTGCGCCCTTGCTTATGCAATTGGACAGCACGAGGGAAATGCAGTTTGGGGATAGGTTCTATAATTTTAATTCCTTAGCAATGCCACAGTAATAGCATCAACGTACTCGGGAATTTCAGGGGGTGTTCGCCCGGAAACATGACGGCCGTCAACCACTGCTGCCCAATTTTCATTGTACTCACCGCCCATGATTTCAATCGAATCCTTTGATGCCTGCCATCCCGTGGCTTTAACTCCTTTAATCAAGTCAGCCGCTGCTACCGGAATGCCGCCATGGCAGATATAGGTGATAATTTTGCCCGCCGCGTGGGCCTGTTTCAAAAATTCTAAGGGTGTCCCGGCTTCAACAATATTATAGGGGCAGAACGCGCCCGGAATCTGAATGGCGTCAAATTCATCCATGCCCACGGCGTCCAGTTTTTTAAGAGTGTAATAGCTTTGGGGAATTTCCTGAAACGGTACCGACATACCAAAGTTTCCCTGTACGACATCCAGCCCGACCAAGGGCGGACGGGAGCGAATAACCGGTGTAAATGTGGCTAGGATAACTTTCGCGCCGCGATAAATATATTCCATCACTGGCACGGCCAGTTCGATGTCCTCGAAATCCTCACCGGCAATCACCAACATTTTTTTGCCGGATAGAATGTCTTTGCGCTGATCCACAAAATCCGGATCAATAACAGAGCAGAGTGCCCGCACAAATTCCGGTGTGTTCACCGTATCCTGAGCGGTGACAATCCGATCGTCAATTACAACTGCTAAATTTTTAAAATCAGCAATCTTTTTGAGCATATAATCGACCAACCCGTTGCCAGTGCAGGACTTGCCCGCCATCATGCCGCATCGGATCATTGACATGATTCCGGCACCGATACCACCGATCACAGCTCTGTTTTCCCGGGCGGTATTCAAAAAATCAGCAACTTCTTTCTCAGTTACGATGACATCTCCAGAGTGACCGCCAAGTATGGTAACGGCATCATAGTCAGCGGCATCCGCGTCTTTGAGATTTTTACAGCGGTGCTTGGAAGTTCCCATCACCGGAATGGGGTCCAGGCTCAAGCCCCACATTCCGACAACACCTTTGGACTTAATGTTTGGCCGCGTATATTTATAGGTAACCCAATCCACACAGAGAAACTCTAGCTCTCCGCCGAATTCTCCGATGTAAGAAGCCAGGTAATAGGCCTGAAAATCGCTGAACTCGCTTCCCACGATACAGGCTACTTTTTTCCCGGCCAGCGGTCCCCTTGGTTTGATTTGGCCACCGTATTCACCTTGCCAGTAAATGGTATTCCCATCCTCAACGATTTCGATACCGGTTTGTTTAACTATTTCCAAAACGGATTTTCCCATTTTGTTTCTCCTTATCATTCTAAGACACAATTGCTTTATTCCAGGATACGCAAACGATCCTGAAGCGCGGTGATATCTACAGCACCGGCATGCGGTGTTATGGCCAGCCGATAATCCTGCTGGTCATTGTGTTCAAGAATCTGAAGCTCAGCGCGTTCCTTCCAATCGGCACGCGATCCTCCATGAACTGTTGCCGGTTCAATGGCAACGACATAATTCCCCTCCTGCAGATTCTGCCATTGGAACAGGGCCGGCATTGCTCGACCGTCGTAAGCAATTTCCAGGGCTAACCCGGTTTCCCCGGCCGGTGTTTTAAAATTTTCATTAACCAGGGCCGCTCTGGCCGTGCCGTCGTCTTCAACGATCACCTGATGTTCATAAACCTGCTGAAAAAATCTCGATTGCGGATCATTCTGCTCAATGGGACCGATGTCTGTGGCTTCGGGGTCATGAGTCATAAAGGGTGTTGATCGGATGGGTGCGACCAATCGTGTTTCTTTATCAACCACCGGCCATCCAAGATTAACATGATATAACAGGGCGTGGGGTGTTGAATAAAATCCAAGGTTGCGAACCCGATCATAAAAGGTAACCGTGTCGGTGCCAACCTCAGCTTCAATTCGTCGTTCAAGGATCAGGTTCTCCCCGTACATAGCAGCTTGGCGAATTTCACCGGTCGCATACAGAAAACATTGATCACCATCCCAGCGCTCACCATACCCTGTCAGCCGTGCCGGCTGATAACTGATACGTCCGTGCAGATTATGGACAACCCGGCTCCGATCGGGATAACAGTAATGCTCGGATGTGTCCTCGGTGACGCCCATTATGTGGTCGAGCCCGCAGCTGTTCATCATCCCCGAAAAAGACCGCAGCCAGCCGAGGCCGTCTTCAGCATCCACTTCGTGCAGCCAGGGGTTCCTGAAACCGGTAGGCGAGTGCCAGCCGATGGGCACCCCGCGAAGTGTCATTCCACCCAGGTCCATAGCGCGGTCCACCATGATATCGAAGCTCAACCCGGAACCGGTACGGAAACGCAGCATTCTCAGGGCCCGCTCCCGGCCATCAGCGTGGGAGAGAAGTTCAACCCCAAAAATTTGTGAGAAATCACCGACGCGGCGGGCCAGTTCACGCCGGGTGAATGTTTTGCCCAATACTGTCGGCATCACAACTCCTTTATGGATCCTAAGGCCAGCTTGCTAAAGTCGATAAAAAGCCGTAGCGTTGCCGCCAAAGATTTTAGCGTACGTGTCGCCCTGCGGGTTGCCAAGAAGGCTTTCCAGGGTTCCCTTGACTATGGCATAATCTGAAGCCAGCAGACACACGGGCCAGTCGGATCCAAACATTACCCGATCTTCTCCAAACCATTCAATTACGCGGTCGACATAGGGCTTGAGATCTTCCGGCTGCCAGGATTTCCAATCGGCTTCAGTAACCATGCCTGACAATTTGCAATAGACATTCGGTCTTTTAGCCAGTTCCTCAAGGCGTGAGGCCCAGGGTTCCATCTCGCCCTCCGCGATGAGGGGTTTGGCAATGTGATCAACAATAAACCGCATTTGCGGGTTGGCATCAACTGCCGGCAGGCAGGCCGGCAGCTCCCTTTGCTTTGGCAGCAAATCATAGGCCAGGCCGGCAGCACCCACAGCCTTTATACCACGGATGACGTCCTCACGGGCAACCCAATCGGGATCCGCTTCATCGTGTACCTGATGGCGAATCCCCACCAGCCATTTACCGTGGGTGCTGGATTGAAGTTCAGCCAGAGTATCGCTGACGCCGGGATCGGTCAAGTCAACCCAGCCGACGACACCGGCAACGAAATCGGTCTGTTCTGCAATAGACAAAAGTTCCTCTGTTTCTTCCACGGTGGGAACCGTCTGAACGATAACCGTGCGGTCAATATTGTTTTGGGTCAGCAGCGGACGCAAGTCCTCCGGGCCGATGGGTTTGCGGATTGATGCGAGTTCATCCCCGCCCATCCAGTAATAATCCCGTCGGGTAGGGTCCCAAAAATGATGGTGTGAATCAACAAAGGGTGTTTTAGTCATTAGGTCGTCTCCTGATTGTTAGGCACCGGAGCCTGTTCAGCCAGCAGGCCTTCAGCTTTTAGTTCGCTCCACAAATCATTGGGAATCGAATGGCGGAAAAGACGTTCGTTTTCTTCAAATTCGGCTGCTGAGCGCACTCCGGTAAGTACAGTTGCAATTGCCGGATGGGCAAGAGGAAATTGAAGCGCTGCCGCTTTGAGCGGGACTCCGTGGCTTTCACATACCTGGCCTATACGGATGGCCTGATCGATAAGTTCCTGGGGGGCCGCAACGTAGTTAAACGTGATGCCCGGTTTTGGATCGGCCAGCAGACCGCTATTGAATACGCCTCCCAGAATAATCGAAATTCCGCGCTCCATGCATTTGGGTAAAAATTCGGATAGCGCCGTCTGGTCCAGCAATGAATATCGTCCGGCCAGTAGAAAACAATCAAAATCACCGTAATCCGTAATCCGGGAAAGCATTTCCCATTGATTCATGCCGGCACTGACCGCTTTGATGGTCCCTTCACTGCGCAACCGGTCAAGCGCCTTGTATGCGCCGTTGACGGCCCAATCAAAATGATCGTCGGGGTCATGGATATGGAGAATATCAACACGATCCAGCCCCAACCGCTCCAGGCTGTCCTCATGCGATCGCATGACACCGTCATAGCCATAGTCCAGCACACAGCACATTTCCGGATTGGCCAGATAGAAGGATTTGTCACCGTCGTAGACTTCTGTACCCGTGCGTCGCCCTGGTCGGATCAAACGTCCAACCTTGGTCGAAACCACGAAATCATCCCGGTTATGGTTGGCCAACGCTCTGCCGACACGGTTTTCGGCCAGGCCATAACCGTAGAAAGGTGCCGTATCGACATAACGCACGCCGGCGTTAAATGCCGCTTTAAATGCACCCTGAGCATCCTCTTCGGAAACTACTGAAAGCAGGTTGCCGATCGGTGCAGTGCCGATACCAAGACGGGTTACGTTGAGGTCTGTTTGACCGATACGAGCTCGATCTGTCGGGTTGGGCATGGTTTAGGCTCCTTGCGGCGCCAGGGCGCCGTCTTTCATAGTTTTATCGAATTCAAATTCAGACTTATGAATGCAATGCATAATTTGGTTGCTCATTTCTTCGTACTGTCGGCTGTTGGGCAGGTCGCCGACAATTTGCATGTCTTTCATGACGATCACCCGGTCGGCCAACAAAACCATCTCGGGCATATCACTGGAGATCAATAGGACTGCGACCCCCTGCTTGGCCAAATTCCAGATCAGCCGGTGCAAATATCCTTTGGTGCGGATGTCGATACCGACGGTCGGCTCGTCAATGATCAGGATCTCGACCTTGGCCGCCAGCCATTTGGCAACGCTGACTTTTTGCTGATTGCCGCCGGAGAGGTTGCCGACACTTTGCTCCAATGATGGCGTGATAACATTTAATTTTTCGATAAAGGGTTTTATCTCGAGGCGTTCCAACGCGTCGGTGAACAGTGACAGCACCTTGCCAAGACGATGCCAAATGGTGATACCGGTATTCTTGGCAACGGAATGGGCCAGTATCAGGCCCTCTTCTTTGCGGTTTTCAGACACGTAGCCGATACTCCAGTTTTGGAGGGCATCCTGCACGCTCCTGATACGGGCCGGCTTGCCCTCAATCCGGATTTCACCGCCGGTTATGCGTTCGGCGCCCATGATCACCTTGGCCAGCTCGCTGCGCCCGGCGCCGACCAGCCCGTAAAGACCGAGCACCTCACCTTCTTTAACCTGTAAGTTGATCCGCTGGTGGCCCCATCCCGTTGAAACATCCTTAAGTTCCAATTTGGTCGAACCGAGTTTGTCTATGCGCTCGCCGATGTCGCCGACATCTTCATCGCGACCAATCATGTAAGTAACAATCTTCTGCTTGTCGAGTTCTTCAATCAAAACACCCTGACAGGCATTTTGGCCGTCACGCAAGATTGTCACTTTGTCGCACAGTTCGAAAACTTCTTCAAGCTTATGACTGACGAAAAGAATGGCTACACCTTCATCTCTCAACCGGCGCAGCAGTTTGAATAGAATAGCGATCTCGTTTCCGGTAATGGAAGCGGTGGGTTCGTCCAGCAACAGGATGCGACTTTGCATTGAAAGGGCCCGTGCGATTTCAACCAGTTGCATCTGGGCGACCGAAAGTCTGCGTACTGGAAGATCAGGATCGATGTGGAGGTCGAGAACACTCAGCCAATGTTTCGCGTGTTGCCGCATATAGTTGCGATCGATTAGGCCGAATTTTGTCGGTAGGCGATCCAACATGATATTTTCAGCAATTGAATAATCGGGAATCAGATTCCGTTCCTGATGAACGGTACCGATACCGGCGGCAAGCGCATGCTGCGGTGAGGTGAAGTTTACCCGATTGCCAGCGATTCGAACTTCTCCCTCTTCAGGCCGGTAGACACCGGTGACGATCTTGATCAGGGTACTTTTGCCCGCGCCATTCTCGCCGAGGAGAGCGTGAATTTCGCCGGTCCGAAGGTCGAGCGAAACGGAATCAAGCGCTTTTACGCCGGGGAAATTTTTAGTCGCATTTTCTACCTGCAAGGCTGAGGTTGTCATACCTTTTCTCCAATTACCACGGCGGCCTCTTTCTTTTCACTTTGGATAGTTCGCCATCGGTTAAACGCTACGGCTGCCAGGATGAGAAGTCCGAGGAAAAAATCCATGTAATAGGGGTTGGTGCGTGCTATGAACAGCCCATTTTCCAAGAGCAAAATCATAACGACTGCGATCATCGTTCCGACGACGGAGACATGACCTCCCGCAAGTACGGCACCACCGATAACCGGGGCGGCAAAAGATGGCAGCAACCATGCCGCGCCGATAGTTGGTTCTGCTGTGCCAAGGCGGGCTACAGAAACGACACCGGCAAGGGCGGCAAGGGTGCCGGACACAGCGTGCGCAACCAGGGTGGTCTTACGCACGGATATGCCGGAAAGTTCAGCGGCGGCCGGATTACCGCCGACTGCCAGAATATAGCGACCCCAGGGGTGGCGAAAGAGAAACAATGCGACCAACGACGCGGTTGCCAACGGTATGAACACGATATTCGGAATTGGACCAAGATAACTGTCATACCATGCAATCAGCTGTTTAGGCATATGGTAAAAGGGGATCGATTCGGTGATGCCGTAGTTAAGACCGGTATAAATCGACATCGTGGCCAGCGTAATTATAAATCCGTTGATTCCGGTAAAAGCGATTAACGCGCCATTGATGAAACCGCATACAACGCCGATAACCAAGCCAATGAGCGCTGCTGCCGGGACCGGAATACCATAGACTTCCATCATGCCACCGAATAGAATCGCTACCAACCCTCCAATGGCTCCAACAGCCAGGTTCATCTGGCCGAGCCCGATAACGATCATCTGGGCCATGGCGACGATGCTGGTCACCGACAGAATCCGCAACATAACAAACAGATTCGTTCGGGTGAGGAACGCCGGTGCAATAAACGACAGGATGATGACGGATAAGACCGTGACACCGAGAATCGGCATCCAATCGGCCTTTGCCAACAGGCTGGAATAGTTAAATTTTTTCATCATGTTAAACCTATGCGTTGCGCATAATAGCTCCTCCACCGGTCAAGAACGACAGCGATTAAAAGCGTTATACCCATATAAAATTGGACCCAGAAACTACCGACTTTGAGCAAGACGAGACCATTTTGCAAGATCGTAACCAGGATCGCACCCAGCAGGGTACCGATTACTGATACATACCCGCCGATAAGGAGTGTGCCGCCTAACAGCGGCGCCAGGAACGAGGGTAATAACCAGTCCGCACCCACCGAGGGCAGTGCGGCGGCAAGGCGCGCGGTAACCATGACCCCGGCAATACTCGCGAGCAAACCGGACAATATATGGGCTACGAGGATTGCCCGCTTTACCGGTGCACCGGACATTTCGGCCGCCAATGGATTCGCACCACTGGCCAGAATCTGCCGTCCGATCACGGAGTACTTGAAGAGGATTAGCAACGCCGCGGCAACGAAACCGGTTACGAAAAGCATGGAAGAGTACGGCCCCAGGAAGCGTTGCTTACCAAGGGCGTTAAATGCTGCCGGAAGATTGCGAAAGGCCTCGGCTTTGGTGAGAATCAACATCAATCCAAAATAAAGGCTGGCGGTGGCCAAGGTGATGACAAAACTGTGGATGCCCGTTTTTATGACCAGCATCCCGTTCATCCATCCCATGAGAGCGCCGGTCGCAAGGCCGCCCGCAATGGCAACGGGAATCGGAAGGCCCAATTCCTCGAGCAAAAAACCGGTGGCCATAATCGCACTGACACCAATTGAACCGACCGCAAGGTTAAAATGGCCACAAGCCAGAACGACCATCATGGCAAAGCCGATAACCGTGTCGATAGCCAGATTGCGGGTCAGCGCGAATAGGTTGAAGGGCGATAGAAAACCTGGCGCTAGGCTTGCGATAATAGTTGAGAGTAATAAAATGACGAACGCAAGGCCACCCACATTGGCGGCTCGAATGATGTATGCGACGAAGTCGAATTTGGCTGCCTGGGGTTTCGAGGGTGTAGCTGCTTCTGACATGGTATGTACCATTAAATTGAAAATCTTCTATCATTACCGGATCTCGCCTACCCATATAATGGGCAGGCGAGCAAATTCATTTTGATTATTCACAAGTCAGATATTTGGTTTCGAACGAATCGATGATACCTTGGGCAATTTTCTTCAATTCGTCCTTGTAGCTGTCGATGTTGCCGGCATTAATGAGCAATGTACCGGAATCGATAAAGGTTTTGTTCTGGGTCGTTTCCTGGAACGGTGCGTCGTCCTTGATCTTGCACCCTTCGTGAAGTCGTTTCAGGACGTAGGAAGCAATATAGCCCTGGCCATAGGGGTTCTGAGCCATGGTGCCCTGCAGGTAGCCATCTTTAATCGCTTGGAGGACGATGGGGTCATCATCGATGCCGATCATTTTGATGCGTTTGTCGCCCATGTTACGAAGTGAGCGAGCCGCAACCACCGATGATACATAACCGGTCGAGATAATCCCATCAATTTCGGAAGCCTTGGCGGCGAGCAAGCCATTTATCTTCTGATCGCCGGTTTCCTGGCTGTCTGTATCGGGCAGATGCTGATACAATTTGACGTCCGGTCCAGCTTCTTCAATCGCCTTGTCAATGGCAGCGATACGTAAAACGGTATTCGGGTCGACCAAACGCGAGCAGACATGCAGGATGCTGCCTTTGTTGCCCATTTCTTTGATCAATTGTTTGGTGCCGATGTAGACCGAACGGTAAACGTCAGTGGCGAGACAGAACTGGGCAGGACTCGGACTCTGGGTGCAGCCGCCGATAGCGATGGACGGGGCACCGAAGTCGAGCAGTTCCTGCATCATGGCATTGGTGCCGGTGGCGTCGCCGGGAAAGATGCCGAACGCATTGTACCCCTGAGCGGCAAGGCTTTCAAGCAGCTTGTTCTGCAGGTCCAGCTTCCATTCCTGGGGAACTTTGTAATCATCCGCTGCAAGATTGAAATCTTTTTTGGCATCAGCGGCTGCCTGTTCCCAGGGAGCAAAGAACGGATGAGGGCCGCCCGGAACCAGTGCCACCTTAACATCAGCCGCAATGGCCGGCTGTAACTGCAGGCAACTAATGCCCAAAAATAGAATCAGACTGAGCACGCTAATGGAAGTTTTGCGAATCATGGTGGAATCCTCCTTTCGAAAAAGTAATGAGTTGAAGAAGGGCGGGCAGAATGACTGCAAGGCAAAATGTCAAGTCTCCCCGCGACGGAAATGCAACATTCTGAACAGAGTTCAAAATAGTAGACAAAAAAAGTGTTTGTCAAGCTTTATTTGTCTACTATTGGTTGTAGAATTGAAAAAGAGGTGGATTGTATCAGCTGCCGAAGAGCTTTTGCCCCTCAAAACCAAGACGGTGAGAAAGATTGAGACAGGCCTCCTGCAACAGGGTCCCCAATTGTTCAATCCGACTGGAATTCATCCTGGAAGAATGGCTGACAATGCTGATAGCGGCCTCGGCCTCGCCCGATGATCCGATAACCGGGGCTGCGATACAGGATATGTCGGGAAAAAGCTCCCGGTCATCGATGGCATAACCGCGTGACCGGGTTTTTCTTAAATCATTGACGAGTTGCTCTTGATTTTGGATTGTGAAGTCAGTAAAACGCTCCATGCTTTTTTCATCAATAATTTTCATAGCTTTAATATCAGAAAAAGATGCCAGAATGGCCTTGCCCAGGGCGGTGCAATGCATCGGCCCTCTGGTGCCGGGATTAACGCTCAGTCTTAACAGGGAAGGACCCATGACCTGGTCTATATATACAATTTCATTACCATCGTGGGTTGCTATGAAAACAGACTCACCGGTTTTGATGCTTAATTCTTCCAGGATCGATTCGGCCTCACGTTTTAAGTCCATACGGGCAAAAGCCGGCAGTGCCATTTCAAAAAAACGGATTCCCAGCCGATAAGTTTTAGATCTGTTGTTTTCCAGAATCTTAAGCTCGTGCAGTGTCTGAATTATTTGGTGGGTGGTGCTTTTCGGAATATTCAGGCTTTGGCTGATTTCGGTAATGGTCAACGCATCGGTACTGCTGGCGATCAAATGCAGTATTTCGATGGTACGGACTGTAGATCTATTTGTCTTCATTTATTATTCCACCTTGTTAGAAAATGCTAATCGTTGATATCGGGGTTGGACGCCAGGTCAATTGCTTAACTTTGGTTCCCGAGTTGAAACACAGTTATAATTTCAGTTCAACATTCTGAACAATTACTATGGGTTTGTCAAGTTGGTTAACCCATAATAAATTCCGGGAGGATATCTCAGGCAACACCAAATTTTACCACCGCAAATGCAATCGCAGATGTCTTCAAAATAACCGCTAATCCAAATGCAGCGCAAAACAACTGAAAAGAAACACCAGCGGTAGTTCCAAAAGCGGCCGCAAAGCTTGCTTTTGGGCCTCTTGTTTAGCCATTGGAAATCACGAACAGCATGGCCGGTCCAGGCATGAAAATCACAGCGATTGAAGTTATGATGAAGAGGGTATAACTTGAGGTATCGATCATGTTTTTCTCCTGAATCTAACGGATAGGTCAGCGGCCGAGCGCAAGAGAGGTCCGCTGAACCGTCTTGTTGGCGGGCCTACCCGTGCAAATCTCAGTGCTTTTGTTGGATTTGGCAAGCTCTAAACATAGCCGCCTCAGCTTAGCAACTTGTGCCAATCGGAGGGTAACGGCCTCCCGGCTCATATCAATTTTCATCGGTAATACTCCTCAAAAAATCAATGTCGTCCTGATCCTGACCGCTTTTTCGAAAGGACTTCAGAAGAATCAACCCTTCGGGTGAAACAACGCTGATAGTACCATGCTCCCACTCGACTTCCAACCTATTGTTCCAAGCTTCCCGAATTTCAGGTGTTACGAGCAGCATGTCCAGCACAAGGGCTTCTCCCGTGCCGGATTCGATTTTGGTAACCCGGTGAATCTGAATCTTGTCACCGTGAAAATGAATCGGTTCCGCCTTTATCGTATAACCCAAATCTTGAACGATTCGTTCGATCCTTTCAAGCAGACTCGCTTCAATCAAAATATCAATATCCAGAGTAGCCCGAGGCAAAGCGTATATGGCCAACGCCAACCCGCCGCACAGGGCGTACTCTATGTTTTCTTCCTTTAGCTTTTTAGTCAGTGCTTTCAACTCATCCAGAATGTCCATCGTATCTATCCCTCTACCGCCAACGCCGAGCTCAGCAGCAGCCAGGGCTGCCACTGGCTTTGAATAATACGATTAATTTCAATCTACTTCGTTCTTTCGAAATCGCCACGGCCCGGGCTTGTCTACTGAAGCTACAGGTTAGGGATAGGGCATGCAGTCTATCGAGAACTTTATTCATCATCAATATATCCTAAGTCTTTTGTGTACTTGTATAATTTCTTCCATGTTGCTTTATAGGAATTCAGCGCATATTTCGAATCGCTAAATTTCCTTTTATATTCGTATAAATAATCGGCATCAGGGCAATAAAATATTTTATCTGGAGAAAATTCATCCCCATAACCATAACCATAACCACATTCAAGATATCCAACGGCCCAACAATTGTCTATATGTTTTCTTACAGTTTTATGAGTTAATTTCTGTTCATACAGATAATTTATAAACTTAAAGAGGTATCTGCCCAAATCTTGTGCAAACCTATGTGATTCTTCACCATAGAACCAATCTTCAATGAAATCCTCTAATTCCTTAACGTCATCCTTTGACATAAGCTATTCTCTATAGATGGTGTATTTGCCCTACCGGAAAGCTGTGCCGCGCCGAGCACGCACTTTGGCAGTAAACTGACAGCTGCTTTCCGGCCAATACATCGGCGTCCAGCACTTACAATGATCTGAAAATATCTCCGCCATGGACCCAAGGCTCGATACGGGTGGGTGGCTAACCCTTACAGAAAGCCATTTCTGACTCTCTCCCGACAGGGACTTGCACCCTGTAAGATGCGCCGAGCTTTGCTCGGCGCGATAACGTTGCAAAAGCCGGAGGGGAAACAACATGGCGGCATTTTAATATATCTTGGGCGACGCGATCCTTCGAATTCACCAATGGAGGTCTCCAGGAATTTGTCATTTTGCTATGATATTGGCAACAATTGCAGAGCATTATCTAATATTTGCCATGTTGTTTATGCAACTAAGGGGTAAAGTCTATCGGCAATGGACGCGTCGCTTTTAAGCAGACAAGACAATTCCATGGGAAGAAATCCACATGCCAAAATTCTTTCTCTCAAAACGCTCCTTTTCCAAGCGCGACGTCCGTTTCAGAAAATTCCCGGCCGAAATGCTCACTGCGGGCTGCGAAAGCCGCAGTTTTTTAGATAGTTTCCATCCAGAAATGGCCTTTTTGCCCAATTTCTGTGTCAATCTGCGCCCTTGCTTGTGCGACGTAGTAAACTACGCCTCCGCGCAAGCGCTTGATTTCCTTGACCTTGGGCAAAAATTCGCATTTCTAATTTGGAAACACCATCAGGTGCCCATCATGTAAAAACCCTTTGTGAATGGGCACTAGATAGCTCGGTGGCACTCCAGGGTCAGACATTACTGGTTTCGAGCAAAATAGCTTGTCATGAGATTCCGATAATTGGGAATGTGGTTAGACAACATCGCACCCAGCCCCTCGATATCGTTGCGCCAATCGCGGTGAAGCTCACAAGCCATGGCGAACCAATTGATCAACTGCACGCCCGCCGCCTGCATTCGTAACCATGCGGTATGACGAGTAACTTCGTTGAAGGTGCCCGAGGCGTCTGTGACAACGAATACTTCGTAGCCATCCTCAATTGCAGACAGCGCGGGGAAGGCAACGCAAACCTCTGTCACGACGCCAGCAATAATGAGTTGTTTGCGGCCGGTCTTTTTAACGGCATTGACAAAGTCTTCATTATCCCATGCATTGATTTGTCCCGGACGCGCAATGTATGGTGCGTCCGGAAACGTCTCTTTGATTTCGGGTACCAGAGGGCCATTCGGGCCGTTTTCGAAGCTGGTGGTTAAAATCGTAGGTAGTTTAAAATACGCTCCGGAAGCAGCTACTGCCAAAACATTATTTTTAAACTCGCCGGGCGAAAAATCCTGGACGAGCGAGATCAGACCCGATTGATGATCCACCAGCAGCAAGGCGGCTTCATCCCTGGATAGACGGTTATAATTGTAGTTTGTTCCCATAGAATCCTCCGATTCAATTAAGCAAAAAAGCCAGGCCACCCTTTAACGGCAAACCGGCTTTTTTATGTTAAGACAGTCTGCATTTCCCCACCTTCCATAGAAATGAGTTCAGCTCAGTCTCAATTAGCCCGAACAACATGAATTTTCAGTGACTTACCATAGTTTCTCCGTATCAAGATCGTCGCATGCTGTCAACTTTTTTATAAGATAGGCGTCAACCGGTTCGAAACAATCTATTGGCGGCGTTTCAGGGCTATCTTGTCCCGGCCACATGCGATCTGAAAATTGCAGCAAATTAGTCGATGACCTTGATGACAACCAGGGTAATATCATCTTCAATTTTCATGTCTTTTTGAAAGTTTTGTAAGCAGTCAATCATGGTCTCGAGAATTTTGTTTGCACTTAAAAATGCATTCTTTCGAATGATATCGTAGATGGAACTCTTGCCAAACATCTCACCTCGAGGGTTGCGCGCCTCCCAGATGCCGTCCGTGCTCAGAAAAAGTATTTGTCCCTTTTTTAGAGCGGTTTTTGTGTATGCGTTCACCTTCCAATTTTCATCCACCCCAAGAGCCATGCCCGTTCCGCCCAGTTCCTCGAATGCATCGGTATCGCGGTCATAAAATATTGCAGGATCATGCCCTGCTCGAACGTAATGGAGATGTTTTTTTATTGGATCGATCGTCAGATAAAACATCGTCACGAATTGGCCCGAATCCTCCACATCCTGGATCAGTTGACGGTTCACGTCGGAGATGATCTCCGCGGCACTCCCCGGCTGGGATGAGCGCTGCCGCAATGATGATCGAACCGCGGCCATTAGCAAAGCAGATGAAATACCATGTCCGGAAACATCCGCGACTGCCACGCCAATTCTTTTTTCAGCAGCATCGTCGATGATTATGAAATCGTAATAATCGCCGCCGGTTTCATCGCAGTAGACGCTTTTGCCAGCGATATCGAACCCATCCATTTTCAGGTTGGCTTTCGGCAGAAGGTTCTGCTGGACTTCCTTGGCCAAATTGAGCGATAGCTGCATTCTTTCGCGTTCAATCAAGCCTTCGGCCATTTCATTGATGGCATCGCCTAAAAGACCCAATTCATCGTTTGAAACCACTTTTGCCCTGGCCTGCAAATTGCCTTCTTTGATCTCGCCGACGACGGAAAGCATATTTTCAATTGGCCCAACGATGGAACGGTTGAGCAATTTGTTAAGCACACTCAAGGCGACAAAAAACACCGAGAAAAGAACCAGACTGAAAACCAAGACTGCTGAGCCATACTCTTCGGCTGAGATGGAGAAAGTACCCAGTTGCCACTGCAGTGTCATCAAGGTGACGACTAAGATAACCATGGGAATGAGGCTTCCGAGCCGATTATGAAGGCGGATTCTTCTTGAGATCGAGTAACGAGCGGCGCCGCCGACCTCGCTGAGGCGGCCTTGGGGGAAAAACAGGGTAATCAGTCGGCGTCGGATAAAAGACTCGACCCAAAGAGACATGATCCCTGCAGAGATGAATCCAACGATGATGGCCCGGATGGTCAAAATGAATGCCGTTGGCGAATCGAGTCTGCCGGTGACGCACGCCGCATAATAAAGGGCGGCAGGAATCACTATCCAGAGACCCAAATTTACGGGAATCAACATGAATGGCAGGTTGATCAGGCGCTGCCCGGCCGTTGCCGAAATTTGTTCGGGATTCCTGCCGGCTTTGATGAGATTGAAATATTCCGACAGGGGGCTCAAAAAACGTCTCATTATAAACAGCAGCGACGGACAGCTTAACAAAAGCAAAAAAGCCAGGTTTAGGATGGGTGCCAGTTGCCGGGCAAAGTTCTGATCCGGAGCGGCAAGCCGGCCGTGCATATAATCCAGGGGTGTGGCCAGGTTAAGCAACACAATTACCCCGATGCCGATGGCGGTTGCGGCCAGGCCGATAAAATAAATCCCTCGAAAATAGACTCGCTTTCCATTGACGACCAGATCGCCCGCTTCCTGGTTTTCTTGCTGATAACTGGTCATACGCATTGCCTGCATTTCATTTGGCATAAACCGGCGATACATAGAGAATACAATTAAAATCTTTGAAATACGGATACATAAAATGATATTTCAATACATCCGATTCGAGGTTTTGAAACCACTTCCAGTCTCAATCCGCCCGAAGGATCTGAGTTATCAAATATCATTTAACGCTGTCAAATAATTTATAATATATACCGACAGCCAGTTGCCCTGATTGATCCTTGTTCGTCCGTTCTTGACCATTGGGAGTGGCGGTGTTAATAGGATTCGTGTTGCCCGGCAAAATACTTGATGGGTATCGGGTGCTTTTTCAGGGCTGCATTTTTCTTGCATTCCGGGCTGCCAACCCCGGATCTGTTTGCAGTAGTGACAAGAACTCTTTGATGAAAGGCCATTTATGAAACGTACTCCTCAAAACCCGGCTCCAGAAGATGCGGATGCCCGCCGGGCGATCGAACCCGTAATTTGCTACCCGGTGGATACCCTTCCCTCGCCGAATATGAACGTATACGCAATGGCGCGCAAAACGATGACTCTAATAGATGGAGTGATGGTGCCGCCGCGTGAAGCCAAAACCTTTCGCGTGCCGTCAGGACATTTTTTCCGAATTGTCAGCGTGGACGGACCCCAGGTGGGCGATTTAAATCTCTGGTCGCCGGACGACCTGTCCGAAAAGTTTTACAGCGGCAAAACGCGTGCGCTGCACGGTACCCACCTGAGTACGGGCGATCGGATGTGGAGCAGTTTTCCGCACTTACGACCGATGGCGACGATTACTTACGACACACTGGATTGGTATGGTTTTGATGCGTATGGCGGCGGTGTTCACGATGTGATCGGTACCCGCTGCGATCCGTATACAAACCGGCTACTGAGCAGCCAGGATTATCACCATTGCTGCCATTCAAATCTGACTCGCGCCCTGGCCGATGAAACCGGGCTGCCGCTGCACGAGGCCGAAGCCCATATACATGATGTGCTCAATGTCTTCATGTGCACGGGTTTCACCCATGACACGCATCAGTATTTCATGAAAGCCAGTCCGGTGCGTCCCGGCGACTACATCGAGTTTTTCGCCGAGATCGACTTGCTGGGTGCACTCTCGGCCTGCCCCGGCGGCGATTGCAGCGCGGAGCATTCCAGCGATGCGGCGGCCTGCTATCCGCTGAAGGTGGAGATCTATCGCCCCGATCCGAACGCGCTGGCAGGTTGGGTACCTCCCAGACCATCAGCCTATTCGCGCAGCCACGGCGTGTAACAGACCGGATCTCGCTTCAGGTATTTGCAGTATCCATCAGCTGTAACCTTTGAGCCCTGATCCTTATGTGAAACATTTGTAAAACAGTGAACCGCAGAATATCGAATGTCGAATGAAGAATTTCGAAGGGTGGAATCGCTTCGCTCCTGTCATTTAATTCACCCTCACCCGGCCTCTCCCGTCAAGGGAGAGCAAAAATCCCCCTCCGGTCCCCTTTTAGAAGAGGGGGGAGAATCTTCCCTCCCCCGGTGGGAGGGATTGAGGGAGGGGGTAAAATGGAGCCGATCCTTTTTAAAATGTTTCTTATTCGATCAGACTGGCTGACTTTTAGCCAGAGGCTGCGGCTCGTATCTAAAACCGATCAGGAATGAGCTCTTAAACCCGGCTGTCACATCAGGGCGGCGGCGGCGGCATCCGCCAGCGCGACCAGATAGGTGGGAAATACGCCAATCACCACCATCGCGAGAACCAGCACGGCGGCAAGTATTCTGGTGGGCGGAGAAACCGTCAGCGGCAGCTGTTCGCTTTCCGGTTCCTGCAGGTAGGCAGCTTTCAGGATCAGCAGATAGTAATAAAGCGAAATGACCACATTGATCATGGCGATCAGAACCAGGGTGAAATAGCCGTTTTGCATGGCGGCCGTAAAAACCAGAAATTTCGCCGTAAAGCCGATGGTCGGAGGAATGCCGGCCAGACTGAAAACCGAAACCAGCAGGGCCAGGGCCAGCAACGGCGAGCGGCGATGCAGGCCCGCCAGCTGTGAGATTTCAAGATTTCGGCCGTTGTCGGCAATTTTGACCACCACCAGAAAGGCGGTGAATTTCATGATCAGCAGGGTGACGGCATAAAAAACGGCACTGGCATATCCGGCGGAATTCATACTCAGGATGCCGATCAACACATAACCGGCGTGGGCGACGGTGGAGTACGCCAGCAGTCTTTTGATGTCTTTCTGGGCAATGGCGGCCAGATTACCCACGGTCATCGACACGATGGACAATATGATCAGGGAATTCACCAACAGGTCGCTGCCCGCGCCGGTCAGGGCGATCATCCGGGTGAGGACGGCGATGGCGGCCACCTTGGAAGCCGTCGCAATGTAGGCGGCGGCCTGATTGGCCGCGCCCTGATAAACGTCCGGCGCCCAGAAATGAAAGGGGAAGACGGCCAGTTTGAAGAAAAATCCGCACAACGTCAGCAGCAGCCCAATGAGCACCGCCGGTGTATCGAGCATCCCGGGCAGCACCCGGATCATATCCGTGACATAGGTGGCCCGGGTGGTACTGTACAACAGAGCGACCCCGAACAGCATAACGGCCGAAGCGAAGATCCCCACCAGGAAATATTTGAGTCCCGCCTCCAGGCTCAGCTTTTCATCGCGTCTCAATGCGACCAGGATATAAAGGGAATAGCTGGAGAGTTCCAGGGCCAGGTAAATGGTCAGGATATGAACGCTGCTGACCAGCAGCATCATGGCCAGGGTGCAGATAAACAGCAGGAAATAAAACTCGGAATGGTGACGCTCCGAGATGCCTTTTAATTCGGCGCACAGGAAGACGATCAAAAAAAGCCCCATGGACAGCACGACCTTAAAGACCTGAGAGAAAAGATCGACCTTGTAGGCATTTAAAAAAAGCATCCCGGTCCGATTGACGGCGGTCAGACAAACCACCACGCCCAGCGCGGCCAGAACCAGGGCGGCGAAATAATCCCGCCGGGGATTGGCGTGTTTGGCCATGGCCAGACACAGAAACGCCAGACCGCCGGCAAAATAATAAATTTCAGGGTAAAACAGCAGCCATTTCATTGCAGTAATCCAGTGAAAAACGGAATCGATGCCGTCTCGATCATGTCAAACAGCAGGGCGGGATAAAGGCCGAACACCACCAGAACGATCAGCAGAATCATACGCGGTATCCCCAGCCTGAAGGGGACATCCGTCAGGTGAGCGTACTTCTCGTTTTCAGGGCCGTAGAAGGTGCGCTGCACCACCCGCAGCATGAAAAGCGCACTGACCACCAGGGCGCACACCGCCAGCATCCCCCGCAGCGGATACGTCTTGAAGGCCGCAATGAAAACCGTTAACTCCCCCCAGAAACTGGCCAGGAAGGGAATGCCCATGCTGGCCATGGCCGCGACGATAAAAAAGGCCGAGGCGACCGGCAGCGTTCGGCTCAGTCCGCCCAGTTCCGCAATCAATTTGGTGTGGGTGCGGTCGTAAATGTAGCCGGTGGCGGAAAAGAACAGCGCCGTCATAATGCCGTGGCCGAACATCTGAAACACCGCGCCGTTCAACCCGTCGATGGATACCGTGGAAAGGCCTAACCCGACGATTCCCATGTGCGATACACTGGAGTATCCGATAACAAATTTCAAGTCCTTCTGGCTCAATCCCACAAAAGCACCGTAAATAATGCCGATGGTCGCCAGCACGGCCATCAACTGGGCCCAGTGCTGCCAGCCTTCGGGGCAGATAAAAATGGCCACACGCAGTACGGCGAAGGCCCCGATTTTCATGAGCACTCCGGCGTGCACCATGCTTACCGCATGGGGGGCCGCCACATGGCCCACCGGGGACCAGGTGTGGAAAGGCCAGACACCGGCCAGGATGCCGAAGCCCAGATATAGCAGGATGAAAGCGAATTTCTGCTGAAAGGGGGTAAATGTGCCCGGCCGCATGAGAATGCTTATATCGAAGGTATTCAACCCGGAATTCACGAAAAGATAAATGATGGCCGGCAGCACCAGTGCGCTGCCGGCCAGCAGGTAAAGGGTCAGCTTCATGGCGCCGTATTCTTTACGCGTCGTGCCCCAGATGGCGATCAGCAGATACATGGGAAACAGGGACACATCATACCAGATGAATATGAAAAAAAGATCCATACTCATGAAAAGCCCGAAAACGGCGGTCACCATAACATAGTAGAAGGCGTGGAACTCCTTGACCCGATAGTCCAACTCCCACATGGTCAACACCCCGGTAAAAAATACGATACCGGTCAAAAGCAGCATGGGTAGGTTGAAGCCGTCGGCGGCATTGAAGTAGGTGATGCCCAAGGAGGATACCCACGGGATACGTTCCACGAACTGCAGCCCTCCCCGGCTCTTATCATAGGCAAAGAACAGGTAGACGGAGAGAGTCAGGGTCATTCCGGAAAAAACGGCGCTGACCCATTTAATCTGGTGTTGGCGGTCCGCTGGGATGACGAGAATCACCGCGAGACCGGTTACACAGGTTAACAATATGGCGCTAAGATATGGGAAATTGGCATATTCCATAAGTTAATTATGCATGGGGGAAAATGTCCTGCCGTAAGAATATCGGGTTTTTTATGCCAAAGGGTCACATCAGGTGCTGCAGGAAAAAGTACATGACCAACAGCACGATCACGATAAAAATGACCAAAAGCCGGTACTGAACCATTCCCAAATGGAGCCAAGAAACGAGCCTTCCGGTCTCAACGGTTCCTCTGCTCAATCCATCGATGCCCCGGTCGATCACTCTGGCATCGTTTTTGGCGCACAACGCGGATATCCCCCGGTAGATGACGACATCCAGGAAGCGCCGATAAAAGTGGTCCATATACCATCGCTGGGAAAACAAGTTGTTTAAGGACGCGATCCTTTCGACAAAGCCCACCTGGGAAGCCCCGCGGCGGCCGAATTCCAGCCAGGCCAGCACAAGGCCCAAAACCGCCGCGCTCAGAGCTGTAATCGGCAACCAGACATGATGCGCGTCCCCTGCCGTATGAGCGATTTCCAGCCCGCTGAAATAAGCCTTCAGCGAATCCTCGAAAAAGCCCAGCAGCAGGGTCACCGTCGCCAGAATGATCAAGGGCCCGCTCATGATAAAATAGATGTTGCGGCCGTGATCATGACCGGCGGGATCATCGGTTTCCAATTTTTGGGGGAACATAATGATGAATATCAGCCGAAAGGCATAATAAGCGGTCAGAAAAGCGCCGAGCAGTCCGGCCGCCAGCCAGAGGGGATTTGGCAGATCAGCCAGGGCGCCGAGGATGACTTCCTTGCTGAAAAAACCTGAAAAAGGGGGCAAACCGGCCAATGCCGCCGCGGCGATGATGGTGCATACCAGGGGGATTTTCAACCGGCGTCCCCCCTGACGGCTGATGTCGAACACATCGTTGCTTTCAAAGGTGTGGATAAATACGCCGGCGCATAAAAACAGCAATGCCTTGAAGCCGGCATGGGTGGTGAGATGAAACATTCCTGCAAAATAACTGCCGGCAGCCAGTCCCATGATCATGAATCCCAGCTGGCTGATGGTGGAGTATGCCCAGACCTGCTTGATATCCCGGCTGACCATCGCCATGGTGGAAGCCAGCAGCATGCTGACGGTTCCGATGACAAGAAAGACCGTCATGGCAACGGCCGAATGGCTGAAAAACGGAAACAGGCGGGCAAACAGGAAGACACCGGCCGCCACCATGGTGGCCGAGTGCAGCAGGGCGCTGACCGGCGTAGGCCCTTCCATGGCGTCCGGCAACCAGGTCATCAACGGAAATTGAGCGCTCTTGCCGACGATGCCACCAAAAATCAAAAGAGAAGCCAAGGTGATCATTGCCGCAGACATCCGCACCGTCGCCTGCAGTCCGTTGATCTCCAGAATGTTTAAATTTCCCAGATGAACCAGTACCAGCAGCAGTCCCAGAAAAAAGGCGATGTCCCCGAAACGGGTCATCACGAAGGCCTTTTTGCCGGCCTGGGTGGCGCTGAATTTTTGATACCAGAAACCGATGAGCAAATAGGAGGAAAGTCCCACCAGCTCCCAAAAGATATATAGCTGAAGCAGGGTGTCGGAAATCGTCAGGTTCATCATGGCCCAGGCAAAAAGGGACATGAAGGCGTAGTATCGCGAAAATCCGTCATCTCCGGCCATATAACCCAACGAGTAGATCTGGACCAAAAAACTGACAGCCGCCACGACGGCGAGCATCAACAGGCTCGTTTGATCGAGAAGGTAACCGAACGGCACGTCGATGTCGCCGGAAACCACCCAGCGGGCCAGGTACTGGATCGGTGTTTCGAGATCCCAGTGGCGGACAAGCAAAAAGAATGCTCCGATAAGGGAAACCGTGACCGCGGCAATGGATATGCCCGCCGATAGCTGCGGATAACTCCGGGTAACCACCATGATCGTAACAAAGGCGACGAACGGCAGCATCGTTGTCATCACGGCGGCCAGCAATGTTGGATCCTGGATTAAGGTAGCAACCATCTCGTTTCCCATAAACCCATTGGAGTTTGAGACTTATCTGTAATTTGATGCTTGAAATGAGCTCGTAAGCTCGTAAGCTCTTGAGCTCGTAAGCCCTCACGAGCGTATGACCTGATGAGGTCACGAGCTAAAGCCGGTTAATCCCGGTTTATCCGGTTCTACTTTAGAAAGTTATAATCATTGGGATCCATTGACCCGGTTTTCCGGTATGCCCATACGATCAGCGCCAAACCGATGGAAACTTCGGCGGCGGCGATGGCAAACACGAACAGTACGACGGCCTGGCCCTCCAGGTGCTGCCACAGCAGCGAGGAGCCGACCAGAATGATGGCGGCGGCGTTCAGCATGACTTCGATTCCCAGCAGCATCATGACCAGGCTGCGACGGGCTACCACACACAAAATTCCCATCAAAAACAGCAGCCCGGCAAGTATGAGTACATGACCGAAGGGAACAATCATCATCCGTCCTTTAATATATTTGCGTCAGATGGGTTTTTCGGGCGCTGCCCGATCAACAGCACGCCGACCAGAACCACCAGCAGCAGCAGGGATACAATTTCGATGGAAAGCCAGAAGTTCTGGAAAACAAACCTTCCCAATGCCCCGGGCATCGCCTGGGCTGTGGTCAGCATCGTACGACTGTTGGGTTCGTATGTGACGATGCCGGCTCCGACCACCGCATACCCAATACCGAAAATAGCAACCGGCAACCATTGGCTCAAAGGAAACAGACGTCCGTCGTCGGGGTCCGTTCTCATCATAATCACGACAAATAAAAACAGGACCATAATCGCGCCGGCGTAGATAATGACTTCCAGCACGGCCGGAAAAGGCGCCCCGAAAAGATAAAACAGCATGGCGCTGCCAAAAAATGAAAATATCAGATAGATCACCGCATGAACCAGATTCCGCCGGGTAATAGCCATGCCGGTGGCGACCAGAATCAATACGGCCAGAAGATAAAATATGATTGCGTAGATGGTCATGAAATTAGGCGCTTAGTGACTACTTGTTGCATAGAGTGGCAAAAAAAAATTTGAGCTATTGCCGCCATTTTCGAATGAGCTCTTAAGCTCGTAAGGTACTAAGCTCGTAAGCACTAACGAGCTTATGAGCTCACGAGCTTACGCGCTAAAGCCAATCAATTCCGGTTTATCCGGGTTACGGCATATTGCTTTTAACATTGACGGGCTTGTTCTCCCTGATGTGTTCCCCCTTGCCGCCGACTTCGGTGGCAACTCCCGCATACCGGTAAAAATTATACTCGTTATCCTTGCCCATGTGGTCCACCAGCAGATCTTCCTTTTCGTAGACAAACTTCAATATATCCCGTTTGCAGAACTCGAACTCCGGCGTCAACTGAATGGCGGACGTTGGACAGGCTTCTTCGCAGAGTCCACAGTAAATGCAGCGTGCAAAATTGATTCGAAACCAGCTTGCATATCGGCGCCCCGCCTCTCTTTCCGCCGACTGCATGGAGATGCAGCTCACCGGGCAGACCGCCGAACACAGATAACAGGCGACACAGCGTTCATTGCCGTCGGGATCACGGGTCAAAATGATCCGGGCCCGGGTGCGTGCCGGCAACGGCCGTTTGTATTCCGGATATTGTTCGGTAATGGGTTTGCGAAACAGATGCTTGAATGTTGTCGCAAAACCGCTTGCCAACGCTTTTAATGCTTCGATTGCTTCGTTCATATCATTAAAGTTCGCATGGATGCCAGTTGTTTAGTACGTGGCCCTTAAATCAGCAAAATACCGCCGGTTACCACAATGTTGATGAGGGCGGCCGGAATCAGAACTTTCCAGCCCAACGCCATCAGCTGATCATAGCGCAGCCGCGGCAGGGTGCCGCGGACCCAGATCATCAGCAGGGCCATGAAGATGATTTTTAAAAACAACCATACCACCGGCGGCAGCAGCGGACCCCGCCACCCCCCCAGAAAAAAGACGGCGATCAGGGCACCCAGCACCTGCATGTGAACATATTCGCCCAAAAAGAAAAGGCCAAACCGCATGCCGCTGTATTCCATATGGTAACCGGCGCCCAGTTCATTTTCGGCCTCCGGCAGATCGAACGGAATACGTTTGCTTTCTGCCATGGCGCTGATAGTAAAAATGAGAAATGATACAGGGGCCACCAGAATGAAGGGATAGGCAGCCTGGGCATTGACGATATCCACCAGACTGAAAGAGCGCGCCAGCATGACGATCGGTACCAGCGAAAGTCCCAGCGAGAGCTCATAACTGATCATCTGAGCCGCACCCCGGATGCCGCCCAGAAGACTGAATTTTGAATTCGATGACCAGCCGCCCAGGGCAACCCCATAGACGCCCAAGGAAGATAACGCGAAAACCAGCAGCAGCCCGATGTTGAGATCCGTAATTACCAAAGGAATCTTTTTGCCGCCCAGGGTGATGTCTTCCCCGAACGGAACGACGGCGAACATCAACAGGGCGGTGAATGCCACCACTGCAGGTGCCATCAGGAATATGGCACGATCCGCCTCGGCGGGCACGATGTCTTCTTTGGCCATCATCTTGATAGCATCGGCGATGGGCTGCAGCAGACCGAATTTGCCGGCTCTATTAGGCCCGTACCGTATCTGCAATCGGGCCAGAAACTTGCGCTCCACCAGCACCAGGTATGCGGCCACAAGCAGCAGGGCCACCAGGACCACACCCGATTTAATGATCAAAACGATGATGCCGATTATCCAATCCATGCTCAAATGTTGGTTGCGTGTGGTTGGTTGTGAGTTGTCGGGCCGAACTAAGGACTCACTCAAAAATAACTTCACATTTTATGCGCTGATGCATCCTGCCTGGCATAGATGTTGCGAAAGCTCGGCATATCCAGATATTCCGGCGTTTTCGCGCCTTGCCAGACAGGCGCCCAACGCCTAAATCTGTGGATTAATTTTTTCGTGAACCCTAAGCGTTAATCTTTTCGATTTGATTGCGCTGAATGGATCCCGCGCCGATTTCGAAAATCTGCCAGTCCAGCTTCTGCAGCCGGACGATGACCAGTACACCGGGAGCCATGTTCCCGGCGACTTTCAGTTTGGTTTCAAAGCTGCCGGCTGGTGATCGAATCGCTATCCGGTCATCTTCGCTCAACCCCAGGTCTTTCGCGTCGCTGGAATGGAGATAGACGACCGGTTCGGGTTCCAGCTCCTGCAGACACCGCGAACGGCTCGAAAGCGCCTCCGTGCCGAATGTGGAATCCGTCAGCACGATTTCCAGATCGCCGCGGTCATCCTCTCGCCGTTCGGATGGCGCTGAATGTCGATCGGAAAATCGGAGCCCGGCCCGTGTCCCTGATCCGATCCGGACACCTTCCGGAGGTATCTCCGCGATGGAGGCCAGGCCGGCAAACTCCGGAATGGTCTCGGCCAGCATCGCGTACATATCCGCGCCAGGTCCGTTTCCCGTGGTCACCTGCGCCTGGCGTGACAGGCCGGACAACAGCCGCCAGGCCGGTGGTGTGTCCGCCCCGGGGATGCCGGTACCGTATACTCGCGGCGGGTGGCTGCCGCCGCCGGTTTGTTCGATGGGCAATCCACCTTTGAACAGATCCGGAGCAGCCTGCAGCCTGCCCTCCTGATTGATAAAACCGCCGCCGGTTTCATACAGGGTCGCGGACGGAATAAAAATTTGCGCCTTCCGGACGACCCTGGAGTCGAGATAGTCCAGTACGATCAGCAATCCAAGCGCGGCAGTTGCCTTTTCCAGGCGCATTCGATCTGAAAAAGCGTCGAATGGGTCGGATTCCGCCAGGATCAGAGATCGAATGGAGCCGGCCTCGATTCCCTCGATAAGCTGCTGCCAGGAATCCCCGGTATCCGACAGCAGACCGGCGCCATAAGCATTGGCACCGGGCAGCAGGTAAAAGAGGCCCGCCGTTTTTCCCGCGGCACGCAAAAACAGGGTCAGATCGGCGGCCAATCCGGGGGCTGCCCCGGGCACGATGTCGGTTCCGCACACGATCACCGGCCGCCGGCATTTTTTCAGCTCTTCAATCAGCCAGCCGAAATTTTCACGACGGGCTTTCGGAATCGAGTCTTCATCGGGCAAGGCTGCAAAAAAATCGACGGCCGCGCCACCAAGGGATGCCGCCGATTCGCGGTCCCCGCAACCCTTGATGATCCAGGCGAGACAATCGCCCAGGTCGCTGGCTTTTTCGGGAAAGTGCTGGAATTCAAACGGCAGCCCAACCGGTCTGGGATCCAGCACCACCACAGCGGCCCCGTTCCGGTTGGCCTGGCGCAAAGCCAGCGCCAGCATGGGCGCTTCATTGACCGGATCCGCCCCGACGGCGAGAATGAAGTCCGCTGTTTCCACCTCCCGCATGGACACTTTCAGGTCGGGTTCCAATCTGGCAATCGCCGTTTGCACTTTCAAGGTCAGTTCAGGGGTATCGAAAAAAACCGGCGGGCGCCACCCATTTTCCCGGCAGGCATGTTTCAGCATGGTCTGGGTTTCCAGGCTGCACCGGGCCGAACCCGCGACGGCAATCGATGAAGGTCCTGAGTCCTTGCTGATTTGGGAGAGTTTCTCCCTGGCGATTCGCAGGGCTTCATCGCTGGAGACCGTTTTATCGTCCACGGTTGCATGTCTCGGTCGGGATTCGAGGCTTGTGTAGTAAAATCCGTAGCGTCCCCGATCGCAGATAAAATGGCCGTTGATCTGCGGACTGAAGAGGGCTTCCTGCCGTTTAACCTCCCGGTAACGGATGCTGACCACCGTATGGCATCCCAGGCTGCAGTGAATGCAGACGGACGGGTTTCGGCGGTAGTCCCAGCGTCGTCCGAAATAACGGGAGGGTTTATCGGTATAGACACCGGTGGGGCAGATATCGCTCAGGTTGCCGCTGAAAGGACTTTGCAGGATCCCATCTTCAAAGCGCCCGAAGTAGGTTCGGTTGGCGATCTGCATCACCCCCAGATCGCGATAACCGGCAAATTCCTGATAGTACCGCGCACACCGGTAGCAGTGAATGCAGCGGTTCATTTCGTGTTGCAGCAGGGGCCCCAGATATTGATCCCGATAGGTACGCTTTTTGCCCTGATATCTTCGGATGCCGTGGCCGCAGGATTCCGTCATGTCCTGCAGCAGACAGTGTCCGCCCTCGTCGCACACCGGGCAATCATGGGGATGATGAAGCATCAGCCATTCAATGACATATCGGCGAAATTCCAACGCCTCTTGGTCTGTGGTGGACACCACGAGACCGTCCTGGGCCTCGATCATACAGCTCATCTGAAGCCCTTTGAAAGGGCCCTGCAAAAACTTGACCGCGCATACGCGGCAGGCTCCCACCGAACCCAGCGCCGGATGAAAGCAGAAGCGGGGAATCATGATGCCCAGCTGTTCAGCCGCCTCGATTACCTTGGTTCCAGGTGCAACCTCTATTTCCTGATCATCGATGATGAGTTTGGGCATTAATCGTTCGTTGAGTGTTGTATGTTGTTGGTTGTCCGTTGCCGGTTGTCGCCCGTCTTATAGGTGCCTGAACGGACCGGCGCCACGTATGGGGGTCACAGGTCCGAAATTCACTTCCGGAAAACCTACCGCCTCCGGCGCAACGGCCAAGAAGAGGGCTCCCTCTATTTGAACGGGCACTTTTTTTGACTGATATGCTCCTGTATTTCATCGCCAAAGTGTTGGAGCAGGCTTTCAAGCGGCGCCATTGCGCCGGGCGCGAACGCACAGTAAGCATTCCACAAAAACCTGCTCATTTGCTCGAGCATGGGAACGAAATTTTCTTCTCCCTGGCCGGCTTCGATCCGCCGCAGCAGATCCAGGATGTAAGGCAACCCCTCACGGCAGGGAGTGCACCAGCCGCAGGATTCGCGTGCGAAAAATTCCATCAGATTGACGGTGGCGCCCACCAGACAGGTCTTTTGATCGAACACCATGATGGCCCCCGTGCCGAGCCGGTTGCCGATGTCGCGCAGGGAATTGAAATCCATTTCGATGTCATAATGCTCACGGGGCAGAAAGCCGGTGGAAGCACCGCCGGGCAGACAGGCTTTATACTCCGATCCGGCCGGCATGCCGCCGGCGTGCACGTCGATGATTTCACTCAAGCGAATCCCCAGCGGCAGCTCGTAACAGCCGGGGCGCTTGACTTTCCCGCTGACACCAAAAAGCTTGGTTCCGGTGCCGGATTCAGTCAAAGCCAGATCCCTGAACCACTGCCCGCCGTTGCGAATAATGTGAGGTATGCAGGCAAAGGTTTCAACATTGGACAGGACCGTGGGCTGTCCCCACAGACCTTTTTCGGTGGGATACGGCGGCGGCTTCGTCGGATTGGGGCGTTTGCCCATCAAGGCATTTAACTGGGCGGTCACCTCACCGCAAATATAGCGGCCCCCGCTGCGATGGACGTCCAGCTCCAGGGAGTAGTCGCTGCCCAGAATGTTGCGTCCCAGATAGCCTTCGGCACGTGCGATTTCAATTTCTCTTTCCAGAATTCGGGCGGCACTTTCATATTCCGGCCGGATAAAGATGATGCCTTTTTCCGCCCGTGCTGCGTAGCCTCCGATAACAATCCCCTCGATCAGCATGTGCGGGTCCGCATGGATCAGCACCCGGTCTTTAAATGTTCCCGGCTCCATTTCATCTGCATTGCACACGATGTAACGCGGAAAACCGGCATCGTCGGACACCGACATCAGTTTCATCGCGGTAGGAAAGGCAGCCCCGCCCCGGCCGAGCAAATCGGCCTCCTTGATTACCTGATCGACATCCCTGGGGGCGTATTCTTTTAAAACCGCCGCCAGGGCCGCATATCCACCGCTGCGGCGATATTCATCCAGCGTGGCAATCCGGTCCGGTTTGCGATTTTGAAAGAGAACCTGCGGATACATTAAAAATTCCTAAATTGTCTAAAATTGCATTAAATGGTTAAGAAGGATTTTGCCTTCCGAATTCCAATATCCGTCAGGCATCTGCTGCGAGTTTCTCCAAAATATCATCAATCTTTCCGGCCGTCAGATTTCCGTATGCCTTCCGGTTGATGAGCATGGCCGGAGACCGATCGCAATACCCGATACAGCATACCGGCAACACGGTAAACAATCCGCCCGGCGTCGTTTCTCCCGGCCGAATGCCCAGCTTCTGACAAACATAGTCTCTGACCGCCTCATAGCCGTCCATCCAGCAGATGACACTGTCGCAGACATGGATCACATATTTACCAACCGGCTCCCGATAAATAAAGGTGTAAAAGGTGGCCAGTTGTTCTATTTCCAAGGGGGAGATGTCCAGCAGCTGCGCAGCTTCCCGCAGACCTTCGTCGGACAGGTACCCATAATGTTCCTGGATGGCGAACATCACATCCACCACCAACTCACGGGGATGGTCGACCCGATCGATATGGTTTTTCAAGGATTGTCTGAGGGCTTCAGGTATCATGAACTCAACACCCACTCTGCTGAATCACGTTCAATTCGAAATTACGGCAGCTGTCATATGCGCTTCGCATGAAACAACACCAGAAAACTCTTCCATTCCGAATTCCGCATTCCCCCACTTCCGCATTCATCTCCCATTCTCACTTCCGCCTTCATGTCCCGTTCCCACTCCGCTTTCATACTAACGGTCGATATCCGGCAAGATATAATCCAGAGAACCGACAATAGCGATCAAATCGGCGATGGTTTCCCCGACGGCCATCCGCGGCATTACCTGCAGATTGGCAAATCCGGGGCCGCGGATCCGGGTACGGTAGGAATATCCCAACCCGTCGCTGACGACATAATATCCCTGCTCTCCGCGCGGGATTTCGCACGCCATATGCGCTTCACCCCGGGGAATTTTGGGTCCCCGGGTGACATTGATAAAGTGGTTGATCAGGCTTTCGATATCCTGGAGCATGTCGGAGCGCTTTGGGATCACGAACCGGTAATTGTCGCTGACATAGCGTCCGGCCGGCATATTGGCGGCCGCCTGTCGAATGATTCGCAGACTCTGGCGCATTTCCTCGATACGCACCAGATAGCGGGCATAGCAATCCCCTCCGTCGGCGGTCGGAACGTCGAATTCATAATTCTCGTATCCCGAATAGGGAAACGCTTTGCGCAAATCCCACTGCAGACCGCAGGCCCGCAGATTCGGACCGCTTACGCCCCAATCCATGGCCTCTTCGAGGCTCAGCCGGCCGATTCCCTGGGTCCGGCCCTTGAAAATGGGATTCTTACGGATAAGACTTTCGTACTCATCCAGGGCCTTTGGGAATATTTTCACGAAATGGTCAACGGCTTCCTTCCAGCCCTGAGGCAGATCGGCGGCAACCCCTCCCAGCCGGAACCATGAGGGATGCAAGCGTCCGCCGGTGATCAGTTCGACGATGTCCATGATCATTTCGCGCTCGCGAAATACATAGAAGTTGGGGGCCATGGCGCCGACATCATGGGCAAAAGTACCTAGCCATACCAGATGGTTGCTCAACCGGAAAATTTCACTGAGCATCACGCGAATCACCTGGGCCCGCTCGGGCACCTTGATATCGGCCAGGGATTCCACCGCCATCACATACGGCAGGTTGTTGGAGACACCGGCAAGGTAGTCGACCCGATCGGTGTAAGGGATGAACTGATGCCAGGTCTGACGTTCGCCGACTTTCTCCGCGGCCCGGTGATGGTATCCGATATCCATATCCAGTTCGGTGATCTCTTCTCCCTCCAGGGCCACGATATAGCGCATCAGACCATGGGTGCTGACATGATGGGGACCGATGTTCAAGATAAGCTGATGCGCTTTGCCGCTTTTTTTGAGGTAGATACCCGCGTCCTGCGGCTGATATTTTCGCGCATCGGCCACGGTGTAAGGCGGCATTTCGGTGGCCCGGCCCGGATAGCTTTTTCTCAGGGGATGGCCCTCCCAGTCATGGGGCATGAGAATCCGCCGCAAATCCGGGTGACCTTCAAATCGCACCCCGAACATGTCGAATACTTCCCGCTCATACCAGTTGGCCGACGGCCAGATATCGGTTATACTGGGCATGACCGGATTCCGGCCGGCGAGAGGAACTTTCAGGCGCAAGCGGGCAGCGGGTTCGAAAGACAGCAGATGGTAAATCAGGGTATAATCGGGAAAGCCGGCCCGCGGATTTCGGGCGGATTCATCGACGGCTGTCAGATCATCCAAGCGTTTGAAGGCCGGCTTTGCCTCTGTTTTGAGAAAACGCAGCACGTCTTTGATTCTTTGCTGTTCGACCTGGAAGGTGAGCATGTCGGAAGTACGAGGTGTCTGACGGACGTCACCAGCAAACCGCGCGGTTAAAACTGACGCCAGATCGCGGTCCCGGTCGCCCAATTCGATTTGCCGGGCCGGCGGCGCCCACATCAGTCGCGAACGGCTGTGCCAGAATTCGGGCGGACATACCGAGGTTCCCCGGATGGTCGTCCCTTCCATGCCCGGACCGCGCGGATCCCTGGATTTGGTCAGCCCGTCTCTGAGAATCGGTTTTTGAGTACCTTGGGCGCCGCCGGAGAGGTGCAAAATTGAGCGGGTGGGTCTTTCCGATTCCAGTTTTTGCTGCAGCATGACCAATCCCTGCAATACCGCTTCCGGTCGGGGGGGGCAGCCCGGAATGTATACATCCACCGGCAGGATTTGGTCGACTCCCTGAACGACGCTGTAAACGTCGTACATGCCGCCGCAGTTGGAGCAGGAGCCCATGGACATGACCCAACGCGGTTCGGCCATTTGTTCGTAGAGTCTCAGAACCACCGGGGCAATCTTTTTAAACACGGTCCCGGAAATAATCAGAAGATCCGCCTGACGCGGCGAAGGGCGCAACACCTCCGCACCGAAGCGGGCCATGTCGTAACGCGGTGTAAAGGCGATGGCTTCTTCCACAAAACAGCAGGAAAGTCCGAAAAACATAGGCCACAGACTGTATTTACGCGCCCAGTTAAGGACGAGATCCGTGTTTTTAAGCAGTCTTTCGTTCAACTTTTTCTGCCTGTCGGCCCCCACTCGAGCCCTCCTTTTTTCCAGATATAGGCGAGACCGAATATCAGCACACCAATGAAAAACGCGATCTGCAGCCACCCCGACCAGCCGAGGGTTTCCCAGGAAATGGCCCAGGAAAAGATATAGGCCCCTTCCACATCGAAAATCAAAAAGAAAATGGCGACCAGGTAAAACGGCACCGGATACCACAGACGGGCGCTGCCGGTGGGGATGATGCCGGATTCATAAGGCCTCAGTTTTTCGGGATTCGGTTTTTTTTCACCCAGCCAGGAAGCGACAAACAGCAGCCCCGCGATAACTGCCGTGATCAGGATACCGAAAACGAATAAGCTGAATATTCCAGGCTCCCAGGGTGATAAAGCGCCGGTATAAGGGACGAATTGCATACTACCATCGCTTGAGAAGCATTGAAATCCATAAATGATTTAAGAAATGCAGGACCAGACACCGGAAACTTCGGGCGAATCGGTGGTTTAATTTGGCCGAATCGGAATCTATGAAGAAATCTTCCATTATGCAAGAAGAAAAAGCAAACAGGTCTCCTCCTTTTATCCGATCCGGCTTATTTTAATCGCAGCTCCGTCGGATACCGATTTGAGCATCGCCATATCTCCCGCCACATGGCCGAAAACATTGACCGGGCTGTACGCCCGGGGTTGGTCACCCCTGCTGACCGGGGTGGGACCGAAAAAGATGCAAAATGCCCGACCTGCCGGCCAGAAGGCCAGATCACCCACTTTCACATCCTGTCGCGCCTGCGGCTCCGAGTCCACGTGCAGGCCGATATCAAAATAAATTTCATCCCCCCACCGGGTGGCCGCGCCTTCAATAGGCAGTGCTTCAATGATCTTGTGTGCCGTTGGTGTAGCGAGCATTTCCGCTTCGAGGGTGAAATTTTCAAGGGAAATTCTAATTTTTTCCATCTCGGCGTATGGCTCCTTCCGACGTTGAGTTGAGAGGTTATGGTTTTAAGCTACCTAAATAAGAGTAATCTTTCAACCTTAAAAAACATACAAACGAATATTGTTGCCGTAAAGAACCGAACACTCTGGATCAACCGGCCTGCCATTGACACCCATGATGGCTTCTGGCATAGTTATCAGGCGACGGCAGCGGTGACGATAGACAAATCCAGTTATCCGTCCGAAACTGATAGGTGACAGGTTCCAGGTAAAAAGGTTACAATGATTTAAAACTGCAAACATTTTAATCAAGCTCCGACATTTTCCGACTTCACCCATTGGGTGAAAAGGAGCCGTTAAAGAAGTTGGGCTCATGGAAGCCCGCGATAGACACCCCGAATTTCCATGGCAGGAGATAGCCAAACAATGAAGATCGTTGAAGTGTCACCCCGCGACGGGCTGCAGAATGAAACGGCGTCCGTTCCCACGGAGGCCAAGGTGGCTTTCGTGGATGCGCTTTCTGCAACAGGCGTCGGCGAAATTGAAGTCAGTGCTTTCGTTTCCCCGCGCCGGGTGCCGCAACTGGGGGACGCACCGGAAGTTTTTCGAAAAATTGCCCGCAACCCCGACGTTGTCTACTCAGCGCTCGTGCCTAACGAAAAAGGACTTGACCTGGCGATCGAGGCCCGGGTTGAAAAAATTTGCGTCTTTACAGCGGCCAGCGAGACATTTAATCATAAAAATATCAATACTTCCATCGAAGGATCGATTCAGCGCTTCGTGCCGGTCATAGATCGCGCGCGGCGCGAAGGGTTGCCGGTGCGCGGATATGTCTCCACCGCATTCTGGTGTGCCTTCGAGGGCCGAATTCGTCCGGAAGCCGTGATGGGGGTCGTGGAAAAGCTCATTGATATCGGCGTCGATGAAATTTCAATATCCGACACGGTCGGCAAGGCCTCACCGGAGGAGGTCAAAACCCTTCTCGATTTGCTGTTAGCCGCAATTTCATCCGAGCGGGTCGCCATGCATTTTCATGACACCTACGGCCGGGCCGTGGAGAATATTCTGGCATCATGGTCCTATGGAATCAGAATCTTCGATGCAAGCGTGGGAGCGCTGGGAGGCTGCCCCTTCGCGCCGGGGGCCACCGGCAATGTGGCCACCGAAGATGTGGTAAAAGCACTTGAAGGCCGGGGTGAGAAAGTCGGTGTCGACTTGCAGAAATTATCCCGGGCCCGGCGTCTGCTGGATCCGTTTCTGAGCAAGGACCAACGCCCGTTGCCCGAAGACGGATCACCGGCCTGTGAGGCGTGCCCATATTCCTCAGCCGATTTTTGCTGCCGTCGTTAGAAAATCCGCTTGAAATTAACTAGTTTCCATCCAGAAATGGCCTTTTGGCCCAATTAATCTGCGCCTTTGCTTGTGCGGCGTAGTAAACTACGCCTCCGCGCAAGGACTTGATTTCCTTGAACTTGGGCAAAAATTCTCATTTCTGGATTGGAAACACCATCCGGTGCCCATCATTGTAAAAAACCCTTTGATGGCTGGGCACGAACTATGATTTCATTGCGACTATACCCGATCAACCATGATTTTTTTGAAATGACATTGCATCCGATAGGAAGGCAGATCGCGATGGGTGGATCAAAAGGTCAACTTTTAATAGACTGGGCGAGATCGTTGATGCGTTCTCTGATGGCAATCAGATATCGGGCCATTTTGCCCCGGTGATCGGCCATGATCGAATCGTGGTCACCCCGCAATACGATCAACGGGTCGAAGGTGCAGACCTGATTCATGTCCTTAAAGGCGATGCGGATATTTTCCTCGCCGCCTTTTTCGGAGACTTGCGGGTACAGGTGAACGAAGGTGCGCAGCACATCCCTCAACACCAGAATGACACCCTGGGTGTAATAAATCCGATCGTCCAGTTCGCTGTACGGTACATCGGCGTTGGACTGCACCAGAAGTCCCAGCGGCTGGTCCAGAAACTGAGCGCTGATAATAAAGGCAAGCATGTTGTACATGTCATCGGTACGCAGATTGTAAACCGACTTCGGGTTCCCGCTGACAAGTTCGGACGCGTAGCGTTTCAGCTGCGACAGGCCTTTTTTGTATTGGCTCTCACTGGAAGGAAACCACCACTTGTCCGAGGTGAAAGGGAAATACCTCTCGCGGGCTTCGACCAGGTATTGGTTCTCCTTGTCGACCTTGCCGTATTTGGCCAGATTGGTGGCAAAAAAATTGACCATCATTCGAGTGGCGAAGATAGTCCCCCGCTGCCGATTGGCCCGATTGTCCAGCCAGCGTGTGGGAGAAATGATGAGATCGTTGATGGACCAGCCAAAAGTGGAGTCCATCTCCTGTTGCAACCGATTACCGATGGCTGCCAAAAGGGCTGCGCCTTTTTCGGCTGGCGGGGACTCCGCGGTCGTTTTCTGCAGCAGAACCGTCAGATTCTCGTCCAAATCCGGAAACCGGGTTCGATCCACGATGGTGTACCCTTTATAAATCGTCCAGTACAGTCCGATCGAAAGCGGCCAGATCAATATGAACGCCAACAGCATCAAGACAGCCCACTTGCCGAATTTTGTCATTTTGGGAATAAGCGATTTATCCCTTGATTCCGTCTCCATTCGTAAAATCGACCTCGTTTTCAGGTTACTGATCAATACCGCGAACAATATTCTCTGAAGTTTAACCTTTGTCATGGGATGTGTCAATAAATGTCCCGAATTTCCGGCTCCACTCCAGCCGGCCAATGGAAAGCCGTGGCAAGAGTTCTTTTTTCCCCGTTACCAGGGATCAATTGACTTGACACTTTCAGCAACGATGCTACTAATTAGATATTGATGGATTGAAGCATTGGGGTGGCGAAATGAAAATCGAGGAATCAAGTGCTCCCGAACAAAGGAACCGGCAGGTGTGTATCCGTATTATTTTGATGCTGACACTGGGTGTGATTTCGTCGGCCTGCGGCTCTCCGAATTATGGCCGCCTTCAAAGCAGCCATGAGGTCACCCAGGCATTCCAGAACTATCAGATACTTTCAGACCACCTGTACTATTATAGTGGTTTCGAGCGTATCCCCTACGGCATCATTGGTATCGACAGCAGGCACATGCTCCGTTCGGAACGTTGGAAGCCCATCGACCTGAATCCAGTCCTGCTCAAGCAATTGGTTTACCGCATGCAGCACGTTTACAGCATGGAACCCCGTGGTGCGTGGATCCTGACCCGGGAGGGTCAGCGGGTGGGGATCTGGTATTCATCCAGGTATGATACAACAATCATAATGGAGAAGGACAATCAGGTTGTGGTGGTCACTCCGGAGGCACCGGATTTAAGAGGAATTCCGTAACGGTGTTTGACTGCGTCATAGCCCATAATCTCTGACCTGGCCCAAAGGACCAGGTCTTCAATACTCCAATAAAGGTCTGAAAATGCCCCGAAAATTTACTGCCCTATTCATGCTCTTGTGCTATTGCGTCCTGGCCGGCTGCGCAGCCGTGGTGATCGGAACCGGAGTTGGAGTGGGAACATATACCTATCTGAAGGGCGATCTCAAAAGAACTTACAATTCCAAGTACGACCGGACCCTGGCCGCCTGTGTCGATATTTTAAAGAACCTCGGCCAGCCGATTCTCGAAAAGACCACCGACGGCACCAAAACAACCATTAAAACCAAAAGAAAAAACGGCACGCCGCAAACCATTACCGTATCTATTTCGAGTGTGGACTGGACGGAAGTAAATATTCGAACCGGTGTTTTCGGCTATTGGAATAGGGAGCTATCGCAGCAGTTTCACGAATTTCTCGCAGAAATGCTCAAAAAATAGATGCAAAGCCTCGCCTTTCAGTCCGGCTCCGGGCCGAAAGGCGAGGCTGATTAATTTACCCGGAACCCGAAACCCGGATATTCTGAAGGCTTGGATCCTGACCCTCTGATCCGCTAAACGGCAATGCCTGGTTCAGAGTGTCGATTTGCTCCTGTTCGAGCCGGTTGATTTCACCGATATGGGTTTGCATAATGCGATTCAGGCTGGCGTCGTAAAAACGATGCAAACTGTAGTTGGAAACAGCCGTGAATCCCCGACGTATTTTGTGCGCCCCACCGGCACCCGGATCAAATTGATGGATTCCGTTGGCGATGGCCCACTCGATCGGGGCATAATAGCAGACATTAAAATGCAAAGAGTTGAACTGTCCGGCACATCCCCAGTACCGGCCGTATAGCTGGTCCCTTTTCGTCACCATTAAAGACATCCCGAGAGGCGAATCCGGAGCGCCTTTTTTAAATGCCACTGCCAGCAGCACACGATGCCGGTAGTGATCATACAATCCCTCGAAAAAGCTTTTGGTCAAATACTTGCACCCCCAGGGCCCGAATTTGTCATTGGTTTGCTCATAAAATTTATACATTGTCGCAAGATAGGAGCGGGAAATGGCCTCATCGGTCATCATTTTTATCTGGATTCCGTTTTCCTCCATGACCTTGCGTTCCCGTTTAATATTGCGGCGCTGATTCGAATTGAAAACGGCCAGATAATCGCTGAAGGTCCGGTACCCATAATTTTTCCAGGCAAAACTTTGATGCTGCCAACCAAAAAAGCCCTGCTCGAGCATCGTCCGATGCCAGCTGGGATCGACAAAAAGAAAACTACTGCCGGACATTCCGTATTCTCGGCAAAATCGATCGATTTCAGCCACCATCCGTTCTGTAAGTTCCAATTCATTTCCATTTGCTGCGATTAAAAAACGGTAGCCGGTCATCGGGGTAAAGGGACTCATCCCCACCAGCTTGGGATAATATGCGATCCCCAGCCGACCGGCAACCTCGGCCCACACGTGGTCAAACACAAACTCACCGGCACTGTGCCCTTTGATATACATCGGAGCGGCAGCCACCAGATCCCGACCGGCCCATATCGTCAGATGATGCGGCAACCAGCCTGTTTGGGCCGTGGTGCTCCCGGATGTTTCCATGAGCCGCAGCCAGTCCCACTCGAGAAATGGCATTTCCAGCGGTTTGGCCATCGCATCCCATGAGTCCCGAGCTATCTCGGCGATCTGGCTGACCCACCGAACCCTATAAAAAGATGGCTTTTTGGGCATTTCTCTCTTAAAAAATGGCAATCGAAATCTGCACGATCGTCATTTTATCGATAATTTGTATCGCGCCGGCCGCGTTCGCCTTTTCGGCGATCTCAAAGCGCTCCAGCCTACCCCGGCACTTTATTTAAGATTAAGTCTCATATTGTGCTCTGTCATCTTTTTTTGTGGTTGCCCGGCGCCTTTATCAATGCCTTGACAATCTTTCGGCGGATCAATAGTATTGTTGGGTTAATTGCAACCAGATAGTGAACCTATAACAAGATAACAAGCACCTAGACCGCAGCAAGGAAAGCACCATGCCGATTTATGAATTCAGATGCTTAAAATGTAATGAATGTTTCGAATTTTTATCTATGAACCGCGATGATCAGGTGGAAATCTGCTGCCCCAAATGCAAGTCGGAAAATTTCGAACGGATTTTAAGCGTTTCAGGTCGTACCATGGCCTGTGGCTCCTCAAACGGTGATCCTGCACGTATGCAGACTCGATCGTGTTCGAGCGGCAGCTGCACGACCTTTGAATTGCCTGGACGCACACGTTAGGGATCACGAAAATTAATCCACAGTTTCAGACGGTGGTATCTATTCGGCCAGAAGCGAAAATGCAGGAACATATGTGTATCGGCTTTCGGGATACAGTCCGACAGGGCTGAGCCGGAATCTTAGGGGTGACGCCTTTTCGGGGAAGTTTACAGTCAATGGATCTCAAATGAAGCAACTACACGTTCAAGAGAAACATCAATTTAAGAAACTGTTTAAGCAGGAATCCATAGACAATTTCAAGGAGCGCCTTAAAGTCCTGGAAGTTTTTTTACAGATCGAAAAGCATGTTACGGACGAAGAAATAATCCAGCAAGTAAAAAAAAACGGCTGGAAAATAGAATCTGAGCTTATCCGGGAAACGCTGGAATTGATGTGCCGGTTTGGTTTTGCCAGTAAAAGTCGCTTCAATAACGGTGCCACGCTCTACGAGCATCGCCATTTGGGTCAGCACCACGACCACTTGATCTGTACAAAATGTAAAAAAATTCTGGAATTTGAAGATGACAAAATAGAGCAGCTCCAGATAAAGATTGCAGCAGCCTATGGGTTTCATATGCTGCAGCATAAGCTGGAGATTTACGGCATATGTGCAGATTGCCTTACGGAACGAATACAGGGGATGCCCCTGAATATGGCCAAGCCGGGTGAACGGCTGGTAATAAAGGAGATAACCGGCGGTACCGGTGCCAAAATGAGGCTGATGACCATGGGTCTGCGCAAAGGAGATAAAATTGAAGTGATTACCAATAATGGCCTCGGACAGTTGGCCATTGCGGCAGATTTAAAGCGCTATGTTCTGGGTCGTGGTTTCGCTGAAAAAATCACGGTGGAACCGGATACCCGCTGACGATTCTATCTCGATGAGAAAGATATTTGCCATAGGGGATATTCACGGCTGCTATGACAGACTCAAAGATCTGATGGAAAAAATACCGGTTGAGTTTGAACGTGATACCCTGGTTTTCATGGGAGATTATATTGACCGGGGGCCGAAATCAATCGAGGTGATCGATTATCTGATACAATTGAAAACCCGTGCTCCGAAGGTTGTTTTCCTGAAAGGCAACCATGAGGATATGCTCCTTAATTTCATAAACGGCACAGATCGTTCGACCTACCTGTTAAACGGCGGACAAAAGACGCTGGACGGATACCTGGCAAAACCTGTAGAATCTGAATTTTACCCCATACCCGATGATCATTTGGAATTTTTCGCTTCTTTGAAATTGTTTTATGAAACCGAGGAATTTATCTTCGTGCACGCCGGTCTTCGACCGCAGGTGCCTCTGGATTCCCAAAGCGCCACGGACATGCTTTGGATTCGGGACCAATTTTTAACAACCCAATATGATTTCGGCAAACGCGTCATATTCGGCCACACCCCCTTCAAGCAACCGCTGGTGGAGCCAAATAAAATGGGAATAGACACCGGTGCGGTGTATGGCAATACATTGACCTGCGTCGAGCTGCCGGACGTCGTATTCCATGAATCATAAGGCAGGTATGGACATTCCACCGATTGAACCGTATAATGGCACTTTGGCTCAATTAAGCCTCGGCTTGAAATGGAAACACACAAGATCATGAAGCGTTATCTGTTTATTTTAATGATTGTTTGTCTCAGCTGCACCGCCGCCCGGGCCGAACGGTTGACCATCACTGCATCGATGGCGAATATTCGTTCGGGCCCCGATACCCACTCCGATATCTTATGGAAAGTTGAAAAATATTTTCCGATTGAAGTCATTAAAAAGTCGGACTCCTGGTATTATTTCCAGGATTTCGAAAATGACCACGGATGGGTGCATCAATCTCTGGTAGGAGATGTCCCGGCAGTCATCACAATCAGGGATCTTTGCAATGTCCGCTCCGGACCGAGCACCAAAGATGAAATTCTTTTCAGTGTAGAAAAGGGGATCCCGTTCAAGGTTCTCGAGCGCAAGGACGACTGGCTGCATGTCGAGCATGCCGATGGGGACCAAGGGTGGATCCACGATAGTCTCGTATGGTGAGAGGAAAGTGAAGGACGGATTGAAATTTATCGATGATGGCCGGCAGCTGATAGTGGGAATCGGCTCGGCATTAGTTGACATTCTCATCCATGAAAAGGATGAATTTTTAGAAAAAACAGGCGCCGTCAAGGGGGGTATGACCCTGGTGGATAAAGATTTCATCGAGCATATCCTGACGCTGTCCTCTAATCTGGCCAGCATCGTTCCCGGGGGATCGGCCTGTAATACGCTCGTCGGCATCGGCAAGATAGGCGGTGTGGCCAAATTTGTCGGAAAATGCGGCAATGGGAATTTCGGCAAATTGATCGAAGCCGATTTAAAAAAGCACTATGTGTTGCCGCATTTATCTCGATCCAGTTCTCCCACCGGCCGGGTTTTGTCCATCATCACTCCGGATGCCCAGCGATCCATGTTTACCTATTTAGGGGCGGCGGCGGAATCCCGGCCCGAGGATATTTCCTTAAAATTGTTTGAAAACGCCGCTATCGTCCATATCGAAGGCTACCTGCTATTTAATCCCGACCTGATGCGGGCGGCCCTGTCTGCTGCCAAAGCGGCCGGAGCCAAGATTTCGCTGGATCTGGCCAGCTTCACCGTTGTACAGCAATCAAAAGAGCTGCTCGAAGAACTCGTCGAGAGCTATGTAGACATCCTGATCGCCAATGAGGATGAGGCCCGCGCCTTCACTGGATACTCCAATGAACACCACGCCCTGGCTGTGCTGGCTGAAAAGGCCGATATCGCCGTTTTAAAAGTCGGGCCGCGGGGGAGCTATGTCGCCCATGACGGTAATGTAACGATAGTCAAGGCAATCGGTGACGGCCAGGCTCTGGATACGACCGGGGCCGGCGACCTATGGGCTGCGGGATTCCTGTTCGGTCTGGTCAGCGGCTATCCGCTTGAAAAATGCGGACAATTGGCTTCCGCTTGCGGTTATGAGGTCTGCCAGGTGATCGGGGCCAACATCCCGGATCAAGGATGGGAGCGAATCCGGGAGCTGCTGATTTGATTCACCTGCCGGGATGTCGGAATGTGGACAATATTTGGAAAAACTTTTGCGGATCGATCCGCTCAATGGATACGGTCCGATTCATCTTGATTTTGGCAGGGTCGCAGACGTCATAGAACACATTAACCCAGGCAAACGCGATTAGGAGCACAAATGGCGAAAAAGCGCAAAACCCGCAAGGAGCTGTTAAATGAACCGGATGAATTTTTAACGATTTCATCCAAACTGATCCAGCTGAGCATCGAACACAAAAAGCAGATCACCTATGCCGTAGCGACTGTCCTGGTGGTGGTCCTGGTAATTTCCGGTATTCGATTTTTTTCGAACCGGGCGGAAAAAAATGCCGCCGCATTGCTGGATCAAAGCCTGGATAAATACAACCGCCTGAGAGCAGATAAAAAACCGGATGAGGTCTACCAGGATGTGTCGGCGGATTTCCGGTTCATTCTGGATAATTACAATGGAAAAGAGAGCGCAAAATTAGCCCGGTTGATTTTAGCCAATATCTGCTATGACGCAGGCAAATACAAGGAAGCCATCGAACGATACAAGAAATCGTTGACGGATTTCACCGAACACCCGATGATTCACAATCAGATCCTCGGCAATCTTGGCTATGCCAGTGAGCAGGTGGAAAATTATGCGGATGCGGTCGGCTATTTTGAAAAAATAGCCGCGGCTCCGGAATCCATTATCCGAGATGAGGCCCTGTATCACCTCGGCATATTGTATGACAAAATGGGTGAAAGTGAAAAAAGCATCGAAGCCTACAACAAAATCCTCAGCGACCATCAGGATTTTATCTATATCGACCTGGTAAAAGAACGACTGGCCGGTTGATGCCGAAGACAGAATTTACCCCGGCATTGCATGAATGGTTTCGCGGATAAGCTTCCCAGGTTGCATTCAGAGCAACCCCTGAATGCATGCAGGGGATTGTAGCAGCAACCCCATCCGGAAACAACTTCCTGCCGCCGCGAATTTATTTATAATAAGGTTCGAGCGGAAACAAGGGCGGAGTATTACTGTTTTGAACCCACTTCCAGGTTGTACTTTTTTATTTTCTGATTCAATCCGCTTTTTCCGATCCCCAATATGGAAGCCGCATGTGCCTGAACGTTGTCTGTCATCTGCAGTGCCCTTTCGATCATCGCTTTTTCGATCGTGGCCAGGGTCTCATAAAGTTTGGCATGCGCCGGAATGCCTTCAAGATGCAGTGTATTGCTCACACTGTCTTTAAACCCCATGGGAAGATCCGATACGCGAATCGTGTCATTGGGGCATAAAATCATGACCCGCTCAATTAAATTTTCAAGCTCGCGAATATTACCCGGCCAGCTATAGTTAAAAAATAAACGTTCCACTTCCTGATCGACCCCTATCACGGGCACCGCCTTGCGTTCGGGAGCATATTTTTCGATAAAATGCTTGACTAAAAGGGGGATGTCTTCCATTCGCTGCTTCAATGGCGGCAGAACGATGCGAACGACATTGAGCCGGTAAAATAAATCCTCCCGGAAACGCCCGCTCGCCATTTCTTCTTTCAGGTTTTTATTGGTCGCTGCAATTATCCGGATGTTCACGGAAATCGTCTGAGTGCCGCCGACTCGTTCAAAGACTTTTTCCTGCAGCACGCGCAGCAGTTTTACCTGGAGGCTGGCAGATAGTTCCCCGATTTCATCGAGAAAAAGGGTCCCACCATCCGCCAGCTCAAAACGCCCCTTTTTCTTGGCAACCGCCCCCGTGAATGCCCCTCTTTCATGACCGAAAAGCTCACTTTCCAGCAGATTTTCGGATAGTGCCGAGCAATTCACCGGCACAAACGGTTTGTCACGGCGTTGACCATTAAAATGGATGGATTTGGCGACCAGTTCCTTGCCGGTACCGCTCTCTCCCTCGACCAGAACGCTCGCGTTTGCGGGGGCCACCTTCCGTATCATTTCGAATACGTCCCGCATTGGTTTGCTTTTTCCGATAAAATTACCGAAACGGTATTGGGATTTCACCTCATCCCGCAGGCGGCGGTTCTCCTTGACCACCTGGAACACGGCAACGGCTTTTTTGACATAGATTATCAGACGTTCATTGTCGAAGGGTTTCAGCAGGTAACTGTAAGCACCTTTTTGCATTGCCTCCACTGCTTTATCGACGGTACCGTGAGCGGTCATCATTATCACCGGCAAATCCGGATCTCTCGCTTTTATTCGTTCAAGCAGTTCTATTCCGTCCATACCCGGCATTTTCATATCGGTGACAACCAGATCGAGATCGGAGGTTTCTTGAGCCTCAAGTGCTTCAGTGCCTCTAAGGGCTGTCAGGACCTCATAGCCTTCCTCTTCCAAAACCGCACGCAGCACAAGGAGATAATTTTTTTCATCATCAACGATTAGAATTGATTCCATACAAGATATTCCGAGCTTTCGCAACGCAGCCGGGCAGGTTGCATCGGCAGATAATATGTGAAGTAATTTTTGAGTGAGCCTTTAGTACGTTAAAAATGAATTCATTGCATTTTTTGGCAAAAAATTTCGGCATCGTCTTTTTTGCCGGAGAAAATGAAACCGACCGGCTTAATTCGAGACCGTCATATTTGAATCTTCCACCGGCAATTCCACAGTGACCCGGGTTCCCCCCTCGGCACGATTTGCAATCTGGATGCCGCCGCCGTGAGATTCAATTATATTTTTGACCATACCCAGACCCAGACCGGTTCCCATTTCCTTGGTGGTAAAAAAGGGATCCCAGATTTTTTCCAGAATTTCATCGGCAATGCCGGGTCCCTCATCGTCAAAATTGATGGTTACCAGATTGCCGTTTGAATGAATTGCAATCGCAATCATCCCGCCATTGGGCATCGCCTGCATGGCGTTGATCAGGATATTTAAAAACGACTGATAGAGCATGTCGGCGTCGGCGTGAATTTCCGGCAAGAAGTCCTGGTAATCCTTTTTGATGATGTATCCTTTTTCTTCCATTTGAACGGATAAAAATGTGATGTTTTTTTCGATAACATCTTCTACTCGGCAAGGATTTAATTTCGGACTGCCGGGTCTGGCAAAGTTGATAAAATCGGTAATTATGCTGTTGAGCCGACTGGACTCTTCGACAATAATATCCGGGATGGTATTCGTGGGATCAAATTTGGTTACTTTTTTCTTTAATAGTTCGGCAGAGCTTCTTATGATTCCCAAGGGATTGCGAATTTCATGCGATATCCCGGCTGCCATCTCTCCAAGTGCGGAAAGCCGTTCTGCCTGGCTTAAACGTTCTTTTAAACGAAGCCGCTCCAGGGCCCGGCTTTGAATAATGCCCTCACCTCGCTTGACCACAAAGATGAGCACCACCAAAAGTGCTCCCATCAATACGGCGCAGGTAATCACGATAACAATCTGGATTCTGAAAATGGTTTGAAAATCGTGGGATAAATCCTGTACGATCTCCACAACGCCCAGCACCGGACCGGTAATCCTGAACAATTCGGGCTCTGCGCGAAGCGGCGCATAGGTGATCAGCCGGACTTCTTTGGGAAAACCAAATGAAATTTCAAAGAAATTGCCTCTCTGAACCAGCCGGGAAGTGGTTTTGCCCTCAAGTGCCTGCTGATATCCGGTGCCACCGAAATTTTTGCGACCAATCAATTCCGGATCGAAACTATACGATATCGTATTGTCTTTACTATAAATATTGAGCGCTTCTACCTTGAAACTATGTAAAGTTCCCCGCACCACCATATCCATGCGTTCGAATTGCTTTTCGTTACTGAATTGAATCTTACCGAATATAAAGCCCATTGGAATGATAACTTGAATAAAAACCTGGTGATTGAGATTTTCGATAAGACTGTGTGCATAATCCTCGCTTTTCCGACGCTGCATCGCCTTCACCCAGTGGGTGTTTAAAATCGACAGAATGATCGTCACCAGAAAAATGACGATTAACCCGGTGAATGTAAAATATTTGACCAGCCGGAATGGCTTAATGCTTTCTTCAGGTGGTTTGATGTCCATTGACAGCCATGTTTCCGAATACTGAGAATCCACTGTAAAGTGATGTCGGGCCCCTGAACGGAAATTTACACGGCAACCCGACCCACGACATATGACAAACGGGTCGTCGTAAAAGGCGCTACTTGCCGTTTTTTCAATTATATTAAAGGTATTCGCTTTTATTGTCAATTCAAAGGTTTTTTTCTAAAGTTTGTAAGTCCTGGACCGATAAAGATAGTAAGCCTGATGGCGCTTTCAAAATTTTGACGCACCGCAGGTCTGTTTCCGGGTTGAAAAATCTTCTTCCAAATAGGAAAAATATGCAATGCACGGATCAGAACTTACTGAAAACATACTAATATTGAACAAAAATGTTTGTATTCGCCGGTTGTTTGGTTTGCTATCCTACGTTGGCGTAAAAATTGCAGAGGCAATATGAAATTTGTGTATTTACAATTTGGCGGCCATCATCTGGCGGTTGGATAACATGACAATGTGAATGCAGAATATCGATTCAGCAGATCATTGTGAGCATGAAAAAAATAGAGGGTTGAATATCTGCCATGGCATTTGGAAAAAAAGATAACTTAGTCGGTCTTGATATCGGTTCGCGATCCATAAAAGCGGCTGAAATTACAGAAACCAAACAAGGCTTCTCTCTGAAGCGCTTCGGAATCGTCGATATAGCCCATGGAGCCATCGAGGAAGGTACGATCAACGAACCCGACACAGTTGCTGAGTCAATCAAGCAGCTCTTTAAATCCTACAATATCAAGGAAAACAATGTAGCCGTATCCATCGGCGGTTACTCTGTGATCGTTAAAAAGATCACCGTTCCAACCATGGATGAGGAAAAGCTGCAGGAGACCATTCATTTCGAAGCCGAGCAGTATATTCCATTTGACATCAGTGACGTCAATCTCGATTTCCAGATCCTCGGCGAGAGTGAATCCAATCCCGGCCAGATGAATGTATTTCTGGTAGCCGCTAAAAAAGAAATGGTCAATGACTATATCAATGTGGTCAATCTAGCCGGACTCAACCCCTGCATCGTAGATGTCGAGGCTTTTGCGCTGCAGAATGCATTCGAGTCCAACTATGAAGTAGGAAGCGAAAATACCGCACTGATCGATATCGGCGCCAGCAAAACATCGTTGAATATTCTCAAGGGTAATTCGTCGGTATTTATGCGCGACGTTTCCCTGGGATGCGGACAAATCAATCAAAAAATAATGTCATTGATCGAATGTTCATTTGAAGAAGCTGAACAATTGAAACATGGGGAAAAATCCGACAGGCTCTCTCAGGAAGACTTGAAGGATATTATCTCGTCGGTGGTCAGCGACTGGTGTACGGAAATCCGGCGCGCACTCGATTTTTTTTATTCCACTTATCCTGAAGATCAAATTAAGCGTATCATTCTCAGCGGCGGGGGGGCCAACATCGCTGGATTCCGACGCCTTCTGGCTACTGAAGCATCGGCTGAAGTTCAGTCGATCAATCCGTTTGAAAATTTTGAAATTGACTCAAAAAACTTCGATGACGCATTTATCAAACAAATTGCACCCCAGGCTGCCATCAGCATGGGTTTGGCAATGAGAAGAGTAGACGACAAATAATGATACGAATAAATTTACTGCCTTTTCGCGCAGCCCGCAAAAAAGAAAACATCCGCCGCCAGGTATCCATCTTCATGCTTTCGATGGTCTTCTTGTTGATCATCTTTTCCTACTACAATTTTAGTCTAAACAATAAGGTCGACACCCTTAATGCACGGATTAAACAGAGCAAAGCTGAACTGGAAAAGTATGACAAAATCAATGCGGAAATCGCTCAGATCAAAAAAAAGCTCGATAATTTAAACAAGAAAATGGCGGTCATGAAAACGCTTGAGGCCGATCGCTTCGAACCCACGCGACTTCTGGAAATGATGACCCAGGTGGTTGTTGCCCAGCGCATGTGGTTTACAAAACTGGAATCCGTTGAGGATAAAGTCAAGATACAAGGCATCGCCCTGGACAATAAAACGGTAGCAGATTTTATGGTTCGCCTCGAAGATTGCGGCCTTTTTAAGGACGTCGATTTGAAAACCCTCAGACGTCAAAAAGATCAAAGTTCGAATCTGAAAGGCTTTGCCATCACCTGTACCAAGAAACCGCTGCTGGAAAAACCTGACCAGAATAATAACCTGAAAAATGCCAAGGCAGAGAAATAATGGACACGAAAGACCTGTCAAAATCTATCGAACCTCTGTTCGAGAAAATTGAAAAGTTATCCAAGTTACAGCGAATATTGTTATCGACGGGATTTTTTCTCCTGATTGCCGGGGTTTTCGTTTATTTCCTTTACTGGCCGAAATTTGAGAAAATAAACTCCCTGACAGCGAATCTCGAAGATTTTAACAAAAAACTGGCAACGGCTAAACGCAACGCTGCCGATCTAAAAGAATTCCAGGCTAAGATGAAGGAGGCCGAAGCTCAATTCAAATTGGCCATGAAAAAACTGCCTGAGAAGGAAGAGATACCGTCCTTGCTGACCAGCATTTCAGACTCCGGACAGCGAGTGGGACTTGAATTCCTGCTTTTTGAGCCGAAGTCGGAATCTCAGAAGGAATTTTATGCCGAAATCCCGGTTGCCATGAACATTAAGGCAGATTATCACAATTTGGCTACATTTTTTGATCAGGTCGCCCGGTTATCCCGAATCGTGAATATACGCAATATTAAAATGGGCCGGTCAAAAGGGGATAGCGGCCAAGAGCTCAGTGCCAGTTGTACGGCGGTGACCTATAAATTTATAGAGAAACCGCCGAAAGGCAAGTCGAAGTCCGGTAAAAAGTCGAAAAAGAAATAGCTAGTTCCTAACCAGGCCAACCAGTAAACGATGGGGAAATGTCTTGTGATCATACGATATTTAATCAGCTTAATTTGTGTCGTAACACTTCTGTGGGGGTGCGACCGCACAGTGGATGCGACGGTTACGTCCAAAATGGTTCGCAAAAAAGTGACCGTTGAACAACGAAAGATCGCTGATGCCGGCACCGATCATCAAGTGGTCCGCTCCATAATTCCGGCTCCGGCTCGGTCTGAAAAAAAGACGGCAACGGTCAAGGTCGATAAAAAAGAATCGAAACCTCAAAAACAGCCGATTCCCAGGACAAAGTTGAACAGCCGGGTGGTGATCGCGAAAAAGATCGAAGGCACACCGGTGGAAGATTCTGCATCGAAACTGCAGCCTCTCAAAAAACCGGCTGTCAGCCCCCGTTCCGACATCTCTGATGTACAGCAGCCGACCACCGTCAATACGGCATCGCCTGGCGATAATTTGATTGCCGCCACATCAAATGTCATCCGGCCGGCGAAACCGGCGACAGGACTTATCCCGGATAAGTATGTAGCCTCCGGCAAGATCGATCCGTTCAAACCGCTGTTCAGGGACAAACCGGTTCCCGTTAAAGAAAAGAAATTCAAGAAACGAACGCCGATGACCCCTTTAGAGCGGATTGATTTAAGTCAGCTGAAGCTGGTTGGCATTATTATGGCCTCAAGTGGCAACCGGGCCTTGGTCGAAGAATCCTCGGGCAAAGGGTATGTAATTAAAAAAGGGACCTATATCGGAATTAACTCCGGTAAAGTTGTCAAGATTGTAAAAGAAAAAGTTTTAGTTGAAGAAGAATTTGAAGACGTGTTCGGCAAAACCAATTTCCGTCAAAGAGAGATCACACTTCCCAAACCCTCTGGAGAGTTTTAAGATGATTGAGTCAATCAAAAAAGTATTTAAACCTATTCAATTGGGCATCGTTTTATTGAGCTTCACAGCCGCCTTTGCCTCTCAAAATGCGACCGAGGTCAAAACCACCGGCGAGACGAACGTGAACGTCGCAGCCAGGGTCCAGGAAACTGCGTCGGAAACAACGGCAGCGGCCCAGTCTGCAACCCGGATAACTTCAGTGAGCGCCATACCATTGCAAAAAAATGTGGTTATCACTGTAAAAGCCGACGGTACCATCCGGGATTATAAATCTTTTATACTTCCCGGAACTCCTTCCCGCATTGTCTATGATATGTATGGCCTCACCAGTCCCTACCAATCGGAGCAGCAGATCTCGGTTGAATCCGGTTGGATCAGCACAGTGCGTTACTATGGTCATCCGGATAAGGTCAGAATGGTGCTGGTGACCGACGAAGAAAATATGCCACGGTTTACTGCATCCCCGGCGGAAGACGGATTGCTGATTTATGTAGGCCAAACCCCAACGGTGGCCGACCACAATGAAGCCAAACCAATGGTGGCCCAAAGGACTCAGCCGGAAAGCACCGGCCAGGAGACAATTCGTATCAATCAGGTGAGCGAACCGGTACTTTTAGCCCAAAAGGATGAAGCTGCCTGGTTGAACCGGATTGATTTCACCAGCGAAGACGCCGGCAAATCCGCATTGATCGTTGGAACCACCCGACCGGTTGAATATAAGTTGACCAAAATTTCAGACAAACAGTTGAAACTTGAACTTGAAAACACCAATTTGCCGGAATATCGAAAACGGGCATTGATCACCACCCGTTTTCAAAGCGCGGTGGATCGTATTACTCCCACTCAGCAGTCGACAGCCAATGACACGGTCGTTCTGATTGAATTGCGGGAAGCGGTGCCGTACATGGTCAAACAAACCGACAATATCATCAAGGTCGACTTTTCCGCGTCTTCCATACCGCCCAAACCTTACGCAGACGGCCAGCTTCCCGCATGGAAGAATGTTATGGCCGAGCCGCCGGCAGGCGCGGTTGCCGCCGGGTCTGAAAAGCGGGCCGAAAAATCCTTGGAACGCGCGGAAATGGTAGCGGAACAGAAGCTCGCTGATCGTGAGATGAGACTGGCGGGTGAGGAAATGTCGCTGCAGGAGCAGCTGGCGGGCGTGAAACCGGCCAAAAAATTCACCGGAGAAAAAATCGCCCTTGATTTCTACGATACCGATATCAAGAATGTGTTTCGTATTATCAGGGAAATCAGCGGCAAAAATTTCGCCATCGATAAAAATGTCACCGGAAAAGTCACCTTGACACTCGACAAACCGGTACCCTGGGATCAGGTTCTCGATCTGGTGCTGAAAATGAACCAGCTCGGAATGACAATGGAAGGCGATATCATTCGAATAGCCACCCTCAACACCCTGGCCCAGGAAGAAAAACTCCGGCAAGCGCAGTACAAAGCCGAGCAGGCCGCTTTGGACCAGCAAAAAGCCCTGGAGCCGATGATGACCGAATACATTCCCATCAATTACTCCAATGCCCAGACCGAAATCCTGCCACATATTACCCCGATCCTTTCGCAGGGGCGCGGCCAGGTCAGCGTGGACACCCGTAACAATCAGATTATTATTACGGATACCGCCGCTAAAATCGAACAGGCCAGGGAAATCGTTTCGATTATCGATAAGGTGACGCCCCAGGTCATCATCGAAGCCAGAATTGTGGAAGCCAACTCCAGTTTCACGCGGGACCTCGGTTTTGATTGGGGGACGGTGATTGCGGGGCCGTTTGACATTGGAGATGCGACCCTGACCCTGACGGGCCTGGCCAGCAATTTGCCGGCTGCCGTTCCGTCGGCGGCCGTTGGCGGCACTTTCAGTAAAATGTCGGGAACACCGTTTCAGATTATCGATGCGCAACTGGTGGCCAGCGAGACGGAAGGCAAAACCAACATTATTTCAGCCCCCAAGGTCGTGACCTTGGACAATAAAAAGGCCAAAATAAAGCAAGGACTGGAAGTACCATACCTGGAACGGGATTCATCCGGCAACGCGACGGTGAAATTCAAGGACGTGGATTTGCTGCTGGAAGTGACGCCCAATATTACACCGGACGATCGCATTGTCATGAAAATTTTCGTAACCAAGAATGACATTGTGGACCCGACTGCGGATCAGCCCGCCCTTTCCACCAACGAAGCTGAAACGGAGCTCCTGGTGGAAAACGGCGACACCATCGTTATCGGGGGGATCGTCAAATCCACCGTCCAGTACAACGAGAAGGGCATACCCGGATTGAGAAACCTCGGTGTGCTGGGATGGCTGTTCAAGAGCCAGGGCAAATCTGATTCCAAAAATGAATTGCTGATATTTATAACGCCTAGAATCGTGCAGCTCGAGCAAAAACGGACGAATATATAGCTTCAATCAGATTAGGACCGGGTATGAATCACCCAGTCCATTTTAGCCCCAGTCGATCCGGACATCACTCGTTCGGAAATTCTAAGCCAACTCGTTAAAATAACAAATGGCAGTGCACATCCAAACCAGGATGCCACTGCCATTCGCATTTTTGAGCTGATTACACTTACTGGGGTAGCATTTGAAGCTTCTTTACTTTCCTGGCTTCAATCAGTGCCTTGTCCGCGAGGACGCTGTTAGGATTTATTTCGACAACCTTGTGATAAGCCTCCAAGGCTTTGCCATAATCCTGTTGCAGGGAATAAGCATTGGCCAGTTCGAAATAGACAGCCGCCGAATCGGGCGCAGAGCTGACCGCTTTTTCCAATTTGGCAACGGCATCCGGAACCCGGCCCATAGCGAGGTAAGTTTTTCCCAGGCCGTACAAAGCCTGTGCAAAATTGGGCTTGATCGCCAGGGCCTTCAGGAAATAGGTTACGGAAAGCTCGTATTCCTTCAATTCATAATAGACCAGCCCGAGATTTGAAAGTGGAAATTGAGGGGTGCCATAAAGCAAATCCGAAGTGAGCATCTTATATTGTTCGATGGCTTTTTGCCACTCTCGGCTCTCGGCGTAAGCATTTCCCAGGTTATTGCGAGCCGGGTTGTAGTCGGGTTTTAACTCCAACGCCTTTTTAAAATGGCGGATGGCGTTATCCGGATTGTTAAGGTATAAATATGCAAGTCCGAGATCATCCTGCAGGATGTGATCGGAAGGATTTATATCTTCCGCTGTTTTAAACTGCTTTAACGCCGCCCGATATTCACCCTGACGCAAATAGGCTTCTCCAAGATTTCTGATGGCCTCGGCCCTGTTTTTTTGGTCTGCCACATTCTGACTCGTACATGCCAAAATCGAGACGGCCAACAGAATACATGCTGCCCCAAAAAACGAAGTTCCTTTCATATTTTTTACCTCATCTGCTCTATTGGAAGCGATTGTTGAATCGGCCGCCAGGTGCTTGTTCAAGATTTTTTCAGCTCCAGCTTCACTGCAATTTCTTTAGCCAGGCGTGTCACAAAGCGTTTTTCATCTTCACCTGCCAGAGGCTTGCCGGGTGCCGGAACCTTGTCGAGATCCCGCGGGTGGACGTAAATCGGGGTGTTGATCAGCTCCGGATCCGGCAGGATATTGTAATCCGGAGGAAAGATCCCGCTAAAATACATCTCCTGAAATCCAGCGAATTTAAGCGCGTGTGCGGTGGAATCCAATATAGCAAAATCGTTCGGATCGAGGATACCCCGCTCTCTGGCCTGCAGCAAGCCTGCCAGTGATTCTCCTCCATGGGTGCAGGCGATATTGCCGTTGCGGTTGGCTGCGATTTCGCAATCCATTATATTCTGTTCTTTGACCTGGACAAAAAATACCTTGCAGCCGCCGGCCGATTCGTTATAGCGCTTGACCAGGTGAATCACCCGCGGCATGGAAACCGGGTTGCCGATCATGGCGGCCTGGGCCACACTCGATTTGACGGTAACCGGTTCGAACCGGCGTTTGGCTTCATCCGGCTCCAGGTAATAGCGATAAACCGGATTGGCATGCTCAGACTGAACCCCGATAATCTTGGGCAAGGTGGTGATGATTCCAGCTTCATAAAATTTCAGAAAACCGCTCAGCACAGCCGTGATGTTACCGGCGTTGCCGATGGGAAGCACAACCACCGCATGAGATAGATCGTATTCCAGTTCCTGGGCGATTTCATAGGAAAATGATTCCTGTCCCAGGATCCGCCAGGCATTTTTGGAGTTCAGAAGCGCTACATTGTAATTTTCGGACAATTCTTCCACGATTTTCATGCAATCGTCAAATACACCTGGAATTTCGAATACCGTAGCGCCGCTTCCCAGAGGCTGGGAAAGCTGCTGGGGAGTCACTTTCTTGTAGGGCAATAAAACGGCGGATTTAACCGTTGGCTGCAGATAGGATGCGTAGAGTGCGGCGGCGGCCGATGTGTCCCCGGTAGAGGCACAGACGGCCAGCACATCTGAAAGCATACCCTTTTTGACCATGAAGTTTATATAACTCAGGGCACTGGCCATTCCGCGGTCTTTAAAGGAAGCGCTGGGATTTTGACCGTCGTTTTTAAAGAAAAAGCGCATGCCTATCTTCTTCTGCAGCGCTGAATTGGCTTCCACCATGGGCGTGTGACCTTCTCCCAGGTAAACAATGTTTTCCAGCGGGAGGACGGGTCCGATAAATTCATGATACCGGTAAATCCCCTTCAATGCGGGAACATTGAGCATTTTGCGATAATCGAATATCCGTTGCCAGACCGGACCTGCAATGTTTTTCAAATGCGCAAAATTCCGATCGTAAATCAGCAACACCTGTCCACACGCCGGGCAAACGTACAACAGCCTTTCAATTCCGTATTCACGCCCACAGCCCAGGCAACGATAAATCAAGCGGCCTTCATGGGAGGGGTATAAATAGGGACTTATATCGTTGGGGAAGTCGTCGAATTTCACGGTGCTATTTTTTCCATTCCACCCATATAGGGTCTCAGCCGGCCGGGTATGATCACGGATCCGTCGGTTTGCTGAAAATTTTCGAGTATGGCGGCCACCGTCCGACCCACAGCGAGTCCGGACCCGTTTAGGGTATGGACAAGCTCGGTGCCCTTCTTTCCCTTGCGCTTAAACCGCAGACTCGCCCGACGCGCCTGAAATTCCTCAAAATTGCTGCAGGATGAAATTTCCCGATACGTGTTTTGAGACGGCATCCATGCTTCGATATCATAGGTTTTGGCGGCTGAGAAGCCCAAATCTCCGGTGCATAATTCGACTACCCGGTAGGGGATTTCGAGCCTTTTCAGAATCGATTCGGCATCGTTCAACAAGGTTTCGAGCTCGTCGTAGGAAGTCTCGGGTGTCGTAAGTTTAACCATTTCGACTTTGTTGAACTGGTGCTGACGGATCAATCCCCGGGTATCCTTGCCATAGGAGCCGGCCTCGGAGCGAAAGCAGGGTGTGTAGGCCGTATAGTAAATCGGCAGAAGATCTTCATCCAGAATTTCTCCCTGATGGATATTGGTGACGGGAACCTCGGCGGTGGGTATTAAAAAATAGTCCCAGCCCGAAATTTTAAAAAGGTCTTCTTCAAACTTCGGCAGTTGCCCGGTGCAGGTCATGGCCTGCCGATTAACGATAAACGGAGGCAATACTTCCAGATAGCCATGCTCGTTTATATGCGTATCCAGCATAAAATTGATCAGTGCGCGTTCCATTCGGGCGCCGGCTCCGAAATAGAGGGGAAAGCGTGCACCTGCAATTTTCGCAGCCCGATCCAGATCGAGGATTTTAAGATTGCCGCCGATTTCCCAATGGGGGCGGGGGTCAAACGCGAACTCAGGCAGGCTGCCCACTTTTCTGACCACCGGGTTATCCGTTTCATCTGCACCTATGGGAACCGAGGAATGCGGCAGATTCGGCAATCCCAAAACAAAGGACTTCACGAATTCTTCGTTTGCGGAGAGTTTCTTATCCAGCTCTTTGATTTTTGACGACACTTCACGCATTTCAGCCACGAGGCTTTCGGCGTCGTCTCCCGCCTTTTTCATTTCGGCGATCCGATCGGAAACCACATTGCGTTCGTGCCTCAATGATTCAATTTTCTGCAAAATGCTTCGGCGTTCATCATCATATTCCTTGAATATATCAAGCTTGACCCGGTGTCCGCGCGCCTCCATAGCCGCCTGAACGATCGATAAATTTTGTCTTATAAACTTGATTTCCAGCATAATTAGCCTTATATTATTGAGTTTAAAACGGTGTATCGATAAGTATCACACTAGGTCGCAATTAACATGGGTGTGTGATTTAGTCAACGGTAATTACTGACAACACCCTTTTAACGCCGTGTACTAAATTTATCCAGACAGTGTGCCGGGGAGATTTCGTATGGAAGAGATTGGAGCTGCAAAAAATCAGATTCGAGAAGACATTGCCAAAATGGTTTCCGCACTTTCCGCAAAAGATAAAACAAAAAAAGTCGAAGCAATAGAAAACCGGCTCTTTGAATTTGCTAATTTCCTGGAAGCGAAAATCGCTCTTTTATATTTAAACGGGGACAACGAAGTTCCGACTGAAAATATTATCAGACGAACTAGCCGGTACAATAAAATTGTTGTTTTGCCCGCATTTGATGCCAAAACTCTCGATATGAATCTAATGAAAGTCGACGATTTCGAGCAGGATCTGAAACCCGGCTCGAGAGGGGTGTTGGAACCGAACGAGAATGTATGCAAAATCGTACCCATTGACCGCATCGACATCGCGATTATACCTGGACTGGCCTTTGATGAGAAAGGCGGCCGTGTGGGTTCGGGCATGGGTTATTATGACCGGTTGATTCCCAGGCTCGCGATAACGACCCGCAAGGTCGCCCTGACATTCGAAGACCAGATCGTCCCCCAGATACCCATGGAGCCGCATGACAAACATGTGGATATCATCATAACGGATCAACGTATCATCTACAAAATATGAGGCCGGGCCTTGGATTCAACGGTTGGTAATTGCTGTAATGCCGATACCATCATCTCTACAGGAAAAGAATTAACCGATGGAAAAAGAAGCTCTAAAATATGAACGCCAGAGAGAAGAGATGGTGCGCACCCAAATTGAAGCGCGGGGAATCCATGCCCCCACGGTTCTGTCCGCGTTTCGAAGGGTGCCCAGGCACCTGTTCGTCAGCGAGGCGTTAAGAGACCAGGCATATGGTGACTATCCCCTCCCGATCGGAGAGCAACAAACTATTTCCCAACCATATATAGTGGCTGAAATGACCCAGGCACTGGATCTCAGCAAGGATGACCGGGTGTTGGAAATCGGTACCGGATCGGGTTATCAAGCTGCTATCCTGGCTCAAATCGTCTATAGAGTCTACACCATTGAACGCAAACGTTCCCTCTATTCCCAGACACGCAGTCTATTCGATGATCTCCGCTATCATAACATCGTCATGAAATATGGCGACGGCACCAAGGGGTGGCCGGAGGAAGGTCCCTTTGACGGGATTATCGTCACCGCCGGCGCCCCGAAGGTCCCCCGGATATTGATCGATCAGTTGGTGAATGGCGGTCGGCTGGTGGTTCCCGTTGGTGATCAGCACGCCCAGGAATTGATACAAATTACCCGGGACCATCAAGACATCCGCCAAGCCAATCTCGGCGGATGCCGATTCGTCAAACTCGTTGGAGAACACGGATGGAAGGAAGCATAGTCGATCCCAATGAAAAATAAGTTCAGCAGCTCCTGGAAAGCCGCATTTTTGGCAAGCCCCGGTCCGGGGTCCATTCGCGAGGCATTGACCCTGGGCCTTAAAGGTTTCTGCATGGGATCAGCGGACGTGATTCCCGGAGTTTCCGGCGGTACCATTGCCCTGATCACGGGAATATACGAAGATTTGATTGCAGCCTTGGGATCGTTCGACACCGAAATGATTCGCAAAATTCTGGCCGTCGATATCAAAGGGGCGCTGGCGGAAACCCACATCCGGTTTCTTCTGGTTCTGTTTTCCGGCATCGCGCTGGCGATAATCAGCCTGGCGCAGATGATGAATTATCTGCTTCATTATCATCCGGTGCCGATCTGGAGTTTGTTTTTCGGCCTTATCATAGCCTCCATCCTGGTGGTTGGAAAACAAGTCACCCACTGGCTGGGTCAGGCCGGCATGTGCTTCATCCTGGGCATCCTGGCAGCCTATCTGATTGTCAATCTCATACCGATTCAAACCCCCGAAGCGCTCTGGTTTATATTTCTTTGCGGTGTTGTGGCTATCTGCGCCATGATTCTACCCGGCATCAGCGGAGCGTTTATTCTGCTGATACTGGGTAAATATGAATTTATTACGGCAACCCTGAAAAACCCGTTTCTACTGCAAAATTTCACTATCATCCTGGTTTTTTGTATCGGCTGCGCAATCGGTTTGGCCGGCTTTTCCAGAGTACTGAACTATCTCCTTAAAAATTTTCACAATTTGACCCTGGCATTTTTAACCGGTTTGATTACCGGCTCTTTAGTGAAAATCTGGCCCTGGAAGGAAGTTATTGAAACCCAGGTAATCCGGGGAAAAACGCATATCATATGGGGCCGGCCGATCCTGCCGGACGCCTTCGGCACAGAATTTTGTTTTGCGGTAGCGCTGATGGCGGCAGGATTTCTGACTATCGTAATCATCGAAAATCTGGCCAAAAAATAGAATCAAGCCGGACTGAAAATTGCTTTAGGCCTTCATGGTAAACGTTTTGTAGCCGCCACTGACATTTTTGATGTCATATCCGTGTTGAAGCAGCGCCCTGACAGCATAGTAGGATCTTTGACCCACGAAGCAGTAGACCCATACCGGCCGGTCTTTGGGAACTTCATCCATGCGCCGTCTGAGATCATTCAAGGGAATGTTCACGGCGCCGTCTATATGTCCCTTTCGATATTCCGCCGGATCGCGTACATCGAGGAGGAAGAGCCGTTTTGACTCAGGATCCTCCCAGTGCGCTATGTGGGAATCACTTCTCAAAACATTGGCAGCAATCATCCCCGCCATATTGACCGGATCCTTGGCGGAACCAAACTGGGGGGCATAGCACAATTCGGCTTCTTCCAGATCGAAAACCGTTCCATTTTTCTGGATCGCCATCGAAATGACATCGATCCGTTTTTCGACTCCCTTCCGTCCGACAGCCTGGGCACTGATGATACGTCCATCCGGTTTGCTGAAAATGAGCTTCAAGCTGATCGGGCTTGCACCGGGGTAATAGCTGGCATGGTGGCCGGGATGCAGATAGATTTTTTCGAACCGCTCTGAATCGTCCCAGATTCCATGGTGCCGGAGGGCTTTTTCACTGGGTCCCGTAAAAGCGGCGATCAAATCCATTACACCCACAACCGATGTCCCCTGAACCCCTCTGAAAGATCTGTCGCGGCCCATCAGATTGTCGGCGGCAATACGCCCCTGACGATTGGCCGGCCCCGCCAGCGGAACCACCCCGTAAAGGCCGGTGATCGCATCCCGGACTTCAACGGCATCTCCAACGGCCCAGATTTTTGGATCATTGGTACGCATGTGGTCATCTACACGGATTCCCCCGCGCGGCCCGATTTTTAACCCGGCCTCCTCGGCGAGACGGGATTCGGGGCGGACGCCGATCGCAAGGATTACGAAATCGGCCTTTTCAGCCAGCCCGGAATTCAATTTGACCGCCAGAGCAGCTTCACCCTGGCGTTCAAAACCGGTGACGGTCTCATTCAGCCGGAGGACGACACCATGCTTCCGCAACTCTTCATGGATGGGTACCGCCATTTCGGGATCCAGTAAAGGCATCACCTGAGGCTGCATTTCTACGATGGTAATGGCCAATCCGAGTTTTAGCAAATTTTCAGTCACTTCCATACCGATATAGCCACCGCCCACGACCACCGCATGCTTTGCATTTAACTCGGCAATTCGGGCTTTGATCCGACGACTGTCCGGGATAGTTCTCAAAGAAAAAATTCCCGGCAGGTCGATCCCCGGGATCTCTGGCACAAACGGGCGAGCGCCGGGAGACAGGACCAGGGCATCATACGCCTCTGTGTAAGCCTTGCCGCTGCTAAGATCCGTTACCTGAATGCGGCTGTTTTTACGATCGATCGCTGAAACTTCCGTCTGCAGACGCACGTCGATTTCAAACCGTTTGCGAAACAGTTCGGGCGTGGCCATCAGAAGGCTTTCCTCTTTTTTGATCACATTGCCCACATAATAGGGCAAGCCGCAATTGGCAAATGAAACATAATCGCCCCGGTCGAACATGACAATCTCCGCAGTTTCAGAAAGCCTTCGGGCTCTCGCAGCACAGGAAGCTCCGCCGGCAACACCGCCGACTATTAAAATCCGCCTTCTTGACATGGCAACACTCCTTGAAGTTGGTCCTTTAAAAACTCTATGAATATACGGCTTAAAGGTGAAAGACTGCGGACTTTATGGCGGGTAAGATAAAAGCTGCGATTGAGATGCAAATCTTTGACGACAACCGTTTTCAAACTGCCGATTTCCAGGTCTTCGCAGACCGCCAGGGTTGAAAGAATGGAAACGCCCAGCATATTTTTAATCCCCTGGCGAACGGCTTCGGTACTGCCCAGCTCCGCTGAGATTTTTAAATTGTCGATACTGTATCCCGCCCGGACCATACTCTGCTGAATGGATGCCAGCGTCCCAGAGCCTTTTTCCCGCACAATAAATGGCTCGGTGAGCATTGTCTTCAGAGAGATCGCTTCTTTTTTGGCCCAGGGATGATTTGCCGGTACGATCAGCCGCAGCTCGTCTTCAACCAATTTATCCTGCAGGATTTTCTTATCAGCCGACTTCGCTCCGACCACTCCCAGTTCCAGATAACCCGCCACCACATCGTCGATTATTTTGGCCGTATCCGCTATTCTCAGCGAAATAATGACCTCAGGATACTTCTCGGTAAACGCCCCGATAATCCGGGGCAGCAGATACCCCCCCGGTATGGTGCTGCCGCCGATCAGAATCCTGCCCTTGACAATCCCGTTGAATTCCGCCATGGCGATCTCAATTTCACCCTGCAGGGCCAGCATTTTACGAGCATACCCATAAAGCAACTCTCCTGCCTGGGTTGCAACCGCTTCCCGGGAAAATCGGTCTATCAACCTGCAGCCGAAATGACCCTCCAGATCCTTAATGTGGCCGCTGACGGTCGGCTGGGACAAATGCAGCTTCTTTCCGGCCCTGGAAAAGCTCTTCTGCTCAACGACGCCACAGAATATTTTCAGTTGCCACAGATCCATGGGGAGCCCGGTCAGCGCGAATTCTGGAGATACCTTTCCCTTATTTTCTTTTCCACCAACGGCGGGACCATACCCTTAATGCTGCCGCCAAACTGAGCCGCCTGCTTGATGATCGATGAGCTGGTATAGATCCAGCGCAAGCCCGTCATCAGAAATATGGTCTGAACGTCGCGGTTGAGCCGGCGATTCATCAATGCCATCTGAAACTCATACTCGAAATCCGATAACGCGCGCAGCCCACGTAGAATACCCTGGGCCTTCTGCCGGGCGGCATACTCCACCGTCAGGCCATCGAAGGTGTCGATTTCCACGTTTGAAAAGTCTTTCAGACTCTCCGCGAGCATCTGCCTGCGCTCTTCCAGGGGAAAAAGAAATGTTTTCCCCGGATTGGTCAAAATGGCCACGATGATTTTATCGAAGAGCTTCAAACCTCTTTCAACAATGTCGAGATGGCCGTTGGTGACAGGATCAAAAGAACCCGGGTAAATGGCAATTCTTTGCATATCGATGATTCCTTTTTAACAGTATCCGGACAAGTGCCAATCTTAATATGTCTGGCTCAACAATTCGATCAGCACGTCATAGCATATAATTTAAAAAGGTAACAAGGGTTTTCCCGTATCGGCGCTGTCCGGTAATTTCAAATGGCGATGCCACCTCAAGCAGCGGCTCGAAAACCGAATGCTCGACAACGACCCGGGCAGCCTTGTCAATAAAATGGCTGGTGTCAAGATGAAACAAGGTGGGTGCAATCATTTCTTTGTTGTAGGGCGGATCCATAAAAATAAGGTCGAAAGTGGATTTCAATGACCGCAGACAGTCCCAGCCGCGGGTAAGATCGCACCGCAAAACGGTCGTCTGGCTTTCGAGGGCAAGTTGTTGTATGTTTTCGTTCAGGGTGGAAATTGATTCCCTGTCACAGTCGATAAAAACGGCCGAGGCGGCTCCGCGACTCAACGCTTCAATTCCAAATGCTCCCGTTCCGGCAAACAGATCCAATACCCTGGATCCGGTGATCTGAAACGCTAGTATATTAAACATGGCTTCGCGGGTCCGATCGGCGGTGGGCCTCGTTTTGATCCCCCGGACCGTTCGAATTTTTCTGCCTTTCAATTCTCCTGCGATCACCCGCAACGGCATCGTCGACACAATCCCATCACTACGATTTATGGTCTTTGAAGTTTTTAATCCTTTTATGCAGAAAACTTCGTGCGACCCCAATGGCCGAAGCCGTTTTGGAGACATTGTTGTGGTGCTCGAGCAGCCTTCGCTTGATGAATTCCTCTTCGAAAGCCAGTCTCGCTTCCTTAAAGGTTTTCATGTTCATAAACTCATAATCTGAACAATCAGCAGCCAAACCAATATTCAGGTTGTATACATCCGGAATGTCGCGGCTGTCAATGGCATCGCCGTCTACCAGAATGGCCAGCCGTTCCACCAGATTTTTCAGTTCTCTGACATTGCCCGGCCAGTTATATTTTATCATTATTTCGAGGGCATTCGGGGTTATCATTTTTCTTTTATCGCGATTCTGAACTGCAAAATCTTCTAAAAATGTTTCCACCAGAATTGGAATATCTTCCGTGCGTTGTCTCAATGGCGGAACTTCGATGGGAAAAACATTCAGCCGGTAAAAAAGATCCTCCCTGAATCTTCCCTTTCCAATTTCTTCTTCGAGGTTTTGATTGGTAGCCGCGATGACCCGGACATCCACGCTGATGGTTCGACTGCCGCCGACCCGCTGAATTTTTTGCTCCTGCAATACTCTCAAGATTTTAGCCTGGGTTTTCAGGCTCATATCGCCAATTTCATCGAGAAAGATGGATCCGTTGTTCGCCAGTTCGAATTTGCCTATTTTTTTGGAGGTTGCACCTGAAAAGGCTCCTTTTTCATGACCGAACAGTTCGCTTTCGATCAGATTTTCCGGAATTGCCGCACAACTGACGTCTATCAGCGGTTGATTGGCCCGGGGGCTCAAATGATGGATCATGCGGGCGACAAGCTCCTTTCCGGTTCCATTTTCACCAATAATCAGTATCCAGCTGTCCGTCGGAGCGGCTTTCGCGATATTGTTCTTCAACGCCATCGTTTGAGGGCTGTTGCCGTTGATTGAATGTTTTTCCAGGGTTTTTTTGCGCAGATATTTGTTTTCCTCTTCAAGGCGTCTGAAATTCAAGGCATTGTTGATCGCCACAATTACCTTGTCGATTGAGAGCGGCTTTTCGATAAGATCATATGCTCCCAGTTTGGTCGCCTTGACAGCAGTTTCGATCGTGCCGTGACCGGTAATGATAATCACCTGAATATATGGATTTTCCTTTTTAATTTCTTTCAGGGTTTCAATACCGTCGATTCCAGGCATCCAAATGTCGAGCAGAACCAGATCCGGAGACTCGGCCTCGATCACTTTAAGTGCTTCGTAACCGTTTGCGGCAGTTGCCACCTCAAAGCCTTCATCCGAAAGCAGACCGCCCAGACTCTGCAGAATAGACGGTTCATCATCGACAATTAACAAAGAGGGAAACATCAGCAGGTACTCCTCACAAAAGGGAAATTAAAATCACATCGTGGTGAATTTAACCTAGCAGGCATCCGACCGGCAAGCATGGAGCAAAGCGCATAGGGCAAAGGGTATCCACCGACAGTTTTTTACGCATTGCTCTTTGCCCTATGCTCCTTGCCCATTGCTCTTGCCTGATCATACCGGCAGTTCGATAACAAATTTGGCACCCCGGGGGATGTTGTCCTGAACACTGATGACGCCGTTATGATCGGCGATGATCGTGCTTACAATGGTCAGGCCCAGGCCCATGCCGGACTTTTTAGTCGAAAAATTGGGTTCGAACAAGCGGGTTTTATCCTCATGGGCGATTCCGGTGCCTGAATCGGCCACTTCTATGCGAATTCGCTTCAAAATAGAATCATAGGAAATGGTAAATGCTACGAATCCCTTGTCTTTGATGGCACCGATCGCATTTTCGATCAGGTTGATGAGCGCCTGTTTTATTTGCTGGCGGTCCAAATTCAGGGGCGGGATATCGCTGGTATTGTTGATTTCAAACCCGATATCGGGATGTCCTTCGCGGTATAAGGCCACCGTTTCCTCGATAATCGGGATCAGTTCACAGGGTTTTGGGTTTGCGCTGGGAAAGCGGGCAAATGATGAGAATTCGTTTACCAGATTTCGAATCAACTCGACGTGATCGATGATGGTTTGGGTACATTCGTCAAACACAGCCTCATTCAACGTCTTGGAATACTTACGCTTCAGACGCTGGGCGGAAAGGGTTATGGGTGTCAGGGGATTTTTCACCTCGTGGGCTATCCGACGGGCGACTTCACGCCAGGCGGCCATTCGCTGGGCTTTTTCCATTTCGGTTAAGTCATCGAAAACCATCACGATCCCCATGTGCTTGCCGGTATCGTCTTTCAAAGCGCTGACCGTTGCCAGGAAACTGCGGGGTCTGCCTTCGATGATCAGTTTCAGGGGAACCTCGATGGTACCGTCCCGGACCAGGGACAGGTTGGCCATGATTTCATCAGCCAGGTCCCGGTTTTGAACCTTTAACAGCGTTTGGAAGCTTTTGTGCAGAACATCCTCGGAATTCAGATTGAGCATCTTGGCGGCCGATTTGTTGATCGTGGAGACCAACCCATCGGCATTGAGGGTGACGACACCGGCGGAAACGCTTTTCAGGACGAACTCGATATAATGTCTTTTTTCTTCAATTTCGATATTCTGTTCTTTCAGCATGCGAGCCGACAGCTCAAGCTGCTCCCTGCCGGTTCTAAGATCCCTGGTCATTTTGTTGAAGGATGTCACCAGGCTTCCGATCTCATCATCGGCAACCGAGGCAATGGTAAATCCAAGATCACCTTCTGCCACCCTGCGCGTGCCTTCGGCCAGTTCCTTGATGGGTATACTGATGGTTTTGGCAAGATAGAACCCGAACCAGATAGCGCAGAACAACACCAGCAACGCCACAATGGACAGGGAGATATAGTAGGTAATCTGAATCGGTTTTTTATACAGCTTGATCTGCTGATATTCCTCAAACCCCCGTGAAATGGACTCCAGATCCCGATAGAGGTCGGGCGGTATCAAAATGGTTGCCACCACAAATCCCCGGGAGTCTGATGATTGGACACCAAACGGAATCGTACCGATGGTCTTGATGGATTCACCCGATGGGATTTTCTGCGTGATGGAGCGCACCCCGTTGGCGGGGATGGGCTTTTGGAGATTTTCCGCCGAAACGAGCCCGAAATACTCATTTTCCAGTTCAGCTGACAGTGAAAAAGTAATACGCTGGGTGTTGGCGGAATATACTTCCACACCATCGAGATTGAACTCCCGCTGGACGATCTGGATATATTGAACCAGCTCTTTTTGTTTTTCTGAATTCAGCAGATTTCTGGTGGTTATCTGATAAGAGATCCTTTCGAGAAAGAATTGATTGTTTCCCTCGATTCGGTCATATAATCTTCCGCCCACCTGCAACGAATTTTCAAGAGCCTGCTCCACGGGGACGTTGAACCAGAACTCGATACTGGCGGTTATGAAGTTTATGGAAAAGAAAAAGAGGACCACGGTCGGCACGATGGTCAAAGCGATAAAAGCGGCGACCAACCGGGTTCGAAGCTTGGCGCCCATCACTTTGCGGCGGCGCTCATAAAGCAGCTTCACCAAATTCCGGAAAACAAGAAATATCAGCAGGATCAGAAGGAGCAGATTGATATTGATCAGGATGAACATCAGGATGGTGTTGGACACCGGAATGTCGGCGCCGAAGCGAATGGTCCGGGTTTCGATATAGGTCAGCAACGCAACGGCGAAAAGGATGATGACGATAAGAATGCGTTCGCGGCGTCTGCGTCGGCTGGCGGCATCCCGAACGGGTTTTTTTTGTCGTTTGGAGATCGCCTCGATCATTATAATCTACAGTGGGATACCATTTTTCAGTAGATGAAATCTATGCTGTACCAATCAGTTTCAATGTCCCATAAAGAAACGAAAAACAGGACATAATGCAGATAAAATGGAAGGGTTTGTTTGCTGACTTCAGCTTTGGTCCTGAGTTGATATTGCTGACCCTTTTCCAGGTGCCCAAGGGGTATGATTTTCAAGCTGTTGACTTCATTCATCCATTTTTGTGCTTCCCGAAATGACTTTGTGACCTCGGGTTCATTGCTTCGCCAGGAGCGCCGAACAATGAATTCCTTCTTCAAATTGTCATACTTTATGGTATGAACGACCGTTATGTCGGCGATGTCTTCGTTGAACCACATGGTTCGAACCCGAGTCAGCTTCGCCAGAAAAGAGAACGTAGCCGGAACACCGCTCAAGATGGCTTTTTTTAATTTTTCACTGAAGGCGCCTTCCAGATTCAGGTATAAAAGCAGGTCGTCACGGGTGTTGGAAACCGTGATGTTGGTCAGGGATGCCTCCTGCGCGAATGCCGCATGCCGGCCTATAACCAGCACACCCAATAACAGCACCCAGGTTATCTGTTTCCTCAGAGACGATGACATATACGTAAGTTACACCGTAATCGCAGGCTGGTTTTGAATATCCGCGGGGCAAGCAAGAGATGCAAAAGGCTATCACCATCATTAATAACGGAAACCAATTTAAATGGCAAGTGATTTTGGCTTCTTGCAGGCAGCGGCCACGGGCGGACGCAAGGTAAGCGTCTGCCAGGCAGATTTATTGGAAAAGAATTTCTCGAGAAAGGCGTGATTGAATGCATGGCCGGATTTTCGAGTAACGATATGGCCGAGAATCGGCATGCCGAGAAGGGAAAAATCACCGATACAGTCCATCAGTTTGTGGCGAACGAACTCATCCTTATACCGCAGCCCTTCCTTATTTAAAATGCCTTTGTCATCAATGACCACGGCATTGTCCAGTGAGCCGCCGAGGGCAAGGCCGTAACGCTGCATGTATTCGACCTCGTGCAGAAATCCGAATGTTCTGGCATGGGAAATTTCACGTTCAAAGACGGTATCGATAACCTCGATAGAGCAGGATTGCTTTCGGATGAGATGGTGATCGAATTCTATATGGCAGGTGATTTTAAAGGTCGTATCCGGATAGGCCCCGACAAATTTGCCATCCTGTTCAAGCTCGATAGGCTCTTTGAGGATGAAAAAATGCCGCTCGGCCGCCTGTTCCACGATGCCGGCCTCCATTATCATTCGGGTAAAGGGTCCGGCGCTGCCATCCATAACCGGCACTTCATAAGAATCCAGCTCGACCAGGACATTGTCGACGGACAAACCGGCCAGGCAGGCCATCAGGTGCTCAATGGTGGAAACAATGACCCCGTCCGATCCAATAACCGTTGCCAGGCTGGTGTCTACCACTCGATTGAACCGGGCCGGTATGGTCGGATGATCGGGTAAATCCTTTCTGACAAATTTAATCCCGTGATTGATAGGTGCCGGTTTGAGCGTCAGGCGAACTTTCCGGCCCGAATGCAAACCGATTCCCGTACAGCTGACATCCTGGTACAGGGTTCTTTGATTGATGGGAATAGGCATATTGGAATGGTGTAAAGGAATAACTCCAGAAAACCCACATTAGATAAAATACGGGCGAAATCTTTTTAAACCCTGAAAAATAATAAACTAACGGGGGGGAATGTCAACAAAAAGATTGTTCCGCAAGCTTTGATTTGTTATATCACCTTTGATCCATATGGGTGGATATTCAGCTTATATGATTGATTTATCAAGTGAAATATTTTATTTTGAATTTCGGCCAGTCGGGATGTCGCCATATATGCAGGGATATGTGCCATGGTATGTTAACAATATATTCTCTGCATTTTCATGTGTTGATGCGAACGGTTGGTACTGGCTCTCCGTGCACCGGTATCCGCCGGGATCCAGAACGTGTGGCTTTATTAACGAGCCCTGAGGTTCAGTAAGGGGGCAATTTGCTTGCCAAAGTTCTCAGCAGTGCAGTTCTCGGAATCGACGCCTACCGGGTAGAGGTGGAAGTGGATATTACCTCTGGCTTGCCGTCATTCACCACCGTCGGGCTTCCGGAAGCATCCGTCAAAGAGAGCAAGGAACGCGTGAAGTCGGCCATCAGCAATTCCGGCTACCGGTTTCCGGATGACCGCATCACCGTGAACCTGGCTCCGGCCGACATAAAAAAGGAAGGCACCGGCTTCGATTTACCGATTGCCCTTGGCATTCTGGCGGCCACCGGCATTATCCCCCAGGAGGATATCGTCCGATATCTTATCCTCGGCGAGCTTTCGCTGGACGGCCGGGTAAAACCGGTAAGAGGCTCCCTGCCCATGGCTTTGGCCGCCAAAGCCGCCGGCTACCGGGCGATCATTGTGCCTTATGAAAACAGCCGCGAAGCATCGGTGGTTCGCGACATCGATGTGCTGCCGGCAACTACCCTGTCCCAGGTGGTCGCTTTTTTAACCGGCTTTAGCCGCATCGAACCGGAACGGACGGATGTATCCGGTATATTTAAAAAAGAAGACGCATTCGAACTGGATTATGCCGAAGTCCTGGGACAGGAGCATGTCAAACGGACACTGGAGATCGCCGCCGCCGGCGGGCACAATCTGTTAATGGTCGGGCCACCGGGTTCGGGCAAAACGATGCTAGCCAAGCGGCTGCCCACCATACTGCCGCCCATCACATTTGAAGAAGCCATCGAAACGACGAAGATATTCAGCGTGGTCGGGCTGCTGCAAAAAGATCAGGCCCTGGTTACCGCGCGGCCTTTTCGCTCTCCCCACCATACCATCTCCGATGCCGGCCTGATCGGCGGCGGCCATATTCCTCGTCCCGGCGAGGTCAGCCTCGCCCATCATGGCGTTCTTTTTTTAGATGAGCTTCCCGAATTCAAAAAGCATGTGCTGGAAGTTTTGCGCCAACCATTGGAAGATTTCAGCGTGACTATTTCCCGGGCGGCGACCACCTTGACTTACCCCTCGAATTTTATGCTGGTCGCGGCCATGAATCCGTGTCCCTGCGGCTATTTTGCAGACCCCAAACATACCTGCAGGTGCACCCATCAACAGATTCACCGCTACCGTTCCAAAATATCCGGTCCGCTTCTGGATCGTATCGATATCCATGTAGAGGTCCCGGCCGTCCCGTACAGGGATCTCATGTGTGATTTAAAAGCCGAACCCTCCCGGGAAATCCGCCGGCGGGTGACTGCCTGCCGTGCCATTCAGTCCCAACGGTTCGCGCGGGCCAGAATCTACTGCAATGCCCAGATGAACAGTCGCCAGATAAAAAAATACTGCCGGATCGACGATGCTTCCAGGAACCTTTTGGAATCCGCGATCGACAAGCTGGGGCTTTCGGCCCGGGCCTTTAACCGCATCCTGAAAATTGCACGCACCATCGCCGACTTGCAGGCCGCGCCCGACTTGCAGGTCGATCACATCTCGGAAGCCATCCAATACCGCAATCTGGATCGGAAGAATCAGTTTACATACTAAAATGCTGCAAGATCATTGAGGAGCGTAACATGGAACATAAAAGTGAAGGATATTGCAGATTTTGTCTGAAAAAGTACTCTGGTACAGGTATGACAAGACATTTGGCAGCATGCAAAATGCGTAAAGGAAAAAATGAGTTGGAACTCAAGGCGGGACGAAAAAAGTATAAAATCTATCACCTGAAAATTTCCGGCGGTAAATTTTATTGGCTGCACCTTGAAATTGCGGCAGCCGCAAGCCTGGCTGAACTGGACGGTTTTCTGCGCGATATCTGGCTGGAGTGCTGCGGCCATCTCAGCGCATTCAATATCCGCGGCCAGAACTACGACAGCGATGAATTGATGGATACGCCATCTTTCGGGGGCAAGCAGAATCGATCGATGAGCAAAAAGCTTTATTCCGTTTTGAATCCGCAAGACCCATTTTCCTATGAATATGACTTTGGCAGCACCACCTATATAGACGGCCAGTTGCTGGCGGTGCGGGAAGGTAGTTTAGGCAACGATGTGATTCGAATTCTGGCCCGCAACAATCCATATGCTTTTGCGTGCGAAAGCTGCGGCAAAGATGCCGTAGGCCTTTGCGTTGAATGTGAGGACTTTGTCTGTGAGCGCTGCCAGGATAGCCACGAATGCGGTGAGGATATGATTCTGCCGGTGGTCAATTCCCCTCGCATGGGCGTGTGTGGTTACTCAGGACCGGATAGGGTCGATGACTGGACTCCATGAGGTTGTGGCGACAGACGGTACAATGATATCGGCATTGAGATCATTTGTGTCTCTGTAGCCCGCCCGAAGAAATTGTTAGGGACTTGCGATTTTACCATTTACTACTTTCTCAATGGCTGCCAAGCGCAACAATCTTTTTCATCCTTTCAAGAATTATTGACCGCCGACCTTGGCTTGCCTGATCAGGCAGTAGGTGGCCAGGCAAAGTTTCCAGAAATAATTCATCTTTCAAAAATCCATGCAATGAATGGATGATGAAAACCTTTAAATCCGGTTCTGAATTTTTAATATCCTCCATATCATGGCTTGTAAGATAATCACCTCTTCCGCGACTAAAGAATGCATCGAGCTTCGTCCCTAAAAAATACGGAGCTGTGACGATCTTAATTTCCAAATTTGGTTCTAACTCAATTAAATTCAGGTGGAAAATCTCAATATTACCTCCGGATAGCCGTCCTTCACCACCCTGGGGTTTCCGGATGACCGCATCACCGTGAACCTGGCTCCGGCCGACATAAAAAAGGAAGTCACCGGCTTCGATTTACCGATTACCGATTGCCCTTGGCATTCTGGCGGCCACCGGCATTATCCCCCAGAAGGATATCGCCCAATATCTTATCCTCGGCGAGCTTTCGCTGGATGGCCGGGTAAAACCGTTAAGAGACTCTCCGCCCATGGCCTTGGCCGCCAAAGCAGCCGGCTACCGGGCGATCATTGTGCCTTATGAAAACAGCCGCGAAGCATCGGTATATCGGCCACGACTTGTTCAAGAAAAAGGATATAATGCCGGACAGACTCCGGTGTAAAATTCCATTCAAGGTCAGAAAAAGTTCGCTTAATATCCATGAAAGCATGGATAGCATAGTTAAAACCAAAAATCTAGTTATCTTTTCAATAATTTCAACAACTTGTAAATCAGCTAAATTGTTTGTGATTTCAAATGGTTACTGTGGCGGTATTGATTAGGCTTTAACCCCGTGAACGCTTACTTTTTTTTGATTAACCACTAGTCCGAATAATCAACAAAGTCTTTCTTCACTACCCCCAATACTATTTTTCGTGATTTCCTTTTTTGTTGTGGATAAGATTTTAAAAACTTTCAAATCAAGGAGGGTAAATCATGGAAAAGAAAATGAAAACTGAAAATCTAAAATCAAAGGAAAATCAGGTATTAGATGGGGATCAGTGGTTTGAAGATACCATGAAAGCGGAAGCGGCCCGTACTTCAAAACCGGAAAAAGCACCGAAAAAATCAAAGGAAAAAGCTGAAAAACCGGAGCCGATCAAAGATGTGAAAATCAAAAATCCCGGTGTGATCGCATCGATTCTGGAATTTATCGAACAAAAAGGCCCGATCACCCAGGCTCAAATCTTGGATATGCTGGTAAAGCGATTCCCTGACCGTGCACCCGAACAGATAAACGCTACCATTAAGGCCCAGATCGGTGGACGCAAGAGGCCGGTTAGAATGGAACGGGAAAAGGGGATCACCCTGAAAATCACAGAGGATGATGGTATCCGAGGATTTCAAACAAAAAATAGCTGATCAGCCAGTATTTAAGCTAGAAGCCCGGGATCCGATCCAACCCAGGCTTTTTTTATGCGCAAGTGGCTTTGAGATTTCATCAGGACCGGTATTTTTTCCCGGATTCGACCCTGATATAGGCCAATATTGTTGATCTCAATTTTATAAAGGCTACCAGAGAGAGCGAATTGGGTATTGTGTAACAAAAGGATCGGGGGTAAGAATTGTTAAAGAATGTTCAATAGCCTGACATACAAGCATACGGTCAAAAGGATCTTTGTGGGGATTGGGTAGCTTAAGTAGGTGAAAAGTATCTTGTTCTGATAAATCCAACGGGGTGATCATGTGCCGTTTTCGCTCTTTGGGAACAAATTTATCAGGTGTGAGCGGAAGAGACAATTTGCCTAATAGATATTTAACATTGATTTCCCAAGCAGAGACAGAACTTAGATAGACTTCATTTTTCGGATCGGTAAAAACTTCAACTGCCTTAGCTGACAGCTCTTCGCTACCCTTCGTCAACCAGAGAAAAGTGCACGTGTCGAGTAAGAGTTTCACGAGCCCTCGCCATTAAAAGCAGCAACAATGTCGTCTGGGAGAGGTTCAAAAAAAGCGTCGCCAACTTTAAAGTCAGGATATTCTTTTCCAGCCAGCCCAATTGGACGTTTTTTTTTCGGAAGTGCCGCAATCGGTTTTATTTCAGCAATAGGTACATTCCGTTTACAGACGATCACTGTTTCTCCATTGCTCACTTTTGCAAGGAAGCTCGAAAAATGAGTTCTTATTTCATTTATGTTTAAACTTATCATGACCCTATAGTAGGTCATCATGTTGGTCGTGTCAACCTCATATTAACCCAAATTACAAAAACGTGAACTATTAAAAACACTCATATAATCAAATCATTATAGATAGCAGTCCCACTAAAGAAACGCCGCAGTGAAGTGGCCGAACCAACGGACTGGACTTGAAATCATTGATCGAAAAGAGAATTTCGTAAATGATACGGATAGCAGTGATTCAACGATTTTAGAGAGCGGCTCGCAGCGCTGTACGAAGAAGGTGAATAAAAATAGTGAAGATCGGGGACATTGACTGAGAGGACTAAATGCGCTGTGCCATAAAGGTGAAAAAATGCGAAAGTGGGGACATCCTTCATCCCGGCACTATTCATTACACGTCCAATAATAGTCCGCTTTTCCATGTGAATCATGTTCAGCATTGTAATCATAAAGCTCATATAAATCACGGGCGGCATCGTTGGTCAGCAAAACCACGAGCGGCATCACCTATACCCCGCCGTTCGCGAAGGAGCTTTATCATTCATGACAGACGCGGACGAACCACCGACAATGGCGCGCGTGATTACAGTCGGCAAATCAGTCGCTCCCTTTTTAATACTTCCAACTTCTTATGCCGACGCCATCGAGTAAAATGGCGGACAAGACAATACTGCCGCCGATCATTGTTAGCATGCTCGGAACTTCATGGATTCCAAAAACCGGAAGATAGACCCATATAACACCCCCGACCACTTCCACCATTGACAACAGGGTCAACTCGGCTGCCGGTAAAAACCTGGCGCCGGCAGAAAACAGGATCAGGCCGACGCCGACCATAAAGCCATGCAGCATGCTCAGACAGACGTTGCGCAGCGGCATTGCCATCGTGGTGTTTTTCGAGAAAAGGATCACCATCGTAAATAAAGCGCACATGATGCCGGCAAGGGCAATGGTGGTAAATTGCGGAGTTTCCTTGCGCCATCGAAGACTTACCGAGAAAACGGCAAAGCCCGCGGCTGAAATCAATGCCAGGAGGTTGCCTATATAACCGCCTTTTTCCAACCCCTCCAAGACCATGACGAGAATGCCTGCCAATGCCATCCCCATGGAGATCCAAGTAAGCTGCCGTACTCTCTCTTTTAAAAAAAGAATGCCGAGAAAAGCCGCTATAAAGGGTGTAGCAGCCAGCATGAATAGGGAATTCGCTACAGTTGTCAAGGTAATCGACCATATAAAGCCGGTGAAGGCAGCCACAAGTCCACAGGCCCCCAGCAGCCCCGAAGCCACGTTATGGCTGAAGCTGGCGACAAAGGCATTTCCATCTTTTAGCAGCAGATAGATCAATAGAACCATCGCGATCGCAATTCCCCGGTAAAACAAATATTGCCATTGGTAGTTGTTGGCTTCTGTCATGTAGCGTACGATCAGAGCGCCGAATGACCAAAGTGTGCCGGCAAAACAGGCCAGGAAAAAACCTTTCAGATGATCGATGTCGGTATTTTTTAGCATTTTAAACAATTAAAAAAAACCCTGGGCAGCCCTTTTCAGCAGATCGAACAGATCGAATACGCGGGCGAAATACTGATCGCGAAGCTTGAGCTGCGATTTGCCCTTTCCTTTTAATTGCCGCTCCAGGCAGTCAATTAATTTATACAACCGCCGTTGGTGAATACCCAGCATGGACTGTACCGGATCGGTGATGATTCCGGAAAAAGATGTCAGCACCGCCAGACCCAACACCACCGCTCCGGTGGAGACCGCAACAAGGCCCGTTGAAGCGGCGGCGGGGAATAACGTATAATAAATTCCTCCCAGGGTGGGCCCGAGAATAAAATTCGAAACGGCTGCCTCATGCGCAATCGCAGCCGCCAGGGGACTGCCGGCGGTCAGAGCGCCCGGTGTCATTTTGCCGAAGGCGGCCACGCCGGCGGACAGCGAAATAATGCTTCCGGCCAGATCGGCGGCGGCGGTTCTGCTGCTGGCGTATTCGGCCAGATTTTTTTCGAGGAACTCCCGGTAGCCTGGCTTTTTGGCATGAGTATGGATGATGGAGAATTCGTTTGCAAGCAAGGAAGAGATGTGGGGCTGGTCGAGGATCTCGATTAACAGGGCATCTTTAAACGATGTACGACCAGGCCGTGAATAAGGCAGCTCCAGCAGTTCGGTGAAAATCAGCCACTTGATTTCCTTTTGGACACGGGTTTCAAAGCCCGGTGGAATGGTATCGATCCGATTTGAAATTTTATCGAGCTTTATTTTCCGCAGGACCGATGCGGAGGCTCTCAGCCCGAAATATGGGATGCTCCAGGCCACGTTCAAAGGCACCTTGTAAAGATCGGTGCCGAATGCTTTTTGGTTGAGACGCAGTGCGCCTCTAAAGGAAAAATAATGGTTTACAAATTCAGGCACCCTTTCGCGGCGTGAACGAATATAATTCGTCACCGCCTCATCGAAGGCCGGTAGTATATCTTCTTTTCTCATGTTTCTGGTATTTCGAATTTTATTTTGATTTCAGCCCCATTATCACTTGAGACCGCCACCGCCGCATGCAGTTGACGGGCAAGCATCTGAACCAGGCGCATTCCCAGGGAATGAGACTTTTCCCAATCGAGCTCCGGCGGCAGACCAATGCCGTTGTCACGAACGCGGAGGGTGACCTTGCCTTTCTCGTTACCGCTTAAGGACACCGTTACCTTGCCGCTTTTACGTCCGACAAAGGCATGTTTCAAGGCATTGCAGGACAATTCGTTGAGAATCAGCGCACAGGGAACCGCCATATTCACGGGTAGAAATGCCGGTTCTAACTCCAGATCGAGTTCAACACCCAACGACGCAGCCTGCTGGGCCCGCCACATATAGCCCAGCAGGCTGCGGGTATAATCGGCGAATTCAACCCGGGCGAGATCGCTCGATTGATACAGCTTCTCATGAACCATCGCCATCGAACGCACACGGAAAACCACGTCCTTGAAAATCTCGCGCATGGCGGCATCTTCGACTTCCGCAGCCTGCAGGTCAACCAGGCTGGATATGACCTGCATATTATTTTTGACCCTGTGGTGAATTTCCTTTAACAACACTTCTTTTTCAAGCAGAGAGGCTTTAATGCATTCCTCACGTTCTCGCAGCAACGCTTCCGCCTGTTTGCGATCGGTGATATCCTGGGTTGACGTGTAAACGAGTTTATCGCTTGCAAATTCCAGTACTTCCACGTTTGTCAGCAGAATCGGAGACGGGTTCGATTTCGTCCTGAACCCGGTAACCTCCATATTGTGTATGTAGCCTTTATCCCGCAATTCGGTATCGAGCCGTACCCGTTCCGCGGCAATCCTGCTGATGCCTAAATCCGACAGGGTTTTACCGATGACCGAATCTCTGTCGAATCCAAAAGCCTCGATCCATGATTCGTTAACATCGATCAGAACACCGTCTCGCAGCCTGCTGAGCGATACCGGGATCGGTGATTTGTTGAAAACCACCGAAAACATTTCCTCATTTTCCTTTATTATCTCCGTTTTTCTGGAAATTTCTCGCCTGAGATACCAAATTCCAAAGAATCCAATAAGAACCAGAACAGGAAAGAGGATAAAAAATATATATCTGAATAGGATGATCGGGCTGACGGATGGTTTTGGCAATATGGGGCCAAACCACTTTTCATACAGTTCGTTATATATACCGCTGGCAAATACGATCGACAGGCCCTCGTTCAAGCGGGCCAGCAGTTGCTTGTCACCTTCTTTCACGGCGATACAAAATTTCTGTTCGAATCCGGACAGCAGTTGGGCCCCCGGTTTCAGGCTCGACTCCTCAAACGAGCGGACACTGACCACATTGGACAGGTTGAGTTTTTTTATAAGCTGAAGCCCGACAAGATGTTGAATGATTACCGCATCGTGCTTTCCGGCGGCAAGCTGTTTCAGCGCATCTTCGAAACTATCGGTCAGGATCAGCTTATCGGTCAGCTTATTTCTGACGGCGTATTCATGGGCGGTATCACCCCGCATGACAAGCACTTCCCTGTCCTTTAAATCGGCCTCGCTATTAATTTTATTTTCGCCTTTTCGAACCAAAATGGTGCCGTGCATTCGCAGATATGGGGCTGTAAAATCAAGGCTTTCATCACGCTTTTGGGAGTAAGAGACCAGCGGAAGGACATCAATCTGGCCGTTTATCAGTTCGCGCCTTATTTTATTCCAGGGACCGACATTGATTTCGACATCCATGCCGACCGATTTCACAACGTGCTTCAGAAGCTCAACCGAAAAACCGTCAGCAGTGCCGTCATCTCGAACCAATGCAAAGGGCGGATAGTCCAGCTCACTTGCAGATTGAAGGATCCGAAGGGGCGGTTTGAAGTTATCCCCGGCAGCCTCGAGGCCGGGTGAAAGCGTAATGGACACTGCCGAAATCGCAGACAGAAAAAAAACGAATAATCGCAGTTTCAGCATAATCGACCCTTTTTTCCTATACGGTTGCGTTCGTCATGAATCTTTGCGGATCTGCATTGCCGTTAACTTCTGTCTCAGCCCCCCATCCCAACAAATAAGCTAGTTTCCATCCACAAATGGCCTTTTTGCCCAATTTCGGCGTCAATCCGCGCCCTTGCTTGTGCGGCGTAAAAAACTGCGCCTCCACGCAAGGGCTTGATTTCCTTGAACTTGGGCAAAAATCCTCATTTCTGGATTGGAAACGCCATCAGGTACCCATCATTGAAAAACCATTTATGGATGGGCACTAGCTAATTTTGAAAATATCCATTTATCGCTTATGCTGTCAACCAAGAAGTGGTATCCGCCTTGATAGGGGGTGGGGCACAGGGTAAAATTTATTATAGACGATCTCGTAAAAATTGGATATCAATTATATCTCTGAAACTATCATGAATCCCCCCGCGAGCCTTACCGTAACTGCTTTGGGGCTTCTTTGGCATCTAAGGTTTGCTGCCTAAGTATGAACGGGTTTTTCAGAGCGCTCTTTTCAATCACCCTACTTGGAGGATATCACATGGCGACGATCAATGACATGCCCCCGGCCGATGTCCAATCCGATTTGAACTCGCTTTCAGCCGCCTTGGATGCACAAATTCCGCCAAAACGTCCGGGATCCAATTTGCTGATTGCCACCTGGAACCTGCGAATGTTCAGTTCATTGACCCGCAAATGGACTGCGTCGGACAGCGACAGCCCGAAGCGGGACCTGCGAGGGCTGCGGGCGATTTGCGAGGTTGTTTCGCGTTTCGATGTCATCGCGATTCAGGAGGTGATGGGCGATCTGCGGGCGTTGCGCGACATGATGAATTTTTTAAAGGATGATTGGTCTTTTCTCATGACGGATGTGACCCTGGGCTCTGCGGGCCACAATGAACGCATGGCCTTCGTTTTTGACAATACGAGAGTGCAGCCGTCGGGACTCGCCTGCGAGTTGGTCGTGCCGCCGGAGTGGCTGTCTGAAATTGGCGCCGATGCCTTGCAAAATCAATTTGTCAGGACTCCGTATGCGGCCAGCTTTCGTTGCGGCGACGCCACCTTTATTCTGGTTACCTTGCACATAGATTACGGTGTCAAATCCGCGGACAGGATTCCCGAGCTGAAAGGTCTCGCCCGCTGGATGTCCGATTGGGCCAATAGCACCAGCAAATGGCATCATAACCTGATCGTTTTGGGCGACTTTAATATCGATCGCCAGGGAGATCTGCTGTGGCAGGCGTTCACATCGACAGGCTTAACGGTTCCGGCCGACCTGAACCTTGTCAGACGGTCGATCTTTGCCAATGTCGACCAGCCGGCCCTCGGCCGGTATTACGACCAGGTGGCCTGGTTTCAACAGGATAGCGGATCGATGGCCCTTTCAATATCCTACAGCAGGGGCGGCGGATTTGACTTCCTGCCCCATGTATATACCGGCACCCATCTGAGCAGAAATGCCATTTCTTATCGCATTTCCGATCATTACCCACTGTGGGTCGAGTTTTTGGTCTGAAAAGGCCGTAACGCACCCGGGTCACTTGGACGGGCAGGCTCCCGGTCAATGACCCACCGGATGGGGGTTCCGCCTGCAGGTCCCGAAATCACTTGAACCTTGTCTTTTTACATCCACTGCAAAACTGAAACCGATCCAACGGTTGACAAATAACACTTTGTGGCATGAATGGTCTTGAATTTATTAATTTTTAATGGTATATTTTTCCCAAATACGCTGGAAACAATCTTGTAATTTCACATGAGTTTACTCTGCGGTCTGTTTCAATCGACATGATATTCAACAAAAAAGTGATCATCGCTTTGGGTCTGCCCCTTCTCGGCGCCCTTTTTTTGGCTGTATATCTTGGAATGGGTTATAATCCCATTGGCGGATTGGCTTTTTTCGTTAATGAAAGAACCGATCCCTTTCTTTTTGTAACGCTGATGCTGATTTTGCCGATTTTCGGTTTTCCCATTTCAATTTTCCTGGTGCTTTGCGGCATCAAGTTTTCTGTCGGGTGGGCGGTATTGTTGTGCGCAGCCAGCATGGGGCTGCACCTGCTGGCAGTGCTGTTTCTGACCAACTCCCTGCTGCGGCAACCCCTGCAGGCTTTATTGTCCAAGACTGGCCGCCGGCTGCCGAAATTGGACGGAAATAAAGGTCTCTTCTACACGTTCCTGTTTGTAGCGATACCCGGTCCCCCCTATTTTGTCAAAAACTATCTGATGGCAATCAGCCGGACCCCCAAACTCATTTATTTCATAATTGGCGGCGGTGTCCAATTTCTCATGGCGCTTCCACTGGTCGGCATCGGCGGATCCCTGGTGCAGATGAACATGAAATTGTTGATTGTGTTCGGGTTGATGGCGATGGGCGTTTACGTTGCCGGACGCTGGACGATCCGTAAGGCCAAAGTGGATGATTAGACTTTATGGCTGTTTAACGTGTCTGTTAAAAGCGCACAGCCTTGCCGTCCGGGCCATGTCGACATGCGGATAAACCATGATATCCGTTGCCAACTTAACTTCTCTTGAATCTTCTTTTTCGCCTACGATTCTCAAGCGCGGTAAAATCACTCTATCAAGTAAAGGGACATCGTAGAAGGTCCACAAACATCTGATATAGAGCCAGCTGGATTGAGAGTGCGTTGACCGATTTTTTAAGTCGCTTTTCACTTTTCATCAATGTACTCTGCCACCACGTTAAAAAAGTTTGCGATGAGAAATCCGATAATCCCGATTCCACTGGGACCGAATATAAGTTCCTTGGCGTCTTCCCTGCTAACGACATCCGTCGATAGAATGCCGGCAACGGTAGAAAGAATACCTAACGCCGGAAAGCAGACAATCGCCAGGGACATGAGGCTGCGGGCTCCTCGAGTCTTGGGTTTCCGGTTTCCAGCGCTTGCAGATCCAATGGATTTTAAGCCTCAGATTGATTCCGGCATACAGGACCGCAAACAGCAGGCCGAATTATATGGGTGCCTTTGTCAAGGTTGAAATAATTACGATGCTAAGGAAATATTTTGCCGCCTAAGCGGCAAATCATATTTTAAAGCGGCTCTCAGGCAAAAACAATCGAATTCTGCATTGACAATATGCCGTCTTAGCGGTAATTTATTCCCAATTATATCAATACCAATTCAATTCAGGGCTTTAAAGTACAAGGTTTGCCGTTATGGCGGTAAAAATCGACAAAGAAACGATCCTGAAAATCGGCCGTATCGTCCAGCTCCACCGCAATCAGGCCGGGCTGTCCCGGATCGATTTGGCCGATATAGCGGGAGTGGGAAAGACGGTGGTCTATGACGTCGAACATGGAAAGGAAACCGTACGGTTGAATACCCTGGTCAAGGTCCTGGCAGCGCTCAATATCTCCTTATCCCTGGACAGTCCGTTGATGGATCGCTGCAAGGCGGGTGACGATGCGCAGGGCTGATGTGTCCATGCACGACATCCATGCGGGCGTTCTGGAGGAAATCTCGCCGCGCACAACCTTCCGGTTTACCTATGATCCGGCTTACGAAGGTCCTCCGGTTTCCCTGACGGCGCCTGTCAGACCTGAGCCATACGAGTATGATACGTTCCCCCCTTTTCTGGAAGGGCTGCTGCCCGAAGGATACAATCTGGAAGCCCTGCTTCGCGCCCTGAAGATCGACCGGCGGGATCTTTTCAGCCAGCTGCTGGCGGTGGGAAGGGATATGGTGGGTGCGGTGACGGTGCGGGAGGCTCAATGAGCATCTGCCCAATCACCTATGAACCTTGCGAGGGGAAATATTCGCCCCGGGGGCTGCAGCAACTCTCTCGAAGCCTCAAAGAACTCCAGGATCTTCCCCACACCGCCGCGGATCAGATTTTTGAAGCCGCCGCCCGTGCTCCGAAAATGTCGATCCAGGGGGTTCAGCCCAAGCTCAGCGCCGTCTTGAACACCCGCACAAACGGATTCGAACTGGTGGATACTGGCGGCCGGTATATTTTAAAGCCCCAAAATCCCCAATATCGGAACCTGCCGGAAAACGAGGACCTGTCCATGCGGCTGGCAACCGCGGCCGGCATCCCGGTACCGCTTCACGGGCTGGTGTATTCGATGGACGGCTCCATGACCTATTTTATTCAGCGGTTTGATAGGGCGGGCAAAAAGAAACTGGCCGTGGAGGACTTCGCTCAGCTTCTGGGCCTGAGCCGCGACACCAAATACGATGCCTCCATGGAAAAAGTTGCGCAGGTGATCGACAGATACTGCACCTTTCCGGCCGTGGAAAAAATAAAGCTGTTCAAGCTGACCCTGGTGAATTTTCTGATCGGCAACGATGACATGCACCTGAAAAATTTTTCCCTGCTGACCCGGGAGGGCAAGGTGCAACTCACCCCCGCCTACGACATCCTCAACACCACCCTCGTGCTGTCCGGGGCGAAAGAGGAGATCGCGCTGCCGATCAAGGGGAAAAAGCGCAAGCTGGATTTTGAAATTTTGATCGATTATTTTGGCCGCGCCTGTTTGGGGTTGAACCGGAAAATCATTTCGTCTGTATTGGAGGATCTCAACGCAGCCGTGCCTGTCTGGGACAGGCTTATCGGAGTCAGCTTTTTGCCGGATGAAATCAAAAAGGAATATAAACTGTTGCTGCAAAGCAGACGGGAAATGTTATCGGGCTGAACTGACGGCGGGGGCAAGGATTGCAGTCATTAGCTGGCAATACGCATGATATGAACATCAAGAGCCGCTGTCAGGTGGCGATTAATTTTTCGGGCCACTCGGCCATTGAGACCCATCAAATTTGCTTCCCTCCCCTGGCGGCCTCCGGCTCGTAGAGCAAGTGAGCCTTGGTTTCGGAGAGGAGGGATTGAGGGAGGAGGATAAAACAGGCCGCATTCCTTTTAATTATTGCTTTCATCTTTTATTTTGCCGCTAAAACGGTAAAAATTAGTGTTTGTATAGATTTTTCCTTTAATCTCCCAAAAATGATTAACAAATTACCGCTATAGCGGTATTTTATTCCCAATTAATTCGGTAATAATTCAATTATAGGCTTTGGAGCACCAGGTTTGCCGTTAGGGCGGTAAAAATTGACACAGAAACGATCCTGAAAATGAAGGTTATAATCTCGAAGCCTGCTTCGCACCCTGAAGATCGACCGGCAGGATCTTATCGATTGCTTGGAAATGATGGCAAGCGGTTGTTGAGCTGAGATGAAGCCGGAATGTTTGGCAAGGCTTTACAGGAATTCGGCAAAATAGCCGCCGCTTTCAACCGCCTTTCAGTGAAACTTTAAATGAAAGTCAAACAGCTTGGGCTTAAACGCATGCTGCCGTTTGGCTTACCACCTGCTCACCGGCTAATTCCCGAACAAAGGTTCCGATTGAACGCCTTTGTCCTGGTCCAGCGGAGAAGGGGCCGACTCCGTAACGCTGTCCGGCAGCGTCTCTAACTCCTCCTCGTTCAGCTTCACGGCCAGAGGCGCGTAATAAATGGCCAGTTTGTAGTCCGACACCGCTTGTTTCATTTTCAGTTTTAACTTTACATCGGTGTCTTTCCAGCGATAGACGGTCTGCCCGCCCGATACATTGGTGGTGATTCTGGGCTGTCCGTGTTTGGCGCTCAACTGCCGTTCGAGCTTGGCAAACTGCTCGGGCGAGCGCAGTTTGATAATGACTGCAAACAGTTTACCTCTGTAAAATCCGTATACGACCGCCGGCACCGGCTGATTGTCAGATTGATAGCTCACGCTTGAGTTGACATAGAATGCGGCCGGACCCCTTTCCTTGATTTTGCTCAACTCCCCGTATTGCGTAATCGGACTTCCCCAATTCATCCCATGGATACCTTTTTGAATATCGTAAGCGGCGGCGGGGGCAGTGAAAAAAAGCACGATCAGCCAACAGCTCACAATTAACCGGTATGGATTCATCGCATATTTCCCCTTTGGAATTTACATTTTCACGCAATTTTAATATATATACCACTGTATTGCGAGTGGATTCAACTCTGCAGTCACCGTCCGGAAATCCTTTTTCCCTCCAAGGGCGATATCTCAGATTCCTCAAATTGAGCACCAAAATACGAAAGTCAATCCAGTATATTGTGAATTGAAATCATTCCTTTGATTCCGATCCACCTTTTCTGATATCATATCACTGATAAGAATTGTTGGCAGCCGAGGAGAAGACGAAATGAACCCAATCGATGTCCTGGTGATCGGACGCAGTTGTGTGGACAATATAGCGGTGGTGAATCGATTTCCGGACGAAAACCGGAAACTGCCGCTTGAATTTCGATTGACCGAAGGTGGTGGGCAGGGAGGCACCTCGTCTTGCTGTATTTCCCGTTTGGGAGGCAAGGTCGCGTATGTGGGAAAACTGGGAGATGATGAAGAAGGCAGATATTGTTTGAAACGGCTTGAAGATTTCGGCGTCACCACGGATTTTGTCGAAATTGTGGCCGGCGGCCGCACACCCGTGGCCTATGTCTTTATTTCCGCCGCCAGCGGCGCCCGCAGTATTATTTACGAGCGCAGTAAACTACCCAAAATAAAAATCGACGCAACCCTGAAAAAACTGGTCACGCAGACGAACGTTGTTTTGCTGGACCCGGAGGTCACCTATCTGGGCGGACCGCTGAAAAAAGCCGCCGGCAGCCATCTTCAAATCGTGTATGACGGTGAAAGATGGCGGACGGATATCGAGGACATCATGCAAACGGCAGACTATTTTATCCCTTCATCTGAATTTCTGGACGCCGATGAGCTGAACCTGGGCAGCATGTCTTTTGAGCAGCGAATCAAGAAACTGAATCAGATGGTGGCCGGTGATCTGATCGTCACCCGCGGCGAACTCGGCGCTTACTACATCAGCGACCATCGCCTGTATCAGGTGGCTGCACCCGACCTGAAAGCGGTGGACACCGTCGGTGCCGGCGATAACTTCCACGCAGCCTTTGCCCTGGCTCTGGCAAAAAACATGAATCTTCATCAGGCGGTAAAATTCTCGGTGGCCGTGGCTTCTCTTTCCTGCCGCGAGTACGGCGGCAGAATGGGTGTACCGGATTGGCAACAGGCCCAGGCGGCCGCCAAATTGTTAAAGGAAAAAGCGATTGTACCGATATAACTGGAGGACGGTGTTCATCAATATATCGGTTCGCACGATGATACCGGTGAGCGCCAAAATCAGCGCCAACAGAGCCGGTGGCATGAGGAAGATCCCCGGAAGGGAGTGCGCTTTTCCGATGGTTGCTGATTTTTGCCCTATTTTTATTGTATTTCGATCCCGTTGAAATCGGTTCAACCCAACCGGCTTGAACGAACGACGGAGTCAAACCAGCGTAGTCTAATTGGGTTGACAAGCAGCCGGTGGTCGGATATAAAAAGAAAAGCTAACCAGTTCGACTATTTGAGAAGTTCAGCGACTTTTAATTCCATACGTAATGATGCGCACATCTCAAAAGCACCTAACCCACCCAGCGATAGCGCTGGTGTCTCTGATAATCCTGGTGATGGCCGTACCTTCCGGCGCCTTCAGTCTGTCGGACTCGGATATGTCGGACGCCGCAATCGCGTCGCTGCACGCATCCCTTCCCCTGCCTGTCCCGGAGGTGCCCTTAACCGTCATTGAGGGAGAAATCGAGCGAAAACCCGTTTATGATGAACTGGTGGATTGCGGTGTCGCTCCGGCCGAAGTACTGTCCCTGACGAAATCGTTCAAAGGGGTATTCGATTTTCGCAAGGCGCGGCCCAGGGATGAGTACCGAATCTGCCTGACGCCGCAAAAAAAGCTGCAAAAACTGATCTATAAAACAAGCCCCACCGATATGTATGTAGCCATCCGAACGACCGGCGGTGAATTCAACGCGTTTCGTCAGGAAATCCCGCTGGAAAAAAAGATCGTCGCCCGGCTTTTCACCATCCAAACTTCTCTTTATGAAGCTGTCACCGAAATGGGCGAGGACGGTCGACTGGTAGCCGAATTTACGGACATATTTTCATGGGATATCGACTTTTACCTTTTCCCCCGCAAAGGAGACACCATCCGGATACTTTTCGAGAAATTTTTCCTGGAGGGAGAATTCGTAAAATACGGCAAAATTCTAACGGCCCAATATATCAACAGCAGCAAGACTTTTCCTGCCTATTATTTCGAAGACGGCCATCAGGACGGCTATTATGATGAGGAGGGTGTCCCGTTGCGCAAAATGTTTTTGCGTGTGCCGGTTAAATTCGGGCTGCGAACATCTTCTTTTTCCATCAGGCGCTTTCACCCCATCTCTAAAAAATACAAGCGTCATACCGGTATCGACTACAGCGCACCCTTGGGCACCCCTATCTTCGCCACCGCCGGCGGCACGGTGGAGTTTGCCGGCCGGCGCGGCGGCTACGGCAACCTGGTGATTATCCGCCATCCCAACGGCTTCAAAACCTACTACGGCCACTGCAACCGTCTGCTCGTTAAAAAAGGCGCTTACGTGGAGCAAGGTGAGATTATTGCCAAAGTAGGCCGGACGGGACAGGCGACCGGCCCCCACGTGCACTACGAGACGCGCGTCAATGGCAAACCGGTGGACCCTGCCGGCCTAAAAACCGAACGGGGAACACCACTGGCCGAAGATCAGCGGCTACGGTTCAAAGCGCTGCTGCAAACTCGCATGCAAATGATGGCGGATCTTCTGTTTCCCGAAAAATACCAGATCGCCGGCAAAGCGGCTGATTTGCACTGACCGCTTCCCTCCGAACAATGGCACTCCAAACCCTTCTCATCATCCACCCGGGTGCGCTGGGAGATTTCATCCTGACATTTCCGGCCATTATCCGCCTGCACAACCATTTTGAGGTCATCGATGGACTCTGCCAGAACCGCTTGGGAAAACTGGCCAATTCGTTGGGACTCATCGATACATGGCATCCGCTGGAGGCTGGGGCGGTCGCAACGCTTTTTACAGATCGGGTCGATGCCGGAATTAAAAAATTGCTGACAGCATACACCCGCATCATATTATTTTCCCTCTCCGGTGAGCTCGAAAATACCATTCAACAATTTTCTGAAAATAGCGTTTGTCGAATTCCCCCCCGGCCACCGCGACAAATGCATGCTCACCTCACGGATTTTGTTCTAAACAGAATGGCCGAATACCGCCTGATTGATCGAAGAGAGGCCGTGGTTGCCGGAATTTCGCTTCCTGAAATGAAAACCCGACCGGAATTCGCCGGCACCATTTTGCTTCATCCCGGCGCCGGAAGCATCCGCAAGAGATGGCCGATTGCCGGATTTATCGAGATCGCCGCGCGCCTGGAAGCCGATGGTTTGAACCCGGAGTTCCTTCTGGGACCGGCCGAAGAAGATCTGGCGAATACCCTCCAAGGACCCGACAAAACAGTCCATGTATTGACGGAATTGGAGGACCTTACAGGCCTGCTGAAGTCCGCCGGCGGATATATCGGCAATGATTCCGGGGCCACCCACCTGGCCGCATTTTCAGGGATTCCAACCGGCGTAATATTCGGACCGACCGACCCCGACCGGTGGGCACCCGTAGGACGAGCCGTAGAAACCATACGGCCGGTGGTGGCGTGCAACCCCTGTTTCGAGACGGAAACAACCAACTGCGAACATTCAGGCTGCCTGGAAAAAACCACCCCGCAAATGGTAATCGACGCCTTTTATCGGGTTTATTCGGTGCCCTCAAACCCAACCGGTAGACGACGCCGGCCGATGAATCGGTAACCGGTCGTTTAAATTGAAAGGGAAATCTTATATGAAAACGCATCGGGCGGATATTGAGGACATATTAGCCGCGCTGAAACGTATATATGCCGTATACGACGAATTTTGTTCCTCACTCGCACTGGCCTGCCGGAAAAACTGTGCCCATTGCTGCACCACCAATGTAACGCTGACCACAGTGGAGGGGTACCGGGTCATGGATCATCTCGTATCGACTGACAATTTGGATATGATTGCAGGCTTGGAGAAGCTGACCGCCATTGAAAGGTATCAACCCCAGGTATCCATCAATCGGCTGGCGGAATTGTCTGCTGCGGAAGCAAAAGTGCCGGAAGAAGAAATAGTTGCCGACGCGCAGGCGTGCAGACTGTTGACGGACAACCTTTGTTCAATTTACGACGCGCGACCCTTCGGATGCCGCTGTTTCGTTTCACGGAAAGACTGCGCCGAAGCAGGATATGCGGACATCGATGATTTTACGGCATCGGTGAATACGGTTTTTATGCAAACCATCGAGCACCTGGATGCCGATGGATGTACGGGGAATTTAATCGATGTGCTGCAGGTTATGTCGGACGAGCGCAATCGCCAGGCCTACGCCGATGGCAAGTTGACGTGTGCGCCAAATGGGCTGATCGTCAACTGGCAATTGAAGGTATTGATGATTCCCCCCGAGCATCGATCCAGAATGGAACCGATCCTGCATGAGCTCCGGCAGATAAAGGTATAGGCACCTGAAACCATTTTAAACAATCGGTACCGGACATTCGCTTCTCTATCCCTTTCCCTTGAGCTTTCAGCGTTGATCCTGGAGCTTACCTTCCTGCACCTGAAAAAAAGACTCGTCGAACTCCGGCTTGCCGGTGTACCGGCTCATATAAAATCCCGGCAATTGATCAATGTTTTCAAACATTGCCGGATCGGCCTCAATGCCGGCTTTGTGCAGCGCCCCCACCAATTCCTCCGGTTTCGGGGGACAACCCTTGACCGTTATCGCCTCCTGAATATTCGGATTGTCCTTATGGGCCTGGTAAATGCATTTTCCCAGTAAAATTGTTTTTTTCATTCCGGGCGTGGGCTGCATGGATTTTCCGGTCAGTATTTCGACTTTGTCCCAGGGGGTGTCCTTCCAGGCGAATCGAATGGCGGTAAGCATCAGGCCATTGATGGCGGAACAATAGGTACACATGGAAAGATCGTATTTCTGGTAAAAAATGCCCTTCAGACCCTGTCTGACGAGCGGGGTGGGAAGCAGTGCATCTTCGGTTTTGCTGTATTCGAAACCATACTCATGAGGCCGGGCGACATCCTGTATGCGTTCGCCGCTGACTTCGATATCCGTAAGATCCCAGGGACGGCCACGATCTCGGGCGGCATGTACCAGGTGAGGTACCTGTTCGGGTTCAAAACCCAAAACACAGGCACCTACCAGATCGGCCGACAGGACATCGGCGGAAGCCACCAGCAGATTGGCTCGATGCATTTTACCGTCTGGCCCCGGACCCCGTTCATTGGTGTAAATTCCATCCAGCAGGGTGAGCATCGGGGGCATCGGGTTTGCCAACTTGGAAACATAGAAATGCAAATCCTTGCCAGGGATCATGTTGTGGCATTTTTTGCGGGAAGGAATGTCTATCAACCCTTTCAAATTCTTAATGCCCAAGCTGACCACGGTCTGGTTGTGGGCTTTCATCACGGGCAAATCGACCAGAAAATCACTTTCCAGGGCATCGCGGTTGAATCTGAGTTCAACCCCGTCGCCGAGGTCCACTTTGCTGAAGGGGCGTTCGAAGACACTGAAATACCGGATGCCGTATTTTTGCTTCAACCGGCCGTAGCCCAGGCTTTCAAACGCATGGACCGATGTCTCCCGGTCTTTGGGATTCATGGTGACGGTCCCCTCGCCAATGGTAATATCGTCGATACCGCGTTCTTTGAGCAGGACGATGATGTCCTCGACCACCCGGGATGTAGTAACGACGCCCCATTTCGGAAACACGACGGATTTCGTCCAGAATACGATGTTCGGTTTGATAAACACCCTGGCTTTTTTAGGAAGGTGTTCAAGCCCGTGGGATAATTCAACGGCTTTACGGACGGATTCCAGAGGTTTTTCATAACGAACAACGGCAACCTTATTTTTATTCATGCCTGATCTCCTGCAAGTTTGAGAAGTTGCTTCGCATTGCCGCCGCAGATCATGTCGATTTGCTGGGGGGTCAATCCGGCCGCCTGCATCTCATTGAAATATCTGACCGGCGGCAGCAATGGATAGTCGCTGCCAAAAAGAATTTTGTCAACCCCCAGAAGGCTGACGGCATGCCGGTAAATGGCGTGATCATAAAGAAATGGCGAGGCGGCGGTGTCGAAATACACGTTTTGCAAAGTTTCCTTGACATCCTTTTTCATGAGGCTGTAAAAGAGGAGGCCGCCGCCCCAATGAGCCAGAACGATCTTGTTTGCCTCAAATCGCTTGATCATCCGGTAAATTTGGGCCAGGGTGACCGGAGTTTTGCCGGGATAAGTATGCCCCACCGGTTCGTTGGTGTGAATGAGAACGGGCAGGCGACGGGCGGCACAGATCTCCATGAGCGGATCCAGTTGCAGCAGGGCGGTTTCATCTATGCCGGCCTGGTAAAAGGCCAGCTCGCCGATGCCGACCAACCCTCCGTCCAGGCACCGCTCGGCTTCCGAAGCTGACTCCGGAGCCGAAAGGTCAAAACAGCCCATCCCGCTGAACCGGCGGGGGTGCCTGGCGGCCAGATCCATGATATAATCGTTGTGCATTTTAAATGTTTCTGGATTTTTCCAGGGAAATCCGAAAATCACCGAAGTGTCCACTTCATTCTGGTCCATGGCGTCTAACAGCTCGCCGGCACCGATCAGTTTTGATTTCGGCGATTGGTACAAAAGCTTGAAGGCCGGTTCAAAGGAAAAAAATTTTCCCCGGTCATGCCGGATTACCGACGGGAAGACGTGGGTATGAAAATCGATTCTCATCTATTTTTCTCGTTTTTTTTCGCGATGCCGTTCGAAAGGCCGTGGCGATGATCAAGGACCTGGTTATGCCAGATACCGGTGCTTTTGCAAGCAAAAAAAAACGGCTGATTGCATTTAGGCAATCAGCCGTTAAGGAGGAGAACAGATGAAGAAATTATTAGGTTTTGTAATTAGGCTGATATAAGAGTATGCAATACTTTTGCCAGAATCTAAAAAAACCATATTAAATTTTGGATTAAAAATAAATTATCTATAATTTCAATAAGATAAAATATTTTTTGTCCCACCTCGGTCAGCCTCAATTTTCTCCCTCCAAGCGTTTGCCGGGGCGTTGAGGTTCACAATAATTAACCCTGCGGGGGGATCAATTTGCTAACTTATTTAAATTGCAGCTGATCTTAAAAAACTGGCCTGGGTTCAAAATTTTGAACCTCCATGCCGCCAAATTGCAAAACATATAGTATCCTTTTGAAATTAATCCATAAAGACAGGTTCATGTTTTTGAACCAGGGGCAAAAGCCACCCTGGAATGCGAAAGAAAATTAACCGATGGATTCTATCACCAAAGCCAAATCCTATCCGATGTACCGCTACCTGATTGTTTTAACAATCGGTTCCACAGTAGGGATCCAGGCCTGGTATACCCTGTTTAACAATTTCGCCGTGGATGTGGCCGGTTTGGGGGGAAACCATGTGGGAACGATTCAATCCGTCAGGGAAATTCCCGGTTTCCTGGCCTTGTTGGCGGTCTATGTTATCCTGATAATCAAAGAGTATCGCCTTTCCGCGCTGTCGATTCTTTTACTCGGACTCGGCGTTGCGCTGACCGGATGGTTTCCTTCCTATCCAGGGCTCATCTTCACCACCCTGCTCATGAGTTTCGGTTTTCATTATTTCGAAACGACCAACATGTCTTTGACCCTGCAATACTTCGACCAGGCGGCCTCCCCCTGGGTGTTCGGCAAGCAGCGCAGCTATGCGGCGGCCTCCAACGTCGCCGTTGGGATTTTGATATATTTTTTGGTGTATTTACTTGATTTTACCGAAATTTATTTGCTTTTCGGAATCCTGATCATCGCCACGGCCCTGTGGGGGTTTAGGCAGGATCCTGCCGAAAAATCACTTATCGCCCAGCACAAAAAGATGATCGTGCGCAAGAGATACGGCCTTTTCTACTTCCTGACATTTATGGCCGGAGCACGCCGACAGATTTTTATGGCTTTCGCCGTTTTATTGATGGTGGAAAGGTTCAAATACACCGTTCAGGAGGTCACGATCCTTTTTGTCGTCAATAACATTATCAATTACTACCTGAGCCCTTTGATTGGAAAAGCCATTATCCACTTCGGTGAAAGAAAGGTGCTGACACTGGAATATTTCAGCCTGATATTTATTTTCGTGGCCTATGCCGTTACCGGATCCAAGCTCGTTATCGCCTTTCTTTTCATATTGGATCATATCTTTTTTAACTTTTCGATCGCCATCCGGACCTACTTTCAAAAGGTTGGAGATCCCCGGGACATCGCGCCAAGCATGGCTGTAGGATTTACGATCAACCATATTGCCGCCGTTGTTTTGCCGGCCGCCGGCGGGTTGCTTTGGGTAATCGATTATCGAATCCCTTTTTTCGCCGGTGCGGTGATGAGTATCGTATCCCTAATGGCCGTTCAAATGATCAAAATCCCGCTGAAAGGTGCTGCTTCGCCTGAATAACCCGGTGGGTCGAGATTGGTATGGTTTGGCGGTAAGATTAGGCCGTTGCAGTTCCGGTCATTTAGCTGCTTTTTTCGTCATTCTGTTTTCAGCCAGCAATCCCGTTGCAGCCTCCCGAGCATCCTTGGGCTTATAGCGTATGGTCAGCGGCCGAAGTTTGATCCGCGGCACGAGGATCACCACCATCCCGGCAAAAGCGCCGAATGGACATCGTTGAACAATTTTTGATTGTTCCAGGTTGTGTACGAATTTTCCCGAATTGGCGGGCAGCTGGCAGACAGTGCGCCAGGAAACCGGAACCTCACCGATAATCCGTCGAATCATCTGTTTCAGCTCCCAGACGCTGAAAAAACGGGCCCGATTAAAAATGGTGGGCGAAAAGATACCCTTGACCCTGCGTTCGATTCCCTTAAGGGCATAGCGGTTCAGCACGCCGATAAAAACACGATCCTTGGTGACTCGGAAGGCTTCCTCCAGCGCCGCTACAGGGTCGGCCACAAATTCGAGGGTGGTAAAAAGACAGGCATAATTGAATGAATTGTCGTCAAAGGGAAGATCCTCCGCGTATCCACGATAGAGGTCCGCGCGGTGGCCGATTTTTTTCAATGCCATATCCAGCATGTAGGTCGACGGATCCAGGCCGGTGACCCGAAGTCCCATTTCAATAAACGCAGTCATACAGGCGCCCGTGCCGCAACCGATATCCAACACCGATTCACCGCGCATGGGCTGAAGCAAATCCTTCATCAATTGTGCTTCCAGCTCAAAGGCGATTTTGTTTTGCGGTTTGTTGCACCAGCGCTCGTAATTAACCGCTTCGCTGAAATCAAAGACGTGACCGTGACCCATGCCCGATAATCTAAGGAATAAATCCGTTTTTGGCAAGCGGAAAAAAATCGAATCCAGTAGCCGGCCGCCGTTGGATGGATGACGATTTGATTGAATTTTAAATCCATCCGGGATATAGCTGTTGATGCCCAAGGCAGGGATGGCTGTTGGTGCGTTAGTAATGAAATTTGTGTATTTTATGGCAAGATATTTCAGGTTAGGAGAACACAAATGCATCCTCTGATTGAAAGGTTGATAAACGAAGGACCCGTGGTGACGGATGGATCCTGGGGTACTCAGCTGCAGAATCGCGGATTGAAACGCGGAATCTGTCCGGACTCCTGGAACCTGAGTCATCCCCGGCTGGTTGAAGAAGTTGCCGCACAATATGTGGAAGCCGGCAGTCAAATCATTTTAACCAATACTTTCGGCGCCAACCGCCTGTCGCTGGGCCGATTCAATTTGGGTGACCGGGCGGTGGCCATCAATACGGCCGGTGTGGATATTTCCAAACGGGCAGCGGGGGGAAAAGCCTGGGTCTTTGCGTCCATCGGTCCGACCGGCAAAATGCTTTTGACCGGAGAAACCACGGAAATTGAATTGCAGAGTACCTTTGAAGAGCAGGCAGACGCCCTGGCCCGGGCCGGCGCTGATGGTATCGTCATCGAGACCATGATCGATATCACCGAGGCGCTGATTGCCGCCCGGGCGGCTCGGCAGAGCGGCCTTCCGGTCATCGCCAGCATGGTGTTCGACTCCGGTGTCGATAAAGACACCACGCTGATGGGCGTAACCCCGGAAGCGGCCGTGGAGGAGTTCACAAAAATCGGATTGGACGGCATCGGGGCGAACTGCGGCCTGGGAATCGAGGGCTATATACCGATATGCCGGCGGATACGGGCAGTCACGGCTTTGCCGATCTGGATAAAACCCAATGCGGGCTTGCCGGAAATCATCGATGAAGAGACGATATCCTATACATCGGCCGAACAGTTCGTGAAATTTGTGCCGGATCTGATTGAAGCCGGCGCGGATTTCATCGGAGGTTGCTGCGGATCGGACAAACGGTTTGTCAGCGCGATTCGCGACACCATCGCCGAATTTATCGGATGCCGCCATGAGCAGGGGCAACGCGACCGGTGATCGTCTCATTGTGATATGCAATTATAATGAAGGGATAAGGAGACAACGCAATGAAGCCATTTGCCGAGAAGGCTTACGATCTCTTGCGACAGGTCCCTGAGGGACGGGTGACGACCTATAAGGAAATCGCACATGCGCTGGGGACCCGGGCATATCGTGGCGTCGGGCAGGCCATGAAACGGAACCCGTATGCGCCGGAGGTGCCTTGACACCGGGTGGTGTCCTCATCCGGTCGGATAGGCGGATTTCAAGGAAAGATTTCCGGAGCGGCTGTCCAGAAAAAAATCGATATGCTCAAAGCCGAAGGCATCCAGTTTAGCGGCGATCGTATAAAAAACCTGAAAGAGATCCTCTTCCGGTTCGAAAAAACCGCTTAATTGGCGATCAAATTATCGCCAGGGAAAGACTTCGGGCCATTTCGCAGGCAGGCAGCGCGCGTACATTTTTGAGTATTCCGTGTCGACGCCGAGCGCTTCGGCCGCATGCCAGGCCCAGCGAGGATCGAACATCATACCGCGTGCCAGGGCGACGATGTCCGCCTGTCCGTGCCCGATAATCTCTTCGGCCTGATGCGCCCGCGTGATCATGCCGACGGCCCAGGTTCTTATCTTTGCCTGTCTGCGGATTTGGGCTGAAAAGGGAACCTGATAACCGGGCTTCAAGGGTATATTCTGGCCCGGGTCCAGCCCTCCCGAGCTGACATCGATGAAATCACAGCCCAGGGCTTTCAACTCGCCAGCAAACACCACCGACTCTTCGACGGACCAGCCTCCGTCAACCCAATCAGTTGCCGAAATTCGAATTCCCAGGGGCCGGTCGTCCGGCCAGGCAACCCGCACGGCCTCGAATACCTCCAACGGATAACGCATTCGATTTGCCAGCTTTCCACCGTATTCGTCATCTCGCCGATTACTCAAGGGCGATAGAAACTCGTGAAGCAGGTAGCCATGGGCGCCGTGCACTTCGGCAAGGTCGAACCCGATTCGTGCCGCCCTTCGGGCGGCGGCGGCAAACGCATCTTTGACCGCCACGAGACCTGCGCGGCTCAGGGCCTGCGGCACAGGCCATTTCGGCCCGAAGGAAATCGCCGAGGGTGCCTGGGTTTGCCAGGCGCCTTCATCAGACGCTAGGCGTTGACCGCCTTCCAAAGGGATATGGGCCGATCCTTTGCGGCCGGCATGGGCCAATTGAATTCCCATGGGCGTCACACCGTATTTCCGGCAGAAATCGATCACCCGTTTCAGGGCTGCTTCGGTTTCATCACTGTAGAGGCCGAGGCACTTCGGTGTGATGCGGCCTGCCGGACAAACGGCGGTGGCTTCCGTCATCACCAGGCCTGCCGCCCCCATGGTGAATTGCCCCAGATGCATCAAATGCCAGTCGACCGCGGAACCGTTTTCGGCAGCATACTGGCACATGGAAGAAACCGCGATGCGGTTGTTGAGGGCAAGACCGCGCAGTTCTATGGGCGAAAAGAGTGCGCTTGACATGGGCAAATAGGTCTCCACCAGTTTTTTACGTTTGCTAAAACGGGCCTCCCCTTCCGGCGGCCGGATATATCTGCATGTGAATTGTGTACCCTATTGTTAAATAAGCCCTTAGTCGCTGTTTAATACCTTTCCGACGGCGGCGACAAGATTGGTGCTGATTATCGGCTTATGGATGTATGCTTTGATTCCCACGGCCTTAGCCGTTTCGGCGCTGATATCCTTGCTGAATCCCGAGCAGATGATCACCGGCAGATCCGGTCGAATCCGCATGGCTTCCCGGGCTAGATGGACACCCGTCATATTGGGCATCGTCAGATCGGTAATCAGCAGATCGAATTCAGCCGGATTCGACTTGATCCGATTCAGGGCTTCAATGCTGCTGGTTGATGTCGTCACCAGATAGCCCTGATGCTCCAGCATTTCCTTGCCCAGGTGCGCCAGTACTTCTTCATCGTCTACAAAAAGGATTTTACCGGACCCATGAAACACCGGTTCTGAAATTTTCATTTCCGTATCATTGTCCAGTCCAACAATGGGCAGATAGACATTAAATGTCGTGCCTTTTCCCCTCTCGCTGTAAACCATAATGGCCCCATTCAGGCTTTTGACGATGCCGTGAACGACCGCAAGGCCCATTCCGGTGCCTTCTTCTCTTTTTTTCGTGGTAAAGAACGGATCGAATATCTTGTCCATGAGCTCAGTCTCGATGCCGTGGCCGGTATCTTCCACACTCAATTTCAAGTATGGGCCGGGCACGATATCCCCACACCTGGAGGCAAATTCGGCATCCACCGCCTCGTCTTTTAAAGCCACTTCCAACCGGCCGCCTTTTTCACGCATGGCATGACCGGCATTGGTGCACAGATTCATCAGGATTTGATGAATCTGGGTCGGATCCGCCAACACCGCCCGATCGCTCGTTATCTTCTTGCGTATTTCAATGGTTGTCGGCAATGTGGCTCTGAGCAGCTTTAAAGCCTCTTTCACAATCAGCTTCACTTGAACCGGTTTAAGTTCATCCTCCGCCTGACGGCTGAAGGTCAGGATTTGTTTTACCAGATCCTTGGCCCGGATCCCGGCCCTGTATATTTCTTCCAGGTAGTCGCACAAGGGATTATTTTTTGAACACTTAATCAGGGAAAGCTCCGAATAGCCGATAATCGCAGACAAGATATTGTTGAAATCATGGGCAATCCCACCCGCCAAAGTTCCGATGGCCTCCATTTTCTGTGCCTGGCGAAGTTGTCTTTCCTTCTTTATCTCATCAGTGACATCGCGTTTGACTGCCACAAAGTTGATAATTTCACCGCGGGCGTTTTTAATCGGTGTAATGCTGGCGTCCTCCATATAGTGGCTGCCGTCCTTTTTACGATTGATAAAGCGGCCTTTCCACATTTCGCCGGCGATCAGGGTATCCCACATGGATGAATAAAAAGTGTGATCATGTTCGCCGCTTTGGACCATCCTGGGGTTGTGACCGATAAGCTCCTCTTTGCGGTAACCGGAAATTTCTTCCATGGCGGGATTGACGTACACAATATCGCCGTTTCGATCGGTGATGACCACTATTTCGGAAGCCTGCTCAATCGCAGTCGCCAGCAGGATATGGTCTTTTTCCGCCTTTCGTCTTTGGGTGATGTCTCGCAGGTAAACCAATATAACGCGATTGCCCTGAAAAGTAGATAGGGCGGCCGAAGCCTCGATATAAACTGTCCGGCCGTCTTTTTTAAGGCCCCTGCATTCATACCGCGATGGCACTTCGATCCCCCTGATCCCATCGGCGATGATATCCATGACGGGTTGGCGGTCATCAGGATGCAGGATTTTGGAGATGGACTGGTTTAGGAGCGATTCCGGTTGCTGGTAGCCAAAAATATCGAGGTACTTACGATTGACGAACACATGCAGCGTCCCATCCAAGATGGCCACGCCATCATTGGAATGTTCGATGACGGCTCGATATCGCTGTTCGGATTCCTTTAATTCCTGTTCGGTCTTTTTGCGCTGAACGGCGTATTTAATAGCCCGTCGCAACGAATCGGGATTGATCTCGTTTTTAAACAGATAATCCTGCGCGCCTTCATGTACGGCACCAATTCCCATTTTTTCATCATCGAGGCCGGTCAGCACAACAATCGGCAGATAGGGAACTGCCTTCACAAGTGAACGGACACTGTCGATGCCCTCACTGTCAGGCAGCCCAAGGTCCAAAAGCGCCAGGTCAATGTTGTCTTCCCGCAGTCGGTTCAGTGCTTCGGAAAGCCGGGCGACCCACCAGATACGAATAGGATCGGCTCCGTCCGGTGAAAACATCTCCTGAATGAGGTCGGCATCCGCGGCGTTATCCTCGACCAGCAGAATGTTCATTTGCGTAGAATCCACAGCACCACTGAAATAATAGCACTGACCACGATCATGGTCGTGATGGGAATGAAAATTTTCAGATTCGGTTTTTCTATGATGATATCACCCGGCAACCTGCCCAGGGGCGATTTGACCACCCACGGCCACAGCAGGCCGAGGGCGATAATAGCGGCACCAATTATAATCAGTGTTTTTTGCATGGAGATCGGAAATCTTTTTCCGGCAGTTTGGTAATGGTGAATATACCTTATCTCCTGTCGAGAACCGCCTGAAGCGCGCTGGCTGCTTCAGATGCTTTTTCGCGGGCGACGATAGCAACGCCGTCCTGTTCGCCGACCACGATGTCGCCGGCATTCACGGCGGCCCCGCCGATCAGGATAGGCAGCCCGACCCTGCCCGTTTTTCCAGGTCGAATTGGGTGAAATCCCCCGAGCAAACACGGGGATGCCCACCGGATCGATGCCGGGAAGCCGCCCTGGAAATAGCGGGAGAATGGATGCGGCCCGCACAGATCCTGGAGCCCGAAGGGCAGACGCAGATTACTGGTTGCGGCCGGCCATGACGCCGCCATCCACATCCCAGACAGCCCCGGTCACCCATCCGGCTTCATCCAACAGCAGGAAATCGATCACTGCGGCGACATCATCGACGCGGCCCACCCGGCCGAGGGGATGGAAAGCGTTAAATCCGGCCAGCGTTTCTTCGATTTTTTCCGGATCGATGAATTCACCGTAAATCGGTGTGACCACAACGGCCGGCGAAACCCCGTTCACCCGGATATTGAAATCGGCCAGTTCCATCGCAAGATGCTGGGTCAGCGAGTGCAAGGCGGCCTTTGCCATCGAATAGGCCGATGACGGCGTGGCCTTAATTGCCTGTTTGGCCCACATCGAGCCGATATTCACAATGGCGCCGCCGCCATGCTGTTTCATGTTCAATGCCACGGCCTGGGTGATGAAAAAAAAGCTCTTGTTTAGATCAAGATACTTGTCGTAGTCCGACCGGGTGTGCGCCAGAAATGCGGTCGGTTTGAAAGATCCGGCTGCATTTACCAGGTATTTGATGTGACGCGCCTTGGTTTCCAATTTCCCGATAAATTCATCCACCTGGCCGTCGTCATACAGATCCACCGTCGCTGTTTGCACCGGCCCGTATGCTTCCAAATCGGTTTTGGCCGCTTTCAGTTTCTCCGGATCCCGCGCCAGCAACATCACCTCCACACCCCGTTTGAGAAGGCGCTGCGCGGTTTGCTTTCCAATGCCGCTGGACCCGCCGACGACCAAGGCCAGCGGTGAGTTTGATGCTTGCATGGTATTTGCTCCCGGTTTGATGTTTTGGATGGATTCCCTGTCAAGCTGTTCAGGGCGTTTCATCATTTCAGAAGTTTTCATTACAGTGCGATCGAAACGTCGATTGTCAAGCTTGCCTGTAGGGATTGGGACTGGACTTTTCCAGCTCTCCTGTGTATAGAAGGCGACAGGTTAGTTTATAACAGGGAATGTAATATGCCTATCTATGAATACCAGTCCATTGAACCGGCACAGGGATGTCCGCGTTGCCGGAGAACCTTCGAAGTTATTCAGCGCGTGAAGGAACACCCGCTAAGGCGGTGTCCCGAGTGCGGCGAAGCGGTTCGAAAACTCGTTTCCCGCTGCCGCGCGGTCGTCCTGGAGCCCTCAGCCGAGGGGCAACGCACCACCCAACAAATCCGGAACTACGAACAATCCGGCATGTACAGCCATGCCGCCGAACTGGCGGATACATACTCCGAAAAAACCAAGGATACGCAACTGAAAACCCGTGCCCTGGACAATTATCGCAAAGCCGGATACGATTTCGACAAATAGCCCCGATTTCGTCCCTTCTGCACAAAACCCATCCTCAAAAAATTTTCTGTTTTTTGGTCAGGCTTCTTTTAAGATTTCGTGCTTTTCGTGTGTTTGGTGGTTCCCCCCATCATCTAACACCCTTTGAGGGTTTCAGATGGCTTTCGCCGCCTTCAAGGTGTTAATTCGCTCCGGGCTGAAGCCCATCTCCAGCAATACGGTTTCTGTGTCACTGCCCGGCTGCGGCGGCGGATTCTTGATTTCAGGAGGGGTGCGGGATAAGCGCGGTGCCGGCGCCGGTTGGATGACGCCCTCCAAATCGATGAATGTTTTCCGGATCCGGTTTTGAGGATGCCGGGGCGCCTCGGTCATGGACAGCACCGGGGCGAAACAAATGTCGGTATCTTCCATGATTTCGCTCCATTCATCCTGCGTTTTAGATTTAAACACAGCGGCGATCTTTTCTTTGAAATTCGGCCATTTGTCGGCATCCATCTGATTTTTGAATTCCGGATCCTCGATTTGGAGATGTTTTAACAGGAGTTCGTAGAACTGGGGCTCAAGGGATCCCACCGAAATATATTTACCGTCCGCCGTTTCATAGGTGTCATAAAAGTGGGCGCCGCCGTCCAGCAGGTTGACGCCACGTTCGTCCGTCCAGATTCCGGCGGCGTGCAGGCCGTATATCATCGCCATCAGAGCGGCCGACCCGTCGATCATGGCGGCATCGACCACCTGGCCCCGGCCGGATCTATGGGATTCGAACAGGGCGCACACCATGCCAAAAGCCAGTAGCATGCCTCCCCCGCCGAAATCGCCCACCAGGTTCAACGGGATGCTGGGTTTGCCGCCCCTGGCGCCAAACGTATGCAGGGCTCCGGACAAGGAAATGTAATTGATGTCGTGGCCGGCCATCGGGGCCAGGGGTCCTTCCTGTCCCCAGCCGGTCATCCGGCCGTAAACCAGACGGGGATTTCGTTGCAGACACTCATCCGGCCCCAAGCCAAGCTTTTCCATAACCCCCGGCCGGAAACCTTCCTGCAGGGCGTCCACTTTTCCCACCATCTCCAGCACGGTTCCGACCCCTTCGGGTTTGCGGAGATCGATCGCCATCGAACGCCGATTGCGCATCATGACATCATATTTCGGCTCTGTCATGGCGGAATGTCCCTTACGTTCGATCCGAATAACATCCGCCCCCATGTCCGACAGCATCATACCGCAAAACGGCCCCGGACCGATACCGCCGACTTCTATAATTTTAATGCCCTGCAATGGACCCATTCAATTCCTCCTTTTTGAGGGGCAGACCCGATTTCCCATCAATATTCCCGCTGGAAACAGCGACTAAAATCCGAATCAGCCGTTCCTTTTACCGAACGGTCCTTGGCCACCGTGTAGTTTAAGCAAAATTTATCAAAAAAATAAAGAAGTTATTTTACTTATGCGTCTAAATCATGGGTCGAAAATCACCGATTTATTGTCAATTTTGCTATTGACATCAACCCAATGAACAAATTAGAACAATTAAACCAAGAAAATCCGTAAGTTCGCAAATTATTGTCTTTTTTTGATATCAATTTCCGAACGTTAAGGAAGGAATAACCATCACCCACAGGACAAAGGCCCACTAATAGACAATGAAAGGTTTCTACGACGATCAGCCTTGGCGGAAATTATACCCTGAATGGATACCGGCATCGTTCGAGCCGATTAAAATCAGTATTTTGGAAGATTTCGAAGGCGCGTGCCGGGAAACCCCGGATAAGCCGGCACTCTGCTACTTCGACACGGTTTTCACCTATCGGGATTTACGCAAGATTTCGCTCGGACTAGCTGCGGCCCTTGGCAACCTCGGAATCGGTGCTGGCGACCGTCTAATCATCCTGATGCAAAACATCCCGCAGGCGGTCATCGGCATGCTGGCTGCCTTTATGCGAAAGGCCGTCGTCGTTCCGGTAAGCCCGATGTATACCGCTGTTGAAATCGCTCACTACATCGATGACTCCGGAGCACATCTGGTGATCTGCCAGGAAAGCCTCTATGAGAATCAGGTTAAAAAGGCGCTTGAAGGCAGGCAAGCTGTGGCGGTAATCACGACCTCGCCCCTGGATTTCCTCGACCCCGGAAACCCGATACCGCAACAACTTAGAAATGAAACCAAGCGATCCTTCGAAGGCACAACCGATTTGAATGCCGCCATTTCTGCCTATGAAAATGCGGCGGTAGAAGTCGACTTGCCGGCTCCCGACGATCTGGCATGCCTCATCTATACTTCCGGAACGACCGGCCCGCCCAAAGGCGCGATGATATCGCACGGAAATATTGCCCACAATGCGCATGTATACAAAATTTGCTGCCGGCTTGACAAGGAAGATGCCGTACTGGGCGTCGCACCTTTTTTTCATGTGACCGGCATTGTCGCGCACATTGCCATCAGCCTTCATGCGCGAATTCCGCTGATCATTTTCCATCGCTTCGATGTCGGGGATATGCTGCGGTTATTGGAAAAATTCAGGGCAACGTTTACCGTGGCGGCCATTACGGTTTATACCGCCATGTTGAACTATCCGAAATTGCCTGATTATGATCTCTCCAGCTTTACCAAGGCATACAGCGGCGGGGCCCCGGTGTCCGAGGCAATCGTCGATAAAATCAGACAGGAATTGGGGGTTTATATAAATAACGTCTACGGCATGACCGAAACCTCCTCCCCGGCGACAATTGTACCTTTAGGCCTCGAAGCACCGGTAGATGCGGAATCCGGTGCGCTTTCAGTGGGACTGGTCGTACCCGGACATCAGGCGCGCATCAGTGACCTGGAAAATCCGGATTTGGACATCCAGCCCGGGAAAGAGGGCGAACTGGCAATCAGGGGTCCGGGTATCGTGGCCGGATATTGGAATAAACCGGATGAAACTGAAAATGCCATCAAAGACGGCTGGATGTTTACCGGCGACATTGCAAAAATGGACACTGCCGGATGGTGCTACATCGTCGACCGGAAGAAGGATCAAATCAATACATCGGGTTTCAAGGTCTGGCCGCGGGATGTCGAGGATGTTCTGTATAAGCATCCGGGTGTCATGGAGGCCGCGGTGGTGGGTGTTCCGGACGAATACCGGGGTGAAACCGTCAAAGCCTATGTGGCCCTGAAGCACGATTACAGAGACCGGGTGACCCCCGAGGATCTGATCGCCTTTTGCAAAGAACGCATGGCGGCATATAAATACCCCCGAATGGTGGAAATTCTGTCTGAATTACCGAAAACGGTAACCGGAAAATATTTACGGCGCGAGCTGAAAAAGCGCGGCGGGTCGAAATAGGCAAAGTCTCGATGCCGCTCGTACCGCGGGATTAAAATCCGAAGAAATATTTCATACACGGCAACTCTCCAAAAGCGAAGTTAATAAATGATTCAAGGGTTCCTGCCCGTGGTTCCGCCCAATTGATTTCCCTTCTGAAGCCGCTGAGAAGGCAACCCGCCTGATGCTTCTTTGCATCCGGTTGTGTTTTTCATTTGGGATTCATCCTCGAATCCGCATGGTATTCGAGTTGAGCGGAACAACCGCCGAGCGATCATCCGCAACATCAACCCGTTATATTAATGGAAAGGCGAGCCAAAACATGCCTGTCGATGTAGAAAAATCAAATGAAATCTGGATAATTCGAATGAATCTGCCAAACAAGATGAATTCCCTGGAGAAAGACCTTAGAGACAAGCTTGCAAGTGCGCTGGAACAGTTTTCTGAGGACGCCGAGAGCAAAGTCGCGATATTGACCGGAGCTGGAAATGCCTTTTGTGCGGGGGGAAGCCTCAAGGAGTTGGGCGCAGGGATGTCGCCGCTGGAAAGTGCCTGCTATGTACAAGGAATAAGCCGGCTGATCACGTTGATAACCGGAATGGAAAAAGCGGTTATTGCCTGCGTCAACGGTGCGGCGGTCGGGGCGGGATTCAACTTGGCGCTGGCTTGCGATATTGTCATTGCCTCCAGCAAAGCCGTCTTTTCACAGGCATTCGCGAAAGTCGGTCTGATTCCGGATCTGGGCGGCCTGTACTTTCTGCCGAGAATCGTGGGCGTTCACCGGGCAAAAGAGTTGATCTACACTTCCAAAATGTTGACAGCCGATGAAGCTTTTGAGATGGGGTTTGTCAACCATGTCGTCGAACCCGACGTACTCGAGGCTTTCTCCCTCGAAATGGCCCAAACCATTTGCAAGGGGCCCGCCGTCGCATTTAAATTCGTCAAAAAAATATTGAGCAACAGCCTGCGAATGTCTCTCGAAGAGGTCATGCAATACGAGTCTTTGGCCCAGGCGTTGTGTATCCAGGGAGACGATCATAAGGAAGGCGTCAAGGCCTTTTACGAGAAGCGAGCACCTGTTTTCAAGGATCAATAAAACAGGTAAGCGGACGGGTGCAATTTCAATTCCGGGAAAGTCAAATCGAAATCCGTTTTTCCTCCATCATCCGGTTTGGATCTACTCTGATTGGGGTCGAAAATAGTTGACAACGGAGGGAATTCGGCTAATTTTTGCAGAGCGGCCATACCGGACTGCTCAATGGCTTTTCTGATGAAAATATATGCGCACATCGTATGCATCTTTAGATTTTTTAACCCTTTTTTCCAAACATCAGGATGTCTCAGGTGACTGAGAAATCAGTGCCATATCATTTCAGCGGGTTGGCCCGTTTGAAACCTTTTTTTGCGCTTTCCAGGACGCCGCATGGCCTGCTGGACATGTGCACGCCCGCTTTTGGCGCGTTGCTGTGGCTCGGGCGCTTTCCGCCGATGCAAACCGTTGTTATCGGGCTTATCACCACATTTGCCGGTTATACCGCTGTGTATGCCCTCAATGATGTCATCGACTATCAAGCGGACAAAGACAAAGCGGAACGGGGCGGCTTTTCTAATTCGGGCAGCGATCTGGACAGTATGATCGTCCGGCATCCGATGGCCCAGGGTTTATTGAGTTTCAGGGCAGGACTGGGCTGGGCTTTGAGCTGGGCCTTGCTGGCCCTGATCGGCGCCTACATTTTAAATCCCGTGTGTGTGCTTATATTTATTTCCGGCTGTGGCTTGGAAAGCCTGTATTGTCTGCTGTGGCGGGTCAGCCCCTTCCGCACCATCGTCAGCGGTGCGGTAAAAACCTCCGGCGCCATCGCCGCTGTCTTTGCGGTCGATCCGGATCCCGCCGGCGCTTATGTCATCAGCCTGTTCCTGCTGCTTTTTTTCTGGGAAATCGGCGGCCAGAATGTCCCCAATGATGGATTCGACATCGAGGAGGACCGACGGTCCAAGGCCCGGACCCTGCCGGTTCTTTATGGTATACAGACGGCGAACAAGATCATTGTCGCTGCCATTATCCTGACCCTGATCATGGCTGTCATCGTTTTTCTGGTCGCTTGGAACAGTCATGATATTATTTTCATTATAATTTCTCTGATTTTGGGTGTGTATCTACTGCTGCTGCCGGCGCTGACCCTGTATCGAACCCGCAGCCAATTCCACGCCATGGCGCTTTTCAATAAGGCCAGCTATTATCCCGCGGGATTGCTTGCCGTCGTGCTGGCCAGAATAATTATCTGACCCTTAAAAAAAACATCAAAAAGATTCGGTATTGCGGGTGGGACATCGCCCGGAGGATGTTTTATAGGTGGAAACGGAGGCGTGTATGAAAGAATACGATGTGGATGAACTCGCCCGATACAACGGTGAAAACGGTCATCCGATTTATATCGCACATGAAGGCAAAATCTACGATGTCAGCGAAAGCAAGTTGTGGCGAAAAGGTCTGCATATGAAACGCCACCATGCCGGCCGGGACCTGACCCATGATTTACAGGCCGCTCCCCATCAAAAAGACGTTCTGCAACGGTATCCCCAGGTGGGCATGCTGAAAAAGAGCGTGGACGAAAGGCAAATTCCCGCACCGGTTGAACGCCTCATTTCCAGATTTCCCATGCTCAGACGCCACCCGCATCCCATGACGGTGCATTTTCCCATTGTTTTTATGTTTTCAACCACTATATTTAATTTACTGTATCTGTTTACCGGCCACCGGCCCTTCGAGACAACCGCCCTTTACTGTCTGGCAGCCGGTATTCTATTTATACCTGTGGCCGTCATTACCGGAATATACACCTGGTGGCTGAATTACATGGCCAAAATGCTCAAACCGGTGCGGATCAAGATACCGCTTTCTTTGACAATGCTCTTGACGGCGATTGTCGCCTTTATCTGGCGCCTAAGCTCGCCGGATATTCTGGCTGCATTCAGCGGATCCAGCGTGGTCTACCTGCTGCTGATCGTTTCTTTGGCGGTTATGGTGACCATCATCGGCTGGTTCGGGGCGTCGATGACATTTCCGGTGGAAAGAGAATGAGGTCTTCCAGGCAAATTATGGATCGTTCCAACCGCGATGGGATAGATGGACAACCATCTGATTTTATTAATAATATTCCTAAAGCGGAATTGCATATCCATATCGAAGGTACGCTCGAACCGGAGTTGATGTTTGAGCTGGCAGCAAAAAACGGTTTAAGACTCGCTTATGAGTCGGTGGCCGATATTCGCCAGGCATATAATTTTGAGGATCTGCAATCTTTTCTGGATATTTATTACCAGGGTGCGGCAGTCCTGCGCGATGAGGAAGATTTTTATCGGTTGACCTGGAGCTATCTTCAAAAAGTCGCCGAGCAGAATGTTCGCTATGTCGAAATTTTTTTCGATCCCCAAACGCATACGGCACGCGGCATTCCCTTTGCCGCAGTCGTTCAGGGAATTCGGGCTGCACTGACGCACGCCGAACGCCACCTGAAGCTCACATCAAAATTGATTATGTGTTTTTTACGGCACCTGAGTGCGGCGGATGCCATGAAAACACTTAAAGCTGCGCTACCGTTCAAGGAGTGGATCGTGGCGGTTGGTTTGGATTCCTCCGAACTGGGCTTTCCACCATCAATTTTTACGGAGGTATTCGATCTGGCCCGCCGGGAAGGCTTCAAGGCGGTTGCCCATGCCGGCGAAGAGGGCCCTGCGGAATACATCTGGCAAGCATTGAAGCTACTGAAAGTCAAGCGGATAGATCATGGCGTCCGCTGTGTAGAGGATGCCGACTTGATTCAATATCTGGTTGAAAATGAGATACCTTTAACGGTATGTCCACTGTCGAACATCTGCCTCGGCGTATTTGACCATCTCAATCAGCACAACATCCTGCAACTGCTTGAATCCGGCTTACGGGTGACTGTCAATTCCGATGATCCGGCTTATTTCGGCGGCTATATCGCCGAAAACTTTCAGGCGCTGCACTCAGCGCTCGGTCTCAATTATGACGATATTCGGGCACTTTGCCGCAACAGCTTTCAGGCCTCGTTTCTTGAGCCGGCAGAAAAAAAGAAATATCTTGACGAACTGAACGCGTTTGTGTGTAGTTACAATGAATAAAAACTGGCTCAAAACAATTTTGAAATAGCTTCTCATAACTGATTTAACTATGGATGAAAAGCGATACTTGAACGCTCAGGACCTGTTAAACGATTCTTTTGAACTCGGCCTGCGAATTTTTAAAAGCGGCTTCCGTCCCAGCTTTATCATTGCCATCTGGCGGGGTGGCACACCGGTTGGCATCGCGGTTCAGGAGATACTGGATCATTTAGGGGTAAAAACCGATCATATTGCGATTCGGACCTCGTCTTACTACGGCATCAACCAGAAAAATAAGATTGTACGGGTTCACGGCCTGGAATATGTCGTCCAGCATGCCAACTGGGAGGATGGGCTGCTTATCGTGGACGATGTCTTTGACAGCGGAAGCAGCATCAAAGCGGTTATCGAAACCCTCAAACGAAAAATGCGGCGAAATCTGCCCGATGACATTCGTATCGCTACGCCGTGGTTTAAGCCTGAAAAAAATGTAACCGGCATCATCCCGGACTATTATGTCCACGAAACTGATCAATGGCTGGTGTTCCCCCACGAGCTCGACGGCCTCACACGGGACGAGATTTTTTCCAACAAGCCGGGGATGCAGGAACGGTTTAAAAGCGCCGGCTTAGCCTGACCGGTTAAACCGAGCGTTGCGGAAAAAGCCATGACAAAAGTTGTCGACCTCCAATCCTATCGCACCCAGGCCTTGGAACAGAGAAGTTTCGGTCCCTGGCGAAATCGCTTCGGGGAATACTTTGACTCCAAAACCCGACTGGGCGACCTGTCAAACCGCACGATATTCTATCTGGCTCAACCTGGCGAATCCAGCTCGGTTGCTTATTACGAACTCATAATGGGGATTCTGGACTTAGGTGCCGCACCGAAGTTCCACTACCTCAATAACAATGACCAAATGATCGTCGTCGATTTACACCTTTTTTTGGCAGACCAGATTCGCTTTGAAATGATGCGACGGCTGGGATGGATCAACACCTTCAAGGCCCAAAAATACCCGCTCTTAAAAATGGTTCAAGAGTACGACAGAATCAAAGCAGAATGCTCGGCATCCCCGCCGGATCTGATGGAATCCAATGCGGATTACGCAACATACGTTCATCTCACGGTGGGCGATAAAGAAGTGTTTATCCGCCGAATGCTGCAGGAGGCGCTGAAGGCTTTCAAGGAAAGGCATTTATAGGTCCGAACTCCCCTGAGGCAAAAAATGCCTCCGGGGAGCGGAAAAAAAACGGGCAACGATGCTTCTCGATTCTATGGGCGGCTAATATCCGGTTGAAGTGAAATTCCTCAGGGATTTTTTGTCCTAAGCTTTCCATGCGCGAAATGGAAGGACGCTTCACCAGGTTGCCAGTCGGACTCATCAGATAAAATAACCGCCAATACACAAATCCTTTTAGATCTGCTCTTTTATGGGTTAAAATTTTCAAAAAACGGCGAAAAAGCCGCTACAGCAGTGATCCCGCAATCCTATTCTGCCGGAATATAGGGGATGGGCTCGCCCCACCAATCCTGCTGCTCGGATTCCTGGAGTTTTTGAGGAGTAGGATTCTTGTAACCCCACCAGCTGAAGAACATGTGATCGTGGTTTTTATAGATTGTGTCGTGCTGGTACCATTCCGCCGTACAACCCCCTAGGAAAAACGCAACAATCAGCAAAAAGACTACTTTTTTCATGGTAAAACCTCCTTTCTAGAAGCAAAACAGCATCGAATCTGACCACCCGACTGCTTTAACCTGCCGCATATTATAAACACCATCCCTGAAAAGTCCATAAAAATTATTCAGTGAAAGTACTTTCGAATCTGAATTTCATTCACCGGTAAGGGCCGATCGGCACTGATTACGCGACTTCCCCAAAATCACATATCGATCCTTTCGCAACAAACCAAAATACTCAAGTCGGAGGAGATAAGTGCCGATATCAGTGCTGTCGACATTCAGGGCGCATTGCGACCCAAATCCACTGAAAAGACGGACTCGGCTTGATCAGTGCGGCCTGGTGCACTGACCCCTGACAAAATTGCACCCGACCCGGGATATTGAGTCCATTGGAAATTTCGTTACGGTATCCCGGCATTTCAAAACATACGGGTCTTGAGCTACGGAAAAAAACGATTATGACGAAACTGATATATCTCTGTTTTCCAACGATTGTATGCTTTTTTTTGCTGATGGCTGGATGTGCGCTGGATGCTCATCGGATTCATCCGGAGTTTGAACGCAAGGCGGGTTCCATTAAATCCGCGGTTCTCGTCCCCCCCGAGGTCGACATGTTTGATCGTTCCTCGATCAGGGTTGCCGTTTTACGGGATGACTGGAGCAACATCGGACGCGAAAATCTCCAAATTGCCATCAAACAAAATCTTGCGCAAAAGCAGTGCCGTCTGAAACTCATGCAGATGGATGAAAATACCACCGAACAAATGGCGGATGTCCGGGCCCTTTATGAGCTGGTGCACAGAACCATGACCCGACGAACGTTCAATTCCGATCACAAATCCACCGAAATCAAGAAATTCGATTACTCTTTGGGATCCATCGAAACAATATTGCAGCAACAAGCGGCCGATTCCATGATTTTTGTGACCGGCTATGACGAGATTTTCGAAAATAGGCGCAAAGCGCTGATAGATCTGGCAATTGCGGATTCTTCCGGGACAATTCTTTATTTTTCGGTCAAAGGCACCACCCAGGGAAAAGATCTCCGGGATCCCGCCGATGCAGAGGACGTGGTTCGGGATCTGCTTTCAGACTTCACAGGGACGCAGAGATGAAATATTTCATACTGATGGTTTCTGCATTTTCTCTGCTGGCCGGTTGTGCGGGTTTCCGGCCAATACCGGTGAACCCGGACCTCCTGACAAACGAAGACGAACAACGACTTTTGCGCCGCGCACAGGAAGAGCAGGATACCATAGACGCCGGCGGGCGGCTTTATCAAGACACGGACGTGGTCAATTACCTGAACCGAATCGTCGGCCGGCTGCAGAAAAAATCCACATCTTCGGACATGTCGTTTAGAACCAAGGTCATCAGGGATCCGAATCTGAATGCATTCGCGTTTCCCGACGGCACCATATATATTTATACCGGCATCCTTGCCCGCATGGAAAACGAAGCGCAGTTGGCCGCTCTTCTGGCTCATGAAATGGTCCACTGCATCAATCGGCATTCCCTGAAAGCCCTGGCAATCATCCGGCAGACTGCGGCCGGTGGAGCAGAACGCGCTGATCTTGCACGGCTTCCGGGTTTATCGGGGCCGGGGGCTTCGAGCGGATATACCCGCGAGCTGGAAATCGAAGCGGATCAAATCGGGCTTGACCTGGTGATCAAAGCCAATTATGATCCATGGGAAACTGTGAGTCTTTTTAATCTGCTCAAAGAGGAAATAGAGTTCGAGGGCATCGAAGAGCCATATTTCTTCAGAACCCATCCAAACGTACAACAGCGTATCGAAAACATCACGAAGTGGCTGCAAGAAAAATCCCGGCAAAATCAGCCGGAGAATAAAAACACAGAAAGATTCCTGAGCCGAATGTCCCGGCTGATGCTGGACAATGCCGTCTTGGATCTTCGCCGCGGAAGATTTGTCGTTGCCAGACGAACGGTGGAAAACTACCTGGATGTAAAACCTGACAACGCCCGGGCCTATTTTCTACTGGGGGAGATATTCAGACAACGGGGCCGGGATGATGATGCGGCATCGGCCATTGGTTATTATGAAAAGGCGATTTCATTGAATCCGACTTTTGCGGAACCGCACAAAGCCATCGGATTGATTCATTACAAGGCCGGCGAGAAGGGACTGGCGCAAAAGTTTTTCCAGTCGTGCCTGGTGCTTTCGCCGGATAGCGCCGATAAAGCCTACCTCGAAAAATATCTGAAATTGTGCAGCACGAAGGAAAAGGGATAATGAAAAAATTAGTGTTTTTGCTGTTTTGCCTTTCTTTAATCTGCGGATGCGCATCCATGGCCAAGCAGCACAGTCTTGAAAAATTACCGGACAATGATTTCTCGGTTGAAATACCCGAAGGATGGTATAAGCCGGGATATACAAACAAATACCTTCTCACGAAGGACGGCGCCTTTCTGCAATATGTGCTCATTCAGCAGCGTCCGATCGATCTGCCTTATCGCCATACGAAGAAAAAATTAAACCAGGCAATGCTGCCCCAGGAGGCCGCGGGCATCGTTATTGACGAAATTGCTTCCGACCGCCTCATATTTAATTTGAAGGTCATCGAAAACGCCCCGGCGGTTATCGACGGGCATGAAGGGTTTAAACTGTTGTTTACCTATCGGGATAAAGACGGTGCTGTATTTAAAACCCTTTATTACGGGTTCATTAGCGGTGACTCCTTTTTCAACCTGCGCTATAATGCCGCTTTTCGGCATTACTTTGAAAAGGATATTGCCGCTTTCGAGCAGATCCTCTATGGCTTCAAGGTGATCAAACGGGACACTATTTAGGTTTGTCGCTAACTAGTGCCCATCCATCAAAGGTCTTTAAAATGATGGGCACCGGATGGTGTTTCCAATCCAGAAATGCGAATTTTTGCCCAAGTTCAAGGAAATCAAGCACTTGCGCGGAGGCGTAGCTTGCTACGCCGCACAAGCAAGCGCGCGGATTGACGCGGAAATTGGGCAAAAAGGCCATTTATGGATGGAAACTATCTAAAACCGAGCTTTTGAGTTGATGAGTTCGTTAGCGCCCACGAGCTTATGAACTCATGAACTTACGAGCTGAAACCAGTCAACTCCGCGTTGGGTTGGCTATCAAGAGATATCGATAAATTCCACTTTACCGCCACCGAAGTCCGAAAGGGCTTCGGTGGCGATCGCCAGCCCCTCCTGCAAATACATCCTTTCGATTCCGGGAACCGCGTAGGCGTAGAACAGCACATTTTCAGTATCTTCTCGAACACGAGTCTTTTCATCCGCTCCCTGGCACAGGACACAGACGATTTCTTTTTCGTCCCGCAGCACAATTTCTTCCTTTTTGGCGATAAAATCACGCTCGCCCATTCCAGCGCAGATCTCTTTCTCATCGGCGACATCCAGCAGCAGATTTCCGTCAAAACGATCATAGTCGGTTACCGCCACCAGAATTCCGGCGCACATTTCGGCCATAAAGTGGGCATCGACAAATAGCGAATAGCGCGGAAACCCGCTGTTTATGGTGCGTCTAAGATGGTGGGTCAGCGGACAGTCATAGTCGAATCGCTGAAAGAATTCCGCATAGGTCTGGATGCGGTTTGAAATTTGCTCCAGCGTATCGCGTTTTCTCATCCTGCGCAAAAGCTTGCGCTTATATTGATCGAATCCCTCAGGGTTTAAAAGATGCCGGCAGCCGCTGAGCAGGGCAAGACCGAAGCCCACATCGGGATAGGTTTGCCTGTATTTCTCGGATATGGAAAATTCGTGACCCATGCTGTGGCCTCCTGGTTTCGGATTCCTATTCCAGATTACCTATTCAACCATTTTGATTATCGAAAAATATCTTTCCGGGATTCAGGATACCATTGGGATCGAACAAAGATTTAATCCGTTTCATCCACAGCAGACTGGATCCGTGCTCGGTAGCCATGTATTTTCTTTTTCCAAGGCCGATGCCGTGCTCCCCGGTGGCGGTGCCCCCCAGCTCGATGGATTTGAGAACCAATCGCTGTGAAATTTCCCGGATCAGTTCCCACTGCCCTGCATCGCCTTTTTGACCGGCGATGTTCAAATGTACATTCCCGTTGCCGGCGTGGCTGAGGTAATAACTCACCAGACCGGTTCCCGAAAGCTCATCATGGATAGCGCTGATCAATGCCGAATAGGCGGTGACCGGAACGGCAACATCCATCACCAGGATGACACTGTCAGGATGATTGCGGGGGATCATTTCGCCCAGGGCATGCCGTGCCTTGAAAATTCGGTCCCTTTCCGCCCGGCCGAGTCCCGGGCGGAACTGGGCGCATCCCACGGTTCGGCATATTTCGGCCGCAAGATCCAATACCTCCGCCAATTGGCCGGTGGTAGATCCGTGAAACTCGATAAAAAGCGTCGGTGAAACATTCAAATCGAGTTTTTCTTCCTTATTCATCAATTTTACGCATTCCGGACCCAGCAGCTCCAAAGCAGCCGGATTGAGTCCCGCCCGCATAATTTCAAAAACCGCCGTACCGGCGCTTTCCATCGTTGGAAACGCAGCCACGGCGGCTGAGTATTCGGCGGGCAGCGCGGCCAGCCGAACGGTGGCGCCCACTACGATCCCCAGGGTGCCCTCGGAGCCGACAAACAGACGGATCAGATCGTAACCCGATGACGTCTTGCTGGCCCGGGTGCCCAATTGGATGATCTCGCCGTCGGCCAGTACGACTTTCAGCCGCAAGATATAGTCCTTGGTGCAGCCGTAGTATATCGTACGGGTCCCGCTGGCATTGTTGGCAATCATTCCGCCGAGCGTAGCCCGGGCGCCGGGATCCGGCGGAAAAAACAGGCCGGTATGTTTCAGCTTTTCATTCAGATCCTGATAGACAACACCCGGCTCCACATCCGCCTGAAAATCCTCTGGGCGAATTTCCAGGATCCGGTTCATGGCCGAAAAATCCAGTATGATGCCTTTTTCCACAGGAATGGGATTTCCTTCCAGGCTGGAGCCCGAGCCCCAACCAGTTACGGCAATACCTTTGTGGTTGGCAAATTTTAAAATATGGGAGACCTCCTTGGCGCTTTGCGGCCAGATGACCGCTTCCGGCCGGCTCGGAGGATGCCACGATTGATCTCTGGCATGCAGGTCGAGAACCGACTCTCCGGTTGAAAACCGATCCGGGGCAACCATCGCCCTCAGCTGTTCAAGATGGTCTTGAGTGAGTGAATTGAATTTCATGAACCCTCCATCCGTTTTCTCTGTCCATCGGTGGCCATACGCGATGATCGGTGATTCGCTTCCATTTGTTTACACTAACAGGACTGCAAGGAAAAGGATTTTTTGGGTTCAAGGGTCAATCACGGCCCCGACGGCGGACGAATGAAATTAATTCAGGTTCCGGAATAATCCTTGACTTCCGATGACATCCTATATAGGAGATAACTTCTCAACACTAAATGAATTGTGTTCAGTGCAACCCCATTTGAGCCGGCAGTAAATGTCCTCGCGAATTGTGTTTTGTGTACAGCGTGAATGAGGATTCGTTTATCGGCATCAATTCACAAAGGGAGGGAAAAACCAATGAACAAAAAACGATTTCAAACCTATGGCATGGATCGACGCACCTTTTTAAAGGTTTCGGGAGTCGCCGGCCTGAGCGTGGCGGCGTCAACCTTCGGGGTTCCCACGCTGTTGCGGGCCACACCGCCGCCGATTAAAATCGGATCCGTACAGCCGGCAACCGGGAATCTAGCGGTGATCGGGCTGGGTCAACGCCGGGGCAATCAATTGGCTGTAGACTACATCAATTCCCAGGGTGGTATCAAATCCATGGATGGTGCGAAACTCGAGTTGCTTTTAGGTGACAGTGAAAGCAAACCCGAAATCGGACGTTCCGAAGCCGATCGTTTGATTAAAGAGGGGGCCGTGGTGTTGACCGGACCGTTCCAAAGCGGTGTGGCCCTGGCCATCTCCACGCTCTGCGAGCAACGGCAGGTGCCCTTTATCATGGATGTGGCCGCCCTGGACAAGATTACCGACCAGGGTAAAAAATATACATTTCGTGTGTTTATCACCGTAACCGGGCTGCTCGACGGAGCGATCAAATATCTCAAGCTGGTGACAGACCTCAAGGGCGTGATGCCCAAACGGGCGGTGGTGACCAACACAGCCGATGCCTTCGGTACGGGTATGTCCGGTGGATTTATCAAATTCATGGAAAAATCCGGGCTGCCCATCGAAATAGTCGATCAGGTTCAATATCCCCTCGGCATTAATGATCTGTCCGCCGAGGTCGCCCGGATCAAGGCCGCCAAACCGGATATTCTCTTTCCGATTTCGCGCCCCGGTGACGGCATCATATTGACCCGGGAAATGTATAAACAGCGGGTGGAATTGATGGGCATCTATGGCCCCGGTTCCCCCGGTTGGTACGAGCCGGATGTCATTAAAGATCTGGACAAGCTCATATATTACGCCATGGTCAATGTTCCCTGGATCAATCCTCACAGCCCGGTTTATCAGCAGGCGAATGCTGCTTTCCAGAAAGCGCATAACCGGTATCTGGATACCAACAGCGCCTACGCTTACACCGGAGTACAGGTCATTGCCGATGTTCTGGAGCGGGCCGGCTCCACCGATACCGAGAAGGTCCTGGAAGCCACCCGTCAGACCAATTTCGAAAATCATCCCTTGGTCGGTGGAGCCGTTCAGTTTAACGAAAAAGGCGATAACATCGGTGCCTTGACCGCTTTGATTCAGGTGCAGCCCGACGATGACCTGCTTAAAAGGGTCAAGATCGTGGCGCCCAAGGAATTTGCGCAATCCGACGAAATCGTCTTTCCGGCACCTCAGCTCTGGGAGCGGTAAACGCGATGAGTGCAGTCCTTGCGGTCCAGCTGACGATCCAGGGAATATTACTGGGAGGGATCTATGGTTTAATCGCCATCGGTCTCTCCCTGATTTTTGGCGTGATGGGGGTCATCAATTTCGCCCACGGCCAGATGATGGTCCTGGCCATGTACGTATCCTACTGGATTTTCGTGCTTTTCGGAATTGATCCCTACCTCTCCCTGGTTCTGGTGGCTGCGGTTATTTTTTTGTTGGGATATGCGGTTCAATCCACCCTGGTCAACCGCATCCTCGACTATCCCGAAGCCATCCAGGTGCTGCCCCTGGTTTCGCTGGGGCTGGTCCTGGAAAACTGCGCCCTGTTGTTCTGGGGACCGGATCACCGCAGCCCGCAGACCGCCTTGAGCCTTGAAACCCTCTGGGTCGGTCCCGTGATGATCGATGTTTCCCGCTTGATCGCGTTTGGCCTGGCGATTGTCATTACCGTCCTTGTATTTGTCTTCCTAAAAAAAACCAACACGGGTAAATGTATCCGGGCCGCCGCCGACAACCGCACCGGGGCCATTCTGGTGGGTATCGATGTCGACCGGATCAATAACACCTCTTTCGCTTTAGGTGCGGCGACCACCGCCGCCGCCGGTGTGCTGCTGCTGCCACTGATGCCGGTTTCGCCGCACATCGGCCACGATTTCACGCTGACCGCTTTTATTGTCGTCATCCTGGGGGGCATGGGCAATTTATTGGGTGCCCTGGTGGGGGGTCTCATCCTGGGGGTGGCTGAAACCACCTCGACTTTATTTCTGCCGGCGACCCTCAAACAGGTGGTCAGCTTCAGTATCCTGATCATCATCATGCTCTTCCGGCCTCAGGGTCTTTTCGGAGGACGGAAATGACCCGGTTTTACCTGTTTCTGACAGCTGTTTTTGCAGCGTTGCTGGTATTGCCGCTTTTCGTCGACAATTACTTCCTGGGCATCTTTGTGATGATTTTTTATTGGGCGTATGTCGGACAGTCGTGGAATGTGTTGACCGGATACACAGGACATATTTCTCTGGGACATGCGCTTTATATCGGCATCGGGGCCTACGCCACCACCTATCTGGCAATGACCTTCGGCCTGACTCCCTGGATCGGCATGTTCGTGGGCGGAATCATCGCCGCCGTAATTTCTCTACTTCTCGGATTCCTCGGCTTCCGGTTCGGACTGCGGGGCGTATATTTCGTCATTTTGACCATCGCTTTTGCTGAAATTACCCGCCTGATCGTGTCGCATGTGGCGGCACTGGGTTCCTTTACGGGGATTTTTCTGGATTTTGCCCCCTCCTTTTACAATTTTCAATTCCGGGGCAATCGGCCCTATTACTATATTTCACTGGGCTTTATGGTGACATCACTTGTGGTGGTGCGCCTGATAGAGACCTCCAAGGCCGGCCGTTTCATGGTCGCCATTCGGGAGGATGAAGAAGCTGCCCAGGCCCTGGGCGTCAATACGTTTAAATACAATATGATTGCCATTGCCATCAGTGCATTTATGACGTCGCTGGCCGGTGCCTTTTATGCCAATTATATTTTCTACCTGCATCCCAATACCATGTTCGGCATGTCCACCAGCATCGAACTTATCCTGCGGCCGATTGTCGGCGGACTGGGAACCCTTTTCGGACCGGTCATCGGCTCCTTTATCTTGACGCCGCTTTCGGAAATTTCCCGGGCTTATTTCGCCAAAGGCGGTCTCGAAGGGCTGCACTTGATCCTCTATGGTATGCTGGCGATTCTGGTGGTGGTTTTCATGCCCAAGGGAATCATCGTGTATGTCAAAAAATTAATGCGGCCCCTGCTGGAATCGTCAGGCAGAAATTAGAAGGCTGCCGCAAGTCTTAGGTTGTATGTTATGGGTTGGAATGCAGATCGCGCGGACCGGCATGACCGGAACCGGAGCTTTTTAAGATATGTCAATTCGGGCGTTAACAATATATACAGTGAATTTCCAGTATTCCAATGTTCCACCATTCCAGCAGACTGGTGGGCCATTTACCGCAACGGTTGATGGTGCGCACTTATTTGGTCTCGGCCCGGCCGGTTAGATATATTCGCTTTTCCTTTGAGCTTTCAGCCCTGGTCCTTCATACTTGAGCCCTGAGCCTTGAGCCTAAATAAGCGCATAACGCATGAACATATTATCAGTAGACAACCTGAGCAAAACCTTTGGCGGTCTGACGGCGCTGAACAATCTTTCCTTCGGTCTCGAAAAAGGAGAGATCCTGGCCCTGATCGGTCCCAACGGTGCCGGCAAAACGACCGTCTTCAATTGTCTCAGCGGATTTCTGATGCCCGATGAAGGTGAGGTTTCATTTAACGGCAGACTGCTTGCCGGGCTGCAGCCTTTTCAAATCTGTCAGTTGGGCCTGGCCCGTACCTTTCAAATTGTCAAACCGTTTCCAACGATCAGTGTTCTGGACAATGTCATGATCGGAGCGCTTTGCAGGGATTCATCAACCGCAGCCGCCCAAAAAAAATCCCGGGAAATTATAGAGTTTACCGGGCTCTCCCGTATGGCAGGCAAGGAAGCTCAGGGATTGCCGCTGCCCTTGAGGAAACGGCTGGAACTGGCCAGAGCCCTGGCGACGCAGCCCCGGGTATTGCTGTTGGATGAGGTCATGGCCGGTCTGAATCCCACCGAAGTAGATGAGCTGATTTCTTTGTTGAGAGACGTCAACCGTCGGGGGATCAGTATCCTGTTGATCGAACACGTGATGCAGGGGGTGATGGCCTTGTCTCAGCAGGTCGTCGTCATCAACTACGGCGTAAAGATTGCCGAAGGGACGCCTCAGGAGGTCGTCGAAAACAAAGAGGTCATTGAGGCCTATCTGGGCAAGGAGTTCTTGAGTGCTCGAGGTCAATAAAATCGATGTATATTACAGCGATCTGCAGGCCCTGAGAGACGTGAGCATCGAGGTCCGGCTGGCCGAGGTGGTCTCGGTGATCGGTTCCAACGGAGCCGGCAAATCAACGCTGTTGAAGACCATCTCCGGAATGCTGCGCCCCCGCAAGGGGGCAATACTGCTAAAAGGCAATGATATTTCCCGTTCTTCGTCACCTTCGATCGTCGAACAGGGCATCAGCCACGTTCCGGAAGGCAGACAAATTTTTCCCACCATGACGGTTCTGGAAAATCTGGAAATGGGCGCCCAGTTCCCGCGAACCCGGCGGGTGCGGCAGGCAACCATGGAACAGGTGTTCGGTTTTTTCCCCCGGCTCAAGGAACGCCTCAACCAGAAAGCCGGAACGCTGAGCGGTGGTGAGCAGCAAATGCTGGCCATGAGCCGCGGCATGATGTCTCTGCCCGATCTCATGATGCTCGATGAGCCGTCATTGGGTCTGGCGCCTGTCCTGGTGGGCACCATATTTAAAATTATCACCAAAATTCATCAGCGCGGCACCTCCATCCTGCTGATTGAACAAAATGTGTTCAATTCCCTCAAAATTTCAGACCGCGGCTACGCAATGGAAAACGGCCAAATCACCCTCAGCGGAACGGGTGGCGAGCTGCTCGAAAATCCGCATATTCGCAAAACTTATTTGGGACTGTGACGGGATGTTGTAAGTTGTGTTTGGTATGTTGTGGTTCGCAGGTTGCGGAATGATCCGGGGCTGTTTTAATTAAGCGGTAGACCTCGTATAAAATTTCAACGGAACGGAAGGAAGGAATGCATGGAGTTGGCTGAAATCCGAAACAAATGCGGCTTTATCTGTGATATGGATACGGATATCGTCGCCGGTATTCATGCCGAAATCACGACGCTGCTGGTTTTAAGCGGGGTGACGGCCCCCGAAGATATAAAGAGTTTTGCCTATCATCCCCACCATGTGCTGGACGGCGTCGGCGATATCCCGGATTGACGACATTGGGGGACTCGCTGAACCGGACATCGATCTGATATCTTCTATGGTTGAGTTTGCATCTTCGGCTGAGGAGATTTTGTGCAACGTTGGGGTTTATTTGGCCACCATTTCGGCCAGCCACATCGTCAACGGCGAGTAAAAAGAGATGATCAGCAAATCGATCAGCAGGACTCCCAGAAAAGGAACAATTCTGCGGCTGATGGCTGCCAGACTGTCTCCCGAAATCGAGCAGGAGACGATCAGGCAAATCCCCATCGGCGGCGTCAGCATGCCGATCGCCAGATTCGTCACCACGATCACGCCCAGCTGGATCATATCCACACCCAACGAGGGGAGCATGGCGGTGATCATGGGAACCAGCAGGATCAAAGATGCGGTTGTTTCAACAAAGGTACCGGCAATCAACAGGATCAAGTTGATGAGCAGCATGAGATAAGTGGGATCGTGGGTGAGGCCGAGCAGGGACCCGGCCAGACGGGCAGGGATATCCTCGATGGCGGCGATCCAACTGAAGACCGAGGCGGTCGCGATGATAAACATGACAATAGCCGACGTAATGGCGCCGTCCCGGAAAAGGGGGAAAAGATCTCTTAATTTAATTTTCTTATAGACCAGCATTCCCACCAACAGCGCATATACCACTGCCACGGCAGCCGATTCGGTGGCGGTGAATATTCCGAACAGGATGCCTCCGAGGATGATCACCGGTGCACCCAGCGCAAGCAATGCCCGCTTAAATGTAACCCAGATCTCTTTCACCGCAAAAGCCGAAGTGGCTGCATACCCCTTTTTGCGGGAAATGACGGTTGCCACGGCAATCAATGAAAGTCCGATCAAAACCCCGGGCAAAATTCCGCCGGCAAAAAGCTGACCGATCGAGGCCCCGGTCAGAAAACCGAATATAATCATCGGAATGGAGGGCGGAATGATCACGCCGATAGAACCGCCGGATGCCTGGACCGCCGCCGCAAAATCGGATTCGTAGCCGGATTTCTTCATAGCCGGTATCAGAATCGCCCCCACAGCGGCGGCATCGGCGGCGGCGGAGCCCGAAATGCCCGCAAAAAACATGGCCGAAACAATCGTCACCGCCGCAAGTCCCCCGGGCAGCCATCCGACGAGAGCATTGGCAAAATCAATAATCCGGCGACTGATCCCGCCGGCTTCCATAATGACGCCGGTGAACATGAACAGCGGAACCGCCATCAGGTGAAAGGAATCCATGCCCCCGAACATCTTCTGGATGACCATCATCAGCGGGAAGTTGCCCTGTATCAAAATTCCAAGGAGGGAAGCCACCCCGATGGCGATGGCGATGGGGGTATTGAGGGCAAACAGGAACAGCAGGGACAGAATGAGAATTTCAGCTGTCACGACGCGCTCCCGCCAGTTCCTGCAGCAAAAAATTGATACCGTGCAGCATCAGGATACAACCGCTGACAGGGACGATGCTGAATATGATCCATTTCGGCAGATACAGGGCCGGCGATATTTGCAGCCGGACGAAATGGGCGAATCGGTATCCGAATAAAATCATGATAAAAAATAGGCTCAAAGAGGCCAGGTGGACGATGATTGCCGCGATTTTCTGCAAAGTGGCCGGTAATTTGGCCTGCAACATGTCGATGCCGGGATGTGCCTTGCGGCGGTAGGCCACCGAAGCGCCCAGAAATGACAACCATACCAGCAGATAGCGCGCCAGCTCCTCCGACCAGAAAAGGGACTGGTTGAATACGTAGCGGAACAAGACCTGAACGGCGACCACGACGGTCATGGTAAAACCGAGGCCGAAAAGCAGGTATTCTATCCAGCCGTTTAATGTAAAACTGAATTTGTCGAGGGCAGACACGCTATCTCATCTCCATTGCCGCTTATTTGGTTGCATCCAACATCTTGACCAGCAGGGCCTGAACCTTGGGATCCTGGTATAGATCCATGTTCTGAATATCCGCTACCTTGGCTCGAAAGGAAGCGATATCGGGATGTTCCACGACCTGCAGGCCCTTGTCTTTCAAAAACTGCAGCCGTTCCGCATTTTTGGAACGGTTGTCCTCCCGCTGGAAAACGGCGGCATCATACATGGCCTTTTGGATCATTTCACGGGTGGGTTCGTCCAGTGTATTCCACCAGTTCAATGACGCGACGTCGATATGGTATGAATAGACATGGCGCGTCAAGGTCATGTATTTCTGGATTTCATAAAATTTATAAACTTCCATGACCCACAGGGGATTTTCCTGACCGTCGATGACCCCCTGCTCCAGTTCGGTGTAAATGGGCCAGGGCATGGGGGTGGGGTTGGCGCCCAGCGCCTGCCAGATCGCTTTGTGAATCGCGGAGGCCATGACTCTGATTTTAAGCCCCTTCAGATCCTCGGCTTTTTCGACGGGCCGTTTGTTGTTGGTCAGATTACGAAAACCGTTTTCAGAAAAGCAAAGTCCCTTGAATCCCGAACTTTCAAGGCTTTTTAAAAGTTCAGCTCCCAGGGGTCCGTCCAGGATCTCATCGACCTGCTCGTAGTTCTTAAATAAAAACGGGTAATTTACGACCCGGGCCATTGGATCGAACGTGTCAAAGGGGCCTCCGGTAACAACGGCCATCTGGATGGAGTTCATTTGCACCTGCTGCAGAATTTCAGTTTCATTTCCCAGTGAAGCCGAATGAAATATCTGAACTTTGATGTCTCCATTGGAGCGTTGCTCAATCAGCTCTTTGAATTTCTCGGCGGCAATGTTTTGAGCCGAGCCCGGTTTGGTCACCACGGCCAGTTTGATGTTTGTAACTGCCAGGCAATTGCCGGCATAGAAAAGCAGTGCCGCAAAAATCAACATAACAGATAATCTTTTCATGATGTCTTTCTCCTTTGCGAAAGTATTGGCTAAGCCCACTATGGATTTTTAATGTGTACGATGACCCGCCACGGCAGCGAATGGTCAAACTGCCATAAAATTAAACTCCCCACTGCTTGTCAAGCTTTTTTTGGCTCATGTTGCCGCTGGTATCCGGATAAAATCGTCGCACGGAGTTTGCAGCCGGTTTGGGATACGGTTTCCACCTTCTTTTATGCGAGAGAAAGTGCTATCCTTCGGTGAGAGCGCAAATCCGTAAAAATACAATCGTTCAGGTGAAATATAAAACACAGCGAGCGGTAGGCAATAATTTACCGGACGGCCCTGCGGCCTGCTTGCTTGGGTCCTGCAGAGCCGGTTCACCCTTACAGGATTTACATTTTGCATCCGAAATCACCGATTTCGTCCCGGGAGGCCGAGACGCAAACCGAGGAAGGTCAAATTCGGTCCAATCTTTCCGTTTTGCTGTTTTTGGCCTCGATTTTTTTTATTAATTTTACATCCAGAATCATTTTTTCGCCGTTGATGCCCGCCATCGAGGCGGATCTTGACCTCACTCACAGTGACGCAGGCCTTCTTTTCCTGCTGCTGTCTTGCGGGTATTTCATCGGCATGCTGGGGTCCGGCTTTCTTTCCGCAGCCGTCACTCACAAAAAAGTGATCTCCTTGTCGTCTGTTGCCGTCGGCCTGATGCTGGTGCCGATTGCATTTTGCACGCATAAATGGATTCTGCACACCGGCCTGCTGATGCTGGGCTTGTCCGCCGGGCTCTACCTTCCCTCCGGCCTGGCCACACTTACCGCCATCATCCATCCGCGCCAGTGGGGAAAAGCAATCGCTGTTCACGAAATGGCGCCAAATCTGGGATTTGTAGCCGCCCCCCTGCTGGCTGAAATATTTATGCTCCGGTTCTCGTGGCGCACAATTTTGACGGTCCTGGCAATAACATCCCTTTTTATGGGGTTGGCGAATATCCGTTTTGGCAAGCGGGGAGAATTCACAGGCAGGCCGCCCAGATTGGGCGCCATCCGGTCGTTGGTGAAACAGCGGTCGTTTCTGATCATGCTGGTTCTTTTTTGTGCCGGTATCGGCAGTTTTTACGGCATCTATACCATGCTGCCACTCTATCTGGTAACTGCCCAGGGGATGAGCCGGGAAGTAGCCAATACCCTGGTTGCCGTCTCAAGAGTACCTGGTATGTTCATTGTTTTTGCCGCCGGCTGGGCGACCGACCGCTTCGGTCCCAAGCGCACCCTCGTGTGTATTCTGGCGCTTACCGGCCTGTCGACGGTCGGACTGGGTTTGGCCCAGGGATTCTGGACCCCGGTGTTGGTTTTCGCTCAGCCAATGATTGCAGTCTGTTTTCCACCGGCGGGCCTCGTGGCCCTTTCGCTGATTGGAACCCATGAAACCCGTAATATCGCCGTATCCATTACCATTCCATTTGCATTTATTATCGGCGGTGGAATACTTCCCATTTTAATCGGGATCTTAGGGGATGCCGGGGCATTCGGCCTGGGGTTTGTCATTGTGGGGGCAATGATTACGCTGACGGCGATCCTGCCGCGCTTTTTAATATTTCCCAAGCACTGAGGATTTGCCCCAACCTTGAAACTGCCGGAAGGGCTCTGGTTATTTACAGAGAATTCGGCGTGCGGATCAGATCGTTAGGCTCGGTTTTAATACCCAGCCGGACATAAAGCCGGGTTCCCGATCGGGCCGCGCTAATCAAATTGCCTTCAATATCCCGAATTTCGCCGATAATGGTCTGCCGAACCGGCTGGTTGGGGCTTATTATTTCCGCCCGATCGCCGGTCCGGAAATGGTTGCGCACCTCCATGAGGGTCTCACAAGCGTCATCGCAGGCCAGAACTTTGCCGATAAACAGGTGGGTGTCCGGATACCTGGCGACGTCATAAGCGGCGACGACCTGTCCGGGATCATTGAAGTAAAAACCGGTACAGTATCCCCGATGATTGATTTTGGCCAGCTCCGTGATCCATTCCGGATTCAGACTGTAACCTGCCGGATTTTGGTTAAAGCGGTCGATGGCCTCCCGGTATACTTTTACCACCGAAGCCAGGTAGTTAATTCCCTTCATGCGGCCTTCGATTTTAAGTGCAGTTACACCACTTCCGATTATGGCCGGCATATGTTCGATCATGCAAAGATCCCTGGAATTTAAGATATAGGATCCCCGGTCGTCTTCGGCAATCGGCATATACTGGCCGGCACGGGTCTCTTCGACGAGCGCGTATTTCCAGCGGCAGGACTGGGTGCACATACCGCGGTTGCTGTGGCGGCCAGCCATAAATCCGGATAACAAACAACGGCCCGAGTATGCAATACACATCGAACCGTGAACAAAGACCTCGATTTCAACTGGAGCGCGCCCGGCGATCGTCCTTATCTCATCCAGGGTCAGCTCCCGGGCCAGGTTGATTCGCCGGATCCCCAATGGCTCCCAGAATTCGACGGCCCTGAGATTGGTGGTGTTGGCCTGCGTACTCAGATGCAGGGGAATATGTGGGATCAAATCCCGGGCGATCTTGATAATTCCGGGATCGGCGACAATCACACCATCGGGCTTCAGTGCCTCCAGGCGTTGGAGATAGGAAGCTAGCAGCGGATATTCGTCATTGCTCGCATACACATTTACCGCCACATAGACCCTTACCCCCCGAATATGGGCATAGGCCAGGGCCTGTTCGATTTCATCGAGGCTGAAGTTTCCGGAGAAATTTCTTAAACTGAACTCCTTGCCGCCGAGATAAACCGCATCGGCGCCATAGTGGATGGCGATCTCCAATTTTTCGAAGTTACCGGCAGGAGCCAGCAGTTCCACCTTCAAAAGCGCTTCTCCTTCAATTTATAATTGACCAATCCCATGTAAGATCATATAGGGTTAAAGTATCGGCACACAAAAATTCGGACAAAACCTTGATGTCATTTTATGAAGCTGAAGCCGGGATGGCATCCGAAGTCACCAGCCGAAGCACTGTGCAAAATCGACGGCATACCGATTCACTACACTGGCCATCTTTTTAATGTCAAGATTTTTCCGGTTATCTGCGGTTATGTGGTAGACCTTCGCATTCCGGAAATAGCGGGATTCCGAAGCAGCGGATCGATCCCGGCCCAAAAGCACTCATCAAGTACAAAAACCAGACTTTGCGGATATAAAAAGAGAACCTGTTATAATAGGCGTGTGAATGGACAAGCATTTATTAATGTTCGTATTTCATGATTTCTTCTTTTTGGTTTCGCTCTTCCGGTCTATAAGCTGTCTCAAAATAAAGATATCGGGTCAAGATCAAGGCAGGGACGTCATATAAGCTGCATGCATTCTTAAATATGTTGAGGACTTAAATTGGGGCCCCAACACCGAGATTGGGCCGAAAGATGATTTTGAGATAACTCCTGATTACCTTATTAACGACTGGCCGAAAAAACGGGAGAATAGTCAATGCCACCGGTTGCCGAGCAAACCGCATCGTCAAAAAGAACAGGCCAAGTTCATTATCCAGCCCTTAAGGTTGCGATCATCTACGCCGGCTTCTCGGTGTTGTGGATATTATTTTCGGATCAAATCGTGCTGTACTTCATTAAAGATGCGGCGACGCTGACCAGAGTCCAGATGGTGAAAGGCTGGGGGTTTGTCGTGGCAAGTTCCTGCATCCTTTATTACTTTTTGTTACGGGAGATCATTCGGGTCAAACACGGTGAAAAGGCTTTGCGCGAAAGCCGGGAGAATTACCAGGAAGTATTTAACGCAACCAGCGAGGCAATCATTATCCTCGATAGTAAAACCGGCAAAATACTGGATGTAAACAGAACCATGTTGGAATTGTTCGGTTGCTCCCACCAGGAGGCATTGCAATACACCTTTAAAAATTTGAGGTATGGACAACCCCCGTTCTCTGAATATGAGGCTCAAGGCTACCTCCGCCAGGCCGTGGAGGAAGGGCCGCAGCTTTTTGAGTGGCAGGCCAGGAAGAAAAGCGGCCAAACCCTGTGGACTGAAATCGCGCTGAAAAGATACGAGGGTGGCGGGCATTCAAAAATCATCGCCGTCATTCGGGACATAAGCGGTCGCAAGCAGGTGGAAGAAACAAAATCAAGGCATGAGGCTCAAGTCAGGCAATTGCAGAAAATGCAGGCCATCGGGACGCTGGCGGGAGGTATCGCCCATGATTTCAACAATATTCTATCCGCAATCATCGGTTATTCAGAACTTGTCAGAGATGAGCTGCCACCGGGCAGTTCACTGACAACTTACGTTGACCAGGTGCTCAGGGCCGGCAACCGCGCCCGGGATCTGGTGCAGCAGATTTTGACATTCAGCCGTCAAACCGAAAAAGAGCTGAAACCCATCCAGATTCACCCCATCACCAAGGAAGCCCTCAAATTGCTGCGGGCATCCATACCGACTTCCATTGAAATCAAATCCAGCATCGATACCCGGTGCGGAGCCGTCTTGGGGGACCCGACTCAGATCCACCAGATATTGATGAACCTTTGCACCAATGCTTATCAGTCCATGCGGAACAGCGGCGGCACCATGGGGGTGGTGCTCTCGGAGGTTGAAATCGGCAGGGACAGCGGCAAAGTCGATAATCTGGACTTGGCACCGGGAAGATATGCCAAACTGGAGGTCAGCGATACCGGACCCGGGATGACGCGTGCGGTTCAGGAAAAAATATTTGATCCCTATTTTACCACCAAATCCACTGGAGAAGGCACCGGATTGGGGCTCTCGGTGGTCCATGGCATCGTCAAGAGTATGAAGGGCCACATTTCGGTTTACAGCGAGCCCGGCATGGGAGCGACATTCAATGTTTACATTCCCCTGGACAAGACTGCCGACGAACGCCCCGAGCAGAAACGCTACGAGCCGATTGCCGGCGGGCACGAAAGAATTCTGTTCGTCGATGATGAGACGCCGATTGTCCGACTGGGGCAGCAAATGCTGGAGAGTCTCGGATACCAGGTAACCGCTATCGATAACAGCCCGACAGCTTTACAGGCATTTCAGGCGCATCCCGGAAATTTCGACCTGGTGATCACCGACATGTCCATGCCGAAGATGACGGGGGTGGAGCTGGCGCGGGCCCTGCTCGCCATCGAGCCGGATCTTCCCATCATTCTGTGTACGGGATTCAGTGAAATCATTAACAGGGATATGGCCAAAGGTATCGGGATCCGGGAGTACATCATGAAACCGATCATCAAACGAGATATGGCCAACGTGGTCAGAAAGGTGCTGGACAATGTACCCGTCTAATCTTGTCGGCGTACCTGAACGCACAGCAAACGTTATTGTGGGCGGCGTCAAATACTCAGGCAATATTAGCTCCTGGTTCAAATAATGGCCAAAAGCTGGGCACGCGATGGTGATAAAGCAACTTTTTTTCCATCTTTGTTCTCCAAACCAGGACAATCAAGCAGACAGTTTATAGGAGTGATCGTCTCAATATTCGAAATAAAATAATGAGAGCATTAAGTCCATCTTGCACAATCAGGATAGCCGGGATGTCGTTTTTTTTGTGATTTCGGGTGGAGCAGGCAAAAATTGCCGGTTGTCTGAAGGCGTCCCTGTCTGGCAAAACTTTTCATCCTGTTGAAATCACATGAATATCCGATAGTAAATTATTTCCGGCACGTTTTTTGCTCTGTTTTTCATTGAATACCATTGAAGGAAAAAGGGTGTCTATGTCGACGGGAAATTATCTCACCATCAGAGACTATCTGGATCGCGCAATCATGGGCGGGCCAAAGCCTAAAATCTCTCTTTTTCATCCGGCCCTCAGCCGGCGCACAAACGAAACCGAGCCGTTTCAGCGTATATTGATGGCCCGGCAGACGACCGATACGGCCAATACAGCCGATGAACCCTCGGGGTTGACGCTCGCGGATTATCTGGCCGACCGGGTTCCCGCCCACGGCTTATACCGATATGCCTCAGATTCGTTGTCTTCGGCAATAAATTCGGAAACAAATGCCGAGGATTTATCCCCTGCTCCGTCACCATCCGCAACCGAACACGTGTCAGAAGCGGCCCATCAGCCGTCCCAACCGTCAGGTGAAGCGCCGCGGGTGTCGCTTCCCAACGCGGCAGCACCTGAAGCTTCACGGCCCACTTCCGCCTCCGGGGATCCTGTGCGGCAAACGATCGAAAAGAGCATTCATAAAGCCGCGGCCAAGTACAATCTGTCTCCGCAGCTGATCGCGGGGGTCATCCGGGCCGAATCGAACTTCCAGGCGGATGCCGTCTCCCGCGCCGGTGCCCAGGGACTGATGCAGTTGATGCCGGCGACTGCCAGAGAGCTCGGTGTCACCCATCCGTTCGATATCGACCAGAACATCGACGGCGGTTCGCACTATCTTCGCAAAATGCTTGATAATTTCGATGGGAATGTCAAGTTGGCCCTGGCGGCGTATAATGCCGGCCCCGGAACGGTCAGAAAATACGAGGGCAATGTTCCCTATCGGGAAACGATGCAATACGTCGATCGGGTACTCCAATTTGCCGGGCGCACGGTATGAAAATCAGGAGATACTGAAGCAGCCGTATTTAAACGATTCTTTTAGCCGTGTCAATCCTGTAACATATCAGGGTTTCAGGTTTCAGCAAGATCTTCTGCGGTATCCGACGGCATTTGCATCCGATTGGCTTCACTTTAATCCAGCCGAAACAACTGCCGGCCCTCACAACCTTCCGGCCTTTTTAAGACTCCAAATTAATTTTTTCGACGATACCGGCTGAGCCATTGACGTCGAAGACTGAAACCTCACACCTGAAACTACCGAAAGGCTGGGGATTTACCCCATAGTTGCATAAACAACATGGCAAAGATTAGATAATCGTGCGCAATTATTGTAAATATCATACCAAAGTGAAAGATTCTTGGATACCTCCATTGGTGAATTCGAAGGATTGAGTCGATTTTGCCATGTTGTTTCCCCTTCGGGAAAGCCGGAGGACTTCAGATTCTGCGTTGCTGAGGGCTCGAAGTAAAAAACTACGACTTCACCCTCAGGCGTCTTGACTCTGAAGCCCTCCGGCTTTTGCAACGTCGGGGTTTAATAAGGTGAAAGTCGTCGTCGAAATTGGAAAGGAGGCTAAGGTCTACTTCACGGCTATATGGATGACCGCGATTCCGTTGGTGAGCCTTTTATAGCTGATCCGCGAAAACCCGATTTCCTCCAACAGTGCGGCCAGCTCGTCGGGCATGGGAAACATACGAATGGATTCGGGAAGATGGGTATAGGCATTGCGGGAACCGGCCAGCAGCTCGCCCATAACGGGCATGATATAAAATGAATAGAAATCGTACAGGCGGCGGAAAGGGCCGAAGGTCGGTTTTGAAAATTCAAGGCACATCATTTTGCCACCGGGTTTTAAAATCCGGTGCATCTCTTCAAATCCTTTTTTGATGTCGGTGACATTGCGGATGCCGAACCCGACCATGGCGGCGTCAAAATGACCCGCTGGAAAAGAGACGCGCTCGGCATTGCCCTGAACATAGCGAATACGACCGTCGATCTCTTTCCCGGCGACCTTGTGCAGTCCGGCCTGGATCATGGCCCGATTGATATCGTAAACGATCACCCGGCCGGCCGGGCCGATATCGCCGGCGGCGAGCACGGCCAGGTCGCCCGTGCCTCCGCAGACATCCAGGACCCGATCGCCGGAAGACAACTTCAGCATGCGGACCGCCTCGCGTTTCCAGAGATGATGAATCCCGAAACTCAACAAGGAGTTCATAAAATCGTAATGACGGGCTACTGAATTGAAATGCGCCAAAACCCGATCGGCCTTTTTCTCACGAGCGACCGGCTGAAATCCAAAATAGGCGGGTTCGGCGCCGCCACCCACTTCGGCCAGTTGCTTTTTCCGGCTTTCGTCATCGAGCCATATTTCTTTATGTTTAACCATCCCTGCTCCTGGTTGGATATCCGGATCCTTTCGAGTTTCATGCGTGTGATCCAGGCTGCAAATCACACCGGTGAAATAATTCCGACGGCATCCTATTCCAAACCAAATGATCAGTCAAGCCCGCGATAAAAGCTATAATTATTTGATTAAAGCGCCGTGTCTCCACTTCATAACCATGATTCCACTCATCCAATATTCCAGCATTCCATAAGCAGGACGTCACCTGTTGAAGTTCAGACCCCTGATGCCCCGGTTCGCACCGATCAGGACGTAGAAAATTTTTTGGCCAGATCGTTGTCTATGACATACATGCAAACCCCTTTGGCGCCCGGTTCGGTGTAGCGGAATTTTTTACACAAATTGCCGATCAGATAGGTGACATCGGCTCTGATGCGCCGGTCATAGGTTTTAAAGTCTTCACTGTTGTAGTCCTTGATGGCCCGGCGGAAATTTTCATTTTCCAGGAAGGGATCCAATACCTTCTCTTTCAGGTTGTGCACATAACGATCATGCATGGATTTATAAATCTTGGTCTCCATGAGAGACAGCCCCTCCACCATGACTTCCTGGGTCAGGGTTTTGCTGGTGTATTCCTTTTGAGCGGCGCTTCGAAACGACCGGCGCTGATTGATATCCGCCTGGGCACCCAGTAAGCGGCGTTCGATACCTTCCAGCAATTCTTCGGTGATGATCAGCTTTTCGCCGGTATAGGTGCAGGTTTCAACGGCGCCGATTTCAAAATTTATCGCGAACAGGTAATTCTGGATTTCCCTGGAGATCTGTTCTTCGTTGTAGTAGTATAAAGATTCCTTGACTTCCTGCAAAATCGTGTAGTCGTACATGCGCAGCAGCGAATCCAGGAATCCCCGGGGGATCAAATCCTTCACGCTGTGGTGGATCTTGGTAAAAAATTTGCAAAGATCCGCCATGTTGATCAGTTTTTCCTTTTTGGCATAGGCCGAGTAGAATTCATTGAATATTTTAATGGAATCGCGGCCGGATACCCCCTGCTCGCCTTCCCTCTCGGATTCAGCGATAATCTTGCGCCGTACCCCGGCGGTAAGTTTCTTGAGGTCCTCTTCCGCAAGCCAGGTCGGAATATATCCGGTGTAAATTTCCATCTTGAGCAGCTGCAGGTTTTCGTCGCAGTAAAGGCGGTATTTACCCGGATCGCTGATCCATTCGAGCATGACTTCGGATCGTTGATTCAGGCGCGTTGAAATGATCACCCTCGCAAAGTTATGCAGGACACGCGGTAAAAATCTTTCATCGATGTGCTTGCCGAATATTTTACGGTAAATTTCCACCTCAGTGGACAGGTCCATTACATAAGGGATCGTGATGTACTCCACCCGATCCAGAAATGACTGGAACTCCAGGATGTTTTTTTCATCTTCCGGATTCATCACCGCCAACAGCAGGGAATTGACATTCTCCTCGATATCGTCCACCTTGTGGACTCCCTCGCTGATAATGTTGTGAAGCTCGCTCAACCGCTCGGTATTGTGGGACTTTACATCCATGAGGGCATATATGCCGTTGTTGGTCTTGGCGTAACGGGAATAGATGTACTGTACCCGGTTGCTGTCTCTTAGAAGGTTGTTGATGTGTTTCTGTAAAATGGGATTTCGCATAACGCTTTGTCCCAAACGCTTGTCTCCCGGATTGAAGACGCTGATGCCCTCTCCCATGCGCCGGTTGAACCGGTAGGGGCGCGCGTACAGCATATTGAATACTTCCTGTGAACTTTGCAGCCGATCCAGCAGTGCTTCATACAAGGAGCTGCAAATGGTGCAGGGGTTATTCCTGAAAACCCAGTCATAATCCTTTTCGGTAGCGAGTTTCCATTTGAATTCATTGTTTCTGAACAGGTCGTCGAAAAATTCCCGGCGGTGGTGCTTGGGGATCATCAGAATGGGATTATCATGACTCGGGCACGGAACTTCGATAAAGTCATCCACCAGGTGCGAAGCATAATGCGCCGCGGCGTAGGCTTCGGAGCTCTCAAGGGAGCTGGACGAATTATTTTCGGACACCGGACCGCTTTGCTCCAGATGGGGAATCTCCAGCAGCTGAGACAATTTTTCCAGCACCGGATGAGATTCGTAATCCCGGAATCCTTCCAGGGTTTTACGGTCAAAATGCCAGACAACCTCGTACCTCATCCCGTCGCTGGTGTTGGCGTATTCTTCGAATTTCATCAGAAGGTTATTTAAAAACGTACTTTTACCGCATCCCGGCGGGCCTTTGAAAATATAGATTTTGTTTTGCTGGGCGCCGCGCTTCAGGGCTTCCACCAGGCTGATCAGTCGGTTGGCGAACAGACGGTCCGCGAAAAACGGATAATCGGAACCCTCAACGAAAAGCCGGCTGCAGTCATAGAGCACATAGTGAATGGACTCGGGGTCATCCGGATATTCATCGATGCCGTCACCCACATAGGATTTTATCATGTCGTGAAATATCTGGAAGACATTGCGGATCACCAGCGGGGGATTGGCGGCGAGCTGATTTAAAAATTCCTCAAACGGGATGGAACAGCGCCGTTCGATTCGACTCATACTCTGGTTGAGGTTGGCCAGGGCCTTTTTGATGTCCTCCGGGGAAGGCATATTGTTTTCATTTAACGCCGCCAATTTTTGCGATAGATTTTTCAAATTTTTAATGCCGTTCATGTTGACCTTCCTGATTACAGGACCTCTCTCGACAGCTTACGCTCTTTCATTGTGTACAAAATCCGCTGCCATTTTACTTCGCCTTTCGGAGGTTCCTCATCCTGTGGCATCGTCAGTCCGGGAATGGGTATCCGGATCTGCATGGGTGCCGCTTGGACCACTTCACTGGTTTCCAGCTTGACCGGCGCCCCCCAAAGGTATTCGATGCCCAGCATGGTATTGGCGATAAATTCTTTGACCAACGGCTTGCCTTCGAAGCGGTGGACCAGATACAAGTCGCCGTTCTCCGTTTTGCCATGGTCGATTTCGATCCAGGGGGGGTGATAAAGCGTATCCAGGAGCATCCGGCGGTAGCTTTCGGCACTGCGGCTTTTGACGTAGTACTCCCACACGCCTCTGTCCCGGTTCAAACGCCGGCCGGTGACAAAAAGCTTGTACTGATCGATGAAATCCTGGTCGACAAAGGTGTTGATAAACATAAAATCATTGAAGTTTTCCCGGACCCTGAAAATAAATTCTTTTCCCTGTCCGGTCCGGGCATCGAAGCGGTCACGCTCACGGGAATCCAAAATCCTTTTGAATTCAATCGAATATTTTCCCTTATCCACCAGTTTCTCGATATAGGAAAACAACCGCATCCCCAGCGCATATGGGTTCAAGCCCACCCGGGGCATGGACGTGACGGCGGCGTGTGTGCGGGCGAAGTCCACCTCGTGTCCGGAAATCCGGTCATCCTGCAGGAACAGAAACTCATGCCAGTAGCTGGCCCATCCCTCATTCATTATTTTGGTGCGGATCTGAGGTTGAAAGAACAGAGAGGTTTTGCGAACGACCTCGATGACGGTCTTCATCCAGGCGTTTTTTTCCTTGGCCAAAAACTCGGAGCGTTCCACCAGATATTGCAGCAGATCCAGCTTCCGGTAAACCTTTTCTTTCATCTTTTTTTTGAAGATCGTATCGAACTCGGGGTGCTTCTTGAACACTTCCGAAAAAAAGACTTTTTCCCCGAGGTCTTTACTCTGCCGCATACATTCATTGTACCGGTCGACTTCCTTGACGTACTCGCTTATTTTCAATTTTTTATTCGACTGCAAAAAGACATCGAAATAAAAATCCAGCATCCGGGACTGGTTGGTGCTTGCCGGGCGGTTTATTCGGGACAACTCACCGTGATATCCCACCAGATTGTCGATCCCACGGCTGAATTCGATGATGTAATCGACCCATCTGCCCTTTTCCGATCGAAGATTTGCAATCATGCGCTTGTCGGAAAGGGCACTGCCGGTAAAATCGTATTCCCAGGTGTGACGAAAGTACAGATTGTTCTGAAAAAAGTCTATATGCGCCAGCACATGATAAAAAATCATGACATTCATCCAGTCAGGATTGTTATCATTATAATATGAGATCGCAGGCCGGGTGTTGATGACCGTTTCATAGGGATTATTCGGATACAGTTCATATCTGCCTTTTCCCTTCAGCACCTCCACATCGTGGACCCAGTAATCATACAGGGTTGGAATCATCACCTTGGGTCCAAGCTCCAGCAGGTCCCGATTGGAGACGATATACTCCAGGGTTTCATTCTGAAAACGCAGGCCTGCATCCAGCGCCCTGCGTTTGCAGCCTTCCATGATTTCCTTGGTATGTTGATCGATAAGTTCCATATTTATTCACTGATCAAATGTTTTATTCCTTCTATCAGCTTCGGTTCGTCTGCATTTTCCTGAATGACATCCAGCCTGAGCAGTTTCGGACGCTCTTCCAGGAGACCGGAATTCTTAAGATACTTTTCAACTTCGCTGTTGTGGGCGGACACGGTCGTGTGTTCGGCAATGGTAACGCCGACCCGGTTGGCTGATTTCATCATCTTTTTCAGCTCGGGTATGCTTTCCTTGCCGTCGGTGTCCCAGTCGTCACCATCCGTTCCGTGAAATACATAGATATTGTAATCCCTGGCCAGACTTTCTTTTGCGATAATTTCGTTAACGAGTCGATAAGCCGAGGAGACCTGGGTGCCGCCGGCGACTTTCGAATTGTAGTAGGTATAAAAATCCGGTACTTCCTTGGCTTCGGTGTCATGCAGGACGAACCGGGTTTCCACCTGCATGGCATACTGATACAACAGCCAGCTGTATATCATCACATGCTGCGCCACCACCAGTTCCGTGGATTTTCCGGCCATGGACCCGGAGTAGTCCCTCACGAAAAAAACCAGGGCCTGGGACTCATAGTCTTTTTCAGGCGATAAAACCCGATACACCAGATCATTGGGCGACACCAGAAAACGCGTCGGATCGATATTTGCGGCATCCTGCAGATTGCCCAGGTGTATGTTGGTTTCAACAATTTTGCGCAGGGTGGCTTTCTTGTCGAGCAGTTGACCGAAGCCACGGTGCTTGTCCGTGAGATCATAGGTGTAGCGGGTCAGTGAACGCTTTTTCCCTTTTTCCTTTAAATTCGGAAGTTCGAACTGCTCGGTGAGGATTCTGCCCAGATCATAGGCGTTTGACTCCATTTCATGCTGGCCGCCTTCCCCTTGCCCGGGTCCTTCGCCCTCCTGCCCCTGTTGCTCGTGAACCGGTTGTTCGCCGATAACCTCTCCTTCTTCACCATCACCCGAGCCGCCCTGGGATTGCTCTTCGTCCGTTTTAAAGGAGTTGTCATGCATGAATTTTTCCTCAACTGTACTGGGAACAATAACGATCTTATCCTTGCCGCCTTTTCCGGGCTTGATCAGGCGGCCGACGTTGATCTTGCGCGGGAAACCATCTTTTTCCCTTTGGATGTCACGCTGCAGCAATTCATCGATAGAGCGGATGCTGACGCTGGCGGCGCTGCGCATGGCGGCCATCCCCTGCAAATCGGCCATATCCTGAAAGGCGTATACGCTGCGCACCGGTCGGGATGCCTTTTCTACGGCTGTTTCATCGCCGATCTCCAACACATTATGGCTGCCCCCATAAGACAATTCCCGCAGAATCTTTAGTTCCTGTTCGGAGGTGAGCCCTTTTTTTTTGAGTTCCTTGTACAACTTGAGCGGATTCGTTTCCATAATCCTACGTTCCAATCTTTCTGATGATAATGGTCAGCGGATGACCGGAGGTTTGCCCTGCCGCCGCTAATCCGCGTGGGGTCAGGCCTCATCCTCCTGGGTGCAGAAATACTCAATTGTCTTCTGCGCGCATGTCTGGCAGTAGCCGAGCTTTTCGAGCATGGTTTCGATCATGCGGTCATATAGTTTCTGGTTCTCCTCGTTGGTTCGATTTGCCAGTGCGCCGATCAGGCTTCCGGCACCGGCGATATCGGATTTCAGCCGTACATCGGTGACGGCCTTGACCAGTTCGAGATTGTCCATAAAGTCATAATCAGGATTTATGGATATTTTCTGGCCGTAGATCTTGCGGATGGAGGTTCGAAAAGACTCGCGCTGCTCCTCGCTTTTAAGCCCCAGCCGCTCTTCCACATTGTTGATATAGCGTTCATCGATTTTCATCGCTTTCAACTCGCCGGTTTGCGGATCCTTATACTTCCACATTTTGTCGGGGCCCAGGTTTTCGGCATCGATTCCAATGATCATGTTCACATAATTCATGACGTCTTTGCGAATCGCGAAGGGCTCATCCATGTAGGCATTGAACATTTCGGTCATGATGCGTTCGCGATACAGGCCTTTTGCGATCTTCAGGTCTTCGAGATATTTGGCCCGGTCATTGGCCTCGGTGACATAATCCAGAATGATCCGGTCCAGGGCCTTGAAAATATCATATGCGAACATGCACCGCCCCTCATTGGTTTCCGAACTTTCGATCAGCAGCTGAATCGCCCGGCCCAGGTTGCGCTGTCCCAAACCTTTCTGGCCGAAACGATTGATAATTTCCGGGTCCTGGTTGAGCGTGTCGATGACCTCCGCCAGGGTTTTGATGCTCTTTTCACCGGCAACTTCCCCGGCGGACAGTTTCATGGTTTCCACCGCCGTCAATTTTTCCGAACGCGGCAAACGAGACAACACGACCGCAATGGAAGTTGCATAATTCAGGTTGGGGTCCTGGTGCAGGTTTTCCTTGGTCAGGGTCGTCCGGGTCTGGCCGCCGATGGCATAGCTGGTGAGATCTTCCTGGAGTTTATAATTGGTATTATGGGAAACATAACAGATGCGGCAGCGGTCAACGATAGGGGCTTCTTCTTTCTCGGAAAGAAACCGGTGAAATTCGGAATTGTTGCTGGTGGCGACAATCAGCGTGTCGATGGGCCATTTGTAGCCATCGATTTCGATGCAGCGGTTCTGGATGACACCCAGGTAGACCTGAACCAGATCTTTTTTATTTTTATAAATTTCATCACTGAAGTGAATGCCGCCGCCTGCCACCCGGGCCAAGGCCCCCCGTCTCAAATCGAAACGATAGGGATTGTTGGTATCGGTTATATGCAGCAGGCGTTGAATCGATTCTTCTCCCAGCAGATCCACCGAGGAAGATGTAATCTTGTCTTTGGCCGGATATTTACCGGTCACGGTCCCCAGGCTTTCACTCAGCGGAATGGGCGCAATCTGAATGCGGTCGAGCATTTCATCCAAGGATCCGTCGGTAAAATTGCGGATATCATTCCAGATATACCCGCTGCAGGCACCCAGGGGCCGGTAGTTTTCATAGAGGGTTTCGATTTCCCCGTCGGTAAAACCGATTTGTTCGGCCAGAAAGGCCCTGTTTTGATCCGGATTTTCAAACAGATTCATTGCAAGGATCATCGGGTCTTCGTAGGTTTGCGATTCAATGGTGGATATCCGGCCATAGTGTCCCAGCTTGTCGAGGTTTAAAAACTTAAAAGTGTACTTGCGATTCCCATCCCGGGAAAGAAATTCCCGGTATTTGGCAGACAAAAATTCCACCAGAAAGGTTTTGCCGTTCCCGGGCTCTCCAACCAATACGAAAGCCATCTCCTTGGAGGACCCTCCCTCGGCGGCATCCTTGACATAGGAGACGAAGCTGTTGATTTCATCGTACATGCCGATCACATGCTTGGATCCTTCTCGGAAAATACTGAAATCATAAGTCGTTTTGCCGTTGACGACTGCTTTGGTGATTTCGCTGTCCAGGATCATCCGCGAAACGGCCTGAAACGCATTTTCGAAAGGGCGCCTGCCCTCTTTGACTTCGCTCAGATGATGGCGCAGTGTGTTGGAATTAGTTGACATTTTTCCTCCCCTGCAATTTGTAACGCGTTATTTTTGCAAGCGTTGCCATGACTTGAAAAAATTGAATGGCCGGATTCAGCCTGAAGCAGATCCGGTTTATATCGTCGGGCGGTCGATCAACTAGAAGGTTCCGTTTGCTTCGGGGACAACTTATGCGGGTGCGGTTCATCTCCATAGTCTACAGCAATATCTTAAGCATGATTCCCAAGGAGGCAACCCCGTTTATATTATTGAAAACAGATTAAAAATTAGAGTTTCAGTATGGTTTGGCCGGCACCGCTTTTTTATAATGGCAATAAGCAGGTAAAGTTGATACCATAGGTAATCCCAACGGTTTTATCGAAATAAAAAACTTCGCAGCAGCCCTTTGCGGCGTCAGTAATAATCAGGGCGGGCATTCCGATGCCCGTTTGGTCGAGAAACGGTGGTCGGCAGGAAAAGCGCAGGGATGAAGCTTTGGAAACGTGCGGCATTTTATGCCTTCGGTTGGGCTGCAAGAATAGGGGTCACCATCTGGCTGAGCACCTGTCGCATCACCGAATTCGGCCGCGATATCGAAGAAGGATACTTGAGGGAAAACCCCGCAAAGGGACTGCTTTACGCCAGCTGGCACCGGGGACTGTTTTTTGTGGTTTACTGGTACCGCAACCGAAACATCGTTTCAATCGCCAGCGCGAGCGAAGACGGCGAGCTGGCCGCCCAGGCAGCCAAACGCTTCGGTTGGATAACCGCCCGGGGCTCGTCATCGCGCGGAGGCGGCCGGGCCTTCCGGGAGATGGAGGCGCTGGTAAAAAAAGGCTACAAGGGCGGGCTCGTGGCAGATGCCCCCCGAGGCCCCCGATTTGTTTCCAAATCGGGAATTATTTACCTGGCCAAGCGAACCGGCCTTCCCATAATCCCGGTGATATGGAGCTCGGACCGTTGCTGGAAACTCAATAGTTGGGATCGCACCATTATCCCCCGGCCCTTTGCCCGCATCGTGGCCCTTTACGGCGACCGTTTGATATTTGTACCACCCGACGCCTCTCATCAGGATTGCGAACTTTATCGCCGCCGGCTGGATCGAGTGCTTAACCGGATCACGTATCAGGTGGATCATTTTTTCAAGACACCGGAGGTAGCTGACCCGCGTCAAATCGAGGTGCCGGATCCGGTGCCGCTGCCGGACTGACTTTGGAATATGGAATGATGAATACTGAGAGGATCATATGAAAAATGAAATAGCGAAAATTCTCACGAAAGCCAAAACCCTGGGTTGGAAAAAAATCAATGTGGACTTTGGAGACGACTTTCTGGATATCGAGGTCCCGGCCGGCTGTGAAATATTGAGCATGCCGTCCATGCCCTGCCTCATCGATTCGGGAGCGGAAATTACCCGGGCCTTGAATCGTCCGATCGGCTCGCCCACCCTATCAGAAATTATTCGTTCAAAGGGCAAACCGGTCGATACGCTGACTGTGTGCATCACGGTATCGGATATTACCCGGCCGGCGCCTTACCAGGGGGAGGATGGCCTGTTGCTGCCCTTGCTTGGACTCATCGAAGCGGCCGGCGTAAAAAGGGACCATATTGTGATTGTGATCGGCAATGGCATGCACCGCCACAGCACGCTGGAGGAGCGCATCTTCATGTACGGCCCGCAGGTGGTGGAAAATTATCGGATTGTAGACCATGATTGCGAGGATGACGACGCGATGGTTCTGGCCGCGCAGACCAGCAGGGGAACCCATGTCCATTTGAATAAAATTTTTTTTGAATCGGATGTAAAAATAATCACGGGCCTGGTGGAAAGCCATTTCATGGCCGGAATATCCGGCGGGCGAAAAGCGGTATGTCCGGCATTGGTGAACGCCAAAACCATCGAATATTTTCACAGTGTACAGGTCCTCGAGGATCCACGGGCAACCAATCTGATCCTGGATGGCAATCCATGCCATGAGGAGGCCCTGGAGGTCGCGAAATCTGTCGGAATCGATTTTCTGGTCAATGTCACCCTGGACAAACGCTTGTGCCTGACCGGCGTGTATGCGGGGGCGCTCGAAGAGGCCCATTGGGTGGCCTATGAAGCCATGAAAAAATCCGTTACGATTCCGGTGGCCCAGCCCTATGATGTCGTTTTGACCCATGCCGGATATGTCGGCCGCAATCACTACCAGGCGGTCAAAGCAGCCGTCAATGCCATGCCCGCTGTCCGGAAAAACGGTCTGATCGTCATGTTGGCAAACAACGTGGACGTCGAGCCCATCGGATCTCAGGAGTACAAAACTTTTCTGCACCTTTTAAAAATTCTCGGACCCGACGGCTACAATAATGTTTTGCAGCATCCGGACTGGGTTTTTACCAAAGATCAGTGGGAGCCGGAAATGTGGGGTAAACCCTACCGTAAAGTCGGCATGGACGGCCTGATATACTGCGCACCTCAAATCCCGGCCGATCATTATGATGTCATCCCGGGACCCAACGGATATGATGTCATCGCGGATAATGACGAATTTGCCTCAGACAGGGAAAAGGCGACGGCCATGTTCCAGAACGCCATTATTTACGCCGTGAATCATCCCCGATTTGAAAGCAAAGAGCCGACAATCGCCTACATCGAGGAAGGACCTTACGCGGTGCCCATGGCCCCGGAGATGCCCAGCTAACCGCCGGACCGCTTTGCGGCCGAAGCAGCAGGCGCTTAACCAATCGATATAAATAGAAAATTTCAGCTGTTTTTGCGAACCAGCAGCAGGGTGTTGCCGATGACACTCAGACTGCTCAGCAGCATGGCCGTAACCGCTACCAGGGGATTGAGCAGGCCGCTCATCGCAATGGGTATGCTGATGATATTGTAGCCAAAGCTGAGGGTTAAATTGCGCTGGATATTTCGGTTGACCTGACGGGCAAAATCCAAGAATTCGGTTATCTGAGAGAGCTCCCTCCGCATGAGGGTAATGTCGGCGGCTTCTTTGCTGAGTTGCCCGCCGGCATGGACTGCAATGGAAAGATCCGCCTGGACCAGGGCCGGTGCATCATTTATGCCGTCCCCCACCATAGCCACCCGGCGCCCCTGCTGCTGTAAATTCTGGATGAAGCGGGCCTTATCGCCCGGCGACCGTCCTCCGAGATATCGCTGAATCCCGATCCCGGCGGCAACAGCTGCGGTGGTTTGTTCCCCATCGCCGGAAACCAGTGCCGTCTGCAGACCTCTTTGCTGCAAAGTTTTAATGGTTGACGACGCATCCGGACGCAGGCTATCGCCAAAAACAAACACCGCTGCCAGCCGGCCGTCGATCCCCAGATACACATAAGAAGGATTGACCGGCTGGTTTCTATCTACTTCAGGAAGCAGCGTGTCCGAAGCTTGAACTTCCTTCTCGAGAAAGGCGGCTGACCCGATTTTCAAAGATCGTCCCGCCCAACTGCCTTCCATGCCTCTGGAATCTATGCGAAGGTCTGCCGCGCAAACCGGTTGAACGCCTTTAAGCCGCGCCTGTCTGAGAATTTCGGCGGCCACAAAATGATCGCTGTCCTTTTCCAGACCGGCGGCCACGGCCAGGGCTTCATCCCCGGTGCAGGGTTCGGTGCACTTGATTTCGATCAGATTCCACTGTCCCGAGGTAATCGTACCGGTTTTGTCGAACACGAAGTCCGTTACCCTTTCCGCCTGCTCGAATGCTTTGAAATCCCGAACCAGGAATCCCTTTTTCCCGGCAATGGAAATCCCGGCCACGCGGGCCAGGGGGATGGCGATGCCCAGGGCGCAGGGACAGGAAATGACCAGCACCGTTACGGCCCGCAACATGGCCGCTTCCGGCGGTATTCCGGCTATGATGCATACGATCGCGGTTGCGACCGCCAATGCGATGATGACGGGAACGAACCACTGCATCACGACATCCGTTTTGCCCTCCAGCGGGGTTTTGGTCAGCAGGGTTTTTTCGATGATGGCGATCATCTGGCCCAAGGTGGAGTGAACCCCCACTTTCCGGGCGTGAACTGTAAAGGCGCCCTTTATGACCCGGGTGCCGCTGCGCAGTGAATCGCCCGGTTTCTTGGCGATCGGCAGCGCTTCACCGGTCAATGAGGATTCGTCCACCAGCCCTTTGCCCGTTAAAATCCGACCGTCTGCGGGAATAATTTCGGTTTCTTCGATTCGGAACATATCGTTTGGGGCCAGACACCCGGCGCTCGCCCAGCGTCCGTCCGGAAAATCCTTCGTGCAGATTCGCACCTTTGTGGGTTTTAGGGCAAAGAAATTTTCCAGACCCTGCAGCACTTTTCCCTTGGCATGCCGTTCCAGGGTTTTGCCCAGAAGCACCAGGGTGATCAGCATGGCCGCGGTGTCATAGTATATATGAATGCTCCCGGCAAAAAGATTGATGGTGCTGTAGATATAAGCGCTCAGTGCACCGATGACAATCAGGGTTTCCATGCTGAAAGCGCCGCTGGTAAAGCCGGACCAGGCCCTTTTTAAAAGGTCGAATCCGCCATAGGCGATGACGGCACTTGCCATGATAAATGCGGGCCAGGCCAGTTTGGAGACGGTATCCCGATCAAATTGGGTAAAAAAGCCGGTGTAAAGCGCATACGAGAGCATCATGATGTTCATCGTCAGGAAGGCGGAAATGGCGAACCTGACGAATTCCTGCCGATTGCCGGAAGAAGCGCTGGTTTCATCGGGTTCCGCAACCCGGTATCCAAGTTTCTTTATGACGGCGAAGATCCGATCGGGGGTGGTTTGAACCGGATGGAAAGAAATATGGAGACGGTCGGTTGAAAAATTACAAGTCGAGTCCAGAACACCCGGGGTTCTTCTCAGGCATTCATCGATCAGCCAAGCACAAGACGGACACCACAGATTGCCAACTTTCAATTCGAGGCTCAGGCCGTCATTGGCCGGGTCGGGCGGTTCGGACCCGGGGTCTTGGCCACCGACCGGCGCCGATCGGTTTGGCTCCGAGGCGAACCGGGGCCTATTCAAATCGGTCTGCGAGCGGGGGATAATGCCGGCTTCCCGGCATTGTTTGAATAAATCCGATTCCCTGAATTGGGCGGGGTCGTCTGAACCGGTCGCTTCCAGCAGGATGCTGAACACCTGGCGACATCCGTTGCAGCAGAAGCGATAGGTTTTCGCTTTAAGCGACTTTTCGAACCGGCCGGCGCGGATGGAAAGGCCGCATAGATCGCATGGTTGGTCGGCAGGCCCGGCAATGCAGTTATTTTTCAGAAATAATTCCAATTCACAAAAGACATACGGCTTCAGGGCCGGGGGACGGAGATGTTAACGTAAAGACTGGGGCTAAGGCTGTGGACGAACACCCAGGGATTTGACATAGGCGACAACGTGCCAGCGGTCATCGATGGTGATGGTGGCATCCAACGGCGGCTGACGTTTGTCGGGAACGCCGTAGCTGACGGTTTTGAATAATTCTCCCTCGACTTTGGACTGAACCGCCTGGCTGCGCAGATCGGTGGGCAGCGGCTGAAAACTTTGGCCCACGGTTCCTTGCCCACTGTAATCGTACCCGTGGCATTGGGCACAATAAACCAGATAAACAGCCTCGCCCCGGGCAATGACCGGCGCTGCCGAACCGTCCACCGGAGAAATCAGATCGGCGCCGGGTGTTGCGCGGTAAAGGGCCTCGCCACCGTCCACCGGCACGAGGCCTTGAGACATGACCGGCATCGGCATTTCACGGGGCCTGACCCCCGGGGTCTCACGCATGCGCCCGTATTTGAAGTTGTTGTCGTAGTACATCAAGGCTTGATATGCGCCATACAGGACGATTCCTGCCACGATGAAAAAAATAATGATCTTCTTCATTTATTCGAGTCCCTGATACGGAATCACCAGCAGGTGGCGGGGGTTTTTCTCATTACCCTGCACTCCCTTGACATGCTGGCCGTAAGGCAGCGGCTGGTAGGGAGGCGTGTTGATTGAATAAATCGATTGGCCGGGCACATCGGGAATGGGGCGATAGTCCCAATTGGGCTGGCCGAGATCGCCGATGACGACATATGCCAGCCACCCTTTGAAGGCCACCCAGCCCACCATCAGCAAAATCAACAGCCATGTCTTGGCCGAAGATGTTGTATGTTCCACATAAGCCATCAGAATCTCACCTTTAAAAGTCCAACAAAAAAAATATACCCAATGACCCACAAAGCCGCCCCGATGATCAGCAGATAGAGAAACAATGGAAACGGGGCGTTGCGGCCTTCAATGCCACCCGGAAACCGCTCGATGATCCGCGATTCGCGCACTGTTGAATCCTTGCGCTTGATATAATAAAATCCCAGGGCAAGAACGAACAGGGCGATGAAAATAATTGCCGGAAATAAGTACATGATGAAATGCTGAATATTTAATACATCGAAAAATCTCATATGCTATTCCGTTCGTAATTCCCAGAGCTTTGAGCTTTCAGCTTCTGAGTGCTTCGACTCGCAACCACAGTTACGTATAATTATTGATATTTACGAACCGATGGACTTAGCCGGCCGCTTTCATCAGCGCAAAGATAATAATCGCAACCGAACACATCAGACAAAGGCAGACCAGCGAAAATATGGCAATCGTTTCGATACGGGCGAACCGGGAGGCAGTCACCGCTTTACGGTTGGGCTCAACTTCCAGGGGGATAAACCGAGCCCGCTGCTGGTCTTTGAATTGACCGTTGTTCAGTGCCCAGAAAAACACCACCAGGCTAATCACGAAACCGGCCGACATGTAGGCGATAAAATAAGGATAATACATGATATTTGCTTGTTGTAAGTTGTATGTTGTGGGTTGTAAGTTGTATGTTGTGGGTTGTAAGTTGTTTGGGGTGGGTTAATACCTGCTATCGGCCCAACCCGCAACCTACCACAAACAACATACCGTTTAATTATGGTTCCCAGGCAGCGTCGATACCCTTGGGTTCGGTGTCGGCGTCGCTCTGGTTGATGAAGTAAACCGCCACATAGTCGCCGACTTCCCAGATCTTCTGCGATTCCAGGTCGCGCTTGAAGTAGGGCATGGCGGTGCCGGTAATTCCGTTCATGATCTGATAGTACAGGATGCCCCCGGAAATTTCCCTGCCTTTTAAAATGGTAAAATTCAGCGGCGGTGGATAGAGCCAGGGCTGCGCCGGGCCCATGCCGTCTCCGACCGGACCATGGCATCCGATACAAAAAAACTGATAGATTTTATGCCCCCTTTGCAGGCTGGCGTCTGTCGTCGGATACGGATTGGGAATTTCGCGCCATCCTTTGGGAATGTGATCCGCCAGCCATTTGGCGTTGGCGACAGGACCGGCTTCGAAGCCCTCGACGGCCTTTTTTTTCCAGTATCGCTGTCGTTCCATGCGGCGGTCCGCCGCTTTGAGCCCCAGGCTCTGTTTATAGTGAATCAGTTTGTGGATGCGATCCAGACCCAGCCACTCAAACGGCGGCATGATGGAATTTGGGCGGGTGTACCGCGGATTGTTGAAATGAGCGACATGCCAGTCGTCCGGATGCTCTCCCCCCTCCTGGGACAGATCCACGCCGGTGCGTTCCGACCCTAGCAAAATGGGTTCGTCGGCGAGATAGTCTCCGGCCTGGGCGATACGTTCCGCCCCGTGGCCCCAATCGAATGCCCGGATGGATTGACTATGGCAGTATACACAGCCGTTTTCAAGATATATCTTGCGGCCTTCGTTCTCCAGCGCGCTGCGTTCCCGGAAAATGTCCGAGGGTATCAGCGCCCGTGTGTTATAGGGCCAGTAGACCACGGTCACAGTGATCGCAGCCAGCAGGGTCAGGATGCCGACGATAATGACAGTCGGAGTCATTTTCATGTTGAAGCTCCAGGATTAAAATAGAGAGATCGAATTATATTGTATAACCCCAGGTAGGCGCTTATGGCGATCACAGCACCCAGCGATGCTCTGATGACGTAATAGGGCTGAATCTCCGGCAATACCCGGTAAATGGTTTCTCCGTTGTACCAGGCATTGCCCTGGATCAAGCCCACCGTGGTCAGAACGAACAGAAAACCGGTGGAGCCGATCAGCAGCGCCCAGTACTGTATATCCGCCAAGAACTTACTGTACAGGGGTTTGCCGGTCAACCTCGGCAAAATGAAATATATTCCGCCCAGAGCCGTAATTCCGGCAAAACTGAAAACACCGATATGGGCATGACCCACCACCCAGTTATTGAAGTGGGTGATGCGCTGCACATGCGGCAAGGCCATCATGGAACCCTGTATATTGACGAAGAAATAAAAAATGGTGCCGGTAAACACAAATTTGGCTCCGATATCGGCATGAATTTCACCGAGTTTGCCTTTGACCGTGTACCAGATGTTGATCAGAAATACCATCACCGGGATGACCATGGCGACACTGTCGACGATGGATATGGTTTTCAACCAGGTGGGAGCCGGTACCTGCAACAAATGATGGGTGCCGATGTGGGTGTACACCACGATCAGCGACCAGAAACCCAACAGGGACAGCGTGTGGCTGTACAAGGGACTGCGGACTGCAATCGGCAGCACGTAATAGGCTACCCCCAATCCCATGGGGGTCAACAGAAGCCCGAAAATGTTGTGCCCGTAAAACCAGAGGATGATGGCATCCGGAATACCGGCCAGGGCGCCGGTATCCGGTTTCCAGATGACATTGCCGATGCAGTAGGTGCACGCGGTCAGAATTACCGCCGCCAGGACATACCAGATGGAAACATACAGAATCGGCTCTTCACGCCGCCGGACGGTCATCAGCAGGTTGACTGCAACCAGCAGGAACGCGATCACAACCATAATGTCCACCGGCCAGGGCAGCTCCGCGTATTCGCGGGCCTGGGTATGTCCCGTGGATATTCCGATAATACCGGCGGCGACGGTGATGTTCCAGAAAATTGCGTTGAACACCCCCAGTTTCTGACTGAAAAGCTCCGTCCTCAACAACCGGGGAAAGTAATAGAAAGCAGCGGACAGAAGACCCGGGGTGACGAACCCGAACAGCACGGTGTTGACATGCATGGGCCGCAAACGGCCGAAGTGTATATACTCAATGTTGGCCATGAAGTCGGGCGCAATCAGATATCCCGCCCCGATCAGTCCGAAGGTTGTTGCCACGGCAAACCAGAAGGCGGACGTCAGTATAAAGGCCTTGGCGGTTGCATAGCTGGTTTCCAGGTTTCGAATCGGGGTCGACAATTTCGGTTCTCCCATAAAGTTCGATACGGGTTGCGCGTTATGACTCGCGAATTATAAATTTCGGATGGAGATCGATTCGGATGCCGCGCAAGCCGCACCCTTAGCTGTGGCATGCCAGCCAGCAGTCCAGGTTGGCATTTTTTCTTTGGTGGCATTCGACGCATACCCCCATACGCCAGTCCTTGTGCGGCAGGCGCTGTAAATTTTCCACTTCTCCGTGACACTCCCGGCAGGCGATCTTGCCATTGATATGCCGCTGATGATTGAACAGAACATGCTCGGGCACATAATTCACCTTGACCCAGGGGGTGGAGGTCCGCGTGTCGAAATACCGGTGTTCTTTTAAGATCTGAGGGTGCTGGGCGATGATATAGTTATGGCAATACAAACACTTTTCAACCGGGGGAATGCCCGGAAAGGTGGAATAGGCGACATAAGGGTGACAAAACTGGCACTGTATCTGCTTGACCCCGCTGTGCACGTTGTGGCTGAAGGGAATCGGCTGCTCCGGACCGCTTCCGGCCAGGGGCACCACCCAGAAAAAATAGCCGAAAGCCCCTGCAGCGAGGATGCAGATCAGCGCCAGAAAAAGGGGTGCATAATTTTTTTTGGACATCCTAACCTCGACCCCGCTTCAAAATGGGTGAGCACCGTATTGAATATTGCCGGCAGAAAGATGCCGGCTTCATCTTCATGGGTTTTTTACCCACAAAATACGCAAAATCCCCAAAATTTTAAAATAAACATATGAATTTTTGGCATATTTCGTGTTTCTCGTGGTTCATGATGCAAGGTCTTCAATCCGTTTCCCGGCCCAGGTGGTTTCTGGAAAGACCTTCAAGTAAAATCCGATCCCGAAGGCCATCAACCCTAAAAATCCCAGCGAAATCAAACCATCGGAAAAGTTCAAGGGAATCGCCGCATGGGGCTCATGACTCAGGGCCGGCCCCAGCAGCAGGAGATGTTCCAGCCAGATGCCGATGATGACCGCCGAACAGATAATCAGCATGAGCACCGGTTGGGTCTTGACGCTCTGGCGCAGCAGGATGAAAAATGGGCCGATAAAGCAGACAATAAATATCGCCCATGCCAGTTTGTTCCAGGGCGCCAGCACGGTGCGCAGAATCACATAGTGGGTCTCTTCGGGAATGTTGCCGTAATAGATCACCACGAGCTGTACATAAAAAAAATCCGCCCACAATAGGCAAAATGCAAAAAACAGCTTGCCGATGTCATGAAAGTGGGCAGCGGTCAAATTCGATGCCTCACCCTGTTTGAGGCGCACGATGGCCGCCAGTATGATCAAGGCCCCCAGGCCGATATAAAAAGCTTTTACGAAATTGTAAGCTCCGAACAGGGTGGAAATCCAGTGCGGGTCCATGCTCATGATGAGATCGAAGCCGATCAGGCACAAGACGAGAGCGAATGCCAGAATATAAAGTCCGCCCCAGATGGTCATGCGGTGCTGGATCCGATCCGGGCTGCGGTTGTTGCGTTTCCAGGCTTCGTAGATGGATCGCCGGAACCTGCCTTGCGGCCGATGGTTGGGATCGAATCGGAGCTGCATGGCATTGAACAGATACCCGAAGCCGAGGATATACAGTATCAGGAGGCCGACACAGTCCCGGGTGAACAAAAATGGAATGTTCAGCCAGACTTCCTTGCCGTGCAGGTCTTCGTGCAGCCAGGGAAAAATATGGGATTTCCCCAGAAACAGCAGCAGAAACAGAATGTAGGAAATCGGAAAAAACGATGTAAACGATTCTGAAAGGCCGGATAGCGGCCCACTCCAGCGGGCTTTGGTCATGTGCATGACCGCCGAAAACAGAACCGCGCCCTGGGCAATTGCCGACCACAGCAAAAAGTTGATCAGATAGGCCTGCCAGACCTTTTGCGGGTGCCCCGTTTTCAGTCCGAACAGGAAAGTTGCCGCTCCTACGGCGACCAGGATGAGAAACAGCCAGTATTTGTTCGATGGCTGCTTTCCGATGGGATTTGTGTCGTTTTCCAACATGGCGGTGGCTTTCACTAATATTCAAAGACCTTGATTTCGGCGCCTTTATGGCGAAAAAAATTCTTCAATCCATCTTCCCTTTCGACCTCACAGGCCGCCAGAACCCCAAAATGCTCTCCGGAGCAACGGGGGTCGTAATATTTCAGCCAGCTGTAGCTGGGCAGCCGCGTATGGATGAGAAGGCCCAGCACGTTGCCGAATACGGAACCGAGAATCGTTGCCTCGAACCCGACGATGACAAATGGAATGATGGCCACAATCGGCTTGCCGCCGACAATCAAATTCCATTGAACCGAGGCGTAAATCGCCAGCGCAAAGCCACCCATAAAGCCCAATAAACCGCCGCAGAGGGTGAACCAGCCCACCGGGCTTTTTTTCAATCTCAAGGCTCCCATGATTTTGTGGCTGGGGATGGGCGTATTGACGCGAATGAATTTAAAATCCGAATCCTTTAACTCCTCGATTGCCTCGACCACAGAATCTTCGCTTTTGAAAAGCCCCATAATATGACGTTCACGCGCCATGGCCAGCTCCTTCGGCGACGGTCTCTTTCATCTCCGTCATGGAAATTGACGGCATGTGCTTCACAAACAACACGAACAAAAAAAAGAACAGGGAGAATGCCCCCAGCATAATGCCGTATTCGATCAGAGACGGGGCATACAGGCCCCAGGCATGAGGGGGAAAGCCGTGGGCAACCCCGCCGACGATGATAACAAACCGCTCCCACCACATGCCGAAATTAATAACCAGTGAGATCATAAAAAGCGCGGTGATATTTGTGCGGACTTTTTTAAACAGGAACAAGAGCGGAGCCATGATGTTGCAGGATACCATGAAATAAAACCCCCAGCGGTAATCACCGGTTGCCCGCCAGCGAAATTGCTCTATTTCGACGGAATTGCGGCTGTACCAGGCGATAAAAAATTCCGTCCCATATGCCAGGGCGACGATCAGCCCGGTGAACACGATGGTTTTAGCGACATTCTGCAAAACCTCGATGGTGATGATTTCCTCGTAGTGGAACCATTTGCGCAACGGAACCATCAGCGTCAGCACCATGGCCAGACCGGAATGAATGGCTCCGGCCACAAAATAAGGCGCGAAAATGGTGGTGTGCCAGCCAGGCACGATTCCCAGAGCGAAATCCCAGGAAACGACGCTGTGCACCGAGATGACCAGGGGAGTAGCCAGGGCTGCGAAAAACAAATAGCCCCGCGAATAATGGCGCCATTGCTCATGGGCGCCGGTCCAGCCGAGGGAGAGAATTTTGAAAATCTGGTAGCGCCGTCCGGTGGATCGGTCGCGAATGGCCGCCAGATCCGGCAGCATTCCGGTGTACCAGAACAGGGAGCTGACCGTCAGATAGGTGCTGATGGCAATCACATCGAACATCAGCGGCGAGAGGAAATTGGGCCACAGCAGCCGCTGGTTCGGCACCGGAAGCATATAGTAGACCTGCCACACGCGCCCCAGGTGGATAAACGGAAAGAGCCCGGCGATGCATACCGCAAACACCGTCATGGTTTCGGCGGCCCGCGCGATGGGATTGCGCCAACCGGCCCGAAACAGGTGCAAAATCGCGGAAATCAGCGTACCGCTGTGGGCAATACCCACCCAGAAAACGAAATTGATCAGATAGGTGCCCCATCCCACCGGGTTGTTCTGGCCGCCCACCCCGATGCCCGTAAATATCTGGTGCGTCCAGCAGGCGGCTCCGATCATCACCCCGGTAAACAGCAGAAAAACAACCCCCCAGTAAGATTTCTTGGGTGGGGTCAACGTATTGATGATCGTTTGATCGATTTTGGCGAAAGTGAGTTGTGACATTTTTTACCGTTGGCCCGGTTTGGCCCGTTAGCCCGTTGCGCCCGGGGGCCGGTTAACCGGTTTGGCAGATCCGGCCAGATATTTGTAGCCGGCCGCATGAAATCATTGCCGGGTATTTTAAAGCAATCGTATTTATAAGCGAACAGTTAGAGCGGAATCAACGCTCTTATTGTCAATTCCCGCGGTTGCCATGCCGGTTCAACCGGCTAATTCGGGCTCAACTGGCCCACCGGCTAACAGGCTAAACCGGCTCAACCGGTTCCTGCACCACCTTCCGGAGGTAGATCACCGCCGGCTTGGTGTTCAGATAGCCGATGACCTGATAGGCCCGGGGATCGTCGACGAGTATCCTCACCCGGCTGCCGCTGTCCATCAGGTTGCCGAAAACGAGCGCTCGGGTGGGGCAGGTCTGCACACAGGCCGGCGTCACCTCGCCGTCCCGGATCAGGCGTTTTTCATTTTTGGCGATATCGTGGGCGGCTTTGATACGCTGTATGCAAAAAGAGCATTTTTCCATCACCCCCTTGCTGCGTACGGTGACGTCCGGGTTTAACTGCAGATTGAGGGGCTCGGGCCACCGCCAGTCAAACCAGTTGAACCGCCGCACTTTGTAGGGGCAATTCTGGACGCAGAAGCGGGTTCCGATACAGCGGTTGTAAATCTGATTGTTGATTCCCTCCTTTGAATGATGGGGTGCGTACACCGGGCAGACCGTTTCGCAGGGCGCATTGTCGCAGTGCTGGCACAACATCGGCAGAAACGTGACTTTCTGCATCTGCTGCTGCCAATGATACCGTTCGATACTCATCCAGGACATTTCACGGCCTTCGATCACCCGCTCCTCGCCGACCACGCCCAGGTTGTTTTCGGCATAACATGCGGCGGCACAGGCGCCGCAGCCGATGCATTTGTCCAGATCGACCACCATCCCCCAGCGGTAGGTGTCGTGATCGTGGGGGGGATAGAAATCACGCTGGCGGTCATATCCTTCGGGCAGCGGCAGGGTCAGCGGAAAATCTCCCATGGTCAAACCGCTCTTGGCCACAGGATTCAAGGCGCCCAATTCCGTGATGTTCACCGAAAGGGCAAAGGTCCGGCCGTGTTGGGTGCGGCTGCCGGATGTGCTCGCCAGCTTCAGCGTACGCCCGCTTTTTTTTATAGCAACGGTCCGCGCGGAAAACTCGACGCCGCCGCAATAGGGCTGGGCTTCTCCGGAAAGCAGCCGCAAGGGGTTGGCCCCCTGTTGGCTGGCATATCTTCCGTAGGATATATGTCCCTGCCCGATATGCATGACCAGCAGGTCCGGAGTCACGAGTTCGGTAACGTACACCGCTGCTTCCAGACTGGCCACTTCAGTCTGCAGCCCGATGATATCCTTCTCGGCCAGTCCTTGGGCCTTCGCCGTGGCCGGATGCATGAGCACCGGCGTCTGCCAGGCGATGCGGGTCAGCGGATCCGGAATTTCACAAAGCCAGGGTCTGTTGGCGCCGCGGCCGTCGAAAAAGCGGATGGAGGGCACTGCCATAAACACAGTATCCGCTGCCGACGGCGCCGGGTTTTGATCCAGGATTTCCGCCAGATCATCGGGTTGCGGTGATTTGCGCATCCTGGCCGGTTTGACGGCCAAGTCGAATTTTCCACCCTGCTGAAGTGTGTGCAGCCATTGGAATTCATCGACAATGCCGTGGGTTTCGGCCAAATTGGCGATCAGGTAATCTCTGTAGTTTTCAGCCGGCGGGCCGTTTTCGAAGCCGGCAAACAGCATCACGTCTCCCAGATGAGGGGCTTGGGTCAATTGACCCATGGCCGGCTGCAGGGTGGACACCATCGGCCGTTTCCCGTCGTATTCATCCCAGGATTCCAGCGGCATGCTGACCGGCAGAACAAGATCGGCCGATTCGGTGGTTTCATCCGGGAAGTTGCTGAAGCTCACCACGAAAATATCCCGGTGGTCGAGCGCTTCCCTCACGGCGGCGGCGTTGGGCAGATGGTAGGCAGGATTGACATTGTTGAGCAGCAATACGTCCACGCGCTCCTGATTCAGAACGTCGAAAAATTGCAGGATGTCGGATCTTGAGGCTGCCTGTTCAACCCGGTGCCGGGTGCTGAAATCGATCTGGCGCAGTTCCGGATCCAACACAAGATTGAGTAAGTTCACCGCCAGGTTCGTCTGCAATCCATTAAGATCGGATGCACCGGTGGTGGTCCCGAGCACGAGCGGATGGCGGGCTTCCGTGAGCTTGATGATCAATTTTTCATACAACGCCAGGGGAATTCCGGATCGTTCGAGCACCACACTCTGCGTGTACGGGGCGGTGGCGCTGTCCAGATACTGCAGCAGTGATTTGGGAAGCGCCCTGCCGATACCGATATCCAGCGCCTGTCGCACCAGGGCCAGGGCGATGACGGCCTCGCTGCCGGGTCGGCAGGCCAGCCAGTGGTCCGCATTGGCGCCGGTTAAAGACTGATAAGGGCTGATCTGAAAAAACAGGTTTTTGCGGCCTTTGTGGAGGGCATGCATGTGCTTGAATTTCCAAGCATACTCAACCGGAGACAGCCAGGTTTCGAGAAAATCGGCACCGAAAGAAATCAGAATGTCGGCCTGCTCCATGTGATAGGATACCAGGCCATCGATGCCGAAAACTTTTTCATTGGCTGTTTTCAGGGAATCATAGCTAAACGGCTCGAACACCGCGGGCGGCCGGGAATTTAAACTGGCCAGCGACTCCGAAAACAGGTTCAACAGGCTGTCGCCGACGGTTTCGGTCAGCATTCGCACGCGGTCCCGACCCTTGCGGGCGGCTTCGCCGGCTTTGTCTTTCAGGATCGATCCGGCTTCGGCAAAGGAAATCGATTTCCATTTGCCGTTTTCTTTCAGCAATGGGGTTTTAAAGCGGTCGGGATTGTAAATTCCCTGAAGTGCAGCCTGGCCCCGCATACACAAACGGCCTTTATTTATAGGATGCAGCGGATTGCCCTCGATTTTGATGACACGTCCTTCCCGGTTCTTGGCCAGAACACCGCAGCCTGCCGGACACTCCCGACAGGTGGACGCATACCAGGTAGGCTCGCCGGTAACGAGGTCGTCCGGAGCTTTAACCAACGAGTATAAATGTTTTTCGGGAGGACTGCAGCCAAATGCGAATGAAATGCTGCCAATGCCGGCCATTTTCAGGAAGGTTCGCCGCTTCATTTCTAAAGCTGTCTCCCGGATACGTCTGAAGGATGAATTGGGAAATAAAGCATATGTTGAATTTCTGTAATTAAAAGTGGGGTGTCTGTCAAGCCGTCAGGGGCTGCGAAAAGTGCCGAAACGGGCCGATGATTTAAAAGCCAAGTGGTCCCTATAATATACAATCCCTGCCATTTTAATAGGGTGAATCCTTTATATTTAGGATAAATAAACCGTATTTATTGGATATGGCAGATGCGGGTGTTCGAGTGATGAGAATCTTTATCGACAGGTAGCGGTGTATTCAGTCAGCATCTTCTTATAATGATCGCAGGTGGGCAGAGATTCTTTTTGAGTCAGGAAAGATTCCAGTTCAGACTTATAATCCCCGATTTGGTTTGTCAATTCCTTTTCATGCGCGGATATATATTCTTGGCTTTTGATGCAGCTTTCAGCTACGGATTGATAGCTGTTTTTTCAATCGCCTTTGATTATTTTTATTCAATTTCATGTAATAAATGTTAGCGCCCAGGCTCAGAATCAGCATATCATCCGAGCCTGTGGACCCACTGCTTTCCGATAACCAGCAAAATCGAAGGCCTTCATCGATCCGAGAGCGCCTCCCCAAAATCAGTGCACACCGAACCGGACCGGTCCTTTCCAGTTGACAGGTACCCTTGAGTGTTTATTGCTATGTATAAACACGTCTACCGGCCGAAAAAGCCGGTCTGATCGGAAAAATGAACATTGATCGGGTAGTTTCAGGCGAGATGCTCATCTGGACCGTGCCGAAACTAAATCATAAAGATCCGGTGAAACTATTTACAATAATCCATGAACTAACCGAAAGGGAAACAACATGAGCGATCGGGAAGAAATTTTGAACACGTTGATGGAAATCATCGGAGAGGAGGGCTGCGGGGTTTCCTGTGAGGAAGCCACCGTATTTGAAGATGATGAAGGATGGAAGTTTATGCTGGAAGGTTTTATGGAACCCTGGAAACTCGGACGGACCGTCCCCGAGGCCAAAGCCGCCATCAGAGAATATTCCCGGATGGGCTTCGGCCTGGGTCCACCGGCGGATTCGAGGACCTGACACGTTTTCGCAGCCATTAGGCCGATAATACGCCGGTAGATGCCTGGATGCTGTCTGAGGTCAACGCCTTCGGCTGAACTTTATTGCGATCATGGTGAAAGGATCGTGTGTCTATCTGCAGCGATGACCGCAACCGATGAATTTCGTTTGGAATTTGGAATTTTAATCGACATCGGCGCCGGGGCTCATCCCGTTGTCCGGAAAGTTCTTATAAAACCGCACCAAAAATGGCACGGTTTCTTTATCGATCAGACTGGCTGCTCTTTAGCCAGCGGCCGCTGCTCGTGTCGGGGAGAATTTAAACCGCAGCCCTCATTTTCAGATTAATCTCCAGCCGCTCCAGTGACAACTTGATCACCTCTTTGGCCTGGTCCGTCTTTTTCATATAGCTGTTGAAAAACGCGTTTACCTCGCTGGATTTTGCCATACCGCCAATGGGAACAATGGCGGCGATGACCCGTTCATAAAGCATGGGATGAAACCGCTCGATTTTCTCCAGGTTGTCCACATACCAGTTCCACAGCAGCGAGGTGGCATGCGGGTTGGCGGCCATGGCCACCACCGGGATGAACTGATTGCGGGGCGGAACGGCATCCAACGTGTACTGCTGGGCCCTTTTTAAAAGTGCTTCGTCCCTGAAGCAGCCCAGGGCCGATAGGATGTTCAAGCGTTCGTGTTCAACGTGGGATTGCCGCAGTCGATCTTCGAACCACTCGAAGGTTCGCTCATCACCGCCCAGCGCCGCCACGCATATGACGCTTTTCATGATATCGGCATGGACCGCGCCGCCGTTCATCAGCCCGGCAAATTGGTCGCGGGCGAACGCCTGGACGGGCTCCGAGCCATAGAGTGCGGCATCCCAGAGGAGTCGATCCCGCATCAAGGAAGTCGGATGATTTTCATCCGGGGCCGGATGATAGCCGATGTTTTCCAGGATGGCTTCATAGAGGGGTCTCGCCAGCGCCCTTATTTTGGCTCGCCATCCGTCATCCATTACGAGATAAGCCATAAAAAGATTACCGGCCATGCCGATCACCGGCAGAAAGTCGTCTTCTTTCCGGTACCAGGAAATAAAATCCAGATAGTGTTGCAGGGAAATTTCGCCGCCTTGGACCCGGGCAAAGAAATCGCTTTCGATACCCCAGCGGTCTTCAGGAGGCAATGATTTTTCGAGGACCCGCTTGCCAAGCTGCGCCAGATTTTCTACGTCGTTATACCGGACACGGTAAAAACCTGTCTGACCATCGTTGATTTTGTAGGCCACGGTATCTTCAGGGATCTCCATCTCCTGTTCAGCATGGTCCAGGCGCGTCGTTACCCGTTGCGTCGCGCCGCTGTCGGAAAACAGGCTGATGGTGATGGGAATCATCCATTTTTCGTCGGATTGATTGGGCAGGTAAGTGAATTTGCGCTGGGACAATACCAGACGCGAGCCCTGCCGCGAGACGGTGAGAATCGGAAATCCCATCTGCTCGATCCAGCTTTTCATCATGGCGCTGATGGGCTGCCCGGTGACGGCTTCAAACGACTGCCAGAGGTCATGGCTGGCTGCGCAGCCGTATTCGTAGGTCTTCAGATAGTGCCGCAGCCCCGCTTTGAAGTTGTCCGCTCCGATATACCCCTCGATCTGCCTTAAAATGCTGCCGCCTTTACTGTAGATAATCGGGGCCGTACCGGCATTGATGACGACGTGTTCGCCTCCCGGTATTTCGATGGCAACGGTTTCATGCAGCGCATCGCGGACCAGGGCCGAACCCGTTTGTTGGTGAAGAAACTGCTGCCACACGGCCCATTCGGGATAATAGTGATCGACCACCCCGAATCCGAAATAAGTGGCGAAGCTTTCGTTGAGCCAGAGGTATTTCCAGTCGGAAGGGGTGACCAGATTACCGAACCATTGATGGGCAATTTCATGAGCGATGACCTCGCAAATTCTTACTTCACCTGATTTGGAAGTGATTTCCGGATAATGCAGCAGCAGATTCTCCCGGAAAGTGATCGCCCCCCAGTTTTCCATGGCGCCGAAAGCGAAATCGGGAATGGCAATTAAATCCATTTTAGGCAAGGGATAAGGAATTGCGTAATAGGACTCGCTGAATTCAAGGCTCTTGCGGCCGAATTCAGCCCCGAATTTCGCATGCGGTTTCATGCCCGGCAGGGTGGCGACCCGAACCCGGCGGTCTATCTCATCGCGAGTGAACTCGAACTCGCCCACCCCAAAGAAGACGAGATAGGTGGACATTTTCGGCGTCTGCGCAAAAACGACCTGTTTTTTGCCGTTTTCGAGCAGAATTTCCTTTTCAATGTCGCTGTTGGAAATGGCCGTGACTTCCCGGTCGATGTTGATTTGAATATCGAAGGTCGCTTTTTTTGCGGGATGATCCACGCAGGGAAAGGCGCGGCGGGCATCACTTTCTTCGAACTGGGTGACGGCAATATAACCGCTGCTCTCGCCGGAGGTGAATTTGCTGCGATAAAAGCCGGCCATTTTATCGTTGATCACACCCTGGTAGTCGATATCCAGACGGATGTTCCCGGACATGGGTTCGGGCAGGGCTATCCGGATTTCTTCCCGGGCGGGAATCACGCTGAAAGAACACGGGACAGATGTTCCGTCCTTGAGGACGCGGCAGCTCCAAACGGCGATTTCAAGTATATTCAAAGCCACCTCCGTCACGGGAGCGGCAGTCTCCAGCAGAATTTCACAGTGGCCCTCAAACCTGAAGCAAGCCAGATCCGGTTCCAGATGGATACGGTAATTTATCGGATTTAATCCCTGCATGTGTATCTCCCCCCTTTTTGGAAAATGCCGCGCGCACGCAATCTGATTATTCTAAATTATCTGCATCGGCCAAATCTTGTGGACGACCGGTAGCTCGTTTATTTTGCTTTAAATTTTCGAGATCAATAAAATTGATTTTGAGACCTTGAATATCAACCTCAACTCTTGTTTTATAGCAGTCCTCAGAAAGAATCAACCAACATCCCGAACCGTTCGAATTCTACACGGCCCGGGATTTGGGACAGATGATCATACGTCCTCCCGGATGCTGTCGTTTCACCTCGATGGAGCCATCGATGTTTCCTCACGAAATACGGAATTCATCAATCGACCGGTGTATAACTGGCAGCATTATTTCGCACCCAAAGAGCTGGAGCGGGAGTTCGCGGGTGCCGGTTTTTCCGTTAAGGAGTATTATTCGGACGTCGCCGGATCTCCGTATGATCGGCAATCAAGTGAATTTGCAGTCATTGCGGCGCAGACGTAAATCAGGGCAGAATCGAGTGTGGACGTTAACCGCTGAGCGTTCCTATCAACCGCGGAATTCATAACAATACAGGAAGAAGCTGCATGAAATCGCCGTCGCGAACCTGAAATTTTAGGATGCATTTTGATTGGCAGACCTTGCGCCCACTCATTGCCGCTAAAATCTTTTTATCATCGCTGGCTAACCAATTGACAGCTTCAAGAACGCACCCAATTTTTTGGCCTGACGTAACCGGGAAATCAGCGGCTTTTGGCGAAATTCGTCTCACTCTGGTACCGGCTGGCATATTCATTTTCGAGACATTTTTTCAGCTCCTTCATCCGGACCTTCATATAGTCAAGCTGAAGTATCTTCTTGATATATGGGAGTTGGACGGATTGGAGACCGATGAGTTTGGCGCAGGCGCGGCACTCTTTATCGTCGCAGGTCAAGGCGCACTCCTGAAGATCCAGTATCGTCCGAATACCTGCGGAACGCAATTTTTCCACGTCGTTGACGAAATACAGCACCAGCAAACATTGACCGATCCAATCGCAGAGCAATGCGGTGTTGAAGGGAAGATTTTCCCGCATTTTATCGATATTGGCCATCGCTAAATTTTGAACGTCTTCTATACCGATTTCACGCAGCTTTAAAGCCTTTTCCGCGGACAAACCCTGAACCATCGAAAGTGGAATGGGCGTGTAGGTGGTCTTTCTGATGCCGAGGTATTTGTTCATTTTATCATCCAGGTAACTGATGACGCGTTCCGGGAAATAGCCGATCATAAAAAATACGATGGGGCCTACGGCCACCAGCCACTTGTCGAATACAAGGTATGCCAACGCCACTGACAGACTGCAGGCAACCACAAAGCGCACGACATAGAATATATATATTTTCGGATACATATCGACATTGTTGAAGCGCTTGATCACGTCCCGCAGACAAAAGATCAGTGCCCCCAGAAATCCAAAGGCAAACGCAATATGAAACGGTATGGCATTGATGCTGCGCGCCAGTTTCTTGAATTCATAAGTCACCGGCGGTTTCTCAGTTCCTGACGGCGGCACCGCCTCTTTTTTCAGGAAGGCGTTTTCATCGAAATATGGCAGATAGAAGTCCGTGATCCACTTCATTTTGGCTTGTACAATCTTTGGGTTCTGCATGGAGATTTCCGGATCCTCCAGGAGATCCTTTTCAACTTTGTTGTATGACTTGAAGACCTTGCCGTATTCATAAAAGCCGGTGAACATCTGGCTCAGGTAACCATTATCAGTCGGTGAACTCAGGATTATCAAGAAGCCGAACATGGCGATGATTTGTATGAAAAAAGCTGGAAAAAACCAGCGTCCGAGAGTTCGGTTTTTTGACAGGGGGTTGCCGAGATAATGCCTGTTATAATACAGCAGGGTGGTGATGGGAAAAAGGCTGCCGATGACAATGCCGGATTTAAGTTTGAACGGATGCAATATGAGCCCATCCAGTGTCAGGACGAATAAAAGCACAATGGCGGTGCAGTAGGAAAAGAAAATAATCCGGAATCGTACCCTTTCGTTACTAAGCCAGTTTATAAAAACTTTTGGGAGAAATTCATTTCCTTTGACGATCGTCATATCTTCCATGCTGTCCTCCTATCGGCATTTTGCCAATTTAATAGGCGGGTCACAAGATCAGCAGAAGACCCGTTCAGTCCAGGCAATTTTTCTTTTTAGCGGTGAATAACATTTTGCCTTGATGAGAATACCTGCGTGGATGGAATTACCTCATGGGAGACTTCTTTAAAACAGCCTTCTCGGAAAACGATTTCGAGGTGAGTGATACGTCACTCCGGCATGGTCTTAGCCGGAGTCCAGCGACATGGAAAACTTCCTGGAAAACGCTAAAGCTTCACTTCGTGTCCGGCTAAGAACCTGCCGCAATGACTGTGGGTGGATTGGCCCAAATTCTAATTGTTGCTGATAAGGTTTCTTTTTACGATCAGACTGGCTGTTTTTAACCAGTGGCCGGGCTCGTACGGATTAATCGTTCGAAACACCATCGCCTTATGTTGAGGTAAACTCTGTCCAGTTTTGGGCTGCTTAACCCAATAAAAGACCTGCGGAATATGGAAACTGCGATCAATACACTTCCTGCAGCAGCAAGTCGCTGTAAAATCGCTATAGGAAAGACAGAAACAGGAGGAGATGCTTTGGTAAAGAAAATTAACGAGAGCGAAAATTTCATCGAATCCGGCTGAAATATCTGAGTTTTTCATAATAATTTCAGTTACCATTGTCAACAACAATGTGTGATTTTGAACTTTTCCCGTCTATTTATGAGTTCATGAATGGCTAATTTCCTATGAACATCCCTTTCTGAACAACCGTGATATTTTTTAGCGGATTTCGATTCCCCCTGCGTTTCGTGAAATATGATTGGAATTGGTTACATGTGCATGGTTTCAGCCAAATTTGGCTGGAATACGGATTAGATGCTTGTGTTTGTGCCG
>CAVZEZ010000037.1:0-81727 GCA_963774425.1 uncultured delta proteobacterium | reverse complement strand
GGCTTGCGAGGAGTCGGAAGGTCGTTATACCCTTAACTTCATTTGCCAAGGAGGTTTCCAATGACAGACAAGAAGCAACAAACCGAAACAAAAAAACCTCAGGTTTCCCGCCGCAATTTTTTGAAGACGGCAGCGGTGGCCGGTGCTGCGGCCGGATCGATCGGATTTCCGAGCGTGATGCGTTTATCGGCGGCGGAAACGATTACGATCAAGATGCAGACGGCCTGGGATGCCGGCACCCTGGGTTTCACCAAGTTCGAAGAATTCACTAAAAACGTCAGCGATATGACTGAAGGCAAGCTGGTGGTTCAAGGCTTTCCGGCCGGCGCGATCGTGGGCACCTTCGAGATGTTCGATGCGGTCAAAGCCGGAGTGTTCGATGCCATGCATTGCTTTGAGGTCTACTGGCCGGGCAAGATTCCGGTGGCCACCTTCCTGTCTTCGTATCCATTCGGCATGGACCGTCCGGACCAATGGGATACGTGGTATACGGCCCTGGGGGGCAAGGAGATCGCGCGGGAAGCCTACGGTCAGCACAACATGTACTGGCTGGGTCCCATTCAGCACGATGACAACCTGATTCACTCCAAGGTGCCGATTCGCAGCTTCGAGGAATTTGCGGGCAAAAAAATCCGTTATCCGGGCGGGATCATCGCCGACATCTATCGGTCGGCGGGAGTGGCCACCGTGCTGCTGCCGGGCGGCGAGGTGTATCCGGCGCTGGAAAAAGGGGTCATCGACGGTGCCGACTATGTGGGCGCGGCGATCAACTACAATCTGGGATTCGGTGAAATCGCCAAGTACATCATCATGGGCCCGCCGTCGACGCCGTGTCTGCATCAGCCCGTCGACTTGATGGGGGTGGCCATCAACATGAAATCCTGGAAGAAGATACCGCCGCATCTGCAGAGTCTGCTCGCGGCGGCCATCGTCCAGCACTCCCGAGATCAATACACGGCGATTCAGGCCGCGGACATCGTGGCCTTTGAGAAGCTGCAAAACGAGCAGGGAGTGGAGGTCATCCGACTGTCGGAGGAGGATATCGCCAAGTTCCGTCGGTTTGCTCCCCAGATGTGGGTCAAATGGGCCAAGAAATCCCCGCTGGCCATGAAGGCCTTCAAGTCTCAGCTGGAGTACATGAAATCGGTTAAGATGGGGTATATTACCGACGCGGATATGGTCGATACGGAAGGCAAAAAGCTGGAATTCTGATTGAAATTTTTACGGGAAGGGATGCCCGAATCCCTTCCCGATCTCTTTTTAGAGGCTTTCACCTTTTCGATGAATATTGACGACTGTTTGAAGGCCAGAATGATCGCAAACGATATACCAAATTTCGGGCAGTGTGAGGAAATTGAATGGAACTTTTGAAAAAATTCATGACAGCCATCGAAAAAACCAACATTTTTATTGGAAAATTGATGGTTGGGGTGACCCTGTTGGCTGTATTTGTGATTACCTTCGAAGTGGTGATGCGCTATGTGTTCGGTCTGCCGACCAACTGGGGGCATGAACTCATGACGCTGCTCTTTGCGATTCAGTACATGTTTGTTGCGGGCTATTGCCACTACCATCGCGCCCATGTACGGGTGGATGTTTTCTATTCCACCCGCACAAAGAGGACGCGGGCTTTTCTGGACCTATTCACCAGCATTTTCTTTTTTTTGTTTACCGGTGTGTTGCTGTGGACCTGCTGGACCTTTTATTGGAGTTCTCAAACCATGCACGGGGGCGGTACGATTTTCGGCATAACCTTCCCGGGCGAACTGTCTTTGACAGACTGGGCACCTCCCTATTATCCCGTCAAATTCATGATGCCGTTCGGGGCGTTATTTCTCCTTCTGCAAGGCATTGTATGGTTTATTCGTGATCTGCATATCGCTGTTACGGGGAGGGAAATGACATGAGTATTGAATGGATTACGGTGTTGATGTTCGGCTCCTTGTTCTTTCTGTTGGGACTCGGTTTGCCTGTGGCCTTTGCCTGCGGGTCGGTGGGGGTTATTTTTACCGCCCTGCTGCAAAGTCCGGCGGCGGTCAACCTGGTCTCGACGCGGATATTCGGTCTGATGATGAATTATCTGCTGGCGGCCATTCCCTTGTTTATCTTCATGGCCTGCATCCTGGAAAGGTCCGGCATTATCGAGGAGCTTATACGAGCTTGTCTACCAATGGATGGGCGCCATCAAAGGCGGGGTGGCATCGGCTACCGTTCTGGCCTGTACCATGCTGGCAGCCATGGTCGGGGTCATCGGTGCCAGCGAGGTGACCATGGGGGTTATCGCGCTGCCCCAGATGCTCCGGAGACAGTATGACAAGTTCATTGCATGCGGCTCCATTCTGGCCGGAGGCACCCTGGGGATTCTGATTCCACCCAGCGTCATGCTGATCGTATACGGGCTGGTGGACAACAGCTCCATCGGCAGGCTTTATGCCGGCGCCATCATGCCCGGCATTTTGCTTTCTTCCTTATTTATCGGCTATGTCACCCTGCGCTGCTATATTAATCCGACTCTGGGTCCGCCGGTACCTCCGGAAGAAAGGCTGCCTTTGTCGGCCAGGATAAGGCTCTTGCTCCGAATCGTGGCGCCCGCGATCCTGATATTCCTGGTTTTAGGTACCATCTTTACCGGTATTGCAGCTCCCACCGAGGCGGCCGGTGTGGGTGCGGCCGGCGCGATTGTCCTGACTGCCCTTCAGGGAAAGCTGAAATGGAAAGGCGTGGTAGAGGCCGCTGAAAACACGCTGAAATCCTCGGCCATGGTCATGTGGACTATTTTCGGAGCCAACATTTTTGTGGGTCTTTACGTGATGGTCGGCGGCGGAGAATTCGTTACCCAAATGCTCCTGGGTTCCGGATTGAGCAGATGGGGCATCATTCTCGTCATGCAGGGTATTTTGATTTTTCTGGGATGTTTCATCGATTGGGTCGGCATCATTATGCTCTGTGTCCCCATTTTTGGCCCCATTGTGCGTCATCTGGGATTTGACCCGGTCTGGTTCGGTGTGCTGTTCGCCACCAACCTGCAGATTTCATTCCTGTCGCCGCCGTTTGGCTATGCGCTTTTTTACCTGAAAGGCGTGGCCCCGCCTGAAATTTCGACAACGGATATATGGAAGTCCTCGGCCCCCTTCATCGGCCTGCAAGTGCTGGCTGTGGCCCTGGTTATGTTCTTTCCTCAAATCATACTCTGGTTACCCGGCATTTTGTATTAGGGCTTGACGGCTTCAATGCATGCAATGCAAGCGTCCTCTTGAATCCGGACGCTTGCATGCTTCTTTAGCTAGTTTCCATCCATAAATGGACCTTTGGCCCAATTTCTACGTCAATCTGCGCCCTTGCTTGTGCGGCGTAGTAAACTACGCCTCCGCACAAGCTCTTGATTTCCTTGAGATTGGGCAAAAATTTCTCATTTCTGGATTGGAAGCACCATCAGGTGCCGCATCATTGTAAAAGACCCTTTGATGGATGGGCACTAGCTATCAAATCATGAAAAACAAAACCGGAGTATCCAAAACTTACGAACCTTATCAGGCCCCGGCGCTTTTTGTGGGGCTTTTTTATTTGCTCCTGGTGGCGTGGACCCTGGTATGTGTCATTTTGATCGGCTCAAAGGCCATGCAAGCCGGATGGCCGCTATTCCAGTTGTTCATGATTGCCTTCGTACTGGGGTATACCTGGTATTTTTCTCTCAGTATTTCCTACAAGGTCAGCATAAATGACGGTACGAAAATCGAGCTGACCAGTTTCAGGAGAGTGCTTCGGGTTAATATGCAGGATATTTCGTTGATTGAAGGACCCAGGCTGGCGATCATTCCCTATAGCTTCCTCAGATTCCGCCTGGAACGCGAAAAAGCCTATCTATTCTGTTGTATTACCGATCCTATTCTCCAGAAGATCCTGAAAACGCTGAAAACCTCCAATAGCGAACTGAAAACAAAAGGGGTTTGACAGCGGCATTGGACATATGTTTTTTTATTGACGAATTCAACAATATAAGATAAATATCACAGGATTGAATTCAAGTTTTGGAACAAAAACTGCAGGAGGAAATATATGTTTGTTTTGTGGCCCAACACGGTAACATTAATTTGCTTTGCCCTGGTGGCAAGCACGGTTGGTTTTATAATTTATGGGTGCATCAAGGGATTCGAAAATACATTCAAGAATGAATGATAGGCACCTTTGATGCTCACATCCACTTGCCCCTCGAATGCGTGAAAAAAGAGAGATCTTTGATAAGTGCCCGGGTTCGTTCAAGTTCTGGAAAAGCAATCCGTATCGGGACGACCGAAGGAATGAAAGTGAGCGAAAAACAAGGCGTTTTGAAAAGATCTCAACAACTTGGGTGGCTGGAGAAGAAGACATTGCGGCCGCCCTGATCTATGCCATTGCATCCTGGGTCATTGCATCCTGGCCGGTACAGTCCACGAAGGCCATGCAATTCGAGGGTATGCGACAACTCTCACCAGAGCCAGAGCCTATTCCGTGTTATTTTTTAAATCCTGCGCGTTGATGTTTAAAAAAATGGTTCCCGCGTCCGATATGCCCCTTCTTCCCATTTCAGTTCTTGATGGTTTCTGATATTTCGGCTGTTGCCAATGCCGGACTGGGCGGATCCGGACGGCACGCAAAAGGCTTTTTTCCAAAAAAATATAAAATCAACCGGCGGTTATAAGCTCTTTTACGCTGGATTCAACATATTCCAGATGCTCCAACATTCTCCGACGCGCCAGATGGGCATCTTTTTTCTTGATCGCATCAACCACCTTGTAATGTTGTCCATAAATATCGCGCAAATCGATATTTTCGTAATATTTCCTGAGGCCCTCTTTTAGTATGTCGTAGATGGAGAACATCAAGTGCATCTGGATTTTATTGTGGGTGGCCTCCGAGATTGCCAGGTGGAAATCCGCGTCGTCCTCAACGATACTTTTGCCTTTTTCTATCCGGCTTTTCATCGATGCAAGGCATTTTTCAAGACGCGCAATATCTTCGTCTTTCGCTCGCTTGGCCGCATAGTGGGCGTTCCAGGTTTCGATGGCTTTTCTGACTTCGATTAATTCGAAAATGGTGTGGGTGTCTTCTTTTAACAGGTGAAGCAGGGGTTCCGTAATTCTTCCGCCGGCCAGAGATTTAACGATGGTCCGCTGCCTCTGGGACATTTCCAAAAATCCCATGCCCACCAGAGAATTCAGTGCTTCCCTGAGTGAAGCGCGGCTGACGTTAAGAATTTTTACGAGTTCTCTTTCCGGTGGAAGGGCATCGCCCGGCCTCAAATCCCCCTTTTTGATAAGGGTTTTGATCTGCTCCACTATTTTAGTGGAAATTTTTTCCTGCTTGATGGGCTGAAACTCTGGACTGACCATAATAATCCAATGTCGTTTTTAATTCCTGGCTGCTGCGCTCGTGCCTGCTTTTAACCGGGGTTGCGGGTTTATCAACCACGCCGGATAATATCTTATATTTACATAAATAACAATATTATCGGCTGCTTTTTTTTGTCAACTGGGAAGCTGTTATTTCAAACAAAGCCCTTGACACCAAATAGCAATTATGGTTTATAGATTTCTGGTCTTACCATAGTTTCAACCGCAATAAAAGAAAAACATTAACTACATGAGATGGAGGCAAGATGGCAAAATTTTTTGAATATCAGGGAAAGGAAATTTTCAAAAAATCGGGAATTCCGGTCCCTGAAGGAATGGTGGTAAAGACTCAGGAAGAGGCGAAACAGGCAGCCGAGAAAATCGGCAAACCGGTCGTAATCAAGGCTCAGGTCTGGGCCGGCGGACGGGGAAAATCCGGAGCGGTGAAGTTTGCGGACACGCCGGATGAAGCCGGCAAGGCGGCGGCGGAGATTCTGGGCATGAAGGTGAAAGGACTTGACGTAAGGCAGGTGCTTGTCGAAGAAAAACTTGATATCGTCAAGGAATTTTATGCTGGTGCAATCATCAATTCCGCTCAGGATGTCAGGGGACCCGTCCTGATGTTCAGTCCCGAGGGGGGTATGGACATCGAATCAGTGCCGGCAGACAAAATCGCAATGATGAACGTGGATGTCATCAAGGGACTCATGTCCTATGACACCTTGAACATGGTTTCCTCCATGGGTATTTCGGGCAAGATCCTGCGTCCGCTGGCCGATGTCGTTTTCAAGCTGTTTCAGGTATTTCAGAAGATGGATTGCCGGACTCTGGAAATAAATCCGCTCGTGCTGACTGCCGACAATAAAGTCCTGGCGGCGGACTGCCGCATGGCCATCGACGATCAGGCACTTTTCAGGCATTCCGACCTGGGGATCAAAATCGGTCGTGAGTTCCTCAAAGAACCCACGGATTTCGACCTGATCGGTTGGTCTTTCGAGGAAAGTGATTTTCGCGGAACTAGCTATGTGGCTCAAATGGCCGATCCGGAAGATGTGGCCAAGGGCGGTTATGTCGGTTATCACGGTATCGGCGGTGGAGCGGCCATGATCGGTATGGACGCACTCAACAAAGTTGACCTGAAGGTCGCTGATTATGCCGACACCAGCGGCAACCCGACTGCCTCCAAGGTATATCGGGTCGTCAAGCTCATCATGTCGATTCCGGGAATCGAGGCTTATTTCCTGGCCGGGTTCATGATGGCGAATCAGGAACAGTGGCACCATGCGCACGGTATCGTCAAAGCTTTGCGGGAAGAACTTCCCAAACGTCCCGGTTTTCCGGTGGTTCTGCTGCTTTGCGGCAACAAGGAAGCCGAAAGCCAGCAGATTCTCAAAGAAGGTCTGGCGGATCTGGATGCCAGAATTGAAATCTATGACCGGGAGCATGTTTACGATGCCAAATTCATCGGAGGCCGGGTCAGGGCTCTGATCGAAGAATACCGAAAAGAAAAGTCAGCAGCCTAAGGGGGGTAGTCTTATGGAATTCAGCGAAAGAACGATTAAGGTCATTATCGACGAGGAAAAATGTAAAGGTTGCACAACCCATGTGTGTGCGGAAGCCTGTAAGACATACAGTCGCGGCATTTTAATCTGTAAAGACGGAAAGCCGGCGGTTGCAGGAACCCCCGACGAACTGGCGCGCAAAGGCACGGAGTGCCTGGCCTGTGAATACGAATGCTGGTTCAGGGGCAATGGAGCCATCACCATCGAGGTTCCCATGGAAGGATTGGCAGAATACAGGAAACAGCACGGAACAGAATAGCAGGGGGAGAATATGTCAATATTGTTAGATGAAAATACGAGAGTCATTGTGCAGGGTATGACCGGCAGGGAGGGATCCCTTCGGACTGCATTCATGAAGGATTACGGAACCAAGGTGGTCGCCGGCGTGACCCCGGGACGCGGCGGAACAGAGGTCCACGGCCTGCCCGTGTACGACACCGTCCAGCAGGCCATCGACAAGGAAGGCATGGTAGACGCCACCGTGACGTTCATTCCGGGGCCGGCCTTGAAAAGTGCGGTCTATGAGGCCATCGATGCGGGCATCAAGTTTGTTGTGTCGCCGGTGGAGCGGATTCCGGTTCATGACGTTATTGCCATGGTGCACTATGCGATGAAAAACGGCGCCAAAATTCTGGGACCGGGAAGTCTTGGAATCATAACACCCGGCAAAGCCGCCATGGGCTGGTTGGGCGGCAGCGTCGATTGGGCCAGTATGCTTTTCGAACCGGGTCCGGTCGGGGTTATCTCCCGCAGCGGCGGGCAATCGGGTACGGTGCCCTGGGCGCTCAAGGTGGCCGGCCTGGGTATCAGCACCGCCCTGCACATTGGAACGGAACCGGTACTGGGTTTGACCATGGCTGATGTTCTCAAGATTTTTGAAAAGGATGAACAGACCAAGGCGGTTGCCATTTTTGGAGAAATCGGAGGAACCCTCGAAGAAGAAGCCGCTGAAACCGTCGCCAAGGGAGAATTTACCAAACCGCTGGTTGTCTTCATTGCCGGGGCCTGGGCGCCCGAGGGCATGCGGTTTTCACACGCCAGCAGTATTGTCGAACGCGGCCGGGGAACCGCTCAGGGAAAGATTAAAGCCCTGACCGAGGCCAAGGCACATGTGGTCGACAGCCCGGAGGAGATTGCACCAAAAATCAAGGAACTCATCAACATCTAAGTTTACACTGAAATGAGGAGGATCAAATCATGCCTGTTATGAGATCGGTTTTTTATGTACCCAGCAACAATGAAAAGATGGTCGGCAAGGCACCGACCATAGCCTGCGATGTTCTGACTCTGGATCTGGAAGACTCGGTACCGCCGGCGGAAAAAGCCAAGGGGCGGGAAATGATTCAGCAATATCTGAAGGCCGACCGGGAAAAACAGGTCGGCGCCCGTCTGTATGTTCGCATCAACAACTGGGAAACCCAGATGACCAACGATGATCTGGAGGCCATTGTTTATCCGGGTCTGGATGGCGTCTGCCTGGCCAAATGCGGCGACGCCGAAAATGTGAAACGTCTCGATTGGAAACTGGAAGAGCTGGAACAGAGAAGAGGGATGAAAGTCGGAACCGTTGCAATCCAGCTGCTTATCGAAACCGCCAAGGGCGTCATGAATGCCTACCCGGCCGCCTGCGCCAGTCCGCGGGTCAACTCTCTGATTTTCGGCGCGGTGGACTACACCAAGGATATGCGTGTGATCCTGACGTCCGAGGGAATGGAGCAGCTTTACGCCCGGTATCATACCGCCGTTGCGGCCCGGGCAGCGGGATGTGTCGCCATTGACTGCCCGTTTGTCGCTTTTCAGGATATGGACGCCTACAAAGTGAGCACTCGGGAAGGACGGCAGATGGGTTATGAGGGAAGGATGCTCATTCATCCCAGCCAAATTGAACCTTCCCACGAGATCTACACCCCGTCGGCCGGAGATGTCGAATGGGCCGAAGGCGTCAAAAAAGTTTTTGAAGAAGAAGGTATTGCCAAAGGCAGCGCCGCTGTCACCTACAAAGGCAAAATGGTGGATACGCCGGTGTATGAAAACGCCATGCAGATTTTGCGGACCATGGAGGAAATCCGGGCCGCAGAAGCGAAGGCATAAAAGCGCCGTGATGTCCGTGCAGCCGGTGCAGGCTCCGGCCGGCTGTTTACTACAGTACCGGACTTCGAGGTCGCCATCATGGGCGGGCCTCGGAACCTGCACCGCATCGGATTACGGGAGGCGCTCGAAGTGACAGTTCACTCCCGGGCGCATCCGTTACGCAGCAGCGATGAACACACCGTTGATGTCCTTTGGGGCGGATTGGCCATGGGAAACCAGCTCTGGATTCTGCCATGCTGTTTAGAACGCATCGGCCAAGAAGAGTCCGTGATGCCCCCTTTTTTGATGGCGCTTCGGCCGTTTCCGAACAACAACAGATGAAAACTTTTGGCGGCAATTCAGGTTGATTCCAGCGCTGCAAATCACGAATTAATTAGTTTCCATCCCAAAATGGCCTTTTTGCCCAATTTCTGCGTCAATCTGCACCCTTGCTTGTGCGGCGTAGTAAACTACGCCTCCGCGCAAGGACTTGATTTCCTTGAACTTGGGCAAAAATTCTCATTTCCGGATTGGAAACACCATCAGGTGCCCATCATGATAAAAGACCCTTTGATGGATGGGCACTAATTAGTGTGTACGGATCATTCAGGGTGAGGTTATCGTGATGAGAATTATACTGGTGGGTCAGGGCCCTTTTGGAGAAAAAGTGTTGGATATCCTGGTAAAACGGGGTGAGAAGGTTGTGGCGGTTTTCTGCCCGGAAGATAAACGGGGAGCAGCCATGACGGCAACCGCCGAAGGCTTGGGAGTCCGTTTGTTTCGGCCGGCAAAGATGAAAGACGCCGCGGTTCGAGAGGCGTATGTCGCGTTGAAACCGGATCTGGTTGTTCTGGCGTTCGTCACGGATCTCATACCTGCATCTCTGCTGAATATCCCGACCATCGGAACCATATGCTATCATCCTTCTTTACTGCCGAAACACCGGGGGGCCAGTGCGATAAACTGGGCTGTCATCCAGGGAGATACCCGCACCGGGTTGACGATTCTGTGGGTGGATGAGGGTATTGATACCGGTCCCATTCTCCTGCAAAAGGAGATAGAAATCGCTCCTGAGGACACCACCGGATCCCTATATTTCAACCATTTGTTTCCATTGGGAATCGATGCTATTGTCGAGGCGGTGGATCTCGTAAAAAGCGGTAAGGCTCCCAAAATCGAGCAGGATGATGCGCTGGCAAGTTATGAACCACCCTGTGACGACAAGTTCGCAGCGATCGACTGGTCCAAACCGGCATCTGAAGTTCACAACCTGGTGAGAGGCTGCGACCCCCAGCCGGGGGCTTATATCATGTTTCAGGGCGGCAAGCTCAGATGTTATCAGACCCGGCTGCTTGAATCCGGTAACGAGCGGAATCCCGGCGAAATCTTGGGTATCGAAGACGGGGAGCTTGTCATGGCACTCGATGGCGGCGCATTGGGCATCGGAAAAGTCAGAAATGCAGCGGGCGTGAAAATGGACGCGGCTGAGTTTGCTCAGCGTGTGGGATTGAAGGCCGGAATGAAACTTGAATGATAAATCCAAACACCAAATTCCAAATGTTCGGTTTCTGAGACCGGCAGCACAGGAGGTTAAACCGATGCTGGCACAGCTTTCGGTATATCCCATTGGGGAAGGCACCAGTTTGAGTCGATTCGTTAAAAAAGGCATGCAGGTAGAATATGCAGGCCCTGGCGCCGGTAGAGGGCGCCGTCAAAACAGCCGTCCATTTTCAAATGCATGATGACCCCGGCAAGGCATCTGAAATAGAACACGAAGGACAGATGCAGGGGCTTGAAACCGGCGCCTTTGTGGCCGCCGGGTGGCAAAAGCCTTAACCCCCAATATTGCAACGATGGGTTAACATCTCGGAGAGAGGCGGTTTTTTTGAATACGTCCCGCGCCATGTGAACCCAAAGAAGGTAAAAAGAAATGATCCCTGATAAATTCATACATGAACTGCAAGAGATTGTGGGCAAAAGCCAGGTGTCTGTTTCGCGGACCCATGCCGAGTTATACTCTTATGATGCCTCCCTGGCCCGCAGCAAACCGGGCGTCGTGGTTTTTCCTGCGGACAGCCGGGAAGCCGCCCGGGTGGTAATGGCGACCCATCGGGCAGGCATCCCGTTTGTACCCCGCGGATTTGGAACCAACCTTTCCGGCGGAACCATCGTGAAAACCGAGGGGTTGGTTCTTTGTATGTCCCGCTTGAACCGTATCCTGGGAATTTATCCGCGAAGCCGACATGCCGTGGTCCAACCCGGAGTGACGAATCTGGAGCTTCAGGACGCCCTCGCAGCCATCGGCTATTTCTATGCACCGGATCCTGCCAGTCAGAAAGTTTCGACGCTGGGCGGAAACGTCGGCGAAAATTCAGGCGGTCCCCGTTGTCTGAAGTACGGGGTGACCACCAATCATATTCTCGGAATGGAAATGATCCTGCCTGACGGTGAAATCGTGCGTACCGGTGGTGCGGCGCTCGACCCGCCGGGTTATGATTTGCGAGGCGCGGTCGTCGGCGGCGAAGGTACCCTGGGGGTCGTGACGGAAATAACGGTGCGCATCCTGCCATTGTCCGAATCGATTATCACCATGCTGGCAACCTATGACTCCATTGCGGATGCGGCGCGGTCGGTTTCCGACATCATTTCCGCCGGAATTCTCCCCACCACACTGGAGATGATGGATGCCATGATCATCAAGGCCGTGGAAGACAGCTACGCCTGCGGCTACCCGCGGGATGCCGCCGCGGTGCTCATTATCGAGGTGGAAGGTCCCACCGCCGGGCTCAAGGAGCAGGCCACTCGTATCCAGGAAATTTGCATGCAGACCAAATGCCGCGAAATACAGGTCGCCAAAAACAATCAGGAACGCAATCTGTTATGGCAGGGTCGGCGGGGTGCGTTCGGTGCGGTTGCCCGCCTGGCGCCGAATTATCTGGTCAACGATGCCACAGTGCCGAGAACCAGACTGCCGGAGGCTCTGGCCAAGGTCGCCGAGATAACCGAAAAGCACAGGTGCAAACACGGCAATGTATTTCATGCCGGCGACGGGAATCTGCATCCCCTGCTGCTGTTTGACTCCCGAGACACCGATCAGCTTCATCGGGTTGAAAAAGCCGGTCGGGAAATCATGGAAGCCTGCGTCAAATTGGGCGGGACCATATCCGGCGAGCATGGAATCGGTCTCGAAAAGCAGGAAGCCATGCGGATGATTTTTTCCGAAACTGATTTCAAGGCCCAGCGGGCGCTGAAGGGGGCATTCGATCCGAATAATATTCTAAACCCCGGCAAGGTGATACCCCCACCGAAAGACAACGTTTCCGATGATGAGGCGCAAGCGCCGACCCTACTGGAGCAGGTGCGCGGGCTTTCCGGCAACGGAGCGCACCTGTCGGAGATGAAGGAGAAGATCAAGGCTGCTGCATCGCAAAAGCGGGCCTTGATGCCGGCCGGCAGCGGAACTTTCAGCCGGTACGGCAATCTGCCGAACAGGGATGTCCAGTCTCTGGCCAGTCTGTCCCTGTCCGAAGTCATCGAGTACGATCCGCCCAATCAGGTCATTACCGTAGGAGCCGGGATGTCGTTCGCGGCGCTGCAAGACCATTTGAAGGCCAACAATCAATGGCTGCCGGTAAGACCACCTTTGTTCAATGCCGACTCCACGGTCGGTGGTCTGGTTGCATTGGCCTCCTGCGGACCGGAGCGCATGGCATATGGTGCGCCGCGGGATCTTCTGCTGGGCCTGCGCTACATCGATAGCAAGGGCCGATCGGTGACCGCCGGCGGCAGAGTCGTCAAAAACGTTGCGGGTTATGACATGACGCGCCTTTTAACGGGTTCGGCCGGCACCCTCGGCTTCATTTCGGAAGCGACCTGGCGGGTTTCGGCGGTGCCGGAGCGCTGTGCGGCCATCAGCGCCGCAGGGTCCCTGGATGCCTGCGCGGCGACGGCACTTGAAATCGTCCAATCCAAGCTCTCGGCAATCTATGTGGCCTGTCTGCCGACCGATTCGTCGCCAACCGTCAAGAATACCGCTGTCTGGAAAATAGTCGTCGGCTTTGAAGGGTTTTCCCAAACCGTTGACTATCAAATGGACAAATGCGGCGCCCTGCTTGAAAACACCGGCCTCCATTCTGTGGAGAAATCCGAATATCCGTTGCATACTGGAAGATTCAGCGATGAATACCGTGAAGTTGGCCGGCATCCGTTTATCCTGCGCGCCGATTTCCCCCTCGATCGGGTGGCGGCTTTCATCAGCGCAATTGGCGATCGTCCGCGGCTTTCGCGGGTTTTGCTGGATTATGGTTGCGGCCGGGTGCTTGCCGGTCTGGATGAAATGCAAGATGAAGACTGGAAACACATCTGCGGGCAGATCGATGGGCACCAGGGCCATGGATTGCTGATCAGCGCTCCGGATGATTTCCGCGAACGAAACGAGGTCTTCGGCAATCCGCGTCCGGAATGGAAGGTCATGCATCGGATCAAGGCCGCCCTGGATCCCGACAATATTTTCGCCCCGGGGTGTCTGCCGGGGAAAGTATGAATAAATCGAATTGAGGGATTAAGGGATCGAGGAATTGAAGGGATTAATTGAAGTCGATTCAACGGCAAATTCATAAAGGCAATTCCTGTATTTTTCCGTTCAAAAAAACTTTATTTCTGTTCATGAAGGATTTGAATAGGAAAAAAGCAAGTCATTCTAAAAAGGAACAATATGGAAATATCTGAACACTACGATGCGATCGCCCAGTGCAATAAATGCGGTTTTTGCCAGGTGGCCTGCCCGATTTTCCGATCCACCGGGCATGAATCCGGCGTCGCCCGCGGCCGGCTGGCGCTGCTGCGCGCCCTGATCGAGGGACGACTTGATTGGAATAAGGAACTCGAGGAGCCGCTTTATGACTGTTTGGGATGCGGCGCCTGCACCGCCAACTGTTTTCCGGCGGTGCCTACCGCCGACCTGGTGAACAAGGCGCGCACGGAATACCTTGAAAAGGTCGAACGTAAACCCATCCACCAGATGTTGTTCGACTATCTTCTGCCCTATCCCCGGCGGCTGCATCTGGCGGCCCGTGCCGTGGCGATGGGGAAAAATACGGGGATCTCGAGTCTGGCCCGGGCCCTGGGGCTGCTGCGGGTTTTCGGACGCGATTTTTCACAGGCTGAAGGAATTATTGAGAAACTTCCACCCCTGCCCTTTCGGGACAGGATAAAACCCGGTGAATACGAGGGCAGCGGGGAATCGCTGCGGATCGGCTACTTTGTCGGCTGCGGCGTCGATGTTATCCAGCAGGAAACCGGTGAAGCCACGTTGGGATTATTGCGAAAGATCGGCAAAACGGTTACCTTGCTAAACAACTGCTGCTGCGGGCTGCCGGCCCACTCCTATGGCGATATAAAAGCGGCCAAAAAGCTGGCCGCAAAAAACCTGGACATTTTGACGTCGGGAAATTTCGATGCGATCGTCACCGACTGTTCCAGCTGCGCCTCTTTTTTGAAGAAATATCCGGTTCTTTTCGCAGACGACGAGCGTGGGGAAGCGGCGCAAAAAGTCGCGGCGCTGTTCAAGGATATGGTGGAGCTGATCGTACCTGCTGAACCGGTATCTCTATCTGCCGATCAGCCGGTGGTGGCGACCTACCACGATCCCTGTCATGCCTCACGGGGCCAGGGTTTGACAAAAGAGCCCAGAGAATTTCTGAAAAATACACCGGGGATTGAATACCGGGAAATGCCGGAAGCGGACTGGTGCTGTGGCGGCGCCGGTTCCTATGCCTTGTCCCATTACGATCTGTCCCAAAAAGTGCTGGATCGCAAGATGGAGAATCTTAAAAAAACCAATGCCGATATTCTGGTAACGTCCTGTCCGGCCTGCATGATTCAGCTTTCCTACGGCATTCGCAGACATGGATTGAAGACAAAGGTGCTTCACATCTCCCAGATTGCAGCCGGGCAGCCGCGTTAGGCAAGCGGAATTCTTTAAAAAAGGACGGCGATTGCCGTCCTTTTTTATTCTGAGGGCCAAACCCGTCAATTCATGCTTTCACGCCCCTTATCCGACAGCACCCATCCGTCCCTGCCCAGCCAGTGCCGTTGCGATTTTTTTGGCCGCTTTCGTTTTTGCTGCATGTCACGAACTTGACACCTTCAGTTGACCTCAAGGGCCTTCATTTCCAAGTCAAAACAGCTATTTGTTGCGCTTAGGGTCATCTGGCACACGCTTTGCATCCACTTGGTTGCACGTGGTGTTGCCCTTCTTATCTATTCCCACGCATCCGGCGATCGTGATCCGGTTTTATCGGGCGATTCCAATCCCATGAAGGAGAACGGCTGCTTTGCGTTCATATTTTTGTATTCAACCCCGGTCCTTGTGGACAGTGATCCTGTACCTGTGGCTTGTTGTCGCGTGCGGCGACCGGGCGGAAAATCTACAACAGACAGGTCGGACAGACCACCCCCCGGAACCGACAAAATCATTGGCTGCAAGCCCTGCCGTGGAGCCGACTCGCAAGCCGATACCCCTATTCTATGTGGTGGACAGCTATAATTCGAAAGCCTTCAGATGGACCCGAGAAATCAATGAAGGTATTGTAAAGGGTCTTGAGAGAGGCGGTTTTAAAAACGGAATCAATTACCGCTTATTTAGCAGCAGCATCGACGCCTTCGTAAACGATACGCCGGAAAAAATGGAAGCTCAGGCGCAGCGTATCCTGGAGGATATCGAGCGCCGTCAGCCGGATCTGGTTTTTACGACAGATGATGATGCCCTCGTGTGGGTTGGACTCAAGCTGGACAATGTTCCGGTGGTATTTAACGGCGTAAACGGCAATCCCCGCCGGTATCTTTCCACGCCCAAAATCGATACTTTCGAAAAGCCGGGCCACAACATTACCGGTGTCTACCAGACCACCTACTATCAGCAAAGCCTGATACTGATGAAAAAACTAAGGCCTTCCGCCCGGTCCTTTGCGGTGGTCACCGACCGGTCCACATCGGGCACGGCGATGTTAAATTCTTTGAAAACCATTCGGCCCGATTCCCTTCCGCTGCAATGGAAAGACACGCTGCAATCGGATCAGTTTTCCGAGTGGCAGACGAAAATATCAGCCTGGCAAGATCAGGTTGATGTGCTGTTAGTGTTAACCTCCAATACCGTTCATGACCAGCACGGGGAGCTGATGCCCAGCGAAGCGGTCGTCAACTGGATCACCGCCAACAGCGCCATCCCGGAAACCGCGTCCTGGGCCTACCAGGTCAAAGACGGGATCCTGGCTTCGGCGACCGACGACGGCGGCATGCAGGGAGAATTCTCCGCAGCGCTGGCCCTGAACATTATTGAAGGGGCCGACCCTTCAGAATTGCCCATATCCACACCGCCCAACGGGGTACCGGCCCTGAACCTGGCCAGAGCCAAAATGCTGGGGATTAGCCCACCCCAGGATCTCATTAATTTATTGATTGAAGACGGCATCATTTATCAATGAAAATCCATACCGATTTAGTTCAATCCATGAAGAACATGGCCGCTGGATCCTCCATGCGGACAAAATTGCTCAGCATTATATGTATCTGCTATGTTTTGAGTACCGCGATTATCCTGTTTGTAAGTATTGTGGTCACCCGGCAGATCATTAATGCTGAAAACGAAAAGGCCTATGCCAATCAACTTGAAGTCATGTTGAGAACGCTTCAAAAACGGCAGGATAAGTTGATTTCCTCGGGCATGGAAAGCCTATTTGCCGAGGGATATAAACAATCCACCGCCAAGGAGCTGGGGAGCCTCCACTACCGGTCTGGTCTTGAGATTTATCCTTTCATCATCGATGCGGCCGGTCGGGTGGTCCTGCACCCCACGTTGCAGCCGGGTTCCGCTGAGCTGGCCCAGCAGGATTTCACCCGAAATATGCTGGCGATGCATAGCGGAGTCCAGACTTATCGTTGGCACGGTGAAGAAAAATGGATGGTCTTCCGCACGTTTGAACCCTGGCACTGGACCATCGGCTACACGATCAAGGCCGAAGCCAAGAATGCGGGTATCCGTCAGGCGGTGCAAGGCATATCCCTGGTCATGGCCTTGAGTTCGCTGCTGTGCCTGGCCGTCGTCTATGCCATGCTCAGCCGCATGGTTTCTCCCTTGAAGATCCTATCCGAGGATGCCAGAATCATCGGAGACGGGAAATATCATCACCGGGTCACGGTGGTAAAAAGCCGGGATGAGGTGGCGCAGTTGGCGGCCTCGTTGTCAGCCATGGCAGCCAACATCCGCGAGCGGGACCAGGAAATCCGTAAATTGAATGAACAACTGGAACAGCGGGTCAGGGAACGCACCGCAGCTTTGGAAGCGTCCGAACAAAGATTTCGGGACGTCGCCCTTAGTTCGGCAGACTGGATTTGGGAAGTGGATCGCAATGGAATTTTTACGCATTCCTATGGCCGGATCGAAAAAATTATGGGGTACGGTCACGACAGAGTAATGGGAAATCCCTTCGATCAGGGCATATTGACAGATGAAGCGGACCATATTCGCGAGATTTTTATAGAGGCGGAACGTAAGGGGCAGGCGATTGTCGATGTCGAAATCTGGGGTTCGGACCAGGATGGCAACCGCGTCTGCATCATGATCAACGGTGTGCCGATTTACAGCAAAGAGGGGAAATTGCTCGGCTATCGCGGCATCAATAAAAATATCACCGACCAAAAACAGTATGAACACCAGTTGAAGGAGGCCAAAGAAGCGGCTGAGGCGGCATCGGTCGCAAAAAGTGATTTTCTTGCCAACATGAGCCATGAAATCCGTACCCCCATGAATGGGATCATCGGGATGTCCGGCCTGCTTGTCCAGACGAACCTGGACTCTGAGCAACTCGATTTTGTGCAAACCATTCGAGGCAGCGCCGATGCGTTGTTATCCATTATCAACGACATTCTCGATTTCTCCAAAATCGAAGCGGGTAAGCTCGAATTCGAGATTCTGAGCTTCGATCTGCACCGCGAGATCGACGGCGTGTCGGAGATGTTGGCCGTGAAGGCCCATGACAAAGGTTTGGAATTCGCAGTGGTTTTAGATCCGGCCGTCCCCCAGTTCCTCAAAGGGGACCCGGGACGCCTAAGGCAAATCCTGCTCAACCTGATATCCAATTCCATCAAGTTTACCGAGCAGGGCGAGGTTGTCATCCGGGTTGGTCTTCAAGAGAAAACCGATACCCAAGCGATCCTGTGTTTTGACATTACGGATACAGGCATCGGGATTCCGGAAAAGCGTCGCAACCGGTTGTTCAAGCCCTTTTCCCAGGTTGACGCATCCACAACCCGCACCTACGGTGGAACGGGATTGGGATTGGCTATTTCCCGTCAACTGGTTGGCATGATGAAAGGACGAATCGGGGTTGAAAGCCAGGAAGGCCGCGGATCGAAATTCTGGTTCACAGCCACATTCGAAAAACAGCAGAAACCGGAATCCCAGACATCGATCGTTTCCGAGGACATTGAAGGCAAACGCGTGCTGGTGGTGGACGACCATGCCATCAACCGTGAAATTCTATGTTCCCACCTATGCTCCTGGAAATGCAGATTCGAATCGGCACCCGGCGCTCATGAGGCCCTTGAATCCATGCAGCGCGCCGTCAGGCATCGTGATCCTTTCGACCTGGCCATCATCGATCACATGATGCCGGACATGGGTGGTGAGGAATTAGCCCGGTCCATCAAAGCCAATTCCGATTTCAGCAGAACCAAGCTGATCATGTTGACTTCCCGAGGCCTGCGGGGCGATGCCGCCAGGGCAAAGCAGCTCGGCTACGATGCCTGGCTGACCAAACCTGTCAAGCGCGGACAGATATTGGAAAGCATTTTGGCAGTATTGGGTCATTGCGCTGGCAAAAATCACTCCTTGTGTGCCGACGATCCGCTCAGACCCCGTTTAAAGAAGGAGTCGGCTGCAATCAACGCCCTTATTATGGTTGCCGAGGACAATATCGTCAATCAGAAGGTGGCTTTGAACATTTTGTCAAAAATAGGATGCCGGGCCGATGCGGTGGTCAACGGAAGAGAAGCCGTTGACGAATTTAAGGGCATCCCTTATGATCTTATCCTCATGGATGTTCAGATGCCCGTGTTGGATGGCATTGAAGCGACCCGGGAGATCCGCGCTTTGGAAAAGGAACTCCAAGCGCATAGTTCCAGCCCCAGGGCCAAAGATTCCGAGAACATATCCGCTTGTGATCTTCGATCTTCAACCCGTGTGCGACGCATTCCCATCATCGCCATGACTGCCAATGCGATGAAGGGTGACCGCGAGCGCTGCCTGGAAGCCGGAATGGATGATTACCTTGCCAAGCCCGTCAAGCCGGAGGAATTGGCAGCCAAGATCAAAAAATGGTTGTCTGTGGACGGCCGGGAGGTCGATACAAAACAGCCGGATCAACCCGTGCCGGAGCCGGCGCAAATCGTGCAAAGCGAAACTGAAGTTTTCTATGATTTTAAAAACGCACTGCACTGTGCGATGGGTGATGTCTCTTTTCTCGATTCGATGTTATCCGAATTCAGACAAAATCAGCAAAATTACTTCCAGCGGATCGAGAAGGCCGTTGCGAATCAGGATCCGGAAAAACTAAAATTCGAGGCCCATAGTCTCAAGGGGGTATCCGCCAACCTGGGTCTCAAAAAGATTCAGACAACCGCCATGACGCTCGAAAAAATGGGTGACAGCCAAAACCTTTCGGAAGCCGCTTCCACCATCAAAGAGTTGAAAGATAATTTTCAGCATTTTGATGATTATATTGATAATCTGGATTGGAACACGATTTCAGACCCGGGTCAAATCCACCATGAAAAAAACTGTTCTGGTAACATACTCAACCAATGAAACCGAAAAAGAAATTATCCGTGAGGTACTGAATGATATCGCCGATATTCAATTTCTTGCGGATTCCGCCGGAAAGGAGCGCAACCGTCTGCTCGCCGGCGCCGACATCATTGTCGCGCTGAGTTTTTCCCCGAAAGAAATCGCTCCCGCAGAGATCTCCCGCCTGGGGAAGGTGCAATTTATTCAGCTTATCTATGCCGGTGCCGATCACCTGCCTTTTGACCAGCTTCCAGCAGATATCTTGCTGGCCGCCAATCCGGGGGCGTTCGCCGGACCTCTGGCCGAACACGTGTTGGCCCTGACCCTCGCCCTGGCGAAAAATCTGTTTCCCAGGCACAAATTGCTCTGCGAAGGCCGTTTTGACCGCTCCGGCTATAATCGAAACCTCAAAGGCGGTATCTGTGCCATTCTCGGTATGGGAGGCAACGGAACCAAGATTGCGGAGACTATGCGAGCCGCCGGCATGAAGGTATACGGTATCAATCGCCGCGGCCAGTCGGAATGCCCGCTGGATTTCATGGGGACGGTAGCGGACATGCAACACGTGCTGCAGGTTTCCGATGTGGTCGTGATTACCGTCCCATTAACAAGAGAAACCCGGAATTTTATAGGGAAAAAGCAGTTGGAATGGATGAAATCCGATGCCATCTTGATCAACGTGGGCCGCGGGGATGTCATCGACCAGCAGGCGCTGTTCAGTCACCTGACTTTAAATCCGGGTTTTCTCGCCGGCATCGACACCTGGTGGTCGGAACCGATCGAAGGCCAGGATTACACCCCGGATTATCCTTTCTGCGATCTGACCAACTTCATCGGCTCACCGCATGTGGCCGATCATGTCCCGGGGATGATGCCGGCTGCCACCGAACAGGCCCTGACAAACGTTAAAAATTACCTTCAGGGTAAATTTATCCGCGGTGTCCTGAACCGGAGCGATTACCTGCCATAATCCCGAATTGCCTGGCCGGCAGCCCGCCCACCGTTGAGAGTCGATGAATGCTCGATCTCGCTTAACGCTTTGTTTGTCTGTTGTTGCTTCTGAATGGGATAGTTCTTATGTTATCTGAAACACTATGCTGAAGGGAACCTATCGATAAATGGACTTTGCAGCCCGGATCACCGGAACGGGATCGGCGTTTCCCCCGGGAAAGATCACCAATAATGATATCGCCCGGGAGTTAACGCGCATTGGTCAGAAAACCAGCGATCAATGGATCAGGGAAAGAACCGGAATAACCGAAAGAAGGGTTTCAGATGTCCGTAACGAAGCCGAAACGAACTCCTCACTGGGTGCCCGGGCGGCCCGGCGGGCACTTGAAATGGCAGGAAGACATCCGCGGGATATCGATCAGATAATTTATGCCACCTGTTCTCCGGATACCTTGATGCCGTCGACGGCCTGCTGGCTTCAGCAAAAACTGGGCGCCGACAGAGCCTGGGCGATGGACATCAATGCCGCCTGTTCGGGATTCATTTACGGCGTGGTTACCGCCGAGCAATTTGTCCGTTCCGGGCACTCGCAGACCGTCCTGGTAGTCGGCGCTGAAGTTCTCAGCCAACTGGTCAACTGGCAGGATCGAAGCATTTGCATCCTGTTCGGGGACGGTGCCGGGGCGGCCGTTGTCGAACGGGTTTCAGCCCGGTCCAGTCGCCGGATCCTGTCCAGTTATCTGTCTTCAGACGGCAATCTGAGCCGGCTGCTTTATATTCCGGCCGGCGGCTCCAATCTGGAAGTCACCCCGCAACGGTATGAACAGAATCTTCACAAAATGCACATGAACGGTCGAGAGCTATTTAAGGTGGCGGTGCGAACGCTCGCGGAATGCGCATTGCGCACCTTGGAACAATTGCACTTGCCGCCGGTTCGTCTCGATTGGTTCGTGCCCCATCAGGCCAATCTCCGGATTATAGAAGCAGTCGCTCCCCGTATCGGCATTTCGATGGACCAGGTGATCATCAACCTGGACCGCTACGGGAACACCTCGGCCGCAACCATTCCAACTGCACTGGACGAAGCGATCCGCGACGGCCGTATCCGCAAGGGCCAAACGGTACTGACGGATGCTTTCGGTGCCGGTTTCACCGCCGGAGCGATGCTGTTTCGCTGGTAGTTGTTCACCTTTTAGACGATACCAGGATCCGGTTGAAGCCCGTACCGGCTCAACGCAATTAACCTCTCATGCCAGTCTTCTTGCTTGGTTTTAACCTGACTAACGTTAAGCTTGAGCAGCGCCGACTAAAATTGGTTCAGATAGTTAAAACAAGCATAAGGATCGAAAACCAACTGATCCCTAAAACCGCAAGCGGAGCTATTAGGTGTCTGACTCCAAGCTTTCGTTCGCTTCAGCGATAAATATTTTTGCGGTGACCGACTTTCACGACCCAAACAGCGAGTTCTTCATCCTGGATCGAGTAGCCAATTCGATATCGTCCCTGTCTTAATCGATACTTTTCTTGACCCGTTAATTTTTCGCAGCCTATCGGGCGGGGGTCGTCTTCAAGGGTCTTGATGCGATCCAGGATTCTACCGAGTATCCGTTTCACGGGCTGAAACCCTCCTGTTATTTTTATCCCTGGCAACTGCAATATGCGCGCCACTCACGGGCTTAAAAAAATATATGTATAGTCAAGTGGTTGCAGGCCGGCAGTGAATTGGGGTGAAGCCCGGGTGACAAAATTTGATCAAGACCCGTACAGAAATGGTCACATGTCCATTGAATAAAATTCCCGGTTCCGGTAATAAGGATAATTTGTGAAGACGCGAACAGATCTGGAGTATTTAAATGGCTTTAAATCAAACCGATTTTCAAAAGATTTTCAATCCAGCCCGGATTGCCATTGTGGGGGTGTCCACCGGGAATTACAAATTCGGCGGGACGAGTTTTCTGCTCAAGCTACAGGAAGCGGGTTATGCCGGAGAACTCTATCCGATAAACCCCCGAGCCGATCGGATCGGGGATCTCAAGACCTATCCGGACCTTTTGTCCCTTCCGGAGGTTCCGGACCTGGCCATTGTGTGCGTCGCCGCCAGGCACGTTCCCTCGATTCTAAAAGACTGCGCCCGAATCGGGTTGCGTCACATTCACATCCTCACCTCCGGGTTCAAAGAGACGGGACTGCCCGAAGGCAAACAGCTCGAAGAGCAAATCGTGGCCATTGCGAAAAGCGGTGGCCTGCGGATTATCGGCCCCAACTGCATGGGGCCTTATTGCCCCGCGTCGAATCTGACGGCCTGGGGTGCGATTCCGGGCCTGAACGGTTCGGTCGGGATCATTTCGCAAAGCGGAGGGCTCACCCAGCGCCTGACCGAATACCTCTGTTCCCTGGGAATCGGCGTTGCCAAGGCGGTGAGTTTCGGCAACGCCGCCGTTCTCGACAGTACGGATTTCCTCGAAATGATGGCGGATGCCGACAACATCGGGTGCATTGCCATGTATCTGGAAAGCGTGACCGATGCGCGGGTCTTGTTTCGGATGGTACAAAAGGTTAATCGCAAAAAGCCGGTTATCCTCTGGAAAGGCGGTGAGAGTGCTGCGGGGGCGGCCACGGCGGCCTCGCATACCGGCGGCATGGCGGGCAGCCGCAAACTGTGGGGCGCTTTTTGCCGTCAATGCGGGGTGGTTCGCGTGCGTTCGATGAATGAATGGGTGGACGCCATCACCGCCTTGAGCTTGCTGCCCCCGCCTGCGGGCAAGGGCGTTTTTCTCATCGGCGGCGGCGGTGGAAACAGCGTGGCCTACAGTGACACCTTCAACCGGGAAGGATTCGAGATCGCGTCTCTGTCCGAAGCCAGCATGGCGTTTTTGCGGGAGAGTGTGCCCACCGCCGGGTCGATTGCCGGCAACCCGCTGGACATGTGGCAGACGTTTATCGACGCGCGATACCTGGCCCGGGTATTGGAGCTGGGATACCAGGATCCCGGGGTGTCGGTTATTGTCGTGGATCGGCTGATCCTACGGGCGGCATATCATATTCCGGATGTGGCCGATCCCACGCCGGAAATCATATCGTTTCTGAAAAACCGGCAGCCCCCCAAACCAACCGTTTTAACCATCGACTCAGACGGCGGTAATCCGGACCTGGCGGTAGCGGGAGCCCGCTTGAGAGCCCAATTTTGTGAAGCCGGCATCCCGGCCTACCCCTCGGCGAAGCGGGCGGCCCGAGCGCTTTTCCACCTGCGGCGATATCACGCCTGGAAGATGATACGGGACACGGATGAACGCTGATAAACACGGCTCCTGGGTGATTATCGAATCTCATGGTCCGCGAAAAACTATGCAGCCGGCCAGAATATAGATCCTGTAAATCCGTGCCCCAATATTTTTAACTCAGCATTTATGACATCCACCTTTTGTCTGGGTATCCTGTCCGCCATCGCCGCCGGCAAAGGCTTTGATGCCTTCGGCGAGTTCTTTCAATTTGCGGTCGACCAGAAAATTGATGCTCCCCTCCGGATAGGTGCCGTCGTCCCGTGATTTTCCGGCTTCCTTTCCCGTGAGAATCCCGATGCCTTCATCGATGTTATTGACCGCGTAAATGAAAAATTCACCTTTTTTGACCGCATCGACGACGTCTTTGCGCAGCATTAAATCCTTGACATTGCTGGCAGGAATGACAACCCCCTGATCGCCGCTCCACCCCAGGCGGCGGCAGCAATCGCAAAATCCCTCGATTTTTTGATTGACCCCGCCGATGGCCTGCACCTCGCCTTTTTGATTGACCGAGCCGGTGACCGCAGTATTCTGATGAATGGGAACCCCGGACAAACTGGACAATAGGGCGTAGATTTCGGTGGACGAAGCACTGTCGCCGTCGACCCCGCTGTAGGACTGCTCAAAGGCGATGCTGGCGCTCATGGTAAGCGGTTTTTCCTGGGCGAACTTCTTTCTCAAATAGCCGCTGAGAATAAAAACACCTTTATTATGGGTGCTGCCGGACATCTCGGCTTCACGCTCGATATTGATGAGGCCGGCACGGCCCATGGAAGTCGAGGCCGTGATGCGGGTGGGTTTGCCGAACATATAGTCACCCAGGGTAAAAACGGCCAGCCCGTTGACCTGGCCGACCACTTCGCCGGCCACGTCGATCATCAGGGTCCCCCGGTCGATCATTTCCTGGAGCCGCTCTTCCACCAGATTGGCGCGAAAAATCCGGGCCTCGATGGCCTGGTCGACATGCTGTTCGGTCACCACGGTCTGGTTTTCCTGCGCGGCCCAATAATCCGATTCCCGTATCAGGTCACAAATAGACGGAAAGCTGGTGGATATCTTCTCCTGCCGGCCGGTCATTCGCACGGCCTGCTCCACCAGCGCGGCCACTGCCGTCCGATCGAGCGGTCTCAAGTTCTCTTCATCGGTCGCCGTTTTGATAAATTCCGCAAATTGCTCAATGGTCTGCGCGTTTTTGTCCATAACTGTATCGAAATCGGCCCGGACCTTGAATATCTTGTGCAAATCTTCATCATAATAGCCGAGCATATTATACAGGTAGGCATCGGCAATCAACACCACCTTGACATTGAGTTCGATGGGTTCCGGTTTTAACCCGGTGGTGGTGAAAAAATACATGGGATCGAAGGTCTGGATTTCGAGTTTCTTGCTTTTCAGCGCCCGCTTCAGCGCCTGCCAGACACCGGGTTCGATGATGGCGTCTTTGAGGTTGAGCACCAGATATCCGCTGCTGGCCTCGACCAGCGACCCGGCCTTGATCTTGCTGAAATCGGTGCGCCAGACGCCATTGCGGTCGACGACGCGTTCGATGGCGCCGAAAATGTTGCGGTAGGTCGGATATTCTTCGATGATCACCGGAGGGCTCTTGCGCTGGCTGTTGTCCACCAGCAAATTGACCTTATAGGGTTGGAACTGGTCCACTTCGGGCATCACCGCCGGCAGGCCGGGAATTTGAGGAACATTTTGCGGACTGAAAATTTTCAGGTTGTCGGACATGTCTTCGATCATATCTTGGATGTACTGTTTAATCTTTTCGTTGGAATACTTTACCACGAGGGCGGCAGCCAGATCGGAGGCCGTCTTCATGAAGGTGGCCCGGTCCATTTTTTCGATTTTTTCGGAGACCTCCCTCTGGAGGTCCCGCAGTTCAAGAAAAATCTGATCGATCTGGCTGCGCAGCACACCATGTTTTTGTTTCAGCTCTTCATACTCCGCCTGGGGGAAACGGCCCTTTTCCACCAGTGCTTCCAGTTCTTCGATCGGCACGGGTTTGTCATCGACCAGCGGCATGACCTCCGGGCGTTTGAACTGTCCCATTTGAACATCGACAATGGCAAATCCCTCCGCCTTGACTTTTTGCTCCAGGGACTTAAAAAAGCTGCTGGCCTGCCGTTCATAAGTCTCCATTATTTCTTTTTTGACATGAATGTATTCCTGACTTTCGAAAAGCTTGGGAATGTCTTTTTTCAGTCTTTCGACAAAGGTCTTGATGTCCTGTTTGAAGGCCCCGCCGCTTCCCGCCGACAGACGAATCAGGACCGGGGACTCCGGGTTCTTGAAGCAGTTCACATAGCAAAGGTCTTCCTGGGGGCCATCTTTTCCGGACATTTCTTCCAGGAGGCGCTTTACGGTGGCCTTTCGTCCCGATCCGGCCATCCCCGTAACAAAAACGTTATAGCCCGGTTTGGCCATATTGATGCCGAACCGAAACGCTTCGACCCCTCTTTTCTGGCCGATGATTTCCTTCAACGGTTTGAGATCATTGGTGGTTTCGAAAGACAGGGTGGCCGGATCCAGTCGCCATCGCAAATTTTCGACAGGTACCTTCGAAGTTGATTTTTCCGGGGGCATAAGTTCTCTCCTCGCACAGGTTGCTTCTCAAAATAATCTTTTGGCCCAATCTCGGTGTTGGGGACACAGTATAATTCCTCAACATACATCAGCATGTTTACTGGTTAAATTGTGTCCCCGCCTTGATCTTGAATCAAAATCTCCGGCTACCCATTAGCCGGCGGCTGCGGCTTTTTAAAAACGAAATGATGCGGCTCAGGCCGACAACCGGCCTCGGGGTCATTCCATGTCCACGGCGACGCCGCGCGGGCTTTTCGGCTTGCACTTGGGAAGCTCGATTCTCAAAATGTCGTCCTTATAAGTGGCCTTGACGTCCTCGGCAACGATTCTGCAGGGAAAGGAAATCGTTCGCGCAAAAGAACGGGAGCTTTTTTGAATTCTCTGAAAGTTATCGCCGCTGTCGACGTGGTCTTCGCTGGTTACGGCCTTTAGATTGAGGGTGTCTTCCGTGACCGAAATTTCAATTTCTTCCGGCGTGAAACCCGGCAGATCGGCACTCAGAACGAGCATATCCTGGGTTTCCGACAACTCCGTCGAAAAAGATTCAACGACTTCGAGAAACGTCCGGGGAACGCCGAAGCCTCTCCGAAAACGTCTGAAAAGAAGATCCAATTCTTTTCGGAGTTTGTCCATTTCCTGCTTTTTCCACAAGGTTAATTCTGACATGCCAAATCTCCTTTTCCCACGATGAGCCGCCGAAACCCGAAAGATACACCGGATAAAACCCTATCATTGCAAGATCGGGTAAACTTTGGTGATGTTCTCGTCCATAGCTGAAGCGATGGATCATGTCAATCACGAATGCAGCGCGTGGGGAACCCGCATGACCTCCCCTGCTCGATGGGTCCATTATCGTTTTAGGAGTCTTGGATCAAACTCCAATTTCACGGGCTCGCCCATTCTTAATTTGGTGAAATCCGGATGTGCCGGATTGATAAGGAAGTTTTTTTCTGTCGGCACAATGGCGCTGGGCACCTCTAAAATAACCGACTCCTGACCTTCGACCCAGGAATCGCCTATCTGCTTTAGTGCCAGCGGGGCGGGATCTTCGTACCAGTTGTCCGGCAGTTTATCCGGATTCAGGGAAAGCGACTGGGAACGGTTGAATTCGACAGGGATATAAACGTATTCCCCCATGATGTCATAAATTTGGATATGGACCAGAATCTCCAAAACCGCCAGCGAGATGGAGTCTGCTGTATAAATCACCGCCTGGCCCTTGCTGTTCCAGCGGCCGCCATAGCGGCGGGCGCCTTCACCGCTGAACGCACGCTGGGCAAGGTGCGCCTGTACAATCCGCCAGGCGACGATCATCATGAAAACACGCCATGCTCGAGGCGGCCCAGCAGATCTTCAACTTCGCGGGCGCCGGGTTCCGTATCCGCATATTCCAAAGGCGTTTTGCCTCCCAATCCCTTTTGCGGCGATTTGAACCAGATTTGCACTCGTATATGGCTATGAAGAACCTGTAACGCTCGATCGAACAAACTGGCAATTCTCAAGACCCGCTCCGATTCATCGGGATGAAAGCGGCCTTCTTTTTTGCGGCGCGCCAGGGTGCGGCTGGCGATGTTTACCGCGGCAGCCAGCTTGTCCGCCGAAATATTCAACTCTTTTTGAACCTTTTCGAAGGCAGACACCGGCAGACCCTTTTTTATGCTCCGGATCAAGGTGTTTTTTTCCGTCTTGATTGAATTCAAACCGATGACTGCATAGTTAGCGGGAAATTTCCTGACTGCCGTCTGATTTTTTTGGGTTTGGGATCTTGCCATCGCGGCTCCTTTTTATCGCCATTTTTATGCCATATTGCAAAATAATACAGTCATATGACGATGTAAAGAAAAAATTTATCAAAATTCCGGCATGATGTGCGCCGAAACTATTACCAAGGCTTGGATAAATCCCGCGGATCAAAGCCATTGACACCCAATTTGAGAAGGGATAATCGTATAGATATAAAAGCTGTCGAATCTGACAATCGAATCGTCTACTCGAACGTTACAAATAGAGGGTTTGCACCCAGGGCATCGATTGCGATGGCTCCTGCAACCCGGAATCGAAACGCAAGGAAATGGCCGTTATGATCAACTTAAAAGACAAGCTGTCTCATCTTACATATACCGATGCCTGTAAACTGCTGGGCGCCCGGGGCAAACATCTGATATTGGCCGGCGGAAAATACGATATCGACCTGTTCGAACAGGCATCCCTCACAAAAACCCGATTCCGGCTCGATATCGCCGGTGCCCGGGTTGAAATTACCCTCGATTCCATGCGACCCAAACGGTTGAAGATCGAATGCAGTCGCTGTTCCACCGCCTGTGATCATCAGGGTGCCGCCTTGGCCCTGATTCTGGAGGAAAAACTTTCCCTGGGACTGTCCGCAGCGCCGCCGGAAGTCGTTCCCATGGAAAGCCTGAGCGAAGCGGCTTTGGTCAAACAGGCGATCGCAGACCGTCGGGAGCGGGCACAAAAAGAAAAAATGCGCCTGCAGTCTATGGATTCGCGCCAGTTGTGGACCGATTACATCATTACCAACGCGGCATCCGGTAAAAGCTATCGGCTGGCCCTTCGGGGTTGGCAGCCGGGCGAGTCGTTCTGCTCATGTCCGGATTTTCGCAAAAACACCCTGGGAACTTGCAAACACCTGATCTATGCCTTGGATAAAGCGAAAAAACGATTCAAAAAGAAAGTTCGCGATACGCCGGCGGAAATCATGGAGGTGTGCGTATTTCTGCGTTACGGAGAAGACCTTCAGCTCGGCATCTTGACCCCGGATAATGTGTCGCCCGCGGTTGCCAAACACCTGGCAGCGTACAGGGATAAACCGATACACAACGTACAAAAGCTTATTCGCAGTGTGCGTAAAGTGGAAAACCTCGGCACGACGGTTACCATATATCCGGATGCCGAGGAATTCATCAATCAGAAGCTGTTTGCCGAGCACGTGGCCGAGACGGTGGCCGAAATCCGTAAAGACCCCCAAAAGCACCCCTTGCGCAAAACTCTGTTGAAATCCGAACTGCTTCCGTACCAGCTGGACGGGATTGCATTTGCCGTCGGAGCCGGCCGGGCGGTGCTGGCCGATGACATGGGACTGGGCAAAACCATTCAGGGCATCGGAGCGGCCGAACTGCTGTCGCGCCATGTGCCCGTTTCCAGAGTTCTGGTGATTTGTCCGGCTTCCCTGAAATCCCAATGGCTGCTCGAGATCGAACGGTTCAGCGATCGCAGCTGCCAGCTCATCCTGGGCAGCGCCAGGGAGCGGCCGGCGCAATATGACAATGAAAGCTTTTTCACCATCTGCAACTATGAGCAGGTGCTGCGGGATATCTTATCCATCGAGCGGGTGAAGTGGGACCTGATCATCCTCGATGAGGGACAACGGATTAAAAACTGGGAAGCCAAAACCAGCCAGGTGATCAAAGCCCTGAAATCTCCCTTTGCCCTGGTGCTTTCGGGAACTCCGCTTGAAAACCGGCTCGACGAGCTTTTTTCGGTGGTGGAATTTATCGACGACCGGCGGCTGGGGCCGGCCTTTCGATTTTTCAACCGGCACAAGGAGGTCGACGAAAAGGGAAAGCTGCTGGGCTATAAGAACCTGGGTGAGCTGCGGGCAAAGCTCGAACCGCTGCTCTTGCGCCGAACGCGCAAACAGGTCGTCAAACAATTGCCTCCCCGCACAACCCAGGTGTTGAGAATTCCGCCAACCGATGAACAGTTTGAGCTGCAAAGAGGCCACCGCATGATTATTCAATCCATCATCGGGAAGAAATATCTGACGGAAATGGATTTGCTCAGGCTCCAAAAAGCCTTGCTGATGTGCCGGATGTGTGCCGACAGCACCTTTCTGGTTGACAAGCAGCCTCCCGGTTATTCCAGCAAACTGGCCGAGCTTGACCAGTTGCTCGAACAGCTCCTGGCCGAAGAAGACCGCAAAATTGTTTTGTTCTCCGAATGGACCACCATGTTGAATCTGATCGAACCGCTGCTGAAAAAGCAGAAGGTCGATTATGTCCGGCTGGATGGTTCGGTGCCCCAGAAAAAGCGGCAGAATCTCATGCAGCAATTCCAGAAGGATCCGGACTGCAAACTTTTTATCGCCACCAATGCCGGTTCCACCGGTTTGAATCTTCAGGCCGCCAATACCGTCATTAACGTCGATTTGCCCTGGAACCCGGCCGTTTTGGAGCAACGCATCAGCCGGGCCCACCGCATGGGCCAGAAACGGCCGGTCCAGGTATTTCTGCTGGTGACCGAAGACACGCTGGAGGAAAATCTGCTTGCCACCCTTTCGGCCAAGCACGAACTCTCGCTGGCGGTGCTCGATCCCGAGTCCGATATCGCCAAGGTGGATATGGCTTCCGGTATGGAAGAACTGAAACGGCGGCTCGAGATCCTGCTGGGAGAAAAACCGGCGGCCGCTGAAGACGAAAGCATGAAGGAACAGGTTGAACAGGAAGCAAGGACACTGGCCAAAAAGGAAAAAATCGCCGCTGCCGGCGGACAGTTGGTGGGTGCGGCGTTCGCCTTTATCGGGGAAATGCTTTCGAGCCGGGACGAATCCGACGAGACGGTGCAACTGGCAAATGCATTTAAAACCAAACTGAACGATAGTCTGGAACGGAATCCGGACGGCAGCCTGAGCATGACGATTTCGATTCCCGACGAGAGCCTTTCTCGACAACATGGCCCGCTCACTGGCCCGGATGGTGAGCGCCGGGGGTTGAGCAAAAAACTCAAACTCAGAATTAGCCACAGACCCGCACAGACACACGCAGACGGTATTTTAATGTAATTTGACGTGAATACCGAGGTTGTCAATATCGCGCAGCGATCGACTGTTTTTTTGGCCGATTAATTTGCTTGCGGCGATTCCGCCAAATCATAAAATGTGTAAGTGGATTCATTGGCCAAAAATTCTGTTGTTGTCTGTGTGAGTCCGTGTGTGTCCGTGGCAAATAAAATATTCTGAAATTTAACTCGAGATCCATCCATGGTTCAAATTCATTCGCGCTATAGCAAAACGTTTCCCATATCCTGGGAGCAGCTTCACCGGGACGCCAAAGCCCTGGCCTGGCGGCTTGTGGATATGAAAAACTGGAAGGGCATTGTGGCCATTACCCGGGGCGGGATGGTGCCTGCTTCGATTATCGCCCGTGAACTGGAAATCCGCCTGGTGGATACGGTCTGCATCGCCGGCTATGACTTCAAGGAGATGGGTGACGTCAAGATCCTGAAATCGGTCGACATCGATGCCGACGACTGGCTTCTGGTGGACGATCTCGTCGACACCGGCCGCACGGCCCGCATCGTCAGAGACATGCTGCCCAATGCCCATTTTGCCACGGTCTACGCCAAACCCGGGGGCCGTCCCCTGGTGGATACCTTCATTACCGAGGTCAGCCAGGACACCTGGATTCTGTTTCCGTGGGATGCGGAAAGCTGCTTTGTGAAACCGATCATCTCAAGCACCTAGTACAGGTGACCTGAATCCCGTGGCATGATTGCCAATAGTCGAATTCATTTCTGGGCGTAAAGCATAAAATCATAGGCCTCCCCATTGGTCCTCGGTTAAATCCGGATCATTCTGGGGAAAGTCATAGTCCATATAAACTCAAAGCCATACTGTTACCGCATAGGATGTTCTCTTTGGATTTTGCCGTGATGCTTCCGCGATTGGTATCTATGAAATATTCTCAATAAGATGGCTGTTGGATAACAATACCTTCATTAAAACTTATATATGAATAAACGGCTATGAGTAAGACTGCCAGCGTTTTTATAGTTTGCAGTTCATCTTTTTGTGGTGCACGATAAAAGTGAGAACGTAATGTTGGTTATAAAAAGACTCTGCGAAAAACTCATGCAGATCGCCATTCATATCGGGAAGGCACATTTCGAATGCACCAACAGGCCCTCCTCGTCTTTTGGTTGTATTGTCATCAATTTCCTTTAGAACCAAATCATCAGACACATGCGCAAATTTCATCTCAAATTGCCTTGAATTGATAAAATGTCGAATTCTATGCTCTTGATCTTCTGGTGTTTCATCCCACCAAGCTGTGTTCACTACTACAGACATCGGAATATCATGGCTATATTGTACGTAACGTCTTAATGTGGTTACGTACGAAGTCTTGTAGAGCTTCATTAATTCTTTGATGCTTTCCCACTCGGGAGTGGTGTCCAGTGCATCCCCTGTGAAAATATTCCCGCCAAACATAAGGGCAGATGCGCCATAATTTGCCTCATTCTCGAGGATGACTTGGAAATCGGGGTCCAAAGTCTCTGCTGTATCCCCCAAGAAGTATGGTCTATGCCATTCGAGGATACTATGGGTTACATCATGGAAGGATGCCCATTTCTTTTTCGGTTTCGGCAAAGATTCGTCAACATAAATACGATCCCTTTTCCCCATGTTTGGTAACCACATTGCCGCAAGCTTAATTTTCTCCCTGATTTTGGACAGAATTTTCCCCTTTACTTTGACCTTGTGAACGAATCTCCTAATGAGTCCTGGATCTTCTAAGTCATAAAATTCGCGGTCTATTTCAAGGTGATCTAATAGGTCATTAATCAGGAAAGGAGGCTCTCTCATCCCAGCCTCTTTCAATATCTTGTTTGCTACTTTATCGATTTCCCGTCTGGTAAACTCATCAGGCATCAGTCTGAATCCTCTGATCTCAAAAATCGCACGAAATCATCAAGTGTTTTACGCTCTTCCTCCGTCAATTTCGCAAAAGATTCTGATTGAGCGGCAAATCGTGAAGCCTCTTGCTCCATTCTGCGAGGCATATCTTTAATGGCACCAGCCAAAATAGCCAATTTTTTTTGTGGGATTTTATAAAATTTGCTCAGGCGATGGATAACCAAAGGGGATGGCTTGAATCCTGGATGCCTTTCCATGGCAATAACATCCGCTTTATCGATACCAGCCTTTTCTGCAAATTGTTCAATGCCAAGACTCTTTTCCTTTCTTAATCCTTTAACGACCTCCTGAAATACAAGACGTCTCGTTCCTGCTTCGTCTTGACTGGCATCCATGGATATACGCAGAGCACAATTTAATGTCTTGGCAATCCTGCTTAACATTGATAGCGAATGCCCATTATAATCCGCATCTTCCAGACGGCTAACAACAGATTGAGTAGTGCCGATCATATTTGCAAGCTCCTTTTGCGTCAAGCCTGCTCCCTTTCTCAAATCATATATCATTCTAGCGACTTCAGCATTTACCCTCTCTTCTTGCAGAGAAGCTTTACGCTCGGCATCGTTACCGATGTAGCGTCGATGGAGGATGCTAACGGCATCATTTTCCCTTTTTTCATTTTTCATTGTCCTCACCCCCCGAATGTATGCTTTGATGGATTTTTCTTGAATCTCTCCATTCTCATTATCGCGAGATCAATATCCTTTGGTGGCACCTTTTTCCCTTCTTTTATCAATCCATGTGATATTACACCGAACCTTTCGTGGAAAAAATACAGCATTCTATATTGTATCCCTTGCAGAGCTGCCCTTAGTTCATATATCTTGTCTCGAAGATAATCCGCTTCAGGCCTGCGCAACTCGTGCCCCATTTCCTTCAGCCTTTCGATTTTTACAATGCATTTATCCTGGGCTTTAGGCGAGAGCTCGTCCATCCACTCAAGCATCGGGCAGGCACCATTTTCCTCTGAGTATAATACGATGTCTGTTTTGGGCATTCTGGCAAATCTCCGTTTAAACGCTGAACAGAATATTTCAATATTGCGATAATTTGTCAAGATAAATATCGTAATATTGCGATTTATTTGACCAGCAGACACTGCATTTAGAAAAAAAAAGTAATATAAGATATCAAAATAACTCAAATATTTATGATTAGAAATACATGGTACCGCCGGTTTAAAAAGGCACTAAAATCACCGTTTTAAACTGCACCACTAAATCAGAAGGATATTCCCCGGTGGAAACGATGTTCAAGCCGATTATTTCATTTTTGGAATTGAGCTGGATCACACAAAACTGCTCCCGGTCCGGCTGCCCCGGGGATTCAATCAGCTTCTTGATCAAGGGTTGCGATTGCCGGGAGTTGACCAATTGACACGGTTCGAATGCCACCCGCCGATCTCTGACCAGGGCAATCCTGTAGGTTGAAATGAATTTGTTTCGTTTTAGGCGCTTGTCGGGCGCTCCAAATAGATTCTGCTGGATCATCCGTTGTGATCCCTTCTTGTCGGTCATTTCGCTAATTTCACCTCCTTTCACGCAAAAAGGGCCGCCGTTATGAATCGGCAGCCCTTCCCGTTATCCGGTTATTTCATTTACCAGACGAAAAATTCACCGCACTCTCTGCATACCGGCTCGTTTACGACCTGCGGATACATCCGGGAAAGATAAAGCGGCGTCAGTTTGGCCTTTTTGAGAACTTCCAGATTGGCGGCATTATCAAACTTCCTGTCAAAACACTGCCGGCAATAGAATTCATCCCAGACATAGCCCGAGTTCTCATGGTCTTTTATGACCACATGCAATAATTCGCTCATGGAAAGCTCCTTTCTTTGTTGATATGGTTGCTATGAACAAAAAAAGGCACCGCCATCGAATGATAGACAGTGCCTCTCGTATAAGCCGGGGGATACAGCCGGGTGGTGCCCTTCCCCCCTATGTCGGAAAATTCATAACGGTTGGACCTCACCTCCCTTCATCGTTTTATGGTGGAAATTATCTGGTTGACAAAGCTGCGTTGCCTGGAGTGAAATAAAGAACGGCGGCATTATTCAGAAAGTGGCAGGGGGGGGCTATAATAATTTGAAAAGAAATGAATACCGCTTCTCATACTCGGGGACCCGGATACACACGGAGGGTTCAATTTTTTGATGATGACCATGATGGAGGTTTTGCTGCGTGATTGAAGCAATATGGCGAGATTAGTTTGCGGAATGCCATAGTATTGGTTGAGGCAAATGAAGCTGAATATGAGCCTCTGACGGCATCAGAATGGCATTTATGGAAGACAACTGAGAAGTAATTTTAGTAATAAAATAATAATCATTTACAGTTGATAATTCAGAATCCAGTCCTATTTGAATCCACTGATTAAGAATGATTTTGAAACTAATTTGGACGACCGGTCCAAATTATCAGCGACCATGAACCCTCTATTTAATACGAGCCATAGAGAAGATTTGAATGTTAACCATCTTTAAATATTGGCAATTTCCAATATTATATGGTATTCTAAGTAAACATTTTGAGTTGACGCTTAGTTATGGCCAAAGAATATTGTTGAATTGAATTTAGTCATGAAAATATGAATTAGCATGCATTCTTCCATATTCAAGGAGGCTTTTGATGAATCTTCCCGATCCGCACAGCATGTCATTTTCTTCTCTAAAATCCGACATCCAAAAAGGACTTGTAAAAATACCTCAGTTTCAGAGGGATTTCGTTTGGACAAAGCAAAAGTCCGCCAAATTGCTGGATAGCATAGTTAAAGGGTATCCAATCGGGACATTCATTCTCTGGAAAACAAAGGAATCACTTCGAGCTATCAGAAATATCGGAGGGGATAAACTGCCTGATACTCCAAAGGGAGATTTTATTCAATATGTCCTGGACGGCCAACAACGACTTACAAGTTTATATGCAAGTATCATGGGGTTGAACGTCGAAAAAAATCATAGGGCTGAAGACTTTTCAGAAATCTATATTGACCTTCGTGCGGGCAAAGAAGATGATATTGTAATTACTGATGTCTCAGATAAATCACCAGCATCGGTCATTAAAGTCCAAGATCTTATAAATCAGGGAATAACCTTTTTTAATAATTACCCGCAATCTCTGCATAAAAAAATCGAGGATTATAAGCTTCAGATAAGTTCCTATTCTTTTTCCTGTATAACATTGAAAGAGGCGCCAATTGAAGTGGCAACAGAAGTATTTACTCGCATAAATGTAAGTGGAAAACCTTTGTCAGTTTTCGAAATAATGGTCGCTAAGACTTTTGATAAAAATAGAGATTTCGATTTAGCAGAAAAATTTGATGAATTGATACTAAGATTGAAAGAAGTTGATTATGACACAATATCAGAAGCTACGATTCTTCAAACGATGTCGGTCACATTATCAAGAACAAAAGAGTGTAAGAAAAAGGATATTCTTAAATTAAACAAAAAGAAGTTTATAGATGCATGGGAGGATGTTATTGAGGCTATTGAAAAGTCGGTGGACTATTTTAAATCCTATTACAGAATTCCCGTATCAAAATTACTACCATATAACGCATTAATAATTCCGTTCGCCTATTTTTTCTATTTTCATAAAGATAAGCCTACCGGTGATAAACAAAAATACTTACAGGATTTTTTCTGGAGGTGCTCTTTGACTGGAAGGTATTCAAGCTCGCTTGAATCCAAAGTTGCTCAAGACATAAAGAAAATAGATTCTATTCTGAAAAATAAGCGCCCAACCTACGATTCACCAGTGGATACTCGGCCAGATTTTGTTCAGACAAACGGATCATTTAGTGCTGGGCGCAGTTTTATTAAGGCAATCTTGTGTATATATGCCTATAAACAGCCAAAATCATTTATTGATAATTCATTAGTGAATATAAGCAATGACTGGCTTAAGCAGGCTAATAGCAAAAACTATCATCACTTTTTTCCGAAAGCATATCTTAAAAAAGTAAAGGAAGAGGATTTCTATATCAATCACATTCTCAATATTACTTTAGTCGATGATTTCTTGAATAAAAGGGTGATTAGAGCAAAAAAGCCGTCTATATATATGAAAGATTTTCTCAAAAATAATGAAGATCTTGAAAGAACAATGAAATCACACCTCATCAATATTAGAAGAGATGGAATCTGGGACAATGATTTTGACACTTTTTTTGTTAACAGAGCCAAGGCGGTTAGTAGAGAGCTGAAAAAAAGAATTATTCCCGATGAGATCGATAAAAAGGGGCAAAAAGAATTTGATAGCGATTTTGAGGAGGCTGAATTGAATGCTTAACCTATTATTCATTCGCCTATAAAATACAACTTTTCAATTTTCAGAGCAAATTAATCTGATAACCAATGGTTAACATGCATATGAGTCCTACACGTCTTCTCATAAATGGAAAGCCTACAGTGGATAGCCGGTTGGACGATTCCACCATTCTCTATCGCTATATGGATACTCCAAAATTATTAGATTTCCTGCACAATTCAAGTATTTACTTTCCCCGTGGCGATCAATTTCAAGACAAGTTTGAGGGGCAATTTACAGCGTCGTTAAAAAATAGTATTGAGCAATCATACAAAAAGAACAAAATCAACTTTACCTATGAAAAGTTTCGAACAGCACTACGACAGAGAGTTTTTATAAGTTGCTACCATGAGAGCGAGAGCGAGAATATGGCGATGTGGAGTGTTTACGGTCGTTCGTCTTGCTCTGTGGCAATAACGACGACAGTTGGGATGCTAAAGAAAGCACTTGAGGCTCTTAATCTGCCGTATCTCGTGTCTATCGAGAAGGTAGATTACGTAGATTATCAAAGCGACCCCAATCTTGATATAAGCCCTTACTCTCGTGTCTTCGCATACAAGCATGATGCTTATAGATTTGAAAACGAAGTCAGGATACTACTCGATCGCTCAGTCGATGAATTTGATAAACCCATCAATGATAGAGGAATCTCAATTAAAATGGCCCCCAAGGATATTTTAAAGAATATTGTTGTCGCACCTGAAGCTCCGAGCTGGTTTGTCTCACTTATCACTGATGTTGTGAAACAAAAATATAAAATTGATGCACCTTGTCGCCGGTCAGCCCTTTCGGTTCAACCCATTTGAATTGGCAACTTTTTTTCAGTACTGAATCAATTCCATCTATCAGACCCAACCCGCATTTTACACCCAAAAAAGGGGAATGTTGGATAACTATAAGGATAGATAGGATATATATACTATTTTACCTGGGAATTTACCCTTTAAGAAAGCTGGGTGGGCGGGAGAAATAAAGCATGTGCCCGGAGAGCATTCTATGTATCAATTTTACAACCGGGCCTACAAGTGTTCCAAACTTCCTCCATATCCACAATCGCGAGACTATTTTTTAAAACATCCAATGCCTTGGGGCTATACCTTTTGAATGTTGAGTTTCCGATTTTTATTTTCTTATAATATTCTTCATCAATCTGAATTTTAAGATATCTTACCAGCGCAAATGCCCTTGGAGTGGTCAAAGATAGCTTTTTAGCAAGATCCTTTAGCCCCAAACTATAAAAGCTCAACTCATTTACTCTCTTGATAGCAACTACAGTGGCTCCAGGTGTCCCTTCGGGGACAACCTGAACAGGATCACCCTCTGATTTTGAAAGCCTTATAGATACTGATAAACCAGTTCCATCAGTGTCAAGCTTCAAGCTTGCAACTCCAGGAAATATATCCTGCCACCTTTTGCCTTCAGCCGTCTGGTCAAGATACTTTTCAAGTTCATACTTGCTTGGCTGTGAACGCACTCCCTCTAAAGATGCTTCAATAATTGCTATTGAGCGGAGTTTGGCCCTTGCACGGATGCGTTTTCTTGAACCGGGTTTTATGAGTTTTTTAATTTCAGTGAACTCCTTGTCAATTAGTGCTCCTAAACTGGTCGGCGGAGTGATTGAAACTGGAAGGACACGTTCAGGCATATGATCGGCTAATTTTTCACTGAACACCCTCTTTAACATATCATTAAAAAGGGTGATTCCAGCCTGAGCGTACATGTAAAGTTGATTCTCTGAAATATCTAAAATATAGTGCTGAGCGGCATCCCTTAAACTGTTTATTAATTGTATTGTTAGCGCTTCTTCCTCTGAAAGGCACTTGACCGCCTTCTCACTAATACATTTTCTTACACACTTGTCGAAACCGAAAGTTTCACTCGACCCGCGATCTCTGATCTTGCCTCCTTTATGGAGTATCACGGATTTCAATAACAGCTCGAATGATCTATCGAGAAGAATGAGAACAGCCTCCTCTCGTCCCCGATCCCAAGGTCGGTTAAAATGCTCAACAGATAACACCAGTGAATCTATTGATTTGTCGAGCAGGATTTTAACTTCTTTTTTCATATATTGGTCAAAGTTCGCCTTTGAATGCCTTGTCGAGGATGCTTGGGATCATAGCATCGAGTTCAGTATCTGATTTTTCTAGGTGAAGTTTCATTTGGTTAATTTTCTCTTGGAGAACCCCGCACTTATTAATAATCTTTTCCTGATGTTCTCGACTTGGTAATGGGAATGGAATTTTTTTTACATGCTGCTGGTTCAAGGTGGCCATTCCGCACTGCTGTTTCAACTCGCTTCTATAATACCTTTTTACATAGTTTGAATTAAGAACCGAAGCAGCAAATGCAGGCACCACTCTTGCTTGATCGACTCTCAACCTCATGTTTTTACTTTCGAACGTACATTTAGGAAATTCAGCTGTGATAATACCAGTCTTCCCGACCAATTCTGCACTATTGACACGATTGAAAACCAAATCCCCTTCAACACAGCCGTACTTTTCAAACTCATTATTATTGACATCCAGATACTGAATGTCTTTCGTATTCATTCCTGGACCATCAATGTTGTACATTCTGATACATGGAATTCCTGTACCCCAATACTCAGCCGGTTTATAAATGCCATTATTGGCTGATAGGAGCACATCACCAAAATTGATAATCTGATAATTTTTGTCGAAACAAAGTGCTTCAATTATCGTGCCCTCCATCGAGGCCACTTCAAGATTTATTTTCCCTCTCAAGTCCTTCGCCTCTTCGATCTTTCCAGCCAACCTCTCAATCTTCGCCACAATACGGCGCTGTTCGGAAAGGGGGGGGAGAGGGATCTCAATCCTGTAGAATTTGTCTTCTTTTAAACGCACTCGATTTGTAGTGCCCTCGCTTACCGCCCGGCAGGCTTCGACGAATAAAGGGACACGGGATAGCCATCCGAGATAAGCAGGGGTTAGAAAGTCTTTTTTCGTGTCATGAACAGGGAAATCAGTACTTACGAGCGCACCATCCAATTCCTCTGGAATTATCCCAAAAGCACCATTTCTTGCGTCTATACGGCTGAAAATAAATTGCCCCTTGTGGACAAGATATCTTTTCGTGGCACGAATCTCACTTCCGGTTTTCACACTACGCAAAGATATACCTTGCCCCCATAAATGGACGGTGATCTCTTTGTAGATTTTGGTAGGTTCAATTTCGACTAATTCAGCACTCTTTTCCAACAAATGTCCCAGAGAAGCGAATTTCCATCCACTACTCATGAGTCGCTTATCTATATCCCAGATACAGTATGAAGTGGCCGTCATAGCCCCAGTCCCCCAAGTTCCGCTCTGATTTCCTCCATAATCTCGATAATACGCCGCTCCTTTTTAAGGATGTCAGCCGCAAGTTTTTCAGGGGGTAGATGTTCCAGAGGATTGGCGCTGTTGGGGTTTTTCGAATCCAGGTTACAGGAGACAAGGCTACCGGTATCATCGTATTTCAGGACATCATCGGTTTTGACGCTCCAGGAGTGGTCGTTCTCATCACGGGTTTTTTTCTGAAACCACTCGATACATTTGGCAAATTCCTCGAACTGCATGGGCTTAGTCTTAGTATAGTTTTTCCGTCCTTCCGGCAAGGGGATTTCATAATACCAGATAGTTTCCGTTGGCCCTGACCTGTCGAAAAACAATAGATTGGTTGGGATGTTGGTGTAGGGTGCGAATACCCCGTTAGGAAGCCGGACGATGGTATGAAGATTAAACTCTTTAAGCAGGCGTTCTTTGATGCGGGCGCAGACACCATCCCCAAAAAGGGTCCCATTTGGAACAACAACAGCAGCACGCCCCGGTTTGCCGTTATTCTTTTCAGGCCGTTTAAGTAGCCGCATGTGGAGTTGAAGGAACAGCAAAGCGGTCTCTGAGGTTTGAAGGTCATCAGGAAAATTCGATTTTATACCAGCCTCCTCCTCACCGCCGAAAGGGGGATTCGTAAGGATTACATCCACTCGGTCTTTGTCTCCAATTTCCTGAACCTTTACATTCAGTGAATTGTCGTATGTAATGTGTGGATATTCCAGCCCGTGCAACAGCAGATTCATTTGGCAAAGCATGTAAGGCAGTGGCTTAGCCTCCTGACCAAAAATTGAACGCTCTTGAAGTATCCTCCGTTCCTTTACGCTACGGCACTGCTTTTCTAAATGTGCGTAAGCCTCAACGAGAAACCCACCAGTTCCGCAAGCGGGATCTAAAATTGTTTCACCAAGGCGAGGATTGCTTACAGCAACCATAAATTGAACTACCGGGCGAGGTGTGTAAAATTCTCCACTATCGCCAGCAGCATCGCGCATTTCTCGCAGCATCGTTTCGTATAAATGACTGAGTGTGTGAATTTCCTCGGACGAGTTGAAGTGAATGCCGTTGACTTTATTTATCACATCACGAAGCAGGTAGCCGCTGACCATACGGTTCTGGACACCTCGAAATACATTGGCAATAACATCCCGGCGACCTTGCCCGTTTGCCGACTGGAGCGAGCGCAGGTAAGCTAAAAGCCCCATCCCTTTCTTACCATCGGGTCGTATGGCTTCATCCTGATTGACGAAACGTATCAGATCCTCACCCGTAAAACCGTCCTGAGGTGCAGCCCAATCTCGCCACCGATATGGTTTTTCAATGTCCGGCTTGTATTTGGTTCCAGAAAGCATCACCTCCTGTTCCCGGATTTGTTCCATGTCATCTAAAAATTTGAGGAACATCACCCAGGTAAAAAGCGGAAGGCGATCCAGATCGCCGTTTAGCCCTTTGTCCTTTCTCATGATGTCCCTGGCGGATTTGATTAGCGACCCAAGTTGCTGGGTTGTTGTCATTGGTTGATTACTTTTTATTCCTCTTGCCATTCTCCGGTATCTCTCTCGCTTTCTTCATTAGCGCTTTTCTATGCGGCGTAAAGTTGCTGTTGTAGTTCGTTCACGGCGTTTCTCAAATTTTCAGCTCCACCAAACAACTGGATAATTTCGGCGACATTTCCTCTATCAGAAATGGGCGGCCCTTTCAACACATCGGGGAGGCTGAACTCAGCAACGCCATATTCGGTATATTTGTCGAGTAAATCCTCGAGCACATCCCTGGCATCTGGACCATAGCTATCAAAAAAGTCCTTTCGATCCTTTCGCAATCTGTCTGCCCTCTCTCTGCGTGTTCGAAGCGGCGCATTATAGGCCACATGGCAAAGCAGGTCAAAAGGGTCGGCCTCGGGTTTGTTCGTCTGTTTCATCAATTCATCGAATTCTATGCCCCTTTCCGCCAGACGCTCAATGATTTCGGCTCTATCAACCGGGTTTGCCCAGTGAAGGCGTAAATCGGCCGCCGTTGGATATAGAGTTCGCACACTCTCTGCCGTGTAGTCTGTATATTTAATAACACGGAGTTGCTTGCCATCGGCATCCAGTTCATAGACCAGATGGGCGGCGATTTCAACAGATCCCTTGTCGACATAATATTTTTGCGGGGTATCAATCGGCGGATCGGATAGGACGTAAGGCTCGATCTCTTCCCGAACCTCCGTATCCGCTTCCTCAATGGGCTCCTCCGGTTGCAGAATTATTTCATCGGTCGTTATGCCATCATCATCAATCTTTTCTTCAATTATCAGCGCCGGATCGCCGTCAAAATCGGGATCTGCAAAATGTCTGGTAGCGGACCCGGTGTAATCCAAAATATTAAAAAAATATTTGCCGTAATCATCACGGACACGGGTGCCACGCCCGATAATTTGCTTGAATTCGACCATCGACCCAATCACACGTGCCAGTACGACATTTTTCACCATGGGGGCATCTACGCCGGTTGTCAGCAGCTTTGATGTTGTCAGGATGACTGGGGTAATAGTTTCAAGTTCCTGAAAACGGCTCAGATGGCCGCGCCCGATGGACCCCTCGTCTGCCGTTATTCGGCAAACATAGTCGGAATTTTCCTTGGCCAAATCGGCATTCAAATTGTTCAGGGCACCACGCATCACATTGGCGTGTTCCTGGTCCACACAAAATACCAGGGTTTTCCCAAAACGATCAGACTTTTTCATAAAATCCGTGAGATGTTTAGCAATGGTTTCCGTGCGCGCCTTTAGGGCAACAATTTTTTCAAAATCTTTGGTTTGATATTCCTCATCAGGGATTTCACGCCCATAGCGGTCAAGTTCACCTTTGCTTGGCCGCCAGCCGGCTGCATCGGCAGTTGTGATAACCCGATGAACCCGGTAGGGTGCCAAAAAGCCGTCATCGATTCCATTTCGCAAGCTGTAAATATAGATGGGATTGCCGAAGTACCGGTAGGTATCCCGGTTGTCATCACGCAGGGGAGTAGCCGTCATTCCGATTTGATTTGCAGGTTCAAAATATTCTAGAATTTCCCGCCAATTGCTTTCATCTCCGGCGCTGCCTCGGTGGCATTCATCAACGATAATCAGGTCGAAAAAATCAGGGGCATATTCACGATACAAACCAGGCCGGCGCTCATCTCGCGCAAGGGACTGATACAGGGCGAAATACATTTCCCTGCTTTTGACAACCTCGCCGTTTTCGATTTTGTGGCGCGCCTCTCCAAACGGTGTGAAAGTCTTGTCCTTGGGATCGTCAACCAGAACGCTTCGATCTGCCAGATAAAGGATTTTAGGACGTCTGTACTCGCCTTTCCGGTTCCAGCGGCTCGACCAAAGCTTCCAGCAGATTTGAAAAGCAACAAGGGTCTTACCGGTTCCCGTGGCCATTGTTAGCAGAACCCGTTTCTTACCTTGGAGGATCGCCTGAACAGCGCGGTTGATGGCTATTTCCTGATAATAGCGTGGTCTGCGGCCGGCTTCCACATAACATGGGGTAAGCAGACGTTCCGCTTGTTCATCTGAAATGTCCTGTGATTCCTGAAGACGCTGCCATAGGCTGGCAGGTGATGGAAATGATTTAAGATTTGATTCTTTACCGGTTAGAAAATCGAATTCAATAATTTCCGCGCCATTGGTTGAATACGCAAATTTTAACCCCAAAATCTCAGCGTATTCTTTGGCCTGTTGTAAACCGTCGCCGGCTTTTTTATAGTTCGCTTTAGCCTCAACGACGGCAATCAGAAAGTCGCGGGTATATCTGAGAAGGTAGTCAGCCCGTTTCTGTTGGCCCCGTCTGACCTTTCCGCCGGCAACAATTATACGGCCATCGGTAAATGTCCGCTGCTCGGTAAAAGAGTGAGGCTCATTGTCCCAACCAGCTTCAACCAGGTTCGGCACTACGAATTTCCGGCATGTGTCAGCTTCTGTTAGGCCAGTCATTACAATTGCTTCTTCCACTGAAAACCTGTTCTTAAATGTACTTAGCAATAAATCCTAATATGTAATCAATATTTAACACGTGGACATCCGTAGCATAAATATGAATAGCCCTTATATTGTGAATCTCTTCCTCTATTTCATTAAACTCAAAAGGAAATGGCGTGGGCCGCGGTCTTTCGGCTCTGGCAAAGGCACTGGTACGGTTAATGAGCATGTGCCATTCGCCGTAAACTTCATTGTCTTTTTTAAGTAAAACCAGATTAAATCCACGACCATCATTTCCTTTTAGATAACCCCATGCCAGGACTTTCCTGCGGTTAACTTCCGGAATTATAGGTTCCGTCAAGTTCACGTGCCTTCCATAATCATTGACGATTCTCTGTCTGTAAAAATTATCCTCTAAGACAGGTTCGATTCTTATGGTTAAATGATTGCCTGCTGGGGTAAATAGCTTATAGTCAAACAGCCCTGTTTTAAGCCGAATGTCCTCTCTACCATATTTATTGTTGAATTCCTCAACAAAGTTTCTGATATATTCAATTATTTCATTATTGATCTGATAGGAAATTAAGCTCTTAAATTCATTAATTTCTTGTTTTTTTCGTTCTCTGGCCAATTCCTCCTCTTTTAGTTGACTGTCCTGTTGCAAGCGATTTTTAAGAGCTGTATCAACTATATCTGAATGGGGTGTCAATGGCAGAGTTTCTTTTTGAAGCATTTGCCTAATTTGCTCCCAATTTTGAAAACGATTTGCAGCATTTTTTTCAATCATTCTCATCACAACCTGGGATAAAATTGGTGTTATACCACGATTTATTTGATTAGCTATTTTGACATTTTGAAATAGATGAGCATTTCTCCAATCCTGAATATCATTCGAATTCACCTCTAATGGGTGCCTTAAGGTCATAATTTCATAAAATACAAAACCCATTGAGTAAATATCCATCTGAATAGTATTTTTATCTAATTTCCATCCCTCAGGCGCCATATACTGGATACACCCAAATCCTTTGAAGGTGGATTTACGTGTACTCTCTTCAACTATTTTCGATAAACCAAAGTCAGTTATCTTCAGCTTCCCATCCGATATGAGGATATTGTCCGGTTTAATATCTCTATGTACTAAATGCTTATTAATGACCTCCATTCCATCAATGAGATGATTAAAATAAGTGATTATTTCAGCATTATCAAAAAACTCCTTCTTATTAAACTTTTCGCGAATTAAGTTTTCTAATGTGCCATCCTCTGCAAACGCCATTATGATGTATGGTGGTAGTTCTGGATATTTTGAGCCATCATGAAAAAAATAGTATTTAATTACATTCTCATGAGAAATTGTTGTCGCCAAATTACCTTCATTTACAAAAGTTCTTAATGCTGTATCATCTGATAGGGGTGCCAAAAGAGTTTTTAATGCGAAAATTTCATCGTTTTCAGTTTTTTGAATTTTATAGACATTTCCAAAACTGCCATTCCCTATAAAATCCATAACTTTGAAATTTGTTCCGCTCTCATCAAAAATGGTTGATCCAGGCAGTATGACCATATCTAAATCCTTTAATGTTGATCGGTCAAAAATAGAAAACCCCGCTCTCACAATTGAGACACGGGGTCATAGAACACATCAATTATTTTTTCTATTTTTTGTGTTGCCATTCGCTCCCCTCATTGGGTGAATCAATTTAAGCGAATACAGCTTGTTCTGATAAAAAACATTACTGATAATATCCTTATATCATTTATTTTTTTATCAGTTATGTTAAAAATGCGTCAATTTAAACAAATAGATTCAAAAGTGTCAAGGATTCTCTGAACCAGGTCAATTTTGCATAAACAATTTTTTGAATTTTCTTTTTGATTCAGGTCGTTGTATGTGGTAATTATTTCAAATCCAATTTATTTAGATTAGGCTTCGTCTGTGCCTATAATCATGTAGATGGCCGTTGGTCTTCGATCGGAGAGATCGTAATAATGGAATTTGGATTTTTTATTGACAAGCGGCGTGTAATTTTCGACAAATCGGAAATAAAACCAATTTATGATATCGACCATAAAATTGGAAGATTTTACGAACATGCACGTGTCGCTAATGGATGGATATACCCCCCATTAATTGAAGCAAATCAAAAGTTCAACGAAAAACAAAAATTCAAAGTAAGGCCTCAAATTCCTTCAAGCTTTTTTAAATTAGAACCCACGCATACGTTAAGAATAAATCCTTTTGACGATAAAAAAGCCAAATTCTTAATTCTTGCACTCGGTTTTCTAAATGGTGTTTACTTATGCCCAGCAGGGCATTTATGTATAAACAGAATCCCATATGAGACAGGGAAGCTGACCGGGGTGGTGCCCGTTGGTGATGATACAGAAATAGGGATGACAGTGCTCTCAAACTATTTTGATAGCGCAAGCCCGGATCAACAAACCCTTGCGTATGCAACTTTGCACTGGTTTTTGCTTGGGCAGACTTACAATTTTGACTGGGATAGATTTGATGCCCAGTGGAAAGGGGACGTCCGTTCTATTTTGCTATTTTAATCTTAGAGATGTGTGAATAGTAAAAATCAATTTTACAGCAACTGCTGTTGAATTTTTTCCACTTCCGGTAATTCTCTGCATAGACTAACCGATTTGCTCACTGTTGCAGCACTGATGCGCAATGCCTGGGAAACCTCGGTGCATTTATATCCCAATTTGCGTACCGCGATATAGCAAATCGTTCGACGCGCTTTTGTGACGAGCCGCTCTTTGCTGGCCGACTTTAAGTGCACAGAATCAATTATGATTTGTCATTAACGCCCAGGCATAACAGCCGGTTTCGGTTTCCTCGATAATTCGGCCAAAGCGCTTTATAAAATTCTTCCGATCGTCATTGTCTTTAAAGACCGCTTTGCGCTCTATTCCACGGATGATGATATGATGCAGAGCACCTGAGGCATCTATTCTGGCTTTACGTGGCATCGTGCGGATTTATCAGATCACATTTAGCTTATAAATAGAGAAATGGAACGGACGTCCCCTTTGATAAATGGCACACAAAGATCAAACATTCTTTCAGCATTTTTTGAGCTTTTAATTCCGGGAATTATAATTGACGTTCATCACCAAACATACTTACGACTGGCTATTTGAATTGCAGGCTATGCTGCAAGGTAGGTGCACCTGGTACCTCAAGGAGTCTTGATTTTAAGAGGCTTGAAATAGTCTCGATAAAAACCACGGTCGCGGGTCAGCAATCGGTCACTTAGCTCAATGGCATGTCCACCAACTAAAAAATCTGCAACGATACGATCTCTAACCTTATTTTTCTTTCTAAAGATAGACCAGCGTCTTGCTGCTTCCAAGGTAGCTTCGAGTGTCATTGCAGAGTATTCAATTCCAATCCGACTCATAACATCCACGGCCTCTACAATCTTTTTGCTATAAGCCGTTGCGACCTCGGCCCATACCACTTCGCACGCAATAACGGACCCATCCTGAAAGCAGCTCTTGAGTGCTGCCCTGGAAGCCGGGCCAAATACCGGATCAGGTTCGAGAATATCGATAATTATATTTGTATCAACTGCCGTAATCACAAATTGCCCCGCAGCTCCTGCATGATATCGTCGGTTCGGCGACCACTCCCGAAAGTGCCATAGAATTGATCGATAGTATCCATGGTCACAGATTTAACGGCAACAATTTTGCCGTGATCCTCTTTGAACTCCAGTATCGTCCCGGGTTTAATGCCCAATCTATCGCGCAGGACCTTGGGGATTGTAACTTGCCCCCGCTCTGCCACTTTTGCCTTCATTGCTTCACACTCCTTACTGGTAATTGTACGAATTTTATGTAACGAATACATATTTGTCAAGTATGCATTGTTTTCTGCGCACCAAAGATTCTCGGTCGCACCAAGAAATCGGACTGAGGTCGGACCAAGATGAATACATGAGAATTAAGGATCTATGCCAAAAATAGCCCTGGTTTTCAAGCTTAAACTGATGTTTTTGGCACCAAAACAGGCGCTTTAAGAATGGTGCAAGACCTATTCCCTGGGACACCCGCCCAGTGCGGATCTCGACCATGCCCTGAATCTTGTCGATCGACTGGAGTCGGAAGAAATCGCCAGAAAACTCTCCTTGCGAAAATGAAAATTGTCAGATAACTTCTTATGCCCCTTGGAACCGCCGCCAATTTAACATCCGATGCCCATCTTGCCGCTTTGGCCATTGAGCCCGGAGCCCGGCTTTATTCAACAGACAATGATTTCAGTCGCTTTCAACCGTTGCGATGGGAAAATCCCATAGAGGGAAATATCGCCATCATCTTTTTGGGTTCTATCGACTATCGACAGGGACGATAACAGCCTGTATTTTTATAGTAATCTGTGTTAAAAATGGAACTGTTTCCGAATTCGAAGCGATTTTCAGAAGGCGACCCCGATGTCCATCACCACCTTCCGAGGGAATTAGGGGACGTTCCTCGGATTTTCGGATTTACCATCTTCCAAAAGCTTCCATACGTAGCGCCCACGCAAAACAGGGCGTCTTACTGTCGGACAGGATATCGCCGAGTCGATTCAAAAAAGCATCTCGGTCGGCATCATCAAAAAATATCTTTCTTCGATTAATTCCCCTTACTAATGATATGGTGCAGCGCTCCAGGGGCGTCTATACGGGCTTTTCGTGGCATACGATCCAGATATCCAACTCGAAAGATTTTCTAAACAGTGAATTCGAGGATGTCCCTTATTGCTCTCTTTTTTTTCCAAATGGATTAAAATCTTTGGCTTTAATTCAGCGCGGTTGAACTAATACAAGATAGTTGATTAATGAACAGAATTGTGCCATCAAATGTATGCACAAATAATAGCGAGGATTAAAAATAGAAAGTTTTTTAGATCTGTTGGGCGAATTCGACATCCCGGCAGCGGATTATCCGGTAGAGGATCTTGAATATGCACGATGACCATGAAGCTCCCGTATTTCCTGTTTGTGATGTTAAAATTCAAAATCTATCAATTGGAAATTTATCAATAGATACCGTAATACACTTGACAGAATGCCACAATGTAATAACCTAAAGTATGCTATTTAGTGACTGTTCCTGCTAACGTCGCCTTCCTTGCTTATCTATTGCAGCTAATACCATTTACCAGCATAAATGCTTTTAAGTGAAGCATATCACTATTGGCAAAGCAAACTGTGTATCACTTTGAGAGGAGGGAATCATGTCGAATAACGAGGCAGATACCTCAGCGTTGAGTAAATTGTGTCAGAAGTCCAGTCGGAAATCAACCGATCAGCTTCTCGAATCTGAAATTAGCGGCCGTGCAGAACTGTGATGGCAGCCCGCTACTGTCGTCTGTATGATGGTCGGTTTGGAGTCGGGCACACAATATGGGAGTGATTCACTATGGGGTACGGCAGATCGACCATGACGCCGCGCGCACAGATAGCGGCGGCGAGCGGAAACGTTCTGGAATGGTACGATTTTACTGTGTACGGGTTCCTCGCGCCGACGCTCGGCAGCGCATTCTTTCCCTCTGACGATCATGTCGCGTCTCTGCTTTCAGCCTTCGCTGTACTCGCTGTTGGCTATGCAGCGCGCCCGATCGGCAGCGTGATTTTCGGTCACATCGGCGACCGCATCGGCCGTAAGCCGGCTCTAATTTCTTCCGTCATCCTGATGGGCGTTGGCTCGCTTTTCATCGGGCTTTTGCCAACACACGCGCAGATCGGGGTAACCGCATCGGTTCTGCTTGTCCTGGTCCGTGTCGTGCAAGGCATATCGGTGGCAGGGGAATATATGGCTTCCGGCGTGTTGATGGTAGAATCCGCTGATGAAAAGTCTCGCGCCTTTACGGGGAGCTGGATCACGTTCGCGATGATGTGGGGCTGTGTTCTCGGATCGGGCGTCCCAGCGATTATCAACAGTTTTCTGACAGGCGAACAGATGAACGAATGGGGGTGGCGCATTCCGTTTTTTGTCGGCGCCGCCGTTGCGCTGTTCAGCGCCGTGTTGCGCATGCATCTGTCTGAATCTGCCGTTATGAAAGGACTCACGGATCGCGTTGGATCGCCCATAAAGTCGGCTCTTACGAACTACTGGCATGTGATTCTGCAAATAATCGTCCTCTTGATTCCCACGGCTATCCTCTATTTTATCATATTTGTGTATGCGGCTTCCTATCTTACCGACCAGATGCATTTTTCGACGTTTCAAGCTCTCGATATTTCTACAATCAATCTCATCGTCATTGCATTTCTGGCGCTGGTCGTCGGGTACTATGCAGGTCGCTTCGGTTACCGCGCCATGTTCATGTTCGGCGCGATTGGCACCCTGCTTTTCGCCTGGCCCCTGTGGTTGCTTATGCACCGGCAAGACCTCTATTTCGTATTCCTCGGTCAAATGGGTTTCGCCGCGTTCAATGCGATCGGCTGGGCCCTATCGATTGCAGCATTATCAGAGATAGCGCCCGCCCAGGTTCGCTGTAGTGTCGTTGCCCTGGGCTACAATGCCTGTATGGCGGCCTTCGGCGGCACGACACCCATGGTTGCCACTTATTTGGTCAATCGAACCGGCGATGATTTTGCGCCGGTCTACTATGTGATGACGGCAACTGTGGCCTCGATCTTTGTGATCCTGCGGTTGCCCAATCTGATTGAATCCGCTAAGCACCAGGAAGCATCACAGGCCGGCCCGGCGGCACTGTGAGAGTTTGATTTGATTCGAAAGGGTGCTGACCCCAACTCAGCAGGTTGATAGTAAATTTTTCGGGACATTCGTGCAGAATGTTCATGAATTTCTAATAAGATCATCAATATATAGCTATTTCTGACTGCGCAGATCGTGTCACCCAGGAATTGTTCACTCCTAAATACCGCGCAACCTTAGTTCGGGGATACCTTCGTCGAAACTCATCTGCGGCTCCCCAGTGAGTGGCAGTCACACCGGTGAGCCATGCCTGAATTTTCCTGAAGCTCGATTCCGCCTCAAAAAAGGTGAGATTGCTGTTGACCAGGATAAACCTCTTAGTTGCATAAACAATATGGCAAAGACTATTATAATGGTTTGTAATCATAACCAAAATTATACAAATACCAGGCCTCGCTGGATATCCCCTTTTGTGAAGTCGAAGGATGGGATCTATTTTGCCATATTGTTTACCCTTCGGGAAAGCCGGAGAACTTCAGATACGGCGTTGTCAAGGAATTGCGGTAAGACCACTACAGCTTCATCCTTGAGGCCTGGTCTCTGTAGCCCTCCGGCTTTTGCAACGTTGGGGTAAAGTAAACCGGTTCAATCGTAAGGAACAGTTAAGGTATCAAACAGAGCCTGAAAAGCCCTACAAAGAGAAGAAGTTAAAATCAGGTATTGGCTCCATGCAGCCAACTTGAACAGATCTATGCTATCGAAACAAAAACTTTTTTATCAGCAGTAACAACCAATACAGAGCCTGCAATCAAACCTCATTGGAAAAACAAAAACGAACAATTTGGCATTTGGATCGATAACCAGGGTCGAAGATGGCGTTTCCCGTCAACTGTAGACAAGTTTATTCCGAAGTTAGACAGATAGGTCAAATTCGACATCGATTGGAAAAGGCAGCCATCTATAACAGAAGCGGGAAAATTAACACAGGCCGAAGCTTACTATTTTACCGCTGACCCAGACGCACGGCAATTAACGACAAACCAGTTTGGTAACCTGGAACCTCAAAATAACCACAAAAGTTCACCTAACCAAACCTACAGAATTCCAATCGGGAAAGGCCGTCACGGGAAGAAATCTGCCAGCGCAACCCTCAAGCATATTCCTGTAATTACCGTCCTTCATGTAATTTAACAACGGAAAGCAACATTAATCTCCGGGAAAATAATTCGATGCCCTGACCGCCGCTGACCGCTATAGGGTTCGAAATTTTTTTCACTTGCAATACACACTTTCATTGTTATTGTGTGTATATAAAAAGCAGGGGAGCACTCATATGAAAAGGACAAACATCGTGCTTGATGAAAAATTAGTTGATAAATGCATGAAAACCACGGGCATAAAAACGCAACGGGCTCTAATTGATCATGCTTTGCGAGAATTGTTGCGGCATGAGTCACAAGCTAAGATACTTGAATTAAAGGGCAAGGTTGACTGGGAAGGCGATCTTAAGGAATGGCGTAGCGGTCGCAACTGATGATGGTATTGATTGATACAACTGTGTGGATTGATTTTTTTGCTGGAAGGCAGTTGCCGCATGTAGCGGCGCTTGAGCGCCTGATAAAAGACAAAGAGGATATTTGTATCTGCGGGATTATTTTAGCGGAAGTGCTTCACGGTATCTGGCAGGAAAGTGAATTTCGGAAAACGAAGGACCTTTTCAATGTCATGATTTTTCTGCCGATGCCGTACTCGGTTTTTTTAGGTGGGGCGGAAATTTATCGAACACTTCGCCGCAAAGGAATTACAATCAGAAATTCTGTAGATTGCATGATCGCTTCAGTTGCAATCGAAAACGATATCATGCTTTTACACAACGACAGAGATTTTTTACCTATTGAGAAACATCTCAATTTAAAAGCAATAGATCGTCTTTGACCCGTCGAAGGCACTTTTCGACGATATTGGTCGCAAGGTCCGCTCAATGCACGGTTGAACCCGGCCGCATTTTTTTTATCTTTTTAACGACGTCCAAGGACAGATTTTGGAGAGCCGTTGTGACCCCTGATATTGCCATTGTCTTTACCATTCTCGCTGCGGCGGTCGTCCTGCTGGTCACGGAATGGATCCCCATGGAGGTCACCGCCTTGTTGTCCCTGGGAGCGGTCGCCTTGCTGGGTCTGGTGAGTCCGGTGGAAGCGTTGGCGGGTTTCAGCAACCCGGCGGTGATCACGGTCTGGGCGGTATTCATTCTCAGTGGTGGTTTGACCCGCACAGGTGTTGCCAGTGTGATCGGCCGTTTTGTGCTGCGGTTGGCCGGCGACAGTGAATCCCGGATGATCATGGTCATCATGACCACTGCTGGGGTGATGTCTGCCATCATGAACAATGTCGCCGTGGCGGCCCTGATGCTTCCGGTGGTGATGGATATCGCCCGCCAAACCGCCAGGCCGCCCTCCAGACTGCTGATGCCGCTGGCATATGGCTCCCTTTTAGGCGGTCTGACCACCCAGATCGGCACCCCGCCGAACATCCTGGTCAGCGAGGCACTACGCGAGGCAGGGTTCACACCGTTTTCGTTTTTCGATTTCACGCCGGTCGGTCTGAGTGTCATGGTGGCCGGGATTGGATTCATGACCTTGATCGGCCGTCACCTGCTGCCGCAGCGCGATGTTGTCAAGGAATCATCCGAGGTTAAAAAGATAGGGTGGCAGACCCAATATGATTTGCAGGAGCGGCTGTTTCACATCCGGGTGCCGGCGCACTCTCCGCTGATCGACAAAACCCTGGCCCAAATTCGACTGGGGTCGGTGTTGAAATGGAACGTGATCGGAATCGCCCGTGGTGATCGCACCATTCTGGCGCCCGGAGCCGCCGATACCCTGCAGGCCGGTGACCTGTTGACGGTCGAAGGCCGGATAGAAAACCTGAATGAAGTGAAAAATTGGCGCCGGCTTAGCATTGAGCCGAACGGAATCGATTTGGGGGAAGCTTATTCGAGGGATGCCAAATTTGCGGAAGTTTCGCTGCCCGTGACTTCCCGCTTTGCCGGCAGCACGCTCAACATGCTCGGCTTTCGCGGTCTTTTCGGGGTCGATGTGCTGGCAATTCGTCACGACGGCAACATTAAACGAACCCATCTTCAGGACGAGCCGTTGCGGCGCGGCGACACACTGCTCGTCGCCGGCAGGAAAGAACGGCTGGTGGAACTCGGATCTACAGACGGCTTCGACAGCTTCCGCTTCGTCGACCGATTCGAACTGACCGAGGCTTACAATCTTCACGAATGGTTGCTGGTAATGGCAGTCCCGCCGGATTCGGCCCTGGTTGAAAAATCCCTCAGGGAAAGCCGGCTGGGGGACACCCTGGGAAGCAGGGTGGTGGGAATATTGCGTGGGGATGAATCCATCATCATACCGGAACCCCAGGAAATTCTGCAGGCAGGCGACCGCCTGATGGTCGAGGGACGACAGTCTGATTTCGAGATGTTGCACGGCATCGAGGAACTGGTGATCGAACGCGATACCCTGCCCTCTGTGGAAAAACTGGTTTCCAGCGATATCGGCGTGATCGAAGCCATACTTTCACCCCGCACGACCCTGGAAGGCAAAACCCTGCGCCAGATTAATTTTCGCGAAAAGTATGGCCTGAGCGCACTGGCATTGTGGCGCAAGGGGCAGACTCACCGCTCGAATTTGAGAGATATGGATCTACTGTTCGGTGATGCACTTTTGCTGCTCGGTCCGCGAACAAAATTACAGATGTTGGGACGCGAGCCCGACTTCATTGTCCTTACCGAAACCGCCCAAGAGGAGTTGCGGCGTGAAAAAATGCGGCTTTCCATGTTGATTATGGGCGGCATCCTGCTGCCGGTCATCGCGGGATGGGTGCCGATTTACATCGCGGCCGTGGTGGGCGCCGCGCTGATGGTCCTTTTCGGCTGTCTTACCATGGAGGAGGCCTATCGCCAGATTGAATGGAAGGCGGTGTTTTTAATCGCAGGGCTGCTTCCTCTGGGCACCGCTCTCGACCAGACCGGCGCCGCCCGCTTGATCGCCGAGGGGGTGGTCGCATGGGTGGGCCCGTTTGGCCCCAAGGCGGTCATGTTCGGGATGATCACCCTGACCTTCATCGCAACCTGTTTTGTACCGACAGCCGCGCTGGTGGTGCTGATGGCACCGATCGCCCTGAGTACGGCCGGCGACCTTGGCATGTCGCCCAGCGGATTGTTGATGGCCATCGCCATGGCGGCCTCAGCCAGTTTTACCACCCCCATATCACATCCTGCCAACATCCTGGTGATGGGGCCGGGCGGCTACCGCTTTTGGGACTACCTGAAAGTCGGCGGGTTGTTGACCCTGGTTACGTTGGCGGTATTAATGCTGGTGCTGCCCGTTTTTTGGCCGCTGGTTCCCGGAAGATGATCAAAAAACAGAAAGCGTATCGGAGCTGATGGAATTAAATCACAGCCCCTATCGAATATTTGCGGATAAAGCGCGGGAGCTGACGGTCGAGGTATTAAGCCTCGGCCTCGGATACACCGCCGTAAAAACCTCCGATGACGGCATCGGCGTGTCCTATACCTACCTCAGCGATAAACGCACCTGCATGGCTTTAAATACTCAAATTGAAAAGTTGCGCGGGCATTGCCTGAGGATAGAAGAAATGAAATCATGTTCGAAAAACTGTCTATAGCCGAAACATGCGGTTTTTCTTTTTGTCGTTAACATTTTGTTCGGCAGACCAGGCGGGTCTGGCGGCGGGTTTTTTGTTTTCCTGCCAGGGATACCGAATGCGGGAATGGAAGGAAGCTTCCAGGGCATCGACCAGGGTGTCGACGATCTTCGACAGGTCCCGCGAAGACAGGTCGCATTCGGCAAATTGACCATCGACAATGCGTTTGACCAGAATGAGGCGAACCATCTTTTTAAATTCCTTGCGATTCGGATCGAGCAGAGACCGTGAAGCGGCCTCGACGGCATCACAGATCATCAACAGGGCGGCTTCGACACTCTGGGGTTTCGGGCCCGGATAGCGGAATTCTTCTTCGCGGATTGTGCTGTTTGGGTAAGTCTTGGTGGCAATACTATAAAAATATTCCATCAACTGCGTTCCATGGTGCTGTAAAATCAAATCCGCGACCACTTTCGGTAACCCTTCTTCCTGACCGATTTTCCAGCCGCGCTTGACGTGGTTTATGATGAGTTTGGAGCTCTCCTTGGGTTCCAGGACATCATGGGGATTTTCACCATTGAACTGATTTTCGATGAAAAATTTGGGATTTACCATTTTGCCGATGTCATGATAATAGGCCCCGATTCTCAACAAACGTGTATCGGCACCAATGGCTTCTCCCACAGACTGGGATAGATAAGCAACTGCCATGCAATGCTGGTAGGTTCCTGGAGCCTTGGAAAGCAGATCTTTCATCAGCGGTCTATTAAGATCCATATAGCGGTTGAGCTTGAAAGTCGAAGCCGTATCCCAACCGACCTCCAGCAATGGTAACAGCAGCAGCGCCAGGGGACCCGCCGATAGACCCCCGACAACCGCCCAGATCATGTCGGATGTCAGGGCGACATCGATGATTGGCACCAGCGTGGTCAAATCCAGTGCCTCCGCTGAAAATACCTGCGCTGAAATCGCCTGCCAGTTCAACGTGAAAACCAAAATGGTGAGCGCATTGACAATTCCCACCATCAGGGACGGAACGATAACCTGCATCCGTTTTCGCAGCCCCGAAGATATCAGCACGGCCACCAGGCTGCCAAAGGTAAAGAACAGCAGCATCTCGTAGGTAGGTCCGCTGAACAAATTGGCCAGCATGGCACCTGCCAGGGCGGTGGTGGCGGCAATAATTTTCCCATGCTTCAGAAAGATGATCAGCATCGGAAGCAGGCAAACAGGCATGCCATAGACAGGAAACGGAAGAAATGCCAGATACCCGATAAAGATAATGACCGACGTTATCAGCAAGGTTAAAACAAACCGGTAAGGCGCCTTATCCCGAATCCCGTCTGCCAGGATTTTGGATAGAAACAAATTATAAAACATCACCACGAACAGAATACTGAAAACCGTCCATGGCATTTCCCGGTAGATCCACGTCTTGTTGTGCGTATGGTAGGCATTCAGCAGCTGAACATCTTTTTCGTTTAAAACCTTATGGAAGGGCACCAGAACATCGCCCCGTGCGTAGTCGACGACCGTGGAAGGAAATTCCCGGGTAATTTTATCCAGTCGGCGTTCATTTTCCTTCTCGTCATACTCCAGATTCGGTTGCAGGGTGGCAACGGCAACGCGGATGGCCGGATCCAGCACGCCATCATCCACCTGCCAGAACAGTTGCCGAACCTTCTCTTCGAGCAGCGATCGGGCTTTTTCCAGGGTAATCAGATCATCGACCGGATACATGACCGTACCGATGGAATTAGGTACTCGGATAGTAATGGTTTCCTTCCCCTCTAGCCCTTCAAGATCCTGCAAAATATAATTTTGCAGAACCGACTCCTCAATGGTCAAAATGCCTTCGAGCAGATTCTTGAGGTCACGATATTGAAGGATGCGAATGACATTGTCCACCGACAGCTTGACGCCCAAGTCCGTTTGCAATTTCTTTCTGAGATTCTCGACCCCCTTGCGTTTGTTATTCTTAAACGAGGAAATCGCTTGAACGAATTCCTCGAATTTGTGTTTCGAAGGTTCGACCCCCTGGGGGAGATGATGGTAGAGGGGAACGTAATGGGAAAGCGCCTTTTTTCGGTTGATATCCAGCTCCGTTTGCTGATCGAACCTGAAAGGGCGGCGTGTACGAACGGTTATACCGATAGTGGTTTCCACCTGTGGCGGTCGCAAATAAAGGTAGATGTCGCTGATATAGCATCCCAGGACAGTGATACTGATTAGCACTATATTAAGTAGCAGTCGCATTTGCGAGGACTCCCGAATGTATGGTTCTGCAGCTTAAATATCGAGCCCCATCATAGCGGGGCGGATTATCGTAGTCAATCAAATCCCTGATTGACACGGTATCGTAGGGCCTTTTTGTTGACCGGCGGCGGAAGTTCTGAATCCTCAACCGGTTAATGTAAACACGTTAAGCGCAATACGAATCCAGCGGCCCAAACGAAAGAAGGCCCTGCATGCATTTAAAGGCCTTTGCTCTTTAATAAAATCCAGTCGGCTGGAGGTGACGATCGATCCGGTTTGATGGTTTATGTTGAATTTTCCCGAACTTTATCCAGTTCTTCACGGATAGCCCGACCTATTCTGTTGATAAGATATGGCTTTTTAATATAGGAGCCGGCCCCCAGCCGCTGGGCTTCCTTGACGAATACGGACTCAGAATAGCCGCTGGCAATAATTGATCGTTGCTGAGGTCTGATTTCAAGAATTCTGCGATAGGTTTCCAGACCATCAATACCGGGCTCCATGATCATATCCAGCACAACCAGGTCAAAGGGATGCCTGCCGATTAGATCGACGGCCTCCTGGCCGGAAGCCACGACTGCAACGCAATATCCCAGCTTTTTCAGCATCTCCGAAGCGATTTGACGTTGCTCCTCGTTATCGTCCACCACCAGGATGGTTTCACCGTTTCCCATGATATCCAGAATGGTTGCCATATCCTCGTGGACGGAAAAAGGTTTTCGGGTAACGGGAAAATAGAGAGTCACTTCGGTTCCTTTACCTTCCGAACTGGTAAGATCGATGCAGCCTTGATGGTCCTTTACCGTGCCCCAAACCACCGCCATGCCGAGACCGGTTCCGCTTCTGCCCATGGTTTTTTTTGTATAGAAAGGCTCAAAAATCCGCTCCATATCCTCCGGTGAGATGCCGATACCGGTGTCAGTCACCGTCAATATGGCGTAATCCCCCGTGTCGATATCGTCATAGCCGATCTTGACGGTATCCAGGTGCCTGTTTTCGGTTTTGATAAGAATCATTCCCCCCTGGGGCATGGCCTCGGCCGAATTGGACACCAGATTCATAATGGTTTTCGATAAATGCACGGGTGAACCCAGAATGTTCACCAGGTTTTCTTCCAGTCTTTTCTCCACATGAACATCGGCATGGTCCAGCTCCAGCCTGGCATGTTCAGGACTCATCAGATATTCCGTCACGATGTCATTCAGGTTCACCACCTCCGTGGCTTCAACCCCTCTTCGGGCCAGAGTCAACAGGTCCTGCACGATGGCGGCTGCCTTTTCTCCCGATTTCTGGATCGTCAGAATCGGCTTGCGTAAGGGGCTGCTTTCGGCCAGATCCATCAACAATAATTCCGGATAACTGACAATCCCTGAAAGAATATTGTTTAGATCGTGGGCCACACCACCGGCCAGTGTTCCGATCGCTTCCATTTTTTGGGCGCGCTGGAGCTGAGCATGCAGTTCTTCCTTCTCCCGGCTGGCCCATTTCAGTTCGGTTATGTCGTTGCCGATGCACAGAGTACCGATAAACAACCCGTCATCATCGAAAATGGGTTTATAGGTCCAGGCAATCCACACACTCTCGCCGGATTTTTTTTCCGTTTCGTTCTCACTTATTACCGGTCGTTCCGGATCTCCTTGCAGGGAAGCGGTGAGTTTTTCAAAACTCAGGCGGTTTGAACCGGAAAACGGGAGGATGATGCCCCCGGCATTCTTGCCGATGAGTTCGTTTTCGGAATATCCGAAAAACCGCTGCGCGAACTCATTGAAAAAAATGATATTTCCGCTGGTATCGATTCGCAGGATGATGCTGTTGGCATTTTCCACCAGTTCACGATATTGCTTTTCACTGCGCTGCAATTTTTCAAATGCCAGGGCATTGGCAATACTGATCGCCAGCTGAGAAGCCACACCGATCAATAGGCTCATATCGGTTTGTCGCAACGGTCTTCTGGTTTTGCTGTTGTCGACCACCAAGATTCCATACGGGTTTTTTTCATATATAATGGGAACACATATCAACGATTGACTGCCCAACTGTTTGGCGATCTCCAGGCTCTTGGCGGACAAGGTGTCCTGAATTTCAGTGATATTATTGATCAGAAAGGGCCGCCGTTCTTTTACAGCCAATACAAACACCCCTTTGGATTCCGGACTGTCGAGCTGAAATGTCGTTTTTTTCAGAATTTCCACTTCATCGGGGCTTTGACCATAGCCGGTGAAATATTTCAACCGGGTCTCTTTTTTGTCGGCCAGCATGATCATTCCACGGTCGAAATCCAATCGTTTTTCCATCACACCGGCGACCGTTTTCAGCAGCCTGTTGATCTCGAATATATTTGAAGTCGCCTGACCGATTTCCTGTATCAGCAAGGCGTCATTATACCGGAGATTGCTCTCGACGATGCTGTCTTGAGCGGTATCCTTCTGGGTTTCGATCGTCTTGGTGAGGCTTTTTTTTTCAAGCTGTTCGGTATACAATGAAAGCGTTAACACAATGCAGGCGCATGAAAGCGCACTGAGAAACCAAGTTGGCAGGGGCAGCATAAAAAAAAGGGCGATCAGGGAAATCAGGCAGAGCATCAATAAATAATTGCGAAGCCGTTTGTAAAGCATCCTTGAGGTCTTGGCCCAGGAGACAATATACCGGCAACAGTCATCACCCTTGTGTACGCACGAGGTATGAACTATGTGAGCGAATTTATCCGTGTAAAATGTTGCAATGGATTCAAAAATACCGATTCTATTCGCACATTGATGGGGTTTTTCCTCTACTCCCGGCCTGGGTCTGGAAATTATCTCCACTTGATTCGATCTGATTTTACGGGTACTGATATCCGCCCCCCGGCTAAGAAGACCATATATTTTTTCCATCAGAAAGTAGGTCGCCGTAGGGCCCATAAACCCTGCGACATACTGCTTGGCGGCTCCCATCCCCTCAGTGGAGGCTGCGTATCGGCCGGCTTCTCTGGCGATTTCGGGGTTACCGGTTCTGGCCACGATAGCATCATGAAAGCGATTGGCGTGATCCTGGCTGAACCAATGAGCTGGGTCCTCAATCTCGTAAATGGTGATACCCGCTTCCCTGAGAATTGATTCGACATCCAGGTTTGGGTGATATTTTCGCAAATACTCTATGTAAATTTTGTATAATCTGCTGTTGTAAAGCGCTGTTTGATCACTCATGGTTTAGCACTTTCGTGGCGGATTGCAGGTTTTAAAAAGATTCTGGATGGCTGTTTTCTCTTTCAGCTACAGATCGGGACCTGCTGTCCGGAGGTCGGTCGCGAGTTTCGGGGGACACGGCGTTTGAATAAAAAAGCATAATCGCGTCGTTTTCTGTCAAGCTATCATATGCCTTAATACTTTGAAGTTTCACACATTTTTTTTCGTCCGCCGCGATCGACCAAGCTTTAAAAGCGTCAGTCGGTTTATCCGACAGGATGAACCAACTTCGATGCCGGGACCAGCTGAACTTGTTTTTGTATTTCAGGCAGCATTTCATGAAGAATTTGATATGTCAACAGATGCGGATGACCGATTCCAACAGCAAAACCATTGCGTTGCGCAGTCAGAACCAGTTGCTTCAACTGTTGCCGGACAAATTGGTCTTCTTGCAGATGATCCAAGAAAACATCCCGTTGGGCAAAAGGGATTTGAAACAGGCGGGCGGAAGGTTTGCAGAGCGAAGCCGCAGTCGTGCGGCTATCTATAAAAAACAGGTTTCTCTTTTTAAGAATCGAGAATATTTGATAAAGCTGATCGGACTCGGACGTCATCTTCGAGCCCATATGATTGTTGACACCCTTGGCGAACGGTACGGCTTTCAGGTCCTCTTCAAGCTGACGGATCAGCTCATCCGGGGTCATCTTAACCAGCAGGGTGCCCGGACCCGGATCCACCTGCGGATATTCGACAGGCTCCATCGGCAGATGCAGCATAATATCAAAACCTTTATCTCTGGCCAAACGGGCGATACTCTTTTGAAAAGGACTATGGGGCAAAATAGAAAAGGTGAACACGGCGTTGAGTTCGCTCAGCTTTTTGGCTATTTTGCGGTCATAGCCCAAATCGTCGATAATTATGGCGACCAACGGAAGGTGCTTTTCAGGTACCGGGCGCTTTTCCGGCGTTACCACCGGCGGAATTTCACTCGGCGGGTAAATCTCGAAGGTGGGAACCTTTGCGATGGGCTGCTTGGGGACCGGAATCGATTTGGGAGGTGTCTTGGGCTCTTGCTGCTTTTCGGGGCCGAATATCAGATGAGCACAAAAACTCCCTAAAATCACGAGAGATACCAATATTGCAAAACTGGCACAGATTTTCACCAGAGTATTTTGAAAGAGATTGGGTTTCCTGGATTTTTTGCTGGTTTTCTTTTTAGAAGGGGTTTTTCGTTTTGCCATTTCGCTGTATGCAGTTCGCTTCCTGTGGTAGCTTGATTGAATCTGCTGCCGAACCGGAGTCTCCTTGGCCGATGGTGACAATCGTCTTCCGCTTGGATCCGCTGCTCCGCTGTTGGTTATGGATATAATTAATGTTGATGCACACTTAAAATTTCCGTAAAAACGCCGAAACCGGCGAACAACCCTTCTTGGCGTCTCCTGAAGGCCCGATAAGGCCGGGTTGCTTCTGCGACCCGGCTATGTTATGGAACCGAAAATTTTGAAAATCAAACCGGCTGTGAATGCCGGGCGCGGACGGCCGGGTGGACTGCCGATCTCAATAAAAAGCAGGTTAATCGGCTTTTAAATTTTTAAAAATTTCATATCCTTCCAAAAGCTCGAGCGCACGCATCACTTGGTTGTCGCTCCTGAGGGTTTCTAATTTTAGCGGACCGACTCTGAAATCCACTTCCTGCATTTCGGATTCATCGTCCTCATTGACTCCTTCTTGCTGATTCTTTTTTTTGGCTGGTTCTTCCAGAAGATGGTTTGCCAAATCTCTTTCCTTAAGCGGTCCATTCTCGCCTTCCTGGCTCTCTTCAGGGTCCAGCACCCGATGCTTTAAGAATATATCCGGTTGAATGCCCTTAGCCTGGATCGACCGTCCGCTTGGGGTATAGTAACGGGCAATCGTAAGCTTAAGCCCCGAGCCGTCACGCAGGCTTTCCACGGTTTGCACCGATCCCTTGCCAAAAGAGGTGGTTCCCAATATCACCGCACGTTTGTGGTCCTGCAGCGCACCGGCTACGATTTCCGATGCACTGGCGCTGCCGCCGTTTATTAAAACCACCAGCGGATAATTGCGTTTAACACTCGAAACAGAAGCGTTGAATATCTTGGTGTTTTTAGGATTGCGTCCCTTTATGGAAAGGATCTGTCCCTCATCGAGAAAAAGGTCGGTGACTTTAAGGGATTGATTCAGCAATCCGCCGCCGTTGTTGCGAAGATCCAGCACCAACCCTTTCAAGGGCTCCCCGGCGTTCTCCATTTCAGTCAGCGCATTTTCCATTTCGGTGGTGGTGGTTCCGGTAAAGTTCGAAAGGCGGATAAGTCCGTAGCCGGGCTTCAGGAGGATGGCTTTGACGCTCTGGATTGGGATAACGTCTCTGATCAGTTCAAACTCGAGCGGATTTTTGACACCCTCGCGCAAAATGGTCACCTTCACCGACGTTCCCTTGGGTCCCCGCATCATGTTGACCGCTTCTCTTAGGTCCTTGGTCGGCTTGCCATCGACTTTGATGATCTTATCCTGGGCCTGTATTCCGGCCTTATACGCGGGCGTGTCTTCAATCGGCGAAATCACCGTCACAAAGCCGTCCTTCATGGTGATATGGATACCGATGCCGGTGAATTTTCCTTTGGTATCAATCTGCAGATCTTCAAATGCTTCCTCCGGGAGCAACGAGGAATGAGGATCAAGGCTTTGCACCATACCCTCGATCGCCTTTTGTATCAATTCCTTCGTAACGACCTCATCGACATATTCCTTTTCAATCAATTCGATGACGTCCGAGAAAACTTTCAATTCCTCATAAGCATCTTCGTTTTTGGCCGATAGATCGCGGTAAAAACCGGTGCCGATTGTCCAGAAAACTACGGCGATGACCATCATCAGCCACAATTTTACAGGCCGTGATTTTTTGATATTCATCAAAATACTCCTTTTTTTATCCCTTTTTTAGCCATACCAACGGATTCACTGGCTTGCCGTGATGGCGCACTTCAAAATAAAGTTTGTCGCCCGTCATGGATCCGGTTTCTCCCACCGTGGCGATAACCTCGGAGGTATCGACCTTATCCCCCGTTGATTTAAAAGCCTCCTCCAGATGCGCATACACGGTGTAATAGCTGTCGCCATGATCGATGATTATCATGTTGCCGTAGCCTTTAAACCAGTCTGAATAAATAACGGATCCTCTAAAAACGGATCGAATTGGCTCCCCTTTCTCGGTTTCGATATCAATGCCGCTACGAAAGTTGGTCACATGGTATTTCGGATCCTTAAATGTACCGAATAAATTTGTTATTTTACCTTTAACCGGCATGATAAGCAAGCCCTTATGGTCGGAAAATGACAGCTGGGAAGGTTTTAGATCTTCGTCAGCTTCAGAATGATTTGAATTGATAGATTTTATTTTGCGATCAAGCTCCTCGGCTGCATGGCTCAGCGCGTCAATAGCAGCCAATTCCAGTTCTTTCCGGCCGCGGATAGCCGCCAGCAATTTTGTTCGTTCTTCACGTTCCCGGGTCATCAGTCTGGTCTGTTCCTGGTACGCGACCACAACAGCGCTTCTTTGCACTTTGTCCTCATCCAGCCCCTGGAGTATTTTTTTTAACTCAGCCTGGTTTGCCTTCAGATTCTGCCGCACGTTTTCATCGTATGCCAGGATCCGTTTAAAAGCTGATTGGCGCTGAAGAAATTCATTCAGAGATTCCGCGGATGCCAGCAGGCTGAAACGACCCAGCCGCTTAATCTTGTAAAAAGCCACCAGCCGGCGGGCCACGGTTTCCTGGTTGGAACGTATCCGTTCCCGGAGTTCTGCCAATTGCTCGGAAGCGCCATCAATTTTTTTCTGCAGCTTTTCCATATCCTGTTTTAAAGCAGTCACCCGCTTGCTGCATTTGTCCAGAGCCTGTTCCAGTCGGTTCAAGCGCTCGATAACCTCTGCTTCACGGCGACCGATGGCTTCGAGTTCCTTCCGACCTTTCTTTATTTCATGGCTGATGTCCTGTTGACGCTGCTTGAATGTTTCAATCCTGGAATGCGGATTTTTTTCCGAACACCAGGCAGGTATGATGTTAAAGATCAGCAGCACACAGATTTGAAAAGCAATCGTTGCGCAAGTCTCTTTAGAAGGCATGGCATTCACGGCGCCGTCCATTAGATTTTTAGAAACTGTTTGAGGGCAAGGTAACAACCCAGCCAGCCGATCATCATACTGCCCAGCAGCACCGCAGCCATCATGGTGGGGGAAAGAAATCGAAACTGGAACAAGCCGGGAAAAAGTGCCTGCTCGACACCCTGGGAAATCAAATAAAAAGAGATAAACAGCATCACCAGACCGATAGCGGCACCCAGCGCTCCCTGAATGATTCCCTCAATATAAAAGGGCATTTTTATGAAGCGGTCAGTTGCGCCCACCAGACGCATGATTTCCACTTCCTGACGTCTCGAATAGATGACCAGGCGGATTGTATTGGCAACGATAAAAACCGCGGCCAGGAGAAAAAGAGTCCCCGTGGCATATCCCGCCAGGCGGAACAAGGCGATGATACGAATGAAGCGTCCGACCCATTGCCGGCCGTATTCCACTTCATCGACCGGATCCAACGAAGCGATGCGGGCCGCCAGGGCTTCAATTTTCTGCCAACTGTCGGCGGAGACCATCATGCGGATTTCGAAACTGTCCGGCAATGGATTTTCGACCAGGTTCTCGAAAAGGGAAGCTTGATGCTTCATCTGCGATTTTAGCCGGCTCAGGGCCTCCTGTTTGGAAATAAACCGAACGGCTTGAACCCCATCGAAGGCCTGGATGGTCGCCATCGAATTTTTAAGATCGGCCACGGGAATATCCGGTTTAAGATAGGCCATGATGCGCAGACCCTTTTTCCAGGAATATATAATTTCACCGGTGTTGACAAAAAAAAGAATAAACGTGCTTGCGATCAGAATTGCCAGTGAGATGGTAATGACGGTCACAAAATTCAGGAATCGATTCTTCAGAATATCAGCGATCGCCCGCTTAAAGAATAGCATCGTCATACTGCTTTTCCAGGAACGTGGATGTTACAAGCCGTCCCTGCTGAAGGTGCAGAACATGACCTCCGGTTTTGCGCATCAGAGATTTGTCGTGGGTCGCAATCACAACGGTCGCCCCCCGAATATGTACGCCTCTGAGAAGATCGAGGATCGTTTCGGCCGAATCTTCATCCAGGCTTCCGGTGGGCTCGTCTGCAAGGATGATTTTGGGATCTCCAATGATCGCCCGGGCGACGGCAATGCGCTGCTGTTCGCCGCCGGACAGACTCGGCGGGTAGGATTTGAGCCGGTCTTCCATCCCGACCAACCGCAGGATACTTCTCACTTTTTTAGGTATGATGCGTCTTTTGGTACCGGCGGCCTCCAGGACCAGTGCAACATTGTCATAAACGCTTCTGGAAGGAATCAGCTTATAATCCTGAAAGATAATGCCGAATTTTCGCCTCAGATACGGCATTTTTTTACGGGGGATTCTGGCAAGGTTCATGCCGTCGATCAGAATTTGTCCTTCGGATACCGGTTCTCCCAGATAGAGAAGCTTCAGCAGGGTCGTCTTGCCGGCGCCACTGGGACCGCTTATAAAAACGAATTCGTTTCGGACGATATCCAGGGTAATGTCGATCAGGGCTTTTTTGGGTCCGAAATTGTGATGGACGTGAAACATCCGAATGATGGAAGTTTTCCCGCCGGCAGGTATCATTCCAATACTTCCAGGCCTGTGGCCCTGTAAAGGACGGCTTTGGCAATCTTGAAATCATATAACGCATTGTAGTAATTGGTCATGGTGTCGGTTAGCAGCGTCTGGGCAACCAGTACGTCGGTGGTCGTGGAAACCTGTTCTTTGTAGCGTTCTTCGGTTATTCTCAGGTTTTCGCGTGCCTGTTCGATGGCTGTTTCCACAGTGGTGATGTTCTTTTCGGCCTCTTTGGTCCGGATAAAGGCCTGATTGACCTCCAGTTGAACATTGTCCAGCACCTCTTTTTCATTATATTTGGACTGGGCCAGACGGCTCAGTTTTTCCTTGACGCCATATCTTGTGCGCCCCCATTCCCAGAAATCCCAACTGGCCGTAGCCCGGATATCCCAGAATTTATCGTCGCTGATGCCCTCTCCGCCATTGGCATCCCATTCGGTCCCCCTGCGGGTCCAGGTGCCGGTCAGATTGATGGACGGGTAATAATTTCTTTTGGACAGCTCATAATCCTTTTGCGCGATTTGAACTTGTAGGTCAGCGATTTGAAGTTCAAGCCGATTTTCTTCGGCCAGGGTCAGGCAATACTGTAGGTCATGCGCAAAAGGCGTGTAGTCCAGAATGTCGACAATGTTGACCGGGGCGTTCACCGGTCTGCGAAGCAGGGTATTGAACTGGGATTTGGCGATTTCCAGGTTGTTCTGGGCCGTAATCAGAAGCTGCTTGTTATTGGCCAGCTGCACCTGGCTTTGCAGCAGGTCGTTTAAGGGACTCATGCCGACCTGGTACATGTTTTCAGCTACATTTTTCTGGGAATTTACCTGCTTGACGGTATCTTCGGCCACTGCGACCAGTTTTTGCGATTTTAAAATTGAAAAATAGGCATTTTTGGCATCCAGAATAACATCCTGGCGCGTAAGCTGTTCCGAGAATTCAGCGACATCGAGTCCCAGACTGGCGATTTTGTACTGGTTGATCAGGGCAAATCCCGTAAAAACGGGTTGAGAGAAAGAGGTGACGAAGTTGTATTCCTCTTCAGGGTTGATAATCACATCCAACGATTGCCCTTGCTGACCAATCAGGTTCTGGCTGGTGGGTTGGTCGCGGCGAATATAGCCATAACGGGCGCTGAAGGTGGGCAAAAAATTAGTCGCCTGGGCGTTTTTAACAGCCTTGGCGGCCTGAATTCCCTCTTTGGATTGCTTCAGGCCCAGGTTGGCATCGAGGGCGGCATCGATTGTTTGCTTGAGATTGAAGGCTTTCGTCGGCTCCAGGGCGACGGATTGCGCCGGGAATGTAAGCACAATGGCGACGGCAGTCACAAAAAAGGCCGTTACTAATCCAAATTGAATTCTATTATAATTTCTCATGATTTTTCAGACTCATCCGCCGGCGGAACTGGTTTTTGATGATTGACGCGCTGCAAATATACTGGTATGAAACTCCTGAGTTCAGAGAGTGCCGCTTCCGGTTTTCTCTGCTCAAGGCCTCCACTGAACCCATTAAACAGGCTTCTTCCAACAGGTGGAGGCTTTTTTATATCTAAAACCATTATCGATATCAACACAATTTCTTGGCGATACGAAGTCCCGGACCCGTTATTCTTCCCGGAGCCAGGAGTGACCCGATTGAAACCTTCGGCCCAAATTCCACGACCGCCAGCTCGTTATAAACTGCAGAGGGTGCTTAGAAGCTTGCTCGATATAATCTTTTGGCCCCATCTCGATGTGGGGGCCCCAATTGAAGTCCTCAACATACGCGCGTACGGCTGCGGGTTATATTGTATCCCCGTCTTGATTTTGAACCAAAATCTTTGTTTTGAGATTGTTTCTGGCAAATACGGATAGGTGTGGGAATGGATAAAAATGCGGTTAGGCCGAAAGCAGCAGGAAGCTTAAAGCCACCCCACAGAAAATTAGGGGGGCTAGGAATCGGCGACAATGTAAGTCGCCCCGGCGTCTTCGGACTCCCAGGCCGTTACCCGACTGACCTGCACGGTCGGATTATCGATCCGTTGCTGTAGTTCGCTTGCGATAAAATAGGCGATGTTTTCCGAGGAGGGTTGTTTGCCTTCCAGGCAGGAAAGCTCGTTGAGATACTTGTGATCGAGCATGTCCATGATTTCGGCGACTTTCTTTTTGATAACTCCAAAATCCATCAGGACACTGTCTTTATCCAGCTCTTTTCCAGTGACATAAACTTCAATTTTCCAGTTGTGCCCATGCATGTTCTCGCACTTTGAGCCCACCATGGTAAGCTGATGTGCAGCGGCAAACCGGGTGACGACCTTTAGTTCATACATGTCCCAAATTCCTTAACCCCAGAAGCTTTCCTATGTTCGGAGGAACCTGACCCGCAAATCAAACCGAACCCCCCCCACCTCCCGAAGAGGACCGGGATCAAGAATCAAGTCCGGGCGCAACGGATCAGTTTGCGGCTTCCGATACGCCGCCTCTGAGAATATTTTTTAATTTGTTGGAAAGTTTGGCGGATTCGAGCTTAGCGAATTCCTTCAGCAGGGCTTCCTGCTTTTTGTTGAGATGCGTGGGTGTTTTGATATCCATTCGAATGATCTGGTCGCCACGCTTACCCGTTCTCAAAGAAGGAATGCCCTCACCATGAAAGTACAGCAAAGAACCCGGCTGCGTGCCTTTGGGAATGGTCAGTTTCTTGTCTCCGTTCAAAGTGGGCACCATAATTTTATCACCCATGGCAGCCTGAACGAATGAGATGGGGATGGAACAGATGATGTCTGTATCGCGTCGTTCGAAAAAATGATGGGGCTCTACGTAAATGAAAACATATAAATCCCCGGGCGGTCCGCCATAGATGCCGGGTTCTCCTTCTCCGGTCAGACGCAGTCGCGAACCGTTGTCCACCCCCCCGGGGATTTTAACGGACACTTTCTTGCCGACCGACACTTGGCCCGTGCCTCCGCATCCGTTGCACGGATGTGCTATGGCCTGACCCTCTCCCCGGCAGACAGGGCAGGTGGTGCGAACCGTAAAAAAACCTTGGGTTCTGGAAACCTGCCCCACGCCGCCACACTGCTGGCACGTTTCAGGACGCGTGCCCGGTTCGCAACGGCTGCCCTCGCACTCCGGACAGACTTCCCTTTTTTCCATATGGATTTCGGTTTCCGTTCCAAAAGCGGCATCCAAAAAACCGAGGGTAAGATCGTAACGCAGATCGGTTCCCCGCTGTGCTCTGGTTCTGGAGCGTCTACGTGTGCCGAACCCGAAAAAATCCTCGAAAATATCTCCAAAACTCGAAAAGATATCTTCAAACCCGCCGAATCCCGAAAAACCGGAACCCTCGAGTCCGGCATGACCATATTGATCGTAAAGAACCCTTTTTTGGGAGTCTCTCAGAACCTCATATGCCTCGGCGGCCTCCTTAAATTTATCTTCGGCGACTTTATCTCCGGGGTTTCTGTCCGGGTGGAATTTCAAGGCAAGTCTACGGTAAGATGCCTTTAATTCATCATTGGTGGCGGTTCGGGCGACGCCCAGAATTTCATAATAATCCTTTTTGGTAGTCATCTTGCAACCATTTTTCTCGTACTCGAATCGGCCTGACGGCAACTCTATGTGGTTCCTGGATACAATTTTTTTGTTACTAAAATAATACAAGTATAGTATATGTCAATTTTTTATGCAAGATGCTTCGGGTGGGAAGTGCTGGCCAAAAAGATCACGGTGCAAATATGCTTGAATCACCGGCATCAACATGGCAGAGGCGATTCCATAGAAAAATCGGATGCCTATCAACATGTTTCGGATTCGGAAGGCGGCGGTCTTACTGGACAATCTCTCCCGTTCGTTCCGTATGGTATCCTCCCAGAGCTTTTACCCGGCATTTGAATTCAGGACTGCGAACCGTTTCGAGCAACAATTGGATATTTTCCGACTCGAAATGCGCCGCCGGAATGATCAAATCGTATTGTTCCGTCACCACCGGGATAAAATCGAGATCTAAAGCGGCGGCGGCGGCAAAAATTCCCAAACCGGCATCCACCGTACCGCTGAGCACCGCCACCGCCACCGCCATGTGGGTGAACTCTTCGTGCTGATACCCGTTGATATCCTCCGGGGGCATTCCGATCTGATTAATGCGGTAGTCCAGCAGAATCCGGGTGCCAGAACCTGCCTGCCGGTTGATGAAGGAGACGTCATCCCGGGCCAGATCCTCAATCCCGGTCAGGCCTTTGGGGTTTCCCCGCCGGACAATCAAACCCTGGTCACGCAGGACCAGGTTGACCAGTTTTATCTCGTCATTGGGCAGATACCTTTTTATATAAGAGACATTATAGGAACCGTCGAGCGGATCCAGCAGGTGTGAACCGGCCAGATGACAAACGCCTCTTTTGATCGCCATCAGCCCCCCCATGCTGCCGACATGGCTCGATGAGAGCGTCAATTGAGTGTGCCTGGCTTTGATCTGATCTGCCAGAACATCCAGGGTATTGTCGTGACTGCCGACGATGACAATGGTTCTGAGCACCGAGGGCAGCGATCTCAGTAGATGGGCGGGAATCATTTCACGCTCGTTGATTCCTTCGACATGGGCCGGGATGCGGATGATGCCATCGGCCTCCGTAATCGAAGTGATACTGCCGGCGCCTCTGGGCAAGGGCGTTGCCACGATCCGGTCACCGACCTGCCCCAGCTTAACCCGAATAAATTCTTCCAGACCCAGCTTTGAAGCAATTTTGCGTGTCGGCTTCACCGGCACTGTTTGTCCGCCGTCATCGGGCTGTCCCAGCATTTTACAAATCAAAGGGCGCACGAATTGTTCAAAGGCGATGATAGCCGAAACCGCATATCCCGGCATGCCGAATACCGGCGTTTTTTCCAGCGCCCCGATGACCACCGGTTTGCCGGGCATGATTGTCACACCGTGCACATAGACTTCGCCAAGTTCACTGATGACCCGTTTGGCGAAGTCTTCGGAACCGGCGGACGATCCCCCCAGAATGAGAATCATTTGATAATCCTGCTTAACCGCATCCTGTACCGCCTTTTTGATCCCGGCTGAATCATCCTTGAGCATCTCGTGCCGGCTGCAAGTTCCCCCGCAAGCTTCCACCAGACTGCCCAGTACATAGGAGTTGGTTTCAAGCACCTGACCGGCTTTGAAATTCTCAGGCGAAAAATGATGCCAATCGACCAACTCCGAGCCGGTGGGAATGATCAGAATTTTTGGCTTTTTTCTGATGGGGACCTCAAACACACCGCCGGTCAACAGCGCACCGATACAATATGGGGTAATCAGGTGGTTGCGTGGAAAAAGAAGCTCGGTAGCCACGATGTCTTCTCCGACCTTGCGTACGTTCTGCCAGGGAAACACCGGTTTGTCGATTTCAACGTGGTTTTCATCCAGCGCCAGAACATTTTCGATGATGATGACTGCATCGGTATGGGCCGGCATTACATGACCCGTATTTACATAGAACGCATCCTGCCCGACCCGGAGGGTCTTCGGCGCCGTCTCGCTGGCACCGAATGTGATATCGGCCTTGACGGCCAGACCATCCATGGCCGCCGCATTGAAATGCGGCGCGGAAATTGCGGCGTGTATCGGCTCTGCCAGAACCCGTCCGACCGCTTGCGGCACAGGTACGGTTTCCACTGCGAGAATGTCGTTTACCGAAAAATTTTTATCGATGACATTACGGGACTCCTCCAGTGTTTTCAAGTCGAGATAAACATTACGCTTCGATTGCATTTCAACTCCCCAGCCGTGAAATCCTTCTAAATCGGAACGACTTCCACCTCCGTTCCTTTTTCCAAACCTTCCACATTCATTCCTATCTCGAGCAGTCCGTCCGCTTTTACCATGGTGCTGATCAAGCCGGATTTACCCAGTATCGGCTCGGCTTCAAGTATCTCCCCTTTGCGGTTGAGTCTGACCCGGATGAAATCCACCCGACCCTGGGCTGAAGCCACATTGCGGCTTAACCGGGCCTTGAGCCGTATGCTATTGAAAACTTCGGTCCGACCGGCGACGTGGTTTATGAATGGTTTTACAATCCGGGAAAACACGATCATGGCGGAAACCACGTGCCCGGGCAGTCCCCAGAAAGCCTTGTTTTGAATCCTCGCCAGGATCGTCGGTTTCCCCGGACTGATCGAGATACCGTGAAACAGGATTTCGGATTCCGGCATGGCATCGATGACGTCGATGGTAAAATCCCTTACGCCCACGGAGCTGCCTCCCGATACCAGAACGAGATCGCACTGATCGAGCGCCCGGGAGCTTAGATCAAAGAGCGATTGATAATCATCTCGCACGATACCGAAGGGAATCGCCGTCGCACCCATCTCGCGAACCAGACCGCACAGCGTGTAGGTGTTGACGTCGCGAATCTGGCCCGGCCCGGGAGATGCGTCGGCGGGGACAATTTCATCACCGGAGGAAATAATGCCGATGGCCGGTGTTCTGTATACCATAACAGGCTGTTTTCCCAGTGCGGCCAGCATGCCGGCCTCCTGGGGTCTGATTTTGCGGCCGCTCCTGAGCATGATTTCACCTTGGGCGATATCTTCGCCTGCCGTGATGATATTTTGACCGGGAGCAACGCTGCGATAGACTTCAATGGCGGTGTCATCGACGGCCTCGGTGTGTTCTATCATGACAACACTGTCAGCGCCTTCCGGCAGCATGCCACCGGTTGAAATGCGGACAGCCTCACCCGGCCCCACCGAAAGATCTGTCGACACGCCCATGGGGACCGTACCCTTCACATTCAGATAGGCAGGGTTGGCCTCACTGGCTCCAAAGGTGGAGGACCCCCTGACTGCGTATCCATCCATTATCGAGCGGGAAAAATCGGGCAAATCGATGTCGGATTGTATATCCTCGGCAAGAATTCTATCCAGAGACGCTTCCAAAGAGACCTTCTCGGCACTCATCCGCGGAAACAGCGTGACAAACTCAAGTGCCTGTTCAATGCTTTTCACCTTGAAAAATTCTTTCATCATCGTTATCTGAAATCTGGCTTAACCACGACGTGGATCGAATAAAGAAGAAATTACAAATATTGGGCAGAATCGCTCCGACCGGACAGAGTTTCCAATATGATCCAGCCCACCCGCGTTGTCAAGCGTTGTTACGGCTTACGCTGGATGCCGCCGGCATCTTCGAACTTGCCGGCGGATGCGGCTTGGTGCAGATCCCCCGGACGTGGGTTAATTATTGCAATAATTAAAAATGTGAGTATAATCTACCTGATCGATTCATTTTTTACACCATTACAGCCGGGGCGCGGCCCCAAAAGGTAGCATATGACCGATGAACCCCATTCACCTTTGCAGATTCAGCGGGCACAAAAGCCCGAGTTTCTTACTCGGACAAAATTTGAGGATTTCAATCTGCCCGCCGAGGTTCTATCCGGTTTAAAGGACGCAGGATTCACTTACTGTACACCCATTCAAGCCCGGACATTGCCGGTGTTGCTGACCGGCCGTGATGTTGCCGGACAAGCTCAGACCGGGACCGGTAAAACAGCCGCGTTCCTGGTGACCGTAATATCCCGGCTGTTGTCATCGCCCGCAAAAGGCGGCAAGTTGCCATCCGCCCTCATCGTTGCGCCCACTCGCGAGTTGTCCCGCCAGATTTATGAGGAAGCCGAAATTCTTTCCCGTCATACCGGACTGTCGCTGGTGCAGGTGGTCGGCGGGGTCGATTACGGCAAGCAGGCCGAAATCCTTCGCCGCGGTGTCGATATCGTCATCTGTACTCCCGGCCGCATCATCGATTACTACAAGCAGCATATTTTCAAAACCGACCAGATCAGTACCCTGGTGATTGATGAGGCTGATCGGCTGCTGGATCTTGGATTTGCCAAGGACATGCGCTATCTGCTGCGCAAACTGCCTGCCTACGAGAAAAGACAGTCCATGCTGTTTTCAGCCACGCTGTCTTATCGGGTCATGGAGCTCACCTATGAATACATGAACCTGCCCGAATTCATTGCGGTGACACCGGAAACCGTGACGGTGGAGGGAATCGAACAGGAATTGTACCACGTGGGCAGCGATAAAAAGATTTCCCTTCTTCTCGGTCTCCTGAAGCGCGAGGATTGGAGCCGGGCCCTTATTTTCGTCAACACCAAGATCGGCGCCGAACGCCTCACCTACCGGCTAAAAGGCAACGGATGGCCCGCGGAAGGAATTACCGGGGATCTTCCCCAACGCAAACGATTCCAGCTGATGGAACAATTCAAAACGGGCAGACTCAAAATTCTGGTGGCCACCGATGTGGCTTCCAGAGGCATTCATGTCGAGGATATCAGCCATGTCATCAACTATGACATCCCCCAGGATTCGGAAAGCTATATTCACCGGATCGGCCGAACCGCCCGGGCGGGGAAAACCGGCCGGGCGCTCTCCCTGGCCTGCGAGAAATACGTTTTCCATCTCGAACCCCTGGAGGAATGGTTGGGCTACAAAATTCCCGTCGTTTGGCCGGAAGATAACTGGTTTGAGGAAGACCGCTCCAAACCGCTGATGCCGAGAAGAAAAACCCGCCTCACAAGCTCTGCCAAGAGACGAACGCGAAGTGTTCAAAGCCAGCCATCGGGTCCTAGCAAACCCAAGCAGAAACCGCGATCATCTCACTTCCCAGGCGCCTTTTTCGGATTCGGCCCGGAACCTGTTGAACCTGAAACCCCTGACGAAAAAGGGGTAACAGCCAGTTCGGATTCGGCTCCGGCCGAATCGGCACCAACTAAATCGGCTCCGGCTAAAAGGGATTCCCGCCGATCTAAAAAGGAAAACTAATGAAAGAAATTCCCGAACATGCTCAGGTCGTAATTATCGGAGGCGGCATCGTCGGCTGCAGCGTCGCCTATCATTTAACCCGGATCGGCTGATGGGACATCGTGCTTCTGGAAAGAAAAGAGCTCGCATCCGGAACGACCTGGGTGGCCGCGGGATTGCTGACCCAGCTGCGACAAAATCAGGAGATGACCACTCTGGCCAAATACACGGTCGATCTTTACGCAGGGTTGGAAGCTGAAACCGGCGTGGGGTCGGGCTTCAGACGCAACGGCGCGGTAGCCGTCTGCCAGACACAGGACCGGCGAATCGAACTGCTGCGAAGTGCCGCCATGGCACGGGCCTTCGGTATCGAAATGCATGAAATCAGCACCGCAGAAGCCGGAGAATTGGTCCCGGGTATGAATACGGCAGACCTGGGCTGTCAACTCATTACGGCTGGAAACCGGATGCCTCCACTGGGATTCGGACATCACCACCGACGACACCCCCTATGAAGCCGGGCTGGGTTTCGGCGTGAAGCTGGATAAGGTCGATTTCAGAGGCCGGGCCGCCTTGCTGGCTCAAAAAGAAGCCAGGCTGAAGCGCAAGCTGTCATGTTTACCTCAGAGGATCCCGATATTATGTTGTACGGCAGCGAACCCCTGTACCGGGACGGTCTGTGGATGAGCAATCTGACCTCCGGTGCCTACGGATTCAAGATTGGATCCGCCGTCGGTATGGGTTATGTGAAAAATAAAGACAATATGAGCGACCGCTGGGTTCAGGAGGGAACATATGAGCTCGAGGTCGAAGGCAAAATGATTCCGGTTCGGGTTCATCTCCGTTCACCGTATGACCCCGGAAAACAACGAACAAAACTTTAGAGAAGGACACCATGTCGGAAAAGTTATTCGAGCAAGCTGCGGAAGCTGTTTTGAAGGGTGAAGCGGACCGGGCGGTCGACCTCGCGAGAAGAGGCCTTGACGAGGGAATCGACCCCCTGGAATTGATGGAAAAGGGATTCATACCCGGAATCAACAAGGTGGGGGATTTGTTTGAAGCGGGACGGCTGTTTCTGCCGGCGCTGATCTACTCTGCCACGGCCATGGAAAAGGCCACCGAAATCATCAATGCCTCCATCCCCAGTGAAAAAGAAATGCTGTCCGGCAAAGTCGTTCTGGGAACCGTTGAAGGCGACGTGCACGATATCGGCAAAACCATTGTCGTATCTCTCTTTAAGGCCAATGGGTTCGACGTTCTGGATCTGGGCCGGGATGTTCCGATCCCGCGGTTTATTGAAGCGGCCGAAAAATTCGGCGCCGACATCATCGGATCCAGCACCCTGTTGACGACAACCATGGCGGGCCAGAAGGAACTCGAGCAGGAATTGAAAAATGCCGGTTTACGGCAAAAGTATAAAACCATCGTCGGCGGTGCGCCCGTAACCCAGCGTTGGGCCGACCGCATTGGCGCGGATGCCTATGCCCGGGATGCCGGCGATGGGGTCAGGAAGGTAAAACAGCTTTTAAGTGAAAAGCGCTAGCTAGTTTCCATCCACAAATGGCCTTTTTGCCCAATTTCGGTGTCAATCTGCGCCCTTGCTTGTGCGGCGTAGTAAACTACGCCTCCGCACAAGCGCTTGATTTCCTTGAGCTTGGGCAAAATATTCGCATTTCTGGATTGGAAATACCATCCGGTGCCCATCATTGTAAAAGACCCTTTGATGGATGGGCACTAGCTATATCCAATCACCGCCGGCAAAAAAAAGCAGCCGGTCTAATTTCATTTTTCCTCTGCAATTTCCCTTTTTTCCGACGCCCGACATATTGATACCCGCCAACACCCTGTTGAGTCCCCTTCCGCTTTGGTTGATTGTTTCATCCATCAGCGACCGCCCGCAGAGCGGGTGGTATGAGATAGTCCCCTGGAAGCGGGCCCGCGCCGCGGTGGCCGCTGATTTTTTTCAAAAAATTTTTATGATCGCCAATTACGTATGGATTAGGAGTGCGCTCAAAGCAATTGTGATGGCCTGATCTTACAGGAAACTTTTCAGTGGGCATGAAAACTTTATATTGACATTAGTACAATATTACAATATTACATAACTCATCCTCGTGATCCCTCAAGTATGCTGTTGCCGGCGCAATCTAATCCATAGAGGAGTAAATTATGAATTTCCCAATTGATCTGACGGCATTCAAACCCCTGAAATTTTCCATTTCGGAAAGCAAATTCACTGATGAAAAACAATCCAGCCTGATGCAAAACATCGCTCTGGTCCGGGACGGCATCGTTTTTTTTACTGCTTACGCCAATACCAAAGGATTGGGCGGCCATACGGGAGGAGCCTATGATATCGTTCCTGAACTATTGATCGTGGATGCCTTCATGAAAGGAAATGAGACGATTTATCCGGTCCTTTATGATGAGGCGGGCCATCGGGTGGCCATCCAGTATCTGATGGCGGTACTTAATGGACACAAACCGGTCGAGTCACTGCTCCATTATCGCGAATTTGAATGCGGACTTTATGGGCATCCTGAAAGAAATGACCAGCAGGGGATCTTTTTCTCATCGGGACGCCTGGGTCATCTATGGAGTTATGTCAACGGTGTGGCTGTCGCCCACCCGGACAAGACTGTCATTCTTTTCGGCAGCGACGGCTCCCAGCAGGAAGGCGGAGATGCGGAAGCCGCCCGATATGCCGTGGCACACCAGCTCAATATCAAACTCCTTATCGACGACAACGATGTCACCATCGCCGGACACCCCAGCGACTACTTGAAAGGATTCAATCTCGAGGCGACATTGTCCGGTCATGGCCTGAAAGTGGATACCGGCCCGGGTGAGGAGCTGCCGGTCCTGTATCGGCGAATCCAGGGGGCTCTGACCGCTCCAGGTCCGGTGGCCTTGATCAATCAGCGCAAGATGGCGGTTGGCATTGCGGGAATCGAGGGTTCGACCAAAGGCCATGATGTCATCCCGGTCGAGTTTGCCATCGGCTATTTGCGCGAAAGGGGACACCTCGATGCCGTCCGCCTTCTGGAAACGTCCACCCGCCGGCCACCGGCTGTCTCGTATATGGGCAGCACCGAAAAACAGGGAAAAAGCCGGGATGACTTCGGAAAGGTCATCTGTGGCATTCTCGGGGAAATGCCGGATCGCAAATCCAGGGTTCTGGTGGTGGATTCGGATTTGGAGGGGTCGTGCGGCCTGCATCACATCCGCAAAACATACCCCGAGGTTTATGTCCTCGGCGGCATCATGGAACGCAATAATTTTTCGGTGGCCGCCGGCTTCGGCTCGGAAAAGGGCCGTCAGGGAATCTTCGGGACTTTTTCCGCGTTTCTGGAAATGGTCGTTTCGGAGATCACCATGGCCCGGCTGAACCGGTCCAATGTACTGGCCCATTTTTCCCATGCCGGGGTCGATGACATGGCGGACAATACCTGCCATTTCGGAATCAACAATTTTTTTGCCGACGGTGGCCTGCCCGAAAACGACGCCACCCGGCTGTATTATCCCGCGGATGCCAATCAGATGCGTGCGATCCTCAAAACCGTCTTTCATGATGAGGGCCTGCGCTTTGTGTTTTCGACCCGCTCGGCAACACCTTTCATACTGAACGGGGGGGGCGATCTGGTTTATGACGACAACTACCGGTTTATTTCCGGAAAAGACGAGGTCATCCGTGAGGGCGAAAGGGGGGTTGTCGTTTCCTACGGCGAAATGCTGTATCGGTCGCTGGACGCGGTGGAGCGCCTGCAAAGTGAGAATATCCGGGTGGGCCTGATCAACAAGCCGACGCTGAACGTGATCGATGAGTCCATGATGGGAAAACTGACCGGCGCCGAATTTGTGCTGGTAGTGGAAAGCCAAAACGTTAAATCGGGGCTCGGGACCCGGTTCGGTACCTGGCTTTTGGAAAGGGGGTTCAAAGGGTCCTATTCCCATATGGGGACTTTCAAAGAAGGACAGGGGGGATTGTGTGAACAGATCGATTGCCAGGGGCTCGGACCCGCAGACATTCGCAAGAAAATATTGTCCCTGTGTGGCGCCTGATCGGTGTCGCGTGCGCACACGTTTTTTAATCATACCAATTGCCATGCAGGCCGTGGTCGTGCCTGCCGCGGAATAGCTTCAGCGACGGCTATTCAATCACCAAACTAACAATAGGTTAAACGTCCTGTGGTGAAAAAATCCGATTATTAAGGCCAATAAGGAGGAGGAATCCGATGGAAGAAAAAAATCTGCTCGAAAAACTGGTTGAAATCAGCCCGGGGATGGAAATCTGGTGGGATTCGTCCCCCGTCATTTTCAATAACTGGTGCCGCAAGGTGCTCGACAAGGCGGCCCCTGAGAGCCGCGCAATCATACAGCGCCAGTGCGACCGCATGTACGATGAAAGCGAGCCGGGAAAGCAGTTGCTCCGCGGTGTAACCACCAATCCGCCCCTGTCCCTGCAGGCCATTCAGGATGATCCGCCCTACTGGGAAAGCGTCGCCAAGGAGATCATTGCCCGGAATCCGGGCATCGACACGGAGACTCTGTTCTGGAAACTTTACAAACAGGTGGTAAGGCGCGGATCCGACATGTATCTGCCGTTGTTCGAAAAATCCGGCTACAAGGAAGGCTACCTTTCCGGCCAGGTGGATCCGAGGAGTGTTTTCGATAAGGAGGCCATGCTCCGTCAGGCCCTTGAGCTGGCTGAGATCAACCCGAACGTGATGATCAAGGTGCCCGGTTCCAGTCAGGGATATGAAGTGATCGAAGAGCTGACCGCTCGGGGAATAGCCACCAATAACACCCTGACCTTCATTCTGCCCCAGCTGGTGGATTGCGCCCGTACCGTCCAGAAAGGACTGGAAAGAGCCAGGGCAAACAACGTGGATTTGACCCGCTGGCGGTCGGTAATCACGCACATGGAATCGCGCTACGGCGATCTCGGCGGACTGCGGGATTTTGCCGCGGGAAAGGGCATCGAATTGACCGAGGCGGATGTCCGCCTGGCGGAACTGGCCATCTTTAAAAAAGCCTATAAATTCCTGGAAGACAACAACCTGCCCAGCAAGATGCTTTCCTGTTCTCTGCGGCTGGGACCGACCGTCAACGGTACCCAGCGCATCTGGCATCTGGAGGAAAAAACCGGAGCCGCCATCGTCGTCACCTGCCCGCCGGCTTTCATCGACCAGGTAATGAATTTTGAGGGTCAAAAGGATATTGTTTTCGAACCGGACCGTATCCATGCGGATATTCCCGGGGAAGTCATGGACAAACTGATGCGCGTGCCTTATTTCGAACGGGCCTACGCCGAAGACGGATACACCCGGGATGAGTACAACACCCATCCGGCCCTGCAGCGAACGGCTGAGCAGTTTTCCAAGGCGACCGGGGAAACCGTGGCATTTGCCGGCGGTTGCCTTGGCGAGGCTTGCGACTACAGCGCGAAGCAGTAGAGCGGCCTTGAGCCTGTTGATCGTCTGTATATCCGATTGTGGTGATAAATTTG
>CAVZEZ010000036.1:0-346931 GCA_963774425.1 uncultured delta proteobacterium | reverse complement strand
CGAAATCTCGGTGAATCAAAAGATTTCGCATCCCGAATTTACCGTTCCACCGGGTTTATTGAGTTTCAGTTTAGAGTGAGATTCTGAAGCGGTTCAAGTAATAGTTTCCGAATTCACGTCACCATTGCGCAGTTAATGGTCAACAGGTTGCAGCGAATTCTGATGTGGTGTGAATGTGCCCCAAATTAAGATATTATAACACGATATGATCCAAATACAATAAATTGCAGGCTGCGAATCGAAGACGTGCTCAGACCTTGTTCCCGGTTGGCACAACCGCTAACACCAGGCATGGTTCCGCTTTTTCAGAACCCCAACCCACACGCCGTCTATGTTCTAACTTTTCTTGATTTCTGATGGTCGACGTTGTAACACTGTTTCTCGATGATTGCCGCGGACGGTAATTCGCTGTAAAATGTCTCTTGCAGTTGAAAAAATGCTGTTTTTGTCAAAATAGCAAGTATCTCGATTCCTCTCTTTAAATTGGCAGGCCGCGTCGACCGGGTCTAAACCGCCGAAAACTAAAACCTGATGAATTCCTGATGCCGGCAAATCCATCTTTTGTATCCATGGTGAGAAGACGAAATTCAGTGATATCAAAAGCATCTGGCCTCCGGCGTTTGCCGCAACGACGCTGAGGAGGCTTTTTGCGAGATGTCGTCCCTGGGAAGGCTCTAAAGCTATGAAAGGCTCAGGATCAAAAACAATGGATCGTCCGCAAACTCAAACCATCCTCGTCGTCGATGATGAACCCGGCATCCGGCTGGTGCTGGAAAAGCGATTGGCGACCTGGAATTTTCAAGTGCTGACGGCGGAAAATGGACGCCGGGCGATGGCGCTGATTCAAACCGAACACCCGGATGTCGTCATCACCGATCTGTTCATGCCGGAGGTGGACGGCTTCGAATTGCTGGGACACATTCGTAAAACGGTACCGGACCTGCCGGTCATCGTCATTTCCGGGCAGGGTGAGCTCGGCGACGTTATCCAGGCGTTGCGCCTGGGCGCCTGGGATTATCTCTACAAGCCGATTGAAAAGGCTTCTTTTTTGCGGCTGACACTCGACCGTGTGCTGGAAAAAGCCCGACTCCTGAAGGAAAACCGCACCTATCGCCATCATCTGGAGGAGCTGGTGGCTCAAAAAAGCTCAGAGCTGGCGGCCAACGAAAGACGTTACCGAATTGTGGCCGATAATGCCTACAACTGGGAGTATTGGGTGGCTCCGGACGGAAATATTGTCTACATCTCGCCTTCCTGTGAACGCATCTCTGGATATTCGACCGATGCGTTTGCCGCAAATCCCTCGCTGCTGCGCGGGATCATCCACCCCGAGGACCGCAAACGCGTCGACCGCCACTACGATGACGGTCATGTCGATAGGGAGATCCACCAGCTCGAGTTTCGCATTGTCCGACGTGATGGCGGTCAGCGCTGGATCGGCCACACCTGTCTGCCGGTTTACGATGACCAGGGCAGCTATCTGGGACGCCGCGGCAGCAACCAGGACATCACCTACCGCAAACAGATAGAAAACGATTTAAACAGCCGGAAGCAGGCGCTCATCGAAAAAACGATCAGCCAGCAAAAAGCCAACGAGGCGCTCAAAAGCCTGCTGGAGCAGCGGGAGATCGAAAAAGCGGCCATCGAGCAGACCATGGTAACCAATCTCAAGCGGTTCGTTTTTCCTTACCTCGATGATCTGGAACGACTCGGTTGCGGGCAGGATGCAAAAGCCTATGTGAACCTCATCCGCACCAATATCGAGCAGCTCATATCCCCGGTTTCCAAAAAGTTGAGCGGGGCTTATCTCGAATTGACACCCATGGAGATAAAGGTCGCCGATCTCATCCGCCAGGGAAAATCCACCAAGACCATTGCAGCTATTCTTAAAACTTCTTCCAGCACGGTGGAAAAGCACCGCAACAAAATCAGAAAGAAGCTTCATCTTTTGAAAAGCAAGGTTAATTTGCACACTTACCTGAATTCTCTTGCCTGAGGTGTTTATCGCATTTCCCCCTATGTTGCAACGATAGGGTTTCCTAAAACCCAACAGTGGACTGGGAGACAACATGCCGGAAAATCAAACCTGTGAAAAATTGAGAAAAAGGATTCAGGAGTTGGAAAAAGCCTTATCCGAGCAAAAGAGAATCAATGAAAAACTGCACGAAGATCTCTCTCGATTCCAATTGCTGTATGAAAGAGTTTCTCTCGGCTACCAGTCTCTGGATGAACAGGGTCACTTTCTCGAGGTAAACCAGGCCTGGCTGGATCTTCTGGGATATACGCGCGAAGAAGTTATCGGAAGATCATTTTCAGAGTTTTTGCATTCAGACTGGAAAAAGCATTTCGAAGAAAATTTTCCCCGCTTCAAGGCCATTGGTGAAATCACCGGGGTCGAATTCGAAATGATCAAAAAGGATGGTAAGTCCATCCTGGTTACATTCAATGGCAAAATCGGACGAAAAATAGACGGCAGTTTTCAGCAGACGCATTGCATTCTCCACGAGATAACCGAGCAAAAAAGGGCGGAGGATGCCCTGCGGGCAAGCGAGGAGCACTACCGAACCATTCTCGAATCATCTCCGATTTTGTTTGTTATCCACAGAAAGGGGGTGATCGACTACATCAACAGGGCCGGTTGTGCCATCTTGGGCGGCAAGGATCCGTCCGAGATGAAGGGCCGTAATATTTTCGATCTGGTACACCCTGAATACAAAAACAAGGTGGCGCGGCGGTTTGCAAATTTGAAAGCCGGTCATATCAACGCTCCCGAGGACATCGGCATCGTTCGGGACGATGGGGAGATCTTGTTTTTGCAAAATACATCACTGCCCGTCCAATTCCGGAATGAGACCGCGGTTCTGCTCATGTCCGTCGATATCACAGAACGAAAACGGGTGGAAAAGGCGTTGCGCGAATCCGAGCGCAAATGGCGAAACATCCTGGTCAGCACACCCCAAATCGGAATTTCTTTCGATCCGCAGGCCAGGATCGTTTTCGCCAATGAACATTTGCTGAAGCTGACCGGCTGGAAGCGGCGCGAAATCATCGGCCGGGACTGGTTCGAAATGTTCATCCCTGAATACATCCGGGAAGAGGTCCGAAAGGTATTTCAAACTACGATAAGCCAAAAGGACGCACTCGATTTTTCCAACTACGAAAACGAGATTTTAACGAGGTCCGGCGATTTGCTCAACATTGCCTGGTCCAATGTCGTCAACAAAGACTCCGAAGGAAATGTTTCCGAGATCACCTGTCTGGGCGTGGATCTTACAGAGCGCAGGAAGGCGGAAAATGAAATCAGGAAACAAAAGCGCCTTTTCGAAACCATGTTCAATACGATACCCGATGGCGTTGTTATTACGAATACCCGGCGTGAAATTCAGCTGGCAAACAAGGGCGTGGAAACCACTTTCGGATACAGACCGGAGGATCTGCTTGGCAAATCAACGGAAATGCTATACGCCAATCAAAGCAAATATCGTGAAGCCGGATCGGCTGTGTTTGACAAAAATGCTAAAAAACCGGGTGATTTGTATATCACCCGTTATCGGAAAAAAAGTGGACAGGAATTTACTGGTGAAACCTTCGGGGCCAAATTGTTGGACGAAAATAATCAGTGGATAGGAAACCTGGGTATCATGCGTGACATTACCGAACGCGAACAGGCTGAAATGCGTGTTCAACAGGCTCAGAAAATGGAATCCATCGGCAATCTGGCCGGAGGAATCGCCCATGACTTCAACAATATCCTTTTCCCGATTATCGGTATCGCCGAGCTGTTGCTGGAAGATCTTCCCAAGGACAGCCAGGAATATGAAAACGCTCAGGAGATCCTCAGGGCCGGAAAAAGGGGGAGTGATCTTGTCAACCAGATACTCGCCTTCAGCCGTCAATCCGCACATCAGTTGATTCCGGTGCGGGCTCAGCAGATACTCAGAGAAGTGCTGAAGCTGATGAGGGCCACCATCCCATCCTACATAGAAATACACGAGGATATCCAGTCCGACTGCGGTCTGATGATGGCGAATCCCACCCAGATTCACCAGGTCGCCATGAATATCATTACTAATGCCTTCCATGCGATGGAATCCGATGGTGGAAAAATCACGGTCAAGTTAAAAGAAGTGACCCTGGAGAGTGGAGAATTGCCGGGCAGTTTCCTCGAATCGGGACGATATGCGGTTTTGTCCATCAGCGATAGCGGACACGGAATGTCCGCCGATCTTTTGACCAAGATCTTTGAACCATATTTTACAACCAAAGAGCAAGGTAAGGGCACCGGCCTTGGACTTGCCGTCGCCTATGGAATCGTAAAGGAACACAAAGGAGAAATAAAAGTATACAGCGAGCTGGGAAAAGGGACAACGTTCAATATATATTTGCCGGTGATGTCGAGACCGTCCGGCATGGAATCACATGACGCGACTGAAGTTAATCATTCAGGACATGAGCGTATTCTTGTTGTCGATGATGAAGCAGCCATCGCAAAGCTCGAGAAACAAATGCTGGAGCGCCTCGGCTATAAAGTGACCTCCCGTGTAAACAGTCTGGAAGCGGTTGAAGTATTTAAAGCCAGACCCGATGATTTCGATGTGGTGGTCACGGATATGACCATGCCGCATTTGACCGGCGATCAGCTTGTCAGAGAATTGCGTATGATCAGACCCGACATACCGGTCATTATTTGCACGGGATTCAGTGAAAGAATCAATGCGGGAAAGGCTGAGAAAATTGGCATCCAGGGATTTCTCATGAAACCCATTCTTAAAGCCGAACTGTCCAGGATAGTTCGAAAGGTGCTGGACGAGGCCAGGCGTTCTGTTCAAGGATAAGCCAATAAGGAAATTAAAATCTCGCGGGCTGTCAGCATCGGGGAAATCTTAAATATATGAATCCAGTGATTCTTCATAAAAGTTCTTTAAGTTTTCCAGCACAATATCCGGATTGAACACACCCTCCTGAAAATAAAATTCGCCGGTGCTTGATAAAGAAACCGGAATGGTTTTTATTGGCTCCCATGGAAGGTGATTTCAAGGACTTTTAATACATTACCAAATTACAGCGCTGGTTTTAATAAAGAGCCTTACAGCTAAAGGGCGGGAGGTGATGTTGGGAGACAAAAATACCACAATCGATGGCCTTGGTGGGCGACATCAAAACCGCTTCAAGGCACCGTTCTTCCCCGGAATACGGGACTTTACATAATGTCAAATCCTCTGCAGAAATGGCGGCAACCGCCACAAAGGGCAAACATGCGACAAATTGAAGATCCAGCGAAGTATCCCCCGAACAGATGATTCCACTGGAGGGTGGGGATTTTAAGGACTTTTAAGCAACAGCGAATTGACAGGGTTGACTGCTGCCAGTCGGCAGTTAACCCCTTTGTTGTATAAACAAAATGGCTTTTTTAAATCAAAGAGGGGTTCGATAATAGCCACCGAATACTTCTAATCTCATGGAAACGGATTCTGGATAATCTGCAAATTCGTCCAGGGGCCTCAACCTTTCACAAGAAATCCACCCATTGCCATCTGGTGATGCCGTTTGAAGCCGAACACGTGAGATTACCCTGTTTCAGGGCGTGGCCGAGCGTGGTGGTCAGTATTTCCTTTTTTACTGCAACCGAACGGCTGATTCTGTCGGCAAGCATTGCGAGATTCTCCGCAATATCCGGCGGTTGTCCCTCATAGTTCCAGCACCCTTTTTCCTCGATCGTCCCCTGCATCATGAGATCATACAACAGGACAATTCTCTCCAGATTTTCAAGCTCCTCGATCTCCGCGGCGGTCGCCTCACCGGTTGCCATGCGCGCTTCAATATCCGCCAAATAGGCATTGTATTCTTGTTCCCACTGGATGACGATGCCGTCGAGTGTCTGCTGGTCGACGGAAGCGGTCTCCACAACGGCCCGGTTGGCATGATATTCAGACCAGTCATCGGTCAGAATCCGGATACCGTAGCGCTCGCTCTGTTGGCGGACTTCGGTTCCGGGAAAGGGGGCCAGCAGGTGAAAACCGAATGACAGCCCCTTCCTTTTCAGGCGGTTGCCGAATTCCATGGTTTCCTCGATCGTGTCCGGAGTTTCGCCCGGAAGCCCGAGGATAAAGGATGCGCACGGCGTGATTCCCGCGTTGCGACACATGTCAACCGCATCTTCCACCTGTTTGAGGGTGATGCCTTTCCTGATGGTTTTAAGAATCTGCGGGTTTGCCGATTCGATGCCGAAACTCACCGCACAGCAACCGGCTGCTTTCATTTTGGCGAGGACCGCATCCGAAACCGTGTCCACTCGCGCGAAGGATGTCCATTTCAGCCTGAGATCCCGTTTCAGGATCTCATCACACACGGTCATGCAGTGGCGCTTGTCGGCGGTAAACAGATCATCGGCAATGTTGATCTGGTGGAAATTCAACGATGTCAGATACGCCAACTCATCGACGATTTTAACGGCACTGCGATAGCGAACCCGGGCTCCCACCATTTTACGGCCCACGCAGAATATGCATTTAAATGGACATCCCCGGCTGGTGGTCATGCTGATCGGCATTCCAAGGGCTCGGTACCGCCCCAGAGGCAGGAGACTGCGATTCGGGACCGGCAGATCATCAAGGTTCTCGATGGCTGCTCTCGCGGGTGTCAGATGGACTTCGCCGCCGCTGCGATGCGCGATGCCGTTCACTGTGGACCAGGCGTTTCCCTTTTCCGCTGTCCGCACCAGTTCAACCAGGGTCCGTTCGCCTTCGCCCAAGACGGCGATATCCAGGGCGGGGTAAGCCCGGAGCGTCTCCCGGGCACAAAAAGACACATGGGGACCGCCCATGACCGTCAGAATTTCCGGATGGATTTGCTTGATGTCTTCGAGCACCCCGATGGCATGGTTGAAGGTCATGGTGACGGCCGTAATGCCGACGACCTGTGGGCGGAAGTCGTCCATCAGGCTTTGCAGCCGGGAGCGGCTGTAAGAATAAACAACCAGGTCGAGAATTTTTACCTCGATACCTGCTTCGATCAGCGCCGAGGCCAGGTAGGCCAACCCCAGGGGAGGGGAGGGGGTTTCGGAGATGGGGTAGAAGGGGTTGATGAGAAGGACACGCATTATTTGGAATTTGGTGCTTGATATTCGGGATTTAAAAAATGGGGACCGATTTAGATGTCCGGTCCCCATCCAATTAGCTGCATACAATCATAGTTAGTTAGTGCCCACCCATCAAAGGGTCTTTAAAATGATGGGCACCTGATGGTGTTTCCAATCCAGAAATGAGAATTTTTGCCCAAGGTCAAGGAAATCAAGCGCTTGCGCGGAGGCGTAGCTTGCTACGCCGCACAAGCAAGCGCGCGGATTGACGTGGAGATTGGGCAAAAAGGCCATTTATGGATGGAAACTAGTTAGAACAACCCGCTGACCTTACCGCTTTCCACATCCACATCCACCCGCCTGAAAGCCGGATTCGAGCTGGTGCCGGGCATCAGACTGATCGCGCCGGCACAGGGGCAGAGGAACTTGGCACCGGAATAAATCAGCACGTCGCGGATCGGAAGGGTCCAGCCCTTGGGAACACCCTTCAAGACCGGATCATGGGTCAAACTCAGGTGGGTCTTGACCATCATGGTGGCAAAATCGGCGTATTTGGGATCACTTTCAAGCATCTTGGCTTTGGCTTCCGCTTCGGAGCTCCAGGAAACGCCGTCAGCGCCGTAGACTTCCTTGGCGATGACCGCCACCCGATCCCGCAGTTTCATTTCCAGGGGATACAGGAATTTGAATTCGTTTTTCTCATTGCAGGCGTCGATGACGGCATCGGCGAATTCCAGGGCGCCTTCGCCGCCCAGCTCCCAATGTTTCGATTCGGCGCAGCGAGCGCCGGCGGCTTCAGCGACCTTTTTGACCAGAGCCACTTCCGCATCGGTATCCGTGTAAAACCGGTTGACACACACCACCGGATTGATGCCGGCTTTACGAATCACATTGATCATGTGGACCATATTTTCACAGCCCTTTTCCACCAGTTCCAGATTTTCTTTCTTGTATTCGTCCGGCAGGGCGATGCCGGCCACCACCTTGGGTCCGCCGCCGTGCATCTTCAGGGCGCGGATGGTGCTTGTCAGAACGGATACATGGGGTTTCAAACCGCTGAAACGGGATTTGACATTCCAGAATTTTTCGAAGCCGATATCGGCCGCAAACCCGCTTTCGGTGACATGATAATCGAACATCTTGAGGCCGATGCGGTCGGCGATGATCGAGGACTGGCCGACGGCGATATTGGCAAACGGCCCGGCATGGACCATGCAAGGGTTGTACTCTGCGGTACACATCAGGGTGGGATTGATGGTATTGCGCATGAAGGCCGTCATGGCGTTGCCCACTTCGAGATCGCCGGTGGTCACCGGTTTGCCGCTCTTGTCGAACGCCACGGTGATGTTGTTCAGCCGTTCCTTCAAATCCGCCAGATCCTTGATGACCGCGAGGATAGCCATGCACTCGGAGCCAACGGCGATACCGAATTTGGACTGCATGGTATAGCCGTCGAAGCGTCCGCCGATGCCGATGATGATATTTCGCAGAGCCTGGGCACAAAAATCGATAATCCAGCCGAGTTCCACCCGGGTGGGATCGATATCCAGGCGGCGCATGCCGGTGAGCCGCTGCAGCTGTTCGTCATTGTAATTGCGTTCATGCTGCATACGGGATGTCAGTGCTACCATGGCCAGGTTGTGGGCATTCATGATGTCATTGATGTCGCCGGTCAGCCCCAGTGAGAATTCGGTCATGGGAATCAGAAGCGAGTTGCCGCCGCCGGCCGCCGTACCTTTGACGTTCATGGTGGGCCCGCCGGACGGCTGCCGCAGCGCACCGCCGACACTTACGCCCCGTTTGCCGAGACCTTCCATCAAGCCGCAGGAGGTGGTGCTTTTGCCTTCGCCGAGGGGGGTCGGGGTAATGGCGGTGACCTCGATGTACTTGCCATCGGGTTTATCCTGCAGCCGGTTGATGATTTTCAGGAAATCCAGCTTGGCCAGTCGGCCCATGGGTAGGATTTCGTCTTTTTCCAGGCCCAGCTTTTCGCGCCACTGCTCGGGGCTGGGCATGTTTTTTTCCGCTTCCTCCGAAATCTGCCAATCGGCCATGTTTACTGCATCGTAGGGCATAGTTGACTCCTCCTTTAAGTTGGGTTTTGGCAGTTAACCGAATCCTGATAAACTGCCCGTTTTGCAAGACTGTTGCTAAGGGGTTCACGGAAATTCCGTATCATCCGCCGTCTCGTGAGCCGCAGGTGGCCAGATCCGACAACACACTGATAACATATGAAAAACTTCCTATATCATCTGAACTTATTTTTGGCAAGTGATTTTGTGGAAAAGCGGATCAACCGAAAAAACGAATCGACGGATTCGCCGGCCTTCATCTGATCGATCATCGACAGGATACCTGGTTTCTGTCTTCCGTCCCCCGTCCTTTTGCTTTTCCCTGCGGAAATTAACTTTCGACATTCGTCAGTCGTTCGGCGCTGATTGTTCCGTCGAATCGGTCCGCCGCCAGACCCGGCTCGCTTTGCCACTGATGCAGTTTGTAATAAAACCCTTTTTGATTCATCAGTTCCCGGTGGCTGCCGGTTTCTATGATTCGTCCGCGGTGCAATACCAGAATACGGTGGGCATTGCGAATGGTCGACAAACGGTGGGCCACCACCAGCGACGTTCTGTTTTTCATCAATTTTTCCACCGCCTGCTGGATTCTCAGTTCGGTGGCGGTATCGATGTATGAGGTCGCCTCGTCGAACAGGATCAGCCGGGGATTTCGGGCGAAAGCCCTGGCAATTGAAATCAACTGACGCTCGCCGCTGGAGATCGAAGCTCCGCCCTCGGTCAAAACGGTATCCAGCCCCTGCGGCAGACGGTCGACAAGCGACCTGCAATTGGCGGCATCGATGACCGACTGGATCTGCTGTGTGGTCAGATCCTGGTTGTCCTGGAAAATATTTCTGCGGATGGTGCCGGAAAATAAAAAGGAATCCTGCATCACCAGGGCCATCTGCGATCGGATTGCAGAAACATCCCATTCCCTGATATCCCGACCATTGATCCGTACACTTCCGGAAGTGGGATCGTAGAAGCGTGGAATCAGATTGATCAGAGATGTTTTACCGGCGCCGGTGGGACCGACCACGGCAACGGTTTGGCCGGATTTGATGGCAAAACCGACGTTTTTCAAAATCCTTTCGCCGGCCACATAGCCGAAGTCGACATTTTCGAAGCGAATTTCTTCAATGCGCCCCAATCTGAACGGATCGTGTGCCACGGGGGACGCCGGCCGGGGCAGCATCTCCCGGCTGTCGAGGATCAAAAATATCCGTTCCGCCGATGCCATCGCATTTTGGAGGATGTTGTATTTTTCGGCCAGATCACGAATGGGTCTGAAAAACATTCTGATATAGGAAATAAAGGCCACCAGCTCCCCCAGACTCAACGTGCCGGCAAGCACCCGCCCACCGCCGTAAAATATGACCAGGGCAACTGCCGCCACCGCCAGGACCTCGACCAGCGGCATGAATATCGCCAGCACGTGGATCTGTTTCATTCCGGCCAGGTAATTGACATGGTTAAGCTGCTCGAACTTGCGGTAATTATTGATTTCCTGCCGAAAGAGCTGAATCACGCGGATGCCGCTGATGGTTTCCGAAAAGCGGGTATTGATTTCCGCCACCCGGATGCGCAGTTCTCGGAATATATCCCGGGCACTTCTGGAAAAAATCAGGGACGCATAAAAAACCAGGGGCAACACACTAAAGGAAACCACGGCCAGTTTCCAATTCAGGATCAGCATGATCACAGCGATGCCGCACAGCAGAAAGAAATCCTTAAATATCATGGAAAAAACCGAGGTGAACAGCTCGTGCATGTTCTCCACGTCGTTGGTCGTTCGGGTGACCAGCCGCCCCACCGGGTTGCGGGTGAAAAAAGCGACGCTCAGATTTTGAATATGGTTGAACAGTTTCGTCCTCAGCTCATGCATGATTATCAGACCGGAATATTCCATGATCATTTTCTGCACGAAGTTCAGGATGAAGTTGAGGACTACCAGGATCAGGAAAATGATCGTAATCCAACCGATGCCGGACATGTCGGTACGGCGCAGAACGGCCAGATCCCGCTTTTCGATTCCCTCCAGGTCGCTGTAGGCAATCAGGGCCGTATTCCCTTCTACTTTGAATAAATCCTTATATTTTTCGACCAGGGCTCGCTGCCGGGGGTCCGCTAATTCCACTCGCAAAAATCGTTTCCGGTCCTCCCGATCAGCGGAGCCGGCGGACGCGGACCTCTCCTGCGCCGGTACGATATAGCGGTCAATGGCGATTTTGGTCACATAGGGCAGGGCAAGATCCAGGCACGTGATCAGGAGCACCAGACCGATCGATCCCAAAAGCATCGTCAGGTAAGGGCGGACAAACGGATACAGCCGCTTGAGCAGCTTCAGGTCGTAGGGCTTGCCCAGTTTGGCTTCTTCAAAATATCCCTGATCAGGCTGCATTCAGATCCTCTTCGATCTCCTGCAAACGATAAGTTTTCGCGTAATACCCGTTGGATGCCATCAACTCACCGTGAGTTCCGGACTCCCGGATGCGGCCCTGGTCCAGCGTGATGATCCGGTCGGCGAAACTGACGGCCGAAAGCCGATGCGAGGCGATGACGATGGTCTTGGAACCGGCCAGATTCCTGACGGCCCGGATGATGGCCGCACCGGTTTCAAGATCCACCTGGCTGATGGGATCATCCAGAATCAGGACCGCGGCGTCCTGCAGCAGGCAGCGGGCGAGGGCCACCCGCTGTTTCTGTCCACCGGATAAAATGATTCCCTTTTCTCCCACCACCGTTTCATATCCATTGGGAAAATTTCGAATCGTTTCATCCAAGGCGGCCGCTTTGACGGTGTTTTCCAGGCGGCGGCCGGAGATCCGCCCGTCGCCGAAGGTGATATTTTCTCTTACGGTTCCGGCAAACAGAAAAGGCTCCTGGGGGACAAAAGAAATATGCGATCGCAGATTGCCGATCTTCAGCGAGCGGATATCATGTCCATCGATCAGGATGCACCCCCGGCTGACGTCATAGAGTCTTGGAATCAGATTCAGAAGCGTGGATTTCCCGCACCCGGGGGGGCCAACGATGCCCAGCACGGACTCCGGTTCGATCGTCAGCTCGATATCGGAAAGGGCCGCCGGACCATTTGGTGATCCCGAAGCGTGGTGAAATGAAACATTTTCGAATACGATGCGCCCCTGAGCGGATTCGACGGAAATGGCGCCTGGCCTGTTTCCGATTTCAGGCACGGTTTGCAGGATCCGATCGATGCGGTCCAGTGAAGCCCGTCCCCGCTGAATCAGATTGGTAACCCAGCCGAGCGCCATCATCGGCCAGGTCAAAAGTCCCAGATAGCTGATGAAGGCCACAAAATCTCCCGGGGTGATGTCCTGCATGATGGTTTTGCGGCCCCCGAGATATAGAACAATCGCCAGGCTCAGGTTCGAAAAGAACACCATCAGCGGGAAAAACGAACCGGTGATTTTGATCAGACGGATGTTTTGGTCCACATACATGCGGGAGGCGGACGCCACCCGGGCGGCTTCCTCTTTTTTAATGTCATGGGCCTTGATGATGCGGATGCCGGCAAATCGCTCGCGGATCACTTCGGTGAGATCGGAAAAAGACGCTTGAACGGCCTGGTAGCGGCGGTGCATTATTTTACTGAAAAAACGCGTGCTGATCGCAATCAGCGGCATGGGGATCATGACAAAGGCGGTCAGGGTGACATTGATGTAGGCCATGAAGCCGATGGCGGCCAGCCCCAGCACCACGGCATCGTTCAGGGCCACCATTCCCATGCCGGTGGCCATTCGAATCTGTTGAATATCGTTGGTGGCATGGGCCATCAGATCCCCGCTCTTTGACCGGTCGAAGTAGGCGGCGGATAGATTTTGAAGATGGCTGAAAAGCGAATTCCGCAATCCCTCCTCGATACGGCGGGCGGTGCCCAGCAGACAGCGCCGCCAGACATACCGGAAAACCCCGATAAAGACGGCGATGCAAAACATCAAAAGGGCATATGCCAGCAATTGCCGGCCATCCAACCGAAACGCCGTCAGGGCATCGACAACTCGTTTAATGATGCGCGGAATGATAAGCTGGAGGACATCCACAACGATCAAACTGAGCAACCCGATTGAGATTTTAATACGATTTTCGAAAAAATATGGTTTTATCAGGGATTCGGAATTCATCGTCCTCGGTTGTATTCGCCGGTCGCCGAAAATGGACGGGCGGTTTCGCCTTGCCGCACGGCGAATCGGTTGTCGGTTCCTGCCACTGAATTACAATATAAGGGTGGCGGGAACCAACTGCAACCTGTTTCCGGTGTCTGCGGCAGGAATGCATACGAAGGGCGAATGCATGAATCTAAAGATATAAAATAATAAATGAATGGCACGGTTTCTTATCCGATCAGACCGACTTTTCTTTCCTGACCGGCGGCGGAGCTCCTGTGAAATCAGAAGGAATCGGCAAAAGGCATTCACATTATTGACTTTATAAAAGCAGGTTGTTATTGTAGACGGTATGGAATCTGGGAGAGTTGTCGAATTTATCGACCGTCAAAAAATAATGTGTGCGGTAATCCTGGAAGTAAAAAATTCCCAGCTTCGACTGTTGACCGAAAACAATCGCGAAGTCAAGCTTTCGGCCGGTCGTCTGCTGCACAAGGATAAAGCGCGCATTGATCTGTCCATGGGTCGCGACCACATGGTGTCGACCCTGAAGGGGGTGGCCGACAAGCGCCGGGCGCTGATCAGGCAGGTGGATATCAAGGACCTGTGGGAAGTCCTGAATACGGAGCAGGTGTGGATCGATCTGGAAACGATGACGGCGTTTTGTTTTCCGGACAGTCCCTCCGGCGATCATGAGTCGGCCATCATTCGGGCGTTTTTTGACGACAGATTGTATTTTAAATTCAACCTGGACCGATTCTTCCCCAATTCGGCGGAGAAAGTTGCCCGCCTCGTTGCCCAACGAAAAGAAGAGGAACGCAGGGAACGGATCGTGAGGATCGGGGCGGAATGGTTGAAGAGTCTGGCCAACAATTCCCCGCCGCCCGACACGTTAACGGAGGCAGACTCCAGAGAAATTTTCGAAATACTGAAATCCCACTACCTGTTTGACAGAGAAAGCGAGGACCGCGGGCTATCCATGACCATTATCGACAAAGCGGGTTTGGACCGGACGGCAAGTCTTTTCCCGCTGCTGGTCAAGCTCAAGGTATTCGATGAAAACGAAAACATTGACCTGCTGCGCAGCGGGATTGCCGCCGAGTTTTCCGATGATATTCTGGACAGTACCCGGCGAATCGCTCATTTCGGGCGGGGCCCTGCCGACAACGGACAGCGTGTGGATTTTACCTACTTGCCGCTGATGACCATTGACGGACAGTCCACGCTCGATTTCGACGACGCGCTGAGCATCGAAAAAGTGGGTGATCAGTATCGTCTCGGCATCCATATCGTCGATGTCGCTCATTTTATTCACAAAGATGATGATATTGACCGCGAGGCGCTGTCGAGGGGCAGCTCCATCTACATGCCGGATCGTAAAATTCCCATGCTGCCGACCGAGCTTTCCGAGGGACTGTGCAGCCTGAAGGCCGGTGAGTTGCGTCCGGCCATCAGCACCATGGTGAAACTGAATCAATTTTTGGACATTGTCGACTACGAGATTGTACCGAGCCTGGTCACCATCAGGAATCAGTTCACCTATCATGACGTCAACCTGACCTCCGATCAAAATCAGGACTTGAAAATTCTGCGTGAAATTGCGCAAAAATTTCGGCGACGGCGGCTGGATACCGGCGCCGTGCAAATCTCAGTACCGGAGATCAATGTATGGCTGGCGGGAGACGGCGCAATCAGCGTCAACAAGATCAATCGGGAAAGCCCCGGCAGAATGCTGGTGGCGGAACTGATGATTCTGGCCAATTGGTTAATGGCCAAATTTTTGTCCGAAAATGAAGTTCCGGCCATTTTTCGATCCCAACCGGCTCCCAGAGAGCGCCTCTATAGAGGTGATGAAGGTACCCTGTTTCAGAATTGGATGCAGCGAAGATACCTCAGCCGATTTGTTCTGGGCCACCAGGCGGAAAAACATTCCGGACTGGGGCTGGACGCTTATGTGACCGCCACTTCTCCCATCCGCAAATATTTCGATCTGATTACCCAGCGTCAGATAAGAGCCGTGCTCGGCTTGGAGCGACCCTACTCTTCCGATGAAATCAACCGGTTTATCCTGCTGCTCCAACAGCCCATGAGCAATGTTTCACGAATTCAGTACGGCCGACACCGTTACTGGCTTTTGAAGTACCTCGAGCAGCATATCGGGCAAAAGGAAGAAGCTATCGTTTTAAAGAAAATGAGAAACAGCTACCAGATACTTCTTTCGAATTATATGATTGAATGCGATCTTTCGATTTCCGGTGGATTCGTTTTAAAACCGGAGGACCTGCTCCAGGTCACCATCCAATGCGTACGGGCAAGAGAGGATCAACTTGTTGTTTATATTGGATAAAAAACGTTAAGTTCGTCTTGCCCGTTGCCCGCTTGAGCCCGTTTGCAGGTTGGCCGGAAGCGTTTGTTGAGTTCGTTCGGATCAACTGTCGAAGCGCTTGGAGCCGGCCGGTCTGTTTTATCATGCTAACCAATTTTGAACCTGCCGACATTTTTCCCGCAAGCCCGAAACTGCAATCCCAATACCCGCTGCAAGCCCCCTTCGGCATTTTTTAAAATTTAAATCAGAAACTGAATATTTCTCTTGAAAATAAAATTTAGATAAAATAAAGATTCATATTATAAATAAATATTGTTCAGGGAGTTTTGGCAAATGGGAATTCAAGAGCGCAAGGAGAGAGAAAAGGAGCGGCGGCGGCAACAGATCATGGTCGCCGCTAAAAGAGTGTTTTCAGACAAGGGATTCAGCAAGGCGACCATGGAGGATATCGCTCAGGAAGCTGAACTGAGCCCCGGTACGTTGTACCTCTATTTCAAGAACAAAGAGGAGCTTTACGCCTCCCTTTCTCTCAGGATACTCCAATATCTTCTCATTCGGGTCGAACATGTCAACGACGAGAAGGACACCGGTCCCGATGAAAAATTAAAAGCCCTGATGGATGCCATGTACGATGTCTACGAGTTCGATCCGCTGATCATAATCAACATGTTTCATCTGCAGTCCAGCGAAACCCTAAAAAATCTGTCACCGCAGTTGATGAGCGAGATAAAGGAGTTATCCCGCAAATCTCTGGGCTCCATTGCCAAAATCTTTAAAGACGGAGTCGATCAGGGACTTTTTATCGACCGTCACCCGACCGCCCTGGCCGATACGTTCTGGTCGTTGTTTTCAGGTATCGTTTTATGGCTGACGAGCAAGCGGCTGATCAACGAAGAGAAGGATTATCTCAAACAAACCCTTGAACTCGCGTTCGAGCTTTTCGGACGCGGGATTAAGAAGGGGTAGGTATATTTTCAGGTTATTTTTATTGACGCTGAAATGCAGGTGACCACAATAAAGGTTCCGGTTAGAAAAGCCGCGTGATTTCATCCACTTCAAATTGAGGCCAGGTTGCCGGTCGTGAATTCTTCAGCGCGGTAATTCCCTGGCCTTTTTCCAAAACTTTACCGATACAATTCACATCGATGCCGGCCTTGCGAATTTCCTGCAGCAGGACTTCACCGGCCTCCTCCCGGCAACAGATCAACAGGCTGCCGGACCCGATCAACCCCAGCGGATCGATGTTCAGCAAGTCACAGACCGTGCGGGTTTCGTCAAAGACCGGAATCGAATCGGTATCGATTTCAATCTGATAGCCTCCCGCGACGCTCAATTCTTCTACCGCGGTGGCCAGTCCCCCTTCGGTGACATCATGCATGGCGCTGACCATCTTCGATGCAGCAGCAATGCGGGCCTCAGTGATAATACTGATATTTGCTAGAAACCGGCGTCCGGAGTCAATGTCCCGCGCGGACATTCCCAGATCTCTCAAACGGCCGCCGAATTCCCTGGAGATGATCGCCGTTCCTTCCACAGCAACGCCTTTGGTCAACAAAATCCGGTCCCCGGGCGCCATATTGCGCTTGTCGATCAGGTCTTGTCTGGCAACAGTTCCAGCCATCATTCCGGTTACCACCGGCCGGTTGACGGCATCGGTGATTTCGGTGTGGCCGCCGCACAGCGTGATATCCCACTGGCGGCAGAAGTCTTTCAGTTCATCAATGACCCGGCGGATTTCATACGGCGTCACACCGCAGGGAAATAACAGCGTGGTCAAAAGCCACCTGGGTTTGGCTCCCGATGTCGCAATGTCATTGGCATTGATCAAGACGGCATACTGACCGATGGAATCCGTGGCAAAGGTGATGGGATCCGATTTGAGCACCAGCACCTCTTCACCGGCGACATCCACTGCCGCCGTGTCCTCGCCGACACCTGGATTGACGAGTATCGACGGGTCATCGAAAACGAATTGGTTTAAATATGTGCGTAAAAGATCGTTTGGAAGTTTTCCGGGAGGCAACGGTATGTATTGACGCACGATATTGCGGAGATCGGCGATCTGTGATATGTGAAAATCGGCTTCGATGGCGGCCTTCCCGGAGGGTTCCGGCCGCCCAAGATGCACGGTCAGCGCTTCGGCTTCGCGGGCTGCACGCAGGATCGATGCATCCGCCGCCACGACCGCAATATGGTTCACCGGCAATCCCATTTTCAGCGCCGCCTGCGCTACGGCCTTGACATCGTCATCGGGGCTCTGGAATTGCTGACGGCGGATGATCACGTCGAATTGGGCAGCGGTTGAAAAGGACCGGGCTGCCGGTTTATTTTGGGCGGAAGCCGGAGGGTCATCACTGAAGGCGGCCAGTCGAATGGTTTTGGAACGTAGGTATCTAAAAACGCTGCCGACGACGGCAGTTGGATTTTCCGACGGCTGAGGATCCGGTCCGGATGGCTCGACCAGGGTACTTTCCAGATGAAAGACCACGGCTTCGATTCGTTTTGTTTCGTTTTGCATACCGTTTTGCGAATTACCCCCTTCGTATCCGATTAAATTTGCGGGGTCATCAATTCCGCCGAATTTGAATGACACGGAATGTATAGACGATTCAAGCAAAAAAAACAATCAAGACTCCATGAAAATTTTACTGATATATCCTTATTTTATCGAACCCCGCGTGTTGACCGCCGAAGATGTACGCGTCGTGCCGTCCGGGGTCTATTATGTGGCCGCGGTCCTGAAGGAAAACGGCTACGACATCGAGATCCTAAACTGGTACAATATCGATAAAACACCCCATAAGATCAGGGAAATACTAACGCTAAAAAAGCCCGATGCAATCGGTTTTTCAATTCTGCACGCCAACCGCTGGGGCGGCATCGAAATCGCCAGGATCGCCAAACAGATCGATTCGTGTGTAACCGTGGTGTTCGGTGGCATCGGGGCCACCTTCCTGTGGAAGCAACTTCTGACCCATTTCCCCGATATCGATTTTGTGGTGATGGGAGAAGGAGAGTTCACTTTCTTAAACCTGATAAACTACCTGGCATCGGATCGCTCGCATCCGGTTGAAACCATCGCGGGAATCGCCTTCCGGCAGGACGGACGGGCGATACGCACCGAACCGGCCGAACCCGTCGGACGTCTCGATGATTTGCCCGCGCCTGCCAGGTACTTTTCCTACCAGCATCTGTCTTTGACCCGCGGATGCGTCGGCAGGTGCAATTTTTGTGGATCTCCGGCATTCTGGGGAAACCGGGTCCGTTCGCACTCCGCCGGCTATTTCGTGGATCAGCTCGAACAGCTCCATCGCCAAGGCCCCCGGTTTTTCTATTTTTCAGACGATACCTTCACCATCAACCGCCAACGGGTCATCGACATTTGCAAGCATATCCTTGCCAAAGCACTCGATATCAGCTGGGCTGCCATTTCCCGGGTGGATTGCATCGATGAGGAGATCCTTTACTGGATGCGCAAAGCCGGCTGCATCCAGATCAGCTATGGGGTCGAAAGCGGTTCGGAAAGGATTCGACGGCTTCTGGGAAAAAAGATCGACCCCGCCGCAATCCGCAGAGCCTTCGACTTGACCCGCTATTACGGGATCATGGCCCGCGCCTATTTTATCTATGGCTGTCCGGGCGAAAGCCGGCAAACCATTGCTGAAACAGTCGCCCTGATTGAAGAAATTCAGCCGTTGAGCGTCATTTTTTACATTCTCGACCTTTTCCCGGGAACGCGGTTGTACGAGGACCTGAAGGCGCAGGGGATAATATCCGACGATATCTGGCTGAACCGGACCGAGGATATTCCTTACTTCGAAACCGATCCCGCCCTGAACCTGGAAATGATTCTGGACTTTGGAAAAAAACTGAGAACCGGTTTTTATGAGAGGTTGCCCGGGTTTGTCGACAGGCTGCAGTTAATAGACAAAGAAGAGCTTTATCCGCTGCACGCCGGTTTCTGTTCGCGGCTCGCCATGACCTTCGATCAAGGCGATTACAGCCGGATCGATGCCATACCGCACAAGGGCGCCATCGCTGAAAAGCTGTATCGCCGCTCGCTGACGTATTTCCCCAACGCCAGGGCCTATCTGGGGCTCGGCATTTTATACCAGAAAAGGGGAGCCTACCGGGAGTCCTGCGACATCCTCTCTGAGGGATTGGCCCATTTTCCGCAGGACCCCCAGCTCAACATCTGTCTAGGAATCAGCCTGATGAACCTGGGGCGCGCTATGAGCAGGCCCTGTCCTGTTTCTCCGGGTTTGAACAGTCAAGGAAACGGCCTATTTCGCCGGCGAATGCCGCAGGGCCCTGGGAGTGAAATCGTAAAATGGAAGCCTGACCCGGCCGAGCCGGAACCCAAAAAGAAAAATTTTCCACGCAAGCACGAAAAATAGCATTCTCAAAAAAGTCCAAATTCCGTCATCTATAAAGCGAATCCCAACGGAGGTGGATCATGACGGCCATAGCCGAAAAAAACGGCGCGTTGACGGGTGCCGACGGTGTAAACATCTTTTATCGACATTATGCGGCGCCATCCGAACGCGCCCGACTGGTGATCGCCCACGGGCTGGGGGAGCACGCCGGACGCTACGGAAACGTCGTGGACCGCCTGCTGCCCAAGGGTATCAGCATCTGGGCGCCGGATCACCGGGGGCATGGCCGCAGTGATGGAAACCGCGGCCACGTCGAGCATTTTTCCCAGTACGTGGCGGATCTGCGATTGACGGTCGAGCTGGCCCGCAGGGATCGGCCGCCGGGCACGCGGTGTTTTCTGTTGGGTCACAGCCTGGGCGGGCTGATCGCCATCGTCTTTGCCGAAGCGCATCCGGATCTCATAGACGGGGTTGTGACTTCATCTCCAGCCCTGGGGATGGTAGCCGAAATCCCGCTGGTTAAAAAAATCATGGGATCTGTGATGTCACGCTTCCGACCGGAACTGAGCATGGCAAACGAACTGAATGCCGCCCTGATCAGCCATGATCCGCAAGTGGTTGGGGCTTATAAGGCCGATCCGTTGGTGCATGACCGGGTCAGCGCCCGTTTTTTTACCGAGTTGCTGGCGGCGATGGAAAGTGCGAAGGCGCGGGCGGCATCCCTCGAAGTGCCCATCTTGCTGCAGGTGGCGGGTGACGACCATTTGGTGAGCGCCCAGACTTCCGTGCGATTTTTTCAGAAGCTGAGTATCCAGGATAAGACCCTGCACGTTTATGAGGGGCTGTATCACGAAATATACAATGAGGAGGAAGGTAATAGAAACCAGGTATTGGAAGACTTGGAGGCTTGGCTGGAGAAGCGGATTTAGGAGGATCGTCAATTATCCAAAACGCTGAAATCGATAGGGGATTTCAGCGGCGGTTGAATGTCGACACGACCGATAATTTTGGTTTCGACGGGATTTTCATTGCCCCACCAGTTTCGGGACGCATGAACATTTCCGTCATCGTCAAGCACTTTTATTTCCCATTCCCCGTTGTTCACGATATTGTTTCGCAGGATTCCAGCCTGACTGTTCTCAAGCAAAATCCCACCCGAGCCGTTTTCCGTGATGACCGAATCTTCTATCGTGAGCCGGGTCCTATGGGCTGAAATCCCGGATTTTGCCGATGTCCGAACCAGACTGCCTGTAATCTCCGCGGTGGATTCTTCCATCACGATCCCCCAGCCGTTGTCCTGAAACTGGCTGTTTTTGATGGCGATTTTCGAACGGAATGCTCTTAAGCCGAATTCGGCACCCGATATTGTGCAATAATTCATTTCATTGCCGGCAGGGCTGTTGTCCAGGATTATCCCCTTCCAACCGGTCAGGCCCAAGCTGGATAATCGCACCGGATCGTCTTTGGTGCCTGAAATCCGTAATTCGCCATTGACGATCATACCCAGGCGGCGGAACCAGATCACCGTGCCGGCCTGCATGGTCAGTCTGGCTCCGGATTTTATCACCAGGGCGTCCTGCACCAGATAAGGACTTTCTTCTATATTCAATTCGCGGTCTTTGGATATCAGGGCCGGCAGCAGGGTGGGTTTGCCGATTTTGATCGGTCCCAGGGTATCCATCCAGCGGCTGCCGACCCCCGATTCGGCCGTTAGATATCCGACCAGTCTTCCATCCGGCAACCGGTCTTGAGATTTTATACGATAGGCGCCGATGTAAACACCCGGCTGCTTTTCCTTCATGTGAAGACTCTCGATCAGAGGCGGGATGCTCCAGCTCGCAGTCATGTTTTTTTCACCGATCATGACCACCTTCAGGTAGTCTCCCGGTTGAAGCAGCCTGCCGGCACCATTGTGAACCATGGCCTGGATGATCGGGGGAAGTTCGTTAACCGCCGGTGGATTGGGGATGGTGGCTACCATCTGCATACACAGCTCGGAAGCGGCTTCCATATGGGTCGCCTGGTGGTGGCTGAGCGCGGTTTTAAAGACTGCCGCCGCCAGCCCGATGGGACTCAGGGGCAGCTCCCCCTCTTCCAGATGCACGGTGTGCTGGAGTTCCCAGAGCACCTGACCTGAATCACAGCGAACCATGCGTGCCCGGAGCCCGGCCTGGTTGTCACAATATACCAGTGCATACAGTTTGCCCAGGCTGAGTACCTCACCGTATACAACGGCGTCGACATCCAGCAGCCGCCCCAGTTGCTGCGGAGAAACCTGCTCACCGGCCATGATTTTTGAATATAGCTGATTTGTTTTCAGGTGATTGTCGATCACGTACGGTTCGAGATCCCGGTAGTTCAGAGAACCGAAAAAGTTGTAGAACATCCGGCGGACAAGGATACCGGCTTCGGGATTGGTCGTTTTGTTCGTGAAGGGAAGGATGGCAACCCGCGTCGTCAGCCGGTCCTCCTTGAAAATTGCCGGGGCAGGCGGGGGTTCGAGCATCCGAAGCATGCAGGAGGTGCATGACAATGAGACAAGGATGATAAATAGGGCTGCAAAAACGGGCTTCATCTTAAAACGGCATCGGATCCTGAAAAGCGTGAATCCTGGTTTTCGCCACTTGGCCAGCCCCCCCGGACCCGGGGTGTCGGACCACCGATCGAATCTCGCATGGCGCACACGGTTTTAATGACGTCATTTTGCTTTGCAGGTTTTATTCTGATCGGATAAGATGTCATATTTACCGCTGCTTTTGCTGTGCTTTCCTATTTAGTTTCCATCCATAAATGGCCTTTTTGCCCAATCTCGGCGTCAATCCGCGCCCTTGCTTGTGCGGCGTAGCAAGCTACGCCTCCGCGCAAGGGATTGATTTCCTTGACCTTGGGCAAAAATTCGCATTTCTGGATTGGAAACACCATCAGGTGCCCATCTTTGTAAAACCCGTTTGTGGATGGGCACTATTTAATTTCGGTGGCTGAAGCTCACCGGACTTACCATGGCTTTTCAGCATCCAGGCTGTGTTTCGGATCCTCGAACAGATATTGCATAATCCAGGAACTTTCGGTGCCGGATTCTTCCAACAACTGCTTGATTTCCGCTCGCTTTTCGGCCAGTTCATCACTATTTTGTCCGCCCTTGCGCTTTTTCTCCGAAGAATCAGCAACGGATGGTGATTTTTTCAACAAAGCTTTGGCAGTTACAATTTTTTCCCGGCAAATTGTCATCTTGCCGTTGATTTCCTTGTTGTCGGAATTGATGAGGAAATAGCGTTCGAAATGCGACAGGGCTTTGGCCCAATTCTTCTGGGAAAAATATTTTTCGCCATTGTCACGGTAAAAGCGCTTCATCTGGTCGATTCGCTTGATCGCCAGTTCATTTCCGGGTTCCAAGGTCAACGCCGCCTGATACAGCACATATGCATTCTGGTTCACCGGCTTGAGATAATGCCGGGCGTGAAAATGATCCTCGGCTTCTTTTAAAATCTGCACCAGGGTTCGATCCTCCCCGGGATGCTGCTGGTGGGCGTGCCAGATCCGTCGGATACCCTTGTGGGCTTCCTCGAAATAAATGCTGTCTTCCTTAATGGCGGCATAGTGCCGTAAAGCCGGCTGAAATTGCCGGGCGGCTTCCAGGCGACGTCCCTGGTTCAAGCGATAATATTCCAGGCGGTCCCAGAGAACCTCCGATTCCTTTCCGGCACCGTATTCCGCCAGATGGCCTTTCAGATAATCCAGCACCTCGGTGAGATCTTCTTTTTGAGCCATCTGCTGGGTAATGGCCAGGGTCGATTCCACCAGCAGGTCACGCGCCTGATCCCGGTAGTGTTGAGAAAGATCGAGATCCAGAAGATGTTTGAGCGAATTCTGGGCTGCTTGACAATTTCCTGATTTGATCTGTTTGGCAACCGCGGCCAGCGCCCACCGGACCTTTAAAGGCGTATATGCCTGAAAATAGCCGAAATAGCCGATTAAGATCAGTACCAGCGAAACGGTAAACCAGAATCCCCGGCCCGAGCGCTTGTTTTTAGCGAATAATTTAGGGTCGAGTTTCTTTTCATCCTGGTCACGGTCGGAAATAAATGCCAGTATGGCGGATCCGATTTTCAGACGGTCGCCGGTGTAAAGGTGGTTCTCTGCGATGGGCTCGTCATTCAGCAGCAAGGGATTGGTCGTGCTCACATTTCTGACGAAAAACCCGTCCGGTCGCTTTTCAATCACGCAGTGCTTACGGGAAACCAACGGATCGAGCAGGTTCAGATGCGCTTCCAGCGATCTGCCGATAACCGTCTTTTTCCGATGCAGAGAGAAAATCCGGCTGTCACCGGAAGCCATCGTGCAGACCAGCCGGGGGCCCAGCACCTGCTCCGCTTTCAGGGACATGACCATGGTTTTGGCCTCACGGGGAACCTCCACTGAAAGCGCACCCGTGCCTTTTTCTTCCTGATTGATCACTGTCATGGTCTTTACCTGAAACTGGTTATAAAGAATCAATTAAATTGATATAAGGTTTTTATCGGCAATTTGCCATCGAGCTTTAACAAAAAAATCAACGGCTAACCTCTCATTGAATTCAAATGGTATTGATTAAAAGGACCATTCCAATAGCTTGAGGTCGGAACTGACACCTGATACCTGAAACCTCGAATCGTCAAGACCGGGCAATTTCTTGTCGATATCGCCGAGCTAAACGTCTAAAAATCCGATAATTGGCTGCCACAACACCGAATTTTGTTTACCAGGGCCATATCTTGGCAAGGTACGCCAGACTCGGCCACAAGTCTGCTTCCCGGTGCGGTTCGAGGGTGACCAGGGGGGGGGATTTCCGGTTGGCTTTCAGATAGGAAAACAACCGCTCGAAATCGATGATTCCTCGTCCCATCGGCAGGTGTTCGTCATCGCCGCCGCGGTTGTCGTGAAGATGCAGTTGAGCGATATGCGGACCGAGGATTTCCAACCACCGGCCGAGGTCGGCGTTTCCAAAGGCCATCAGATGTCCGCAGTCGAGGCAGAAGCCGACGTTCGGTTTTTGCAGTCGTTCAAGTAGGATGTGGACATCTTCTGGATCCTTCTCATAAACGTTTTCCAACATCAGTTTGGAACCCTGCGCGTTCAGACCGTCAGCAAACCATGACCAGGTTTCCAGGCTCTTTGCGATCCACTGCTCTTTAAAATAACCATAGCGTTTCCAGTCATAGCCCGGATGGCAGACGACCGCTGCGGGTCTGAAAACGGGAACCAGATTCAGCACCTGTTCCAGGCGACTGCGGGTCACCGATGCCACCGCCGGATCCGGAGAACCCGCCGACAGGTCCACGAAGGGGCTATGCAGGGTGACCGTAAGCGAACGGTCCTGTAAAATTTCAGCGATACGCTTGAAATCCGCCGGGTCAAACCGTTCCAGGGACACCGCATCGATTCCGATTTCCGGGTTCACGGACTGTTCCAGAATCCGATCGAGATAAGCATCATGAAGCATTTCAAATGGAATACAAACCTGAACACGACGGATGAGATCCTGCATCGATAGGGGCATGCTGATTCAAGGCGGCTGTATTTTCTGCGCCTCCTCCATTTAATCGTTATGAGTTTTATCAACCCCGGCCTCTTGCACCGGAATTTCCCTTGTTGTATAACTCCGCTCATCCGCCCCCGGCTCAACCGGTGAGAATTGAGAAGGTTCTACGGTTGCCGGCGTGACAGGTTCTATGGGCACAGACCTGACAAATGCCGGTGGCGGATGCCTGCAGATACACTTAGCATTTCCAATAAATTTTACAAGACCGGTTCAGATGAAATTAAAACTTTCCGACAATTGCGAAAAAAGACTGATCAACAGTATCGATTTCTTCTTCAAAATATGGCCACAGCCTTTCCCCGGCCGTGAGAGACTGAAAGCGTGCAAAATAGTTTCCCACCGCGGCGAACACGACAATCGCACGGTATTCGAAAATACCCTCCAGGCCTTCGACCATGCACATGAACGCAGTATCTGGGGCATAGAGCTTGACATCCGTTGGACCCGGGACGTTCATCCCGTCGTCATCCACGATCCGGACCTCAATCGGGTTTTCGGCCTGAATTTGAAGGTCGGGGAGCTGACCCGCAAGGAATTGAAATCCCGCTGTCACCACGTTCCCTCTCTGTCGGAGGTCATCGAGCGATTCGGCCGAAAGCAGCACTTAATGGTTGAAATAAAAACCGAACCTTATCCGGACCCTTTGCGGCAGAATGAGATTCTGCAGAATCTGTTTGCCTCTCTCGAGCCCCAGCGGGATTTTCATATAATGTCCCTGAACCCGGCGATGCTGGATTTGATGGCCTTTGTTCCGGTTTCGGCCATGATCCCGATTGCTATGCTGAATCCGGCTGAAATCAGCAGCCTGGCACTGAAAAAAGCCTATGGCGGCGTTGCCGGCCATTACCTGCTCTTAGATGATACCAAATTGGCGCGTCATCACGCAAAAGGCCAGAGCGTGGGGACCGGCTATCCCGCATCCAAAAACTGTCTTTTCCGGGAAATCAATCGCGGGGTAAAATGGATTTTTTCCAACAATGCCGGAGATCTGCAGGAAATTGTAAGCCGGGGCATTGGCGCTGCGAATCGAATTTAAGGATAAAAATCAATTTCGGCCGCCGGAACGATGCGGGTGCTCTCAGCGTCCGAACGGACAGGCCGGGTAGCGGCATTCCTCGCACTGCAAACACAGTCCGCCGTGGCCCATGTCGGCGATATCGGTCCGGGTGATGGGGTCCGCAGCCAGAATGCGCGGCAGTATCAGATCGAACATGGTCGTGGGATGATAGTAAACACATGCCGGCAGCCCCAATATGGGAATATCCCCCAAGCGGGCGTACAGGAACATGGCGCCGGGCAGCACCGGTGACCCATAAAATACGATGCCGGCTCCCGACTCCCGCACCCCCTGCCGGGTCACATCGTCGGGGTCCACCGACAGGCCGCCGGTGGTTAGAATCAACTCACAGCCCAGTGACGCCAATTCCCGGATGGCGTTGGCGATGGCCGCCGGGTCATCGGGGGTGATGATTTTTTTGACCAGTTCACACCCATAGCCGCTTATTTTCCTTCCCACAAAATCGTCGAAGGCATCCTTTATCAGTCCTTCGTAAATTTCAGAACCGGTAACCACGCCGCCAACCCGCAGAGAACGAAACGGCAGCACCCGGATAATCGGGCCATGTTCCCGGGCAATCCGTTCGAGTTCCTCGATTTTGTCGCGTGCGATGGTCAGGGGGATGATGCGCGTGGCCGCAACGATCTGCTCCTCCTTGCAGGGAAAATTGGTCTTCAAGGTCGAAACGATAATGTCATCCAGGCTGTTGATCGCCTGCAGACCGGCCCGGTCTATTTTTACAAGCCCGGCCCGGGGGCTGATGATATTGCTTTTGCCCTCGGCCGGGGGGGTCCAGTACAGCCCGCTGCCGGCAATCGTCGAAGCGATGCGCAGGGCGGCCTCATCTTCATGAAGCCGATCGGCCGGCAAGTCCAGTATATAGAGATGCTGCTTTCCGATCCGCAGCAGTTTATCGATATCCTCGGGCCGGACGATATGCCCTTTTTTGAATCCCGCCGCCTTCGATTTGCCGGGCTCGATCCGGGTCATATCATGCGCCAGGACGGTTCCGACAGCATCTTGTACTTTGATTTTTTTTATATAGTTTGACATTTTAACCTTGATAATTCGGTAGTATCCGAATCTTTTCACTTGAACCCTTGAATCCTTGAACCCCTATCCTTCGGCTTTAGGCGAAGGTAATTGACTCTAAAGCCGTGCCCGCTGCCCCCGGTTTTTTTACTTTTCCATCTGCGGCGGATCTGAGAAACAACGGCGTTCGATCGGTATCCACCACGATCGGTTCAAGTCCCTTTTCCTTGACAAATCCCGCTCCGGCCGGCGTGGTGATGATGCGGGTTCCCCGGCCGCACAGGCAGCCCTTGAACATAACCATCCTGCCGTTTGCCAGGCTCAAAATCGGCTTCTGGCAGGTCAGGTCCACCACCGTGATGTCCGCGTCAGCCCCGGCGCCCAGATGTCCCTTGTTCGCCAGCCCCAGGATAAGGGCGGGGTTGCGGCTCGTTTTGACAGCAAACTCTTCGATCGTGAGCACCGCCAGTTTAACCAGTGCGAGCCCCATTTCCACCGTAACATTCCGCGGAATGCCATCCCCATCGGTACTGATGCAGTCCACGACAAATTCCCCGCTTTTTCTTCTGGCGGCTGCCAGCATCAGCCGCGGCATATCGGGGTTGACCGGAAAACTTACCGTGGTGTCGGTAAGCTGCTCGCGCCACCAGTTCACGGCGGCCGGGCCGGCGGCCAGGACGACCCGTCCGCCGGATTCCATGTTGATGTGGGCCCATCCGGCGTCTATGGCTTCTTCCAGGCCTTTTTCGGTGGCCGCTAATCCGCCGGCCGTCAGACACATTTCAGTGACCCGGCTCTCGGGGACATCGTCGCAGCATTTGGCGCTGGTGCCGTTAAACTGCGACAAGTAGGATTCCGAGCAGATGTGGGGATGTTGTTCAAGGGTTTCAATGGCTTCCCGGGTTTCCAGCAGGTACGGCTTGACCCGTCCCCGGCAACGATACCGCCTTTCAACAGAATGTCATATTGCGCACGCATTTCAATTTCCTTGATCACATTGCAGTCGCTGGTTGTTGCGATCTTTAAGAATTGCAGGTGTCGGCGGATTTCTACCGGTTGCGAAGGGAAACGGCAGCAGGGCTGGTTGCCGCTAAATATTCGCCCTGGCCGGCCACCGCCTTGATCTGGTTGTCTTCAAACAGGATCGCGCCTCTTTGCATGGTCAAAACCGGAGCACCCGTTCCCCTCCTGCCGGCATACAGGCTGAAATCGACGTTCAACTCCGGATGCGTTTCGCCGATAATGTATTCCATGCTCGAATCAAAAACCACCAGATCGGCATCCGCGCCGGGCTGCAGGCTTCCCGCCAGGTCGTCTTGCATCAGGGTGCAGTGCAGGCTGAAATCAATCAAGGAGGTGGATTCGCCTTCGGCAATGAAATTTTCGACGGCCGCAGTCAATCCGCCGCGCTGGCCCCAGGCTTTGACGGCGCCGATGTACGGAATCAGGGTGGTCACCCCTTCGCGGACGGCCGCCCGGGAAAGCGTATCGATGCGGTCGGCATAAACGGGGTGCAGATGGGCGTCTATGATGCCGGGGAGGACAAAATTTCCAGCCGCATCGATAATCCGATTTGCATGAACCGGCACCCCCGGGGACGCGACCGCGGTAATGCGGCCCTTGTCGATCAGGACATCGGCGGCAGTGATCGATTGGCTGCCGACAACTTTTCCATTGATAATGGCGATATCGATTTTCTGCGGAGTCATGATACCTCTATCAATTCACCCAGAATGCGGGCTACCAAGGTACTGGAAACGATGACCGGGATACTGCAAAGCGCCCGCATCTTTGCGCCCAGCAGCCGGTTGAACCCCATACAGTAAAGCACGACGATGTCGCAACCGTCATCTGTAAACCGCCGGCAGGCAGCTTCCAACGAATTTTGCCCTGCATAGGGAGAGGCCACCGCCACCGTCAGGTTGGGGCAGGCCCCTTCCAGCCGCCGCCGAACCCACGCCTGCTGTTCTGGCACCGGCACCAGAATTCCCAGCCGCTGTCGACGGCGCAACAATCCGGCCACACAGCGGTCCACCAACCGCTGGGGTTCGATCACCAGGCAGCGGGTGTCGAATGCCGGAAAATCTCCGTTGCACAGCAACAGTATCATGTCGACGCCCCGGTCGTCCAGAACCTTCACCACGCTGTTCAATCGCGGCAGCAATTTCTCCTTGGCAACGCTGACTTCCGTGCCGTCCCGCATACGGGTTACCAGCGGCAGCATCCATGCTTCGGGTGCATAATCCTGCACCTCGTCAAGGGATAGTCCGTCCAGGACGCCTTGTTCGATGACAGTCACATGGTCGCCCAGATAGGTCTGCATTTCCGGTACCACGTCGGTACGCGGTGACTGCCCAATGGTAACGATTCCGATTTGCTTTTTCATCTGCTTTCCGCTGATAGTTTGTTGCTAACCCGGTTGAGCCGGAACCAAATAAGACCAGAATGATCACGAAAGCACGAAAAAAAATTAAGATTTCGTCTTTTCTAGATTTCGCGTTTTCGTGATGAAAATATGTGTTTCCAACCCTGAACGTCGAGCCCCCTCAACTCAGTTTGCCCAAAGCCCTGAGGATCCGGACCGGGCTCAGCGCTGGATGCTGGCGCCGCCGCAATAAATGCCCCGGGTTGCGTGGGTGCAGACATCATAGCCGGTGGATTGGGTGTCCGACGGTGAGATCCCAACCTTGTCGACCGGTACGCCCAGTTCTTCGGCGACAATTTTGGCGCCGGCCTCGAGGGTGCCGCCGCCGTGACACATGAGCGCCGTGGAAAAATCAACCGAACCATCTTCGTTTACCTTGACCATGGCGGTGGAGTAATCGATGACTTCCCCCGGAGTGGGCGCATCCGTCCCGGAGGTGTGAAACCCACCGTATTTTAATTTAATGATGGAGGGGTATTTGCAGTGATCGTACATATCCTCTTCGCGCGATAACACCAGCTTAACCGGTTTTTGGGCCTTAAGCGCCAGCGCGACACAGATGGGAATGCAGGTGTTCATCTGAATGCTGGAGCCGAATGCCCCGCCGATGGGTACGCGATGCACGTTCACCCGGCTTAAGGGAATATTGAAAATCCGACCCAGCAATTGGCGTGTATTATGGATCGACTGAGCGGTCGGCCAAACTGTAATGCCACCGTCCGCTTCCGGCCGGCAAACAACCGACTTGGTTTCCATCTGGGCATGATACACCCGTCCGGTCTTGAATTCTCTTTCAACAACCAGGTCGGCCTCCCTGAAACCTTTCGTGACATCGCCTTCCCCCACCTGCCGGTGACAGGCGATGTTGTTTTCAATGGCCAGTTTTTTACCTCCCAGAAATATTTCTTGATAAATCGGCACCGCATCCGGTGCCATGGCTTGGAAAGGATCAAAAAGCCCCGGCAACGGTTCATATTCCACCTTGACGGCTTGCATCGCCTTTTCGGCCAGGGCCGGTATGCGGACCGCCACGGCCGCCACCCCTTCTCCCACATGCCGAACGGTATCGGAAAGCACCCGGCGGTCACGATAGGTTTTTTCCGGGATGCTCACCTGTCGCTCATTATAGACGATGTCGGGGAGGAGGTAGGTAGGAATGTCTGAATGGTTTCCGTTGAATCTGGAGATTACGAAGCCTCATCCCGGACACGAGGCCCATCTTTGTATGGCAAATAATGTCGGCTTTGTTAAAAACAATCTCCAGGAATACAAAAAATACGTTCGTGACGCTAAATTCTTTTGCCAAAACTGCGGCCGGGTTGCCGGAAGCGCCGCGAATCTCTGTGAACCCGAAGAACTGTAGGAAGCGCCGCGCTTCAAAATACCTGGCCGTTGCATTGTTCGCATGTCCTTCAGTGGTTTGCAATGGCGGCACCAGAAACCAATAGGCTATGAAATTGTCGATCGTTGACTTGGGCCGTCGGTTGCTGGTAAGGTTGCCTCAATTCGCCGGGCCCCGCAATCGGAATACCGGAATACGGAAATGGTGGGATGAAGGGGGTATTCGTGCCGGCGCGTCGAAAAACGGATTCTCATCAATAGCAGCATTTTAAAGTCGTGACTTCACCTTATTTGCAGGAGGAAATAGACATGGAACATAATTCACAAGCGGAGAAGCTGAAAAGAGCAACGGAAGTCGTCTGCCGTCAGGGCATGTTTCGGTTTCCGGTGAACGATACCTCTCTGGCGATCATCGATCGCGTGATCGGAGACAAAGAGGAGGAACTTGATCTTATCTATGCGTTCCGAGAAAAGCCTTCCCAGACTCTCGACCAGCTTGTGGAATCCAGCGGGTTTTCAGCGGGAAAAGTCCAGCTGCTGGCCGGAAGCATTGCCAAAAAGGGCCTGATTTTCAATCAGCCGAGCTCGGCCGGTGTCATGATCTATCGACTGCTGCCACTCATGACGGTCGGTGTCATGGAATATAAATTCATGACGAAACTGACGGGCGGCGAGGAGGAAAAGGAACTTGCCCGGCTGTTCGAAAAACTGGTGGATGAACTGCGCGACGAAATACAGGAAAATTTCGATACCCTGGCCCCCCTTTTCAGCGACGCTCCGGCGGTGGACCGCACCGTGCCTGCCAGCCATACCGAAGACGGCAAGCCCATTACCATCATACCGGTCAAAAAGTCTTTAGAGGTTTCCGAAGAATTCGTGTTGCCGAGCCAGACCGTGGAGGAAATCATCAACAAGTTCGACGACATTGCCGTCGGCCATTGCTTTTGCCGTCAGCGGCGAAGCCTGCTGGGCGACGATTGCGTCACCCACGCACCCACGCTGAACTGCTTTACCTTCGGCAAATCCGCCCGCCATACTGCGGCCCAGGGCTTTGCCCGCAAAATAACCAAGGCAGAGGCGCTTAAAATCATGAAAGAGGCCGAGGCGGCCGGGCTGATTCATAAAGCCTTTCACCCGGGTTCCCGGGAATCCAGCCCGGAAACCAGCATCTGCAACTGCTGCAAGGACTGCTGCGATACCCTCAATCTCTGGCGTTCGGGCACGTTGCCGTTGGTCAACTCCACTTACCACCTGTCCGTTATCGACCGGGAAGCCTGCACAGGCTGCGGCACCTGTGTGGAAAGGTGCCCCACCGACGCCATCGTTCTCGATGACCAGGGATTGGCAGAGCGGGATGAAAATGCCTGCTTCGGCTGCGGTGTCTGCGCGCGGTTTTGCCCGGTGGAAGCCATCTCGCTCAAAGAGGGCCTGCGACGGGTATTTATCATGCCGCCGCGGTTGCGCAAGGGATAGGCTGCCATTTTCTAACCGGCCGGGTCGCGCAAAGGAGGTGCTTATCGTCTTTACTTTTTATTGTCTTCTTCCTCTTTTTTGGTCACTGAAGCCGTTTGCGTCAAGGCGCCATCCAGGCTGATAACCTCCAGACCCAGATCGCGCAAAAGGGAATCGATTAATGGCGCTTTGGCCTTGAAGCGCAGGGCGCTGTCAAAGATGCCGTCCGCGCCGGAGCCCGATCCCCGGTCTCCCCAGAGGCCGTCGGCCTGCACGATCTTGATGCTTTCTATCTTTTCCATCGGCTTGACGCTCTCACGCAATATTTCAGGCAAATGGTCGATAATATAGCGGCGGACGTCCGCGGCGATCTGCTCCGGCGTTAAAATATTGCGGGCTTTGTTCACGGCCATCGTACCCTCGGCCTCCACGGCATAGCGGACTTTTTGCCCTTCGGCTTCGATCCGGGCGGCTTCGGTCCGGTCGGAGGCGGCCGCTTTTTCGGCCGCTGCCGTTATTGTAAGCCCCAGTGCGCTGCGTTCCGCCTCCCGGGAAGCTTCAATGAGTTCAATCGACTTGCGTCGTTCGGCCGCCTCCCGCTCCCGGGCCGTGATTACCTGCTCTTCGGCGGCCACCAGCTTCGCCCGCGCGCGTTCGGCTTCAGCCCTGGCAACGGAGGTCTGCAAAGAATCCTGGGATATCATCACTTCGCGAGCCTGCTCGGCCAGCTTCAATAACTTTTCCTTCTCGATCTCCCTTTCCCTCAAGGCCCTTTCACGGTCCAAGCGCTCCTCTTCGATTTCACGCTCCGAAATAATGCTGGCGATTTTCACCTTCTGTTTGGCAAGAATTTCCGCCTGATCGGCTTCCTGCGACTGCTTGGCCCTCTGGCGCGCGATCTCGGCCATCTGCTCGGCCTTGCGGCTTTCCACTTCCAGCTGTTGGGCCAGGCGGGCATAATGCTCCTCGCGCTCGATTGTCAGATTCAGCTTTTCGGTTTCCAGATTTTTTTGGCGGATCTGGATTTTGGTGTCCTGTTCGATGTCATTGCGGGTTTTTTTCCGGCTTTCGATTTTCTCGGTCAGTCGCGTCAGACCTTCCGCATCGAAGGCATTGGACGGATTGAAGTAGCTCATGTCCGTCTGGTCGAGCTGGGTCAGCGAGGCAGACTCGAGTTCCAGCCCGTTTCGTGACAGGTCATCGGCGACCGCCTCGCGCACCTTACCGATGAAAACCTTTCGCTGTTCATGAAGCTCCTCCATCGTCATCTGAGCGGCGGTCGAGCGGATGGCGTCGACCAGCTTGCCCTCAACGATTTCTTTCAGCGCCGGTGCGTCTTTGGTGCGGGAGCCCAGGGTGCTGGCCGCCACCGATATGGCGTTCAACTCAGGGGCCACGTGAACATAGAAATCGGCGACCACATCCACCCGCATCCGGTCTTTGGTGATGACCGATTGCTCGTTTATACGCGGCACTTCCAGACGGATAGTGTTCATGTGGACGTCGATGACTGCGTGCAGGACCGGAACGACAATCGCACCGCCGCTTTCGACCACCTTTTCGCCGCCAAGCCCGGTGCGCACGAAAGCGATTTCCTTGCTGGCACGCTTGTAGAAGACAAAGAACAATATTATCAGAACTACCGCCAGCAGGATAAGACAACTTATGATCGCTGAAACAGACATCTTGACCCCCCTTTTAGTGACCCGCTAATTGCTTCTTGAGTGCATCGAAGCCTGCCTGGAAGACATCGCGGCTGATCCTGCCCGCCGTCTCCTGCTCCTTTTCTGCCGGTGTCTCGAATTCGGCTGTCCATTCACCGAAAGTTTGGTTTCCATCGGTGACCGGCGTCAATTTGAAAGCGGCCACATATTCGCTCACTTCCAGGCCGGATTCGATGATCGCATAGGAAAAACTGTATTCGAAATCCGAGAGGGAAAGCAATTGTTCACGCACCCGAATGCCATCGGTCAGGGCCAGACTACGAATGCAGCCGACGCAGTCGCTGGACTTTCCGCCTTCAATACTGCTGCGCGCAATCAAAGGATGCCATTCCGGCATATTGTTAAAATCCCGCACCACTTCCCAGACTCTGTCCGCGGGGGCCGGGATCACCGAACTGACAAAAACTTTAACCATTGAAACTTCTCCTTTGGGGATATATTGGCGCCAAGTCAGGTGAATTCAGCGCGTCACTTCGTTATAAGCCCGCACCAGCGCATCGGCAAAAGCCGGGTTGTTGATGTCGTAGGGCAGGCGCTCGATGCGGCGCTGCGCGTTTTGAATGACCGTGTGCTCGATCGCTTCAAACAGCGCGGCATCGGCTCGGACATCGTAAAAAAGGCCTCCGGGCGTGTCGATCAGGGAAACACCGCCCTCGGGTAGCAGGAACCGTACCGGGCCTTTCATCCGGTTGAGCCTTTCTCCAATCCAATGGCCGATAGTCGCCGCCTCTTCGGCCGTGATTCGAACGATGGTGACCTGCGGATTGTGATAATACAGCTTGCGCTTCCGAAAATGTTCCGGAACCGAGTTCGGGGCGCCGAAATTGATCATTTCCAGGGCGCCGCAAGAGCCGACGTAGGGAACTCCGGTCCGGATGACGGCGCCCAGCCGGTCTTCCCCGGCGCTGAGCACGCCGCCCATGAGCAGATCGGTTATTTCGGAGGTGGTGATGTCAATGACGCCTTCCAGGACCCCCGAGTCCACCAGTTTTTCCATGGAACGGCCGCCGGTGCCGGTGGCGTGAAAAACCAGGCAGTCGTACTTATGTTCCAGTTTTTTGACCACCGCCTGCACGCATGGCGTCGTCACCCCGAACATGGTCAGCCCGATGGCCGGTTTGTGCTGAAAGCCCGTGGGCTTGCGGCCCGACATCATTCCCGTCAAGGCATTGGCCGCATTTGCCAGCACCCGTTCGGAAATACGGTTGATTCCGGCAACGTCGGTGACCGAATACAGCATGCAGATATCCGAAGCACCGACATAAGGCTCCACATTTCCGCTGGCCATGGTAGACACCATGATCTTAGGGACCCCGACATTCAGGCGCTGCATGCCGGGGGTGGCCAGGGCGGTGCCGCCCGAACCTCCAAGAGAAATCACGCCCCCCAGGTCTTTGCGGGAAGTGAGAAAGTTCGCAAAGGCTTCGGCCATGGCACTGATGGCGGTACCCCGATCTCCGGTAAAAACGGCCTCGACCCCTGCCGGATGGCAGGCGGCCACTTCCATCGGTGTCACATCCGCCGGCGATGGCCGTTCTGAGGTACTTAAATCCACCGTTTTTACCCGGATGTCCTGGGCGGCGATCAGGTTGCCGACGAACGACAATTCGCGTTGTTTGGTGTCAAAGGTGCCGACCACATAGGCGGTCTTATCCGAACCCATTCCTGCCGCAGACGGCGTCATGCCCGGCGCCTTGCGGTCGGGCAGATTGGCCATCCGTTGCCAGCGGTTGATATGTCGGGGAATGCCTTCTTTGATTTTGATATCCGGGGACCTGTGCGCGAGGGGATTGCCGTGCGCCCATCGGTTGATAACCGTCATGCTCTCCGGACGGGTATGGCTCACGGTTACCGTTTCGACCGCCGGCCGGCGCACGGAAGTCTCAGCGGGCCGATCCGGTGTCGCCGGAGCGTCGATTTGTTCCTCGGAACTGACCCCCAACAGACGCTGCTGGAGCGCGCGGTCGGCGGCCAGGGTTGCGGCGTCCAGTTCGGTCTCGATCCGGCCATTGACCATGACGGCCAGACGCCGGGCAACTTTGGTGGCCACCCCCAGATTCTGCTCTACCAGCAAAACCGCCAGATCTTCATCCCGGGCCAGTCGTACCAGCAGATCCTCCACCTGTTGGACAATTCTGGGCGCCAACCCCTCGGTCGGCTCATCCATAATCAGAAGTTTCGGATGGGTCACCAGTGCCCTTCCGATGGCCAGCATCTGTTGTTCACCACCGGAAAGCTGGTTGCCTTCATTACGTCGGCGCTCGGCCAGGCGGGGAAAAATCTGATAGACTTTATCCGGGTTCCAGGCAGCGCCTCGGCGGACCGCCACCTTGAGGTGCTCGTCGACTGTCAGCGAGGACCACACCCGGCGTCCCTGGGGGACATAGCCGACTCCCAATTCCACAATCCGATAAGGCTCCATTCCCAGCAGTTCGCGCCCGTCCAGCCGAATGCTTCCGCCGCCGGACCGCACCAGGCCCATGATGGCGTTGCACAAGGTGGTCTTGCCCATGCCGTTGCGGCCGACAATACCCAAAACGCCGTGATGTTCCAGGGTGAAGGAAACTTCCTGCAATACGTGAACGTGCCCGTAGTAGACGTCGAGATCCTTCACCGCCAAGATGGCTTTGGAATTGAATGTATTTTCAGTGATGGCTTTCACCCAGATATATGTTTTGCACCTCGGGATCTTCCTGAATTTCGGAGGGCGAACCTTCCTTGAAAACGGTCCCGTTGTGCATGATCGTTACCCTGTCGACGACTTTCAGCGCAACGTCCAGATCATGCTCGATGATAATGAAGCCGACATGTTTCGGCATCCCGTTGAGCATGCCCACGAGATTCAGGCGTTCGGCCGCTGAAAGCCCGGCCGCCGGTTCGTCCAAAAGCAGCATGCGGGGGGCTCCCGACAGGGCCATGCCAATTTCCAATTGTCTTTGCTGGCCATGGGAAAGTTTTCCTACCGGTTGGTGCAGCACGTCGTGCAGACCCACAAACCGGGCGGTCATTTCGGCCTGGTCCAACACCGGATCGTCCGGGCCCGGGCGCCGAAGCGAATACCGCCTCCGGGTGATGCCCCGCAACGCCAGAAACAGGTTGTCGCGCACGGAAAGGCCCATGAACAAAAGGGATTGCTGGTACGTGCGTCTCAATCCGCGACGGATGCGTTCATGAGTCGCCAAATGGGTGATGTCCTCGCCAAAAAACCGGATATGGCCGCTGGTCGGTGGAAAATCCCCGGTAATGGTGTTAAACAGGGTGGTTTTGCCGGCGCCGTTGGCGCCCAGAACCGCGCGGCGTTCTCCGGCCGTTATCCGCAGGGACGTATCCTGGAGCGCCACCAGTGCCCCGAAGGTCCTCCCCACGCCCATAAGCTCCAGGGCGAAGGGAGTCCCCCCCGTGTTCAAAAGCGTCGGATCGTGACTGGCCAAGTTTATCCCTGCTCCTTTGTCGAGATTAATTGCAGGGTGGATTGTCGCGTCCCACCGGCCCCAGGTCCAGGAATTTCTGGCGGTCCCAGCCCATGACCTGGTCCACCATGGGGATGACCTCGATCACCTTGTTGTATAGATTGCCGTCCTTGCCGAGTTCCACTTCGGTCAGGAAAATATCGGCGATGGCCTGCCGGTTTTGATCCAGTTTGATCAATCCCGCCGGGGCTTGCAACTCGAGATTCGAAAGTGCCTGGCGGAATGCCTCCTGCTGATTGGACAAATCACCCTTTACCTGCTCCAGTGCCTCCAGGGCAGCCAGCGTGGCACAATAATAGCCGTAGCAAAAAAGACCCGGTGACGGCAACCCTTTCGGATATTCCCTGCGGTAATCTTCAACCCATTTTTTATAGGACGGTTTATCCAATGAGTCGGCAATCGGCCCGGCGGCCGGGGTACCGACCAGAAAATCCCGGCGGCGGCCCTTGGACCCCAGCACCGATTGGTCCATGGTGATCGAGCCGCCGATCAGCGGCTTGTCGCCCCCGGCCATTTCATACTGGCTCAGGAAGTTGACGGCATCCGCACCGCCGAGGGCCACATAGATGGCGTCGATATCTTCGGGGATGGAGGCCACAATGGTGCTGAAGTCCTTGTTGCCGATGGGCACCCAAAAACGATCGACCACTTTGCCGCCCGCTTCACAATATCCCAGGAGAAAACCCAGTACCTGCGTGTAGGGAAAGGAATAGTCTTCGGCGACGGTGACGATCTTTTTGAATCCTTTTACATCGTAAACGTATTTGCCCAGGCCGGCCATCCATTGGGCGCCGTCCGTCTGGAAGCGGAAGAAATTCGGGGCCGGATCGCGCAGGGTGGTATCCTGGGCGGCCGAGGCACCGTTGAGGATCGTCACCTGCGGTTGGGTTTTGGCATAGTTTTTGAGCGCGATGCCTTCCGAACCGGAAAGCGGTCCAATCACCAGATCCACTTTGTCCTGCTCCACCAGCTTGCGGGCCGCCTTGACGGCGCTGTCCGGACTGGCATCCGATGACATGATGATCAGATCGATTTTCTTACCGGCGACCGTATAATCCCACTGCTTCAGGGCCATTTTAACCCCACGCACACCTTCTTCTCCCAATGCGGCGAAGGCTCCTTCCAGGGTTGCGATGCAGCCGAACTTTATTTCGCCTTCGGCCTGGGCCGGGGAGGCAAAACCAAAGCAGGCTACCAGAGCCAGCAGAATGATCAGACGCGTCAGATGTTGTTTCATTTTTCCCTCCTTAGGTTACGGTTTTGATTTCCAACTCAGATAATGCCCATCACCGCCGGGGATTAAAACCGCAAGGGTCATTTCTCCCCATCGAGAAGACAGCGGTGAAATACAAATTCCGAACTGCAGTATTGACGGACCGGTCGCGATTTCCTCCCATGCGCTTTTGCGGGCCTTCCTGCTCAACCGGAGAGGGGTTGACCTATTGTCGTCGGATAGCGGTCTCCTTGATCTTTTGCCACAATCCTAAGAGGCCGTCCGGTGAAAAAAGCACAATAGCCAGAAATACGGCGCCGATCAATAGATTAAAACGCTCGCGGGCGATCAGGTCAACGGCGAAGTTTTCCAACAGGATGAACAATACCGCTCCCACAAATGCACCGATGGGATGGCCCAGGCCGCCCACCACCGCGATGATCAAAATATCGATGCTGGGGCCGACGCCGATCGAGGCCGGGTCTATGCGCCCGTTCAGCCAGGCCAAAAGCACACCGCCCACCGCAGCGATGAGGGCGGAACACGCATAGGCCAAAATGCGATGAGCCGTCACATTGAAGCCCAAAGCCCTCATGCGCCGGTCGTTGTCGCGAATGCCCTGTAGAGAAAGTCCGAAGGTGGACCGGCCAAGATATACCGTGACAGCATAGGCACCGGCGGCCACGACCAGATTTAAATAGTAAAATGGAATTGGATTGCGCAGATCGACCCCGACGACCACCGGTGGTTTCAGCCCGGCAAATCCGGTCCAGCCGTTGAAGATCGGGTAGTTTTGTCTGACGAAGTAATAGAAGCCGACGCTGATGGCGAGGGTAATCATGATGGTGTAAATCCCTTCGGTGCGCACCGAAATGGCTCCGATCAAGGTCCCGAAGAGGACCGCTATCAGCAGGGACATCAGTACCGCCGGCAGCCAGGGCCATCCCAACCCCATTTTGGCGTCGTTAACCCCCCAGATGGCCACCATGTATCCCGCACAGCCAGCGACACTGAGTTGGGCCAGCGATACCATTCCGCCATAGCCTGCCAGCAGCGTCAGGCTCAGGGCGATAATACCGAGCGCAAAAGCCTGGGCGCCGATTTGCACCGTCCAGAAAGGCGATGCGATCCAGGGATAGATCAACAGGAAAGTTCCCAGAAGGATGTAGGCCACGCCCGTCGCCCGGGTATTGACGGACGGGATTGGTGCCGAACGGCCGCTCATCAGGCTTTCCTCCCGAAAAAACCCTGCGGTCGGAATGCCAGGGTAATGACCATAATGACAAAGGTATACACTACGCTGTAGGTGGGGGAGTAGGCCAGCCCGAACTGTTCGGCCAGCCCGATAAGAAGTGCGCCCAGGGCCGCTCCCCCCACGCTGCCCATGCCGCCGACAATCACCACCACCAGGGACGCCAGCAGGTAACGCACATCCTCTCCGGGCGCAATGGACAGCGCGCTTCCGCCCACCACCCCTGCCAGGCCCGCCAGGCCGGCGCCGATGGCAAACACGATCGCAAAAAGCCGGTGGACATTGACTCCCGTGGCCGACAGCATTTGCTTGTCATCCACTCCGGCCCTGATCTTCATGCCGATTTTCGTTTTGGTCAGAAAATACCACAGGGCGAAACCGATGACCACGGCAACCGCCAGGATGAACAGGCGATAGGTCGTGTAAACCCGCACCAGAGGCAGCCGGGTGACGCCGTAAAGCAATTCCGGGATTTCGAACTGATAGGTGGTGCCGCCCCAGATGGCCAGCATCAGGTCGGCCAGGATGATGGAGATACCGATACTGACCAGGGTCTGGCGAAGATCCTGGCCCTCGATCCGACGGAAGATGAATATCTGCAAAAACAAGCCGATGAGGGCCATGGAAAAGAACCCCGCCGCCACACCGAGTAACCAGGAACCGGTCAACTCCATAATGGTGAAACCAATGTAGGCACCCAGCAGATACAGGGATCCGTGGGCCAGATTGACATTGCGCATCAATCCGAATACAAGGGTAAAACCGCTGGCCACCAGGAAGTACAATGCAGCGAGGGTGAGTCCGTTCAGGATGGTCAATACAAACAGCTTCATTGGCAGTTTTCCAACCTGCTTGGCAGAGTTGCTACCGGTTGATCAGTTTCATTATTTCAATGGCGTTTTCCGAATCGGTAATGAGTACCTGAATGACACCGGTGCGCAACGCGCCCAGAATGGCCTTTGATTTTCCTTTTTCGCTGACGACGGCGATAATCGTCTGAATACTGCGTAGATCCTCCAAAGTCAACCCAACCAGATGACCTTTCATAACAGGCGTGATCAGTCGCCCGTCGATGTCGAAATAGGCGCCCAGCACATCGCCGACCGAACCGCTGTTGGCCAGTTTCCTGGCTTCCGCAACAGAAATGCAGTCCATCCGCACCAGCGTAGCGTCCGCCGAAGGCGTACCGATGCCGACGATGGCCATATCCGCTTTCTTAGCCTGTTCCAATATCGGTCCGACGGCTTCCTGGGCATACAGGATGTCGCGAACCCCCTTGCCCGCCACATAGGCCGGCGCATGCAGATGAATTGCACGCCCCCGGCTGCTGTTGGCCAGTTTCTGGCAAATATCATTGGGATTGATGGACTCACCGGCATGGGGCGAACTTCCCATGGCGCTGATAAACGTGCAGTTGATTCGACGGGATGGATGGTAGAAATGTGGGATTTCACCGGTATTGCGTCCCATTCCGACGGTTACGACCATGCCGTCGGCCAGATTGTGTTCGAGAAAATCGGCGGCCCTCCGGGCTACCGAGCGTCTGCGCTCCTGTTCATCGGGTGATGAAGCGGCGACAATTGCATCCTTCAGGTTTAAAGCGCGTTTGAGTTTCTTGGCGAGATCCAGCGAGACCGTCGCCAGGTTTTTTATTTTTATCTCGACGATGCCCAAATCTCTTGCCTGACGAAGCAGTCGCTGGACCTTCTGGCGCGATAGGTTCAACTCGCGGGCAACCTCCAACTGCGTCTTGCCTTCTTCATAATAGAGAGACGCCATTTGGGTAAGAAACTCAATAAAGCCGCGATCTTCGTCTGGATTTGGGAGCATGTTGACAACTCTTATGGGCATTTGCTCGTATCGAGATTTTCTATATACCTAAAGACATCCGCCCTGTCAAGCGGTAAACCGAAAATATTGCAAGGGGGTAAACTTCTTCGATTTCTGTACGTAAATATCATAAATATAAATACTTAAGTTTCAATTAACCGCTTGGTCCGCGCGATGGCCTTGATGGATGTATATTGATTTTATTCTTGACACCGGCGCAACATTTTTTTATTATGCGTCGATCACTTTTTTAGATGAGCAAATGCCCATTTGTGAGCGGGATCCCGCCGGAACCGGGTATTGAGACCCTTGTCCGGGGTAAATCCTGTCCGAACCACACCTGCGAGGAGGTTATCGAATGGCTTTCACGAGAAAACAAATTTTGGAGCGCCTGCAAAAAAGTATCGATGCCCATATCCCGATTATCGGCGGCGGGGCAGGCACCGGCATTTCCGCGAAGTTCGAAGAGGCCGGCGGCGTCGACCTGATGGTCATTTATAACTCGGGACGCTTTCGTATGGCCGGCCGGGGGTCGCTGGCAGGTTGCATGCCCTATGGAGACGCCAATGCCATCGTCATGGATATGGCTGCTGAAGTTCTACCGGTGGTCAAAAACACGCCGGTGCTGGCCGGTGTCTGTGGCACCGATCCCTTCCGGCTCATGGAGAAATTTCTTCAAAAAATAAAAGATGCCGGGTTTTCCGGGGTGCAGAATTTTCCGACCGTCGGCCTCTATGACGGCTGGTTTCGCCGCAATCTGGAAGAAACCGGGATGGGTTTCGGTCTGGAAGTCGACATGATCGGCATGGCTCGTGAAATAGATCTGTTTACGACCCCTTATGCTTTCAATCCCGACGAAGCCAGGGCAATGGCCGCGGCCGGCGCCGATGTGGTGGTCGCTCACCTGGGGCTGACAACCAAGGGGGCTATCGGCGCCACCACCGCCGTCGCCCTGGAAGGCGCCCCCGCTAAAGTGCAGGAAATCGTCGATGCCGCCCGCAGCGTCAGGGCCGACATCATCTGCCTATGCCATGGCGGGCCTATTTCCATGCCGGAGGACGCGGCATACGTGCTCAAAAACACCGAGGGAGTTCAGGGCTTTTACGGCGCCTCCAGCATGGAGCGGTTGCCGACAGAGGTCGCCATTACCGAACAGATGCTGAAATTCAAGACGATAAGATTTTAAGAAGGATCTTCGACGGCAGCAAGGAGGAGGGCGGTATGGGCAGCAAATTTTCAAGAGAGGAAATAAGAGTCCGACTGAAGGAGACCTTGAAGCAGGGCAAGCCGGTTGTCATCGGCGGGGCCGGCGATGGATTCACCGCTAAACTCGAGGAAAGAGGCGGGATCGATATTATCGGCATCTACAACTCCGGCAGATTCAGACACTTCGGTGCGGGCTCCCTGTCCGGTCTGATGCCGGTGGGTCGCAACCAGGATATGGTTTTGGACTATGCTCCCGAGGTATTGTCGATGGTCAGAAATACACCGGTAATCGCCGGTTTCTGCGCCCAGGATTCGAGAACCCTCTGGGAACACTGGTTCGAGACCCTTTGTGCAATGGGCGTGTCGGGATTCATGAATTTTCCGACCGTGGGGTTGATCGACGCCGATTCGAAATACCGCCAAAATTTGGAAGAATCCGGACTCGGATATAACAAAGAAGTTGAAATTCTGAAGCTTGCCGATAAAATGGGGCTGTTTACGATCGGTTACTGCTTCACACCCGCCGAGGCAAGGATGGTGGCCCAGGCCAATGTGGATATACTGGCCTGCCATGTGGGGCTGACTGCCGGCGGCCTGATCGGAGCGGAGTCCGTGATGACCCTGGATGAGAGCGTCGCGGTGACCGCTGAATTGATCGCCGCCGCCCGGGAGGTGCGACCGGACGGAGATTTTTTCGCCATTACCCACGGTGGCCCCATGGAAGATCCGGAGAGCACCGCCTATGTCATGGAACGTACCGAGGCTGTGGGCTACCTCGGCGCTTCCAGCATCGAGCGAACACCGGTGGAGCCGGCGGTGATCAAAGTATGTGAAGATTTCAAAAATATGCCGGTAAATATACCCGAGTGGCTGAAGCTTTAAAGCCGGCCGGCATCGCACAGATCGAAGCCCCCTTTTGGGGCATGCAAAGCTTGAAAGCATCGAGACGTAGTTGACTTGCACATCCCAGCCCTTTGTCGCGGGTGGATATCCAAATTCTATCAAGGAGGTGCGGACTTGGCCAGAAGGTATACAAGAAAGCAGGTACTGGATCGGCTGCATCATCAAATTCAGGCCCGTAAGCCGCTGCTCATGTTCGGAGCCGGTATCGGCCTGACCGCCAAATGTGCAGAACTGGGAGGCGCCGATTTGATCGCTGTCTATTCGACTGCTATCTATCGCATGAAAGGCCAGCACACGTTAATGGCCTTTCTGCCTTATTCCAACGCCAATGACCACGTGGCCAGGATGGCCGGTGAAATTTTGCCGGCGGTAAAGGAAACGCCCTGCATTGTCGGAATCGGCGCCCATGATCCCGGCCTCAACCTGGAGCTTTTTTTGGATGAAATGATGTCATTGGGTTTTTCCGGCGTGACCAACGAACCTTTCGCCGGTATTTACGGCCCCGAGTTCGCCGGTCAGCTGGAAGCCGCCGGACTCGGCTTTTCCCGTGAAGTGGAATTGATCGCGCTGGCACACAGCAAAGATATCTTTACCTACGGCTGGGCGTTCAATCCGGAAGAAGCCCACAGAATGGCCGCGGCCGGCGCCGATGTGGTGGGCGCTCTGGTCGGCGTTACGGCGGGCGGTTTGAGCGGCGCTGCGGAAACCCAATCCCTGGAAAGGGCGACCGAAGCGGTTCAGGCAATGTTTCTGGCCGCCCGAGAGGTGAATCCCGACATCATCGTGTTCACCCATGGCGGGCCATTCAAGGATCCGGAGACGGCCGAGTATTCCCTGCTGCATTCCGGTGCCGTGGGCTACGCCGCCGGTTCCAGCGGTGAACGGCTGCCCACTGAAAACGCGGTGGTCGCGGTGACCAAATCCTACAAAAAAATGAGTCTGGGCTCTGAAGCCGGATCATCCTGAAATATTCAGCGACCGCCGGCAGAACCGGGCCCCATGCAAGGGCCTGCCCCATACCGATGCATTGTCGGCGGAGGGGGACGGAATCGGGCTGGCGGCAGACATGAGCCTTCCGTGAAATTTGGAAACGAATTGGGACACTGGCGATGAGAGTTGTAGCATTCAACGGCAGCGCCCGCGAGGACGGCAACACCGCCCTGCTGGTGCGCGAGATATTCAAGCAATTTGTGCGGCAGGGGATCGAAACCGAATTGGTGCAGCTTGCCGGTACCGATATCCGAGGCTGTCGCGCCTGTTATCAATGTTATGAAGACAAGAACCGCTATTGTGCGGTCGTCGACGATGAACTCAACCGGTTTATCGACAAAATGCTGACCGCCGATGGCATTATCCTGGCGTCGCCGACCTACATCGGTGATGTTACCTCCACCATGAAAGCCCTGATCGACAGAGCCGGTATGGTCGCGCGGGCCAATGACTGCATGTTGAAGCGTAAAGTGGGTGCGGCCGTGGCAGTGGCCAGTTGGGGCGGTGCCATCCACACCTTTGATTCTCTCAATCACTTCTTTCTGCTCGGCGAGATGATCGTTGTGGGTTCGAGCAATTGGAACCTGGGCTTCGGCCGGGAAATAGGAAAAGTCCTCGAAGATCGCAAGGCGCTCGACACCATGCAGGTACTGGGCCGCAATATGGCCTGGCTGCTGAAAAAATTGTAAGGTCACTGAGAAAATGGACATAAAAGAACGGCAAGGCTTTTTCGCGGATCGCAGGCAATTGGCCATGGAAGACTACCTGGTCTTCGATTATTATTTCGAATCGACGATTGATCCGGAGGATGCCGCCGCACACCTGTGCCAGGAGCAGTCGACGGCCCAGTGGCAACGGGTCGGTGTCGACGAAGATCTCCGCCGCCGGTTCGGCGCCAAGGTTATCGAGCTGATCGTCGAACGGGAATTGGACGCCCCGTCCTATCCGCTGCTGGCGCCGCCGGCCCGGCATTCTTACGGGTGTCGGGTCAAAATCGCCCATCCGCATGCCAATTTCGGTCCCAAACTGCCGAACATTCTTTCCGCGGCCTGCGGCGAGGGGACATTTTACTCCAGGGGCATTTCCGTCATTAAATTGTTCGATATTGAATTTCCAGATGAATTTTTGCGATATTTCCCGGGTCCAAAATTCGGAATCGAAGGCTTGCGGGATCTGTTGCAGGTTCATGACCGGCCCTTGTTCTTCGGGGTGATAAAGCCCAACCTCGGTCTGAGTCCCGAGCCCTTTGCCGAACTGGCCCTTCAGGGATGGCTGGGCGGTCTGGATATCGCCAAAGATGACGAAATGCTGGGTGATGTGGCCTGGTCTCCGTTAAAGCAAAGAACCGCTGCCGTCGGGCGGGCCCGCCTGCAAAGTGAAAAGGAAACGGGCCGCAAAAAAATCTATGTGGCGAATATCACCGACGAAGTCGATCGGTTGCTGGAATCACACGACATTGCCGTCGCGGGTGGCGCCAACGCCCTGCTGATCAATGGGATGACCACCGGACTGAGTGCCGTGCGCATGCTCAGAAAACATACGAAAGTACCGCTGGTGGGACATCTGCCTTTCATCGCGGCGTTTACGCGGGCTCCTTTCCTGGGCGTTCACTCGAAACTGATCACGAAATTGCAGCGGTGTGTCGGTTTCGATGCCGTCATCATGGCCGGATTCGGCGAGCGAATGAAAACGCCCGATAAAGAAGTGCTGCTGAATGTTCAGGAATGTCTCGGCCCGCTTGGGCATTTCAAAAGGATACTGCCTGTTCCCGCCGGAAGTCAATGGGCCGGTTCGGCACCCGAATTGTATGAAAAACTGGGAACCCTCGATTTCGGTATCGTACCGGGGCGGGGAGTATTTGGGCACCCGATGGGACCCAAGGCGGGTGCGGTCAGTTTGCATCAGGGCTGGGAAGCTTTCCGCCGGGGCGAGACTCTGGAAGCGTCTTCCCATCGGCATCCGGAACTCAAAGCGGCCATCCAGGCCTTTTCCAAATGAAGCGATGGACATCGGGATCCTGCATTTAATCGAGGGGGCCAGGCAGGCCCGGGGGCTGGCGGTCATCATTGATGTCTTCCGGGCTTTTTCCACCGCGTGTTATGTCGTGCGCAACGGGGCTGTGGGCATTATTCCGGTTGGCGACGCCGATCGGGCGTATCGCCTGAAGGAAGAAAATCCGGATTTTGTTCTGATGGGAGAACGCGGGGGCCGGATTTTGCCGGGTTTCGATTACGGGAACTCACCGGCCGAAATTCAGCGGGTCGACTTTTCCGGCAGGACCATCATTCAGACTACATCCGCCGGAACCCAGGGATTCGCCCATGCCGGCAATGCGGATCTATTGATCACCGGCAGCTTTGTCAATGCCGAGGCTGTCGTCAAATTTATCCGCAAGCAGGCTCCGCGCCACGTGTCACTGGTCTGCATGGGAAGTGCGGCGGTGAAGCGCAGCGAGGAAGACACCCTGTGCGCCCGCTATATCTCAGACCGGCTGAAGGATCGGACCGTCGACCCGGATGAAATACGAATCCGGCTCAGCAAATCGGATGCCGCCTGCAAATTCTTCGATCCGAAGGTAAAATGGGCTCCGGAACAAGATTTCGAGCTTTGTTTGAACATCGGGCTTTGTGATTTTGTACTGAAAGCGCAAAAATACTCCGAAGATCTGCTTTATCTGAAACCAGCATGCAGTTGAAATGGCCAGAAGCCAAAACGGCCTCAACGGTTGGGTGTCGCTCCCTCCCGCCTGTGAAGGTGATCTCGACGGAGAGCATGATCTCGACGGAATCGATCTGGAGATTTTTGGGGAAAACTTCGGCAGGAATAACTGTCCCTATCCTTTCTTCCCCCGACTGAGGACCAGGCAATCGGCAGCCCGTGGGTTAAATAAATCATTGGACGGGGTCCGATTACCGTGTTTTTCTCGGTCTCTCATCCCTCTGTGCAACAGCTTCCGACCCCAAAGCCACCGCCATCAATTAAACAATTTCCATCAACCGGATTCAAACTAATTGCGTTTCCGAATCCGGCCGATCAGGACTTGTCCACCGCCAGTTTCCTTGCCACCCAGGATATCAACGGCAAAAACCCGACAAACAGAGCGGCTTCGACCAGATAAATCGAGCGGATGCCGAATTCCGAAGCTACCAGACCGCTGCTGATCGGCGCCAGGAACCAGCCCACCGAACGGGCGGTGGCGGCCCATCCAAATATAGTTCCGCGTTTTTCAGCCGGTGTTTCCTTCGCCAGCCATATCTGGAAAAGCGGGTCCAGACCGCCGGCACAAAATGTCATGCCGAAACGGGCGATGGAGAGAAACAGAAAACTGGTGGCCAGCCAGTGAAAAGTGATAAACAGTCCCGCAAAGACGGACGATAGCCTGGCGATATTGGGGGGCTTGAAGTGGTCCGCCAGGCGGCCGAAGACCAGGCCCGCTAAAAACCCGGCCGCGGCGGCGATCGCCGAAACGGTTCCGGTCCAGAAGGCGGCTCCTTCGATGGTGCCGAGGATGTCTTGTATCAGCAGCGGGAAGAAAGAGGTGTCGAATTGTCTGGTATATCCCATGGCGCCCAATAGCACCAGAATCGGCCAGACGTGCCTCAGATCGCTGAAAGCCGTCGTCGGTTTTTTTTTCTGGTGCGGTTCGGCGGAAACCGGTCTCACAAAATCTTCCCTGGCGCCGACCAGTACCAGCAATCCGGCAATCAACAGCAGGATACCGGAGGCGACAAATGCGTACCGGTAGCCGAAATATTCTGCAAACACGCCACCCAAAAAGGTTCCGGTCATGCTGCCCATGTAGACGGCTGCGCTGAGGGAGCCCAGGGCCACCCCACTGCTACGTTCCGGTGTGTAGGCCGCCACCATGGCTTGCGCTGCAACGACCGTACCCGTGAATATACCCTGAACCAAGCGCAGCAGGATCAACGTTTCGACGCTTTGAACCATGCCCATGAGGCACAGGATGATCATGCCGCCGAAATTGGCCCGCAGCAGCATGATCCGTCTGCCATAGCGGTCGGCCAGGGCACCCCACACGGGCGAGAAAATGGCCAGACTCAAGGGCGGTCCGGCGCCGAACAGCGCCACCCAGAACTTGATCCGACCGGGATCGTGGACCCCCAACTCCTGGATGTAATAAGGCCCGAAGGGCAGGGCAAAGAAAAATCCCGCGATGGACAGCAACTGGGATATCCAGATGACGACGAGGTTTGTTTTCCAATTAACCATTATGAAGCAGCACTATAAAGCCAACTTGTGCCATATGCCACTCAAATATTCGCTTGGAGATCGATTTCTCCGTTCCGGCAGGATCCTTTTCCCCGCGAAGCGGCCGGCTGGATCCCTGCCGGATTTGCTTGCCTCTATAACATATTTATACTATGCATAAAATCATAACTTGTAAAATGAGGAAATCATGGCGGAGCAACCACCCGAAAACAAGACTGCAGATCCCTTCGAACCTTACAAAGGTTAACGATTTCATGAAGACCAGGGGCCGACGTTTCAATCGCCTGCAGTTGCCGCCGGGCTTGCATTTTTGTGTGACGATGCCCCAGACCCTGGTTGCGGACCTCGCCGAGCGGTTGACAGCCGATTTGCGGGAAGGCGTAAAATATGCCAAAACAAAGGCCGGAACCGTTGCCGAAGCCACCGCCCTGTGCGGCCTGGCGGGGACGGTGGAGGGCAAGCGGCAGGTGAACGATCTCATATTCGGGATGTTCGATTATTTGTATGCGGTGTGAGAGGGTTTTTTATGCAACATAAGGGTTCACCTTTATTCCCACGGAGGAAAATTTATCAATGGCGAAAATAATCAAATTGAACAATCTGCCGCTTAAAGAAAACCGGTCTGAAATCGCCGATTTTTCCTGGTTATCGAGTTCGTCCCTGGCGAAAATGTCGGAATCGAAGAAGCTGCACTTTCATGTGCGCTCCCTGAACCCGGGGAAATTCTCCTATCCCTACCACTTTCACCGTAATGCCGAAGAGCTTTTTGTCATCTTCGAGGGTGAGGCCACCTTGCGTTCTCCGGACGGTTTCCAGAAAATTTGCAAGGGGGATATCGTGTTTTTCGAGGAAGGTCCGGCTGGCGCCCACCAGCTTTACAATCATACCGCAAACCCCTGTGTATTTTTGGACATCAGAACCAACTCGGCCATCGACGTGTGCGAGTATCCGGATTCGGACAAAATCAATATCCTGCCGAACATGGACATTTTCCAATCTTCTTCTCGTGTCGCGTATTATGACGGAGAAGCGGATGTGAGAAAAAAATGGCCGGAAGAATTGGTAAAAGAGTAAACCTTCGACGGTAAACCGTATCCCGGTTGAACCGACGCTCAGGGCACGTGGCTTTAAGGCCGCCTTTCCTTGATATTTTTGCCGGCAATGATTAGTGTCCCTGATGTCCGGGGTTTTTCCGGCAGTTTTCTGACCATTTCCGCAAACACAGGGGGGATCCATGGGTAATTTAAAGCTCGATCGTCTGGCCGGATATTCGGAATTTCCGGGGCCGGTGCTTACGGCAATTATGGATGGTGTCGGCATCGGGCCGCCGGACATCAGCAATGGAGTCTACCTGGCGTACATGCCGGTGCTGGGCACCCTCTTGAAAGCGCCCGTCTGCACCCGGTTGAAAGCCCATGGAACAGCCGTGGGGCTGCCTTCCGATGACGATATGGGAAATTCCGAAGTGGGCCATAATGCCTTCGGCGCCGGCCGGGTCTTTTCACAGGGCGCCAAGCTGGTGGACGAGGCCATCGAATCGGGTGAGATATTCGAAGGCCTGGCCTGGAATGCGGTGCGCGAGCGCGCCGGCCGGGGTGGCACCCTGCATCTCATCGGGTTGGTTTCCGATGGGAATGTGCACAGCCACATCAAGCAGCTTTATGCACTGCTGGAGCGCTGTGCGGCCGACGGCTTGAAACGGGTGCGGGTCCACGGGCTGCTGGACGGGCGCGATGTGGGCCAGAAAAGCGCGCTTGATTATTTCGAACCCCTCGAAAAAAAGCTGGCGGATTTGTCCACGGATGGTCGTGACTACCGCATTGCATCCGGAGGCGGGCGGATGGTCACCACCATGGATCGCTACGGGGCCGATTGGAGCGTCGTGGAAAATGGCTGGAAAGCCCATGTGCTCGGCCAGGCAAGAGGCTTTTCATCGGCTGTGGAGGCTATCCGAACCTATTACGATGAAGATCCCGACATAACGGACCAATACATGCCGAGCTTCGTGGTCGAAGAAAACAGCCGACCGGTCGGAACCATCGAGGATGGGGATGCGGTGGTTTTCTTCAACTTTCGGGGGGACCGGGCCATCGAGATCTCCCGGGCATTCGAGAAGCCGGATTTCAGCCAGTTCGACCGGCAGCGAGTCCCCGATATATTTTATGCCGGCATGATGGAATATGACGGCGACGCCCACATCCCCAAAAACTATCTGGTCGAGCCGCCGGCCATCGATCAGACCCTGGGCAACTATCTTTGCGCGGCAGGCGTCACATCGTTTGCCGTCTCGGAGACCCAGAAATTCGGGCATGTGACCTATTTCTGGAACGGCAACAATTCGGGCTACATCGACGAGGATCTTGAAAAATACGTGGAGATACCGTCGGATAAAATCGCTTTCGATCTGCGGCCCTGGATGAAGGCCGCCGAAATAACCGATGCGGTGATCGATGCGGTTTACAGCGGCAAGTACAAGTTTATCCGGTTGAATTACGCCAACGGCGATATGGTGGGACACACCGGAATTCCGGCTGCCATCCGCATCGCCCTGGAAACGGTGGACATGTGCCTGGACAGATTGCTGCGGGCGGTTAAAAAAGCCCGGGGTGTGGCGGTGGTCACCGCCGACCACGGCAATGCCGACTGTATGTGGACCGAAAAAAACGGACGGCGACAGCCTATGGTATCCCATACGAAAAATCCGGTTCCCTTCATCGTCAGGGACTATTCGGGGGCGAACCGCTTTTCTCTGGCGCCGGTCGACCATCCCGGCCTGAGCAACGTGGCCGCAACGCTTTGCAATCTTCTGGGTTACCGTGCGCCGCAGCAGTTTGAGCCGTCGCTGGTCCGGTTGACCTGAAGCCGCAAGTTGGCAGTGGTATGCGGTCAGTGGTTGGTGGTAAATGGTCGATACGCTATTCGGATAGAAGTTTGCCAATGATATAGGCAAGAAATTATCGACCGGTTCTTAAGTTATGAGAGGCGATCTGATATGGAAACCAAACTCAGCCTCGAATTCATGCGGCTTGAAAAAGCGGGCAAACTGGCATGGCTGACGTTTACCCGGGAAAGTTACCTCAATGCAATGAATAACGCCTGCGTCGATCAGATCGGTCGGATGGCCCAGATGGTTACCGGGGACAATGAGGTGCGGCTGCTCATCATTCGAAGCCAGGGAAGGGCATTTTGTACCGGTATCGACCTCAAGGAACTGGCCGCCGGGCAAATCCAGATGGACTACCACCATCGCTGGGAACTCGCCCTGCGACAATTTGAAACCATGGAAAAGCTCGTCGTGGTAGGGATGCACGGCTATTGTCTGGGCGGCGCGTTGCAGCTCGCCCTGGCCGCCGACATCCGGATTGCCACCGCCGAATGCCGGATCGGACTGCCGGCGATCAAGGAATCGCTCATTCCGGGCCTGGCAACCCTGCGGTTGCCACGCTATATCGGCTGGGGGCGTGCCAAGAAGATGATCCTGGGCGGACGAAACATCGACGGTGAAGAGGCGTTGCGGATCGGCCTGGTGGACCATTTGGTTTCCAAGGAGAATTTCTTCGACCATCTGGACGCCATTGCCGGCGAATACCTTGCGGCCTGCTCGACCGGGACGCGTATGAGCAAGCTGGCGATCAATCGGGCGTTCGATGTCGACTACGACACTTTTTTAAAATCTTATTTCAAACTGCAGGAGCGAGCCCAATTCTGCCCGGATGCCGAAGAGGCCAAGCAAGCCTATCTCGATAAGCGCAATCCCGAATGGCAGTAGCCAAAAAATCAGCGGCCACCCGCAGAGCTGGTGGTCTGAGGAAGGCCCCTGTAAGGGGCCTCGCTCTGCGGGTGGTCGCTGATTTTTTTCAGAAAGATAACATAACAGTGCAAAACATTCTCAGCTTAAAATGTCTTGTCTGCGGCAGGCACTTTCAACCCGAGGAGGTGGACTATGTCTGTCCGGACCACGGGGACGAAGGTGTGCTCGATGTCGTATATGATTACGAATTCATTGGCCGAAAGATCGACAGGGACCGTTTGTCGACGTGCCCCGACTTAACCATCTGGCGTTACAAACCCCTGCTGCCGGTCCATCCCGATGCCGTGACGCCCCCCCTGGCTGTGGGGGGAACCCCCCTGTATCCTGCTGCCCGCCTGGCTTCCGAGCTGGAGCTGAAAAAAGTTTGGATCAAAGATGACGGGCTGCAGCCGACGGCTTCCCTGAAGGATCGCGCCAGCGCGATTGCCGTGGTAAAAGCCCTGGAAAAAGGCGCTCGAATGATAACGACCGCCAGCACCGGCAATGCCGCGGCAGCCCTGAGCGGCCTGTGCGCTACGGTGGGCCTGGCGAACGTCATCTTCGTGCCGGCAAGCGCTCCTCAGGCCAAGATCGCGCAACTGATGGTGTTCGGGTCCCATGTCATCCTGGTTGATGGAACATACGACGAGGCCTTTGCGCTGTGTCTGGAAGCCACCCGGATGTATGGCTGGTACAATCGCAATTCCGGCTACAATCCCTATATGTCCGAGGGAAAGAAAACCGCCGCCTATGAGATTTGCGAGCAGTTGGAATGGAACGCTCCGGATGCGATTTTCGTTTCCGTGGGCGACGGATGTATCATCGGGGGATTGCACAAAGGGTTGAAGGATCTGCTGGCGCTGAATTGGATCGATCGAATGCCGAAGCTGATGGGTGTCCAGGCCGAAGGCAGCAGCTTTTTGTATTCCGCCTGGAAGAACGGGGAAGATATTCTCACCAAACCGCCGATCACTGCCAGGACGGTGGCCGACAGCATCAGCACCGGGTTGCCCCGGGATCGCGTCAAGGCCCTGGCCGCTGTCCAGCAAACCGGTGGCGCTTTCCTTTGTCTCGCGGATGAAGATATTCTGGCCGCCATTCCGAAACTGGCCCGCGGCAGCGGAGTGTTTGCCGAACCGGCGGGCGCCGCCGCCTATGCCGGACTGATAAAGGCGGTTGACCAGGGAATGGTCCGCGCCGATGAAAGAATCGTAATACTCAATACCGGCAGTGGCTTGAAGGATGTGGCCGGCGCCATGCAGGCGGTGAAGCTTGCCGGCACCGAATCGTTTCGCATAAGCCCGGATGCGGCGGAGCTCCGACAGGTGGTGGCGGGGTGGAAACCGGGGTAACGCTCCCGGCCCGGCCGATCCGGAACCGAAAAGAAATTTTAATCACGAACGCACGAAACCACGAAAGAAAGATGGACATCGGACTCATGAGATGCATAGAAGGCGTTCGGCATCAAAGCTGCTAATTGACACCTTACACCTGAAACCTGAAAGACGGCACAGACACGTCGGGCCAAATAAATTCCCATGATTTATCAATAGCTCACCTCCGGCTTAAGAGGATTTCTTATCGTGATCGATCTAACCGTAAATTCCGAGGCGCTTGCCCGGGCGGTGCAAAGGGCCCGCGAGCGAAACATCATTGTTCCCACCTTCAACCAGCAGCGAAATCCCGGCCTGATTCCGGCCGCGGTGGTGTCGCAGCTGAAAAACATCGGATTATGGGACATCGATCCTCTGAACCTGTTTCGCATCTCCTGGCACAACGAGGCGCTGGCCTACGGCGGGGGGTTCGGCGGTGTCAACTTCCTTGAATTTCCCCGGGAGTTGACCGGTGTGGATGCCCGGATTGCGGCTCCGGTAGGCAAATGGTTTCCAACCGGTGCCCACAAGGTGGGTGCCGCCTTCGGCTGCCTGGTTCCCCGGCTGGTTACCGGCCAGTTCGATCCCGGCACCCAGAAAGCCATATGGCCGTCTACCGGCAATTTCTGCCGCGGCGGCGCTTATGACGCCGCGCTGCTGGGCTGTGCATCCATTGCTGTTTTGCCGGAAGAAATGAGCCGCGAACGGTTCGACTGGCTTGAATCGGTGGCAGGTCAGACGATCAAGACCCCCGGTAGTGAGAGCAATGTCAAGGAAATTTTCGATAAATGCCGGGAGCTGGAGAAATCCGGTGAAAATCTAGTCATTTTCAATCAATTCGATGAGTTCGGCAACTATCTGTGGCATCATGAGGTTACCGGACCGGCCTTGGCTGAAGTTTTGGAGCGGATCATGGATGCCCGCGATCGGTTCCGGGGTTTCGTTGCAGCCACCGGATCGGGTGGAACCCTCGCCGCCGGCGATTATCTCAAGAAGCACTTCCCGCTATGCAAAATCGCGGCCTGTGAAGCACTGCAATGCCCGACGCTGCTGCAAAATGGCTTCGGATCCCACCGCATCGAGGGCATCGGCGACAAACATGTGCCCTGGATACACAACACCCGAAACACGGATATGATCATCGCCGTCGACGACGAAACGCCGATTCATCTCATGCGGCTGTTCAACGAACCGGCCGGTAGAAAATACCTGGTGTCAAAAGGGGTTTCCGAATCGCTGATAAGCGGGCTGAACCTGCTGGGGATTTCCGGCATCGGCAATCTGGTCGCCGCGATCAAATTCGCCCGGTATTATGAACTGGGGGAACACGATATCGTGCTGACCGTGCTGACCGATTCCATGGACATGTACGAGAGCCGGCTGCGTGAGCTCACCGCGGACTATGGAGCGTTCGGTGAAACGGATGCCGCGGCGGTATATGCCCGGCATCTTCAGGGGCTTACCATCGACCATATGGAAGAGCTCACCTATTACGGCCGCAAGCGCATTCACAATCTCAAATACTACACCTGGGTTGAACAGCAGGGCAAATCCTACGAAGAAGTTCAGCGGCAGTGGTATGATGACGATTACTGGACAAGTATCCCGGCCTGCGCGGATCAAATCGACGCGCTGATTGCGGAATTCAACGCTGCCACCGGGTTGGTGAGTGATTGAGTAATTCAGAATTTAGGAATTCGGGATTCAGGATGAAGGGATGCTGAGGATTACCAGACATAACCGGAGCGGATGCGATGCCCGCTTGAACGTCCCCATAAAAGAGAAAGTGGGGATTGCATATGGCTCCGTTCATCGAGGTTTTTTTTGATTATTAAATTCGCTGTAAGCGCCACTGTATTTATCCTGTCGCTGTTTTTCCCAGCGGGAGGCATACCGGCCTGCCCCCTTGAATTGCCGGCTTCAATAGTTGCTGTAAAAGGCCAGGACCTGCAGACGGAGCTGGCTGCCACTCCCGAGGCGCGGACTTGTGGATTATCGAACCGGAGCGAGCTGCCCGAAGACCACGGCATGTTGTTTATTTATCCGAACCGGGCGCCGCGAACCTTTTGGATGAAAAACACCTTCTTTCCCTTATCCATTGCGTTTCTCGATGATAAAGGAACCATCCTCAGCATAAATGTCATGACCCCCATGCAAACCGCGGAACGCTATCGTTCATTGCAACCGGTGCGCTACGCGTTGGAAGTCAACCAGGGCTGGTTCGACAGGCACGGAATTGGGGTCGGAGACTTCGTCGAGATAAAACTGCCGGTGATGCTGGTGATAAGGTAGTGACGTTTTCGCTGCCCGGTCTTCCTCGTATGAAACATTTGTAAGACAGTGATTTGTTTGTGATTTGGTATTTGGAATTTGTGATTTTAATTGAAGACCGGCTGCTTTTTAGTCAGCAGCCGGCGCCTTTCTAACTACCTTCCCGGTTCCTTTATAGCGATTCAGACCCCTGCCATCAGATTCCCCACTTTTTTTGAAAAACTGGAAGGATCGCTCACCTTGCCGCCTTCGCCGATGATAGCCAGATCGAGCAGCAGATGGATATATTCGTTGAGTTTCGGGTCTTTTCTGTCCGCTTCGAACATGCTGAAAATCTTTTCCATGACTGGGTGCGCCATGTTCAGCTCCAGGGTGCGCTTGTTTTCCGGCACGGGCTGTCCGGCGGATTTGAGGATTTTTTCCATATAGCTGCTCATGTCATAGGTATCGCCGGAAAGGCAGGCCACGGAGTCCGTCAAACGGGTGGACGGCCGGACCTCCTTGATGGTGTCTTCCAACGCGGCCCGGATGTGCTTGAACAGGGTTTCATATTTTCCCTTTTGCTCTTCATCGACCTTGTCCAGGTCGAGGTCGCCTTTTTCGGCGCTTTTCAGCTTTTTGCCGTCAAATTCGTTCAAGGCCTGGGTGACCCACTCGTCAATGGGGTCGGTCATCAACAGCACTTCGAAATCCTTGGATTTGAGCTGCTCGAGCAGCGGGCTGTTGATCAGGGCGGTCATGTTTTCGCCGGTGATATAATATATTTCCTTCTGGTCCGGCTGCATGTCTTCCACATATTGCTGCAGCGATTTCCACTTGCCGTCGGATTTGGTGGTTTTGTAGCGCAGCAGGTCGGCGATCTTCTTCTTGTTTTCAAAGTCGGTGTGGACACCGACTTTGAGCACGGCACCGAATTCTTCCCAGAATTTTTCATAGTTCTCCGGCTCCATACCCTCGAGCAGGTCAAAGAGCTTTTTGACCAGATTGCGCCGGATATTGCGCACCAGGCGATCCTGTTGGAGGATCTCGCGGCTGACATTCAAATTGAGATCCGGCGCATCCACAACGCCTTTTACAAACCGGAAATACTCGGGCATCAGTTCCTTACAGTCATCCATGATAAAAACGCGTTTGCAGTAAAGACGCACGCCGTGCTTAGATTCCGGGTTGAAAATATCGAAGGGCGCCTTGGACGGCAGGTACAATAGCGCGGTGTATTCGGTGGTGCCCTCCATTTTGACATGAAGCTTTTCCAGCGGCGGATTCCAGTCATGGCCGATGTGCTGGTAGAATTCTTCATATTCCTTGTCGGTGACGTCGGCCTTGTTCTTGGACCAGATGGCTTTCATGGAATTGAGGGTTTCTTCCTCGACCACCTTACGGGTCGTTTTCCCGATGGATTTGCCGTCCTTGTCCTTGAGCTGTTCGTTGTCGGGGATCGGTTCGTCCTTCTCGACGTCCATTACGATCGGATAGGCCACAAAATCCGAATGTTGTTTGACGATATTGCGAATCGTCCATTCGTCGGTGAAATCCGGGTCTTCTTCTTCCTTCTTTTTCAATTCCAGCGTGATGGATGTACCCCGACTGTCCTTTTCGGCCTCGGCGATCGTAAATTCCCCGTCCCCATGGGATTCCCAACGCACCGCCGGGCCGCCGTCGGCCGATTTGGTCAACAGGGTTATTTTATCGGCCACGATAAATGAGCTGTAAAAACCGACACCGAACTGGCCGATGAGCTCCGGCGTCAGCACGGATTCCTTATTGAGCTGCTTCATGGCGGCCAGGAAATCGTTGGTACCGCTCTTGGCGATGGTCCCAATATTTTCCAGCACCTCATCATGGGTCATGCCGATGCCGTTGTCTTCCACGGTCAGGGTGTTCTCGATGGCATCGCGTTTGATCCTGATTTTAAATTCTCCGTCGTCGCCGAGAATGGCCTCGTCGGTTTGGGCTTTGAACCGCAATTTGTCGATGGCGTCCGAGGCGTTGGAGATCAGTTCCCTCAGAAAGATTTCTTTGTTGGAATACAGGGAGTTGATAATCAAGTGCAGCAACTGCTTGATTTCTGTTTTAAACTCATGAGTTTCGGTCTTCGCCGTCATTTTGCTAAATACCTCCTGGATTTCAGTTAAGCTGTATTTTTTGGCTATAAAATGCGTGCGAATTCCAGATTGTCAAGGTGAGTGGATCATACGTTTTCATAACGATTTTCAGTTAATTCCGGGTTGACATCCGGCGTCTTCCCGTTTCGGATCGTTACATATTTGACACTTTGCCCGCCTGCACATGCCGGCCGTTGCGGTTCAGGCCGAAAAAAAACGTGGCGCGGAATTGAATTTCCAGCGATAAAATCGTCGGCATCACGCTGAAGTGCGCTGCAGCCGGGCTGGCGGCCCGTTCATCTCAAACAGGCGTGATAATCCCCAATTTACGGCACTAAAATTGCATCCCACTAACGACATCAAAGCCGGTAGGCAATTATGATGAGAACCCCTAAACTATAAGCGATCTCAAAATACTTTTTTTAAGATCGATTATCATCAAGAAAACACATGTTCATCCGGAGTTTGAGAATCAAGATTGCGATCAATCTCGCAATCCTGCTGCTGCTGGCAATGGTGTTAATCGATCTGGTATCGATGGTGACCATCCGGCGGGAGCTGATCCAAGCGGAGACGGCCAGAGCGAATTTGCTCATAGACGATTTGGCCGATGCCGTCTTCAGAGCACCCGGAAAAGGTGGTCCCGACGAGGGGGCGAATGCCGAATCGATCGTCAACGGCATCCTGAACCGCTCACCGATCCGAAGCGCATTCGTCGTGAAACCCGACGGCGCCCAAGTGTATGTCGGGCTCACATCGGCGGTATCCCGGCGAACACTTGCCGACCTTACGAACCAGGCAATTTCCGCCGGAGAAAAAAAGAATCATTTCATCGGCAGCACCTGGGGTGTATTCCGGAACCAAAGGGCGCATCTGATTCTTTCCGCACCCGTGGCGATAGACGGAATTCAGTCCGGCGGGGTCGGCATTGTGGTGCCCCTGGGGGAGATTGCCGGGGCCCTGGCGGAAGCGCAGCAGCTCCTGTTCATCTATATGGCCGTCAACCTGGTTATCCTCACCTGTTTCGGAATTTACCGGATCTCGAGACTCTATGTGTCGCCGCTTGCCCGGTTGGCCCAAAGAGCGGAAGACTACAAAGAGGATGATGACATTATTTTTTCGGTTCGGCGGCAGGACAACGAACTCAATCGGCTTTCCAAGGCGCTCAACCTGATGCTCAAGCGCATTTCGGCCGACAAGGAGAAGCTGCGCTTAACGGTGACTTCGCTCGAAAAAGCGAACCAGGATTTGAAACTGGCCCAGCGGGAAATCATCCAGGCTGAAAAATTGGCATCCGTCGGAAGATTATCGGCCGGTATCGCCCACGAAATCGGAAATCCCATCGGGATTGTGATGGGCTACCTGGATCTGCTCAAACAATCGGATATATCCGGGAAGGAAAGATGGGAATACATTCAGCGCACCGAAGCGGAAATCGAGCGGATCAACACCATCATCCGACAACTGCTTGAAGTCTCGCGACCGTCCTATTCGGGTCGGCTGGCGGTTTCCGTCCATGATCTGATCCGGGATACCGCCGCTGTATTGCGGGTTCAGCCGCTCATGGCAGGCATCGAGCTGGCTTTGGATCTTGCCGCCGAGAAAGATTTAGTGATGGCAGATCCCAATCAGCTGCGGCAGGTTTTTTTGAACCTGACGATCAATGCAGCGGATGCCGTCGCCGTCGCCGACGCGGATAACGGCGGGTGGCTGAAAATCGCCACCTGCCTGGATACAGATGGCGGCTCCGGCTTAAAAAATGCCGCCGGCCGTTTGCAAGTCATGTTCAATGACAACGGATCGGGCGTCGCCGCGGAAAACCTGGACAATATCTTCGACCCGTTTTTCACGACCAAAGATCCCGGCAAGGGCACAGGCCTGGGTCTTTCCGTGAGTTTTATGATTGTAGAGAGTCTGGGCGGCAGGATGACGGTGGTCAGTGAGGTCGGCCAGGGGACGACAATGACCATTACGCTGCCGGTGATAGAATAAGATTAATAATTGAGGAATTAAAGGATTCAGGGATTTGGGATTCAGGGATTAGGGGATTGAGGATTAAAATGATGGAATTTATCCAATCCCCCAATTCCTCAATTTCACAACCTCAATCCCCAAATCAGAATTTGATACCATGACAAATCAAGATTCAAGAAGGCGACTGCTGATTATCGACGACGAAGCCAACATGCGCCATATGCTGTCGACGGTGCTGAGCAAGACCGGGTATATTGTGGAGACGGCCTCCGACGGACGCGAAGGCCTGGAGATGATCCAACAGGCGCTCTATGATTTTATCCTCTGCGACATAAAGATGCCGAGAATGGATGGGCTGGAGTTCCTGCGCTTGTCCAGAAACCATGTCGCCACCGGTACAGTCATCATGATGTCCGCCTACGGTAGCGTCGATACAGCGATCGAGGCCATGAAATCCGGCGCTTACGATTACATATCCAAGCCCTTCAAGACCGATGAAGTCTATCTGACGCTGAAAAAGGCCGAAGAACGGGAGCGTCTGAAAGCGGAAAACCGCTTGCTGAAAGAACGCATCCAGAAAATCGAGGGGGATTGCACCTTCGGTGAAATGGTTGGGAAAAGCAGCGCTATGCAGGCGGTCTTTCAACTCGCGGGCAAAGTCGCCCAGTACAAGACCACCGTGTTGGTACTCGGAGAGAGCGGGACCGGCAAGGAACTGGTCGCCCGGGGCATCCACACTACCGGCGGCCAGGCATCGGGGCCTCTCGTCCCGGTAAACTGCGGCGGAATTCCCGAATCGCTGCTGGAAAGCGAGCTTTTCGGCTACAGAAAAGGGGCATTTACGGGAGCCGACCGCAACAAGAAGGGCCTGTTTCAAGAGGCCGCGGGCGGCACTATTTTTCTGGATGAAATCGGTGAGTTGCCATTGTCGTTGCAGGTCAAGCTCCTGCGGGTTTTACAGGAAAACGAAATCCGTCCGATTGGTGATTCGAAGTCTGTCAAGATTGACGTTCGCGTGGTGGCCGCGACATCCAAAATTCTGGAAGAGGAAGTAGCGATGGGGCGCTTTCGTGAAGATCTCTACTATCGTCTCAATGTCCTGACCGTGAAAATACCGCCCCTGCGAGAGCGCACCGAAGACATTCCGCCGTTATGCAAACATTTTATTCGGCGCTTCAATGAGACGCTGGGCAAAAATATCGCCGGATTGGCCCCGGACGCCATATCCCGATTACTCGAGTACCGATGGCCCGGCAATGTCAGACAATTGGAAAACGTGCTCGAAAGGGCCATGGTGCTTGCCGACGGGGCACTGCTTTCAGCGGGACATTTACCCGCCGAGCTTCTCAAAGACAACCGGTGCGCCGGAGATGACCGCATCTTGGAAGGGCTGTCGCTGAAAGCGGCCCAGAAGGTGATGGAAAAGAAGCTGATCACCCGGGCGCTGGAAGAAACCGACGGCAATCGCACCCACGCCGCCAGGATCCTGGAAATCAGTCATCCATCCCTGCTCGCCAAAATGAAGGCCTACCGGATCGATTTGTGACCTTTACCGGTCAGGAAAAAATTTAGGGATTCAGGGATTCAGGTATTGGGGAATTGAATGAATTCTATCATTATTATTTCCCAAACCCCATTATCTGCTCATTCCCTCCATCGTTCCCCTTATTCCTGAGTTCCTAATCCCTGAATCCCTAATTCAAGCGTTTTGCGGCTTTATTCGCCTTCCTGGCTATTTTCCTCCGATTTTGACGGTATGGCGGTTTCTACTTTTTGCATTATATTTTCAACAGTTTCCATGATTTTATCAAGTTCTGCCTTAAGCCTTAAATCTTCTCTATCTTTCATCTTGTCTCCATTTTCACGATATGCGATCCGGTATCACCGGTTAAATTTTTGTCGTTTGCACCTGTCGTTAGTGATATAAGCGCTACACTTGATTTAACCTAACTACTTGTTTTTTAATATATTATTTTAGCCTTGTCAAGGCTTTAATGGCTACGCAAACTAGTTGGATTATGCGCTTTTTCTCCAAAAGACGATAGCAGACCATGCCCCAATCGAATCAGCTGGAACAAGCTATCTGCCTGTTCATGTTACCTGCGCAATTTTCGATTTAATATTTTGAATCTTTTCACGTCCGCTACAGGCAGTTCGCGAATCCGCGCGGTTGACAAATGGGATCACATAGATTATTTTGGGGCCGCATGTTGGCAAATTAAAAGGCATTTTTATTATGGAAACCGTCGGCATCGGGGAGCTTAAAAGAAATCTCATCTGGCCTCGGCGGTAATATTGCGTCAAAAGCTTGCCCTGCCCGTCACTTTTTCATGCCATGATATCCAGGTCCAAACGGCATTACGGCGCGAAAATTTGGATCAGCCAATGTAAAGATCCGCTTTTCTTTTCCTGGAATACCCGTTCCCCACGCTTTTCAGTTTACCTTATACGTCTTAATTAAAATGAGATTTTTTTCCGCTAAACAATGGCCCGCAAGCATAAAAAGAAAAAGGCGATTAAACCCGATGATCTGCTGGTCGAAAGAATCCCCGCAACCGCTCTTGACCTGATTCGCATGATCCATCGTATCAACCCGACCAAAGAGGAAGTCGGGCCGCAGAAAGCCGCGCATCGGTACCGTTTGAAGGCCCGCCTGCAAAGCCTCCTGATTCGACGGTTTGGCGATGGATTGAGTGTAGAGCAACCGGATGTGAATCAACCACAGCTTATCGGGATCCGGCTTCGCAATTTTTCTGAAGATGCCTGCCACGCTTTGATCCATGAGCTTGACGAAGATGCCAGGTCATGGGCCCAGCGGCAAATCGACGAGAGGCAGCATGACCGTTTGCAGGATTTCCCCGAGTTGCGGGACTTGCCCAAGCCGGATTCGCCGGCACCGCCCGCGCAGCCCAAGCCGACGCTAACGGAACGATCCGAGGAGGAATTACTCCAGTTGGGACGCAAAGCCCTGGATGAATTCGATTATGAAAAAAGCGAGGCGCTTTACCGCCAGGCTTTGCAGCGGTCCGAAGGAGGCCTCCAAGCCGCGCTCGCCCTTCTTGAAATCCTGATCGAGCATCTGGCTGCAGATGAAAAAGCGCTGGCGTTATCCGGATCCTTCTCAGCATCCACCCTGAAAGATAAAGGGATCAGAATCCGGCTTGCCACGGCCCATGCCCGTCTGGATCGGATAGAACCCGCCCTTGCAACCATTCGGCGGATCGTGGAGCCCGAAGCCGCCCCGGTTTATTATCTGGCCGCGAAGCACTTTATCGCGCAGCAGGAGGAAGGGCAGGCCTTGAATCAGTTGGCTTCTTTGAAGGCCTGCGGATCGACGGAGTTCGTTTTGGGAACCGGACAACTGGAAAGGGAGATCCGGTCACTGCAGGCCAGGCGTCTCGAACCGCTTGAAGCGCAGATGCTCCATCGCTGGCAGGCCGGCGCGGTGGAGGAAGCCGCCAATGCGGCGCACCGGATTTTGTCCCTGATGCCCGAAAACAAAGCCGCCCGCAAGGTTCTAAGCGATCTGGAAAAAAAGGCGCAGCAAGACCAGATCGAAATTTTGCGAAAGCAAGCCGGGGAAGCCAGAGCCGGGCGGGACTTCAAGCGCGAAGCCGATTGCTTAAGTCGGATTTTGGCCATGGGTGAAAGTACACCGCGGCTGAAGCGGCTTCTGGCAGAAGCTCAAAACCAAGCTGTGCGCCAGCGGGAAAAGGCGGAGGTCGATGACCTGGTCTCCGGGTGGTCGGACGGCGAGAGGGAAAAGACCCTGCTTGCGTATTCGGGACTGAATACCTCGCAAAGAGAGCGCGTCCGCGCCAGAATCCAGAATCCTCATTTTACCTGGATGGAAACAGCGCTGGCCGCTCCCGGGGCCGTAAAGCCACTGAAGCGGGTCCGAGCGGTACTGGCCCTCGGGCAGTACACGGAAATGTTGCACTCCGGAGCCGATCCCCAGCAGGTCATTACGCAGCTGCGTCTCCACGAAAAAATACTTCAAAACTTACCGCAGGCCCGGGAAATTTTGCTGCAAGCGGAAACTCGGCTCAAATCCCTGGAAGATGAGAGCAGGAAAAGACTTCTGGCAGAAGCCGAGGACTTTCTGGCCGCAAACGATTTTCTCATGGCCGGGGAACGGATCGAACAACTGAAGGACTTCGCCCTGGGCGAAACCGACCGGCAGCGTTTTGAACCGCTGCAGAGACGGTTCTTCCATTATCAGAAGGTACACAGACTGCGAAAAAGGTACGAAGATAGCGTCGGCCGCAAGGATGAGGTCGCCAGCCGCAGCTTGGCCGGCCATCTTGCCCGGCTTCTGGAAGACGGGTCCTCGCCATACTGGGTGGACCGGGTGTCGGAGCATACCGCGGCCATCCGGACGCAATGGGGCCTGGCAACCGCCGAAATTCCCGGTCTGCCTAAATGTTACGGTTCCATAGGCCTCAGCCCTAACAGTGCGATGGGAAGCTGTCTGCTGCTGCCGGGGGGGCGTCATGTCATGATCGCAACAGCCCATGATCGATGGGTATTTTTGAGGGTTTTCGATCTGAACGATCGACGATTTCATCGAGGGTATCTGCTGCAGGCCCCCCGATCCCTGGCATTTGTTCAGGGCACGATCGACGGGAATACCGTATGGATAAACGACCTGACGGGCCAGGTTTTTCAGGTGGGGCTGGATCCCTTCGATATCCTTTTCTGGCATGATTTCGGCGCGCTGACCGCCGGGAATGGTGACTACGAGGAAGCCCTTTTTTGCCCCCAAGGCCGTGTGTTGTGGTTGAGAAAAAGCGGTACGGCTAAAAATCTGGATGAGGATTTCGAGATCGTCCACATCGATCGGGCCCGCGGCAGCCGCCGGTTAAAGTCGACGGGTATTCCCGAGCGGTTCCATGCCGGAGGCGAATACCGGATCGTTCTCCAGGATTTGTTGGCCGGACCGGTTCGAATTTACACGGATGACGGCAAGGCATTGGAAACGTATACACTGGAAACCAGCGGGCCCGTCCATCATGCTGCCGTCCATCCCAACGGAACGGATTTTATCTTTTTAGCTTATGACGACACCGGCGCTCTGGATCCTGTCATCGATCCGCAAATGCGAGGGGATCTCATGCTGGTTCTGGAGGTGAAACCGGATCCGAACAAGAAGCACAAACCGATCAAGATCTTCAATTCCGATGGGGAAGCGGATCACGGGATCGCCACAAGCTTGGACCATGGCACTGTGTTTGTCCACTTTTTTCAGGATAATGAGGAACGTTCAGGTCGCCGGCTCGCCGCCTGGAAGCCAAGCAAACAGGGCTTTAAGATGATATTCAATGCCCCCGCACCCCAAAATCTCATGCTGTCCAGCGATGAGACCTCCCGCGGGGTCGCCGCTGTGGCTTTTTCACCCTTTGAATTCGAGGGTCATCTGCTGGCTGATCAGCCGCCCGTATTTTCGGCCGACCTGGTTGACACCCTCCCAGCAGCAAAAATCCCGCCTTTTGAAGCGCCCTGGACATGCTTCTGGCCGACCGGCAAGATCAATGCATCATCGATGGCATATATGTTGCGGTTGCGGGACGCCGACTTCAAGGAGTATAGGCGGATGATAAGGGAAATAAAGAAAAACGCCCCGGCCGATGAAATCGCCGGGCTGGTGTATGCGCTGGAACGGATGTTACGCCTGGAGGAAGCCGAGAATTTGAAACGGTTGATGCGGGAGAAGTATCCGGACCACTATCTGGTACGGATCGAGCTGGCCGAGGAAGCATCCCGAAAATCCGACTGGCCCGCAGCCGTCGATTTGCTCCAGGGGTTGCCGCGAGGAGGCCTGGATGATGGATCGGCACGCCATCTCTGCCATCTTCTGGGTATGGGCTATTTCATCCTGGAGGAGGTGCAAAAGGCACTTGACACGTGGAGGGAAGGCCTGGCTTATGAAGGCGGACAATGCGAATTGGAACCGTACATTGATTATGCCGAAGCCGCCCTATGGTTGCCGGAATCGAGAAAGCGGCGTCAGGCGGCAAGCGCCGCGGCAAGGATGTTGAGCATTTTCGAACAAATCGACCGGCACTTGGCCGAGGGACAATGGGAGCAGGCGATTGCGACCGTCGAATCGATGTTTCCTCTGACCCATGCCGATCGGCTGATTCTGGCAAGACTGGCTTACGCCTACATTCAGGTGGATTTTACACCCGGAGAAATGAGATGGGTCTGCAAGGTGGTCGCACTGGCACATTTTCTGGATTGTTTCAAGGCCGCGTACCAAAAGGATCCGGTGCTTCCTCCCTGCATTGAAAAATGGCCGCAGGAACGCCTGGCTGAAGTCGCCCGCAATGCGGAGCACTGGCTGGCAAACTGCACCGCACCCGGTCCGCCGGGAATACGCCCGCCCCGGCTACTGGGACTCGACGATGACACCCTTGTCCGCCGGACGGCGGCCCGATGGGTCAGCAATCATAAAATGACCTCAAATCACGGCGCTCTTTCTCAACTTTTTGCATCAAAAAGCGGGCTCCAAGCCCCCCCACGGCCAACCTTTATTACATTGACGTTCAATGGTTAATTGGGTCCGATAGAAAATACCACTTCAGAAATCTCTATTGACATAACCTCAAACCAATACTATGATCTGTGGCAGATTGAATCATTAAGATGCTAATTGCATCAAAATTATGATGACGGAGATTATGAATGATGGCCACTGTATCTGTAAGAATAGACAAAGACCTGGCGCTTCAAGCGGAGCGCGAGGCCAGAATTCAGAATAGATCGATTGCCAAACAGCTCGAGTACTGGGCAAAAATTGGCAAAGCCATTTCTTCTAAATTAAATATTGAAGATGTATTTGCCGTGTCTCAAGGGATAAAGACCATAAAATTAGAGGTAGCCCGGGCTGTTCAATCAATTCCTGTCAATTCAGACCATATATTTAACGATCTCGAAAGTGACAGAGCCAACGGAGTTATGGCTGAAAAGATAACGTCCGCCAAGATATATTATGAGGCCAGCCTTGAACATCCCGGCTACCTCGATCGGGTGAATTCCGTCACCCAAAAGAGACAGGCGGGTTCTTTTGAAAAGGGTGAATTCAAGGCGCTCTGATGGCTGATCCAAGACAGCTTTGGGTGTTAGCCGGCGGGAATGGGGCGGGTAAGACCACGTTCTACACCCTCTATCTTGCCAAATACGGCATCAAGTTTGTGAATGCGGATTCGATCGCTAAAGATATCGACCCGCAGCATCCGGAAGACGTAAGCTATCTGGCCGCAACCGTGGCCGCTAAAATCAGGGAAGACTTGATTTCGCAGGGAGTTTCTTTCTGTTTTGAAACGGTTTTTTCCCATGAGTCGAAGATCGATTTTCTTGCTCAGGCAAAGGCCAATGGCTATAAAATCATCCTTGTATATATTCATTTGTTTGATTCGAGCTTGAATGAAGCCAGAGTCAAGCAGCGGGTCTCGGAGGGAGGACATGATGTGCCAACTGAAAAGATACATTCCCGGATACCCAGAACCATGAAATATATCAAAACAGTTTTATCGATTGTCGATGAAGCGAGAATCCTGGATAATTCCTCGAGGAACGATCCATTTCAACAAATCCTTGTGATGAAGGCGGGGAACCATGAAGCTAAAGTGGACCCGTTGCCGGAGTGGACATTGGATCTGCTTCCCGGCTAATGAAATGAAAGCCTCAGACCTTATTAGAGAGTCGGTTCAAAGAATCAATACCGGCTAATGCCTTGAGCGGTTTCGGCCGTTTTTCTTTTCCGGAACTTAAGTGCGCACGAGCGGCGGCCGCTGGCTAAAGGGCAGCCAGTCTGATCGAATAAAAAATCATTTTAAAAGGATCGGCTCCATTTTACCCCCTTCCCTCAATCCCTCCCGCCGCCGGGAGAGAAGCATATGCCGTGGGGCTGGACTCCGGCTAAAAACCCTGCCGGAGTGACGATGGAGGTTATCGCCCGCTTCGGAATGGTTTTCTGAGATGGCTATAAGCGGGTGTCGCTGGCTAAAAGGTCTTTTCTTGGGTCTTTTCGGTTGCATCGCGAATCCTGACACCTGAAACCTGACACCTGAAACCTGAAACCTTCAAGTTAGTTTCATACGAGCGGCCGCCTCGGGCTAAAGGGCAGCCCGACTGATCAAAGACAGAAACTATTCATCATCGCGCCAAGACGCCAAGGCGCCAAGATTATTTATATTTTTAATCATTCCCTTTGCGAGCTTTGCGACTCTGCGCGAGATAAAATATTTGTAGTTTCATATAAGCCGGGGCCGCTGGCTAAAGGGCAGCCAGTTTGATCAAATCGAGAAACTCATGGTGGGCCTTCGATAGTCGGAAAAATCGAGTGGGAGCGGCTTCCAGCCGCGATGTTAAAATCGGATCATTGCCAATTTTATTCGCGGCTGGAAGCCGCTCCCACAAACTGGTAAAAACCTTTAGCCCCAGAACCTGAAGATGAAGTTTCATACGAGCGGCCGCCTCGGGCTAAAGGGCAGCCCGACTGATCAAAGACAGAAACTATTCATCATCGCGCCAAGACGCCAAGGCGCCAAGATTATTTATATTTTTAATCATTCCCTTTGCGAGCTTTGCGACTCTGCGCGAGATAAAATATTTGTAGTTTCATATAAGGGTCCGGCGTCATCAATTCTCAATTGACCTCAAATCGAGGTGCTATTTATCGAGCGTGGGTACCGCAGTCGACGAGGGGTTTAAATTTATCTTATAATTTCAATTAATTATATCGTAAGCTTGAATTTTGTGGTTCTCTGTGTTATTTTTTCACAAGTTTAACTGTCATCAATAGGGAATTCATATCGCCCTGCCTGTTCCAAATCAAATGCCCGGATGACTGATTTCCGATATTTCACGAAATTTCAGTCACCTAAACCCCAATTTGCCGGAACAAAACCCGTATGACAATCAGGAAGATGAGCGCTTATTTTGGGTTGGATAGAGTCTGGACAGCCTTGGGCAGCGATGAAGGAGAGGTATTGGAGTATAAGTTTCTTATCTATTGGAGCCGACGCGCGGAGTCGAACCGCGGACCTGCTGATTACGAATCAGCTGCTCTACCAACTGAGCTACGTCGGCTTTTAATCCACAGATCAGGCTTCGCATAAAGCTACGGCCCGACGGGTTTTTAGCAGATTACCCGGATTACTTTTAGAACGATGCGAATTGATAGGTTTTAATTCCCCGCAGCTTGCTGCGATAAATGAATTCGACTGATAGCCTCCCCCGCAACTCGCCGAGGAAAGTTTCATTTTTGCATAACCGAAGCATCAAAATACGGCACGAATTCATATCGGATTAAACGTGCCCTTGAATACGTGATTTATGTTACAAAATCAAGAAATAATTTCACCCGAAACGATATTTGACAATCTGCCGGAAAGAGACCGCGGCCTCGAATGGATCGGCCTTTCGGGTTCCGAAAAAGCGTTTTTGATCTCCAAAATTTATTTGCGGCACAAATTGCCCCTGCTGGTCATCGTCTCCTCAGCCAGGGAAGGGGAGCTGTTGATGCAGGATCTGGAGTTTTTCAGCGGAAACGCGGAGGTGCCGATTCTTTTTTTCCCACCCTACAACATTCTGCCGTTTAAATTTCTTCCTTACCACAGTGAAACCGCCGGTCAGCGCATCCGTGTGCTGTACCGTTTGCTGGAAAGCGGGGCGCCCCCCGTCGTGATCACCTCGATGGATGCCCTGCTGCAAAGAATAATCCCCAAACAGGAAATCAACCGCTATGCCGAACTCGTGTTGGCCGGGGAGGAAATCGACCGGGGGCGCTTGATTGCCAAACTGGTATCCGGCGGGTACACCCAGGCGGCCATCGTCGAGGAACCCGGCGACTTCAGCGTCCGCGGCGGAATTGTCGATGTATTTTCACCGCTTTATCAGGATCCGCTGAGAATAGAGTTTTTTGGTGACCTGGTGGAATCCATCCGGCTTTTTTCGGCCCTGGATCAGCGCAAGATCAAAAGCGTCGATGAAGCCGTCATATTGCCGGCCAGGGAAGTCATCCTGGACGAGCAGGTGTTGCCGGATATCATCAGCCGCATCAGGGTGCTGGCCGGTGAACGAGGCGTTCCGGTCACGGGGGCCAGAAAAATCATCGACAAGCTCAAAACCGAGCAAGAACTGGCCGGAATCGAAAGCCTGATTCCCTTGATCTACCCACAGCTTGATACCCTGTTTGATTATATCCCCGAAGCGTCACTGGTGGTTTCCGTCGATCCCGACAAACTGGAAAAGGCGGCGGTGGAGTTCGACGAACGGGTCAGCACCAATTTCAATGCCGCCTGTGACGAGAATAGCCTTTGTGTCGAACCCCGGCAGCTTTTTCTCGACTGGCCCGAGGCGGCTGCAATGATCGACGGGAAAAAGCCGCTTACCTTAAAGATGCTCGATATTGTCAGGGCTGAAGATGCGGATCTGGTTCAATCTTTCCGATTTCAGACCCGGGTGGAGCACAATACCGATCTGAGTCTCAGTATAAAAAATTTCCGGGAAAAGGAACACCTTTTAAAACCGCTGGCGGATTGGTTCGCCGATAAACGCCGGTCGGGCTATACAACGCTGGTTGTGTGCCGGACGCCATCCCAGGCGGCCCGGCTCGATTCCCTGCTCGGGCCCTATGGCCTGCAGATGACACGGGCAAACGGATTTGACGACACCCGGGACAACCGTGGAGGGCTTTATATTTGTACCGGTCACGTTTCCAGCGGTTTCGTCTGGCCCGCAGAAATGCTGGCCATTGTAACCGATGAGGAAATCTTCGGTGTCCGGCATCACCGACACAAATCCGCAGCGCCCAAACCCGCCGCTCAGCTGCTCGACCTGCAAGAGTTGAAAAAAGACGATCTCATCGTTCACGACGACCACGGTATCGGGCAGTACGGCGGACTGGTCAAATTGAGTATCGAGGGCATCACCAACGATTATCTGGTGGTTATCTACAAGGGGGATGATAAACTTTATCTGCCGGTGGATCGTATGGGTGTGATCCAAAAATATATGGGGGTGGACAGCGTCGCACCGGTACTCGACACCCTGGGCGGCAAATCGTGGGAGCGGGTGAAGGCCCGGGTGAAGAAGTCGGCGGAAAAAATTGCCGGTGAACTGCTCAAGCTTTATGCCCGGCGCAATGTGGAGCAGGGCTTTGCCTTTTCGCCGGACGACGGTTATGTAAAGGATTTCGAGGCCGGTTTCGCTTACGAAGAAACAGCGGATCAGCTCAAAGCCATCGACGATGTGCTCGCCGACATGCAGAAACCGACGCCCATGGATCGTCTGGTATGCGGTGATGTGGGCTATGGCAAAACCGAAGTCGCACTGCGGGCGGCGTTTTTGGCAGTCAACGACGGTAAACAGGTGGCGGTTCTGGTTCCGACCACCATCCTAGCCGAACAGCATTATGCGACATTCTGCAGTCGGTTCGAACAATATCCGGTCAATGTCGCCTGTTTGAGCCGTTTCCGGTCAGCCCGCGAGCAGCGCGCCATCATCGACGATCTCAAAGCGGACAAGGTCGATATCGTGATCGGCACCCATCGGCTGCTGCAAAAGGACGTCGCCTTTAAGGACCTGGGGCTGTTGGTGCTGGACGAGGAGCAGCGCTTCGGCGTCAAACACAAAGAGAAGCTGAAACGGCTGAAAAGCACGGTGGACGTCCTGGCATTGACGGCCACCCCGATCCCCCGGACCCTGCACCTTTCGCTGGTGGGGGTCCGCGACATCAGTATTATTTCAACGCCGCCCGAGTATCGCAAATCGATCATCACCTATATTTCAGAATTCGATGAGGCCCTGATCGCCGAGGCGATCCGGAAGGAGCTTCGGCGTCAGGGACAGATTTTTTTCGTTCACAACAATATCCAGACCATCGATCGAATGGCCGGCAAATTAAAGCGCCTGGTGCCCGAAGTCCGGCTTGACGTCGCTCACGGCCGGATGAGCGAAGACGAATTGGAGCAGGTGATGTTTTTTTTCATGAACCGGGAAATCGACATGCTGGTGTGTACGACGATTATTGAGTCGGGTCTGGATATCGCGTCCGCCAACACGATTATCGTCAATCGAGCGGATCGGTTCGGACTGTCGCAGATGTACCAGTTGAGAGGTCGGGTCGGCCGTGCGGATGAACAGGCGTACGCCTATTTGCTGATTCCCCATGAGAGCCTGCTGACCAAGGATGCTCAAAAACGGCTGAAGGTTTTGATGGAGCATCGGGATCTGGGGGCGGGATTTCAGATCGCCATGAGCGATTTGCAGATCCGGGGAGGCGGAACTATTTTGGGGGCGTCCCAATCCGGACATATCGCCGCCGTCGGGTATGACATGTTTCTGAAACTGATGGAAAACGCCGTGGCGGAGGCCAAGGGAGAACCCCGGGTCACGCCGTTGGAACCGGAAATAAACCTGAATTTGTCGGCCTTTCTGGCGGAATCCTATATCCCCGATATCGATCAGCGCATGGCCGCCTACCGGCGCCTGGCAAAAATGACCGACCTTCAACAAATCTCAGATTTCAAATCAGAGATGACCGATCGTTTCGGACCGCTGACGACGGAGGCTTCCAACCTGCTGCTGAAAATCATGCTCAAAGTGCTGAGCAAGAAGGCCGGCGTTTCAAGGCTGGATCTGGCTCCCGAACAGGTCATTTTGCATTTTTCGGTTTCTCATCAGCCCAATTCGGCCGCCATTGTCGATCTGATCGGCACCGACCCCAAACGATTTGAACTGTCGCCGGATCATGTGCTTAAGGCCAGAATCGGGCGCCGCACCCCGCAGGGTCAGCTGGTACAGGCCAAAAACCTCTTGAAAGAAATCGCGCAGCGTGTTAACAGCTAAATGGTTATAATTTTAAAGAAAATATAAGGCAAAAGGATTTAGTGAAACGAAAGCAATGAACTATCGATTTGTTAAAATATCACAGCCCCGGACAATGCTGCGGGTGTGCGTATATTTTTTGATCATGGCGGCCTCTGCAGCGGTTGCGCCCGCCCAGGAATCGGAAGTGGTGGACCGGATTGTAGCGGTGGTCAACGATGATATCGTCACCCTTTATGATTTGAACCGGGCCTTGAAGCCCTATGAGGAAAACATCAAGGCCCTGCGCTATGATCCGACGAAGGAGCGTCAGACGATCTTCCAGGTGCGAAAAGATCTTCTCGATAAGCTCATCGACAGCAAACTGGCCGATCAGGAAATCGAGCGTGCCCAGATTACCGTCGGCGAAGGGGATATCGATAAAACCATCGAGCACATGAAAGAAGCTCGTTCCTTCACCGACGAACAATTGCGCCAGGGACTCGAACAGCAGGGAATCACCATGGCGGAATACCGGCAGGAAATAAAAGAGCAGATCTTGAGAACCAAGCTGGTGAATCGGGAGGTAAAATCCAAAATCGTAATTACCGGCGAGGACATCAAGGCATACTATGAAAATCATCGGGATGAATATGCCGGTGAAAAGAAATATTACCTCTACAACATATTTGTCCGGCTGCCTTCAAATGCGGATGCTTCGGAGAAGAAAGACGCCTTGAGGGAATTGGAGGCCGCCAGAGAGCGGCTGGCCCAGGGTATCGCTTTCGAGGCCCTGGTAAATGACTTGAAATCTTCATCATCACCGGTCAAGGGTATGGACCTGGGATTGTATCGGCTTAACGAGTTGTCCGTGCAACTGCGCGGAGTTGTCGAGAAGCTGAAATCCGGTGAATATTCAGAGGTGGTCACTACCGATTATGGACCGCAGATTCTTTATGTGCAGAAAATCCAGGAGACACCGTCAAAGTCTATGCAGGAAATTGAAGCCGAAATCGAGCAAATACTGTATAACGAAGCGGTGGACAACAAATACCAGGAGTGGCTGGATGCGCTTCGTAAACGGTCGCTGATCAAGATCATAAGCTAAAGGATTCAGATGTTTCGTCTCGGCCGGAACATGTGAATCCTTTATTTTCTTATGAAGACCGAAAAAGAATCTTTATCCTTCGGGCGGTATCTTCAGGCGGCAAGGCTTGCAAAAGATATCAGCCTGGACAGAATATCGGCGCAGACGCGCATCGGGGTCGGAAATCTCCTGCTTATCGAGCAGGAAGATCATGAACGGCTGCCCGCAGCGGTTTATGTGAGAGGATTCCTGCGGTCCTATGCAGCCGCCGTGGGCGCCGACGGCGCGGAGGTGATTCGGCGGTATGAGTTGCAGCTTGAGGCCTTGCGGACAACTTCTGAGATTGAGCCGGGCGGCCGGGTTCCAGTCTTCCATATACGTCCGAAAGTTCTGGTTTCCGTGGTTTTGATCGTCGGTGTTCTTGGGCTCAGCGTTCTGGCGGTTCTGTCGCTGCGGCCGTCACCGAAAGCGAATAAGAACCTGGAGTTAAAACATAAATCCGTCGAGGACCTGCAGAAGGACCGGCCGAGCATCGAAAGCCAGACCCAATCCGAAGAAGCAATTCCTGAAAAGTCGACTCTCCGGGTCATTGCAATCGGTGATTTATGGCTGAAGGCCATCGTCGACGGAAAAGAGTCCACCGAGTATAATCTGAAATCCGGAGATCAGATTGAGTTGGAGGCCGACAGCGGTTTCAATCTGCTCATCGGCGATGCCGGCGCGGTGATTATTACGCTCAATGGTGATCCCGTCATCGTACCCGGTAGAAGCGGAGACGTGGTCACCGTGCACCTTCCCTGATTTGGATTAAGCGAAAATCTCAAAATATTCTTTTGGCCCAAACCCGGCATGGGGGCCACAATTTAAGTCCTCGACATACCTGAGTACGCCTGCGGGTCAAATGCGCCCCGCCTTGATTTTGGACCAAAATATTTATGTCGATTGATAAAAATAAAATACTGACCGAGAGTGTCAAAAGACTTTTGCGCCGGGGGGCTACCAGCCACCTCGTCAAAATTGTAAATAAAACCCGTGCGGCGGATTTGTCGGTGCTGTTTCGGTCATTGTCATTGAGTCAGCAACGCAAGCTATTTGATATGATCTCCGATGTCGAGCAAAAAGGTATCCTCCTAAGCGAGCTGGATGCGGATACCTTGCAGGACCTGGTTGAAGACATGCCGATCGGAAAGATGGCGCAGGTCCTGGAAAGCATGCCGGCCGACGATGCCGCCGACATTATCGGACGGTTGCCGGAGGAAAGATCCAAGGAGATCCTCGATAAGATGAAAAGGGCGGAGTCCCGGGAAGTCGAAGATCTGCTGCGTTATGGTGATGACACCGCCGGCGGCATCATGGTTCCCGACTTCATTGCTTTGAAAGAGGATGTTACCGCCAGGGAAGCCATCGAATCGCTGCAAAAGGAATATTCAAATGTCGAGATGGCATTTTATCTTTACGTGGTGGACGAACACGGCAAGCTGGTCGGTGTGAGCTCTTTGCGTCAGCTGGTGGTTGTCCCTCCGGAAAAGCGCCTCAAGGAGTTCATGAGCACGGATGTCATTTCCGTCCAGACCGGCATGGATCAGGAAGAGGTCGCCAAACTCGTCGCGCGCTACGACTTTCTTGCCGTCCCGGTGGTTGACGACAACGACCGCCTGGTGGGAATCGTCACAGTGGATGACGTCCTCGATATTCTCCGCAGGGAAGCCACGGAAGATATTTTGAAGATGGCCGGCGCGGGTGAGGAATATGTCGAAACCAAGTCAATTTTAAAAAGCACCCGCATCCGCCTGCCCTGGCTGTTTGCCAGCTGTATCGGAGGTATCGGCGCTTTTTTCATTATCGGTAAATTTGAGCACAGTCTGCTCAAGTATACTTATCTGGCCGCTTTTATACCGGTGATCATGGGCATGGGAGGCAATATCGGCACCCAGTCTTCCACCATCGTGGTTAGAGGTCTGGCGACCGGACGCCTCCATGTCAGAGATATCTGGTCGGTGGTTTTTAAGGAATTGTGCATCGGCCTCATTCTGGGTCTGGTTTATGGCACTCTGATCGGCAGCGTGGCCCACCTTCGGTACAGCATGGAAGCGATTGCCATTTCGGTTGGCCTGGCCGTTATCTGCTCCATGTCCGTCGCCGCTCTGGTCGGGTCGATGGTACCGATGGGATTTGCCCGGATCAATATCGATCCCGCCGTGGCGACGGGCCCATTTGTGACCACCGCTATCGATATCATCAGTGTAACCGCATATTTTCTGATTGCCACCACGCTGCTTGGAATCTAGCCGCATGCCGGACTTTTCCTCTCCTGCAATTTTGCTGCGAAGAATGGATTATGGGGATTTTGATGTCATTGTCACTTTTTTTACCCTGCACAGAGGCAAGCTGTCTCTGATTGCCAAATCCGCCAAGAAAAGTACCCGCCGTTTCGGAGGTGTTCTGGAGCTTTTTTCGCTGCTGGAAATTGTGGGCTCAATCGGTAGGAGCCGGGGAAAAGGAATGGCGGTCCTCCAGGAGGCGGTCTTGAGGCAGCCGTTCAGTTCCATCAGGACCGACTTCAAAAAAACCGCCTATGCCAGCTATTGGGCGGAGTTGATTTACAGCTGGTTGGAGGAAAATTACCAACAGGTTGCGTTGTATAATCTTCTGGCGCATGTGTTGAACCTGCTGGACCAGGGGCATACGAGAGCGGCCGGCCTGAGTGTTTTGTTTCAAATGCGGTTGCTGTCGCTGTCCGGTCATCGTCCCAATCTGCAGCGCTGTGTCCGATGCCTGACGGAGCTGGAAAATATCAAACAGGATAAAATCATCATCGATACGCGAAGCGGCGGTATCCTGTGTGACAACTGCCGCGGCGATACTGCGGTGCGAAGCCGTTTGGGAAAAGGCACCATTAAACAGCTTTTGTGGGTTGAAAGCGGAGATTTAACCAGGGCGGGTCGGATTCAATTTTCAGGACCGGCATTGATAGAAAGCACTGGATTCCTGGAGGAATTCGTTTGCTATCATCTGAGCAAACAGCCGCGCAGCTTGAAGTTTTTGCGCCAGATCAGAAACCTCGAAGCTGGAGGTTGAAACTTCCGTGATTCAGACCGGTCCTGAACCCTTGAATCCTTGGACCCTCAAGCCTTCGGACTCAGCCGACGGTAATCGACATGAGCGATTATGGACAGACTCAGAAAACGACTTGAATCCGCGCCGGTAACCGCATCGGCGCCCTGTCGGATCGATATGGGGGGAACGCTGGATATTCCTACCATCTATTATCCCCTGCAGCATCTGGCGCCGTGCACCTTCAATATCGCCATCGGTCTCAGAACCCGGGTTTGCCTGCGGCCCTACTCCCGCGGCCTGATTAAAATCTCTTCCCGGGGGTTTGAAGATGCCCAATTTCGATCGGACGCCGCCCCATTCGATCATCCACTGGGGCTGATGTTCGCCACGGCGGCCTTTTTCCATGCCGACGGGATTCACATCGAAATTGAATCCCGGTCTCCTCCCCGCAGTGCGTTGGGGGGGTCATCCGCAGCGGCTGTGGCGCTGACTGCGGCTTTATTGAACCTGAAAGGGCTGAATGAATCCAGCCCAGGCGCCGGCCGACGCGCGATCGCGCTGCTTGCCTATCAGCTCGAACAGGCCACCGCCGGCGTCGCCTGTGGATTTCAGGATCAGCTCGCTGCTGCCTACGGTGGTGTAAATGCCTGGTACTGGCGGACCCATCCGGATCGATGTGTGTTCCGGAAGGACACCATCGTCAAAAAAAAATCATATAAAGGCCTTCAACGGCATCTTCTACTGGCTTATTGCGGTAACCCGCATGTATCCCGGGACATCAACAGCCGATGGCTGAAGCAGTTTCTGCGCGGTGAGTACCGCAGTCTGTGGGCGGAAATCATTGCCTGCACGCAGCAGTTTACGGACGCGCTGGCGAAAAGAGATTACGCCGGGGCCGCCGTATTGATGAACCGGGAGACAGCTATGCGGCGGGAAATGACGCCGGATGTGCTGGATGAAGTCGGACAACGGCTGGCGGATCTGGCGCTGCAAAACGACTGCGGCGCCCGGTTTACCGGCGCGGGGGGGGGAGGGTGCCTGTGGGCGGTGGGAGAGATCGAAAATATTGACAGATTACGGTCTTTGTGGCAAGCGTCGCTTTTAGATGTCCGGGAGGCAAGTCTGCTGGACCTGCAAATCGATGCCAGGGGCGTGAGTGTACATTAGGCACTTAACCAAATATTATAGACCAGAAATAGCCTATAAGTTGTTTGACGGCGTGGGTTTCGGGTGTCAGGTTTCAGGTGTCAGCGTTGCCGTTGGCACTTAAGCAGTCATATTGTCATATTGATCGGAATGGGCTATCAACTGCCCAGATCCATATGAGCTGTCAAACATCGAAAATGCTAATTCCTGACACCTGAAACCTGACACCTGAAACCAAAAATAGAAAAGAGACCCACTCATGAACTTTCAAGATGTCATTTTGCAGCTGCACAAATTCTGGGCCGGCAAGGGATGCGTGATGGTGCAACCCTATGATCTGGAGGTCGGCGCAGGAACTTTCCATCATAACACTACATTAAAGGCATTAGGCCCCGAACCCTGGAATGCCGCCTATGTCCAACCTTCCCGCCGGCCGACCGACGGACGCTATGGGGACAACCCCAACCGCCTGCAGCACTATTATCAATATCAGGTGATTTTGAAACCATCGCCCTTCAATGTTCAGGAACTGTATTTAAAAAGCCTCAAGGTGCTGGGGATTGATCCACTCGATCACGATATCCGGTTTGTGGAAGACGACTGGGAATCGCCGACGCTGGGTGCCGCCGGACTGGGTTGGGAAGTCTGGCTCGATGGGATGGAGATCACTCAGTTCACTTATTTTCAGATGGCAGGCAGCATCGAGCTCAAGCCGATTCCCGTGGAATTGACCTATGGGTTGGAACGTATCGCCATGTATCTTCAAGGCGTCGACAGCGTATACGATTTGAAATGGAATGAAACGATCAGCTACGGTGATGTGCATCACCAGCAGGAAGTCGAGCAGTCCACCTACAACTTCGAAAAAGCCAATGTCCCGGTCCTGTTTGATCTATTCAGCAAATATGAGGCGGAATCACTGACGCAGATCGAATCCGGCCTCGTTCTTCCGGCCTATGAGTACTGCCTGAAATGCTCCCACACCTTTAACCTTCTGGATGCCAGGGGTGCCATCAGTGTTACCGAGCGCACCGGCTATATTGCCCGTATCAGAAATCTTGCCAGACGATGTGCGGAGGGATATCTGGCCCAGCGCGAAGGCATGGGATTTCCGCTGCTGAGGATTAACGGATGAACGGCCAGAAATCAACCCCAGTGTTGCAACGATGGGGTCAACATAAACCATTTAGACATGCCACTTGCTGCTGAGGGAATTATGGAAAATCTTTTACTTGAGATCGGAGCCGAAGAGATCCCGGCCGGCTATATCGAACCGGCACTGAAGGCCCTGTCCGCCACATTGTTGCAAAAATTGACCGATGCCCGCATCGAACACGGCAACGCCCGGGTTTTTGGCACACCGCGCAGGCTGACTGTCAGGGTTGAAAATGTGGCGCGCAAACAGGCCTCCATTCGAAGCGAGGTGATCGGTCCCCCGGCAAAGGTGGGCTTTGACGAAAACGGTCAACCTACCATGGCTGCCCAAAAATTTGCGGAAAAAGTCGGCCTGCCCGTCAACAGACTGAGCGTCAAGGAAACTGCCAGAGGTTCCTACCTGGCTGCAGAAAAAATGGAACGTGGATTGGCCACTTCGAGTCTGCTGAAGGAAATGCTGCCGGAAGTCATCTTATCCATTCCCTTTCCCAAAAAAATGAAATGGGCGGATCTGGATATCGAGTTTGCCCGCCCGATTCACACGATCGTGGCGCTGCTGGGAACGTCGGTTATATCCTTTCAGCTCGGTAACATCAAAAGCGGCCGGCACACCCGAGGGCACAGTTTTATGGCCGCCGGTAAAATACGGCTTGCAAACGCCGATGAATACCTGGAAAAGCTGCGGGACGCATGGGTGGTTGCGGACATGGAAGAACGCAGGTCAATGCTCCTGGACGGCATTGCCCGGTCCGCCCGCGAACTCGGCGGTCATATCCTTCCTGACGACGAATTGGTGGACATCGTCAACAATCTGGTGGAATACCCGGTTCCCGTCGTGGGGAAATTTGACGAGGCTTTTCTGGAAGTGCCCGACGAGGTGCTGATCAACGCAATGCGGGAGCATCAGAAATACTTTGCGGTCGTGGACGAAGAAAACAGGCTGATGCCCTGCTTTATCGCCGTGAACAATACCGTTGCGAGAGATCTGGCGATGGCTGCCAAAGGGCATGAAAGGGTGTTGCGGGCCCGTCTGGCGGATGCCCGATTTTTCTACCGGGGCGATCTGGAGGTCACGACCGACGATCGGGTGGATAAATTAAAAGGCGTTCTCTTCCAGGCCAAACTGGGAACGATGTATGAGAAAGTCGAACGGGTCGCCGGCATCGGCGACTATCTGGCGGGACTGGCAGCGCGTGAAAAGGTGTCGGAGCTGGAAATTCCGGAATTGAAGGCTCAGGTGAAACGTGCCGCACGGCTGAGCAAATCCGATCTGGTCAGCCAGGTGGTGGGTGAATTCCCAAAGCTTCAGGGGGTGATGGGCAGAATTTATGCCGCCCTGGGCGGTGAACCTCCCATGGTCGCCACAGCCGTTGAAGAACATTACCGGCCGGTCTATTCCGGGGCGCCCCTGCCGGAAACGCCGGTGGGTGCGCTGCTTTCCATCGCCGATAAAATCGATTCCATTTGCGGCTGCTTCAGCGCGGGTCTTGTCCCCACCGGCGCCTCCGACCCCTATGCGCTTCGCCGGCAGGGCATCGGGATTATTCAGATATTGAAGGATAAAAATCTGTCGTTTAATGTGAGAGACCTGATCCAAGTCGGTGCTGCGCAGTTCGCCGATGACAGCGGTCTTGAAAATACGGACCTGGTGGAAAATGTTTTGCAATTTTTGCAGAACCGCACCGCCCACCTGCTGGCTGAAGAAGGGTATTCAAAAGATACCATCGCGGCCGTCCTCGAGGTTTCCTGCGAGGACATTCCACAAACATGGAACCGGGTGGCGGCGCTTGAAAAGCTCAAGGCCAAGCCGGATTTCGAACCGCTGGCGGCGGCGTTTAAAAGGGTAGTGAATATCATAAAAAAGACCGATGAGTCTCTGGCGGTGGAGGTCGAACCGAAACTGTTCGCGCACGAATCGGAATTCCGGCTGTTGGCGGCCTACGAATCGGTAAAACAGAGGGTCGAAGACGATTTGAACAATGAGCGCTTCGACCGGGCGCTGTTTGAAATCGGCTCACTGCGCGGGCCGGTGGACGCTTTTTTCGACGGGGTTATGGTCATGGACGACAATATCGAGATTCGCCGCAACCGGTTGACCCTGCTGGGATTCATCGCGGGCTTGTTCGGGGAGTTCGCGGATTTCTCCAAACTTTCAGCCTAAAAAGGAACTGTGATGGATCAGCTGAGCAACGGACCGGGCCGTTTCCAGGCCATTATCTTCGATCTGGACGGAACCATTCTCGACACGCTTGATGACATTGCCGATTCGGTGAACCGGACCCTGGCGGAGTTTCATTTCCCCGTACACCCGTCGGATGCCTATAAATTGTTCATCGGCAGCGGTTGGCGGACGCTGGTCATCCGCACCCTGCCGGAGAGCCACCGGGACGAACGGGTCATCGCCGGCTGCGTAGCGCGTTCCCGCAGCATCTATCAGGATAACTGGAATCGGCAAACACGCCTCTACGCAGGCATTCCGGAGCTGCTGGACGAATTGGCGAAAATACGCATCCCTTTAGCGGTCCTCTCAAACAAGCCCCATGATTTCATGCTGAAATGCGCCGATTATTATCTGAAAAAATGGAACTTCGAGATTCTAATGGGTCAAAGCGACGATTTCCCGCTCAAGCCCGATCCGACATCCGCCCTGGAAGTGGCGCGACGGATCGGAGCACCGCCAACGGCGATGCTCTTTATAGGGGACAGTGCCGTGGATATTAAAACCGCCAACGCTGCCGGGATGTATTCGGTGGGTGTCTGCTGGGGTTTCCGGGGACCGCGGGAGCTGGAAGAGAGCGGATGCCGGACGCTGGTCCGGCAACCACGTGAGATCCTCTCTCTGCTTTAGGTACCCGTTTGTGATCTAAATAGTTTAACCGAATTGATCGGCACATCGAAGATTTCAGCGATTTTTAGTTTGGCCCGAATGCCTTTGGGACTGCCGGCCACCGAGGTAATGATGCCGATCCCCAGATCCTCTCTGAGTCGGCGCATGACTTCTTCATTGGTCAGGTCCGCAATTGCGATTCCAAGCTTTTTTGCCACATATTGTTTTGCTTCGGCGATTTTCATTTTTTTAGTCAGCTGCATCCAGGCCACCAGATCTCCGGAGGTTCGGATGCCGCCCATGCCGCTGGCAAAAATATGGGCAATCTGCATGCCGAAAGGGTCGCCGACGCCAATCTACAAGCCATCCGCCTTGCCGATCTGTACCAGTGATTTCGAAGCCCGGGTGACACTGTCGATCGGAGGCGCCTCCATCATCGGGACCCCACCGACACCCATGCCCACATTGACATGCACGGGGATGTCGACAGCGGCCACGGCCGCTTTCGCGAAAGTCACCGAACGGGCGATATTCCAGGCCAGAGATCGATTGGTGCGGGTGCCGACCGCCACGCCATAGATGCTGGCTCCGGCGGCTTCAGCCATTTTTGCCTGATCGTGGGGATACATGCCGGCCAGGCGCCGGCCTTGGAATTCGATCTCCCCGTGCATACCCAATACAAATTCTCCCGATCCTCCCATGATGACGGGCATAAATGGAGTTGCTTTTTTCAGGTCGCCGACCGCCTGCAATGCGGCCAGAAAATCCGCATCCCCCGCGGAACCCCCGGTATCGAAATTCAGTCCCTCGCAGCCCACGGAATTCAATTTCTTGCCGACAAAGACCAGATCGGCCCGCAGTTGTTCGGCGGCGGCTTCCTGCACTTCCCGGGCCTCTTTGATTTTCGCCTTGGGAAGCAAATCGGCCGGATTTTGGTGGGGGCCGTCGGGCTGAAAGTACAGCCCCATATTGGGCTGGGCACCGTATAAAAACGGGGCGGTGGTCATCATGGACGCCGTGTAATACTCGTTCATCTCGAAATTGATGATGGGTTTGACCGGCTTGTAACTGTAATCGCTGTGTCCCATGGAGGTGGTGTCCGCGGCCATCGCGCGTTCATAAGTCAAAACGGCCTGCATGCGGCTCATGGGGATCCCGACGCCGCCACCGTCCTGACCGGAATAAAAGCTCATCGAACAGCCGTCGTCGGTGACGATCACCTCCTGCCCCGGGTTGACGCTGACGGCCCGGGAAGGTTCGCAGACGATCTCGAAAAGCGCCTCCATATCTTCCGAGGTCAATTCGGGGATTACCGCACGATCGGCCGCCTCCCGGGTGGCTTCCTGAATATCTTCTCTGATTTCCTCGGCGGACATGGCGACCGACTCGCCGTCGCCCATACGGGTTATTATTTTTTGTGGCATTAAGCTTCCCCTCCGTTGTTGTTGTATCTTTCGATCCCTGAAAGTTTATCGTCTCATCCGTGAAAGCCAGAATCCAAAGCACGAAAATCGAAACAATGCCAGAATAGGTTTCAGGTCAGGATTTTAGATATAATTGACAGAATTCCTTCCTTCGGAATACCGTAATCCTCCAACTACTTTTAAACACTCAGAGTCATACAGGTAATATATGTTATCTGTAAAGTCGGGCATGTATTCTTCCCGGTTGTTCCCACCATTGCGGGTATACATGGCGATTTGATATGGATTATTTTTGTCATTGGTTTTTACCACATAACAATCACGAAACCTACCAACGGCATCAACCTTTAGCCCAATAAGCGCGAGCAGGTGCATCGACATTGGGTTAAGTCCAAAAATGGAATTGTACAGAATTCAGGATTCGATATTCGCTTTTTTTAAAGTTTCCTATGTGATTACACCGCCTGCCCATTTGAGCCGGTCACCGGGCTGACATTTGACACCTGACACCCTGAAACCCAAAGCAAATCTTACCACATGTCTCTCTAAAAAGTTCTAAGGAGCTAATTCCCCTTCAGTTTCCGATATTATCGACCGCATCTGGGATAGTACCGAGTCAGGCAAGGGCGCCGCCCTGTGATTTTGCAAAATGGAGCGGGTCTGTTCCAGGGCCCGCTGGTAGCTGTCGGTGGCTCCCGCCGCTTTCCAGGCCGCCATCGAACTGCGATCGATGAGCTGCGGCCGTGAATGCGTCCGCATGTGCCTGAGGGTGTGATCGAGGGTCAGGAAATCCTTGGAAGGCCCGACCGATTTGATCACGTCGACAGCCAGGGACTCATCATTGACCGAAAAGCCTCTAACCGTCTGTTTAATCATTGCAGCAAATTCATTGTCCAGAACCAACTGGGCAAAGTCGAAAGTGATTCCGCTCTCAAGCATTCCCGGACCGTAGATCAGATTGGCACCTGCCAATGCTGCGATGAGTCCGGTAAGGGTCTTTTCATGACCCAATTGAGCGTCGGACAGCTTGGAATCACTCTACCCGCCGGCGACATAGCTGGGCAGGGCATAATACCTTGCCAGCCTTGCCACCGCGCCGCTGATCGCGGCGCATTCGGGCGTGCCCACCGAAGCGGCGGCGATCTTCAGGTCCATGGCAGTGGTCGAACTGCCGTAAATGACGGGCGAACCCTTGCGGACGATCTGATTCAGCGTCAGGCCGCCAAGCACCTCCGCGTTGTGGGTCACGAGGGTTCCGGCCAGCGTGACCGGGGATGTGCCGCCTGCCATGGCCATTGAAAGAATGTTGATCACCGATCCGGTTCGGGCAGCTTCTATGATGATCTGGCAGCATTCGCTTATGAGGGTCAGGGGACTCACCGGACAGGTGGTAAATGACAGAATCGGGCGCTCCTTGAGCTTGTTTATGCCGCCGACGATGATGCCGGCCATTTGGACAAGTTTCTTCAACAGGAAACCGCTGCCCGGGCCCACACAACAATGTTTGGTCGTGTTGGTGAGCATGGCCTCCGCGTTGTGCAGGGGCAGGACCGCCTCGGGCACGTCACTGGCGCCAACGGCTTTCTCGCAGACATCGATCTCATCGAGGTAGTCCACCAATCTGGCGGCGTCGGCCAGATCGGCCTTCAACGGGGTTCGGCGTTCCCCGGTGAATGGGTCGACCACCTGGATTCCTTCACTGAAATTCGTGAAGTGTACCCGGCCGGATTCCAATACTCTATCCTGAGCGGGATCACGTCCGGCCAGCAAAATTTTCGACGGCGCCGACCGGATGGCATCTTCGACCAGATAAGGCGGTATCCGGACGTTTCGGGCGGCATAGTCGACGACGGCGCCGGCACCGTCGAACAGATCCAGCGCCTCGGCGGAGTCCACGAAAAGCCCCGTTTTTTCCAGCACCTCCAGGGTGGCCAGATGAATGTCATACAATTCATCGTCGGTAAATGAATTCAAGCCAAACCCCTGACGACAGGATTTGCCCGGATGGAAATTTCTCATCTTGACTGGATCTCCCCGGTTTAAGTTTGACTAACATTTAATGATTGATTTTTTACATCTTCTTCTCCGATCAGTCCGGCTGTCTTTCAGCCGGAGGCGGCGGTTATCGGAACCGCACGCTACGATATCTTCTAACAAAGGAATAGACGAAAATCAACCACGGAAAACAAGCGATATGCCGATATTTTTATCGCTTGACACCAACGCACCGGCGAACTAAGTTCTGGATTGCTCGCGGGTTTGAATTTTTTCCGTTTGGATGCTTTTATGCCGCGGGGGGTGGATCGATAGCAGATCGCGTGGACTCTAAATCCACGTAGCTCGGTGCGACACCGTGACCTCCCGCCAACCTGCAGGCAAAATCGGAATGCTGGAATGACGGAATAATGGACTGTTGGCAAATATCAGGTCATCGTCAGGTAATCCCAGCCAAAATTCCATCTTTCCATCATGGCCCTGTTCCTTTGCTACCCATGGTGGTAAATAATTATTATTTAAAGCAAAAACAATGACAGAATCCCCTTGCGGGACTACTTACGATGTTTTAGGGAGGCACAACGCGTGAGAATCCCCTGGACCGCTATCCAGCTAAACCGTTTAAAGGAACTGTCCGCCGAGGATTCCGATCTGCAGTTGGTCTTTGAGGACAGCGGATTACGCGACAGGGCATATCAGCAGTTGGAGAAAAAGCTGGTTAAAATTCAGCGTCACCGGCTGCAGCAACTGCGTGACGGTCACCGCCGGCCGGGACTCTGCCGTTTGGAAAGCCGCCTGACCGAAATCCTTGTCCGGAACGATTTCGTGCAGGTGACCACACCGACGATTCTATCCAGGGGCTTGCTGGCCCGAATGTCCATTGACGACACGCACCCGCTGGCATCCCAGATATTCTGGCTGGACAAGGATAAGTGCCTGCGGCCGATGCTGGCACCGCATCTGTATTTCGTCCTGCAGGACCTTCTGCGCCTCTGGGAAAAACCGGTGCGCATATTCGAGGTCGGGTCCTGCTTTCGCAAAGAGTCCCAGGGAGCCCATCATTCCAACGAATTTACGATGCTCAACCTGGTGGAAATGGGTCTGCCCGTGGATGAACGGCGGCAAAGACTCGAAGAACTGGCGGCTCTGGTGACCGGGGCGGCCGGTGTGACCGACTACGTCATTGAAACCGAAAGTTCCGCTGTTTACGGGGAAACCATCGATATTCTGGCCGGTGAGAACCGGATGGAGGTCGGCTCTGCGGCCATGGGACCCCATGTCCTGGACCGCGCCTGGCAGATCACCGATACATGGGTCGGAATCGGATTCGGCCTCGAACGTCTGCTGATGGTCGCTGAAAAAAGCAGCAGCCTGGCAAGAATGGGACGCAGCCTGGCCTATCTGGACGGCATCCGGCTCAACATATAGTACTTAACCAGTGCCCATCCATCAAAGGGTCTTTACAGATGGGCACCGGATGGTGTTTCCAATCCAGCAGTGAGAATTTTTGCCCAAGCTCAAGGAAATCAAGCGCTTGTGCGGAGGCGTAGTTTACTACGCCGCACAAGCAAGGGCGCGGATTGACGCCGAAATTGGGCAAAAAGGCCATTTGATGGATGGAAACTAACTAACCGTCCGGCACCCGGCATCGGAAACCAAAGAGCGCAGCAATATATATGGAAGACAAGAAACCTGTCAAAAAACCCGCCAAACGCTATTACCGCAAACGGGTTGAACTTTTTGCGCTTATAGACAAAATTAAACTCTGGCCTTCGCGCAAGGGGCTGCTGCACGGGATTAAAAGGATCGACATGTTGGGCGATCAAGCGCGGATCACAACCCATTGCGACAAAACATTTATGGTCCGCAATTCAAGAAACAGCCGGGCGGCGCGCTGGCTCAGGAACAAATGGTTTTCGGGGGTTTGCGGGACTTGCCGAGTTCCAGATTGGAAAATAGAGAAATACTCATCCACCCATTTCAAACGCCATTATGGTTCGGCTCTGTTAAAAGAAGAGAATTACAAGAGAAATCACACAAGTGAAATGGTGGAGTGATGGAATAGTGGAATGCTGGAAGGGTGGGATATCCGAACAGTGGAATAATGGAACCTTGGAATTTTGGACTTAGGGGTTCAGAAGGATGGAGGTAATCTATGCCGTACGATCCTGAATTGGATAAGGTGTTAAGACAATGGAAGTGCGAGGAAACCGGATTGATGGTTACCATCAATCAATACGGTACCGGAGAACCGAAAGTGCAAATCGGTCCGCGGATCCTACTGAAAAAGGACGGGACGGAGCGTGCTCCCGTGAAAGCCGGCCGCTTGACCATCGAAGATGTCATGTGGCTTTATGATACCATCGACGAAATCAAAGATGCGCTGACTCGAGTCGCCAAACCGGCATGAGAACCCATTTCGGAACCGAACCGGTTGCGACCACACCCAAAAATGCTTTATCTATTTGACAAATGCAAGCAAACGACGCGGTCATAAATCCGATCAAGTTCAAAAACGCGCCCGACATCGGACCGGTCGCCGTAATGGCGGCAACCCGGCAGGATCTTTTTCATCTCTGTGATCTTTTTGGTTTTGACAGAGGTGATTTTTACCGCATGATAAACAGCCGCTTGTATTTGGACAGAAAGCAACCGCAGAGTTGTTCTCTCACCGGTCCATTCATCGGCGCCCCGTATGCGGTGATGCTGCTGGAAATGCTGATTGCCATGGGTGCCCGCAACATCATTTTTGTCGGCTGGTGCGGCGCTGTTTCCGAACAGGTAAAGATCGGCGACATCATCCTGCCGACATCCGCCCTGATCGATGAAGGCACCTCCCGGCACTACGGGACATCGGATAAAAATATATCACATCCTTCTTCCAAGCTGGTAGCGAGAATCCGGCAGCTTCTGGAGGGACGGCAGATCGTCTTTCGCAGCGGAACCATCTGGACGATGGATGCCGTTTATCGGGAAACCCGGCAGCAGATCGAAGCGCGTCGGCGAGAAGGGATTCTCGCGGTCGAGATGGAACTTTCGGCCCTGTTTTCAGCGTCGAGCTTTCGTCGGGTGGACCTTGCCGGAATCCTGGTGGCATCCGATGAGTTGTCGATGCCGAAATGGAAACCCGGATTTAAAGAAGAGAAATTTATCCGGGGCTGCCGGACCGCCTGCAAAATGGTAAAAGAGCTATGCCCGACATTGATCCCGCAATAATTGCCAGAGTCGCCGAGCTCAGGGAAGCATTGCATCATCACAATTACCGGTATTACATTTTGGATGATCCGGAAATTTCGGATGCCCGCTATGACCGGATGATGCAGGAACTAAGGCGGCTGGAAGAAGATCATCCCGACCTGAGAAGTCCGGACTCTCCCAGCGCACGGGTGGGAGCGCCTCCCCTGTCAAAATTCGAGACCATATCCCATACGGTTCCGATGCTCAGTCTGGACAACGGATTCAGTGATTCCGATATCCGTGATTTCGATCAACGCGTCAAGAGAAATCTCTCCTCCGCCGATGAACTTGTTTATACTGCGGAGCCCAAAATGGACGGCCTCGCTGTCGAACTGGTGTATGAAAAGGGAAAGCTATCGACCGCATCCACCCGGGGCGACGGTCTCACGGGAGAGCTGATCACGACCAATGTCAAGACCATCCGGGCCGTCCCTTTGCTGCTTCAGACATCTCAATCACCGGATATTCCCGATAGGCTCGAGGTCAGGGGAGAAGTATTTATCGCGACTGAAGCCTTCAAAAGATTCAACCGCGAGCGTCTGGATCAGGAACTGCCGCCGTTTGCCAACCCAAGAAACGCCGCCGCAGGTTCCCTGCGTCAACTGGACTCACGAATCACCGCCGGCCGGCCGCTGGATATTTTTTTCTACGGTGTCGGCCTTGTGGCTGATGTCGGAGCGACATCCCACTGGGAGATGCTGCAAACGCTGAAAAGCTGGGGTCTTAAAATCAACCCGCTGATCCGGCCGAAAATCGGGATCGACGAGGTTCTGGCGTTTTACCATGAACTGAATGAAAGTCGGCATCAACTCCCTTATGACATTGACGGCATGGTCATTAAGGTGGACAGCCTCGCACTGCAGCAGCGTTTGAGGGCCACCACCAGAAGCCCGCGCTGGGCCTTCGCATGTAAATTCGAGGCACTTCAGGAGACGACCGTGCTCGAAAATATCGAGGTCCAGGTGGGGCGCACCGGTGTATTGACGCCGGTGGCCCGTCTGGCACCCGTCAAGGTCGGCGGCGTGACGGTCAGCCGCGCCACCCTCCACAATGAGGATGAAATCGAGAAAAAAGATGTCCGCATCGGAGACACCGTTCTGGTGCAGAGGGCGGGTGATGTTATCCCCGAAGTGGTCAAAGTCATTTTTTCCGAACGCAGCGGCGGCGAAAAGAAATTCACGATGCCCGCTGCCTGTCCGGTCTGTGGGGCAGGGGTTATTCGCATTGCCGGCGAAGCGGCCACGCGCTGCATGAATACGAACTGTTCAGCGCAGCTGAAAGAAGGCATTAAGCATTTCGCCTCGAAAGGGGCTTTTGATATCGATGGACTGGGAGACAAACTCGTCGACCAACTTGTGGAAAAAGAACTTCTCCGCTCCTATGCAGATATATTCAAGCTGGATGAAGAGACCCTTGCTGGTTTGGACCGGATGGGCGCCAAGTCGGCCTCAAATCTGGTCAAGGCAATCGAGGACAGCAAGGAAATACCATTTGCCAGGTTCATATATGCCCTGGGCATTCGAAATGTCGGCGAACATGTAGCCAAGCTGCTGGCCGCTCATATAGACAGCCTTCGAGGCTTTGGCGGCCGGCTCGCCGGCCGATCTGACGGCCATCGAGGGTATCGGTCCGGTGGTGGCGGAAAGCATCGCGGGTTTTTTCAGTCGGCAGGAAAATCTGAACACCATCGAGCAGATCAAACACGGCGGTGTAAAGATCGTCTTCACGTCCCGCAAACAGTCCGGTGGACTCGACGACAAGGTCTTCGTCCTGACCGGTACCTTGAAAGGCATGACCCGCAGCCAGGCCAAAGCACGGATTGAAGCGATCGGCGGCAAGGTGAGCGGTTCGGTCAGCTCCAATACGGATTACGTGGTGGCCGGCGAGGCCCCGGGATCCAAACGTGTCAAGGCGGAGGAGCTGGGTATTCAGATTGTCGATGAAGAAGCGTTTATGAGTATGCTTGAAGAATGAGGCGGAATCAGCAGGGGGCCAACCATGGGAAATAAAGCCAGAGCGCATGCCATTATCAGCGGCCGGGTGCAGGGTGTATTTTTCCGGGCAGAGACCAAACGCGCCGCCGATCGGTTCGGGGTGTCCGGTTGGGTGCGAAATCTCAGAGATGGCACGGTGGAAGCCGTGTTTGAAGGCGATCAGGACCCGCTGAACGCCATGCTCGAATGGTGCCAGGAAGGCCCCCCGCGCGCGCGCGTGAGCGATGTGAAAGTGGACTGGGAGGACTACACCGGCGAATTCAGCGTTTTCGAACTCAGGTTTTAGTAGCGATTTCGATACCGATGAGTCTATCGCCAAGGATTCGCAATGCGTATGACCACCTGGATATCGCTCAAATTCTTCGCGCCGGATATAGCCAAAGATATATTCTGAGACAGCTTCCGGTGAGCCAATGGAGGAAAAAGCAGATTGGGTTGAGGGCAATACGGTTGACTTACAGGAGATGACTCAACCCAATCCGGAATCGAAGTGCAGCGAATAGTTTCAAACGGCCTCCCTGAGCTTTTTGCCGGGGCTGAATTTTACGACATTGGCGGCCTTGATTTTGATGGATTCGCCGGTCTGCGGATTGCGGCCCTTGCGTGCCTTGCGGCGTGTTTTCGAAAACGTACCGAATCCCACCAGTGTCACTTTACCGTCCTTTTTTTTGAGCGCTTTGGTGACATTGTTCATAATAGAATCCAGCGCGGCCGCCGCTGCAACCTTGGAAATGTTGGCATCGATCGCCGCCTGTTCCACTAGTTCCGCTTTTGTCATATCGCCCTCCTTTCTCATAGATGGTTAATCCTCGGTGGACCCAGCCAATTGCCCTGTTTTTCGTGTCCTTATCGGATGCAAAATTTCATGTCAACAGGAAATCAGTTCTTCAACGTCTTTTTGCTAATATTTTGTGTCAGGCGCGGGAATTCAAGCTTTTAACGTCAGTCTTTTAGCCGGATTCCGGTTCATGGCAGGTGACACGCCCGGTCCGCCTAAGGGCTCGCTCAAAAATAACTTCACATTGTAGGCGCCGACGCATCCTGCCTGGCCTGGATGTCGCGAAAGCTCGGAATATCCAGATATTCCTGCGTTTCGCTCCTTGCCATGCAGGTGCCTCAACGCCTGAATCTGTGAATGGACCCTAAGAGCGCTGCCGCACGGAGCTAGAACAGCGCGTCGACGAATTGCTCGGCATTAAACGGTCTGAGATCGTCTATATTTTCTCCGATGCCGATATATTGCAGAGGAATATTCAACGCGCCGCAGATGCCGATGACAATTCCGCCTTTGGCCGTGCCGTCGAGTTTGGTAAGGACCAGCCCCGTGACTTCCAGGGCGTCATTGAATAATTTCGCCTGGGACAGTGCGTTTTGCCCGGTGGTGGCATCCAGAACCAGCAGAATTTCGTGGGGGGCTCCCGGAAGTTGCTTGGCTACCGCGCGCTTGATTTTTTTGAGCTCCGCCATCAGATTGACTTTGGTGTGAAGTCGGCCGGCCGTATCGATGAGAACGGTGTCGCATCCCCTGGCTTTCGCCGCAGCAACGGCGTCGAAGGCGACGGCCGCGGGGTCTGCGTTATCTTTGTGTCTGATAAAATCCGCGTCCGCTTTTTGGGCCCAAATCATAAGCTGCTCCGCCGCCGCGGCCCGGAAGGTATCGGCGGCGGCGATCAGGACCTTTTCCCCGGATTCCTTTAAAGACGCCGCTATTTTTCCGATCGTGGTTGTCTTGCCGACCCCGTTGACACCGACTACCAGGATCACCCGGGGCCGGCTTTTGAGGGGTTGAGAAGCAGGAGCGTGGCTGGTGAGAATCGAACGGATTTCATCTCTCAGCAATTCGAGTACTCCGGCGACATTCTCGACTTTTTCCTTTGCGATGCGCTCCATCAGCTCCATGGTGGTATGAACGCCGATATCCGATGTGATCAAAAGTTCTTCCAACCTCTCCAACGCATCGTCATCGAGCTTCTTTTTGCCGGCAAACGCCCTATCCAAGCCTCCCGACAGATTTTTGCGGGTCTTGGACAACCGTTTTCTCAGGCGTTTGAAATACCCGGTCGATTCCATAACGGCAGTTGCATCATTGCCGGATCCGCCATCACCCCCGGCGGAGTCCGATAGCCCGTGGCCGCTTATCTGCTCCTCCGACGGCGGTAATTGGCCGTCCGTCTCATCCCGATCTTCCGCCGCCGGTATCTGCGCATCTTCGATGGTATCGGCAGTTTTATTTTTCTTGTTTTTTCTGAACCAAGCCATGGGGTGGGTTCCTTAATGTCTGTTAATTTTGCGACGATTTCTGGAAGTCCACGGAAACGACTTTTGAAATACCCTTTTGTTCCATCGTGATACCGAACAGCCTGTCGGCAAATTCCATTGAGCGCTTGTTGTGGGTAATCATGATGATCTGGGAATTCTCACCAATGAGCTGCAGCAAATCGTTGAACCGAAACACATTGGACTCATCCAGGGGGGCGTCGATTTCATCCAGCAGGCAGAAGGATGCCGGCTTGATCAGGAAAATGGAAAAAATAAAGGCAATCGCCGACAGTGCCTTTTCGCCGCCGGAAAGCAGACTCAGCTGGGTTAATTTTTTGCCCGGTGGATGAATCATGAATTCGACGCCGGATTCAAGCGGTTTGTTGGGTTCAATGAGAACGAGTTTGGCCTCGCCGCCGTCAAAAAGCCGGGGGAACACCACCGCCAGCTTTTCATTGATTTTGGTAAAGGTTTCCATGAACCGCTGCTGGGTGATCTTGTTTATTTTCCGAACGACCTTGTGCAGGTCCTCGATGGCTTTCAGAAGATCATCCCGTTGGGCTTCCAGAAACTGGAAGCGATCACTGTGTTCCTCATACTCCTTGATGGCGGCCAGATTGACATCGACGATTTTTGAAATCTTTTCTTTGCCGTCGGCCAGGTCGGCCTCCATCTCCTCGATGCTCATCTTGGCCGTGAGTTCCTGGGCCTTCTGATTCCGGCCGAATTCCGCTTTAAGCACCCCGTATGGGCTCTGATAGCGTTCCTCCAATCGATTGGCAATGTTGTCGCGCTTGAGCTGCAACTGGGATTGCTCCAACTCCAGCATGCGGAATTTTTCCAGCGTCTTTTCCCGTTTGCTCTTTATATCGGATATCCTGCTGTCGCTGTCCTTGAGCTTGTCGTCGATTCCCTGGTAGATTTCCTCGTTCCGGCCGATGGCCTCTTCCAGCCGACCGATAACTGTGTACATCTGTGCGAGTTGCGTTTCCTTCTCAGTAACGGCGGTTCGGGAAATTTCTTCCTTATTGGTCTTCAATTCGATTTCCCGGGCAAGCTGTTCGAGCCGTATCACCCCGTCCTCCTGAAATTCTTTCAGGCGCTTCAGGCTGCTGTTGCTGTTTTCCAGCCGGGCATTCAAGGCGGTCAGTTTCATTTTAAGATCGACCACCGATTGATTAAACTGTTCCATGCGTGAGGAGACCGTCGTAATTTTTTGCGACAGTTGTGCAACGTCGGTCTGGGCGGCCGCAATTTCCTCGGTCACTTTGGCCAGGGCAGCATTATACTTGGTCATCTCCGCGTCGATGTCGCTTGCCTCTCCCATCAGCTGTTCCTGCTCCAGCTGAACGATTTCCAGGTGACGACGCGCATTTTTAAGATCTTCTCCGGCCCGGTACAGCGCTTTTTCAGCGTCGATCCCATCTTCGGTGGCCCGGTTTTTCTGCTCCATCTGCTTTTGCAGGGTTATTTCCAGATTACGAACCACCGTTTCCCGGTCGGCCTGTTCTTTCCGGGCTTTGTCGATATCCTGAGATAAGGCTTCCTCCTGACGTTTGAGCTCTCTTATTTCATGCTTTTTGGCCAGAATTCCGCTCAATTTATCTTTGCTGCCGCCGATCAGGATTCCCTGGTGAGTGATGACCTCCCCATTTCTGGTAACGATTCTCTGCAAGGTGCCGTTCTTGTTAAACAGCTCCAGCGCCTCTTCGATGGAGTCTATGAAAACGACATCTCCTAAAAGAACCCCTGCGACTTTTTCGAATCCCGGTTTCACCGAAATGTGATTCAACAGCAAACGGGAGGAATCCGGCTGCCGGCTGTCACCGGCACCGATGGGTTTGGCCGTGGACAACGGTATAAAGCCGCTGCGTCCGGCGTTGCCGGTTTGAAGGTAGTCGATGGCCTTCAGACAGGCTTCCTGATCTTTGACCACAATGTACTGCAGGGATTCCCCCAGTACCGCTTCAATAGCCGCTTCATAGGCAGGGTCGGCTTCCAGAATATCCGCCGTCAGTTTCAGCACATCCCGGGCCAGGTCGTCACCGATACCCGGTGACCGGGAATCCCGGCTGTCTGCGTCGGAACCTTGCGCCCTCATGATCGCCTTGACGCCATCGCGGTACCATTCGAAGTTATCCTCCATCTTCTTCAACGCGTTGTACTTGGACTTGGCGGTGTTGCGCTCCAGCTCAAGGGTTTGAACCATTTTGACCTGCTTGGCCAGGGCGGCGGCATTTTCATCCAGCCGGCTGCGGCTGTCGGTAATGCGATTATTGACGGTTTCCAATTCCTGCTTCAAGGCATTCAGCCGCGCGTCGGCCTGTGATTCGTTGAGACCGGCTGTTTTTATTTCTTTTTGGGCCAGCGCCTCTTCTTCATCGGCGCGTTTGAGCCGACGTTGAAGGCTTTCCTTGTTATTGGCGGCATTCTGGTAAATATTTTTATATTGGGCCTCGCGGGTCATCAGTTTCATCAGCTCGGCTTTGCCGCTTTCAAGGTCCTGGTTGAGTTTAGACAACTCTTCCGCTATGTGCCGGCTGCCTTCGCGATGTTGGTCGAGGTGCTCCCTTTCAATTTCCATCCCGGATCTGAGATGAGTATTTTCTTGCTGAGCCTGGCCGATCTCCGAAATCAAATCGTCGTTTTTCTGGGCAAGATCCTTGCGGGCAGCCTCCAGCTCGGCTGTTTCCCGCGACAGCCTTTTGATCTCATCGCGCAGATGGGCCAGATCGCTTTCCGTGCGATCGATTCCACGCTGGGTTTCGAACTTTTTGGATTTTTGCTCCGAGATTTCCTGGTTTTTTTCCCAGCGTTTGAGTTTGATACCCTCGATAGCGGCATCCAGCTTTTTCAATTCGGATGAATGCCCGATTTCGGCATCCTTGAGCTCCTTAATCAGCGAATCCGTTTCATCGATCTGACGGTTGTATTCACTAAAATAATGGGTGCCCAGACGGACATCCAGAATTTTGATACGTTTCTGGTACTCGTTGTACAGTTCCGCTTTGCGGGCCTGGCGTTTCAGGCTGCCCATCTGCCGCTTGATTTCGGTGAGGATATCGTTGACGCGCAGCAGATTGCGGTGGGTAATGTCAACTTTGCGCAACGCTTCGACCTTACGATTTTTATAGCGGGTGGTTCCGGCGGCCTCTTCGATAAAATAGCGCCGCTCCTCGGGATTGGCATCGGTAATGGCGCCGATGTTGCCCTGCTGGATGACCGCATAGGATTTGGCTCCCAATCCGCTGCCCAGAAAAACATTGTGGATGTCTTTCAGCCGGCAGGGCTGGCGGTTAAGGTAATAGGCGCTTTCGCCGGACCGGTACAGGCGGCGGGTCAGGTTGATTTCGGTAAAATCCTTCAATTCCTCGGGGGCGGAGCCATTGTCATTGGCAAGGGTCAGCGAGACTTCAGCCATGTTCAACGGCGCCTTGCCGTTGGTGCCTGAAAAAATGATGTCTTCCTTGGTTTTGCCCCGGAGCTGCTTCAGACTCTGTTCGCCCATTACCCAGCGGATAGCGTCCACAATATTGCTCTTGCCGCATCCGTTCGGGCCGACCACAGCTGAGATGCCCGGTGGGAACTGTATGGTGGCTTTTTCGAAAAATGACTTAAAACCGGTAATTTCCAGTTTTTTCAGTTTCATCGACGAACACTCTCCTTATACCCGTTCATCGGTTCAAAGCTTGCTACAGCGATCGTAGCGGCCATGAATCCTGAATCGTTGAGCTCTTCAGCCTGCACCGGCGGCTGCGGACCGGCCGGATCCCCTGGGAAGCGGTGAAATTCGTTTCAGAGCCGAAATTCGCGTTCACTCCCGCCCATAAGCGGGGATGGCTGGATGACGTCGGAAAAATGTCTGATCTCGTTTGAAATGTTCTACCGTTACAGACGGTTGCAATCTTTGAACCTTGATTCGTCTTCACGTAAAATAAGATCAGATCTGCTAACCTGCAACGCGGGCACACGCGTTGCGGCGAATCGTTTTCCATGTAGGTTAGGCAGTATCGGGGTGGATTCGGTTATTAATTGGAAACCATAGCAGGAAGCCCATGGCTTGTAAAGGGAAAACACAATAAGCGGTGTTAATTTATTGATTCTGATACAAGATATAGGGGGCGGCGTCCTTCTGTAATCATCTCCATGGCTTTTTAAAAGTATCGTAAAAAGGAGATCCTGGCGGTCAGGCGCACGATGACGGCGCACCGCCACGGGGCATATTATGGTCTCACTTGGGGAAGCGCAGAAAAACCCTCATTATTAGGCGAAGACTTTAGATTAACAAATCCTCAGCTCTAACCAAAGGCAGTTTGATTACCTGCGATTTCATGCGGAGTCACAGGGCGAATGGGCATGCATCGTGCGGCTGCGGATACCTACAAAATCTGGCTCAAAAAGAGTTTGGTGCGGGCATGGGATGGATCGGTGAAAAAATGTTCCGGTGTGCCGACTTCGACGATGGCACCGGCATCCATAAATATGACCCGATCGGCCACTTCCCGGGCAAAGCCCATTTCATGGGTAACCACGACCATGGTCATGCCTTCTTTGGCAAGTCTTTTCATGACATCCAGCACTTCCCCGATCATTTCGGGGTCAAGCGCCGATGTCGGTTCATCAAACAGCATCACTTTAGGATCCATTGCCAGCGCCCGGGCGATGGCTACCCGCTGCTGCTGGCCGCCGGATAAATTGTCCGGATAGGCCCCGGCCTTGTCCTGTATGCCCACCTTCTTCAATAGAAAATCCGCTTTCTCGAGGGCATCTTCCCTGGATCTTTTGCGAACCACGGTCTGAGCCAGGGTGATGTTGTTGAGCACCGTCTTATGGGGGAAAAGATTGAACGACTGAAACACCATGCCCACTTCGGCCCGTAGTTTGTTGATGTTCGTTCGGGGATCGAGTACGTCGATGCCGTCGATAAATATGTGTCCGCCGTCAGCTCTTTCCAGACGATTCAGGCAACGCAGAAAAGTGCTCTTGCCGGAGCCCGAAGGACCGCAAACCACCACCACCTCCCCGGCGGAAATTTCAGTGGAAACATCGACCAGAGCCTTGACCTCATGGGGAACATGAAAGGTTTTATTGATGTTGCGAACGTCGATCACGAGATTGTCATCCTTTTTTCTAGACGTTGAAGCGCCATGGACAGACTGAAAGTCAAAACCAGATACAGGACCAACAGGACCAAATAGACCTCGAAAGGCTGCAGACTGGCGGTAACCACCTCCCGAGCGGCTTTGGTAACCTCGCGGATAGCGATGATGCCCAACAGGGAAGAGTCTTTGATCAGGCTGATGAACTGGCCTGCCAGGGGCGGCAATATTCTGCGCAGGGCCTGCGGCAGAATCACATGTAACATGGATTGGGCATACGACATGCCCAAAGAGCGGGCCGCTTCCGTTTGCCCCCGATGGATGGACTGAATACCCGCCCGAACGATTTCGGTCACATATGCGCCGGCAAAACAGGCCAGCGAAGCGACGCCGTACCAGAAAGCCGGAAGCCGCCCCAGCCCATAGGCGGCGAGCAGATCGTTGATTACAGTTCCCAGGACGAAATACCAGAGAATGATCTGGACCATTAACGGCGAGCCGCGAATAATTTCAACATAGACGATGGTCGACCATCTCAGCGCCGGATTCTGGGAAATCCGGGAGAGGCCGCCGATGACGCCGATAACGATCCCGAATATGGTGGCAATCAAACTCACCTTCAATGTGATCCAGAGGCCGACCACCATCAGGCCGGGTTTCCATTTGGTGTAGCTGGCCAGGGTTTCGCCGGCATAGACATAATATCCGGTGTCCACCCGGGAGCTGTCAGGCGGAACGGTATAGGTTTTTGTTTCGTTGTCTCCTGCGATCGTGATGGCGAATTTTTGACCGCTTGGGGTGATGGACGCCACTTCCCCATCGATGTCGGTGATTATCTCGATGGTCTCCTTGTATGCAAAATAAATGGGAACGCGGTTCCAGCGCCAGGTGTACGCGATTTTCTGGGTGGCATAGTAAAAACCGCCCGCCACCAGGAGGACCAGAAGCCAGAAGACACCCACCCAGAGCATGTAAGACGGTGGCTTTGCTAAACGGCTCTTATGTTTTGATTTTTGCATGGCAATTTTTTTTTGGACGATTTTAATTAGGGCCCATCCATCAAAGGGTCTTGTACAATGATGGGCACCGGATGGTGTTTCCAATCCAGAAATGCGAATATTTTGCCCAAGTTCAAGGAAATCAGGTCCTTGCGCGGAGGCGTAGTTTACTACGCCGCACAAGCAAGGGCGCAGATTGACGCCGAAATTGGGCCAAAAGGCCATTTGTGGATGGTAACTGACAAAAGTCTTCGCCTAATAACGAGGGTTTTTCTCCCATTCGCCGGGTGGGGCAATAAAAAAGCCGGCCCGGTCTTTTATAGACGTGCAAGCCGGCCTGCTGATAGCGAAAAAGCGGGTCTGAATATGCTGCTATTCGTTACTCGAGTTCGGCCTTCCACTTCGAGCCGGTGATCCACTTTTTGTACATTCTGTCATAAAAGCCGTCGCCCTTGGTTTGTCTCAGGAAATTGTTGAGAAAGTTGAGAAAGTCCGGATCGCCCTTGTTAATGGCCCATGCCAGCGGTTCAAAGGTGAACGGATCGCTCAGAAATATGGTTTTGCCCTCGCCCTGGCTGGCATACAGAAATCCGCAGAACGGCAAATCATAGACCATGGCGTCCGCCTTGCCGTTAATCACTTCCATGCCGGCTTCGGCTTCCGACTCAAATCCCTTGTAGGTGGCTTTGGGGATGTATTTTTTGATGGCTTGCTCGCCGGTGGTACCCATGCGTGAGGTGATGATATATTTGGGATTGTTGAGATCCTTGTACGATAAAACCTCATTTTTCAGCTTCTTGTTCAGCACAATGGTCTGACCCACCACAATGTAAGGATCGGCGAAATTCACCTTGAGATTTCTTTCCTGGGTGATGGTCATACCGCCCATGATGATATCGAGCTTGCCCGTCATGAGTGCCGGAATGATGCCGTCCCAAGCCGTGTTGACCGGTACGAACTTGACGCCCATGGCCTTGGCCAGCTGTCTGCCGTAGTCCATGTCGAAGCCGATGAAATCCCCTTTTTTGTTGGTCATCTCAAACGGGACGTAACCGGATTCGAAACCGACCCGCAGTTCGCCTCTTTGCACAATCTGTTCGATTGTGGATTTTTTTGCCAGATCGATGTCCGCACCGAATACGGACGTCGCAAAAAGAAATCCAACAGCTGCAAGGACAACCCATCCCAATGTCAATACTCTTTTCATGCGTACCTCCTCTTAGTGTGAAAATAATCCAATGATCGTGACAGCCGCCAGCGACGGCCACACGAGCCCAAACCGACCGACACGCACCCCCCTCACCTCCGGGATCGCAAGCAAATCATGGTTACGGGGTGGGAATATCGATTTCCTGGAATAATTCCAGCTAATTATCGCATTCGATCCTGACAGGCGTTTCACTTGTATCTTATAATCGGCTTAAAGTAAAGTGTTCTTTTGTTGGCTGACCTCCGGTATCGGACAGCTGACTGCGCGGCAGACGCATTGATTCTTTGATCAAATCCTTGACTTTATCACCGATGGACGGGTATTAATATCCCGATTGATATGATTAATGATCCGAACCGTCAGGGGCCGACCCCGGTTGATGGGGTGGCAACGACAACTTGGTGGCAGATCCCCGGAATCCGGCGCAGGGCGGTCATTTTCAACCCCGCTCCCTGATTCCGAAATCCGGACTTTTGGTCCCCATTGAAATTTTCCAGGAGATATGGAGGAAGACATGCCCGCTAAAGAAGCCACAAACCTGAATGAAATTCTAGACCATCCCAAGGTGAAGGAGGCCATCGCCGATGTCAATGCCGAAAGCCTCGAAAGGCGGTCTTATTCACCCCTGCGATGCGAGGTTTTTTCCCATCCTTATACGGTTCTGGAAGAAACCGACCGATACCGGTTCGAACTCGACCGGCAAGCCGAAAAGATGCTGCCGGATATCATTGCCAACAAGGTCCAGTTGGTCCGGGGAAAAGATTCGGTGGATCCTGAAACGGAAGAGACGTACCGGAAGAAAAGAAACATCGGCATTGTGTTTTCCGGTGGACCTGCCCCGGGAGGACACAATGTGATCGCTGGATTATATGATGCTGCCAAGCAAGTCAACCCGGAGTCGAAAGTCTTCGGATTTCTGGTGGGGCCCGACGGCATCATCGAAAATGAATGTATCGAACTCAACGACGAACGGGTGAACCGGTACCGTAACCTGGGTGGCTTCACCATGATCAAGACCGGCCGAACGAAAATCGACAGCAGAGAGAAAATGGCGCTGTCCCGGGAAACCTGCCGGCGGCTCGGCCTGGAAGCACTGGTGGTCGTCGGCGGAGACGATTCCAATACCAACGCCGCCTTCCTGGCCCAGGAAATGATGGCGGACGGCGTTCAGGTTTTGGGGGTACCCAAAACCATAGACGGCGACATTCAGGTGAGGTGCAATCGGGGCGAGGTGCTGTGCGCCATGTCTTTCGGTTTTCACACGGCGGCCCGCGCTTTTTCCAGCGCCGTCAGCAACCTGTGCACCGACAGCAGTTCGGATGTCAAATACTGGCACATCTGCAAAGTCATGGGGCGCGTGGCCAGCCATCTGGCGTTGGAAGTCGCCCTGCAGACCCACGCCAATCTGACCCTCATCGGGGAAGACCTCGCCGACTATACGGACAAGGCCAGACTTGCCAAATCTCGGGAAAAGGGCACAACCGATTACAATGCTTACGGGATGACCCTGCGCCATCTTTCCCGACTGATCTGCGATGCCATTGTCAGAAGGGCCGCGGTGGGTAAAAATTACGGCGTGATCGTCATTCCCGAGGGGGTGCTGGAGTTCATCAACGAAATTCAGGTCTTTATTATCAAGTTGAATACCATCATCGCCGAATACAACCAGACCCATGACAGGGATTTTCATTCGACCTTCCTGCATCTGGAAGACAAGTTGGATTATTTGCGTCGACTGGCCCATCGCTCCCGGGAAGATGCCGACTATAAGCTCTGGAATACGCGGGATGAGGAACTTTTCAGCGATATTCCGGCCTTTTTCCAGGAGGGGCTGCTCATGGAAAGAGACAGCCATGGTAATTTCCAGTTTTCCCAGGTGGAAACCGAAAAAGTACTGCTGGATTTGGTAAAGGATTATTTAAACCGCTTGAAGGAAGACGGCCGTTACAAAATCGGCGTGCAGAAAGATTATTACCGCAACAGAATGGAAGCCGCCGACCTGGATCCAGCACGCTACGGACGGGCGATTTTTAAAAACCACGGGGTAGACGAATACCTTCTGGTAAAGCCCGAGATCATCTCCATCAAAACGTTGACCCAGGCGCTCGAAAATGCGGGGTTGATCAACAGCGGCCAGAAGATTCCGGCAGCGGTTGAAAAAATTTATAAAAAGTCCATGCCAAGTTTTAAAACCCAAGTCCACTTTTACGGATATGACGGCCGGGGAAACGATCCCACGCGTTTCGATTGTAAGTACACTTACAACCTGGGGCTCACCGTGTTCAGCCTGATCGCCAATGGGGCCACCGGACAGATGGCGGTCATCAGAAATCTGGAAAGGGATTTTTCCAGTTGGGAGCCGATCGGGATTCCGATTGCGCCGTTGATGCACCTGGAAGAGCGCAAGGGAAAACTGACGCTGGTGATTGAAAAAAGCGTCGTGGATGTGAACTCCATCGCTTTTCAGGTTTACAAGGCCCAGCGGGAAAAATGGCTGGCGGCCTCGCCGGAAGATGATCATTACAGAAGGCCCGGACCCATTCGATTTACCGGCAAAAGCGAGGAGGACCGGCCGCTGACCCTGGAACTCAATGCACTCGACGGGTCCGAAAGCTGAATCCGAGCATTCAAACCAGCATTCAAGCATGAACCCGACGTGCGGGGCAACCAACGGTTCTGTGCGGCTTGAACAGCAAGGCTGGAACCCCAAATGGACGCCTTGTAGCAGCGAAACTGTAATCCCGCCGCCGGGAAAGCGGGGGCATCCGTACAGGGGCGGTTCTACGACGCCGGCTTTTGCTCAGTTAGGTAGAACTTTCGCTCATAATGCCTCCGGTGTGATTCAAGCCGGGGATTTTTCAGATGGCCGGGCAGAAATACCGGGATGCCGGAAGGAACTCGGATTTACTCTTCAGCGTCATATTTGCTTTGCAGCGCGGTCATCTCTTCTTCGGTCATCAATCCCAATTCCACGAAAAGATCTCCGATGCCCGCCTCGCGCAGGATTTCGTTTTTTAACACGGTCTCCGGTCTTTTATTGTCGATGCTGACAAAAGTTTCATGAAGATGGAGCGATGTCTTTTTCAGCAGATGAATGTCGCGTCCATCGATAATAAAATGGTTGCTCAGTATAAAATAAAATGCAGCCGCTGCCAGACCAATTAAAAGATACTGTTTGATCCGTTCTTTCATTTTACGTCCCGTTATTTTCGAGTTTTAAAAATCGCCGATGTCCGCCTTTTGCGGTATTGCCCCGTCGCCGGGTGCCTGATTTATCGCCGCCTTGCCGGAAAAATTTTAATTCTCTCATGAATTCAGCGCCCTGCGGCGAATAAACAAATCGTCCGCCTCGGATCTGATGTTATTTTGCACGAGGCTTTGGAGTTAGTATCGGCCGATCTGGCAAAAACTCAACCGCCGTAAAGCACGATATTTATACGGGGTATCATCGAATGAATAATTATTCATTTTTTTTAAATTCCGTTTTTTTCCATCCGGAACACATCCAGATACGTTAAATCCAAAAAAAATAAATTATATAGCTGATATTTCAATATATTAATCCTTGAAGTTAATTTGGCCCATCAAAAAGTTCTTCTTGACACATCGCATTGAGCCCTGATAATGAATGAATGTTCATTCATTGGTTTGGCTGAGGCCAGGCTTCCAATTTCGCAGGTGTATGAACGTCGGGGTTCAATGATTTCTCTGCCCGGCCCGATTTTCCAGAGCTTTAACAGTCGGAATCAGGGATAAAGGCTTTAACCCGTTCAAATTTTCAGGAGGTCATTTATGAAAAGGAAAATCAGAACTGCCGCCGTAATCGGCTCCGGTGTCATGGGTGGCGGGATTGCGGCCCTGCTTGCCGCCGCCGGCGTCAAAACGTTGTTGCTGGATATCGTGCCGTTTGATTTGAAAGCAGACCAAAAAAATGACCCGATCGCCAGGAACCGAATCGCGAAAGCCGGCCTCGATGCCGTACTGGCTTCGAGTCCATCGCTTTTGATGCAGAAAAAAGATGTGGCGCGCATCACCATCGGCAATCTGGAAGATGATCTCCACAAACTGGCGGATGTGGACTGGGTCGTCGAGGTGGTGGTCGAGAACCTGCAAATCAAAAAAGACCTGTTTAAACGCATCGAGCCTGTCATTTCCGGCAATACCATCGTTTCTTCCAACACCTCGGGCATTCCGCTGAAAGAGATGTCGGCGGGGTTGAGCAAAAACTTCAAACAGCAGTTTCTGGGAACGCACTTTTTCAATCCGGTGCGCTATATGAAATTGCTGGAAATCATCCCCGGCGAGGAGACCCTGGCGGAAGTACTCGAATTCATGGCTGATTACGGCGAACAGGTCCTGGGCAAAGGCATCGTATGGGCCAAAGACACCCCCAATTTTGTCGGCAATCGCATTGGCGTGCAGGGCATGGTAAAGGCGATCCAACTGATGATCGAAGACGGTCTGACAATTCCCGAAGTGGACGCGCTTTTCGGCGCGGTCATGGGAAGACCCAAGACCGCCATGTTCAAAACCGCCGATTTGGTTGGGCTGGATGTGCTGGCGCATGTTGCGCAAAACACATACGATCTGGTGCAAGACGACGAAGCGCGCGCCAGTTTCGTCATGCCGGAATTCGTCAAGTCCATGATAGAAAATAAGCTGCTCGGCAAGAAGACCGGTGGTGGATTCTACAAGACCGAATTAACCCCTGACTGGAAGAAAATCAGAAAGGTGATCGACCCTGCCACTCTGGAATATAAAGAATTCGAATCCGCCCGTTTTCCGTGCCTGGAGGAAGCCAAAAAAGCCAAATCCCTGCCGGAAAAAATGCAGGCCGTGGTGTATGGGGATGACCGGGGAGCCCGGTTTGCCTGGAAAACGGTGGCCGGTAACCTGATTTATGCCGCCAATCGGATTCCGGAAATTTCTGATACCATTGTCGAAATCGACAACGCACTCAAATGGGGGTTCAATTTCGAAATGGGCCCCTTTGAAACCTGGGACGCCATCGGTCTGGAAAAATCCGTCGCCAAAATGGAACAAGACGGCATGACCGTGCCGCCGAAGGTTAAAAAAATGCTGGCTACCGGCAATACCACTTTTTACAAGGTCGATAACGGTACGCGCTTTTATTATGATTTTGCCACTGAAAATTACAAAGAACAGGCGGTCAGCCCCGGCATCATTTCCCTGGCATCTTTAAAATCCACGGGTCGCGTCGTCAAGGAAAACCGCTCGGCATCGCTGATCGATCTCGGTGACGATGTTTATTGTCTCGAGTTGCACACGAAAATGAACTCGTTGAATCAGGAAATCATCGAGTTTCTTCCGGAAGTTCTGGAGACCGTGGATTCATCCGCTGCCGGCCTGGTCATCGGCAATCAGGCCGGAGGGATGCCCGGAGCATTTTCCGCCGGTGCCAACCTGGCGGATGTCGCCCTCGCCGTAAGCGAAAACCGGTTCGCGGATCTGGAAAAAATGATCGCCGGTCTGCAATACGGGTTGTTGAATCTGAGATACGCGCCGTTTCCGGTGGTGGCGGCCCCCTTCGGGCTGGCCCTCGGCGGCGGCTGCGAACTGTGTCTGGCTTCCGACAGAACCGTCGCCCATACCGAGCTTTATATGGGTCTGGTTGAAATCGGCGTCGGACTGCTGCCGGCGGGAGGTGGATGTTTAAACCTGTGGCGCAAATTCCTGCAGTCCGTTCCGGCGGTGGTGACGGATCTTGATCTGGCCAAATTTTTTATTCCCGTCTTTATGTCGATCGCCATGGCCAAGGTCTCCATGTCCGCCGCGGAAGCCCGGGCCAACGGTTTCCTGGGGCCATGTGACCGAATTGTTTTCAACCGGGACCATCTGATCGGTGAAGCCAAAAAAGAAGTCCTCAGGATGCTGGACAATGGCTATGCACCGCCGGTGAAAGGCAGCATAAAGGTTCTGGGCCAGGCGGCACAGGGCATGGTAGCCTCCCAAATTTCCGATATGGCCAGTGGTGGATTCGTCAGCGAATACGACGCGTATCTGGCGGAACGCATCGCCTATGTGATCAGCGGCGGAGACGTCAGAGACAATGGCAAAGTCAGTGAAGATGTCATTTTGAGCCTTGAACGCCAGGCTTTTATCGAGTTTTTGCAACAAGAAAAAACCCGGGCACGGATCGACCACATGTTGAAGACCGGAAAACCGCTGCGGAATTAGACATTTGTCAGGCAGTATCAGATACATAGATAAGATCCATTAACTAGTGCCCATCCACAAAGGGTTTTTACAATGATGGGCACCTGATGGTGTTTCCAATCCAGAAATGAGAATTTTTGCCCAAGGTCAAGGAAATCAAGCCCTTGCGCGGAGGCGTAGCTTGCTACGTCGCACAAGCAAGGGCGCAGATTGACGCAGAAATTGGGCAAAAAGGCCATTTATGGATGGAAACTAACTAAGTGAATAACTCAAGGAATCGCCTATTCAAGATTCATGGAGGATATAGAACATGAGAGATGCATACATTGTTACATCCATCAGGACCCCCGGCTGCCGCAGGGGCAAAGGAGCGTTCAAGGATACCCGGCCGGAAGACCTCTTGTCTTTTATCCTGGCGACGGCGGTGGAAAAAACCGCCGATTTGCAAAAAAAGGATGTCGAAGATCTGATGATCGGCTGTTCTTTTCCCGAAGCCGAACAGGGACTCAATATCGGCCGGATTGCATCGCAAATGGCTGGATTTCCGGTGGAAACCACCGGGGCTACCGTCAACCGCTTTTGCTCCTCGGGCCTGGAAGCGATCGCCCTGGCCTCTCTGCGAGTCATGGCGGGGTGGTCGGAAGTGGTCATCGGCGGCGGGCTGGAATCCATGAGCTACGTTCCCATGGGCGGCAATTTTCCCAGACCGCATCCGGAGTTTGCCCGCAAGGGAGCGAAGGTTTATACTTCCATGGGTATTACCGCCGAGAATGTGGCCAACCGTTACGGTATCAGCCGAAAAGACCAGGACGAATTCGCCTATCAGTCGCAGATGAAGGCCGCCGATGCCAAAAGCAACGGGTTATTCAACGAGCTGGTGCCCACGCCGGCTGCCCGGTATGTGGCCCGTGAAGACGGCACGTTTGAACGCGAAACCTTTCTGCAGGATTATGATGACGGCATTCGTCCCACAACCACCGTCGAGGGACTGGCAAATCTGCGTCCGGCCTTCGCGGCCAACGGCAGCGTAACGGCCGGCAATTCGTCCCAGATGACGGACGGGGCGGCCGCCACGATTATCATGAGCGCGGACAAGGTGAAGGAATTCGGCCTGAAACCCATTGCCAGATTCAAATGCTACACGACCATCGGCTGCCAACCGGATGAAATGGGCGTCGGACCGCGTTACGCGATCCCCAAACTCCTGCGGCTTGCCGGTCTGGACATCGGAGATATCGGCCTTTTTGAAATCAACGAGGCCTTCGCTTCCCAGGCCCTGTATTGTATCCGCGAGCTGGGCATCGGTATGGAAAAGGTCAATATTCACGGCGGCGCCATTGCCCTGGGACATCCCCTGGGCTGCACGGGTGCCAAATTGTGCGCGACGCTGTTAAACAACATGCGGCAACGGGGGCAAAAATACGGGGTGGAGTCCATGTGTATCGGCGGCGGCATGGGGGCGGCGGCTTTGTTCGAGTTGTGTGATGAAGACTGATTCGGCAGGCGGGCCGAACGAAGAGCCCAGTGACTGCTTCTGCCGGCATTGTGTCGATGAGCGCCGGAGCAGATGAACATCGAAAAGCGATCATCCAAATTTGCCGGCAGGAGCTGCCCGGACGCTGTGCTCAAAAGATAAGACCGATTTTTAAGAGTTTCTGTCAGACCGGATCCTGACCGATACCAGACAATCCGTCCAATCGCGTTGCAAGGCGCTTTCCAGGTTGACCGATTTGCCGTTCAACTCGGCGGCCGCTCCGTCTGATTCCAAATCATTCAGATGACGTCGGATAAAATCATGCAGTCCTTTTCCGTCATACCAGATTCCCTGTTCGAGAAATTGCGGACCCAACTCCTTGAGAACCAGATTCAACAGCTTGAGCGTTATCCTGCCGGCGCCGCGCAACGCAGCGGGTCCGGCAGGATCATAGGAGATCTGGCTTCGCATGGGGGCGTAGAAGCCGCCGCTTCGTAAAACAGCTCCCACAAGCCCGGGCATGGCACCTGAGAGGGCCAGCCTGGAACCATCCTTGACCGTCGCCAGACTCAAATCGTCGACCACCTTGGCATCCACAAAGATGCTTTTTATTCTTTGCGCCACATAGTCTTCAGGAATGCCGAATTGTTTGCAAAGCAATTCCTTGACGCTGCAGCCGGTCTGAACATTGAGGTAAAATCCGTGTTCCAGCAGCTGAAAAAAGACCGGCACGGTCCTTTCCTTTACATAAATGGAAAGCCTTACGGCGGGCATATCATCGGTGTGATTTTTAAAGAAGGGAGGGTCGGTTGTTACCATGGTTAAATATCTCTGTCGTGCTCCCACAAAATGGGGAGTCGTGGCCTCGGACTCCCCATCCCGCCTTAAACTGTTTGCCGTTATGGTTAGAAGTTGTGAACCTGATCCAGTTCCGCTTCGGAGACTTCAAAGGTAACATTATGGGGCGCCAGCGGCTCCTTCAGAAAATAATCGGGCAGACGGTCATCCTTGTTCGACATTCCGGCCCGCAGATTGAAATCCCGTTCGGTTCTGAGGACGGATTTGCCCAACTCGGCTACATCCTCACCGGTAAGACTGGTGCCGCAAAACCCATTGATGACATCCAGCAATGCCTGGAATGTGTCCGGCTGGTCCATCACCGCAAAAGCGATGAACAGACACATCCCCGTGGCGTCGACGGCGGCGGTGGTGATCTGAAGGTCCCGCGAGAGCGCCACCTGCCCTTCGGGTTTCAAGGGATCGACATCCCCGCCGACCTTCATGATGTTGGTGGCCACCGCATAGCCGGCCGTATGATCGGCTCCCATGGTGGTGGTGGCATAGGTCACGCCCATGCCCTGAACGGCTCGCGGATCGTAAGCCGGCATGGCCTGGCCCTTGACCACCGGCACCCGTTCCACCCCGAACACCTTGCCGGTAACGGCCGCCCCGTTGCCCAGGACTCTACCCAGCGGCGTGCCCTGACCGACTTCCTCGATCAGCTTGATGGCGGCCTCGGCATCACCGAATTCGGCCAATCCGGCGTCCATGGCAATCGCGATGGCGGCGCCCATTTCAATGGTATCCAGGCCGTAATCGTCATCCATGCGGTCGATCCGGGCGATCGCATCCAGGTCGTCGATACCACAGTTTCCGCCGTGCGCCCAAACCGTTTCGTATTCCACCTGCTTGGTCAAAAACCGACCGTTTTTGTCATAGAAGGTCCCCGAACAGCGGATCACGCAACCCCGATGACATCCGTGGGTCGCGGAGCCCTCGCCGCCTCGCGCGTTTTCAAGTTCGGCCTGGGTTTCTCCGCTGATTTTGCTGGCGCCTTCAAATTGGCCGACGGAAAAATTTCTCGTCGGATAGGCGCCCGCCTCATTGATCACGTTGGTCAAAACATTGGTGCCGTAGGTCGGCAGTCCCTCGCCGGTGACCGGGTGCTTTCTGAGACCGGCGACAAATTCCTTGTTGGCCGCCTTGAACTTTTCTGCATCAGCCGGTGTTCGGGCCGAGGTGCCGGTATCGTCGATGACGATGACCTTCACCCCTTTCGCACCCATTACGGCACCCACACCGCCGCGTCCCGCATGGCGGGTGGGTCTTTGTTCCATATCCGTAAATGCCACCGATGCGGCCGACATTTTCATCTCACCGGCCGGGCCGATGGAAATGCAGTGCACTTTTTCGCCGTATTCGGCTTTCATCTTGTCGACCAAATCATAGTTGCCGAGCATGCACAAGCTGTTGTCTTCCTTGATTTGCACCCCGTCCTTGTTGATAAATACCTTATAAAGCGTTTTGCTTTTGGGTTTTCCCTCCAGTACGATCGCGGCATATCCCAATCTGCCAAGCATCTGAGACGGCTGGCCGCCTGAATTGGCCTCCTTGATCCCGCCGGTCAACGGACTTTTGCAGCCGACTGAAATGCGGCCGGACATAGCCGCCACGGACCCGCTCAACAGTCCCGGCGCAATGACCAGTTTGTTGTCTTCTCCCAGGGGGTGGCAGAGCGGCGGGACTTCCTTGGCCACGATCGTGGACGTCAGGGCCCGACCGCCGAGTCCGGCATAATCGCCCAGGGATTCGGTTTTGACTTCCGGGCCGCCATCCGCACCCATATTAATTCGTAGAATCTTGTCCATCTGTACCTCCTTGTTATGTGAAGGTTGTAATGATCAGCATATTCAAACCAGGACGTTCAGATGTAATTAATGGTAATAAATGGTCATGTCAAGTAAAACCATAAATAACAATCATGGCGCTCAGCCATTTTTCCTTTCAAAGCTTAACATGAAATCGGCCAGCGTCTCCACGTCGTTCAAGGAGACTGCATTGTACAGCGAAGCCCGGCATCCGCCCACCGAGCGGTGACCTTTGAGGCCGCCGATACCGTTTTGCAATGCTTCGCTGATAAACCGCTTTTCCAGATCCTCATCCGGCAGGCGAAACGTGACGTTCATCAGCGAGCGGCTGCCGGGTTTGGCCGTCGGCCGGTAAAATGAGCCGCGGTCCAGGAGATTATACAGTAATTCGGCTTTTTGGCGATTGATCGCCGCCATTTTTTCCAGGCCGCCGACGGTTTCCTCCAGCCACTTTAGCATGAGCTGAACCGTATATACCGCAAAACACGGCGGGGTGTTGTACAGGGAGTTTTTCGCGGCGTAGGTGGTGTATTTCAACATGGTCGGCAGGTGGTCGGGCACCCGTTCCAGCATGTCCTTGCGAATGACCACCACACACACACCGGCAGCTCCGGCGTTTTTCTGGGCGCCGGCATAGATCAGGCCGAATTTGGACACATCCAGCGGCCTGCTCAGAAAATCGGATGACATATCGCAGAAGATGGGAATGCCGCCGGTGTCCGGGAACCCGGCCCATTGGGTGCCCTTGATGGTATTGTTGGAGGTGAGATGGACGAATTCAGCCTGACTGTTGAACGCGATGTTTTGCGGAATGTAACAATAATTTTCATCCGCTGAAGATGCCACGACTTTAATCGATTTGCCCTGAATCCCGGCTTCCTTGATGGCCTTGCTGGACCAGGTGCCGGTATCCACGAAGTCCGCCGACGAATCTCCCGGTAGGAAATTCATGGGGATCATGCAAAACTGCATGCTGGCACCGCCCTGGATAAAAAGCACCTCAAAGTTGTCATCCAGTTTCAGCAGCCTCCGGGCTCTGGCCACCGCATCATTGATGACCTCGTCGAATTCCCGGGAGCGATGGCTTATTTCGATGATGGACATGCCGGAACCCTGGAAGTCCAAAAAATTTTCCCGGATCTCTTCAAGCACCGCCAGGGGCAGGGTGGCGGGCCCCGGATTGAAGTTGTGGATTCTTTCCATCTTCATGTTTCCCTCCTGGATTATATGAAACTAACCCTCATTTTGGATGTATAAGGTTCCGAACCGCTCCTGAATGGAGTTATTCGCAGTTTTTACCCCCCATAAGACTGCAACTTCCCTCCTATTGCCATTTTTCTCGGAGATCATACGGTAGGGATGGATGCGCAAATGATCCGGGTTGCAGCTGAAATAGACCGGGTTCACCCGAATCGAACGGCGTCGAATATTCTGCCGGCCGATATCTCTTCTTCGAGAACGCCTTTCAGTTTTTCGGCGCATTCTTGGGAGCAGAGCAGAAACATGCTGTCATTGCCGTTTTCTTTGGCTTCCGAACCTCGCGCAGCTACCAGCATGTATACCTGCATCGGTTCGGATAGCAGGTCGATCTGAATGCAATGGCTCTCATAATCCGATAAGTCGACCTTAGGATTTAGTTTGGCGCCCAAACCGAAAACTTCAGTGTGCTCGTTGATATGGTTTTGACACCAGGCACATTGGCTCAGGGCTTCCTTGTCGGGGATGATGTGATAGTTCATAGCAGCCTCTGCTTTTTTAATTTTCAACGGTTGTAACGCACGGGTGAGCTTCTATGGGTGCCGTGCCATTTGTCAATACTCGCTTTTTGCAACCAAAGTCAAGTCCCCTGTGCGGTTTGCGACCACTGTTCAGTTACACGCCTGAATTTTAATCCGGGATTATTCAGTATCGTGGCCATACAAAAATGGGAAGAAGAGATCATTGATGTGCTTCAGGCTGTTTAACCGAACTGCAGCCGAGGCCTTCCCGACAGATCGGTCCCATTACCAGCAGGAAGTCAGTATCTCCTCGAAAATCGGAGGTGAGTGCCATGACCGTTATCTTCTTGTTTCCGCGTCATTGCTGAATGTTGGTCCGAACCGCAATCTCCTGTTCCTCGTTGAAGACATCACAGCGCATCGGCAGGCTATGACGATATCCAGACTTTTGACTCTGCCGAAGATTTTTTGGAGCATGCTCCGATCAGAATTTGCATTATCTATTGAAAATACATGATGTGACGCATGAAAATACATGATTCACCCCATTCCGTTTACCGGTTTTAAACTTATTTATGCTTAATGAATATAATTCCTCGGATATTTTCATAAGCATTTTACAGTAGACCCTGTGATTGAAGATATTACATCGGGCAGCCTCCTAACAGCGGCTCGGGTCAACAGGCCCTACCGTAGGGGGTACAACCAACAGTACTTTAGCCGGATATCGTAAAACCTGTCAGGTCGAATCGGATTGCATCGCCATCGGACCAAAGTCCAATTTACGGCGGTCTATCCAGATTCTATTCTCTTTCTTCCGGTGGTTGCCCTTGCTTCCGCTGACGCATCCTTGCATAAGCCCATTAGACGCTAAAATTTTTCGATTATAGCCCGTTTTGTCTGAAAAACCGGCACTTGAAGGTCGCCAAAGAACAAAAAAGGAGACAGGCAATTATGCAAACCTCGCGAAGGTCTCTTCGCTTAAATCCGATCATGAAAATCGCGGTGATCTTGTTCCTCTGCAGCTTCGTCCTCCCGGTTTTTGCAGAGGAGGAATCCCCCAAACCTAAGCCGCCGCCCAAGACCACCTCGAATCCGGAGATATCCATCAAAGAACTGAACTACCGGCTCGTGCCCCTCACCAAGGATGAACTGGAAATCGAAGCCGAAGGCTGGTTATCGCTGCTGAAGGAGCAAGCCGTCCAAATCAGCCAGGCGCAAATCGAGGCGATAGACGCCGAAGGTGAGCCCAAGGAAAAGCTGCTGGCGAGTGTCACCAAACTCAAGGAGCAGCAGACCGCCCTGATGGATCGTATGAAGGCCGTACTCAATGAACTGGAGAGCAAGGGTGGCGAAATCGGTACCTATGATAAATACCTGACGGCCGTATCCGGTATCGAGGTCGATGTCACCGATGCGGGCGGTACCTGGGCAATGGTGACCGGCTGGCTGAAGTCGAAGGAAGGCGGACTGCGTTGGGCAAAGAACATCGTATTGTTTATATTGACGATGGTCGCTTTTTTGATCCTGGCACGGATTCTGGGATCCGCGGCCCGGCGGGCGGTGGCAAAGTTCAAGGGCGCATCGGGGCTCTTGAAGGACTTCGTGGTGAATGTGGTCAGCAAAGCCACCATCCTGATCGGTTTGATCGTGGCGTTGTCGATGCTCGAGATCAATGTCGGACCTTTTCTGGCGGCCATCGGCGCGGCCGGTTTTATTTTAGGCTTCGCGTTGCAGGGAACCCTGAGCAACTTCGCGGCCGGGCTCATGATTTTACTCTATCGCCCTTATGATGTCGGCGACTTTGTCAACGTGGCCGGCACCAACGGCACGGTGTCGAACATGACCCTGGTGTCCACCACGTTGACGCTGCCCGACAACCAAACGGTGATCATTCCCAACGGATCGATTTGGGGGGGTATCATCACCAATGTAACCGGCGTGGCAACCCGGCGCATCGATATGGTGTTCGGCATCGGCTACGAGGACGATATGTCCCAGGCTCAGGCTGTTATGGAAGAAATCGTCAAAGCGCATCCGCTCGTACTGAAAACACCCGAACCGGTCGTCCGCGTCCACGAATTGGCCGATTCGTCGGTCAACTTCGTTTGCCGACCCTGGGTAAACACCTCGGATTACTGGACGGTTTACTGGGATATCACCCGTCAGGTGAAGGAGGAATTCGATCGCCAGGGAATCAGCATCCCCTTCCCACAACGGGATGTGCACGTGCACCAGCAGACACCCCCCGCACAGCAGATAGAGGCTGCCTGAATATTCCTTCGTATGAGACAAGGAAAAGAGAGACGGCAAATCAGCCTGCTTCCGGTTCCGAATAAACGTCCGGAAATCACGATTTACTACTGTTTATCCAAAGGGCGGTGGATCGCCGGCCGCCCGGCGCCGGAGGGCCATCAGATCCCGGCCCGCATGGTCGGCGCCGCGGGCCTCGCCGCCGTCTGGGCGCGTGAGAACACGCGCGAGGCGCTGTGGGACGTCATGGCGAAAAAGGAGGTGTTCGCCACGACAGGTACCCGCCTGCGCGAGCACGTTTTCGCCGGTTTTGACTTCGTTAAGACGGATCTGGAACGCTCCGGCTTTGCCAAGCATGGCTATGAAAAAGGCGTGCCCATGGGCGGGGACTTGAAGGCGGCCCCCGCCGGCAAGGCGCCCCCCTGCTCATCCGCGCCATCTGCGATGTGGACGGCGCCAACCTCGACCGCATTCAGGTTGTCAAGGGCTGGATGGACAACGACGGCAAACTGCACGAAAGGGTTTACGACATAGCGTGGTCGGGTGACCGCAAACCGGGCGCGGACGACAAACTGCCGCAGGCTCCGGCCGTTGGTTTTGACATTGAATCGAGGGTATGCCTATGAACTGTTTTAAAGCGCTGCTTATATTCTTCATCCTGCTGGCCGGCCCGGCAGGTTGTGTCTCGATGGGAAAAGGCCCAACATCAGAATCAAAACCGGCTGAAACCGGACAATATGACATAAACAGCTGGCAGCAGATGATTTCCAAGGACTGTCTGGCGTTTTTCGACGGCTGCAATACCTGCCGCCGCAACCCTGATACCGGTCTTGCTGCCTGCACGCGCAAAGCCTGCGTTGCTTATGCCAAGCCCTATTGTCTGGATGAGGAAGCGTCGGCAGGGACAACCGGCGGCCGGCGCGTACCCGCCCCCGCCCAGACCATCAGCTACACCTGCGACGGCGGCAGCGGCTTTACCGTCAGCTACGGTGAATACCGTTCAGGGGACCAAAGATCGCGCCTTAAAAAAGATCAGATCATGTTCAGCGATCACCAGGAGCGCAGCGCAAGGCCGTTGAACCGGGTGCGCAGCGCATCCGGGAAAAGATACTCGGACGGCAACATAACCCTGTTTGCCAAGGGGAAAGAAGCTGTCGTGCAACAGGGCGGGGAATTGCTTTACACCAATTGCCGCAAGCATAATTGATGAAACGAAGATGCCTTCAATTTCGAGGGCCGTGTCGTCAAGGGCTGGATCGATGCCGAGGGCCACACACGAGAGAAGATCTATAACGTTGCCTGGGGCGACGCCCACGAGCGCAAACTCGATGCCGCCGTCGGCAACACGGTCAACGCCGAAAAGGCCGCCTGGACCAACACCATCGGCGACTCCGAGCTGATCGCCGTCTGGACCGATCCCGAGTTTGATCCCGGGCGCCGCGCCTTTTATTACGCCCGCGTTCTCGAGATTCCCACGCCGCGCTGGACGACCTACGACGCCGCCAAATACGGCATCAAGTTGGCCGACGAGGTACCCGTGAGCATCCAGGAACGCGCCTACACGTCGCCGATCTGGTATGCGCCGTGAATTTACCCCTTAGTTCATTTATCTGCCCGGAGCTCCAGACCCTTGGTCCGGCGCTTTGTGTATAGTGACCGACGATCGTATCACGCCACTCGACGTGACGGTCAAATCCACGGCAAATCTGATGAAACGGCTTGGCAGGGGATGGAATGATCTGGTACATAAAAAGCAGGATCTCGGTGGTTCATCATTTTCGGATTAAGACAACCGGCTGTCAAACTGGAGAAATTTTCTTTCGACGCTGGATGGCGGTATTCTGATATTTGTTCTGCCAAGCCCGTTGACCGGGGAATTCAGGAAAGTGAACATGGATATAATTCGAAAGGAGGCAAATAGTGAAAACATCGATGAATAGAGGTTGGATACTGTGTGCAGTCGTGCTGGCGACGGCTGGATTGTTGATTTGTGCCGCGAACGCCCATGCACAAGACAAAAAACCGAACATCCTGGTGATCTGGGGTGATGACATCGGCATCTGGAACATCAGCCACAACAGCCGCGGCATGATGGGCTACCAGACGCCCAATATCGACCGTATCGCCAAAGAAGGCATCGCCTTTACCGACTATTACGGCCAGCAATCTTGCACCGCGGGACGCGCCGCTTTTATGGGCGGTACCGTGCCCGTGCGAACCGGCATGACCAAGGTCGGCCTGCCGGGTGCCAAGGAGGGCTGGCAGGAATCCGATATCACCATCGCCGCGGCGCTTAAATCGGTGGGCTACGCCACCGGTCAGTTCGGCAAGAACCATTTCGGCGATCGCGATGAGCATCTGCCGACCAATCACGGCTTCGATGAGTTCATGGGCAATCTCTACCACCTCAACGCCGAGGAAGAGCCCGAGCATGAAGACTACCCCGGTGACATGGTGCTGCCCAACGGCAAAACATTCCGGGAGCAGTTCGGCCCGCGCGGCGTGATCAAGAGCAAGGCCAACGCCGATGGCACCCAAACCATCGAGGATACCGGCCCGCTCACCAGAAAGCGCATGGAAACCATCGATGAGGAGACCATCGCCGCCGCCAAGGACTTCATCCAGCGGCAGCACCAGGCCGGCAAACCCTTCTTCGTCTGGTGGAACGGCACCCGCATGCATTTTCGCACTCACGTCAAAAAAGAGCACCGGGGCATCAGCGGCCAGGACGAATATTCAGACGGCATGGTCGAGCACGACTTGCAGGTGGGTGAACTGCTCAAGCTGCTCGACGATCTGGGGATCGCCGAGAACACGATCGTCTATTACTCCACCGACAATGGTCCGCACTACAACACCTGGCCCGATGCCGGCACCACGCCATTCCGCAGCGAAAAGAACTCCAATTGGGAAGGGGCCTACCGCGTTCCCGCCTTCGTGCGTTGGCCGGGCCAATTTCCTGCAGGTAAAACGCTGAACGATATCGTATCGCACGAAGACTGGTTTCCCACCTTTCTGGCCGCCGCCGGCAAGCCCGATATAAAGGAGGATCTGCTCGACGGTTACCAGGCCATCGGCCGCAACTACAAACAGCATCTCGACGGCTACAACCAGCTCGACTACCTGAGCGGCCAAACCGACACATCGCCGCGCAAGGAGTTCTGGTACGTAAACGACGACGGCGCCATCGTCGCCATCCGCTACCTGCCGTGGAAAGCCGTGTTCCTCGAAAACCGCGGCGAGAAATTCGGCGTGTGGATGGAGCCGTTCACGCCGCTGCGCGTGCCGCTGCTTTTCAACCTTCGGCGCGACCCGTTCGAAAAGGCGCAACACAACTCGAATACATACTACGACTGGTTGCTCGACCGCGTATTTGTCATGGTACCGATGCAGGCGCTGGCCGCGCAGTTTTTGCAAACCTTCATCGACTACCCGCCCAGCCAGAAGCCGGGCTCGTTCAACCTCGAGAAGGTGGTCGAACAACTCAAACAAACGCAGGGAGCGCGGTGAGGAAGCCGTAAATTCGCTATGTTCGTCACAGAAGCCCGACGAGAACGTCGCCAATGTGGACGGTGTTTGGATGAAACTGCCGATGGGTTTCGGGTTCAAGCGGATTTATCCGAATTAGGTTGGAAAACAAAGGCAGCCGAATTATATGACGGTTTTGGTGAAAAGACTCGTTTGTCGTATTTTCACAGGATCCATGAACCTGTCTGCTAATAATTTAACCACAATAAGGAGAACGGAAATGAAAAAAATTTATATCGGAGTGAGTTCTGTATTTGTTTTTCTGATGCTTTTCGTGGCTGTCAAGCCGGCTTCCGCCGATATTTCGAAGCTGATAGGGTCCCTGACGCAGCAGCTCGGTGTCACCGAGGATCAGGCCACGGGAGGTTCCGGCGCCATTTTTGACTACGCGAAGAAGAACCTCAGCGTGGCAGACTTTTCCAAGGTGACCGAGGCACTCCCCGGCGTGAGTTCTCTGATGGATTCCGCTCCTAAAACCAGCGGACTGGCCGGTAAGGTGGGCAGTTCGCTTTCATCTCTGGGAGGAAAATCGGATTCGCTGGCGGGGATGGCAACATTGGCGGACAGTTTTTCAAAACTCGGTTTAAACCAGGAGATGATCAACAAATTCGTTCCGATCATTCTGGACTATGCCCAGTCTGAGGGAGGCCAAGGCGTGATGAACATTCTGAAAGGCGCGCTTATATGAATACTAAGGGTAAGAAGAAGGAAATCATGAAAAAATATGATGATTAAGCGAAGGTTCACTTAGGGTTCACGAACAAATTAATTCACGAAATTAGACGTTGAGGCGCCTGTCCGGCAAGGCGCGGCAACTTGAGGATATCCAGATATTCCGAGCATTCGCACCGCAGCCGGGCAGGATGTATCTGCGTCTAAAATGTGAAGTTATTTTTGAGTGAGCCCTTAGTTCAAACAGGGGTAGGAAAATTGGAAGGCGGTCCAGTTCAATGTGTTTGGCCAGGCCCCACTATCCCCAGGAAAACAGAGAATCCAGTATTTTTTCTATGGAAGAAAATTTTGACATCCGCAATCCGGACAAACTTCAGGGGCATGCCAGGCGGCGCCTGCTGCGCATTGCAGTGCCGATCGCTTTTGTGGCATTGATGATCGCGGCCATCCTGGGGATTGCGTTTTTCAGCTACTCCAGCAATCGTAAAGATGCCCTGGCGTTGTCGGACGATTTACTGAGTTCCCTGGAACGACGCATTGCCACCGAAGTTCGCGCCTTCCTGACCCCGGCTGCCGATGCGGTCGAGATATCCCACAACGTACTTAACCAAACGAAATACCCATTTTTCGCAGACGGTTGGCAGGCGCTGGCCGAGCCCTTGGCCATGCAGGTTTTAAAAACACTGCCGCAGGTGGCGACCTTCAGTTTTGCCGACAATACCGGAAATTTCTTAATGCTGAAGAAAATGGCGAACGGATCGATTCACAGCAAGCATATCGAAACGGGGGGCGATAAACGGAGGGTGACCTGGATACGGCGGGATCCGGAAGGCAATGAAATCGTACGGGAGGAAGATCCGCAAGACACCTATGATCCCCGGTCACGGCCATGGTATATCGGCGCCGCCGGCGAACGCGGTATCTATTGGACGGATGTCTATGTATTTTTCACAGACCGAGCGCCGGGCATCACGGCATCGATGGCGTTCCGCTCCGTTGATGGCAGGCTGTTGGGTGCTGTCGGTGTGGACGTCAGTCTGGCCAGTCTCAGCGCTTTTCTGGCAAACCTTAAAATCGGGCGTCATGGACAGGCAATGATCATCGGCGAGCGCGGCTATATTGTGGCGTTTCCGGAATTGAGCCGCATGCTCGCAGAACGGGGCGGGGAGCTGGTGCCCCGGAGATTGGATGAACTGAATGATCCGGTGCTGGTGCGCGCCTTCAATCGCTTCCAGGTGGAGGGCCAGGGCAGCCGGGAGCTGAGCGTCAACGGCCGCAAGTACATCAACACCGTTTCATCGTTGAAACCCATGGTCGGCAGAAACTGGTCGACGCTGATCCTGGTTCCGGCCGACGATTTCGTGGGATTTGTCTCCCGCAACAACCGTAAATCCCTGTGGATGAGTCTTGGGGTGCTGGTCCTGGCAAGTGTGTTGGCCGGACTGCTCATCTGGCAGGGGCTGCGAAGCGACCGGATCAGCGCATTGCTGCTGGCGCGCCGGCGGGAAATGGAAGCCCACAGCGGAGCATTCTCCGAACTTGCCTCGAGATCCGACCTTTTTGATCCGGCTGAAACAGAGCCCCTGGAACATATGGGACGTATCGTCGCGGAAGCAGCCGGTGTGCGGCGGGTCAGCGTCTGGCAATTGCAGTTCGGCCACCGGCAGCTTGTCTGCCGGGAATGTTTCGACCGCGAAAGCGGCGGTCACACCAGTGGGACGCTATTGCGGCAGGAGGATCTGCCGCATCTGTTCGACGCGATCCTCGCCGGTGAAACCATGGCCATCGGGACCGCGGCGGAGGACCTTCGCTCGGCCGAGCTGCATCGTGTCTATCTGGGTTCGATGGGTTGCGCAAGCCTTCTGTCGGTCCCGATTGCAAGCCCGGAGAAGCTATTGGGCGCGCTGTGGTTTGAAGACGAGGCGCCTGGCCGACAATGGCCGTCGGAAGAACGATCTTTTGCCCGGGCCGTTGCCGGATTGCTGGCACTCCGGTTTTGCGGCACAAGAATCGGGGATAATTCCGCGGCGCAAGTCGAAACGGATGATTTGGATAGCGGGCAACTGCGGCCCGACGGAGCCGAAACCGATCGCCATTCCACACTCCCCGGACAGGGCGACGATTTTCGGCCAGTGAAACCGGCCACCCATATGCGCCGGACGGCGATCATCGATCGGCGTGCACGGCAATTTCGCAAAGAGTTCGAAAATAATGCCGGTGCACCCGAGTCACTCGAGGTCGATTTGTTTGAGGACACAACCATTTTAGTCCTGCAGTTGACCGATTCGACGGCACTTGCGCAACGTCTCGAGGACCCGGAGCACACCATCGCAGGGGATCGTCTCATACAGCGGCTGGAATCGAAAGCTTCGGCCACCGGCATCGAATACGTAAAGCTGATGGGCAATCAGGTGGTCTGCGCCGCGGGCTTCGGCAAAGAGGCTTCCGATCACCCCCATCTGATCGCTGAACTGGCCTTGTCGATCAGAGAGCTTTGCTCGAGCATCCTCCCGACAGCGGGCCGGCGTCCCGATTTCAGAATGGGAATCGACACCGGCGGCGCCATCGGGAAAACCTTGGGAAGCAGTGAGCAAAACTATAATTTGTGGGGTGATGCCGTCAGGACGGCCGACATAATGGCCGCAACCGGACCGTCCGGTGAGATCCACGTCAGTGAATGTGCCTACCGGCGTCTACAGAGCCACTATCTGTTCAAGAAGCGGGGAGGCTTTTACCTGCCGCATGTCGGCGAACTGGATACATTTATTCTGGTAGGTCGGATATGAGCGCAGCAGATGAAACATCGACCATGGCAAATGAACCAACCGACGGACGTCCGCACCGCCTGCTCCGGATGTTGACAGCGATCGGTCGTATTCCAGTCCATCTGCTGCGGCCTCTCGTCGAATTAAGCAGTCTGATCGTGGCGGTAATCAGGCAGGGATGCCGTCCGGCGAACTGGCGCCGCACGCTGGCAGATGAATTCCTGCGCCAGATCAAACTGGCGGGTATCGACGCACTGCCCTTCGTTCTGGTAACCGGCATATTAATCGGTCTGGCGATGGTTTTCCAGGCCCTTTACTGGCTGAACATTCTCGGCCAAAGCGGTTCCGTCGGCAGAATCCTCGTTCTGGTCCTGGTGCGTGAAGTCGCACCGCTGATGGTGGCGTTGATCGTCATCGGCCGCAGCGGTTCAGTCAACATGGTCGAACTCAGTCACTTGAGCGCCAGCGGACAGCTTCATATGCTGGATGCCCAGGGGATCGATCCGTTTCTGTTTTGCATCGTTCCCCGCTGTTGGGCCACGGCGCTTGCCACCTTCTGCCTGAATATCATCTTCATCATTGTGGCGCTGGCAGCCGGCTACACGGCGGGAACCGCTTTGGGGATTACGGACATCCCGATCGTCGAATTTATCAATAACGTCCTCGTGGCCATGGGTCTGCAAGAGTATACAATAATTGCCCTCAAACCTCTGGCCTCCGGTTTGCTGATCGCTTTGATCACCTGCATGACGGGATTATCCGCGGGCGGTACGGCGGGCCGGATGGCAGCGGTGCTGCCTTCCGGGTTCGTAAAATCCGTACTGGCGGTGTTTCTTGTTTCCGGAACACTGACGGTTTTGTTCTAAAGGTATAAATGTGATCGCAACGATTTTAGATCGGCGCTCGGTATTGAAAGTCGAACACGCCACGTTGGTCAGCGGCCGTAAGAAGAACCGCGAATACACCAACACCCATTTCGAACTATTCAGCGGCCAGATGGCCCTGGTTCGCTTCCAGAAATTGGACCAGGTTTCGTCCTTTGCCGATGCGTGCACCGGTCTGAGCAGGCCGGTTGAAGGAAGGGTTCATTTTTTGGGTCGGGACTGGCGAGACCTGTCGGCTGATGAGGCCAATGTGCTGCGCGGCCGGATCGGGCGGGTTTTCTCCTCGGGTGACTGGCTGGAAGATTTCAAAGTCGCGGAAAACATTTTGTTGAGCCAGCGTCATCATACCTTCCGGCCGGCCGAAGCCCTGGGATCGGAAGCCGCCTTGCTGGCCGTAAAATTCGGCCTCCCCGGTCTTCCAACCGGATATCCGCAGGATTATTCCCGGGAAGATCTTCGCCGGGCGGCATGTGTGCGGGCTTTCCTGGGCAAGCCGGCAATGGTGCTGCTCGAAGATCCGACCTTCGGTCTATACCCGCACGTTATGGCATCGTTGATAAACGCCATCCGTCGAGCCCGTGACCGGGGCGCCGCGGTCATTTGGATGACCCTTTCAAGAGACGTTTGGCAGGACGTATCGATTCCGGCTGATATTCATTTACAGCTTTCCGGCCACAATCTGAAGATGATCGGGGGATAAATATGGCTGATCGCTCGTCTCCTCTCTTCCGTTACACCAATGCGGCGGTGGGCGCTCTGGTGCTTATTGTTTTTGTGGTGTTTATCGCCGCCGTGCTGGAAAGCGCGCGTCTGCGGGGCTGGTTCGAACCCGGTGCAAAACTCAAAGTCATTTTGCCGCCCGAGGGGCTTTTCGGTCTGACTGAAGGCGCGCAAGTGATGATTCTCGGAACGGATGCCGGGGAAGTCAGCCAGATTGTGGTCGAGAAAAATCAACAGATTCATGCGATCGCCACTCTCAATCGTAAAATGATGGATTTTGTCCGCCGCGACTCCGAGGCGATTATCCGCAAACAATTCGGTGTGGCCGGAGCGTCCTATCTGGAAATCAGCCGCGGCAAGGGAGAACCCCTTGACTGGCAATATGCCGTCATAAACGCGACGGCCGAGGCCGCGCCGACCGAGTCCATCGGCGAGATGATTGCCGATGTTCGTGAAAAGGCGCTGCCGATTCTGGATGATACGAAACGACTGCTCACGAACTTGAATACCATCACCGGCAAAATCGCCGCCGGCGAGGGCACCTTGGGCAGACTGCTGGCGGATGACCGCCTGGCCCTGAAACTGGAAGCGCTGTTGACCCAGGTCAATGCCGAAGTCGAAAAACTGGCGCCCCTGCTCAGCTCGCTGCAGACGACCGCCGCCCATACGACCGTTATTTCCAAAAATATTGCGCAGCTTTCCGGTGATTTGCCGCAGGTGGTCCATAGTGCGAAAAATATAATGGCTTCGCTTCAGTCAGTCACCAAGGACTTGAGCCGCACCACGCCCCATTTGCCGAAAATGATCGAAAATGCCGACGAGGCCATGACCAACATGCCGGTTTTGCTCCTTCAGACCCAGCAAACGGTCTACGAACTCGAAATGCTGCTTAAACAACTCCGGTCTAACTGGCTGCTGGGCGGCGAAAAGACGGAGCAGGCTCCGAGGGGCCGCATTTCCCCCACGGAGGTCCCACGCTAAATATGAACGGGCATCCGATAACAAAAAGCTGGTTGACGGCCATCTGCATGGCAGGTTTTCTGTGCATTCTGTTCGCTTGTGGCGGAACCAAAAAGACAACGCCGGCAAACGAGAGCGTCGACACCGAATTTTTCCGGACGAACCGGGCCGCCCGCATCGCTTTCGAATCCGGCCGGATTTCTCAAGCCATATCTTTGTACCGCAAGGCGCTTGAACGCGCATACGTTCTGGACGATTTAAATGCCGTCGTCGATACGCGCTACAATCTGGCGGTTTGTCAACTGACCGACAGAGCCTATTCCGAAGCACTGGAGGAGATTGAAAAGTACCAGGCGGAATTGCAGCTCGCCGGCCGCAGTCCGCCGGTTGATTTGCTGTTGATCGAAGCCGTGGCCCGTTACAAGATCGGAGAATTAGACCAAGCCTGGCAGATCACCGAACGGCTGAAAGCAGCACAACCAGCGCCGACGCCGCAAACCCTCTCGGAAGCAGGCTATCTAAGAGGCATGATTGCCGCCGATCGCGGAAAAGCGGCCCAGCTGAGAATCGCGATCTCTGCCCTGGGACAACCGACGACACCTCGGTTTGAGGCCGATCTTCTGGAGTTGACCGGGCGGCTGGCGATGATCGAGGAAAGATTCGATGATGCCGCGGCGGCCCTCGACGAGGCTGCCCGCCTGAGATCCGAAAGCGGGGATTACCGCTCGATGGTATCCATTCTGGCAATGGCGGCGCAGTCCTGCGAGAAGGCGCAGCGTCCCGGGGATGCAGCCTATCTTTATCTCCGGGCGGCCCGCGGAGCTCTTTCAGATGGAGACAAGACCCGGGCGGCAGACTGGCTCAGCAAAGCCGTCCGGCTGGCAAGGCAGGTGGGTTCCGACGCTATCCTCAAAGAAGCCCGTGAATACCAGTCCATCCTGGCAGATGAAAAAAAGATGCGCTGAACAATATTGTAACAAGGAGGAAACACATGTGTATTTTAAGAATTGTGGCGGTGTGGATGTGTATAATGGGTTTTGTTGCGATCGGCTTTGCCCAGGAAGAAAAAAAAGAAGAAGAAAAGCGCTTCAGCGATACAGCGGAATTTTCTCTGGTCAACACCACCGGCAACACCGATACGCTGGCGTTGGCCGGTAACAATGAAATGACGTACAAGTTCACCGATAAGTGGACCGGTTCCTGGGTGGCCGGCGCACTTTATAACAAGAGCGACGGCGACAAAACCGCGGAAAAATATTACACTGACCTGCGTGCCGACTATTCCATCGACGAACGCTGGTATGCATACGGTCTTGGAAGCTGGCTGCGGGATAAATTTTCCGGATTCGACAACCGTATCGGTATCGGCCCCGGTATCGGCTACAAATTTTTGATCGGACCCAAGCATTTTCTGGTGGGTGAAACCGGTTTGAACTATGCGTATGAGGACTATTCAGACCCGGATGAAGACAGTCAGAAGTTTCTGGAAGGCCGGCTCTTCGGAAAATATGAATGGGCTTTTACGGAAAAAACCAAATTTTCCCAGAGCCTGGAATACCTGCAGGGCTTCAAGGACAGCAGCACCTGGAAACTGAACTCGGAAACGGCGCTGATCTCGGCGATAACGGACATTCTGGCTCTGAAAGTTTCTTATTCGGTGTTTTACAACAACGATCCCCGTCCCGACGATCTTGATAAAACCGACACTACTTTGTCCACGGCACTGGTTGTCAGCTACTGATGCAGGAAAGCCGCTTCCTGTTCCGACAAGGTGATATCCGTCTCCTTGCGCAGAAAAGCGGGGACAGGTAGTTTCCATCCATAAATGGCCTTTTTGCCCAATTTCCGCGTCAATCCGCGCCCTCGCTTGTGCGACGTAGTAAACTACGCCTCCGCGCAAGGGCTTGATTTCCTTGAACTTGGGCAAAAATTCTCATTTCTGGATTGGAAACACCATCAGGTGCCCATCATTGTAAAAACCCTTTATGGATGGGCACTAGGTGGATTGACGCGTTTGATTCGTCAACACCGTCCATTTCGACAGATGAAGCAGCCAGGAGCAGAAGCCGCAGCGAACGATGAACCAGAAGCGGGCGGCTTCGGCCACCAGATTGTATTCAACCCCCTATGCCAGCAGCGCGGCCCCGGCTTTTTTTAAAATGGCGGAATCGTTTTTATTGCGGGCCGCGACCAATTATGGATACACATCGGGATTACGACACAGCCCCCTCTGCGTTGCGGCCCTTACAGCCAGTTGACGCAGTATGGCCTGTCGTGGGAGCGGATTTTTTCCGCTATTTCCGAATGCCACATCTCCCCGAATGTTTGATCGGCGAGGCTGCCCAGTACTTCATCCGACATAGGGCAGGCCATAACGGTCAGATCCGGCTCGATGTCGATTCGGGTGGTGCCCGCCAGACAGCCGGATTCCTGCAGGCTTCTGCTTTAAAGGCAATCGAGTCGGTCATTAAAAAGGCCAGATCTATCCGACCGGAATTCAATTCCTCGCGCAGCTGCACATCCGAGCAGTTGATCAGGTTCAGTTTCACCCGCGGGTTATCGCTGTAAAAGCGACCGATCACCTCCGGCATGTGAACGCTTGCCAAGGTTTCCGGAATTCGGACCGTAAGGGTTCCATAGATATTCCTGTCGCTGCTCAGCTCGGAGCGGATTTCAGCCGTCATTTCATCTATCCGGCGCGCGTATTCATAAAGCTTCCGGCCTGCATCTGAAATCAGGACCCGTCTGCCAATGCGATCGAACAGTTTTAGGTTCAGTTCTTCCTCCAGCGCCCGGATTTGGGCTGATACGGAAGACTGGGCCATGAACAGCTCGCCGGCTGCCTTGGTAAAGCTTTGATTATCCGCAACGGCCCGAAAGGTTCTTAGCTGACGAAATTCCATTTCCAGCCTCCTATCGTCTGGGTCGATGGATTGCATCGAAACAAATCGTTGGACACGATTTTTAAACGATTATATGACCACTCGCTGCGCAAGCCTCCGCGATCGCTTCAGCAGTGAACGGCAATCGTCCGAATGCCGGCGGCTGACCGCTTGGGTGGCGGCAGCCCTGCTCGAGGTTTTATCCGAAACTCCGGATTCCCGGGAGGTCTCATGCCGCGGCTGTCTGTAGAAACTGAAAAATTGCGTTTGCTGAAAGGAATCTATCCATTTTACCCCCTCCCTCAATTCCTCCTCTCCGAGGCCTAAGCTTCCGCCGCTCTACGAGCCGGAGGCCGCCGGGGGCGGTAAGATTCTTCCCCCTTTTCTAAAGGGGGACCCGAGGGGGATTTTTCCTCTCCCTTGACGGGAGAGGCCGGGTGAGGGTGATTTAAATCGCCAGAATTCCATTAAACTGAATGTAGTTTCATACGAGCCGCGGCCTCGGGCGAAAGGGCAGCCCGACTGATCGAAGACAGAAACTGTGCCATTCTGGCGTAGTTTCATATAGCCGCAGCCTCGGGCGAAAGGGCAGCCCGTCTGATCAAAGACAGAAACTGTGCCATTCTGGCGTAGTTTCATATAAGCCGGGGCCGCTGGCTAAAGGGCAGCCAGTTTGATCAAAGGAAGAAACTATATCGGAATTTTGCCACATCCACCTCCGGTCATTGCGGCCGGTTTTTAGCCGCAATCCAGGACCGTCATCCCGGTCCTGAATCAAGTTCAGGATGACGGCCCCGGGATCCAGAGAAGTAAAAGCCGCTGGACTCCGGCTAAAACCCTGCCGGAGTGACGATGGAGGGTTTCGCGCCTTTGAACCTTGAACCGGGATTTGTAGTTTCATACGAGCGGCCGCCTCGGGCTAAAGGGCAGCCCGACTGATCAAAGACAGAAACTATTCATCATCGCGCCAAGACGCCAAGGCGCCAAGATTATTTATATTTTTAATCATTCCCTTTGCGAGCTTTGCGACTCTGCGCGAGATAAAATATTTGTAGTTTCATATAAGCCGAGGCCGCTGGCTGAAGGTCAGCTAGTTTGATCGATAAAGAATCCGTGCCATTGTAGGATGGCTTTATAATAGCCTTCCGGATAAATGGATGGTGCCCGGGTTCGGTGGCGGCCGGGTTTGGCCTGTTTTGGTCATTGATTATTGTGATTTGAGATTTATTTGTGATTTGCTGCTTGAAATTTGGAATTTATACCTACCCCTGAACCCCTGAACCCCTGAACCCCTGAACCCCTGAACCTCTGAACCCCTGAACCTCTGAACCTCTGAACCTCTGAACCCCTGAACCTCTGAACCCCTGAACCTCTGAACCCCTGAACCTCTGAACCCCTGAACCCCTGAACCCCTGAACCTCTGAACCCCTGAACCCCTGAACCCCTGAACCTCTGAACCCCTGAACCTCTGAACCTATTCACATTTATCTTATTGTTGACAGCATCCGGCAATTTTTAGTAAGGAAAGATTCAGACATTTTTGAAGTCAGGGGGTATGAATCCGCAATAATTTCATCTTTAAACAACAGATCTCAAAACCCGTCGTGAGGGATGAACCTCATGAAATCGTTTTTCATTTAAAAGCCGAGCTGCCTGTGACAAGGTCTCTTGGCTTTTTTATTTTCAGGATGAAAGACATGATCTTGCGGCGGCCAGTCCAAAACCGGCGAGAGCAGATCGGCGATCAATATCAATGTTAGAAAATGACAAGGTTGAGAAATTATTCCGGGAACAGAATGGTCGATTACCTTGGAAAAAATCTCGGAAGGTCGGGCTTTTTTTAGAATTCATGAAAAAAAGCCCGAAAAGTGGACGGGCCAGCAGCTCGTGCGTAAAGGCGGTCAATTAATGTACGTTTGCTCGCTGGAATTTTTAGGATATATAGTTATCCCCTGTAAACCCGGCTGGTGAATCCCGGCCAGTCGCAGTTTATTATTGCGAACTTCGTTTCAATCGAGGAACATTCTGACAGGAAAAATAATAATGAACCCAGATGATTACATCCAAGACCGGCTACAGAATCAGATTGATTGGTATGACCGCAAGAGTATGGAAAACCAGAAAAGATTCAGGCGATTGCGCAAGGCGGAAATAGTCGCCGCAACATTTATTCCATTCGTAAGCGGCATTGCGGTAAGCATCCGCGGTTTCGAGTTCACCGGGCCTGTTATCACGGGGCTGCTGGGCGTTATCGTATCCATTGTTGCCAGTATTATCGCGCTTGGACAGCATCAGGAAAACTGGATAAAGTATCGCACCACCTGCGAGAGCCTGAAAAAAGAAAAATACCTGTTCCAGGCTTCCGTGGAGCCCTATGACGGCAAAGATGCCTTCCCTTTATTGGTCCAGCGGGTCGAAAACCTGATTTCGAAGGAAAACACCAATTGGTCTCAAATCATGATGAAGCACGAGGATCAAAAGAAAGAAGGGAATGACCAGGTTGACTGATCCCCTGATCACTCGTAAACAAAATGGGATGGATGTTTTAAAATATCGGCTTTACCACCAGCTCTACTGATTGTGCGATATCAGCAGAAACCAATAAAGATAATTTTCAAGGGAAACCCTGTGCCGTCTGGTAATCTGGAAATATTGAATGATATTATCCGTTTCCTTAAAATATAAAGTGTTAATGATAATGCAAGGATGATATCTGGAATTTTGGCAGCCGGGTGGTTGTCTCCACACATCTGAAATCCCCCGATTGTTGGTTTCTGGGGATCGGATCAGAGGCGGTCGGAACTCGTGCCTGACCGCAAGATGCAGGTTTTTTGGAAAATTGGCTTCGCCGGCGGTATTGGCAAGAAACATGTGCATCTTACAATGCTTATTTTCGTGCGATAGACAAACTTATCCTGGATGGCCGTCGGACTGGGCTGATTTGCCAATTTTCAAGATTGAGACTGACTTGCATTGACAACCGCCCAAAAATGGTATCTATAGAATTGACTTGAATTGGATCGTCTCCACACATCTGTAGTCACCTGGTAGTTGGTTTTCTGGCACGTAATCACCACTCGAGAAGAATTTGCCAACTCGTCAAGGATGCACTATAAACTGGAAGCTAAGCCAAAATGGCACCAATGAAGCCAATAAACGAGAATTAATTCCTAATTATCCAATAAACGCGAAAAAAATCTCGCTACTCACTAGTTGGGCGGCCTGACCGATAACGATACTGAATCTATTGTCAATGCAAGTAAACCTAAAGGAGGGACAAATGAACAAATCAAGACCCCTACTTTTATTCGGCGCTTTATGCAGCGTCTTCGCTGTAGCGCTGTTATCCGGCTGCGCTACGAAAGGCGACCCCATTGTGGCTGCAGAACAAGCCGATAAAAAATCAGGCATCGCGGCGCCTGGCATCGCCGAAACCAAGGCTATCGCAGAGGAGGCCTTCATCTACGGCCTGCCGATTGTGATGAACTACGCGGTGATGAATGAGTTTTGCGTGGACAAAAACTCGGGGCAATACAAGGCTCCGTTCAACAAAGTGTTCAACGAAACCCGTGTCTTCACCTACAAGGACACAGCCGTAGTCACCCCCAACGCAGATACGCCGTATTCGATGATCTGGCTGGACCTGCGCGCGGAACCAATGGTGATCTCGGTGCCCGCAGTGCCAGAAGAGCGCTACTACTCGGTACAGTTGATTGATGGCAATACCTACAACTATGGCTACATTGGCAGCCGTGCGACAGGCAACGATGCCGGCAGCTATCTCGTTGTCGGCCCTGCCTGGAAAGGTGACAAACCGGCGGGCATTAAGAAGGTGTTTGAATCTACAACACCCTTCGCGCTCACCGTTATCCGCACCCAGCTGTTCAACGCCGACGACATGCCGCACGTTATAAAGGTGCAGGCCGGATACAAGGCGCAGCCGCTGTCCGCGTTCCTCAAACAACCCGCGCCGCCCGCTGCACCGAAAATCGACTTCCTCCCGGCCACGACGCAGGGGATCAAAGAGAATTTTTACGCCTATCTCGATGCCGCCCTCGATTTCGTGCCGGTCAGGCCGGAGAACAAGGATATCCGGGCTAAACTTGCCAGTATCGGCATCGGGCCGGGCAAGACTTTTGACTTCAAAGAGCTCTCGCTGGAACACAAAGCCGCCGTCCTGCTGGCGATGAAGGAAGGCGACAGCAAGATTAAGAAGTATCTATCCTCCGGCATGAAAGATATTAACGGCTGGAGGGTGGGTGCGCTCTTTGGCGACGACGCTTTCTACAAGGGCGATTGGCTGAAACGCGCCGCCGCTGCCACAGGCGGCATCTACGGCAACGATGCCGTTGAGGCCATGTATCCGATGACCCGCACGGACGCGAAGGGCGAAATCCTCGATGGCAGCAAGCACAACTACACGCTCACCTTCGCAGCTGGCCAACTGCCGCCGGTGAACGCGTTCTGGTCGGTGACGATGTACGATGGCAAGTCGCAGCTGCTGATCGAGAATCCGATCAATCGATATCTGATCAACTCGCCGATGTTGCCAAACATGAAGAAGAACGAAGACGGCTCGTTGACGCTCTACATCCAGAAAGATTCGCCGGGCAAGGACAAGGAAGCGAATTGGCTTCCGGCACCAAATGGCCCGATTTACCTCGTCATGCGTCTCTATTGGCCGAAGACGGAAGCACCTTCCATCCTTCCAGCCGGCGCAGGCAGCTGGAATCCGCCGGGCATTGTGAAAGCCAACTGATTCAGTCGTGAAACGCGCGCGCCGCTCTCGCCAGGGAGCGGCAGCCGTTAAAAATAATTGACCTGCTTTTGCCATTTGAGCAATAATAATTTAGATTTCAGTTCTGTACCTAAGTAGATGCTAAATGCTGATTAATACAAATTTCTATTTTTCCTTAACAGAAGGTGAGAATCCCATGAAAAAAATAACCTTATTGCACACCGCGGCCCTCGTGGTCGCCTTAGCCTCTTTAGTCACGGTGGCTCCAGTCCAGAGTGCGAATCCCGCGCCATCTGCGGATGAAATCAAGGCCATTTCGGAAGAAGCCACCCTCTACGGTCTGCCACTGGTGATGCTCTACGGCATCATGAACGAATATGCCATCAACGCGGACTCTGGCCAGTTCAAGGCACCGTTCAACGAGATCAAGAATGTGGCCAGGGTTTTTACGCCTGCGGATACCGCAATTATCTCCCCCAATAGCGACACCCCCTATTCGTTTGCGTGGATGGACCTGCGTGCCGAGCCGGTGGTGCTCTGTGTGCCGGAGATGGCTAACGACCGCTACTATTCCGTCATGATCACGTCGCAATATACCTTCAACTTCGGCTATATCGGCAGTCGCGCAACGGGTAACGGTGCCGGTTGTTATGCGGTCGCCGGGCCAGCTTGGACAGGTGGCGCGCCAAAGGGCATCGAGAAAGTGTTTGTTTCCGAGACAGACTTTGCGCTCGCACTCTACCGCACCCAGCTCTTTAGTCCGGCCGATATCGACAATGTGAAGGCGATTCAGGCCAAGTACTCTGTCCAGCCTTTGTCAGCATTTCTGGGTCAACCGGCACCCGCTCCAGCGCCGGCGATTGAATGGCCAAAAGTAACCAAAGCCATGGAGAAAGCGGATCCGTTTGCCTACCTCGCGTTTGTTCTCCAGTTTGCCCCCGCAACAGGCGCGGCAGCCGTGGAGGTGCCGCTGCGAGAGAAACTTGCCCGTATCGGCATCGAAGCAGGCAAGCCCTTCCCAACGGTTGCGCTGACCGCTGCCGATAAAACGGCGATGGCAGCGGGCATCAAGCAAGCGGAACCGGTGATCAAAGCCAAGATCGAAACATTGGCCCCGCGAGTCAACGGCTGGGTGAATGTCCATTCGATGGTCCTGGACCGAGGTGGCTATGATGGTGATTGGGCGCAGCGATCGGCCGTGGCCGTCGCGGGCATCCTGGCCAACGATTCGAAGGAGGCGTCCTATGCATTCACCCGGGAAGATAAAGATGGCGTGAAACTCGATGGATCCAAAACAAACTATACGTTGACATTCCCGGCAGGTGAATTGCCTCCGGTCAACGCTTTCTGGTCAGTCACCATGTACGATGGTGCTACCCAGCTGCTTGTAGAAAATCCTATCAACCGCTACCTGATCAATTCACCGATGCTACCCGAGCTCAAGAAAAATGCCGATGGGTCGTTGACGCTATTCATACAGAAAGACGAACCTACCGACCCGGTCCAGAAGGCAAACTGGCTGCCGGCGCCGAACGGGCCGATCTATATCGTGCTACGTATGTACTGGCCGAAGGAATCGGTGCTCAATGGCAACTGGCAGCCACCTGGTATCCAGGCTGCGAAGTAATAGTGCAGATAAGTACAAGCGCCGTGCTCAGCTTCGACTGAGCACGGCGATTGTCGGCAGCCGTCTAAACTTCAATCAGAAATCGCCTGAAAAGGTTATTTTGAGGACTGTGCTTATTGGCTGCAAAAAAGTTAAAAAATCAAACATGGAAGGGTACATTGGGACAAACGCAAATTAATGCATATATCTTCTAATATTCGTAAATATTTTCAAATCTCAAAATTGCAACATAACTCCAACACATCTTAAAAACATGGCTCTCATGATGGCCTGTGATACCAATTTTCCAATAAATCGACGCTCAACGATAATTATCTTATGGGATAATTTCAAAATACCTCGAAACTTAACAATGCCCAAAATATTCGATATGAGAATCTGTTTCTGACGGTTTTTTTATCGGACTAGATATTGATTGGCATGACAATAATCTTGTATCACGATTCATCAAATCGCAATATTGCCGACCACAATAGATGTGGTATCGACAACATGACTTTTGGACCAGATATTATCAAGCTACATCATAATTTGCATAATAAACAGAACTGATCAATCACTGGTTGGCCAAAGGAAAAAATTATGTCAAACAGAGTTGCCGTTGCAACGGAAAGATTCTTGAGCGGATACAACTGAGCGCAGTCGATTCTGTACGCTTTCCGGGAAGAAGGCGATTTGACGGATGAAACTGCTTTGAAGATTGCGTGTGGCTTTGGTGCAGGAATGGCACGAAAAGAGGAGGTCTGCGGTGCTATTACTGGTGGCATTCTTGTTTTGGGGTTGCGATACGGGAGGGGTAGCAAGGAAGATCGGCCCGCAATGGAGTTGACTTACTTAAAAACAAGAGAACTCATGGACTTGTTTTCCAGAAAGCATGGTACGTTTATTTGCCGTAAATTGCTGAATGGTTGTGATCTGTCCACAGAAGAGGGGCAGAAATATTTCAAGGAGAGCGAGCTACTAAAAAAAACCTGCATGCCATGTGTTCAGAGTGTTGTTGAAATCCTTGAGTGCATTTTATGAGAAAGCCTAACAATGGGTTATTGGCGGATTCGATTCGCTGGCCGCAATTTAATTTCATGTATTGGCAAGACAGTTCACGACTTGAAAAGATCAATATCTTGGCTGGCTTAGTTGATATCACAAAGATGGCGCTTAAAAGATAATCTAAAGACATCTTCATCTTGAGAAATGACATTTTGAAGGATAGCATTGTGAAAGATTTAATATGCTACTGTTTCGGATACTCAGCCGATGATATCCGGAAAGATTATCAGGCTAACGGTAAGTCCACAATAATGGAAAAAATCCAAACAGAGAAAAAATTTGGGAATTGCCAATGTGAAATAAAAAATCCAAAGGGCACATGATGTTTAGGAAATGTCCGTCAGGTGGTGGACAAAGTAAAGTGCTCAGTTTGATATCTCCAACATAGCCGAAAAATTTCGGATTCAAATCAACCTGTGTTATGTATTTTTTTGGGCGACAAAATTTATGGATCAGTATCCGAAAGTTAAATGTTCACGGCCCCGATTTGCTACAAATACTGGAACAATCCTAAAATGGTATAGGAACCTGGCTTTGGAAATTACCAGACCGAAAACAAGGTTTTCGGCCTGGCTATTGAATACATTATCCATGAAGATTGTCGATCCATCTTATCGCCTCGGCATCGCTAATTTTTCCCAAATAAATCTGAGTGATTGCAAGGCTCGAATGCCCTAACAGGATCTTCGATACGATTTCTATGGGCGTACCGGATCGGCTAGCATATGTGGCTGCATGCCTGCGTAAATCATGAGGTCTTAAATGAATTCCGACCAGTTCGCCGGCCTTTTTGACAACAATCCTGGCTGCGGCATAGGTTATCGGAAAAATACGAGAATCGATTCCGATCTTTTTGTCGCTGATATATTTTTGAAGCCGGTCCGCGACCTTCTGAGGGAGGAAGGGGATACGGTTAATAAAATATTGACATCAACCAATGAAACTGGCTAATGGTAAGGATACCAAAAGAATACGTCAATCAAATTTTGGATCCGAATACTTTCTAAAAATGCAAGTTAGCTTAATGCCAGCTACAAGTACTTGGCGTACATGGAAAATGAAATAGAGAGTTTTCCACTTTTCGACCTTATGATTGTGATGCAGATTGAATTGCAGGTGGAAATAAATGAAGAAAATAGACCTACATTTGCACACCGTCGCAACGATTAGCGATAGACAATTTGAATTTAGTGCCTCTAAACTAAGAGAATACGTCCGATCTGCTTCATTAGATGCGATCGCCATCACAAATCACAACATATTCAACCATGATCAATATCAATCTATCAGGGATGAAATACCGATTGCCGTTTTTCCAGGAATAGAAGTTAATCTGGAAGGCTGCCATGTATTGTTGATTACTGACGACTGTTATACAGACAGGCTGGAACAGTGTTCTGATCAACTTGCAAATCGAATAAGGACGCCAGAAGATGAACTTACCTGTGACCAATTATTTGAAATATTAGGTGATCTAAGCGACTTTATGGTTATCCCGCACTATCAAAAGAAACCATCAATACGACAGGAGACTCTTCGAAGGCTCGACGAACACATAACGGCAGGAGAGGTCGATAGTCCTAAGAAATTTATAAGATGCGCCAAAGATCAGTCTTGCCTTGTCCCAATGCTGTTCAGTGATGCCCGAATAAGCGAAGGATTGCCGCACATACCAACCAGGGCAACGTTCATTGACTGCGGTGAAATCACATTGTCTGCAATTAGAAGTTGTCTCTCCGAAAGGGGAAAGGTTGCGCTGTCGGCGGAGGATGGAAACGAGCTTTTTCAAGTACTTGATAATGGGCTTAAGATTTCAACAGGGTTAAATGTCCTTCTTGGTGATAGGTCATCCGGGAAAACATTTACTCTAGACCATATATTTGAGCAACAGCCAAACGCAAAGTATATTAGACAGTTTTCACTTGTTCAGACAGACGAAAAGAAATCCGAGGAAGAATTCAACGAAGAAATCAATAGAAGAAAGAGCTTGTTCGCGGAGAGCTACCTGTCTAATTTCAAGTCAGTGGTCGAGGAGGTCTCAAGAATTGACTTATCTTCGGATGAGCGTCATGTACAGAAATTTGTAGAAACCTTGCTTGAGTCTGCTGAAAATGCAGATCGACAAGACGCCTTTTCGAAGTCGGCGTTCTTCAACGAAACAACATTCAAGATGGGCGATGATGAATCGCTGAAGTCATTGATTCAAGCTGTCAGGCATCTAATTGAAAATGTAGATTATAAGGAGGTCATCTCTCGGCATTTAGATTGATGCCCTCAAGGGTCTTGCCTGCGAGTTAATAGAGACCCTTTGGGAAAATGAACTGGACAGGGGAAAGCGTCGGTATGTGAATTCAATCATAAATGACATCAAGCGAGGCCTCGGCATGCGATCTGCGTCTGTGCAGATAGAGGACGTCGATTTGTATGAATTGGCAATGAATCGAAAAAGAGTTGAGTGGTTCGAACGGATGGTAAAGGTGCTGCAGATGGAATCAACTTTAAGCGAAGATTCTATGCAGGGATTTAAGGTACAGGCTAGGAGGGTGCCCTTCTCTGGTGCTGGTGAGCTAAAGGCTGCTAGCGGGAGGAAAGTTGCCTTTCGCGAGGCGTGGCAACAGTACAGTAACCCGTATAAATTTTTAATGTCGCTCGGTTCAATGGATGCCATACCGGAATCTGAATATTACAAATACTTTGTCAGAATTGAATACAATGTGATCAATCGTGATGGGTTTCCGGTCTCAGGAGGTGAGAGATCCGAGTTCCGTCTCCTCCAGGAGATTTCCGATGCCCAAAAACACAGCTTGCTTTTATTGGATGAGCCGGAGTCCTCGTTCGATAACACATTTTTAAACAGCGACGTCAACTCCCTTATCCGCGATATCTCAAAAACGATGCCCGTGATTGTGGTTACCCATAATAGTACAGTTGGGGCTTCGATTGGAGCCGACTATTTGCTATATGCGCGTAAGGATACATCCGGCCCCCAGGCAATACACAAAATATACTATGGGTACCCGACGGATAGGACGCTTAATTGCGGTGATGGAACAATCTTGTCAAATCATAAAATAATGATGGATTCACTAGAAGCAGGTAAGGATGCGTATGATTCAAGGAGGAAAGGCTATGAGGCTATTGAAGATTGAAGACAAACAGGGTCTCTTCCTTAGCAAAGGTGGCGAATACATGACTGTCGACAAGATGACAAAGGAGAGCTTGCTCTATCTTGTTGATCTATCACTTGAACATGGATCGGGGTGCGAGCTCGACGAATACGATCAAGAAAACCTACGCAATCAAGCTCATCAAATTATTTATAAGAATGTGTATGAGAAGATAGCGCAGTTGGCGGAGAGAAAAGACGAATTCCTGGATCGGTCAGAACGACTATATCTTGACGAGTACGAGCGATACAAAAGTGATGGGCCACAACAAGGCACTGTATCTGACGCCCAAGCGGGCGCCGATTAGCTTATTAGTTTATGCTTATTATCCTAACCAAAACATCCAATGCCTTGAAAAATTCAAGACTGCATTGGATATCCTTAAATTTAAACCATGATGAACGATTTGCTGTTGCATAGGGAATAGACCTCACCGGTTTCTATTTGACAAATTATCCGCCTATGGATAATTCCTGAGGAGAAGAATCGAAATGCTAAGCATGGTCCAAGCCATGGCCACCGCCCCGCAACCCTAAATAAAATAGGCGTTGGGGTAATGTTCGTCAATGGGGTTATCCTTGGCCGCCGTCGTGCTCCCAGCCCTCGAGAATTCGGGAAACTTTTAATTGCACCTTTTCACGCGCTTGCCACCGCTCGACGCCTTTTAGCAGTAATTCATCATAATCCGTCTCCGCGTGCCGAACATGTGCTGCGACCGCCAGGCGAACTGCCTTTTCGTCAAGTGCCTTGGCTGCGGAACTCCGACCCACACGGCCGCTGTATTTTCGGCAAGCATGCTCGGCGATGAGGCTTTCGCGTGAGGTCGGGCAAAATGGGTATATTTTGCGTACTCGCGCTGCAAAACTGCGAATGTATTGTAGATCCAGTTCTTGGCGCCTTGCTGCTGCCCTTGCACGAGCGAATTTTCTGGCATCCTCGTCGACAGCACACTCTTTTTCGGCTCGCTCCAGAGCTTCGTTTTCGACAAGCAAACCCTGCCGTTCATAGCGTTTGCGGGCACGGGACCATTTCACAACCACTGCCGATAATCTGGAGTATTTTCTGGAGCGGCGGGTGAGTGCGACATCCCCGGTGGGGAGAAAAACCAGGTGGTCCAAATCTGCGCAGTTCAGACAAAGGGCCTTTTTTTTGGGGTCCAATGTTATCCACCCGCTGCGGCCGAGCTCTTGTCCGCATTCTTCGCACGTAGAGTTTCGGGTCGAGATAAAAACGACGATATCGCTGACTTTCGGCATATAGTAACCTTTCAGATTGTGACGCCGTCCAGAAGGGAATCCAGCTGTTGAAAATTAACCGGAAATGTGGAATTCCCGGAGCCGCTGGCGACGGTCCCTACCTGCCGAAGTTTTAGGTTCAGCGTCTAAGTGTCGGGTTTGTCCGAGTCATAGGGTTTTCCCGAATGGGACAAATTTAAAGAATAGCCGGAACTACTGTCAAGAAAAAATATGGTGGTCCAAATCTTCACAGAGAATACGGCAATTCTCAGGTAAGAATAAATTATTCCCCCCATTGATTTCTTTTCCTTCGACCTGCAGACTGATAATAACAGGGTGAAAATAGATCGTCGCTGCATCATGAAAGGAGGAAAGGCCATGGTCAAAACAGGATTGTCCGAAAAAGACATTTCCGAAATTAAAAAGCTGTCAAATCTTGATTTGTGACCAAAATGAATGATTCTTTCAGCAAACCACAGCAAAATAAACTGGCCAGGGTAAGCGTGGATTCAACCCGGCCGGACGGCGGACTATCCGAGTGCACGACCATCGTGCCCAGTGAACCTTGTGCGATTGTAATCATGGGGGCAACTGGCGACTTGACCGCCCGCAAGTTAATCCCGTCTCTTTTCCACATGTATCAAAACGACCGTGCCCGCTTATCGGGACGAGCCGGGTGTGGACCCGAAGTCGTTGACACCCGCGTTTGCCAACATGAAGGTCTTCATCGATAACTGGCGCTGGCAGGGCGTACCTTTTTATTTGACATCCGGCAAACGGTTGGCAAAAAAGACCACGCAAATCAGCATTCAGTTCAAACAGGTCCCGCATTCCATGTTCCGGGATGTGATCGGTCCGGGCATCACCGCCAACCACCTGATTCTCGGCATATATCCCGAAGAAAAGATTACCCTGACATTCCAGACCAAGCTCCCGGGCGCACGAGTTTGCCTCAGATCGGTGACGATGGACTTTCACTATTATCAGGGGAACCATCGGCCGGTGCTGGATGCCTATGAAAAGGTGCTGCTCGACTGCATGCTCGGCGACCACATGCTTTTCTGGCGCCAGGACGCCGTGGAATTGTGCTGGTCGTTTTTGACCCCGATTCTGGCTGAATGCGAGACATGCGAAAATCGGGATGCCATGCTGCATTCATATCCGGCCGGCAGCTTCGGACCCGAGGAAGTCGCCCGGCTCAGCCCCCTGGTTGCATAAACAATGAGGAGAAAAGAGGTGTCAAATCATATCCAGATGGGATACAAGGCAATAGGGCGGAAAATTATCGAGGAGGAGGTTTGCTTGTATTAAGAGAACCTCAAGTTGCATATAGGAATATTTCAAATCCAACAGGAGGGGGAATGCCGGAGGCATAATACAGTTTAATGGCAAAATTAGCCAGAGAACAATCTATGTTCGAATATGAGCTTAGAGGGCTCATTTTAGGCCCGAAAAGAGAGCGCTAAACGAAAAAACGGGCGAGCAATATCCGCTCATACATGGAAAATCAATATGTTCGCTTGGTCCGACCCAGTGCCACCCAGTGCCACCCGCAAATATTTTCCGCGTACGATATTGAATATATTTGATCTGTGATTACCCTTTGCTATATCTGAGTATGAGTTTCTAAATTGACATTTTACCGTCCTGATTGAGATGCTTTTTCTTCCCATTCGCAGACTTCATTTGCCCGACAAATACTCCCGGTCCGACCAAGGGCATCGCATTCGGCTCTGCTCGATAAAAGAATTGTATACCAGGAGGTAACCTATTCGTAGAATAGCAACGGCAGGGGCCAATTTTATCGATTGGCCCCTGATTCTTCGCCTATTATGGCACGGATTATTTAGTCATAACCAAGTCATATATGTATGAATGGCATAATTTCACATGCATGGTCAGTGGCAAGCAAGTTCAAGCCGGTTAGCTTACCTTTTCAAGGTGCTTTTCGCAATTTATCGTATCCTCGTACCGGGCTGCAGACGAGCAAGCAATCTCTGATTTCAGGAGACTTTATATATCTGTGGTTACTGATTTGCATCATAGCTTTTTAATCTCTATAAAAAATTTGAGAAAGGAGGAAATGCCATGAAAAGAAGAAGTGCTGCGTTTTTCCTGATTCTTGATTCTTGTTGGATTTTTTATTTCATCGATAAATTTTCTCACACGATGCACCATCCTAACAATCGCCCGGTACAACCCGTAAATGCCCGGGTAATTTTAAAGTAAAGGACCGACACATCATTTGAACGGATTTTGGGGTTCCGGGCACTCCAACCCAATTTTACCTATTTCATTTGTTTTTTTTTATGGCTTTGATTTTCAAGGCGACCTCTTGCCAGCGCTCCTTTTCCACACGGTCGGCACTTTTTAGCCGGCGATGGGACAGATATTCCAGTTCACGTTTCATTTTTCGGTAGTTTTCCAGCCGGTCCCTTGAGATTTCACCTTCATCGATTGCCCCGAGAACCCGGCAGCCGGGCTCATGGGTATGGCTGCAGTTTGCAAAACGGCACACCAGACCAAGATTTTCAATATCAGGAAATGCAGCTTCGATTCCTTGATCAACTTCCCAGAAGGTAATCTCCCGGCAGAATCCGTCATGAGGACCCAATCCCCTGTGACCGGATACATGCCGTCGGCGTCATATTTGAGCCTTCCGGCCAGGACGGCAAACCATTCGCTTTTACCGTTGCTCGTGCGAAAGCTGTTTTTTCGTACCCCCACCACCCTGGCCGGGATTAGGCTGTCGCTGGAAAAGTGTTCCAGCTGTGCTTGAAAATGGGTATCCCATCCCATCTGCGAGAGGTGATGAATATTGTCGTTTTTATCTGTATCTTGTTTTATGCTCATTGTTAAATTGTAGTCGAACTTCTACCAGGCTGCAATGGAAGGCACAGGTCTCACCCATATCGGTCAGTCGCTGGCTGGTCAGTTGGTTGGCACCACCCCCGGGCGAAAGGCTGGGCCAGTGGAGGCCCTCGGCCACTAAAAGACCGGGCTGGCTGTCATCGGTCACCTGGGCCTTGAAGGTGCACGCGCCACGGTCGTTGAATACGCTGACCGCATCGCCGTCGGTTATGCCCCTGGCGCGGGCGGTTTCGGGATGAATCATCACCCGGGCTTCACCGGCCCGTTGCCTGAGTTCATCTATCTCGTTGAAGGCCGAATTGAGGAAAAAGTGATGGGGAGGCGTGATGAACTCCAGATGGTACCGGTTGCCGCCATCGGGATCCCTTAACGGCTGCCCGTCGGGAAGAGGATCGAGACCCTGATCGGCCATGGTCTGCGAGTAAAATTCCACCTTGCCTGACGGGGTGGCGAATCCATTGGCATAGGGATTGGCCGCTATATTCAGCCGCACCGGACGACCGGACTTCAACACCTCAACATCGATCCCTTCCAGCTAGGGCGATTCTTCTTTTAAAAAAACCATCAATGAAGTTCATCTCGTCAAGGGAGAACACATCGTTTTCAAATCCGAGTCTGGCCGCAAGCTCCTGGAAGATGGCCAGGGTGGAGCGGGACTGCCCTGCCGGCGGGATGACCGCGTGGGCCATTTGGATGTAATTATTTTGAGATGGCTTCTAATCCCAAACTAACACTTCCTTTAATGCTGTCAAGCTCTACAGACCCAGCTCGGCCCCGATGAACACCACCCGAATGCGACCTGCGGGCCAACTGCGCTCGGTGATGCTCCAGACGTTGCAGATGCGTTGGGGGCTTGTACAATCCATGCAGCGACCGGTGCGGGCGCAGGGAGTTTTGAAGCGGTGCCGCACGGCATTGGCCGGCGCGGCGATCGATTTGATCCGTTGGAAGGCGGCATCCAGGTCGGCTACGATTTTGTTTGTCCCCACAAAAACGATGACATGGCGCGGTCCGAATGTAAGGCCCGCCACCCGGTTGCCCACCATATCGAGGTTGACGAGTTTGCCGTCCAGGGTGACCGCGTTGGTTCCGGTCAGGAAAAGATCGGAAAGGAGCGCTTCGCGCCGGCGCTCGATGACTACTTCCCGCGGGACGGTGGGATCGAAGGTTTTGATGACGGACAGCGATGAATCTTCAAAAAAATGCTCCAGCAAGCCGGTGGCATGCAGGGTCATGGAATCGCCCCAGGATACCGTCTGAATGGGAATTATCTCCGGTAAGATATTTTCGAGGACGATCTTGCGAGCCGCGTCCGGGTCGTCGGCGCAAAACACGGCGAAATTGTTTTTCTCAAGTGCGCGGGTGCACTTATCCCGCCTCAACGCCGCAAATTGGTTTTTTGCTTCCTTCATCACTTTAGTTTTGCGCCAAATACCGCGCCTGTTCCTTTCCCTTTTCCTCGTCGACAAAGTAGAAAAGAATGGCGCCGGCGACAAATAGAATCAGGATCGAGCCGATGCTCCAGCGGGATGCTGTCCGGCTGACGGCCAGCAGCTGTTCGGCGGTGGGGGAGGGGGGCATCAGGAGGCGACGCACCATCAGCCCGACGACGGCCATCAGGGCCGGTCCGATGATGGCGGCAAACTTGCCCAGCATGTTGTAAAATCCGTAGTATTCCGCAGCCTGATTTTTTGGGATCAAACGCGAGTAGTAGGACCGGCTCAATGCCTGGATACCGCCCTGTACCAGGCCGATAACGCCGGCCAGAATATAAAACTCTTTCGGACTGGTCATCATGGTGCCCCAGACGGTGATGCCCATATATATGGCGATGGCCAGATAAATCGCCTTGCGAACCCCCCAACGCTGCCCCAGCTTGCCGAACATCAGGGCAGCCGGAAAACCCACGAACTGCACCAGCAAAAGCGCCGTGATCAGGTCGTTGGAATCGAAACCCAGCGATAGTCCGTAGTCGACGGCCATGCGGATAATGGTGTCCACCCCGTCAATGTAAAACCAGTACGCCAGCAGAAATAAAAAAACCGTTTTCAAATGGTGGATTTTTTTAAAGGTGTCGAGCAGTTGTTTCGTTCCGGCAACAATGACGCCTTCGGTGGGTTTGACCTTGACCGCCGATCGATGTTCCGGCATCCACACGATCGTGAAAACCGTAAACAGCCCCCACCACAGCGCCACGGATAGAAAAGAAAACCTCACGGCAGCGGTGGCATCCGGCAGACCGAATGTTTGCGGCATCAGGGTCAGCAGTACGTTGATGAGAAACAGCAAGCCTCCGCCCAGATAGCCCAGCGAGAATCCCAGGCTGGAAATGTAATCGATGCGGTCCTCACCGGCAAGCGCCGGCAACATGGCGTCGTAAAAGACATTGGCCCCTGAAAAGCCGATCACACCCATGACATATACGAAGATGGCCAGGCCCCACTGACCCTGGTGAATCAGAAACAGGCCGGCGGTCATCAGGACACCCAGATAGGCAAAAAACAGCAGGAATTTTTTTTTGGCCGAACCCTTGTCGGCGATGGCCCCCAGAACCGGCGCCATCAGTGCGACGAACAGGCTCGCCACGGAATTGCCGAAACCGAGCTGGGCCGTGCTCATATTGACGTCCACCCCATAGCTCCAGTACTGCTTGAAGAAAATCGGGAAAAATCCGGCCATGACGGTGGTGGCAAAAGCTGAATTGGCCCAGTCGTACATCACCCAGCCCCAGACTGCTTTTTTATCGGATTTCAAGCTGTCCATTTCCTTTCCAAGATGTAGACAGTCAGCCGGCAACGCGTCCGGCCGGCGGATGTCAGATCGGGACGAAGGTGCGCCCGCGTGAAATCATCCGTACGGGCACCCCGCCGAAGTTGGGTCTACAACCTCGGCTTCCGCTCGATTCGGGCCCCCTCCCGGTTCAGTTGCGCCGATCGGCCGCCAAGATGCGGCGATGCAGCCGTTCGGCCCGCAGGCAGAAGGTTTCCAGCTTGGCATTGATGAGCTGCGGAAAAGGGGAGCCATCGCTTTCAATGGCCAGAAACGGCAGTTCCTCGATATCGCCCAATATGGTTTGCAGCCGGCTGTCGCCCGGATCGGCGGTGAGTTTTGCTTCCCTGTTCATGGTTTCGTTCAGGATGGATTCCGACAGGCGGTTGGGCATACAACCAAAAGGACCGATGGCAATCACCCCACACGAGTGGGATACGACCTCCGTCAGGGAGCCGCCGACGGTCAGGACCGCTTCCCCCGACAGGTTTCTGGAAATATACGGCGCGGCGTGGGCGATTATTTTATCCATATCGAGCGGTTCGGCATGCACCAGTCCCGAAGCGGATAAAATGGCCTTGATGCGGCGTTCATAGCGGGCCTGAAACTTGTTGCGGATTTTTAATTTCATCTTTTCCAGAAAAGTCATGTTTTCGGGATTCAGACCGGCATCCACCATATAGTTGCAGTACAAAACCCATTCGGCCACCGGGGAGCAAACCGTGGCAAATCCCATTTCCGCCAGGCGCTCGGTCAGATACTGCCGGGACAATGCATCCCGCCGCACAAAAATTTCTCCGGACAGCGTAATGAGGGGGACGTCGCGCGCGGGTTGTTTCAGGGCAATGCCGCGGAAGCGGGCGGCACAGGCGGTGAGCTGGCGCTCCAGGGCCTGGTAATTTCCGCACTCCATAACCTGCAAAATCTTTTGCCATTCCGCTGCGAACACTTCCATAGCCGCTACGGTATCGCGGGCATTGACCAACAGCATGGAGCGAATGTCTTCGATGACGTCCGATACGACGATCGCCCACCAGCATCGCTGATCAAAATCATTCCCCATGCCGACATACGAATTCTCCGAGGACAGGGCAAAAAGAGCCACATCCGGTATTTCGAGCCGTTTGATCAAATCTTCCATGAAGATGTAATACTGCCCGAATCGGCAGGGTCCGGAGCCGGTGGCAAAAAAATAGACCAGGATTTCGTCCGGCCGTTTGTCGTTGCCGACATAGCTCAGCAGGGTGCCGGTGGTCAGGATCAGCGGCAGGCATTCCTTGCAGGTGGTATTGGCACGGCCGAGCTTCAAAATGGCTTCGTCGGCCGGCCGGTGGGCTTTGGCGTTGAACCCGTAGCCTTTGAGAATGGCGGCAAAAGCCTCGGATCCATGCTTGCCCATGCTGGGAAGCAGGATCGTGACCCGCGGATCGGTGAGCGGCAGAATGGTGCCGTTTGAGGTCACGACGCTGGATGTGCCGTTGTTATTCACGGTGCGGGCCGGCTCGAAGTGCCTCTTTTTGGTGACGATCTGTTTGTCAGCCATCAGCTTGCGGTAGGCGTGAACAATGTCCAGGAAAGCTTCCACCCGGGTTTCCAGGCCGGCATCGGCCGTGTGGTTGTCCAATTCCAGGGTCAAAGACGGCTTGCGGCCCATGAGATCGCGGAAATACCCCACCACAAATGAATCCGGCCCACAGGAGAAATTGGTAATATAAGTTCCGAAAAGCTGGGGATGCCGTTCGACCAGCCGCCCGGCCTTCATGATGAGTTTTCCCATTCCCCAGTACATATGCCGTTTGGAGCGTTCCGTTTCCGTGGGCAGAAAATCCAGTGGGATCACCGAAATGCCCCGCGATGCAAACTTGTGGGGAATGCCCATGTGGGCTTCCTCGACGAATCCGTTGTAGGGCCGGGATAATATAACCACGGCGAACCTGTCCGGTTCGGTCTCCAGCCGCGCAAGGGTCTGCCGGCCGATGGTTTTCATCTCCGCCAGGCAATCTTTTTGGCGGCGGACGGCTGCTTCAAACGCTCGGCGGGCCTCTTTGCGTCGGATTCCCATTTGGGCCGCCACCTCCAGAAACGGTTTTGCCCCCGCGTTCAGGTTCTCGGAAAGATCGATGAGCGGCTTCAAAAGCCGGGTGCCTCTTTGGGCTAGCCGCTCGATTTCCCTGCGAAATGTCGTCTGCAGATAAAATGTCTCACCCTGGACCAGAGGACATACCTGGGACTGATCACTGGATTCGGTGTCATTCTCATCGGGGACGGCTTTGAAATGTGGCAGGAAAATATAATCCGGCGGATTTTCCGCGGAGAGCAGGGAGTAAAAGAAACCATGGGCCAGCTCTACCGGGTAGCAGAAAGAGGCGTTTTGGCGATCGATGCCTTCCCTGGAAGGCGTATCGGGAATCACAATATCGTAGCCCAGAGCGGTAAAAAAATGAGAATACAACGGATAAAAAGAGTTGACCAGAAAGCTGCGGTTAAAGCCGATGCTGCCCCGGCGCGAAACCCCCTTTTCACTGCTCAGACGGGCGCCGTATTTATTGAATATCAAGTCCCGGCGCAAACGCACCAGATCGAGTTTTTCGACGTCGTAACTGACCTTGTGCCGCAAATTGTAATAGCGGTTGCAGGCGCCGCCGAAGGGATGTTTTTGGCCTTCGACCTCGATCATTGCGATTTCGCAGCGGCGATCGCATTTTTCCTTGCCCCCCGCGCAGGTAAAAGACTTTCCGTAGACCACATCCCGGTCGACGAGCGCCTGCAGTTCAAAGGGCATGGCTTTCAACAGCCCGTTTGCAATGCGCTTTTTAATTTCAAGGGCCACACCGTAAGCCCCCATCAGGCCGGGCTCCGGCGGTACGATGATCGGTTTGCCCACCAGAGCGGCCATCGCCAGGGGTACCGCCCGGTTGTAGCAGACTCCCCCCTGCATGAATACCTTCCGGCCCACCGGCCGGTTGCCCTTGACCCGGTTAGCGTAATTCATGCAGATCGAATATACCAGGCCGGCGACAATATCCTCATGGCCCACATTTTCATGAATGGCATTTTTAATATCCGAGCCAATAAAAGCCGCACACTGGTCGTTGAAATTGGGTGGACGGTTGCCCTTCAGTGCGATGGCGGCAATATCCGTCATCTTGACGCCCAGGGTCTCCAGGGCCGATTCTTCCAGAAACGATCCGGTGCCGGCCGAGCAGGCTTCATTCATGGCATAATCGGACGGCACCCCGTTGGTGATATAGGTGTACTTTGCATCCTGACCGCCGATTTCGAAAATGGTGTCTACCCCGGGATCGAAATAAACCGCCGCGGTCGCATGGGCAATGATTTCGTTGATCACTCCATCGGTCAGCGCGTGCAGGCCGGCAATTTGTCGTCCGGAACCGGTGACCCCCAAGCCGACAATGTGGATTTCCGACGCGTTGACATTCCCATGCACCTGATCGAGGATTGAGCGATAGCAGTTTCGGGAGGCCCCGATGGGATCGCCATTGGTTCGCAGGTATACGGAAGCCAGCAGCGCGTCATCCGATTTTCGCATCAGGACCGCCTTGGTGGTGGTGGAACCGACATCCAGGCCCAGAATGCAGGTGTCGCCGGTTTGAATGGCTGCAGTCTGGATGGATTTGAATTCCACGCGGTCCTCAAAGTCCCGCAAGGTCGGCAGGTGGTCGAAGGCGGCGGCTTCACTCCTGAGGAGGCCAGCCCGGCCGGGATACGGCGCCGTGTCGTTTTCCAGGGCCCACAGCGCAGCCCCCAGGGCTTCGAAATAAGGCGCTTCGGCAGGGACAATCAAACCGGGGATTTCGCGTCTCAGATATTCGATCATTACCTGGTTGCGGGCCGTGCCACCGACGACCATGATATTTTTGCGGTCCACCTTTTTCAGCAGTTCCAGGATCTTGTTGGCCATCATCTTGCACAGACCGGCGGTGACCTGAGATTTTGGAATGCCTTTGTTGGTGGCATGGGTACAGTCCGATTTGCAGAACACCGAACAGCGGCCCGACACGTGGTGGGCGTTCTCTACGGCGGCCCACTGGGCGGCCTCTTGCAGCGAAACGTTCATTCTGCGGAGCTGCTGCAGGAAAAACTCGCCGGTTCCCGATGCGCATTTGTTGCCGGTAATGACGTTGGCAATGCGGCCCGAGCGATCCAGTGCGTAGACCATAAAGGTTTCCCCACCCGCGGAAACCACCGCCGGGCATTCAACATTCGGCGGTTTCACATAGGGGTAGGCGTGCTCTATGGCTTCGGGTTCCGGTATGGAGGACAAATTGACGAACTTGCGGAATTTCCGGCCGGTAGCCGCAATTCGATCGAAGGATTCAACGTCAATCCGATCAAATACATCCAGCAGGGTTTGTTTCGGGTCTCCCTCATGGGTTTGCAGGACGTAATCGATAATCCGCGGTTTTATCCCGCCGTCGGCCGGTTTGTCCCGGCCCGGGTCGAATTCCAGTTGAACGACGGACAGTGTCGAGGCCCCCAGACACAATCCCAGGGCTTTGAGTTTTTCATTCATCCACATTTCCTAAGAACAGATATCGGTTCAATTGGTATAAAACGGTTTTAACTGCAATAGTTCCCCTCACCTCAATCGGCATCTCAAGTTGTCAAAGACATGGACTGCGGAAGAACGGATTGCCCGGAAACGACGCAAGACGATATTTGGTAATATCCTCATTAAGCAGTATGTTAAATCAGGTACGGTTCTTTTACTGAAGTTTATTGGTAATCATTGCTATTAAACCAGATCGGGTGAACTTGCAATGGAGATGTTGATGGACTTAGGGCTCACTCAAAAATAACTTCACATTTTATACGCTGATGCATCCTGCCTGGCGGCGTTGCGAAAGCTCGGAATATCCAGATATCCCTGCGTTTTCAAGCCCTTGCCAGACAGGCGCCTCAACGCCTAAATTTGTGAATTAATTTTTTCGTGATCCCATAACAGCATATTATATCCCGTATGTAAGCGCATTGTTAGAAGCGGCTTTGAAATCCGCGGAACCATCCCTGTGCTGTGCCCGATTACAGTGAAATTAATGCGATTTTTTTATTTGTCCATAAAAATTTTTGCTCTGGTATTGATCAAGCGGCATGGAAATCAGCTCCGGTCGCTTCGGCCGGTGGACGGTTACAGAGAAGCTGGTTGCGATAATTTTCAGATCGGGTACGGGAAAACCGCTAAAAAGCCGGGAAGACGCACCGCCATCGGAAACGATCCGCGCGGACTCGATCAGGACCCATTTAGATAAGGGCTCCGGCAGGTCTGACCGTTCGGTTGCAACCACAACGAATCGGATCAGGTGCGGCTTTCCCGCGAGGCTACCCGCGGGTCGATCCGCCAGGTGATCAGCGGCGAAAGCGTGTACAGGAACATGTAAAGAAACGCAATGTGGCCAAAATAAGGAGTGAAAACCGAGACAAACAGCAACAATGTCAGCCGGGCGAACCAGGGATGCCGGCTCATGAACCGGCCGAGATGCAGATAGCGAACCGGATAGAGATTCATCAGGACGGCTGTGAAAGCCATCATGAAGCAGCAAAATATCCCCCAGAACTCGACCCATTGTGTGCCCTCACCGAGCGCTTGCGCAAAAACGATCAGGGGGGCGACGGAAAACATGGCCGCTGCCGGGGTTGGCATTCCTTTAAAGAAACCCGGCACTGGATTTTTATCCAGCGTAAAATAAATCAATCGAAGGAGCCCCAGGCAGGCGTACGCCCAAGCGATCAGGGCCAGGGGCATTTTCTGAATAACCGGAGTGGAAGCCGCAGAAAGGGCGATATAAAAAATCCAGGCGGGTGCAATGCAGAAGCTCACCAGATCGGCCACGTCGTCCAGGATTCCTCCCAGGCTGATCTTGCCGACCGTATTTTTTCCCGAAGGCAGCGGCTCCGTCAGCCCCAGTTTGCGTGCCAGCGCACCGTCGAGTTTATCGAACATGGCGGCACCGATTAAGAACAGATAGGCCTCCCGGATCTGGTACTGATAAGCGAAAAATACCGCCAGCAATCCCATCATGGCATTCATGACGGTCAGGGTATTGGGGAAGAAGGCCAGAATCCGCCGCCGTAACCCTTCGTTTCCCAGACAAAGTTCGTCCAGGCACAGGGTGCCGTATTTGCGGCAGTAAAGGGCGATGGAACCCAGGTTGATGACCAGAAAACTGATTTCTATGAAAAACAGCCCCCGCAGCGGCAAATTGCCCAGCCAGGAAATGGATGAGTAAATGCGGATTCCAGGCCCCTCGGGGATGTAAAAAGCATACGCATACAGCAGTGCACCCACGGGCGCGGAAACAATGGTTCTCAAGCGGGCAAACTCGCTGTATTCGGGATCCTGATCGTTGCGGATGGCAAATCCGTGCATGAAGTTGGCAAAATTGTCGCGAATCAGCACGGTAACGGTTAAAAACAGTACCAGAATCGCGTGCAGCAGTTCCGCCCGGTTGGGATCCGGTATGATGAAGTGAAGGCGCCACATGGTGCCGACCGCGACCAGCGGGAAAATGATCGAATACACCAGTTTGTCCATGATGCGGTCGGCAAGATTCGCCATGACGGGATTGGGGTGAAAACGGGCGGCGAACCAGCCGTCCACCAGGTCGAAGGTCATCGATACGAACAGGAGGACCACGCCCAGAACATATAACACAGGACTGCGCGTCCACATGACGCCGATGGCGCACAGCATCCCGCCGAACACCAGGGGCGGCCGGCCGTATACCAGCAGGGTCGTTAACTTTTTTGGGATGAAATATTTACCAGCCATGTTTTGTCGGAAAGTTACGGTTGAAAATCGCTCAATCATAGAGAAATTACCCCGGCCTGTCAAGGCGGGGCTATGCAATCCAATATTCGGGTGGTTAAATTTTTCGAGCACTTTTAACCTTATTGTTGCAAAAAAATATTTTCTATCTAGTGCCCGTCCATCAAAGGGTTTTTTACAATGATGGGCACCTGATGGTGCTTCCAATCCATGTTGGGGTTAAGTGTGCCTAAATTAGCGCCGCTGGGGCACAATCTTCTTTGCCTTATAGGCCGCTTTCTGGTAATTCAGACGGAACCTGAGCCGTCATGGCTCGAAGTCCAAATTCTGAAAAAACGCCCATGGTCGGATCCTTAACTAAAAAAGTTGGCATCGCCTCTTCCATTATGATGGCTTCGGTGTTTTTGAGCCGCGTGATCGGTCTTTTGAGAGAGGTGGTGATCGCTCAAATCGGCGGCGCCCGCGCACCGGTGGACGCCTATCAGATCGCATTTACGCTTCCGGAGATTTTGAATCACATCGTCGCCAGCGGATTTATGTCGGTTACGTTCATTCCCATTTTTTCCCGTTATCTTGCCGCCGACCGCGAAGACGACGGCTGGAAGGTCTTTTCCAACATCCTCAACTGCTTCGGGTGCCTGCTGGTATTTTTAATCCTGGCGGCCATTGTGTTCACACCCGAGTTAATCGTCCTGATCGCGCCCGGACTGAATGATCCGGACACGCTCGCAAATGCTGTCAGAATGACCCGTATTATCATCCCCGCCCAGTTGTTTTTCTTCGCCGGCGGGCTTCTGATGGCCGTTCAGTTCAGCAAGGAGAAATTCTTAATTCCCGCCCTGGCGCCGTTGCTTTATAATCTGGGAATCATTGCGGGAGGGATCTTGTTGGGGCCCTGGCTGGGCATGGAAGGATTCGCCTGGGGGGTTTTAATCGGGGCATTCACCGGAAACCTGGTCGTGCAGTTATTCGGCGCCAAAAAGGTGGGACTCAAGTATTTCATCATTTTTAGACCGCAGCATCCCGATCTGAAAAAATATTTGTTTTTGACCCTTCCGTTGATGGTGGGACTGACAATGACTTTTTCCACCGAATTTTTTTTCAGGTTGTTCGGATCCTACCTGCCGCGGGGCAGCATCGCCGTTCTTAATTTCGGTTTGCGCATTACGCTCATCCTGGTGGGGTTGTTCGGACAGGCCGTGGGTACCGCCTCGTTCCCTTTTATGGCACGTTTGGCGGTTGAAAACAAACTCGACCAGATGAACCGGCTGCTGAACCATACCCTGCGGCTGTTGGCGCTGATCATTCCTTTTTCGGTCCTGGTCATGGTACTGCGGACGGAAGTGGTTCGAATCATTTTCGAGCGGGGAAAATTCGACGCCGTCGCCACCGCCCAGACTGCTGAGGTATTGGTCTATCTGCTGATCGGCGCCTTTGCTTTCGCGGCGTATGCCATTGTCGCCCGTGGATACTTTGCCTCCCAGAATACATTTTTTCCCGCGGTGTACGGAACGATTGTCGTTTTGTTAAGCATTCCGCTATATCTTCTGGGGATGAATTTGCTGGGCACGCGGGGGGTGGCCCTTGCGGTTTCACTGTCGGGCATTTTGCAGGTGACGGTCCTGTATGCTCTCTGGAATCGGCGCAGCAAGAACAGCGAAAGCCGCGACGTATACGTGTTCTATGCAAAAATCGCCTGTTTCTCCGCCGCTCTGGGCATTTTTCTAGTCTGGCTCCGGTCGATGTTGACTATCTGGATCGATTCAAGCACGATTTACGGCAGTCTGGCGGTATGTGTCATCATCGGGGCTGCATTTATGCTGATCTTGCTGACGGCAGGCTATGGCCTGAAGATAAAGGAGGTCACGGTATTGTTCGAGCGGCTGGCCAGAAGGATTCGTTGAACGGGTTTTTTCCCGAAGCAATGACCGCAACCGAGGAAGTCCCATTTGGAATTTTGAATTTTGGTGATTGTGATTTGTTTGAATTTTGGTATTTGGAATTTGTGATTTTAATTGGCTCGGCCCCGGGGATCACCCAATTATACGGCGCTTATGGAAGTCCGCCAAACTGGCATAGTTTCTGTCGCTACCATCTGATCAGCGCGCTGCCCCAGGTCAATCCCCCCCCGAAAACCGGCATACATATCAGATCTCCGGACTGAATACTCCCATCGCGAACCGCTTCATCCAGAGCAATGGCGCATGAGGCCGAGGAAATGTTGCCGTATTTTTTCAGGGTCAGATAAAATCTCTCAAACGGAATATTCAGCGTTTTAGCTATGTTCTGGAACATCCGCTCATTGGCCTGGTGTGGAATGACCCAGTTGACGTCCTCGAGCTTCAGTCGATTGTGTTCGACCGGCTCTTTAATGGATTCGATAAACCGTCTGACCGCCACCCGAAAACTGAGATTGGCTTCGATCATGTTCAGATGATGCAGCCCCCGATCGACACTTTCGTGATTGATAGGGGTGGTTTTGGACCCACCGCCCGGCAGCAGCAAATCCTGCCCGTTGGCCCCGTCGGTGTGAATGTGAGTGGAAAGAATCTCAGGGCCCTTGTCGTCCAGGGTGAGCACGGCCGCGCCGGCGCCGTCTCCCCAGAGGATACAAGTGGAGCGGTCTTTCCAGTCGAGCGTGCGGGACATGATCTCAGATGCAACTACCAGGACATTTTTAGACGTTTTGTTCTTCAAATACTGTTCGGCCACGTTCAGTGCGAAGATAAATCCGGAGCAGGCCGCGGTGACATCGAAAGTGACCGCCCCGGGGGCGTCCAGTTTAGCCTGAAGCCAATTGGCAGCCGAAGGACAGCAGGTATCCGGCGTGATCGTGGCGACGATTACCAAATCGATATCTTCGACCTTTAGACCGGCCATCTCCAGCGCCTGCCGGGACGCATGATAACCTAAATCCGAGGTTGTTTCGGTTGGTTCTGCGATTCTTCGCTCGCTGACACCGGTGCGCTGCACAATCCATTCATGGGTGGTTTCGAGACCGCTTTTTTCAAGATCATAATTGGTTAGAACAGTTTTGGGCAGGTAAGAGCCCGTGCCTATTATCCGGATGGTTTCCATATTCCTGTTTATTCCACGGTAAGGTTCAAGATAATCGAGCTACTTTTCTTCCAATTACCAGGCCGGCCGATTCATATGCACCGCCGACCGAAATAAAAAAAGCGGCTCAAACTGCCGCTTTTTTTATAATAGATGGTTCACCCTTGTCAACCTATGGGTGAAGGTTTGCATAGATGGGATTCCTCCATGGCCACGCGGCCACATCCATCACAAACATATTTCATCGCTGCCAATTTATCTTTGCACATGTGGCCGGTGCCGACATCCGGTGTGCCACAGAAGCTGCATTTTTTGGCATCCCCGCAGGGATTACACAAATGTCCCGGCTCATTGGCAACCGCACCGCAATTTTTACACGTATACGCCATGACAGACCTCCTTTTTTATCGCTTGATGTCAATTTGTCAAACTCCGGTCCTGCCGGACGGGGGCTCTTACTGGTTGAAATTAAAAATGGGGACAAAAGGGGGAAAAGTCAAGGAGGACCGGCCGGATGCGGTATCTGATCCGCATCGTGATCTTGTTTTTTGCTCTCTCCCTGAGAAAACAAAGGCTGGATAATGGTGATCGGAAGTTTCAAGGTTCTTTCCAGGATGCCCAGTACCTCGGAGCCCACGGCCGCGGGAGGGAGCGGCATCACGGCAGGATCGTTCAAATCACCGGTGGCCCGGAAGGGTATCGAGATCAGTTTTCCACCCAGGATTTGTTTTACCAGAGGCAGAAATTTTACGATACGATCCATGGTTTTAAATGGAGCGACCAGGATAATCAGGTCAATTTTGTTGGCAACAAGGTCGATGTCGCCCTCGCACGCAATTCCCATCGAAAGGCCGTCAATGGCACATTCTTTCATCGTGAATCTGCCGTCTTTGAGGTCCGCGCGGATCTTCATTTCGTTGTACGCAAAACCCTTGCCGGTCAGATCCGGGAGTTGCCCCCGATAAATTTCGGTAACGTTTAAGATCGCCAGCAATTTTGCCAACAGTCCGAACCGATAAATGCGACCCGCGTCGGCGGAAAATGTCAGCGTTCCCGTCAGCGAACGCGGAAGTTCATCCGGTTTGCTCCTGGCCTGCAACGCACCGTCCAAATCAAATGTTCCTGCTGCCAGGTTTTCCCGGTCGGTAAAGCAGGCGATGGAAGCCGCCAGATCCTGGTCGGCGGCTGTGGGGAAAAGAGATATTTCAAGTGTCTGATCGTGAATTTGGAATCCACCCTGAAAGGATATGCCGCATACGTCCGCCTGATTTATGCCGACGGCAATTTTTTGCGGTTCCAGCAAAAGCTCGGCAATCAACGGGTGAATGGAAAAGGGTTCATAGTTGAAGCGTTCAACATGTATCTTAACCCTTCCCAGCAGGTTGCCCGTAGCAGTATGTTGGCCCGGATTCCCGTGCCTTTGTGCGATATAATCGATGAGGTGTTTGATTTGCCGCCAATCGAGAGCCTCGGCGTTGACGACCAGCTCCAGCAAGGTTTCGTTTTCCCTGAGGACCGCGTCGCCACCCAACGTCAGGTGCTTGTCCGCCCAGATCAGGTCGACAGCCTGCATTCTGATCCTGGCTCCATCGGCTTGCAGGTTGCTCGTACAAATTACTTTGAATGCTGCGCTGCTTACCGTCAACGGCTCGCCGAGGGCAGGCGAAACCAACACGAGGTTTTGCATCCTGCAGGCCGCATCATATCGCCAACGGCTCGGATGATAAAGGGGACCTTTCAGATCGAGATCCGTTAAAATCACGGTTCCGTCGCTGAGCGAAATATCTTTCAATACCGGCGACGACCCTGCGACTGACGACAACCAGGGATAGATTTCGGGTACAAACAGCTTCATGGATGGCGAGTGAGCTTCGAATGTAGACGGATTGCGGGTATTGTAACCGGCGGACAACCGGGTCACCGTCGATCTTCCCATAGCCGCATCCAGGTTTCTGATTTCGATTCTGGTTCCCCGCCAGGTAAACTGCCCTTGCGTGATTTTCAGGGAATCAGGGAGTTTTTGGGAAGTCAGGATCAGCTTTTCCACAACCCCCCGGGTCTGTATGCGCCATTGTCGGGGGATGAACATCGGCCCTTTTATCTTCAGATTTGCAGCCGTGACCCTGCCTTCCACGGTTTGGATATTCCGGATATACCCGTTGGACAGTCCGAGAGACCGCAGCCAGGAATGAAACTCGTCAAAATCGACGATGGCCGACTGAAAATTTGCTTGCAGGGCAGGTGTGCCATGCCAGTCGACGGTGATGGATGGGTTCACAAAGGAAGACCTGCCGACGGTGGCATTAAAATGCTCGAATCCGATCCGTCGTGCACCATAAGTGAACCGGCCGCCCGCAATTTTAACTATTTCGGAAAGGCGCCTGTAACGGGCGGAAAGCTGAATGTCGGATGCCTCGACCCGGGCTGTCAGGCGGGTAGGATTCTTTTCCAAAATCAGCGTTCCCGTGGCGGTTCCGTTGACATCGTCGATCAGCGAGAGTTCCCTAAGAAAAGCCTTATCATCAACCACCCGGTTTAAAACCGGCGGCAATTGGGCCAAATCGGCATTGACGCCGATTTCGAGATAAAAGGGAATCAGGGATTTGTGCAGGCCAAGTGTCATTTTGCCGCCCTTTCCCGCTGATTTTCCCATCCGGGCCGCAAGTTTGTCCGCCTGCAAGACACCTCCTGAGATGAGTGCATCGCCGCTGACATCCTCCAGATTCAACTCTGCTTTAGGAATGAAAATCATGCCCCGTGACATTCGGCCCCTGATGACGATGTGATCGAGGTCGCCCAGGGTGGCGATGGTTTGACCGCGCATGTCCACGGACATCCAGGGGACATACCCGCCCCGGATAATATTAAAAATATCCCGGACGACCTTGAATTTTCCCAGCAAGGTCAGGGCCACCCGTCGCACCGAGGCCGCATCGATTCGCATGCCGTTTACGCTGAGGCGCATATCCCCGAGGTCCTCGTCGTAGGAAAACCTCGCCTCGGCGTCAAGCGCGGGATCATCCAATCCCAGCTCCGCAATAGAGAGTTCGATTTGTCTGTCGCCGAATTGAAGGTCGCCCCGAAGACGGCCCCCCTCGATTTTCATCAATTCGTCTCCGCTGCCGAGCGCCAGGGTCGGCACGGCTCCACTGAACGCGGCCTGCAGCTTTCCGCTGCCGTCGAGATCGACGTCAACGGTCATACTGGCCCTGGCATCCAAGACCTTCAGGGTCGAATCATGGATGAGATAGGCCATGAGAGATTGGGGACGGAACCGGGACAACTCTACATGCACATTCCCGCTAAAATTCAGAGGGTTCAAGGATCCCCTGATATCGACGCGGTCCCAGAGATTCGATTTGCAGCCGATGGAAAAGTCGAGTTTGCTCGGACGGCGATTATAGTCTGCCCGCACTTCGCTGAGTTTAAAGGTGTTTCCGAAGGGATCGACCAAATTTACCTTGCCGTATTTAATTTTGAGATTCAGTTCCGGCAGTTTGAATTCGGGCAGCCCCCGAATGGCTCTGGCCATGGCCGCCAGGATATCTTCCACCGCCGAAATTTTGTTCCTATGCGAAGCGTTCTCGTTTATTCGAGGCAGCTTCATTTGGTACTCTGCATATTCCAGGGCGATCCGATCAATCTTGATGCGTCCGCCGAACAGCGACCGTATGTTGGGATAAACCTTCATTCGGTGGATTCTGATCGTGAAGCTTTTGGGGATTTCCAATTCCACTTTGCGGATTACAAGGTGGGGGCGCGGCAGAAAAGAAAGATCGAGACTGCGGAATTTTATTTGGCTGCCGATTTCATGGGAAACCTGATCCCTGATGCTTTTCTTTACGGCCTCCAAATTGATCAGCCTGGGGGCAATGACGACGGCGATGGCGACCAGGGCAAAAATAACCAGAAGAATTTTGGCCGGCAGCTTAAAAATTTTCAGGCGTTTATTCATAACGGATCTTTCGCTTGCAACTTTAGTGCCGCTACCGGCCCTCTGGAAATTCGGGTGGGCGTCGTTCGAATAGAATAAGCAAAGGTGGCGCAAAGGTCAAGCCGTATGGTTTTTCATTAAATATTCCAGAACGTTGTATTCGATCTGCCTCTGGCGGCTGATAAATTGCAGCTCGCTGGCAAAATCCTGGTGGCGGCCTATTGGGGCCCGTTGACGCAAATGGGTGCAAAATCCTCTGAATCGACGCCGTTGCATCCGTATGGCACAATCGCACCCGGCCGGCAAAGATGTTGACCCCTGTTCGAATATGCATTACTTTAGCGTCCTTATTTTCGACAATCTCCTAAAAAGTCAAGAAGGTGATCTTTTTACGAGGGTCTTTAGTGTTTAGTTTTTAGTGTTTGGTGTTTGGTTTTTGGTTTTTGGTGTTTAGTGTTTAGTGTGCTAACAGCTGATAAGTATTTTCCACCAAATACCAAACACAAAATACAAAACACATGATGAATTCGACTTTCTACGAATTCATCATTTTTGAAGGTTATTTCTCTAAAGAGAGGGGGTTAAATGTACAACGAAACGGTTATGGATCATTTTCGGAATCCAAGAAATGTCGGTGTGATCGAGGATGCCGATGGTATCGGCGAAGTCGGAAATCCCTTATGCGGCGACATGATGACAATTTACCTTAAAATAGAAGATGATCACATAAAAGACATCAAGTTTCAGACGTTTGGTTGCGGCTCGGCGATTGCCGTTTCCAGTATGTTGACGGAAATTGCTATAGGAAAAAGCGTTGAAGATGCCAAGAGTATCACAAACAAGGACGTGGCCGCCGCCCTGGAAGGTCTGCCGAAAAATAAACTCCACTGTTCGAATCTGGGCGCGGATGCCCTGCATCTGGCAATCAAGGATTATGAAGACAAAAAGGCGGGCGTTAGCCGGGCGGAACCCAAACGCAAAGATGAACATGAGCATACCCATGGGGATAAATGCTACTGCCCTTACTGCGATATTGAGCTGGACATAAATGCCACATTCTGCGAGGCCTGCCAAACCAGCATCGAAGAGGAACACTGATGAAATCCATAAATTTGGACCATATTTCGGCCAATCCGCTTCTGCCCGAAGTCAAGAAAGCGATGATCGCGGCGATTGATGAGGATTACCACAATCCCTCCAGCCAGCATCGGGCCGGCGAACGGGCCGCTGAAGCCCTGGAAAATGCACGTCAAAAGGTGGCAAGCCTGATCAACGCCGCCATGCCCAAGGAGATCGCTTTCACCTCCGGAGGCACGGAATCCATAAATCATGCCCTTAAGGGCGTGGCCATGGCGAATGCCGAAAAAGGCAAACACATTATCACCTCCAATATCGAGCATAACGCGGTCATCCGCAGTTTGCGGCGGTTAAAATCCGCGGGCTTCAAGGTTACGTCCCTGTCAGTGGACGATACCGGCCGGGTCAAACCGCAGGACGTAGCGGATGCGGTGACCGATGAAACCATTCTGGTTTCGATCATGCACAGCAACAACGAAACCGGCACCCTGCAGCCGATTGATGAAATCGGAGAGATTTGCCGCCGCAATAAGGTGATTTTTCACTCGGATGCCGTTGATTCGGTCGGGGTGGTACCCGTCGATGTCCAAAAAACAAGTATCGATCTGCTCAGCTTTGCGTCGAATAATTTTTATGGACCCGCCGGCGTCGGAGGTCTGTATATCCGCAGGGGAACCCGCATCTTCCCGCTGCTGGACGGCGGAATCCAGGAGAACAATAAACGGGCGGGAGCCGAAAATTTGATCGGGATCATCGGCATGGGTAAAGCCGCCGAACTCGCGGCAAGCAATCTGGAGACGAACTTTGCCCATGTGAAAAAGCTGCGGGAACAATTCATAAATGAATTGCCGAATTATATCGACGAGTACATCATCAACACCCATCTGCAGTACAGCCTGCCGAATTTGGTGTCGATTTCCATCAAATATATCGAAGGTGAAAGTGTGGTACTGATGCTGGATGATGATGGTATCTCGGCGTCGACCCGATCGGCCTGTGCGACAGGCTCGTTGAGAGCATCGCATGTATTGCTGTCACTGGGGCTGAGTCACGCGGACGCCCAGGGAACCCTGGTGATATCTTTCGGGGTGGACAATACCGAAGAAGAAGTCACCACCTTTTTGACCTCCCTGAAAAAGGTAGTGGCCACCCTGCGTCAGATATCGCCGTTATACAAAAAAGAGCACGGAACCGGGTGAGGAATTTAGACAGAAAATAATTTTTTTGCAACAATAAGGTCTACTTGGGTGCCGGCACACCGACCGCATCGGCATCCGACAGCATGGTGTCAAAATACATATCGATGATATCTTTATGGTCGGAAAATTGATCTGCCAGCAGATCTTTGAATCCCTCGTATCCGCGTTCGGCCATCAGTTCATCGATTTCATGGGCTTTTTTGCCCAATTGCCGGCAATATTTGCTGGTAATGGTCAAAGGCGCCGCCCCCCGTTTTTTCGCCACGCGATTGGTCGCCTGAGTGCGGCTGTATCCGTTCACTTCCATTTCATATACCACTTCCAGAATCTGGGCCAGCGGTTCAGGCAGGCCCTGGATATTGACCGCGGGGATTAAAAAACTGGTAGCGTTATCCAGCATTTCCGCTTTCATCCCAAACAGGAGTTTGTTGAGCACAGAATTGGGTGTATCGACCAAAGGCTCTGCATTCCGCTGCAGATGGGACCATATTTTTTCATCGATTTCAATCGTTCGCATTTTCATAAAATATTTTCCTCTGTTAACAAAATTCTATTGCTTCAGGCTGAATTCCAGTCGCCACTTTTTGCTGCCATCGCTGACGAGCACATCCTGTCGACGGATTTGGGTCACCTGATAACCATCCACTGATTCTCCTTCCCGAACGATTCGGCTGTTGATGACAGCCATGCGTCGGGGAGGGTCGTTGAACCAGGCCAACGCCTGCAGGTTCAGCTTGGAGGCGTCGATGCGGTCATAGGTTTCAGCTTTCTCCGATGTTTCGGACCTTTTTGAGGTTTTCGCATTTTGAGGCTTCGCACGGGGGGCGGGTTTGCCCGCAGGCATGCTTTTGGCCGCGGCCGGATTTTCGACGGCCGCCGAAGTATTTCCTGCATCGAGCGCTTTTTGCGGCGGCGTTTCGCGCACGTCCATCGGTTCGGGTCGAAGACCGCCCGCCGGTTCCGGGGCTTTTGAGGGTGGCTCAATGCCGGCGGATTTCGGCGAGGGCGAGACCCTTGCCGCGAGGGGCGCTTGGGGGCTGTCCGGTTGATTTTCCACGGCGGTCGATCCGGAACGGGATTGCGCGTGCCGGGAGTCCTTTTGGGCTACCATGGTCCGGGTTGGAACGGGGGGGATTTTGGCCCTGAAAATGCGATCGTCCGTCGCCGAGGTTTTCGGCTCGTTTCGGTCGAATACCGCGGTGATGACCGACGGCAATCTTTCGTAAATGGCCAACCGTTTCCGGTCCGAGAACATGACTGCTGCGATAAAAATGAGCAGCAGCAGCAGTAAAAGCCCCGCCACCCATCCGCGAATGAGCCTGCGCCGACGGCCCGGAGATTTTCCTTCCCGGTTATTGTCAACCGGCTCGGACATTTCGAAAAACTGCTCGGAACGCGCTGATTGCGCTTCAACTTTTTTCAAGGCTTTGAGAATGGAGCTCAATGTACATTTCCTCTGGTTCACGCCCTGTCAGGCGGTTTCCTGGATACCTACGTTTCCATCCATAAGTGGCCTTTTTGCCCAATTTCTGCGTCAATCTGCGCCCTTGCTTGTTGTGGCGCAGCAAGCTACGCCTCCGCGCAAGTGCTTGATTTCCTTGAACTTGGGCAAAAATTCGCATTTCTGGATTGGAAACCCCATCAGGTGCCCATCATTTTAAAGATCCTTGATGGATGAGCACTACCTATGATGGCGGGATATCATCGGCTCTCAGTTTCGGCATATCGAATGATCCTTTTAGATGATAAAGGATAATTTTTGTCAGAGGCCCCACGACACCATCCGGGTGAATGCCGTATCTGGCTTGGATTTCTTGGATTGCCGACCGGGTTTGGACATCATAGTCCGTATTGAGTTCCAAATCGGGATACCCCAATTCACGCAGGAGCAGTTTCAGCGTGATAATTGAATCATTATTGGTTTGGGAAGGCAGGGTTCCCCAAATCGAAAGAAAATTTTTCCAGGCCAAATAGGCCACGCCGGACCAGTAAAGGTTAACCTCCTGCTCGTTGGCTTCGATTTCGCGGCCTCCCGACGGGCTTGCGAAACTGACTTTATCATCTGCGGTTTTGCTCAGGGTAAGATATGCGGGTTTTGCGCCGCCGGGCGGGTAAAATTTGAGAATGGCCGGTAAATTCAGTATTTTCAGTAGGTCGAGGGTTCCCTCTATACGCTGGATGATGAGTCCTTCGGGTCTGGCCATCAGACGGAAAAAGGCCTGATCGTCATCCAGGTTGTTTAGGTAGGGCTTGAATTCGACAGGTGCCTGCCATAGTTTCAGCGCGTTTTCAAGAGCAGAATACCGGGAGGCGTCAACATTCATGGACGATAACTGGCCTGCCAAGCTAAGTGCGGCTTCCTGGGCCGGTGCCGGGTCATCCGCTTCCGGTTCCTCCAGGGATTGTTCGATAATTGGAGCTGAATCCAGGGCCTCTTCGGCTACATGCGAAGTTTCAGACAAATCGGATAGGCGGGAGATGTCCGGTGCGTTCACCGGCATTTCTTCTTCGCCGGCAGTATCCGGTGTTACGGGCTTATTTTCCGCCGCAGTGGCCGATTCCGGTTCTTCGGCGGGTGAATCTCCCAATTCCTGATCTTGCGCTGGGGTGAATATCGAGGCGATTCCCATGAAGACCGGCCGGTAATAAATCCCGGCGGCCAATGCGATGCACAAAAGAATGAAGACGATCGGCGCTTTTTTCCGTCCGCCAAAATCAAACCTGCCGGCGGATTTTCTGCCTGCCAGTTCGGTGATGGCAATCCGGACGATACTTCCGGTGATTTTATGCCGACCCAGACTGAAAGCAGTCAACAGCGCCCGATCGCACACCACATTGATGAGCCGGGGGATTCCCTGGGAACGGTTGTATATTCGTCGAAATGCCATCGGGCTGAAATTTATACCCGCATTCTGGGAGGCAATGCTGATGCGATATCTGATATAATCGACCGTTTCTTTATAGTTCAGGGGAGTGAGATGATATCTCAGGGTAATTCGCTGACTGAGCTGCCGGAGTTCGTGGGAGTCCAGAAGATCACTGAGTTCAGGTTGGCCGACCAGGATAATCTGAAGCAGTTTTTCCCGGCTGGTTTCGAGGTTTGACAACAGCCGCAACTGCTCCAGGACGGTCCGGCTCAGGTTCTGGGCCTCATCGATAAGCAGGATAACTTTTTTGCGCTGGATTTTTTTTTGTATCAGGAATGAATTCAGCTTGTCGATCAGGTCCTTGACATTGTCGGAGTCATATTTGATTCCCAGTTCATCATTGATGGTTCTGATCAGTTCCCTGGGACCCAGCCGGGGATTGAAGATGTATGCCGCAAGGGTGTCTTCGTCCAGCTTTTCAAGAAAAGTCCGGCACAGGGTGGTTTTGCCGGTCCCCACTTCGCCGGTGATTTCAACAAAGCCGTCTCCCTCAGCCAACGCATAATTCAGGCTGGCGAGGGTTTCCTCATGGCTTCGGCTCAAAAAGAGATACACCGGATTGGGCACCAGCTTAAACGGCTTTTCTCTAAAACTGAAAAATTGTTCGTACATTGTTAATAATATTAAAAAAAACCATTCCACCTGTCAACATTGAAAGCACGAAGGCGCAATCTTTGGAGGCTGCGCTTCAGCTTAATTTAACATATAGGTGGTTAAAATGCGATGACGTTCTTCTTTGTTCTTTTGGGAAAGCTGTCGGCAGGCCTCATAGAATCGATCCAGGTTTCCGCCGTTTTGCGAAAGGATTCTTTGGAAAGCCGGTAAAAAATCATTATATGCCGCCATGCTGCCGATTTTGGCATTGTTCAGGGGCTGGTTGATCCAGGAGTCGTAAACTGAAAATTCTTTTTGACGGGATTTCAGAAGGTTGAATTCTCCCCGCAACTCAAGAAAGACGGCTGTTTTTCCGGCCCTTTTGTCCGAAAGCGGGCGATCCGACTCATATAGCTTTTCGAGCCGTTGACGGCAGCGCATGATCAAACCGACAAATTGTTGCCGAAGCTGATACCGGTGTACATATTCCTGGTAGAGCTGCATCGAGCCGGATGCCTGTTGCCATCTTCTCAAGCTCTCCTGCTCCACCACCGTGGCGAAATTCTCGTTGAATTCGGTGTCACCCGGCACATAGAGCATCTGGTGGGCAAGTTCATGAAACATCAATGCAGCCGTGCGATCCATGGGATAACGCAAAAATGTGCTCAACAAGGGATCGTCAAACCATCCAAGGGTTGAATAGGCGGTGACACCCCCCACATAGACGTCATACCCTTGTTTTTCCAGGCTGTCCGCATATCGACGGGCATCATTCTCCGCAAAATAGCCTCGATAGGCGGAGCAGCCGGCAACGGGATAGCACCACGTTTTAGGCTCCAGAGAAAATTCGGGGGCGGCAAATACATTCCACAATACGAAAGGACGCTCAAGATCCACGTAGGTAAGGTAATGATTGCCAACCGGCAGCTGAAGGTCGGTTCGAGCAAATTCCCTGATCTCGAGCACGGATTTAAGCTTAGCACGAAGATCCTCAGGACATTCGGAATCTTCCACGATTTCGGAAATGGGCTTGCGTTTCAATAAAATACGACATTGCCCCTCCACTGCCTGACTGTAATAACGGACGGACTGGCAACTGTATAAGATGGCCGAGATAATCACAATCGGCAAAATTGCGGCTATGTTTTTTAACGGTAACGGCATTGTCATTCAAATGGATTAAAGGGGACCGGCCGCCGGAGATTTCCCAGCCTGGATGACTCGGAAAAATTCGAAATGGAGGCGAATGTTCTATGTATTTTTGAGTGAGGCGAGCCCTTGTATCCGGCGTGTCCCGCTGTCAGAGCTTTTTGCTTTCAGTCTGGGTGGAGCTATACTCGAGGGCGCACATAATGGTCCCTCCCGTCAAGGTTATCAATTTGAGCCGACCCGATGATTTTGACCACAAACTGGTCTTCATCCGGTCGGTTACCTCGAAAATGGCAGGGTTGCCGTACTTATCTACCAGAATATTTTTAATGGAATTTACCCAGGAAGCGTCCAATTTCGATGTTTCGAAGTGGGCCAGCGCGACCTTATACAGTAAACCCTCGGGTGAACGCTCATCGAAATAAAAGGCGACCGCAAAATTGCGGCCCATTATATGAACTCTTTTTTTCATCTTGCTGATGGGGATGTCCCCCGACTCCCATTGGCCCAGTTCATAAAGTTTTTGCACCTCTGCGTAGGTCATTCCCCATTTCGCTTTTCCCCAACCCGCAATGTCGGATTCGGCAAAAACCCCGGAGGGCAATGCGGTCACCAGGAATATGAAAAGCACATATCGGCATACGGTCATGTTAATTTTTCCTCGGTTAAGCTTTCCGGATTTCGTGGCAGAAGATCCGCCAACCGCCTTTTTCAAAGCCACGGGCCGGTTAATTATGGCAAGACCGACGAGGTCCGGATTCGAAAACAACTATCGAAATTTTATCACTGGTACCGGCAAAATTCAAACAAAGTTTTGTCGGCAGTGAATCTTCTGATTATAAATTTCTGTATTTTCCCGAAGCTTTATGGTAAATTGTATCAAATACCGACAGAATTCCGGAGTCCGTTTAAGATGCCACCAGCCTCAAGCGCGCCGGAATTTGCGGGTGCTCATCGTAATATATTGTGGTAACTAACCGAATGTGTGCTGGATGTTGTTAAACGGGAATGTAGGGTTGAAAATCGGAATAGGCCAAATGGTTTCATTGATGTGAGCGCAAACAACCGCTTAAACCCCAGCCCTGTTCTTTTCAAGTCGGCCACAATCCCAATTTCCATTATTTGATGGTTTGACGATTCGCTGTGCGTGAAATGATGTCTGCAAATTGATAATAATTATCATTTGCATGCCTTAACCCGGAACAACGGAAATGTACTCAATGGAAAATGAGAAATTCCTGGAAGGTTTTGTTGCTGAGGTCGATAACCTGCCTACGCTTCCCGGCATTGCAATCAAAATACTGGAGGCCTTACAGAAAAAGGATCCGGATATCGATGAGATAAACGAAATTTTATCGGCAGATCCTCCCTTGTGCGCCAAGGTCCTCAAGTTGGTGAATTCATCATTTTACAACCTGCCGCAAAAAATCGGCTCCGTCCGGCACGGAATTAAACTGCTAGGCATCGATACCGTAAAAAATCTGGCTCTCAGCTTCTCCCTGATTCACAATTATCAACCGAAACAATCCAATGGGTTCGATTATACGCTTTTTTGGAAAAATTCATTGATTGGTGCCATCTCGGCCAAGTTACTCATTGAGGAATCCAGACCCCGGCTTCTGGACAACGCCTTTTTTATGGGACTGCTGCAAAATATCGGGACTCTGACATTCGGACACTGCATGCCCGACCGGTACCGTCTCGTCCAAACTGAGATTGATCGAAACCACGCGGACAGCCAGGTTGTCGAAGATTGCCTTCTGGGGTACAATCATCAGGAAGTCGGGGAATATCTGATGAAATCCTGGGGCCTGCCGGAAAACCTCTATGTCCCCGTAGGTTATCATCACAACCCCGAAAAACTGCGCTCCGCCCAATCCGATATTCAGATTCTGACCAGAGTTCTTCATTTATCTTCGCTTTTTATCGATTTATTCAATAATAATTCCGCAGGATTGAATCTCTGGCTGCTCAATCACCGGGTGGGATCCTACGGCCTCGGAGCCGACATCGACGTGGGTCAAATCGCGGAGGAAATTCAGCGGCAGTCGCGGCAGATATTTCCCATTTTCGAAATCGGCTTTGAAAGCGACGCCGAATTTGTCGAAATTTATAAATCCGCAAAGTCGGAGCTGTCAAAGTTGTCGACCGAAATGGTGGATGCCCTGCTGGAACAAAAAAATGAGATCCATTTGCTGAAGCAACAGGTCTACCGGGACAGTATGACTCGCCTTTTCAATCACCAGCATTTTCTGGAACTTCTGTGCCGGGAGATATCCCGGGCGAAAAGATACAACAATCCGCTATCTCTCATAATGGGAGACATCGATAATTTTAAATTGATAAACGATACTTATGGGCACCTGACAGGCGATCGGGTCATAAAGACCGTTGCCGGTTGTCTCCAACAGGAGATCCGGGAATCGGACCATGCGGCCCGTTACGGCGGTGAGGAATTCGCCGTGATACTGCCCGAAGCCCACCTCCAGGAGGCCTATGTCGTGGCGGAAAGGATACGGCAATCGATCGATTCCCTGAGAATCGGCTACGAGAAAGAGATGATCCATTTTACAATGAGCTTTGGAATCGTTTCTTTTCAGATGCGAGAGGGAATCACTGCCAATGAGTTGATCAAACGTGCAGATAGTGCTTTGTACCAGGCTAAAATTCAGGGTCGAAATCAGTGTTGCGTGCTTGGCGACACCGGGGATCTTTTTTCAGAAACCGCTTAACCGCCAGGTTCATTATCATTCATAACGCCGGACTCCCATCCAATAGTGACTCGCCGAAATGGGACATGATTTGCGCCGCCGTCATGCCGACCAGCCTGTCACGAATCTCTTTTGCCCGCAAGAACTTCAACAAAATGGAATAGTTTTTTTATGGATTTGATTTAATTATGACCTTTCGATTTTTCCCTGCGTCTGCGGTCCTGACCGGTTCTGCGATCCAAATCATACCGACGCTCCCGGCCCGATCTTCTGTCAAAGCTCACACCGGCACCCTGCGCGCTCAACCGCACGATCCAGCCCATGACCCTCAGATCTTTGCCATGCATGTTGTGGAAAACCAGGTCAATGGCCTCTCCGAGTGACAGCCGGCAACCGGTTCTGATAAAGGCACCACCGCGGCTGATATCGGTTACCACCCCTTCATAGTGGCGATTTTTACGAATGAAAGCCAACGATTTTCGGCAGGATTTTCTCGGATGTTGTCTCGGATCGTCATAAGAAATAAATGTCTCAAACTGAACCCGCTTCTGTTTCCTTCTTTCCATTTCAACGACCACCTTCAACTGATATCTGCATTCTGTAGAATCAGATAGGGTTCTTCCCACAAAGGATTTTAACTTGTGTAGGTGCCTGCAAAATTTGTGCAAAATATCCTGAAGACAGGCTGTTTTATGACCTGAAAAGTTTCACTGCCGGCCAAAATTAACGGTTGAGAGATCGGGCTCTTAATTAATGCCAAAAAATTTATATAATTCAGTAACTTAAATTATAAGATGATATCCGATGCCGAAATTGATGACGTCATCGGGCCTGCCGGTGCAAGCGGTGCGCTTAATTAAACCATCCCTCAATCCGGACGCTGAACAAATCGAGAGCTCCAATTGTGAAACGGATTGGATAACTTTTATTTACTTGATTACCCAGCAGAAGAAATCAAATGCCGTTGGAACGCCCATCCATTTCATTCCCGCTGAAGCCGGAGACCTCAAGTAAATATTCAGGGTTGCCGATACTAGCGGTCAGTATCTTTGCCTTGGGAATTTAGGTGCAAGCAAGGACGGGGAGCACCCAACTGAAATAAATGGACGGCTTTACCTTAAACAAAAATTCATTTCACGGCACCACCGGCGGCAATGCTCTGGACGACAGCCGCATCACCGATACGGTGGAGTGTGTTCATCCTCTGTCCCCGGCGGGAAATGAACAAATTGCCTCCTCCTATCAAATCGGGGGTTTGCAAGCGGACGACGGTCCCGCCTTGTATAGCAGTCGGATAATTAACAATTATATCGAATACCTGCAGGAATATTATCCAGGCGTGAACATTGTACCCATCTTGCGTTATGCGGGGATGACCGAGCAAGAAATCGAAGACCCCGGTCAATGGTTCAGTCAGGTGCAGGCAGACCGCTTCCACAAGATCGTTGTCGAAATGACCGGCAATCGAGATATTCCCAGACAGGCCGGCCGTTTTTCAGTAGCCTGCAAAAGAATTGGTGCCGCCAAACAGTTCGCCCTCGGGTTTGTCAATCCAGCGTCCGTTTACCTGAAGATCGGCAAATTGGCCCAAACCATATCGCGGGGGGCTGTTCTGGAAGGCCGTAAACTGGGGAGCACCAAGGTGGAGATCGTTTCCACTCCCACGGCGGGTACCCGGGAAAAGCCCTACCAGTGTGAGAATCGTATCGGGTTATTGGAGGCGGCGGGAAAAATCTTCACCAATACACTTGCCGAAGTCGAACATCCCACCTGTTTTCACCGGGGGGACGCATGCTGCCGATACAATGTTTCCTGGGAGAAAACGCCTGCCGCCGTCTGGAAGCAGATTCGTAATGCCGCCATTCTGACGGGCCTTACCCTTTCTGCCGTTTCCTTTCCGTTCATCGCACGTGAAATCTGGTGTGCCCTGGTAATAGCCGGCGCTTTCACTTTTTTTGTCATCTGTTCAAATTCGCAAAGACTGGAGAAAAAAGAGCTTGTCAAGACCATCGAGAGCCAGGGCAACGCGGCCCGGGACCTGATGGACGAAATGAATATCCGTCACAGCAATGCGCTGCTGATCCAGGAAATCGGACAGGCGATTTCCAAGATTCTGGATGTCGACAGGATTATTGATACGGTCGTGGCGGGTATGGAAAAACATCTGTACTTCGACCGCGGTATGATCCTGTTGGCCGATCCAACCCAAAACCATCTGCGATTCATAGCCGGTTTTGGCTATACGGCAAAACAGGAAAAGGTTCTCCACAATAACGGATTTTCGCTCAAGGGTCCGGGAGCCTCGGATGCCGAGGGTCTCATCATTCGGGCGTTTAAGGAGCAAAAACCTTTTGTGGTCAAAAACATCTGCGAAATAGAGAAGGAGATTTCAGAGCGTCGTTTGCGGCTTATCCGGCAGATGGGGGTGGAGTCATTCCTCTGCGTGCCCCTGGTCTACGAAAAAGAAGCTTTAGGGGTCCTGGTCGTTGAAAACAACAGCATGCATCGCCATATCGCCCAGAGCGAGATCAGTTTGCTGATGGGTGTCGCCTCTCAAACCGCCATCAGCATGATCAACGCCCGATCCATCCGGCAGATCAAGGACAGCGAAGAGCAGTACCGGCTGCTGGCGGACAATATTTCGGATGTCATCTGGATCATGGACATGTCAACGTTTAAGATCTCCTATGTCAGTCCGTCCATCGAGCGCATGGCGGGATTCAGGCCGCAGGAGTATATGGCGCTTGAATTGAATGAAATTCTGCCGCCGGAATCCCTGCAGCTGGCAAGAGACACAATCGCCGAAGAGCTGGCAAAAGAATCAGAGTACTCGATCGAGCCCCATCGATCAAGAACCCTCCAGATGGAACACCTGTGCAAAGACGGCACCACCCTATGGATCGAGTTGACGGCGAGTTTTCTGAGGGATCAGGCAGGCGAAATCATCGGAGTTCTAGGGATATCGCGTGATATTTCCGAAAGAAGAAAAGCCGGGAAGGAAAAAAAGCTATTGGAGGCCCGGCTTCAACAAGCCCAGAAAATGGAGGCCATCGGCACCCTCGCCGGCGGCATCGCCCATGATTTCAATAATATTCTTGCGGCGGTGATCGGTTACACCGAAATCGTCCTGGAAGATGCCGAAGAAGGAACCCTGATGCACAACAACCTTCAGGGCATTATGACGGCCGGCAACCGGGCGAAAGACCTCATTGCCCAGATCCTGACCTTCAGCCGCCAGGCGGATCAGGAACTCAGACCCATTCTGGCCAATGTAGTGGTCAGGGAAGCCCTCAAACTGCTGCGAGCCTCGCTGCCCAGCACCATTGTAATTGACCAGCGCATTAACAGCAAATCCGCTACCCTATCGGATCCCACCCAGATACATCAGGTATTGATGAACCTGTGCACCAATTCCGAGCATGCCATGCGGGAGTCGGGCGGACTGCTGGCGGTCAGTCTGGATGATGTCACCATCGACTCCGAGCTCGAGGCCCGCAAAATCGATGTGCGTCCCGGCAACTATATCCGGCTGCAGGTGCGCGACAACGGCCATGGCATGTCCGACGAAATAAAGTCCCGTATATTCGACCCTTTTTTTACCACCAAAGAAAGAGGAAAAGGCACGGGCATGGGGTTGGCATTGGTTCACGGAATCGTCAAAAGCCACCGGGGGGCGATCATCGTTCAGAGCCGTCCGGGCGAGGGAACCTGCTTTGACGTGTATCTGCCGGTCAGTCAAAACGAGGTGAAACTCAATGCCGCAACCGTCATAGAACTTCCCACCGGCACCGAGCGCGTACTGCTGGTAGACGATGAAAATACCCTGGTGGATCTGGGCGGCCAGATGCTGGAGCGCCTTGGATACCGTGTCGAAAGCCGCACCGGCAGTCTCGAAGCCCTGGCGTTGTTCAAGTCCCAGCCGGATGCCTTCGATCTGGTGATTACGGATATGACCATGCCCAATCTGACGGGCGATAAGCTGGCCCGTAAATTGATGGAAATCCGGCCTGATATCCCCATAATTTTATGTACCGGCTTCAGTGAACAGATCTCGGAAGAACGCGCTAAAGAGTTGGGCATCCGGGAATATATCCTGAAACCGCTGTTGATGAGCACATTGGCCGTGAGCGTGAGGAAGGTGCTGGATGGGGGAAGGGGGTAGGACGAATATGACCAATAGGATAATTGGACAAATAGGTCTTATAGGACCTATAATCCTATAGAACTTATAAAACCGATAGTCTTTTTTATTACGGCCAGGCGGGATCGATCGTGACCACCGGATCATTGGGCCGGATGAAGCTCAAGGTGAAATTTTGAATGAGGGCGCTCTGGTTGTCTCCGACCGCCGTGGCGGTCGTAAACCCGAACAGAAACCGCTCGAACATGGCATGATCGGATGGGCTCAGTTCAATCTCCTGAACCAGCGGCAAATCCGGTAGGGCCGAATAGTTGTACGTGATCCGGGTATCCTCGAAGAACGTGCCCAGAATATCATTGCAATCCGCCTGGGCGCAGGGGCGCAGCCACAGCCGCAGGCGGTAGTCATAGTTACCATCCGCGTTCGGAACCAGGCTGCGCGTTACCTCCAGGCGCACCGCAAAAGGACTGTCATCGAGCCAGTTGTCGGACGGCGTCAGATTCAGCTCGGTGTCGGTCAGCGATAAGTTGCGCTCGTTGACCGGCGGATCGGACGGCGCATGACGGTTGTCGTCATAGGAAGCGGTCGAATAGACCGGGTTGCCGTTGGGGCGGCAGGCTATGTCGAGGGGGGTGCGGCTTGCCCAGAATACGAACTGGACCGCATCCTTTCGATCCAAATCCGGCAGCGGATCGTTGCGGGTATTCTGTCGCAAGTCCGAACCGCTGCAATAGTTCCTGGTTACCTCATCCTCGAAAATCTGATCGAAATTGGTTCGCGCGTCAAACTCCACGGCCATTTTGGGAGGAACGATGCCGCGGCCCCGGTCGTCGTCTAAAAATGCCGTGCCGGCGGCATCCAGGCGGCTGTCGCCCGCGTAGGCCAACAATTCGCTGCCCTGGGGATCGCCGCCGATGGAGGTGATGTCATTGCCCGCGGTGCGGATCGGCGTTCATGAGGGTGAAGGTCAATCCGTCGCCGTTTCCGGTGTAATTCAACGTGAAAAATACACGGATTCCCGATCCGAATTCACAGGAGCCGGTGTTGCAGACATCGGAGTCGCCGCCGATGGACTGATCTCCGGAGTACCAGGCGGCGCCGGATTCGGCCCTGGAAACGGGCGGATAGCCGCTTCCGACGTCCAGTGTATCTGTGTCGGGATTCGGCTGAATCAGATCCGGATGCGATTCGACTTCTCTGATGTTGTCGGTGAGTTCGTCAGCGGTGATATCCGGCGGGGCGTTGATCTCGGATGAATTAAATATATTCATTCTGGATTCTGTAAAATCATTTCCGCAGGCGACGGGATCGACGGAATCCGATAGGCCGGAGGGAATTACCAGATAGTTTCTGGGGGCCAATACAATGAGATCCGATTGAGCTGGGTCAAGCTCGATAGACCAGCTTGGCGTGCCTTCTGAAGCATCTGACCTCAATTCCACGTTTGTCAATTTTACTCTGTTGTCCTCATCGATCAAACGCTCATATGAAAAAACCGACTTACTTATATCAACTGCAGCATCTTTGTAAATATGGATTGCACCGTTAACGAGTGGGAAAAACTTTTTTGCGATGGGCTCCACATAGAGATCGACATTCTGGGAAACGGTCTGGGAATTTGAGGGTTGAACCGCCAGACTCACCCTCTCGCCGGTCGATACGATAAAATTATTGGCATGAATTCTTAGAGTTTTGTCATCGATCCTTTCGTCGGCAGTAATCTCAGCGCGATGGGCGGCTGTCCCTACATATTCCAAATTGAAAGCCCATACGGTGCCCTCAATTTCATCGTCGAGGATTTTAAAGCCATCCGGCAGTATTCCCTTAGGTACAAAGAGGTTATGGGTGGTCCCCGATCCGGAATCATTCCCGAACCATAAACCGAGTACCCTCATTGAAAAGCTGCCCCCATCAGCCAGGTTGTAGGTGGTGGCATTGAGATCATCGATCGTGCTTTCCGCAAAATCATTGGCTTTCAGTTCACTGTAAGCATAACGCGTCGCCGCTTCGGCCAGGGCACAGGCCTGTCGGGAATTATTCGGTGTCGCCGAACTGGTCGTGGCGGAGGTGAACAGCGAGACCATGGTCACCCCCAATACACCGAAAACCAGTATGACGACGACCAGATACACCAGGACGGAGCCGGTCATTTCCAAAGTCGGTCGGCATGCCGTCCGCAGGCCTGCGGTCGCCATGCTCTTTTGTTGATCTGGGTTCATTATACTGAAATAATTTTAATTAATTGATGCTTGAACGCCAAGTCCGATTTGCGGTAGTTAGGCTGAGCCTAATTAATCAAGTTGGGTTTTGTACCTTTACCCAATCCAAGAAGATCAAATTTTTATTCAGATATCGATGCAGAGGCAAAACCTAACCAATCGTGCTCATTTCGCGAAGAAACTTACTAAGTGACTCAAAAATAAGTGATAATCGCGTGGGAGCGGCTTCCAGCCGCGATTAAGAACTGGTACGAAGCCGAATTTGCAATCGCGGCTGGAAGCCGCTCCCACACTACATATCCCAGTCATTGCGGCCGGTTTTTAGCCGCAATCCAGGGAATTCGCCATTTGGCTGGACTCCGGCTAAAAACCCTGCCGGAGTGACGGATCGCACAAGCCGGGGCCGTTGGCTAAAGGGCAGCCCGTCTGATCAAAGACAGAAACATTCTAAAAGGATTGCATCATCTTACCCCTCCCTCAATCCCTCCCACCGGGGGAGGGAAGATTCTTCCCTCTTTTCTAAAGGGGGACCGAGGGGGGATTTCTTCTCATGGGCACGTTCGATCGGCGGCAAACCCTGAACCCCTGAACCATTTAACCCATGAACCCTTTAACCCCTGAACCCTGAACCCCTGAACCATTTAACCCATGAACCCTTTAACCCCTGAACCCCTGAACCTGGAAATTGTAGTTTCATATGAGCGACGGATGTTAATTTACTGGCATCGAATCTCAAATTCTAACTCAAGGAGGACACCGGATCATATTTCTGGGAAATACACTCGTTTTAAACTCCTTACCGATTCCTTCAATCTGGAATTGAACACCGATGTTGGCGATTTTAAAATTATCGGGATTATCTATTAAATTGCGGCAATCCCGTGACAATTTAAAAGAAGGCGACGCGACTCCTTCTATCAATGGGAACTCCAAGTTGTTGACGCCGATGGTGATAGAATTTGAATTGCCCTCATATTTCAGTATCCTGGTGCCGGTCAGCACTTCACTCTTGAAGGTGAGGGAAGAATCATCAACGAATGAAATCACCTCGCTGATATCCCGCAGCTCCAGAGAAATTCGATCCAGGGCGATCTGGGCGTCGAGGGCGCCCGCGGTGGTTTTTTTGGTGGTCAAATAGCCCTTGAACCCCGTATAGAGAAAAAAGGTCGAAAACGACGCAATGACGCCCACCAAAACGATGACGGCAATCAGCTCGATGAGAGCAAAGCCGCTTTGTTTTTTCAAATCAGTGTTCATCCGTGTCCCAACATACCGTATCACGATAAAATGTGTGGATTGTCCGCCCTGGTGCGAGGTTGGGCTAATTTATCCGAACCCTCACGGAAAATAGAGAGGATCGTCCCCACTCGTGCGGGTCTGGGTCAAAATCGTCGTCAAATTCTGGCCCGGGGCATTCACCGTGACTTTCAAATTCCGGTTATCTCCGGACGTATCGGGCACCTCGTCACCGCTGCCGTTAAACGTGATGTACTGCATGGTGACCGGCAAGCCGAAATCGGAATCACTTTCATAATCCGATTCGCGTGCGGCGATACTCGGCCAGGGCGGATCCCGGATCTGTCGGAATTTATTTTCTCCACATATTCCGCGATGATTTTCTCCATCAACCCTTGCGCCCTGGCATCGCCCGCCACCAGTTCCACCGACTGCCAGCTCCGGTTGAGCGCCGTCCCCATGAAATGAATGAAAAAGGCCGCCAGGATTCCCATGATGATAATCGTGGCGATCACCTCGATCAAGGTGAAGCCGGTTTGGGACGCATAGATCGGTTTAACGCGCTTCATCGGACGGTAATAAATCCCGTTTCCGGCGATATCGCCAGGCTTTGCGGGGACCCGGAAAGGGAAATGATTATTTCGCCTGAAAGTGAGCTGCAGCCGGTCGCCTCGGTGTAGGCATCACAAGGTCTGCCGAATTTATCAAAAAAGACGGTAAAGGGGCTCATGGACAGGGAATTCGGCAGGGAGACCCTGATCCCCGGTTCTCCAGGCAGAATGGTTTGATTCGAGATGGTGTCCGGATCCGAGCCGGTGAACATCCAATATCGGTTTCCATCGCTTTTCAAGCCCCGGGTCTCACCGCGCTTCAGGGCCACGGATTGGGCGAAACGGATATGGCTCCGTATTTTGTTTACCTCTCCGGAAGTATTTATGCGATCGGTGGACACGGATCGGGCGAATACGGCGGCGGCTATGATGCTGATCAGCACCAGGACCACCGTCACCTCGATCAATGTGAAGGCGCGGTTGTTCGTCATGGCAACGAATGGCTGCGGCTATCTCGAGCCGCTACGGTCTGAAAGATGATGGTTGATATTTTGGAGACGCATGTCAAACATACGTTATCAACCCGAATTCAGTCAATAATTTTCAAAGATTTCAATTTTATTCAAACCTCCGGCACCCATTCCGCCACTCGCCTCAATATCCATATTCGCCGCTGGTGATGTCTCTGACGATGCCGTTTTCCAGCCGGACATGGTCCATAAATCGGCCGGGGCCGTGATTGTAGGTCCATTCCTCGACCACCACCAGCTTTTTGATACGGTAAGGGGCGCCGTAGCCGTAATTCGGATCCCTGCGCTCGTAATCTTCGAATATACCGTCATAGCCGGGGTTACGGGAAAATCCGTAGACCCGTTCCTCTTCCCAGACCTCGACATTGTCCGGCTCCCCGCATTCGGCCAACACCCTGGACTTCAGGTCGCCCTCGGTTATCAGACGGGTGCCGCACCGCAGGCTCGTGGCATGGACTTCGTTCAGCGCCAGAACGGACAGAACCAGCGACAGCATGATCACGATTCGGGTCGTATTCATCGGTATTTCCTCATCTTTATTTTCACCCAAAATAAGCATTGGCGTCGGACAGGCAAGCCTGCTGCGTGACCGCCGGCGGGCCCGGATGCTTTCTTCGATGCGGGGTCTCCCCATAATAGGTTAGACTGACGGTTCTGCAATTCGGTTTACGCACCGGCCGAAGCAAAGAAGGTGTTTGACAATGATGAAAAACTCCAATAATCATCGATACAGACAGATCAGATCCATGAGGGGTCAAACCATGTATGCTGTCCCCATTGCCTGCCGGGCTCAACCGGAACCAACCGGTTGATCAATGAGTTCGAAGAACGCACATCCGTTCCCGGCGGTTCTCCGATCAAGGAGGTCATTTATGAACAACCAGCCCACCGTGATTACCCCGGACCGGATTGCCGAGGTGATCGCTGATAGATTTAACGCCAAAGATGAGATCACCTGTTATTTGGGATCCAACGCCGCCACCCCCACGGCTTCCCTCGAGGCGCTGACCGCAGCCATCATATCACGCCGGCCGAAACTGCCGTTTATCAAAATGGTGCACCTGCTGCTGCAGGGTCCGGTCCCGTATGTGGCCGAGGGCCTGCAGGATCGGGTGATGACGTACTCGATCTTTTCCGGCGGGGAAGTGCGCCAGGCGGCCAACGAAGGTCGGGCCTATTACCTGCCCTGTACGCTCGCCAATCTGGACAGCCTGATTTCCAAGGGCTGCCGGTATGAACCGGACGTGGCCCTTTTTAAAGTCCGCCGGAATGACTACACCGGCGAATACAGTCTGGGGCTCTCGGTGGAGGCGCTTCACACCGCCATCGATCACGCCAAAGTCGTCATTGCCGAGCAGGATGACAGCATGCCCTTTACCCAGGGGCAAAGTGTGGTGGATGCCCAGTCCATCGACTACCTGATCGAGGACCATATCAAGCCGGTCTATCATTTCCCGCCGCCGGATTTTGACAACTTGTCGCCCGAAGAGCGCCGGATCGGCGAATTGATCACCGAGCATTTTATTGCCGACGGGGTCACCATTCAGGTCGGTATCGGCAAAATTCCGGACGCGGTTATCGGCACCATCAAGGACGCGGCCTACAAGGATCTGGGCGTTCAGACCGAATTGTACGGCGACGGTCTGATGCTGCTTGAAAAAGAGGGCATTGTGACGAACCGCAAAAAGAAAGCCAACCTGGGTTACAGTACCACCAGCCTGATCATGGGATCCAGACAACTCTACGATTTTATTCACATGCGCACCGGTGTTCAGATGCGGCCGTCGGCGTATACCAACTCGGCGGAAACCGTACGGATTAACCGGCCGTTCATTTCGGTGAACACGGCCATCGGCGTCGATATGTACGGCAATGTCTGGGCCGATTTTATTGATCCGCGGCGATATTACAGCGGCGTGGGCGGCCAGCCGGATTTTATACGGGCGCTGAACAATCGGGTCTATGGGACCCCCATCATCGCCATGAAGAGCACAACCGAAAAGGGGGGATCGAAAATCGTTAAGATGCATCCGCCGGGAGTCAGCCTCACGGCGAGCAGCTATGACGGCGTGGTCATCGTCACCGAATTCGGTATCGCCGATTTGCGTGAGCTGACATCCGGTGAAAAAGCCCTGGCGATTGCCAGCATTGCCCATCCCACATACCGGGATGAATTCCTGCGCAGTGTGTATGAAGATCCGTTTTTTACCAAACCGATCGGCAGTTATCTGAACAAGAGCCCCAGCGGTGTCCGGATGTATGCCGGCGGGATTCAGTTAGCCGCTTAGCAATTACTTTTTTGCATTCAGTGGCAGAAAAGTTTTATCGAGCTATTGTCGCTATCTAAAAATGAGCTCTTGAGTTCTTGAGTTCGTGAGCGCTCACGAGCTTATGACCTCATGAACTTATGAGCTAAAACCAGTAAATTCCGGCTTGTCCGGGCCAGGGACTGAGGGATTAAGGACTAAGGAATAAGGGATAGGGATTACGGAATAGAGGATAGGGATTCAGGGATTAAAGATATAGGGATTAGGGATGGTGGAAGACCGGTGGCAGCAGAACCTCGTTTTCGGACGTCGTGCAAGCGGTTTTTTGAAACCGCTTGCGGGGATGATTTGCTTATTTTGGATATTGCTGGTCAGCGCTTGTGCCGGCCGGCCGGGCTTCCGGGTCGACCCCCTTCCTGCTTATGATGCCCTGTTCGAAAGGCGGCAGGGCTGGACAGGGGCCGACGGCGCCTACTCGCTGGCGCTTTCCGAAGACTCGTTGCTGTGGATGTTCGGGGACACCTGGGTGGGCGAGATCCGCAATGGCGCTCACGTCGAGGCCGTTATTGTCAACAACAGCCTGGCCGTTCAGACCGGCATCGCTCCGGGCAAGGCCGCGCTGGACTTTTATTTCAGCCGCACGGCGGGCGGCCGACCGGCGGCTTTTTTCGGGCCCGACGAGGAACGGGGATGGTTCTGGATATATCATGGAGTGCGCACCCGTCGGGGATTATATCTTTTCCTGGTTCAAATCGAGCCGACAGAGGCACCGCCGTCGGCCGGCTTCGAGCCCGTCGGGACCTGGCTGGTCCATGTGGCCAACCCGCTGGATTCCCCGGATCACTGGCGGGTCACCCGGAATCGGATACCGTGGGAGAACTTTACTTCCCGCGGCGCCACTTTCTTCGGGTCCTGGATTCTGAAAAAGGGTTCCTGGATCTATGTTTACGGAACGACCGAGGAGATCGTCGACGGGTTTCACCGCAAATACATGATTCTGGCACGGGTTTCCGAAGAGGATCTGAGCCGATTCGATCGTTGGCGGTTTTATGTCAAGGGAAAGTGGTCGTCGGATTTTTCCGCAGCCGAGCGCCTTTGCGCCGATATCGCCAATGAGTTCTCGGTGTCTTTTCTCGACGCGCGGGGGAAATGGGTGGCGGTTTACAGCGCAGGCGGCCTCGGCCGCCACATTTCCGCCCGATTTGCCCCAAACCCGTGGGGGCCCTGGAGTGATCCGCGGATTTTATATCACTGCCCTGAAATGCAATGGGGTAAAGATATTTTCTGTTATGCCGCCAAGGCCCACCCGGCCCTGGCTGCCGCTGCCGACGAAATCATTATTACCTATGTGGCCAACTCCACCGATTTTTATAAAATGGCGGCGGACACCCGACTGTATCGTCCGCGGTTTCTGCGGGCAATATTTCCACCGTAAGCAGTGCGGCAGACGCCGAATGGCTTGTTCCGGGAATCTGGTGTATCTCAATCAGAGGACGTTATGGTCCGGCATTGTGGTTGTAAACCGCCATTGTAGGTATGCACGAGGCTGGCCCCCCGGATAGAAAGCAGCCAGACTGATCGGATAAGAAACCGTTCATCATCGCGCCAAGTCGCCAAAGCACCAATATTTTTTTTATTTCTTAAATCATTCCCTGTCGGCTTCGCCATGGTATTTGTTTGCGACCCTTGAGATTTGAGCGGATACGGGGGCCGGCTGGCAAAAGGGCAGCCGGTCTGACCAAAGGAAGAAACTTTATTGGGATTTGGGCCAAATCCACCCCAGTCCCTGCAATCCGGTTTTTAGCCGCAATCCAGGAAGTTCGCCGGTGTGCTGGGCTCCGGCTAAAACCCGGCCGGAGTGACGGATCGCGCACCCCGGAATCGTTTTCTGAGAAGACAGTATAAGAATTTTCACCGATCGTTTTCCTGTGGAGACCAATCCCGCAGGTGAAGCCCGGACAGCCCTATGTGACCTGACCGGCAATCCAGTCCAGATAGGGCTGATGACCGGTTGTTATGGGCAGACATACGATGCAGGGACAGTCATAGCTGTGCATCGCCTTGACTTTTTCGATCACCTCAGGTGTACGGTCCCGAACCGTCTTGGCAATCATGACCACTTCCATATCCTCATGGATTTCACCCTGCCAGCGGTAAATGGAATTCATGCGGTCGAGAATGTTGACGCAAGCCGCCAGTCCCGAAGATACCAATTCCCTGCCGATTGTTGCAGCTTCTTCTTTGCTGCCGGCGGTCATGTAAATAAAATCGATATTCATGCGTTTACCTGTTTCCAGAATGACATTCCCCCATCTCGGGTTCCCAAAGTTTCCATGGTCTTGCGGGGCCCTGCGCGCATCGAAGGGCATACCGCTGCGCTTCACCCGCTCCACGGGATCAAAGCCTGGTTGCCGCCGGCTGGGTCCGGACTATGAACGAAAGCGAAAAACGCCCGGCTGAGGCTTCCAGGGCCCGTTGTCGGCCGACTGCACGGTGGTATAGCATTCCACCAGGTCGCCGATTTTGGCCTGGTTCCAGTTTCGGATCTGGAGGCCGACCGGTTGCCCCGCCTTTCCGATTTTCACATCCCGGCGTTCGATCTGCAGCGAAGTAATTTTTCCCGAATAAACCGGCCCCATGGCGGCAATTATCCGGAATTTTCTGCCCATTTCAATGACGCCTTCCAACACTTCACAGCCGATGACGGCATCCTTGCGGTTGCCCTTGAAGGTGGCGATTACTTTGGCCTTGCCGGTTATTTTCTCTTCCGGTTCCGGAGCAAACAGGCTGCCGGCAATCCGTTTGACATCTTCCATCAGCTTGTAAATCGTATCGTAAAGGCGCACTTCCACGCCCTGTTCCTTGATGACCGGCTCAAGGCCGGGGGTGATCTCCACATTGAATCCGATGACGAGTCGGCTTCCGGTGAGCGCCATCAATATGTCGGACTTGGACACGTTGCCCACACCGGACTGAATGACCTCAATGATCACTCCGGGTATTTGAAGCATCGTCAGGGACTCGCAGATTACCTCTTCCGTGCCGGAGACGTCGCATTTCAAAACCACTTCCAGTTTTATGGTTTCTTCGGCATCCTGCAGCTGAGGCGCCAAGGTGTTTGTAGGGCTCATGTGGGTCCTCCGAAGCCATTGTAAAACGCCGCCTTTTGTCCAATTTCGGTGTCAGGCTCAAGTGCTAAACCTTAAAATACTCAACGTATTCCTGTGGCTAATCCGCCTGAGGCGGATCGCGCCTTCCTTGAACTTGAACAAAAATGAGCGTCGTTCAACGGTCTCCTCCCTAAGTTTTAGCCATAGTATAATGATGTTTGCCGAAAAATCCAGGGAGGCTGTTCGAATCCACTCGTGGCGTTCGGAAGCCGAAAGCATTGCGAATCAAGGCAACTGATTGTTTTACCGAATGATCCTGTTATCGCGGTTCCCGACTTGATTTGTTGCGGCACATAAGCTAAACTCCAAACCCGGTCTTATTAATCAAATCGACGATCCCTGATTTTTTTTCGGGGAATCGGCTAATAAAGCCGATCATCCAGCTGTGAACCGCAAAGGGGGACCCAATGACCGATCCGAGCAGATATAACACGCCGAAAACCAGCGCATCAAGCGTTTGGCCGGTATTTTCCATCCTGATTATGGCGGCCCTGATCATCGTATCCTGCGGGGGGAGCAGTGAGGACAATGGCGGCGGCAACACACCCGTGGTTTTTTCACCGGTGGTTTTTTCAGCGGATAAAAACGTGGCCGGCGTCGTGGAGCTCTTTGCGTCATCCAGTGACGGTGCCGATATTATCACGCTTTCCGGAACTCTGGTTGCCGGCGGTGATGTGGTCGATTTCGCGATTTCGCCGGACGGGTTCTACGTGGCCTATGTGGCCGATCAGAATACCGATGGGGTCTTCGAGCTTTATGTGGTCCCGGTGGACAAAAGCAGCAGTGAGACGGCGGTGAAGATTTCAGGATCTTTCATGGCCGGCGACGGCATCGTGGAAACAGCTCCCGGGCAATACGCGTTCGCCTGGGCACCGGACAGCTCCCGACTGGCCTATCTGGCCGATCAGCGGACTGCCGGGGTCGTGGAACTGTTCAGCAACCAACCCACGGGCAACGGCAACACCACCATTCGGCTTTCCCGACCACTGTTATCTCCGGCGGCCGATATTGATGTGAGTGAATTCAAATGGGCCCCGGACAGCAGCCTGATCGCCTACCGCGGGAATCAGACAAACAGTAACATTGTCGATCTCTACACAACCCGACCGGATCAGGGGATCCCCCTGCAAATCACGTCGGGGATGGTACCCGGCCGGCAGGTCACCGAATTCGCCTGGTCGCCGGTCACAATCCCGCCGAGCGGTTTCCGGATCGCCTTCATCGCCGACAAAACCGCTGCGGGGTTGTCCCAGCTGTTCACCACCTCCGCGAATAATGACTTCAATGTCCTGGTTTCCGGCGGGCTCAACAACCTGGCCAGCACGGTCATTTCCTTTGCCTGGGCGCCCGACGGTTCCCGGATCGCCTATATCGCCGATGACGATGCCGATGAGGTCTTCGCCCTGTTTACGACGGCTCCGGCCCTCCCCCAGCTCAACCGGATTTCCGGCAACCTGGTCAATGGCGGCGACGTGGCCGCCTTCGCCTGGGCGCCGGACAGTTCCCGGGTAGCCTACAGTGCGGATCAGGAGACCCTCGACAAATTTGAATTGTACACCTCGCCGCCGGGCAGCGCCAGCGGTAACGTCAAGGTTTCCGGAACGCCCATGGCCGGCGACGGCGTCGTTGATTTTGCCTGGGCGCCGGACAGCTCCCGGGTGGCCTACAACGCGGATCAGGACACCCCGGACAAATTTGAATTGTACACCTCGCCGCCGGCCAGCGCCGGCGGTGACGTCAAGGCTTCCGGAACGCCGGTGGCCGGCGGCGGCGTCGTCGACTTCAGCTGGGCGCCGGACAGCTCCCGGCTGGCCTACATTGGCGACGAAAACAGCATCGACGTCTTTGAATTGTTTACGGCCACCCCCGACGGCAGTGTCAACGACCTGGTTTCCGGTCCTCTCGTGGGAGGCGGAAGTGTCGAAGAGGCCGCCTGGGCGCCGGATTCCGCCGGCGTCGGGTATATCGCCGATCAGGATACCAACGAGGCTTTCGAATTGTTTGCATCCCAGGCGGACGGCAGCGACAATACCAATATTTCCGGAGATCTTGTGGCCGGCGGCGATGTTTTCACCTTTGAATGGGTGCCCTGAGTAATTTTGAACGGACTTAGGGCTCACTTAATAATAACTACACCCTAGGTTCAGCGGTTCAGGGTTGGAAAGACATACTAATTAGTTTCCATCCACAAATGGCCTTTTGGCCCAATTTCGGCGTCCATCTGCGCCCTTGCTTGTGCGGCGTAGTAAACTACGCCTCCGCACAAGCGCTTGATTTCCTTGAGCTTGGGCAAAAATTCTCATTTCTGGATTGGAAACACCATCCGGTGCCCATCATTGTAAAAAACCTTTGATGGATGGGCACTAATTAATAATGGGCAGAAGCGGTTTCTAATATTTTGCAATTTCAGCATTGATCTGATAGAGTGAAGATCTACCACAAACGGCAACTGGAGCAGGGGAGGCTATCAGATATATGGCAGCAGGAAAAATTTTACTGGTCGATGACGAAGAAATCGTTATCAGTGTCGGCAAACAGATGCTGGAGAAATTGGGTTTTTCGGTATTGACGGCCGGCAGCGGCAAAAAGGCTCTGGAAGTTTACAAGAATAATCAAGACGATATCAATCTCATTGTTCTGGATATGATCATGCCGGATCTGGGAGCCGCCGATGTTTATGAAGATTTGAAGTCCATCAACCCGACACTCAAAGTTTTGCTTTCAAGTGGATATGGCGCCGACTACCAAACCACGGAGCTGCTGAGCCGCGGCTGCAGTGGGTTTATTCAAAAGCCGTTCAATATGCAAACCCTGGCCGACAAGATCAAGGAAGTTCTGGAAATGCCCTGAACGCCAGGGCATGGTTTCTGGGTATTGCGGGCCAGGACATTTCAGCCGGATATGCCACCCGGCTTCCCGGCAGACACTGATTTGAGATAATCTCCATAGCCAAAGGACAGCCGTCCGGCAACGAACCGGGCTCATTGGAATTTGCTCATCATCGCGGTTTTCCGAGCTCCACATTCTTCCACAACTCGACCAGCGTCGCTCCCCATCCACCGGCTTCGGCCGGCGCCTCCCGCAAAGAAATTACCATTGCATTTCTTTTGAGCAATTCCCGAACCCGCTTTTTTTGGACACCCTCGCCTTTTCCGTGAATGATCCGTACCGAAAATATTCCAGCCCTTATACACTCCGTCAGGTAGTCCTCCAGCAGGTCGGGAATTTCTTTGGGCTGAAAGGTGTGCAAGTCCAGCACATCTTCAATCGGTAATTTAATCGGTTTCATATCAGCACGGTTCCGATACCTATAACCCCAACATCGACCATATTAAAGTGGCGGCTCCGGCCAGAATAAAGTTGGTCTCTACCAGAAATTCAAGTTTGATGCTTGGCAGCAGCACCCCTCTTTCATAGGCGGAGAGCAGCAGCAGAAAAAAAACCGGACACAAAATCAGCACAAACCCGAGGTAAGAAACCCGGTGAAGGCAACTCAGCACGATCAGACAGGCGGTCAGAACCAGCAGCATTTTTTTTAAAATCTGCATGGATTTCTTTTCCCCGAGCAGAATCGCAAAGGTGTCCTTGCCGACAATACGGTCACCCTGCATGTCGAGAATGTCAAAAAATGCCGTCCTTACAAAAACGATGCCGGCGGTCCACAAAAATATCAAAGCGGTGATCCACCCGGCTTTTCCCGCCAGGGAAAGGGGGGGGAGCACGGCGGATACGATACCCCAGGCCATGGCGATCAATACGGTCTTCGATCCGGGGATATCCCTGATTCTTCGATAGCGGACACCGCTTAAGTTTTTGGGAATAAACTTCAAATTGTAGGACAGACCCAGCAGGCTCATGATCAGAAGCAGCGACAACGGGAAGATTCCGAGGGTGTAGGCCGTTACCAGACCGGCACCTCCGGCCGACAGGGCCAGGACGATGAGCGGTCCCCTGTATTTGCGGTAAAAGTTCGCCCGCTCCGGGTCGTTGTAGTGATCGGATTTGTTTCCGGTCAGGTGGTTTAGAATATGCATGGATTGAACATACAGCATCGATATCAGAACGAATGGGAAAAAGCGGCCGAATCCCTGCAGTTTCGCACAAGCATAGGTCAGGCATCCGGCGCCTAAAGAGACGTATATATTGGTCAATAGAAGGACCCGCTGGCACCTGAATAAAAGCCTGCGCCAGCTGGGCGTACTCTTGACCTGCAGAGATTCCAGCGTCCGATAAACCTTCTTGATGATCCAATTGGGCGTGGACGCTCCGGCTGTGATGCCAATATGCCGGGCGGAAGCCAGTGCTCGGGTGTCGATGCTAAAAAGTTCGGCCTCCGATTCGATATGGAAAGTTGGCTTTCCGGTCTGGCGGGCGATTTCGGCCAGACGTCGGGTGTTGCCGCTGTTGTGGCCGCCGACCACGATCACGGCGTCCACGGTTTCCGCCAGTCTCTGCACTTCGGCCTGTCGCCGTTCCGTGGAATCGCAAATCGTATTGTAAATTTTGTAATGGGGATGATTTCGGGAAGCCCAATTTGTCACGGCTTTCAAAAGCCGGGCATTTTGGGTGGTTTGGGAAACGATGATCGCTTGGTCGAAAGCCGGCAGGGCCTCGAGTTCTTTCAGACTGCCCACGACATGGCCGTGATCCCGGGCATATCCCAGCAAGCCGATTACCTCCGGATGATCCTTATCACCGATGATAATCGCCGCGTAATCTTTCTTGGCGTGTTTGCGAATGATCGTTTGAACCTTGATGACACGCGGACAGGTTGCATCGATAACATTAAACTCGGCTTCTTTGAGCTTCTGTTTGGTGGTCGGTGGAATTCCATGGGCTCTGATTAAAACCGTGCCGCTGCCCTCGGAGGGAATCTCATCGAGAACCTTGATATCCTTGGATTGCAGGAGATTGAGGACCTGGGGATTATGTATCAACGGTCCGAAGGTGAAAATCGGTTTTTCATATTGATCCGGGGCGTCCAGCACCATTTCGACGGCCCGACGAACCCCCATGCAAAAGCCGGACGTTTTGGCGATCAGTATTTTCACCCTTGCGTTTTTAGAAAAACCTTGCTGTCCACCAGCGAAAGGGAGTGAATTCGGGCATTCAAAAATTTCTGTTCGCCAAATATGTTGATGAGTCGAATTCCATTATCTTCAGGTTCGATGGTGTCGACAGCTTCCATGACCAGTTTCGGTTCACCGGATTCAAGCAAATAAGCGGTGGCTTCACACATGACTGCTTCCTTCTTTCAGAGTTTGCGAATTTTCATTCTGTTTTTGCGCTGCTGTTTAGACAGCCTTCTGCTGGGGCCTTTTTTTTTCGTCGTCGGCTTCCAGCCCGTCTCATCGTCGCGGTCGGCGGCAGCGCCGGCCATATCCAGCGACAGGGCCAACCGGGTCTCAAATTCCTCCGCACCGATGGTCGCCGCTCCGTCGGATGCCGCGGATTGAATGATTTCCTGGTCGGAACTCACGACCAGGGCCTGCTGCTTTTCGCGGTGGGCCATTTTTTTGATCACGCTGTCGGCTGATTCGCCTTCATGGGAGAACAGGATCGTGATCCCCTTGCATCGCTGCCGTTGCCGGCAAAACAGGGGGGCCGCCGTTCCATCGAAAACGACCGTGATGCGATGCGGTTTCAACTTTTTGTAAGCGGCCAGCATGTCCACCAGTGCCTCGCGACCGCATTGAATATCCTGCAAATCCAAAACACTCAGGCGCTTGGACTGCCGGATAAGATTGTAACCATCAATAATGATATGAAGGGGCATTTCTAAGAACTTGTTTGACTCAGGCGATCGACCAAGCGGTCGAGGTCATCATTGTTGTAGAATTCGATCTCCACCTTTCCTTTTTGGCCCTGTTTTTTAATCGTGATTTTAGTTCCGAAATGACGGGAGAGGTCCTCGGCCAGGCGCGACAGATGTATTTGTTCGGAGCCGTTTTTGGGCTCGCGCGGCTTTTTCTGCTCGGCTTTCAGACGCCTTATCAGGGCTTCGGTTTCCCGGACCGATAATTTTTTGGAAACCACCGTACGCCAGGCAGCCAGCTGCTGGGATGCGGTCTCGGCACCCAGCAGCGCCCGGGCATGCCCCATGCTCAGTCTGGCGCCGGTGATGTCGGCCTTAATTTGTTCCGGCAACTGCCGCAGCCTTAAAAAATTGGCGACGGCCGATCGGCTCTTGCCTACCCGGGCGGATGCTTGATCCTGGGTCAGATCGAGTTGGGTGATCAGGAGGTGATAGGCTTCGGCTTCCTCCATGGGATTTAAATCTTCACGCTGAATATTTTCTACGATGGCCATTTCCAGCAGTTTTTCGTCGCTCACCCGCTTTAATATCACGGGCACCTGGGTCAGGTTGGCCCGTTTTGCCGCCCGCAGGCGCCTTTCGCCGGTAATCAGCTCAAAGCCGTCTTCACTTTTGCGCACCAGCAATGGCTGCAGAATGCCCTGGGTTTTAATCGATTCGGATAGTTCTGCCAGATCCTCCTCGGTGAAATTGCGACGGGGCTGAAAGCGATTGGGAGTTATGGTATGGATATCGCAATAGAAAAAATCCTGATGGCTTTCCTGGCCGGATTCGAACTCGGGGATAAGGGCTCCCAGACCTCTTCCCAAAGCCATTTTTTTTCTTTTGCCCGAATCGGAGCTTGTATCTTTCGCTTTTTTATTTTTCTGCATGACGTTATCCGAGAGCTCAGTTTAAATTCACTTCTGGTTGATTCGTCGCCTACCTCGTCAGGATCTCCCCGGCCAACTCGATGTAACTGCGGGCGCCGGTGGACGTCGCATCGTAGAGCAATATGGGTTTGCCGAAACTGGGTGCCTCGCTCAAACGTATGTTTCTTGGTATAATCGTTTTAAACACCAGGGTCTTAAAATATTTTTCGGCTTCTTCGGCCACCTGATAGGATAGATTGGTGCGTCTGTCGAACATGGTCAACAGAATTCCGGCGATCTTCAGCTCCGGATTCAGCGTCTGTCTGATGCGTTTCACGGTGCCCAGTAATTGGCTGAGGCCCTCCAACGCATAAAATTCACATTGAAGAGGGATGAGCAGCGAATCGGCGGCGGTCAGCGCATTGACCGTCAAGAGGCTCAGGGAAGGGGGGCAATCCAGGATAACGTAATCAAATGCACTGTCGAGATTGGCGATGAGATTCTTCAGTATTTTCTGACGGTTCGGGTCCGACATCATTTCGACTTCGAAGCCGATCAGCTCGATGCTCGAAGGCACCACTTTCAGGGAAGCCACGGCGCTGTCCAGGATGAGGCCTTTTAAACCGGACTGACCCAGCAGGGCGTGATACAGGGTTTTGTCGACGGTGGACGAGTCGATTCCCAGCCCGGATGTGGCATTCGCCTGTGGATCACAGTCCACCAGGAGCGTGCGTTTTTCGGACACTGCCAGGGATGCCGCCAGGTTGACCGCGGTGGTGGTTTTGCCCACACCGCCTTTTTGGTTCGCAATGCATATAACCTTTGCCATGGGCAATGGTCTAACACAAAATTTGATGTTTGAAAAGAGGATAAAAATATGGCAGTATTATAGAAAACGCCGCCAAACCGGCCCTTAAGAAAAATAGAGGAAATCATGAAATCCCTTCAAAAAATCACCACCACCTGGGTGGTCCTGATGTTTGCCGTCAGCACGCTGCTGCCATCCCCGGCCCTCGGTATCACGGTCAAGGAAGAAGAGGATATGTCCCGCCAGATGATGGCTGTAATCAATAATTACTTCGAATTCGTCGAGGATCCCGTTGTGGTCGAGTACGTGAATAAAATCGGTAATCGGATCCTTTCAGTCCTGCCGCAGCAACCCTTTAATTACCATTTCCATGTGATCAAGCAAGACGTTTACAACGCGTTCGCAACTCCGGCAGGTCATATTTTTATCTACACCGGGCTTCTGGAAGCCATGGACGAAGAGGAAGAACTCGCCGGTATTTTAGGCCATGAAATCGCCCACGTCTACTGCCGCCATATATCCCACAAAATCGAACGCTCCAAAAAGATCGGTGCGGCCACCCTGGCCGGCATCGCCGCCGGTATTCTGCTGGGGGTCGGCGGGGCCGGAGAAGCGGGCAATGCCGTTACGATGGGATCCATGGCAGCCGCACAAACCGCCGAGCTGTCCTACAGTCGAGACAATGAAATGCAGGCCGACCAACTGGGTTTGGAATTCATTACCGAGGCCGGATACAGCGTCGGAGGTCTGCTGAAAATTTTAAAAAAAATTCGCGGCAAAACATGGTTCGGTACCGACCAGGTCCCGCAATATCTGATGACCCACCCGGCTGTCGAAGATCGCATCGCCTATATCTCCACCTGGCTTGAGGACTATAATCGTACCTCAAAACCGATTCCTGCAGCAAACCAGGATGAGTTCAACAGAATGCACACCCGGGTGGAGACCCGCTATGGAGATGAGGATGCGGTCATGGCCCGCTTGAAGGCTGCAGTCGGCAGGAATCCCGATGATCCAATGGCCCATTACCGCTTTGGATTAATACTGGCCAGGACTCAGAAATGGAAGGAAGCCATCGAGCAAATCAGGATCGCATTAACAAAGAGAGCCTTTGATCCTTATATTTTGGCTGATCTGGGCTGGGTGTATTATCTTGACGGCCAATTTCCACAGGCATTGAAAACACTGGAAAGTGCCGGTCGAATGATCCCCGATGATGCAGACTGCCTTTATTATCTGGGACGCACCCAAATGGAATTGGGAACTTTCGCCGAAGCGACGGATAATCTGCTTAAACTCACTCGAGAGTATCCGGATTACGCGCCAGGTTTTTACTCTCTGGGTCAAAGCCTGGGACAGCAGCAGAAGCTTGGCGATGCATATTACTATCTTGGTATTTTTTATCTAAAAAAAAGAGACTTGAAAAATGCCGGGATCCAGTTGAAACAGGCGCTGAAGTACCCGCAGGATGATGAAAAGCGGAAGAAAATCAAGGAATGGCTGGCCAAGTTGAGCGGCAAAGGTCAGAAAGACGATGTGATTATAGACGAAGAATAGGTCAGCTGCGGTCAAAACGTGCAAACTGCATCGTGAAGGTGCCCCTTCCCTGGGTGGAAGATCGCAGGCTGGTCGAATAACCGAACATGCGCGAAAGCGGAACGGTCACTTCGATCACCTGGGAACCCGATCTATGGTCTATCGATTCTATTTTCCCTCCGCGTGCATTCAGATCACCGATCACCTCCCCGGTGAACGTCTCGGGCACAAATACTTCCACATCCATGATAGGTTCCAATAAAAAAGGCGCCGCCTTGGCCAGCGCCTCTTTACAGGCCATGGAAGCGCTGACCGTGTAGGCCAATTCGGTGCTTAAGGAATCTTTGTGATGAACGCCGGTAAGCCGGAGTTCGACATCGACCACCGGGTATCCCATCAAAGGCCCGCTCTCCAAAGCCTCCAAAGCGCCCTTGCGGGCGGCCTCCACATAATTTTCGGCCAGCTCTCCCGGCGAAAGCGCCACAATAAACTGATGGCCCGTACCCCTGGGCAGGGGTGAAGCCTTCAGGGAAACTTCTCCATAGAGTCGCTGACCGGCGATTTCCTTGTCAAAGACGGCGGAACCCGCTGCGCGCTTTGCAATGCTTTCCCGGTATACCACCTGGGGTTGGCCGACGTTTACATTGGTATTAAATTCGCGCTGCATGCGGCTGGTGATAATTTCCAGGTGGAGCTCTCCCATGCCGGAAAGAATGGTCTGACCGGTATCTTCATCCTGCCGTACCTTCAGGGTCGGATCCTCGGCCATGAATTTTTGCAGCACCGCATCCAGTTTTTCCTGGTCCGCATGGGTTTTCGGTTCCACCGCCACCGAGATAACCGGCTCGTAAGTATCAATTTTTTCAAGTAAAACCGGATTTTCGCCGCTACAAAGCGTTTCGCCGGTGGAGGAATCCTTCAAGCCGACAATTCCGGCAATGCTGCCCGCTCCGATCATATCGACCCGTTCGCGTTTATTGGCATGCATCTGTAAGATACGGGCCAATTTCTCCTTTTTTTGAAGCGACGGGTTGTACACATCTTCACCAGCCTTCATCCTGCCGCTGTAGACCCTGACGAAAGACAGCTTGCGGCCCTCCATCATGGAGACCTTGAATATCAGGGCTGCCAGGGGCGCGGAATCCTTGGCCTCGCATTTGATTGACTCCCCGGTTTCCGGATGGGTTCCTTCTATGGGGGGAATATCGATCGGACTGGGAAGAAATTTTGCGATTGCATCCAGCAGGAGCTGAATACCCTTGTTTTTCAGGGCAGAGCCGCACATAACCGGAACCAGTTGCAGATCGATGGTGGCTTTACGGACGGCCTCGATAATTTTGGGGGTTTCGACCGGAATTTCAGACAGGTAGGCCTCCATGATTTCATCGTCATATTCGGCCGCCGCTTCAATGATCTTCTCCCGGTATTCCAGGGCCTGCTCGAAAAATTCTTCGCTGATTTCGCCAAGATTGTAGCTGGCTCCCAGTGTTTCCTGGTCCCAACTGATCTGCTTCATTTCGATCAGATCGATCACGTCCGTGAAACTGTCTCCCTGGCCGACCGGCAACTGCAGAATAAGCGGATTGGCCGCCAGCCGTTTTTTCATCATCGTCACGGTGCCATAAAAGTCGGCCCCGATGCGGTCCATTTTGTTGATGAAGGCTATTTTCGGGACATTGTATTTATCGGCTTGGCGCCACACGGTTTCAGACTGTGGCTCGACACCTTCCACGGCACTGAAAACACCTACGGCCCCATCTAAAACCCGCAGGGAACGTTCGACTTCGATGGTAAAATCGACATGTCCGGGTGTGTCGATAATATGGATCTCGAGGTCCCGCCAGTGGCAGGTCGTCACGGCCGAGGTGATCGTGATTCCCCGTTCCTGCTCGTCGACCATCCAGTCCATTACTGCTTCACCGTCATGGACTTCGCCGATTTTATGGGAACGGCCGGTGTAGTACAGAATGCGTTCGGTGACTGTGGTCTTGCCGGCATCGATGTGGGCGATGATGCCTATGTTTCTGATATTGCTTATCTTTGTCTTTTTCATCGTATTAACAGCATGTCCGCGGCCAAGGACGGCTTGAGGTCGATATGCCCGGCCAGAGTGGGCGTGTCCTGCCCCCCGATTAATAACTTGACCCGTCTGATTTCCGGAATATTCAAAATCAAGGAATTGACCAGCGAATAAACCGTCAGCAGCTCCGAGTTGCAGCCTCCGGGGTGATCTTTTTCAGCAGCCCGGGATAAATCGACATAGCATATGCCCTCGGAGCTGATATAAAGTGCCCTCAGCTGCGTGGTGCCCGGGATGGTCCTCACCAGCCCCTTTTGCGGTCCCCTGATCAATTCGAGGACAATGGAACGGGCATAATCGACTTCATTTTCCGGATGAGGTAAGCTGCGCTGCTCGGACGTCAAAAAGGTGGTGTTCATGTCCGCAAAATAGAGATGGGCCACGGACATTTTCGATACAGTCCGCTTCGCCGCACCCCGGCGAGGTTCCGAACTTTGCGTTTGATCCTGTCCGGTGCCCGCCTGGGGGAAAAGGAGGCAAAACAAACCCGCCGCCAGGAAAGCGGCCAACATCAGGAATCGGGTGCCCTGGCTTCGCTGGTTCGTAAATGCCCCTGCCCATGTCCCCTGCCCGGTTCGCATATCGATTAATTTCCGACGGGACGGCTTGAAATGCGGCCGTATTATATGAAAATTCAACACTGCCGGCCAGTGTACTGCACCGGGAGAAAAAAAACCAATAAAAAAAGGTTAGCGTGATACTAACCTTTATTTTTTAAAAATTGGTGGAGCTGAGGGGGCTCGAACCCCTGACCTCATGACTGCCAGTCATGCGCTCTCCCAGCTGAGCTACAGCCCCGGTAACGAGGGAGTTTTCTACCAAATGCAGACCGGGGTGTCAACATTTAATCTATAAAAAGGCCAAATTTAATCGTTCAAATCAGCGGTCGCCAGCACTGCAGGTGAGAGCAGAAAATCCCCAGGCGGGGACTACGCGCAACGGCGGTTGCCGGTTCGATTGTCGCTATCCGGCTTGGACCCGCGTATTGGATCCGGATCCAAGCGATTGGGCATACCGCCGCCGCAGCAACCGTAAAGCGCAGTGGCAATGGCGCGATAATAAAAAGCGTGTCGATCCGGTGCCGGGCAAATCGGATCCCGGCGGGCAGGCCCGGTTTTCCCTGCAATTCCTGCCATGTAAGTTGTTGACAAACCCGTGGTTTAAAAATATTATTATCAGTTTAAGGGGGGGAGTTGCAAACAGGCCGCCAAAATTTCACTTATCGTGGATTAAACCTTGAAAATGTATCCGCCAGATGGGGTCCATCCGGGAGCAGCCCGTCAAACCCGTTCCGACACGGCCGGTGCGTAGAAGGAATTTGATGCCACGGAACTCCATAGCTGGTTTGAGTCGGCAACGTCCGGTAAATTTACACAAGTAATTTGGAAGGGAATTATATGCTAAGTTTAATGCGCAAACACGCAACCTCCTGGTTGATAAAGATTATCCTGGGCGCAATCGTTATCGTTTTCGTTTTGTGGGGTGTCGGCAGCTGGACCAGCCAGCGCTCGGGAAGAGTGGCATCCGTCAATGGTGAAATCATTACCGTCGACGAATACCGGGACGCGTACAAACGGTTGATCGACCAGGTGCGGCAGAGCTTTGGAAACAATTTCAACGATGAAATTCTCAAAAGCCTGCAACTCGACAAGCAGGCCCTGAACCAAATCATCGACAAATATGTCATGCTGCAGGCGGCTTCGGAACTCGACATGCGGGTTTCAGACGAAGAACTCTCCCATTCGATCAGAAATATCGATGCATTTCAGACCGCCGGTGTGTTTGACCCGCGTCGATACCAGGGCATTTTGAATCGCAACAATTGGACGCCCGAAACCTTCGAAAACATCCAGCGAGATGCGTTGTTGATCGAAAAACTCACCAATTTTATTGTCGGCAATGTCAAGGTATCGGATAATGAAGCCCTGGATTGGTACCTGTATAACAATGCCGAAGTCGATCTGGATTTTTTGCTGGTGAATGCGGACCGCTACACGGACATTGCCGTGACCCCGAAAGAAATTAAGGATTATTTTGAAGCGAACAAAGAATCCTACAAAACCGAACCCGCCGTGAAAGTACGATACGTCAAATTCGATCCCAAAGACCTGCTGGGGAAGGTCGAAATATCCGACAATGAAATACAGGAGTATTATAATTTCAACTCGGACGAATTTCAAAATCCGAAGACGGTCGAAGCCCGCCACATCTTAATCAAAGTAGCTAAGGATGCCCCTCCGGAAAAGGTCGATGAAGCCAGAAAACGTATTGAAGACATTTTGCAAAAGGCCAGAGGCGGTCAGAATTTTGCGGAGCTGGCCAAGCAATATTCCGAAGGACCTACCAAGGACAAGGGCGGGTATCTGGGGACGTTCCGAAAAGATTCGATGGTCAAACCTTTTGCGGACAAAGCCTTCTCCATGAAGGCCGGTGAGATCAGCGAGCCGGTAAGAACTCAATTTGGCTGGCATCTTATTGAAGTCGAGAAGGTGAACGAAGCCGGGAAAACGCCCCTGGCGGACGCCAAAGAGGGAATCCGCAAAAAACTGGCCGACCAGCGTGCCAAACAGATGGCATATGATGAAGCCGAATCCGTTTTCAATGATGCCTTCGACCGCGGCAAACTGGATGAGATAGCCGCTGAACGAAATCTTGAGATTATTACAACCGACTTATTTACACGGCGGGAGCCGCCAGAGAACATACCGGATAAAGCGGCGTTTGCCAAAGCCGCCTTCGACCTGCCTCCGGGACAGGTCAGTGAAATCCTGGATATCGGCGACGGTTTTTACCTCCTGGAAATGGTGGAACGGCGGGAACCGCGCATTCCCGAAATTTCGGAAGTAGAAGAACAGGTCAAAACCGATTTAATCCAAAAGAGAAAATTTGATAAAGCAAAAACGGATGCCGAAGCGGTGCTGGCTGATTTAAAGGACGGGGCTTCGATGGAAACGGTAGCCCGCGATTACAATCTGACACTCCAGACGACCGGATTTTTCGAGCGCAACGGCTCGATACCCAACATCGGTTTTGAGCGCGAAATTTCGCAGGCAGCCTTTGATCTTTCGCAAAAAAACAGTCTGCCCCGGAAAGTCTCTCAGGGCAAAAATGGATTTTATGTAATTAAATTCAAACAGCGCAAAACGCCTTCTATGGATGAATTCAAAGCCGGGAAGGAAGCTGTTGAAGAAAGGTTGCTGCGGCAAAAGCAATCCAGTGTCATCAAAGCCTGGCTTGAGCAAAAGAAAAAAGACTGCGAAATAATTATTGAGGAGAATTCTTTAAAAAGCTGAGGATAGCTTTTAATCAAGGTGCTCTAGTGGACCCCGAAGATCGAGGCTTGCAAGATAAGACAAGTTATTCATTCACGACCAAGAAATGTCCGTTCTGCTACGTGCATCTTTCGCTGGATGCCAGGACATGTACGACCTGCAAGAACAGGGTCGGCGAGGTGGATAAGCTGGGATTCGCTGAAAAACCCACCGACTGGTGGGGTTATCTGGTTGCGGCGTTGTCTCTGGCGGGGTTTGTCTTATTTACCTGGTGGGCTTTTTTTCGGCAGTAGACAACGCCTTTACTTCTCGTATGAAACTACAAATATTTTATCTCGCGCAGAGCCGCAAAGCTCACAAAGGGAATAATTAAAAATATAAATAATCTTGGCGCCTTGGCGCGATGATGAATAGTTTCTTTTCTTGATCAAACTGGCTGCCCTTTAGCCAGCGGCCGCGGCTCGTGTGAAACTACCTTGAAGGTTTCAGGTGTCAGGGTTCAAGGGTTACTACCATCTGGTGGGAGCGGCTTCCAGCCGCGAAGATAATTGAAACCCAGCACCTGAATTCCCGTAGAATGTTTGCGAATGTCTATCTGGCTACCATCGCACGAACCATGTCACCGGCATTTTCAGCATGATCCGCTATGGAACCGATAATTTCCGCCAGTCTGATCATGTGGAAAACAGTGACCGCGTCAGTCTGCATGTTCAAGACTTTTTCTTTGATCGCGTCTTCAACTTTGTCCGCATCATGTTCCTGCCGGCGGAGGGTATGGATAATTTCCTTGACAAGTTTTCGCTGCTTTTCAGAATAGTTTTTAAAATATTTCCTGGCTTCCACCACCAGCCGACACATTTCTTCCACTGGATCCATTACCGCATCCACGAGTAAAAAGAAGTCTTTTTCCAGATCTTCCGGAATTCCGGGCTCGGAGCGGTAGGAAAGCCAATCGAGAGATTCTTCCACCGCATCGAGCACTTTGTCTTGTTCGCGCAAATAACGAAACAGCTGGAATTTATCCACCGGCATCAGCGTTCCCTTCGGTAGATGGCCGCGAATGCGCCGCTTGATGGAATCGGCTTCACTTTCCAGTCGGTCGACTTCACGCCTGAATTCCTCGAAGTTCTCACATTGGTCGGTTATATGACATTCGATTGCCTGTTGAAAGGCCCAGGCGCACTCCTTTACTTTTTCCGCGTGCTCTTGCAACCCCTCGAAGGGAGAAGTCATAAAAAGTGAAATAAAGGGTATCCGCATCATGCCTCCAGTAGGCCTTCAGCCTATTTATTGCGGTTTTAATATCCGGCCTTCAGACTCAGGCAGGGAACATCCGGTTTAGATGACCATCTGAAGTATCTTGAAAATCACCATGCTGGTAAGGGCCGCCGCGGGGACGGTCAGTATCCAGTAAATCATAATCTGAACGACAATGCCATAATTGACCGCTTCAATACCGCCCGCCAGGCCGACGCCTAAGACGCCTCCCACTGCTGCATGCGTGGTGGAAACGGGCAGCCCGAGCTTGGATGCGATCAAAACCGTGGAGGCGGCCGCGAAATCAACCGAAAAGCCGCGGGTGTTGGTAAGCGAAGTGATCTTTGTACCGATGGTGTCCATTACGCGATAGCCGGCCATGCTGATACCGCAGGCGATGCCGATTCCGCCGAATAAAAGTAGAAACACCGGTACCGGCACCTTGGCGCCGACGCTGCCGGTCTTGACCAGAAAATATATGACCGCGAGCGGACCGATGGCATTGGCGACATCGTTCGCTCCCTGAGCCAAGGCCACGTAACAGGAGGTGCCGATCTGAATTTTTCGAAATATGTCTTCGGCATCGCTTTCCGCGCTTAGCGAAGTATACCGGCGCAAGAGCATTCTGCCCAAAACGCCCAGAAAGACCGCGACACTGAAGGCTATCAGCATGGCGGTCCACCCAGCGATCGCCAGATTATTACCCAGCGGCGTTTTAAACAGGAAAGACAACACGATGATAAATGCGGCCAATCCAATAAAAAAAGGCGATAGTTTCAGTGCTCTGAAATACGATCCGTCCACAACAAGGATTACTTTAACAATAAGTTTAAACATAAAAAATGAAAGAACCAGACTGAAAACCGGCGATATGATCCAACTTAAAACCACGGCGGTCAGCGTTGACCAATTAATGACGGCAAAACCTCCGGCCATGACGCCAAAGCCGATCATGGCTCCGACAATGGAGTGGGTGGTCGATACCGGCAGCGACTTCCAGGTTGCAAAACTCACCCACAGGGCGGCTGCCAGCAGTGCGGAGAGAGCACCGATCAGGGCCACATGAGGATCGGTCATGATTTCCGTGGATATGATTCCCTTGCGAATGGTGTTGGTAACGTGGGAGCCGATGAAGACGGCTCCGAGGACATTAAGGATTCCGGCGATAAAAACGGCCTGACGAATGGTGATCGCCTTGGCGCCTACCGCCGAAGCCATGGCGTTGGCGACATCATTGGCGCCGATGTTCCACGCCATGTAAAATCCAAAAATATAACCAACAACCAGGATATAGTATTCAGGGGTCATTGCGGGATACTTGTTGGGTAATCCACCGTTGTCACCAAGCGGCAGGTTCATGCGATGCCAACTGTATCTTTCTAACGATCCGGCCGGCGAAAGAATGAGTCGCATAGTGATACATCGTAGCCTGCGTTCGAGCCTGCATGTAATGCACTTTCCTTATAATTACCGCCAGTTGACTTTCCCATCGAAATGTATTACTGTTCAGATAGTCTTCTCAGGAGAAGATGAATTCGAAGTAATAGCAAAGGAAGGGATGCGCTCATGAATAAGAATTTTCAAAGTCAACTCAAAAATGTCTCCAAGTCCCTGGCAGCGCTTTCCGAAAAGGTTGAAAAGCTTTCGATGCAGCTTGAAGCGGCCCATGAGGGGGGAAAAACTGCCGCGGCTGGGAAAGCAGCTGCCCCTAAAAGCGCGATGAGCGGCGGCAAGACCGTTCTCGACACCGTATACGATCATATCAGGCGAAGCAAAAAAGGTGTCACCGTCGCCCAGCTTAAATCAAAAACGAAACTCGATGCCCGACAGCTGAGCAATGCGCTTTACAAACTCTCAAAAAAAGGAGTGGTTCACGCAAAGTCCCGCGGACTCTACGAAAAAAAATAGCATTTTTCAATAAAATTAATTCAATAAATGCAAAGTGTACAAAGATAGTCTTCAATCCCTTTTCCTGCGGTGCAGCCGGTTGAAGGCTATTTTTTTGGTGTCCGCTTGGCCCGGCAACGTCTTAACCCAGGGCCCGCAGGGCCGGGTCATTTTCAGCACCACGCGATGCCTTAAGGAGGGCTTCAGGGATCCCGCCCCTTGTCTTCCTGTCAAGTTCCTCAAACCGTCACCCTACACCCGGATGTACTTTCTGTCGAGTTCTTTTTTATCGGGAAACTGCTGAACCATCAGAATGTCGGAAAATCCGGAATGGCAAATAGCTTCAGCCTGCCCGCAAAAACAAGCCCTGAGGAAGTATGCCCCCCGCCGGCCCAGCTCGCCTAAGCGAAGAATATTATATGGATATTCTGCAATTGCCTGTTGCCTGTTGCAGACCCGTTTGGTATGATCCCAGATTCATTTTTCCTAAGAGAGGTATTGCAATGGCAAACCAGGAGATCGGTTCAAAACCCCTAAACAGTATATGGAACTTCTTTTCCTCCGTTAAGTTGACCATCGTGCTGCTTTTAAGTCTGGCCGCCACGTCGATCATCGGAACCGTGATTCCGCAGAATGAAGACCCGGCAGCTTATTTCAAGGCCTTTGGAGAGTATTTTTATCGACTCTTCAATATCCTCGGGATATTTGATATGTATCACTCTTGGTGGTTTCAGCTGCTGCTGGTTTTGCTGACCATCAATATCATCGTTTGCTCCATCGAGCGGATGTCCGCCCACCGGCGGGTATTGTTTGCCGGCAAACCTTCCTTCAAGTTGTCCCGGTTCCGCAACCTCAAACAAAGGGAAACCTTCAAAAGCAACCGTTCTGCGGATGAGCTTCGCGAAATTTCCCAACAGTTGATAAAGCGTTATTACCGCCACAGCGCGACGGAAGCCACGGAACATGGTTTCGCCGTTTACGGTGAAAAGGGGCGCTGGACCCGGTTCGGGGTTTACACGGTGCATTTTAGCGTGGTACTGCTTCTGGTGGGAGGACTGTTAGGATCGATCTTCGGTTTTGACGGGTATGTCAATATTCCTGAGGGAGAGAGCATCCAACATGTTCAGATACGCAACAATACCCGAACAATTCCGCTGGATTTCGAAATTCGCTGTGAAGATTTCGACGTCAGTTTCTACGACACCGGAGCCCCCAAAGAATTTCGTTCGAGCCTGACTATTCTGGAGGGGGGCCGCCCGGTACTGAAAAAAGACATTATCGTCAATGATCCCTTGCGTTACAAAGGGATCAACATTTATCAGTCCAGTTATGGTACCCTGGCCTCAGGGGATGTGGTGTTGAGCTTTACCAGCAATAAGACCGGTAAAGTCTACACCCAAAAGGCCGCCGTGGGCCAGAAAGTGACCATTCCGGAAAACCTCGGGACTTTCGAAGTCAAGGCGATGCAGAGATCTTACAAATTCCGGGGGCACGAAATCGGAGAAACCCTCGCGGGCATTCTGACGCCGCCGGGCGGCGACCCGGAGACGGTTGCGCTTCCCCTGCGGTTTCCCAGTTTCGACAAGATGCGAAAGGGCGAGGTGTTGATTTCGGTAGTTGATAGCGTGAAGCGGTACTATACCGGGCTGCAGGTAACCAAGGACCCCGGCGTCTGGATCGTTTATTGCGGATTTATCTTGATGATTCTGGGCTGCTACGTTACATTCTTTACATCTCACCAACAAATCTGCGTCGAACTTGCCGCTTCCGGGGGCAAGACCGAAGTCATTGTTGCCGGCACCGCCAATAAAAATAAATCCGGGATGCAGGCAAAGGTCGCCGGATTTACGGACAAATTTGCTAAAAGGGTATCATAATGAATAGTTCCAGCCTACTATCTATAACTACATTTGTTTACGGCCTGGCAGGGTTCTGCTACATTTATGCCTGGATATTTAAAAAACCGCTGGTTGGCAAAACTGCAACCTGGATTTCAATTTTAGGACTGGCCGGCAACACCGCCGGCATCGCCCTGCGCTGGATCGAATCCTATCAGATGGGATTCGGTCATGCCCCTTTGTCAAATCTATATGAATCGCTTGTATTTTTTTCAGGGACCATCGTTTTAATCTATCTTTTTATCGAGCGAAAGTACCAGAATCGGGCGATCGGTGCCTTTACCACCCCGATTGCCTTTCTTGCGCTGGCTTATGCATCCCTTTCCCCCAATATAAGCGATCGTATCCAACCGCTGATCCCCGCCTTAAAAAGCAACTGGCTAATTGCCCACGTGATTGCCTGTTTTATCGGGTATAGCGCTTTTGCCGTCGCCTTCGGCGTCAGCTTCATGTACCTTCTCAAGCAACGGCATCCGGACCGCAAGCGCTCGATGTTGGGTTTGTTCCCCGACACCGATGTGCTGGATGATCTAAACCATCAAATGGTCATGTTCGGGTTTCTGTTCCTGTCCGCCGGTATTATCACCGGGGCCGTGTGGGCCAACTCCGCCTGGGGCCGATACTGGGGGTGGGACCCCAAAGAAACCTGGTCGCTGATCACCTGGTTTGTATACGCGGCGCTGCTGCACGCGCGCCTGATGCGCGGCTGGCGCGGCAAGCGTACCGCGTATCTTTCCATCGGTGGGTTCGCCGCGGTTCTGTTTACCTATTTCGGCGTGAATCTGCTGCCCGGCCTGCACAGCTACGGCTCCTTTTGACCATGATTTTTTCTTGACAAAAACGGGATGTATAAGGTACACAACCGCAGGCTTTTACCGAGATCCGGTTTTTTGCTCGATCAGGAACATCTTCCTGATTGTTTTGACAATTCAGTGAAATCATCAAACCCGGCAGGATGGAGTTTCTATGAGTACCGAGGATAAAATGAATCAAGTCGCCAGCCAGGACGGGGACATGGATCCCTCTGCATCCGGGGCAGGCACCGATGCGCAGCCAAAGGACAGCGGCGCTGCTGGAACCATCACCCTGTTTTTTGTTATTGGCCTTGCGGCCAGCCTGGTGCTCGGGTGGGTCATTTTTCCTGAATTGCTCTATTCAGAGAAAAGACAGCCCATTGATTTCAATCATGCCCTGCACAACACACTGGTTGATAACGGCTGCGAAAGCTGTCATTTTTTCCGGGAGGACGGCACTTATTCCGGGGCACCGAAACTGGCGCAATGCATTGAGTGTCATGAAGAAATCCAGGGCGAGAGTGAGGAAGAAGAAAAATTTGTCGCCCAATATGTCGCCAAGGGCCGAGAAGTACCCTGGTTGATTTATGCCAAACAGCCGGCCTGCGTTTTCTTTTCACATGTCGCGCATGTCAAAATGGGAGAAATGGATTGTGGGGCATGTCATGGCCACATCGGGGAATCTGAAAGCCTGAAGATCTACCAGGAAAATCGGATTACCGGGTATAGTCGTGACATATGGGGACAAAATATTGCAGGCATCGTTTGGAATACCTGGGACAGAATGAAAATGGACGACTGTTCCGCCTGCCACCGGAAAAATAATGTGAATCAGTCCAGCGTGCAGACCGGCAGGGGGGGCTGCTTTGTGTGCCATAAATAGAGGCGCTCATTAAAATATGTCGAAAATAAATTCTTATTCCTTACTGAGACGCAGATCCTAACATTTGCGGGGATGGTTTGATGAAAATAGACAGAAGAAGTTTTTTGTCCTTTGTTATCGGCGGTGCCGCCGGTACGGCCCTATCGCCGCTGCCCTGGAAGTTGATCGATGACGCTTCCATATGGACCCAGAATTGGGCCTGGACGCCGGTTCCGGAAAAAGGGGAAACCACCTATGTCAATTCCACCTGTACCCTCTGCCCGGGAGGCTGCGGCATCACCGTGCGCAAAGTCGGCAACCGGGTCGTAAAAATCGAAGGGATGAAGGGGCATCCGGTCAATGATGGCCGCATTTGTGATCTGGGCGCTGCCGGGATGCAGCTCTTGTACGGACCGTACCGGATACAAAACCCACTAAAGAAAATACACGGCAGATGGCAAAACATCTCCTGGGAGGCGGCCGTCGCTGAAATCGTCCAAAACCTTCAGGAATTGAGAAATAGTGATTTGGCCCACAGCCTGGCCTGCATCTGTGACTCAGACCTGGGCACGGTTCCGGAATTGCTGAATCGGTTTCTGACGGTGTTCGGTTCACCAAATTTCATGCGAACACCATCCATTCAGGATAACTATGAACTGGCCCTTTATCTCACTCAGGGGGTTCGCGCAATGCCGGGGTTCGACATCCCCCATTCGGATTTTGTCCTGAGCTTCGGCAGCGGACTGGTCGAGGGCTGGCAAGCTCCGGTCTATATGATCAGAGCCAAGAGCTCTCTGACTCAAAACGGCGGCCGCATGGCGCAAATTGAATCGCGTCTGTCCAAGACAGCCGCCAAATCCGACAAGTGGATCGCCGTGAAGCCTGGATCGGAAGGTGCGATGGCCCTGGGAATCGCGCATGTGATTTTCAAAGAAGGCTTGTATCATCGGGAATTCGTAGAGCGGTCTTCAACCGGATTCGACGAATGGAAAGCTTCGCTGGAACGATTTTCTCCAGCGGACGCCGCGCAACTAACCGGAACCCATGTGGAGACCATCGTGTCTTTGGCCCGGGAATTCGCAGGCGCCCGCAGGCCCGTTGCCATTTGCGGCAGGGGAGGGGGCAGAACCCCCGGCAGCCTGCAGTACTTCCTGGCGGTTCACCGGCTGAACGCCCTGGTGGGCAGCATAAACAGAGAAGGCGGTATGCTGGCGGTTCCGGTGCCCGAATATATCAATTGGCCGGAATTACAAATCGATGAAACGGCCTCCAGCGGAATGCAGCAGGCCCGGGTCGATAAAGCCCAGGGCGGGCAAAACGCGCAAGCCCGATATCTGTTAAACCGACTGCCGGAAGCGGTTAACGCGGGGCCTGAATCTCCGATCCGGATGCTGTTCGTTTCAGAGGCCAATCCGTTGTATACCATGGCTGACACCCCGGCGGTGGTTAAAGCGTTCGAGAAAATACCGCTTGTTGTCAGTTTTTCATCTTATATGGACGAAACGACGGCCATGGCCGATCTCGTGCTGCCGAACCACATGTATCTCGAGCGATATGAAGACGTGCCCTTCGCGCGCGGGTTTCCCGGGCAGATCGTCGGCCTGACCCGACCGGTCATTGACCCGCTTTATGATACCCGGCATACCGGTGATCTGATCATTCAACTGGCCCAGGAAATGGGGGATACCCTGGCTGAAGCCTTTCCCTGGGAAGATTACCATCAGTGTCTCGGGGAGAGCCTGACGGATTTCGAATCGCTGTACAAAAAAGGCTATCGGCTTTACGGCCAGGCGCCGGGTTGGAAGGGGGCAGGCGCCTTTGAAACCGATTCGGCCAAATTCGAATTTTCCAACAGTGTCCTGGAGACCATGTCCGAGTACTTACCGGTTCCGGCCCCGGGCGATGAGTCCTTTTACCAGCTGGTGCTGATACCCTATGATAACCTGAGATTGTCCAGCGGTTATATCGGGTCCCCGCCATTTCTCGTGAAAGCCCTCGAAGATACTATTCTAAAGGGCGACGACGTGCTGGTCGAGGTCAATCCGGCCACTGCCGAAAAGCTGGGACTGTCGAATGGACAATACGCAACCCTCAGCACTCCGGTGGGCGAGGCCAAGGTAAAGGTTCATCATTTTGAGGGAATTATGCCGGGTGTTATCGCCATGCCGAGGGGCTTGGGCCATCTAGGCGACAATCGGTATTTGGACGGCAAAGGTATAAATTTTAATTCTTTGTATGCAGTGGTGGAAGATCCGGCCACCGGGCTGGATGCGGGCTGGGGTATCCGAGCCAAGCTTTCCCGGGCTTAGGGCTCACTCAAATGCTAAAGGCAAATTCGAGGGGTTCGAATGATACATAAAAAGTATGGAATGGTCATCGATCTTGACAAATGTGTAGGTTGCGGTACCTGCATGGTGGCCTGCATGGCGGAAAACAACGTACCGTTCCGGGAAGACGACACGGATAAACTGCTCAGTGTCACCTGGCTGCGGGTCTACCGGTTGACCAATGGCAAGCCCTATCCGGATACCGAAGAATGCTTCCTTCCCAGACCCTGCCAACAGTGCGAAGGGCATGGAGGCCATTCGCCCTGTGTATCCGTTTGCCCGGCTACCGCCACGGACTATGACATGGAAACCGGTATCGTCAGCCAGATCTACACTCGTTGCTTTGGTTGCCGGTATTGTATGGCAGCCTGTCCCTATCACGTGCGTCAATTCAACTGGTGGGATCCGATCTGGCCGGAAGGGATGGAAAAATCCCTGAATCCGGATGTTTCCGTTCGGATGCGGGGAATTGTCGAAAAATGCAGCTTCTGCATCCAGCGCTATCAATCGGCCAAAGACAAGGCCTATGCCCAAGGACGCCGTTCCCTGAAAGAAGATGAGTATCAGACGGCCTGTGCCCAGGCCTGTCCGGCGGGCGCCATCCTTTTTGGCGATCTCAATAATCCCAAACATGCTGTGCATAAAATCGCGAGACCTGATTTCAACCATGGCGGCAGGTCTAAAAATCCCAAGGCATTTCGGCTGCTGGAGCGGTTGGGAACCAATACCAAGGTATACTACCTTTCGAGCCGGGAATGGGTTCGGCGGGCCGGGGATAATTACATCAAAAATGAACCGACGGAAAAACACACATAATCAGCTTTAGGAGCACAGAACGTATGGATTCCGCATTGATTCCCGAAGGAGTTAAACGCTGTCCGACCTGGCAGTTTATTTTGTGGATCGGGGCTTTGAGTGTCGTGGTGCTGTGGGGCGTTTTGGCCATGATACTGATTTATTTTAAAGGGCTCAATCAGACCAATATGAACAATGCCTACGGGTTCGCTTTGTGGATCTGGGCCGACCTTGCGGTCATCGCCTTGGGCGGCGGCGCTTTTTTTACCGGCTTTTTACGATATCTCATCGGTAAGGATGAATTGAAGAATATCGTTAATTTCGCTGTTCTCGTCGGATTTTACTGTTATGTCTCGGCGCTGATGATTCTGGGCTTCGATATCGGACAGCCGCTGAGGGGATGGTTTATTTTCTGGCACGCCAACGTCCACTCCATGCTCACCGAAGTGGCTTTCTGTCTTTCCGCCTACCTGGGAGTTCTGACGATCGAGTACCTGCCGCTTATCCTTGAAAATCGGAAAATCGACAAGGTGCCCCTTTTTCATAATATGAGTCACAACATGCACGAGACCATGGCCATCTTTGCCGCCACCGGAGCCTTTCTTTCCTTTTTTCACCAGGGATCCCTGGGCGGTGTTCCGGGGGTGCTGTTTGCCCGGCCCTTCGGCTTTCGGCAGGGAATCTTTGTCTGGCCCTGGACATTCTTCCTGTTCACCTGGTCCGCTGCCGCGTGCGGCCCCTGTTTTACCATTCTAATTACCAAGCTGACCGAAAAGATAACCCGCAAAAGACTCGTCAATGACAATGTCATCGAACTGCTGGCTAAAATTTCCGGATGGATGCTTTCCTGCTACCTGATCGCGAAAATAATCGACACCATTTACTGGGCGACGGTGACGGCCCCTTCCAAGGGTTTTTCTTTCATGGATTTTTATTCCAACAATCCAGGTTCCGCCTATGGTTTGTGGATTCTCATCGCGGAGATCGGGATTTGCGGTATCATTCCGGCTGCCATTCTGATTACCGAACGAGGACGACAGAGCCGGCCGGCATTAATGGCTGCCGTGATTCTTGCAGTTCTGGGTGTCAGCCTGAATCGATGGGTGATGGTTCTGCAGGTGCTGGCCATTCCGGTGCTGACCTTCGAAACTTGGAACCGCTATTTTCCGAGCTGGCAGGAATTCGCAACGACACTTCTCCCCGTCGCTTTGGGGGCCATCTTGATATCCATTTCCTATCGCTACCTGCCGATATTTCCTCAGGAGCGGGAATTGAATCCGGTCGCTTCGCCGGAGATTGAGGCCGCCGCTGAACCGATGGATTCCTCCCCTGTTGCGGAAGGAGAGCTGAAGCCGGCAGAGGCGTAGAAAGGAGAGAATCGTAATGTTTCCATTTAATTTCGAATGGATGTGGGATGGCGGGCACCTGTTGTTCATGGGAGGGCTGTGGTTTGCGCTATCCGTCATCGGACTGGGAGTATGCTATTGTATCATCAAGGCGGCAGTAGATCTGAAAAAAAAAGGCGCCGATCATCATTAAACACCGCGAGTCTTAACTGGTAAAAAGCGCTGCGTCCGGGATAAATCCGGCCAAGCGCTTTTTTGTTGGGCCGGAACAGGAACTTAAAAATGGACAAGATCATCGTGAAAGGCGGCCGGCGCCTGCATGGGGAGGTGAGCATCAGCGGGGCAAAAAATGCCGCCCTGCCAATTTTGATCTCATCGCTTCTTACGGATGGGACCTGCACCTTTTCCAATGTGCCCGAGCTAATGGATATCAAAAGTACTTTCCTGCTTTTGAGCCAGCTCGGTGCCCAGGTGGAGGTCCGGGGGGATACGGCCCGCATTTGTGCCGCTCATTTGGCACAGCATGAGGCATCCTACGACCTGGTGCGCAAGATGCGGGCTTCGGTTTTGGTGCTGGGGCCGCTGGTGGCCCGGCTGGGCAAGGCCAGGGTATCGTTGCCCGGTGGCTGTGCCATCGGTGCGCGACCGATTAATCTGCATTTGAAAGGCCTGAGTGCACTGGGTGCCTCCATAAACCTGGAACATGGGTATGTTGAGGCATCCGCGCGGCGGTTGACGGGTGCGGATATCTATTTTGACGTTGTTACCGTCACGGGAACCGAAAATCTGATGATGGCGGCGGTGCTCGCAAAAGGAACCACCGTGCTTCGAAACGCCGCCCGGGAGCCGGAAATCGTTGCCCTGGCGGATGCCTTGATTAAAATGGGGGCCGATATCCAGGGATCCGGTACCTCCACGATAACCATCCACGGCGTTGATGAGCTCCTGCCCGTTTCGCAAACCATCATTCCGGATCGCATCGAAACGGGGACCTTCATGATCGCGGCCGTATTGACCGGAGGTGAGGTCACATTGGTCGATTGTGAACCCGACCACATGGAAGCATTGATAAATAAGCTGCGAATCGCCGGTGCTGAAATTGATACCAGCCGCAACAGAATCCATGTCAGGAGCCGGCAGAAAGTTCGAAGCATCGACATCAAGACCCAGCCCTATCCTGGATTTCCGACGGATATGCAGGCTCAGTTCATGGTGCTGATGAGTGTCGCCGACGGCACCAGCACCATATCCGAAACCATTTTTGAAAATCGTTTTATCCATGTCAGCGAACTCAGACGAATGGGGGCCGACATCCAGGTGTCCGGCAACACAGCCATTGTAAAAGGGGTGCCGCACCTGTCCGCCGCCCAGGTAATGGCCACCGATCTGAGGGCCAGCGCTTCACTTATCCTTGCCGGTCTGGTCGCCAAGGGCTCAACCGAAATCAACCGCGTTTACCACCTGGATCGAGGATATCAATCGATCGAAAAAAAGTTTTCGGCCCTGAATGCCTCCATCGAGCGGGTAAAATAGGGCACCGTGTCCGCAAATCATGTCCGAGAATATCTATTTTCGCCCCGCCATTCCGCTGCTGATTTCCCTGATAGGGGGTATTTGGGTGGGCACCGACTTTCCGGGATTCATGCGTTGGATCGGTGCGGCGGCCGTTACCGTATCTGCTTACTGCCTGCTGCAGATTTTCCGCCGAAAAAGCTCTGGCCTGATACCGGTTTTGCTTTTCATTTCGCTGGGGTATCTTTCAGTCCAACCATGGGTTTCTCCCCGCATCCCTGGCGATCACATTTCGCGCTACATGGACGCCAATCGCTGGGAAATCACCGGTCGCATCATCACGGAGCCGCAAAATATTCATAACCGTTCCCGCTTTCACCTGCAGGTGCGCATGCTTGGCCATGGCGGCCGGATCCATCCGGTTAGCGGCAAACTGCGCGTCACCGTCGGTGGTGATTCGCCGGCGCTTGCGGTGAGAGACAAAATTAAATTCACCAGCCGTATCAGACCCATTACCAATTTCAACAACCCCGGCGGTTTCGATTACAAGCAGCATATGGCCTTTAAAGGAGTTCCGGCGACCGCCTATGTGGATGGAACCAAGCTCATCGTCCTTGAAAGGAGTCCGGTCGGCGGGGTTGCCGAAATCATAAACGAAACCCGCGGGAGGTTTGCCCGCTTGATCGATGAATGCGGAAGCAGCCAGGCCCATGCGGTTCTCAAAGCCCTCATCATCGGGGATCGGTCCCGGATTTCAGACGAAACCCGGCAGGCGTTCAATCAGGCCGGGGTCGGTCATCTGTTGGCGATTTCAGGCCTTCACATTGGGATTGTCGCCACCGCAGCCTTCTTTTTGTTCCGGCATCTGACGGCAACCATCGAATTCCTTTTATGGCGGGCTTGGACACGCAAGGCAGCGGCGCTCTTATCGCTGCTGCCCGTCGCGGCCTACGGAGTCGTCGCAGGGCTGTCGCCGTCCACCCAACGCGCCGTCATCATGGTTTCCATATTTTTGATGACCTTCCTATTGGAAAGGGAGCAGGACCCGTTCAACACCATTGCCCTGGCCGCTTTGGCAATCCTTATTGGAGATCCGCCGGCCCTTTTTTCAATTTCCTTTCAGCTTTCATTTACCGCCGTATTCGCCATCGTTTATGGATTCAGCCGACTGCAGAATCGGCCACCGGGGTCGCAATCGATCAGGAAAGATAGGCGGCGGCGGGTCATCGGCAGATTGGCTTCTTTTTTTCTGGTCTCCTTGTTTGCCGTCTGCGGCAGTTTGCCCCTGGTCGCATACTATTTCAATCAGATATCTCTTGTCGGACTCGCCGCCAATTTTGTGGTGGTTCCCCTGGTTGGATTCATTGCCATACCCCTGGGACTGGCGGCTCTTTTCGTGTTCCCGCTGAGCACGGTTTCGGCATTGGGGTTCATCGAGGTCGCCGGCCTCATTCTGGGTTATGCCCTGAAAGTGGTGCACTTTTTTGCCGATTTACCCTTTGCCGCAGTGAACATCTTTACCCCGACGGTGTTTGAAATCGGATGCTACTACATCCTGGGCTGGACCCTGTTGACTCTGTATGGCAAGAATCCTGCCGGCGCCGGGATTCCCGCTGGTAACGCCGGGAATGAAAGCGAGAGGGACCTGGGTGGATTGGAGAAGCCGCCGTCAGCCGGCAGGGTCATCGGACAAAAATTGCTGCGGATTTTTCGGAGAATGCCGCTTGCCGGCGTGTTGCGGGCCGGTTCGATCAAAGTGGTGCTGATCCTGGTGCTCATTGCCTCAGCCGGTGACACATGTTATTGGTTGTATCAGAGATGGTGGCACCCCGACCTCAGGATTACGGTCATCGATGTCGGCCACGGCAGCGCGTCACTGGTGGAATTTCCGGGTGGTTATACCCTGTTGATCGATGGCGGTGGATTCGCGGACAATTCCGCTTTTGATGTGGGTAAAAGCATCATTGCTCCGATTTTACGGAGAAAAAAAATACGAACCGTCGATGCCTTGGTTTTGTCGCATGCCAACAGTGATCATCTCAACGGCTTGATCTACATCGCGGGGCATTTTCATGTAAAAAAGATCTGGACCAACGGTGAAACCGCAGAAACCTGGGGATATCGAAACCTGCTGAAGGTTACCGCGGGCCAGCACATCGGGTGGCCTGCATTTTCACACCTGCCGCACAGGCAGCAAATCAATGGTGTTGGGTTGGATTTTTTGTATCCTCCGCAAGATTTCATTAAAAAAAGAGATACGCAGAAGTGGCGTAACTTGAACAATAATTCGTTGGTGGTGAAGGTGTCGCTGGGTGAGACGTCGTTCCTGTTCCCGGGAGATATCATGGCGGATGCGGAAATGGAGCTGGTCGGCATCGCCGGCAGCCGATTGAAAAGCACGGTATTAATCGTTCCCCACCACGGCAGCCGCTCCTCGAGCACCGACGCTTTTATCCGCGGGGTGGACCCCCGGGTGGTCATAGTATCTTCCGGCCGCCGGGGCCGGTTCAACCTCCCGAATCCGGAAATCATACAAAAATATCGAGATATAGGGTGCTCGATCTATCGAACCAACATCAATGGAGCGATATCTTTATCGACAGACGGCCGCCGCCTTGAGATAAAACCCCTGATTCCGACTGCGGCCGCCGGCCGGAGCGGGGCTGCTGCAAACCTGACGGGATTTCTGCAGCCAATCTTTCCGCCGCAAACGATCCAAAATTTCGAAAGTCCCTTGGCGGTTGTCCAATACATTAATCGGCCATTGTCCGGCAGGGGTTCGTCCCGGCCGGCACATAGCTGCACAGGGGCTCGGCCGCGAGAAGATCGCCGGTGGCTTCGTAAGCCCTCGCCCGGCAGCCGCCGCACACCCGCTTAAACTCACAGTCGCCGCATTTGCCCTTCAAGCGCTTGTAATCGCGCAACGCCTTGAATACTTCCGAATGATTCCATATATCGCTAAAGGAACTCCGGCGGACATTGCCGCATTCCGCATTCAAAAATCCGCAGGGTTGCACATCGCCGCGGTGGGAGATAAAACAGAAGCCGATTCCGCCCAGACACCCCCGGGTGACCGCATCCAATCCATGGGTTTTAAAGGAAATGGATTTACCTTCCTTGGCGGCCCGCTGTCTGAGAATCCGGTAGTAGTGGGGTGCACAGGTGGCCTTGAGATCCAGGGGGGCTTTATCCCTTTGATCGTAGAACCAGTTCAGCGTTTGTTCATATTCGGCGGCGTCGATTTCCTGGTCGACGATATATTTACCCCGGCCGGTTGGCACCAGCAGGAAGATATGGTGCGCGACCGCTCCGTGCTTGACGGCCAATTCCTGGATCCGGGGGATCTGATCCAGATTCGTTTTGGTGATGGTCGTATTTACCTGAAAATCCAGGCCGACCTCGCGGGCAATTTTCATTGCATTGACGGCTCCGTCAAAGGCGCCTTCCACTTTTCTGAAACTGTCATGACTTTGAGCGGTGGCCCCGTCAAGGCTGATGCTGATGCGCTTGATGCCGACATCTATCAGCTTTCTGGCGATGTCTTCGTTGACCAGGGTTCCATTGGGGGCCATGACCATCCGCAGCCCTTTTTCTGTCCCGTAAGCGGCGATATCGAAGATGTCTTCGCGCAACAGTGGCTCCCCGCCGGTAAGAATGACGATCGGCTTGGCGATTTCGGCGATCTGATCCAACAGTCGAATGGCTTCGGCGGTGTGCAGTTCTCCGGTGTATGGACCGGTCGTTGCCGAAGCCCGGCAGTGAATGCAGGCGAGATTACAGTTGCGGGTGGTTTCCCAGGCTACCAGTCGTAAAGAAGATCGCTCCTCCTTGGCGGGGGAATCAGAGACATGCCCGGTTGATTTCGGATGTTGATTTTCCATTTTCAAACTATGATTGCAGAAGCTGCGCGGCTTCAATGGCAAAATAGGTCAGAATGAGGTCCGCACCTGCGCGTTTGATAGCTGTCAGGGTCTCCATCATTACCTGCGGTCCGTCGATCCATCCCATTTGTTCGGCGGCTTTCAGCATGGAAAACTCACCACTGACATTGTAAGCGGCGACTGGAAGGTCGATTTCCTCCCGCAACCGGTAGATAATGTCCAGAAACGCCAGGGCCGGTTTGACCATGATAATATCCGCGCCTTCTTCGATATCCATGGTGGCCTCCCGAATAGCCTCCAACGAGTTGGCGGGATCCATCTGGTAGGTTTTGCGGTCGCCGAATTGGGGAGATGAATCCGCGGCACTTCGAAACGGACCGTAATATGCAGAGCTGTATTTAGCGGCATAGGACATGATCGGCACCTGGCTGAAGCTGTTTTCGTCCAGAACCTCCCGGATTTCAGCGATGCGGCCGTCCATCATATCGGAGGGAGCCACCATATCGGCCCCGGCTTTGGCATGGGACAGCGCCGTACGGGCGATCAGATCCAGCGAAGCGTCATTGTCGATGATATTTCCCTCAACCACCCCACAGTGGCCGTGATCGGTATATTGGCACAGGCACACATCGGTGATGACTACCAGTTCCGGCAACTTTTCCTTTACCGCCTTGGCGGCTCTCTGGACGATGCCGTTGGCGGCATAAGCCTGGGTGCCCAGGGGATCCTTTTTGCCGGGGATGCCGAAGAGGATAATTGCCGGAATTCCCAGATCAAAAGCTTGTTTCGCAGTCTTCAGCAAATTGTCGATGGACAGATGATAGTGACCCGGCATCGAGGTAATCGGATTTTTGACATTCTTGCCGTCAATGACGAACAGGGGCAGGATAAGATCGTTGACCGTTAAAGTGGTTTCGCGGATCATGCGCCGAAAGGTTTCATTTTGTCGCAGGCGTCGGGGCCGGTAGTCTGGAAACAGCATGGGATTGTCCTCAACATACAAAATACTAAAGGTTGCTTGCGGGTTTAATTGTTTCCCTGCCTTGATCTTGACCAAAATCCTAATTTTTAAATAGCTTACTTACAGTGGAAAAACTGAATGGAGGCACTCAGTCGCATTTTTCCGGCGCCTGGGTGAGGGCGATTTCTTCATCGGTCAAATAACAGGCAGGATCCGGTGACCATAGGTCGCCGCTGACGGCCTCAGCCCGTACCCTGAAATTGCCGCCGCAAACATCCAGCCAATTACAGGTCGCACATCGCCCCTTGACAAATTTTTTCTTGTCTTTCAGCTGGCCCATCAACGGCTCGGAGGTATCCGTCCAGATTTCAGAAAAGGGCCGGTTTTTTATGTTGCCGAAGCTGTGATGCCGCCAGAATTGATCGGCGTAAACCTCGCCGTCCCAACTTACGCAGCCGATGCCGCGACCGGAATTGTTGCCCTCGTTCCATTTCAAAAGCTCCAGAACGGATTTGGCCCGCTCCGGATTTTCTTTCAGCAACCGCAAATAAACGTAAGGGCCGTCGGCATGATTGTCCACGGTCAGCACTTCTTTGGGCTTGCCATTTTCATAAAGGCGCCGGGTTTCGTCGATAATAAGATCCACTGCCGCCCGGGTGCCCTCATGGGTAAGATCTTCCTTAACCAGTCCGGTGCCGCGGCCGGCGTAGACCAGATGATAAAAACAAACCCGCGGGATATCCATATCTTCGAGCAGCTGGAATATTTTGGGGATTTCATTTACGTTGAACCGGTTGATCGTAAAGCGAAGGCCGACCTTGATCCCGGCGTCCTGGCAGTTTTGAATGCCTTTTAATGCCGATTGAAAAGCACCCGCAACGCCTCGGAAGCGATCGTTAATCTTCTGCATGCCATCCAGGCTGATGCCCACATAGGACAAACCGATCTCTTTCAGGGTGCGGGCCGTTTGGGGTGTAATCAAAGTTCCGTTGGTGGAAATAACCGCCCGCATCCCTTTTTCGACCGCATAGGCCGCCAACGTCGGCAGGTCTTCACGCACCAGGGGTTCACCACCTGAAAAAAGCATGACCGGTGCACCGAAGCCGGCCAGATCATCGATTAACTGTCGGCCCTGTTCGGTGGTCAATTCGTTATCAGCGCTGGTACTTTTGGCGTGGGCGTAGCAGTGCACGCATTTTAAATTGCACCGGCGGGTTACATTCCAGACCACCACCGGCCGCTTGTCTTTCGAAAACTGAAGCAGATGAGATGGGAGCTGCGAGGAATCTCGTCCATAGCGAAGGGCATCAGAAGGCTCTACAGCGCCGCAGTATAACTTTGATATTCCAATCATGTCGGTTCGAATTGGCCCTTTATCAGATTTCCGATATAATCTTCGGGATCCAGCAGCGCTTTGCGGGTGAGGAAAAATCGGCTGCGGTTGGTTCTCTCGCGGGCGAGCTTGAGCCCATGCTGAAAGTCCTGGCTGATTTTGTCGTAAACCATATCCAGGTCGACTGTGGACTCAACCAGCTGTTCGATAATAAAATCGATGGCGTCCTCTTCCAGAACGATATTGATATCATGGTTCTTAAAAAAATACAATTCAATTTTCTTTATTTCGTCGTAGAAGTGTTTGATCTTCTTAATCGCCCGGCCAATGTCCATCGTATGGTTGGTATAACATTTGGCCACCAGGTCGATGCGCGCCGGCGTCAGTGTCAGGCTGAATTTTTCGGTCAGATTGAGTTTGTTGTCCCTCAGGTACTCCCTGATAGATTCTATTTCCTGCTCCCTCAGTGCTTCGAATACCTCGATGGTTTTATTCTCGGGACCGACGATGGCCAAGGCCTTAAGCGATGTCTGGGGTTCGTCCAGAATGTCAAGGGTGGCCGGAAATTTTTTGATGTCGGCGCTCGGTAATTTTCTTTCGAAATCGAGAAGCGCCCTTTCGACCGCACTTACCAGTCCCCGCGCACCGGTATTTTCGGAATACGCATACTCGGCAAGCTTCTGCAACAATCGATCTTCAAACTTGATTTCGATATCGTAGGCGGCGAAATCGAGTTTTTTGCCCAAAATGATCGGATTATTGGGATTTTTTAGAATTTGGTACAGGTCATCTTCCGTCAAGTGTTCAAAAACCGCCCGAACCGGCAAGCGCCCGACAAATTCCGACTCGAAGCCGAATTCGATTAAATCATCGGAGCGAACGTTTTTCATGATATCGACGCGCTCTTCCGCCTTCTGGATGCGGGCACCGAAGCCGATACCCTGACGGGACATTCGTTTCTGGATGATCGATCCCAGCTCCGAGAAAGCCCCGCTCATAATGAACAGGATGTTGGCGGTATTGACGGATCGTTTTTCCCGCTTGCCGGTTTTTCGAAACTGCTCTATTTCCTGGATCATCGAAATGGGGTCGTGGGGAACTTTTAAATCGACATCGGTTTCCTCCATCGGTTTCAGCAGTGCCCGTTGCACACCCGTGCGGGACACATCCGCCCCGATCAAATTGCGGCTGGAGGCAATTTTGTCGATTTCATCGATGTAGACGATGCCGTACTGGGCCAGATCGATATTGTCATCCGCTTCGCGGACCAGATCCCTTACGAGATCTTCGACATCGCCACCGACATACCCGGTCTCACTAAATTTTGTGGCATCCCCTTTAACAAAAGGGACACCGATTTTTTGGGCGATTAATTTGATTATATAAGTTTTTCCGACTCCGGTGGGTCCGATCATCAACACGTTGTTCTTGATGCCGCCGACCATCGAGCCATTCGGATCGTCGGTTTCCATGGCCCGCTTTATGCGGTTGAAGTGGGTGCAGATTTTGGTGGCTAAAATGGATTTGGCCTCATCCTGCTTGACGACGTATTGATCCAGATAGGCGATGAGCTCCTCCGGCTTTAAATCGAAGGTGATTTCTTTCCGGTTTTTGTCGAAATCTTTGGTTTTATCCGATGCAGCTTCCTGGGTCAGAACCATCGGCGATACAATTTTAACGTTGTCGCCGAATTTTTTGGCCAGAAACTCGCTGATCTCTTTTTCCAGCTCTTTGGGATTGGGTATTTTTTCACTGTGTGCTTTCATAATCTGTAATTATAAACATAGCCGGTCGCAAATGCAAGCTGGCAGCGACCTTTCCGGCGAACCAAATTTGTTTGAGTTAAAATGGTTGACTCCTGAATAAACTTACAATAATTGTTATCAGCTTGTGAAAATCCAACTCCAGTCCAGGGGCCATGCCCGGTGAGAATAGAAAAGATCGAGCCGGTGCCGGAGGGGACCCGTTTCATGATACAGACCGGGCGGATACCGGTGGCTTACGGCTGGAATCCAGGAGGGGAACTTCGTGACTACAAAGTATTTATTGCGGGAATTGAGCCGCTATCGACTGGGTACGTTTGCGGACATCATCTATCGAAACGCCCTGCTTTATCCCGACGCCGAGGCTTTTGTCTGCGGTTCGCGACGGACTTCCTTCGCCGACTTCAATGGGACGGTCAACCGGCTGATCCACGGAATCTGCAATCTTGGCGTACAGGAAGGCGAGGTGATTGGAATCCTGTCTTGGAACCGGTTGGAATACGCCGAAGTGTTCGGAGCGGCCATGAAGGCCGGATTCGTACTGGCCCATTACAATCCCCGGTTGCAGGCCGATGAACTGATTCATGTCATCAATGACTCCGAGGCACGGTTGATTTTTATCGAGCGGGAATTCGTTCAAGCCGTCGAGGCACTCGGGGACCGGCTGCAACCGTCCACCCGTTTTGTCGTTTTCGATAAGATCGCAGAACCGATGACGGGATATGCGCAGTTGCTGCAGCAAAACCAGCCCAACGAGCCGGAATCCGCGGTAAGGGAAGACACTCCCCTGGTCATTTTTTATACCAGCGGGACCACCGGGACCCCCCGTGGCGCCGTTTATTGCCATAAACAAAAGATGGAAAACACGTGGGCCAAGGCCCTGGAGATCGGCATCGAAACCGGAGACCGTCATCTGGTGGTACTGCCCATGTTTCACATCGGCGGCGATAGCCACATCTGGCCTTTTTTCCTAATGGGCGGATGCAATGTCATCCTGCCGCCGCATACCTTCGATCCGGAGCTGACTTTGCAGGCCATCGTAGCGGAGCGGATTACCGACGTTCACATTGTCCCCACCCAACTGGTATCCTTGTTGAACCTGCCCAACATCCGCGAGTATGATCTGGGACACCTCAAGCGCATCTGGTATGCAGCATCCCCCATGCCGACTGAAGTTTTGAAGCGGGGTATATCCATATTCGGCCCCATATTTTTGCAGGGGTACGGACTTTCCGAATCCGGGCCGCACACCACGGTGCTCGATCGGGCCAGCCACGGCCGATCACAAGTCGCCGCGCCGGACCCGAGCGTGCTCGCCTCCTGCGGTCGGCCGTCCATCGGCGTTCACATGCGCATCGTGGATGAAGCCGATCGCGATGTCCGGACGGGAGAAATCGGAGAGATCATCATCGAGAGCAAACGAATCATGACAGGATATTGGCGCAATCCGGAAGCTACCCAAAAGGCGATCCGAAACGGGTGGCTGTATACCGGGGATCTCGGATACTGCGATGACCGTGGGTTTGTTTACATTGCCGGCCGTAAAAAGGATATGATCGTTTCGGGCGGTGAAAATATTTATCCGAAAGAGGTCGAGGAAATCCTCTACCGCCATCCGGCGGTATTGGAAGCGGCGGTGATCGGTATTCCGGATCCCTATTGGGTGGAGCGGGTGCACGCACTGGTGGTTGTGAATCCGGGAACTCAGACAACCGAAGAAGATATTATCGAATTTTGCCGGCGGAATATGGCTCACTACAAGGCGCCCAAGGGGGTCGAATTTCTGGAAGTGCTTCCTAAAAACCCTCAGGGTAAGATCCTTAAAAGGGAAATCCGCAAACGGTACTGGAAGGACCTTTAAAGAAATTGCCCAAAGGTTGAGGTCGGCTCCGTCCCGAACTGGTTCACCAAGGCAGGAGCCACCTATCAGCCGAACAGAGAGAACATGCAGCCGGAAGCCAACTCACCAGCGTGCCGGTTTCCAACCGGAGGTATTCTCCCATCAAGCTATTAAAGGAGGATTCATGATCGAGATTCATATTCACGAAGCCATTTTCAAAATGTACCCAGCTTTCCGCCGTGGCATCGTGATCGCCCAAAACATCCACAACCAGGGTCATTCCGTTGAATTGGAAGCACTGCTCTCACAGGCGGTCGCCGATGCAGCCGCGAATCCGATCGATCTAAAAGCGGATCCGAAAACAGCGGTCTGGAGCGATGCCCATCGTCAATTCGATTCCAATCCAAACAAATTCCCTCCTGCTCACTATGCGCTTTTAAAACGGGTGCAGAAGCCGGGAGCATCCATTCCCTTTATCAATAAAATCGTCGCGGTCATGAATTATAACTCCATCAAGGATGCAACACCGGTCGGAGGGGACGATCTGATGCACGCGGGCCAATGTCTGGAGCTTCGTCAGGCCACCGGTAGTGAAAACTTTACCCCCCTGGGTTGTCCGGATATTACCGAGCATCCCAATCCGGGTGAAATCATCTATGTGGCCGCGGAGTCAGACGAAGTGATGTGCCGTCGCTGGAACTGGCGCAACGGCCACAAAACCCGCATTACCGAGCAAACCGAGGCCATCGTCATGAACGTCGACGTTCTCGGGGATCGAAGCGAGGCCAGAGCCCTCGCAACCCGCGACCGGGTGGCCGTTATGCTGCAAAAATTTTGCCAGGCGGAAACCCGCACGTTTTTGCTGACCCCGACCCTTCGCACGCACACGTTCAGCTTTCCTTAAACCCTAAACTGATAGGTTTCCTAAAATGATAGGTTCCAGGTTCTGGGTTTGGGGCTCCGCCCTTCGGGCTGCGACCCCACACGCAGGGTTCAAAGGTTACTACTGCAGCCGCAATCCAGGAAGTTCGCCGTTGCAAGAAAGTTCTAAAACATGAAAAATGAAAATCGCTGAACTTTGCAGGTTTGGCCGGTTTCGGTCATTGATTAGTGTGATTTGAGATCTATTTGTGATGCGGAATATGTCAATGAAAATGAGACACGTCTGTTATTAAATTAGACTCTATTTCATCGGTTGATGGTTTATTGATCCAGGCCGCCACAGGTGGCCTCTGGGGGACCGGCATTTTACCCTTAAACCGATTCGGATATTTTTCAAACGCCATGGCAAGCACTTCAGATCTGTATTTATAAATCTGTTTGTCTAATCCGTAATGGACTTGCTCGGGTGTCATCAGGGCGATACCCGAGTGGTGATGTTCTTTGTTATACCAGCGAAAAAACGACTGGCAGAAAGATCTGGCATCCTGAATAGAGCCGAATCTGTCGGGGAACTGCGGGCAATACTTGAGCGTCTTAAACTGTGCTTCCGAATACGGATTGTCGTCGCTCACATGGGGGCGGCTGTGGGTTTTTGTTATCCCCAGATCGCTGAGCAGATGAGCAACCACCTTGGATTTCATGCTTGAACCCCGATCGGCATGGACGGTGAGCTGGCCCTTTATGATATTTTGCTTGCTGCAGCTTTCCTGGATAAGCCGCTTGGCTAACGCAGATTGCTCGCAGGAGGCGACCATCCAGCCGGTCACATAGCGGCTGAATATATCCAATATCACATATAGGTAGTAGTACGTCCATTTTACCGGGCCCTTGAGTTTGGTGATGTCCCAAGACCACACCTGATTCGGGGCGGTGGCTAACAGCTCAGGCTTTTCGTACGCAGGGCGTTGAACCTGTTTCCTGCGTTCTTTGACACAACCGTGTTCGGCATTAAGAAACCGATACATGGTACGAATCGAGCAATGATAACTGCCTTCATCGAGAAGCGTGGCGTATATTTGATACGGCGTATCATCGCAGAAACGCTCGGAATGCAGGATATCGACCACGGTTTGGCGTTGTTGACGATCCAAAGCCAGCGGAGGCGGTGCTGGTTGCGGATTTTGCTTTACCGGCATGCGATTTCCTGCTTGGTGTCTGTAGAATGTCGCCCTTGGGACCTGCAGCGCACCACAGGCGGCCTTTTTGCCGACATGAGAGCTCAACTGTTCAGCCACAGCGATCATTTGTTCTCGTCGCTTTCGGTCAGATCCTGAGAGATGTTCAGGATCTCCGCCATTTTTTTTTGCGCCTCGATGATGAGTTCGGCCCGTTTGAGTTTTTGTTGAAGCCGTCGGTTGTCTTTTTCCAACAGAGCCACCTTGGCTGTCAGCGGATTTTTATCTGCCTTTTTGCGACCGCGCTTTTGGGGCGCCATTGCGGTTAAAAGCCCCTTTCGCCGTTGGCGCCGCCAGGTGGTCAGGTGTGATGAATAAAGGCCTTCTTGCCGCAGCAGGGCGCCAATTTCGCCCGGGTCGTTACAGGCATCCGCATCGTCAAGAACGCGCAATTTGTATTTTGCCGTAAATTTCCGGCGCCGTTTCTTTTCAGGAACCTCGGGATCAGGCGGTGAACAGTTCAGTTTTGCGCGACCGCCAGCCAGGGGCTCAACTCCAGTCGCCCTGCGGGCTCCTTCCGTTGAGACCCTGGCTGAGCCAGTTCCAACAGCGGTGGTACTCGGTTGCATTGGTATCGTTTCCATAGGTGATCTCCTTACCCGCCCTACACTAATTTTTCAAGCGGTAAGTGTCTCACCTTCATTGGCACAGAGGGGTGAGGGTGATTAATCGAATATATACCTTTTAACAAGTGTAGTTTCTTACGAGCCGCAGCCTCGGGCGAAAGGGCAGCCCGACTGATCAAAGACAGAAACTGTGCCATTCTGGCGTAGTTTCATACGAGCGGGCGCCTCGGGCGAAAGGGCAGCCAGTCTGATCAATAAAGAAACTTTTTAAAAGGATCGGCTCCATTTTACCCCCTCCCTCAGTCCCTCCCGCCGGGGGAGGGAAGAAATCTCCTCTCCCTTGATGGGAGAGGCCGGGTGAGGGTGATAAAATGGCAAAATGCCTTTTTAACCCAGAACCCAGAACCCAGAACCTTGGACCTGGAACTTGTAGTTTCATACGAGCGGCCGCCGCCAGTTCTGCCGGTGGTCGATGATTTTTCAGGTCGGAAAAATTCAGCCGATTCAGGCGCTGAGACATCGGTTTTTCCATGTGCGCAAACCGACGGGCGGAAATCGGCGGATTGAGAGCTGCCCCTGCCCAACGGGGGCAGTGCTTGCGGGAGGAGAGGATTTTTAGAAATGGAGTTTCGAGAAGACGGTCGGTCCGGTCTCATGCAGCTTGTTGCCGGGGCGACCATCATCAGCTTTTCGGCCGTTTTTGTAAAGCTTGCGCATGTGGGACCGGCGATCGCAGGGTTCTACCGGGTCCTGTTCGGCGGGCTTGTCCTGTTGGCGGTTGCCCTTCTGAAAAAGGATCGGCTGTGGTTTGGATGTTATCATTTCGCGATGGTGGCGGCCGCTGCTATTTTTTTTACTTTCGATCTTGCCTTCTGGCATCGGTCGATTTCATACGTGGGACCGGGGCTGGCGACGCTACTGGGTAATTTCCAGGTCTTTTTCGTGACCGCATTCGGGATCGTCGTTTTAAAAGAAAGGGTGACCCTCAGGGCGGCGGGCTCAATTTTTTTGGCAATAGCGGGACTCTATATGATCGTGGGCTATCACTGGCATGATTTCGGCCCGGGCTATCGCCAGGGAATCATTTTCGGCCTGTTTACCGCTGTGTGCTATTCCGGCTACATTCTGACCTTGCGAAAGTCACAGGGCGGTAAGTATAGCGGCAAGGACAGTCCCACCAGTCTGGCTGCCATGACCTCCATCTCACTGCTCGCAGTGCCCATCATGGGAGTGGAGGCATGGATACAGGGGGAAAAATTTAACATTCCTGATTTTCAGAGCCTGGCGGCGCTCACGGGATATGGCCTGGGCTCCCAGGCCTGCGGCTGGGTGCTGATTGCCAAGGGGCTGTCCAAGGTTGATGTTTCAATCGGCGGTCTGATACTCTTACTGCAGCCCACCCTGGCGTTTATTTGGGATTTTCTTTTTTTTGGCAGAATAACCGTACCCACGGAGATCCTGGGCGCAGCCATCGCCCTGGCTGCCATCTATCTCGGGTCGATACGTAATAAGAGTTGAGATCACTATTTGACAGCGTCTTTCAAGGCTTTGCCGGCTGAACCTGGGCGTAATTTCTTTGTGAACCTAACTGCCGGATTTACATAGGGCGCAATATTTTCTCGGGACACCCCTGCCGATCCAGTGAAGTGTCATTTTATGTTTTTGACCGCATTTGGGACAAATGCACTCGATCTTCTTTTTGCTGTCATAGAAGATCTCCTCTAAATCGTCGTCTTGTTCACTGCAGGACGGCAAACGATCCGGTTTGCTGCTCTTTTTAATCAGCGTTGCGGGCATTTTATCCATCTCCGAAATATATTAAATTAGGCCTTGAATCAGGCACCGATCAGTTTTTCCATCTTTTCCTGCCTGGTTTTACACTCTATACATCGTCTGGCGACCGGTCTGGCTTGCAAGCGTGCAATTCCAATTTCATTGCCGCAATCTTCACACATGCCGTAGCTCTTGTCTTCTATATCTTCAAGAGATCCCCTTATCTTCCTTATGAGCACACTCTCCCTGTCCCGCATGCGGATCGTATAGCTGCGTTCCGTATCATATACGGCACGATCCAACGGGTCCGACAGATTGCCATCCGTGTCCCTTAAGCCCAGCACGGCATAATCCGCCTGATTTAGAAGCTCATCCAGCCACCTGGTGAGAAGATCCTTGAAATAGTCTAAATCTTTTTGTTCCATTTGATTCCAATTCCAAATCCAAAATTCGAGATTGCGATCAGATTGGTCTGCTGTACCTATAAGTCAAATTCAAACTTCAGCCGGGAATTCTTCCTTTTTTCATTCCCCTTACGTTTTTTCTGGACACCGCCACCTTCCCTTTGTCTGTCTTTGCGGCGTATGGGCGATCTTTTCGGAATGTCAATATCAAGCTCCGAAAACTGCTGCATGCTGGAATCTGCGGGACTCTTTTCATCAAACTCGTCGGCCAGTTTTGCGCGTTGATTCATTGGGACCTCTAAGCACCTTTAAAATATTGAACGGGTTTTAGATTCTAAAAATTGGATATCTCTGGTTTTTTTTTCCGCACCTGCAAGAACGCGTGCTTGCAGAATACTGCGGCGGAATGATTGCCGGGAGACAGGCAGAATAAATGAGCCAGAGATACCCCAGCCTAAAGTACTCCGAGTTGAGCAATAGACATGCCAATATTATAAGCGATTGATATCATGCTATATATTTACAGGTTAAGCCTATGACCGGAACGATGGATTCCTGAGGGGTCGCCAGGATAGGTGGATGGGGGCATTCGGGCAGCGAGGCCGATACATAACCTACCGTAATCATGCGATAAAAAAATATAGGAATTCATTGTTCCGGTTTTGTCGAATTTCGGAATTCCCGGTTCTTGTTTACGGGTCTGACCTGCGGCGAAACCGCCGGCCAAAAAAACCAGCGCGAAGACAAATCTGCTGACACAAACATCGGCTGCGTATACAACCATTCGATTTAAAATAGATAATTTTTGACCCCATTTACCCTGATCGCCATGGCCCCTTTTTTTTGTATTGATCTGCATATTGGCACACAGATTGCTTCTTTTTCGCGCTTTCGTTCATCTTCCATTTGCTCGGAGAATTCATGATAAACAGCGTCAACACAAAAACCATCGTTGTAAAACCCCTCATCGCAAAGCCTTCACTGCGGCTGATTCAGGGTGTGAAATTGGATGTCATCGGCCAGGTTCTGTGGAATCTGTTGCTGATCACCGCCGGAAGTCTCATTTGTGCGGCAGCCGTCAATGGAATCCTGATTCCCCACGGTTTTTTAAGCGGAGGGTTCGTGGGGATGACCCTCATGATCCATTATCTGATCCCGATACTTCCGGTATGGTTGCTTTACTTTTTTCTCAACATACCGGTTTACTGCCTGGGATGGATGTATATCGGCAGACGCTTTTTTCTTTACAGTGTCGCCGGAACGATTATTTTCTCACTGGCAGTGGCTTGGGTCCACCTGACCGTCCCCGTTCATGACAAAATCCTGGCCGCTATATTTGCCGGGCTTGTTTCCGGCGCCGGCGGCGGAATTATTTTGAGGTCGCTGGGCTCGGCCGGAGGCATGGATATTCTTTCCATCATCTTGCTCAAGCGCTTCTCGATGCGTCTGGGCTATAGTATTCTGATACTCAACGGCTTCATTCTGGTATTTTCGGCCTATCTGTTCTCCATGGAAGATGCCCTGTACACGTTGATATTTCTTTTTGTTTCCACCCAGGTTCTCAATGTGGTGGTCTACGGCCTCAGCCAGCGTAAGGCGGTATACATCGTATCCCAGCAGTGGGAAGTGATTTATCGTCAGATAATGGAAAAGGTCCAGCGCGGCGTGACGATCATCGGCGGCCGCGGCGGGTTTTCCGGCCGGGAAGTTCAGATGTTGTTCACCGTTATTTCGCACCAGGAGTTGGGGCGGGTCAAAAAGCTGATCAACGATATCGACAGCCAGGCTTTCGTGGTAGTCACCGATACCCTTGAAACCATGGGCAAGAGAATCGGCAACCAGCCCCACTGGTAGCGCCCCGTATCGCTTCTGTTTTTCAATAGTTCACAGCTCCTGAAACCGCCGCGGCGCTATTCATTTCCAGCAGGTGCCGAATCGGCGGCGGTTTCAGAATCTTCTGCGGTTTCGGCAGACCGGCTTTCATTTTCTTCGGAAGGCTCTTGCGTCCGGTCGTCGCCGGCATCCTCGGCTTCCACACCGTCTTGTCCTGCGCCTTGTTCAGCTCCGCCGGCGGTTTCCTCCGCCTCAACGTCGGTTTCGTTATCCGTCTCGGTATCCTGGCTGTCGGACTGATTGGTTTCCAACCGTCTGGGAAGTCGCACAGCGGAAGATCGGCCAGGAAAATTTTCGGAATTATCGGGCGGGTAAGCCCTTTCATCATTTGATCTGTTTCCCATCGAAGGGCCGGCGCTTTGACTGCTTGAATCTGCCTGGCCGTATATTCTGATGTTAATGGTTTGATCCGCACCATAGATGACCGCGGTGTTTAAATTTCGAAGAATTCTTTTAAGCCCCTTGTGGAGGGGTTCATTTTTTATCGATGCGGTAACCGGAAAAGAATCCCAGCCTTCATCAAGCTGGAAGCGATATCCTGTCTCCGCTGATATTTCATCCAGAACTTCCCCCAACGGCATTTTCGTGATATCCAACGTGATGAGTTCATCGGCGATTTCGTTTCCACAGCGGGCCGGCGAGGGTGCGGGTAACTCCAGACAATAAATCAGAGCGACCAAAATGGCAAGAAAAGCAGCATGTATTTTGTGATTTGCAGGTAAACGATTCATCAATCCAGATCCTATTCATGAGGTGTGTACCATTCCCGTATAAAACAGGCAATGGATTTTTTAAAGCTTCATTATTCATGCAAAAATAATGCAAAATTAATGATCTGTATTATTTTTGTTTGTTATCATATGGTTTTTAGAGGTGAGTATCGAAACCCTGCGTATGACGTCAGTCGGTGGGAAATCGAAGTCAATTGATCAATATTTTTCTTGACAGTAATTTTGCCACTAGGGTACAGTGCCCCAAAACTGAGACCCTCCGAACGGGCGGCCAAAAAATGAATTGGAGAACAACACAATTCGAAATTTCCGGATTTCCCGCTTCCTCCAAAATCTCCTTGTCTCGCATTAAGATTTGGTTCCGGAATTTGACGTCGAGCCGTACTTAAAACCTCTAAAGGACCGCGATCATGGCTCAGTCAGCATACCTTCCGCTTGAAGACGTCGAACGTGTCGAAATCACCACGTTAATCGACAATTACGTCGACCTGATGCTACCCAACACGACCGTCGCTGAACGGCCCCCGCTGTCCAGAGGCAGTCAACTTCCGCAAGACACCCTGGTCGCCGAACACGGCCTCTCCCTTTTAATCACCACCCACCGGGGGGCGCAAAGCCATTCCATCATTTTCGATACCGGGTATAATGAAAAAAGCGTGATGCACAATATAGACCAACTGGGGCTCGATATCCAGTCCGTCGAGGCGCTGGTCCTCAGCCACGCCCACATGGATCACCTGGGCGCGGTCTATTCCATAGTCAACACGATATCCAAACCGATACCCATATATGTTCATCCGGAAATCTTTACCTACCCGCGTTGCCTCGAGCTGAAAGGCGGAAACCAGGTCTTCTTTCCCCGGGCATTAATCAAAGAGGAGATTGAATCGAAGGAGTTTTTCCTGCAGGAAAGCAAAACACCCTCACTGATTGCGGGCAATACCATTGCCGTGACCGGAGAAGTCGAGCGGACGACGGATTTCGAAAAGGGCTTGCCGAACGCCTATGTGCAGGTGGACGGCCGGTTTCAGCATGACCGCATTCCGGATGATCAATCCTTGATAGTGAAGCTGAAAGACAAGGGGCTGGTTCTGATTACCGGATGCTGTCACGCCGGGCTCATCAATACCATCCGGTTTGCACAGAAACTGACGGGTGAAGACAGCCTGTGGGGGATATTCGGAGGTTTGCATTTAAGCGGCGCCCTTTTTGAACCGATGATCGGGAAAACCGTCGACGCCCTGAAGGAAATCGGGCCGGATGTCATTGTCCCTATGCACTGTACCGGCTGGAACGCCGTGAAACGGTTGGCGGACACATTTCCTGCGGCATTTGTTCTAAACAGCGTAGGAACCAAGTACACTTTAACCTGAGCGCAACTGCTTCAACCAAAGGAGGTTTTGCCGATGGAAAGAAAAACAGCAATATTTTTTGGCGTTATTCTCTTAGCCGTTATGATCGTCGTTTTTCCAGTCGCCAAAAAGGGCCACGCAGCTTCAGAGGTTTTTAATTTCAAGTTTGCCCACATTTTTCCACCGACCGCAAAACATTCATTGATTTGTGAAGCATTCGTGAAGGAACTCGAAGAAAGGACCGGCGGCCGGATCAAAACCACTTATTTCGGCGGAGGCTCGCTGCTCAAACCGCCCGGAATGTACAAGGGTATTGAAATGGGGATTGCCGACATGGGATTTGCCCATATTGAATATACACCCGGCCGCTTTCCCGTAACCGAAGCTTGCGACCTGCCGCTGGGCTACCCCAGTGGATGGGTATCCAATATGGTGGTAAATGATTTCTATAATAAATTCAAACCGAAAGAATGGGACAAGGTCAAGATCCTGTGGATGCACGCCAGCACCCCCAACGTGCTGATCACAACCCAAAAGATCGCCGATTTAGAGGATCTGAAGGGTTTGACCATCAGAGCACCCGGTCGCGTCGGGGATACCGTCAAGGCCCTGGGTGCATCTCCAGCGCCGATGCCGATCATGGAAGTTTACGACGGGTTGTCAAAAGGCGTCATTCAGGGGGTCAATACACCTTTTGAAACCTTGAAAACGTTCCGGTTTGCTGAGGTGGCCAAATACGCCACTTCGAGCTGGCAGGTAGGCAATATTTATACGTTTTATGTTGCGATGAATAAAAGAAGCTATGACAAACTGCCTCCTGATCTGAAAGAAATATTGGATGAACTTTGCGGAGAATACAAGGAGAAGATCGCCTTGGTGTGGAATTCCTTGGATTTTGACGGTCGGGATTTTGCCGAAGAAAAAGGCGTCGATATCCTGCAGCTTTCCCCCGAACAGGTGGAAAAGTGGAAAAAACAGACGGAGCCGGTGGTCGACAACTATGTTGCGGACATGAAACAAAAAGGATTTTCCGAGGACGAAGTGCGAGGCTGGATCTCCTTTCTGCGGGAGCGGATCGACTTCTGGACCGCCAGACAACTCGACTTGCGGATTAATTCCCCGACCGGGCCCCCGGAAATGAGGCCCAAATAAGCTGATTCGCCGACGAGGGCGGCTTCCGGCTGCGAACCGGTCGGGCGGGGCTGATTGGATAAGACACTAGAAAAAGCGAATATCGAATATTGAATCCTGAAGGTTCCGCCGCCGGCGGATCGAAGGAAGGAATAGTGGCGATTATGGTTAAACTTCAGAGCGAAACGATTCCACCCTTCAAAATTTCCGCTCTTGAAAAATTCGATCGATTCAACAAACGGCTCAGTTATCTGGTGGAGTGGATCGGCCTTGCCGGCCTGCTCCTGATGATGGGTATCACGTGTATCGATGTATTCGGAGCCAAAGTGTTTCGTTTGCCTGTGCCGGGTGCCATCGACATCGTGACGCTATCTCAGTTGATTGCCATTTCGTTTGCCATTGCTGCCAGCCTCATTCTGGGCCGGCATGTCGAAGTGGAATTTTTCGTTCCGCTGCTGTCCCCCGTGCTGCGGGCGATCGTGGAAATCATTATACAATTGCTGGTTCTGGGCCTCTTTGTGCTGATCTGCGGGCGCATGATTGTATACGGTATTTATCTTCAAAAGGGTTACGAGGTGAGTTCCACAATCCGTATCCCGCTTTATCCGTTTGCATATGGATTTGCCCTGGCTTGTGTACCGATCTGTCTGGTGTGCCTGCACCGGGTGGCGGAATCGATTGTGAGGACTATAAAAAATTGAGCCCGGTAACGACTGGAATCGTCGGTATTGCCCTGCTATTGCTGCTTTTCCTTTTAAGAATGCCCGTTGCTTTCGCCATGACCCTGGTCGGAGTGCTCGGGTTCGCATATCTGACAGGCTGGGAACCGGCCATGGGGTTGCTGACCCAGGATATATTCGAGACTTTCTCCTCCTACCCGCTGTCCGTGATACCCATGTTCATTCTCATGGGTTCCTTCGCCTTTGCCTCCGGCATCAGCCGCAGGCTCTACCATACCGCCTACACCTGGGTGGGGCATATGCGCGGAGGTCTGACGATTGCCACCGTTCTGGCCTGCTCGGGATTCGCTGCGATCTGCGGCTCTACGGCCGCCACGGCAGCCACCATGGGAAAAATAGCGCTGCCTGAGATGCAAAAGTACAAATACAGCGATATGCTGGCCACCGGGACCATCGCCGCGGCCGGGACACTGGGTATACTGATTCCGCCCAGCACGATCTTGATCGTCTATGGAATCCTGACCGAGGAATCCATCGGCAAGCTGTTTGTGGCCGGGCTGTTGCCGGGCGTGATTCTAAGCCTTTTCTTTGTTGCCACCGTCGCCATTATATGCATGCGTAACCCGAAATTGGGGCCTGCCGGTGCGCCTACCGATTGGCCGGAAAAAATTAAGGCGACCAAGGGTATCATTGAAGCCTTTATTCTTTTTGTGCTGACCATCGGCGGACTGTTTTTGGGGTGGTTCAGTCCCACCCAGGCCGGAGCCATCGGTGCCGGGGGTGCCTTGCTGATCGGACTGATCCGCCGGCAGCTCACCTGGAAGATCTTTTTCGAATCGGGCAAAGACGGCCTGCGCACCTCCTGCATGGTGCTGATGATTATCGCGGGCGCCACGATATTCGGTCATTTTATGGCCGTAACCATGATTCCTTTCATTCTCGCCGACTGGGTCAGCAGCTTACCGATACCCAGCTTCGCCATCATGGCCATCATTGTTTTCATTTATTTCATCGGCGGATTTTTCATGGATTCCATGGCGCTGGTGGTGGTTACCATTCCGATATTTTTTCCCCTGGTGATGAGACTCGGATTCGATGCCATCTGGTTCGGGGTCATTATCGTGCTGGTGGCGGAAATGGGCGTGATAACCCCGCCGGTGGGTGTCAACGTATTTGTTATCAAGGGCATTGCGCCGGAAATTCCGCTCGAAGTCATCTTCAGGGGGATCCTGCCGTTTTTGCTCGCGCTCATTCTATTCACGATCATCTTGATGATTTTTCCCCAGATCGCGACATTTCTGCCCAGCCTTGTGACATACTAAAAACGTTATTATCTTTATATCCAGCGGGCGTGTGATTATTAATCGGCCTTTAATTATGCCGGAGATAAACATGAAAAAACAAGATTTACTCAACGGCAAGCGGATTCTCATCGTGGATGACGAGCCGGATGTCCTGGATACGCTGGTCGATCTGTTGCCCATGTGCGGGACAGTGACGGCATCGACATATGAAGAAGCGCGCGATCAACTGACCTCCGGCGATTTTGACATGGCGATTTTAGACATCATGGGTGTTGAAGGTTATAAACTGCTCGACCTGGCCACCGAAAGAAAAATTACCGCCGTCATGTTGACCGCCCACGCCCTGACCCCCGAAGACACCGTCAAATCTCGTAAAAAAGGTGCCGCCTATTATCTGCCGAAAGAGGAGATGGTCAATTTGGAGCAGCATTTGACCGATGTTCTGGAAGCACAGGCAAAAGGTAAAAGCACCTGGGACCGCTGGTTCAGCCGGTTCGCATCCTTCTATGAGCGCAAATTCGGCCCCGGTTGGCAGGAAACCGACCAGGATTTCTGGGATAAATTTAAAAATTATTATTAGCCTAGTGCCCATCCATCAAAGGGTCTTTTACAAATGATGGGCACCGGATGGGGTTTCCAATCCGGAAATGCGAATTTTTGCCCAAGGTCAAGGAAATCAAGCGCTTGTGCGGAGGCGTAGCTTGCTACGCCGCACAAGCAAGAGCGCAGATTGACGCAGAAATTGGGCAAAAAGGCCATTTGAGGATGGAAACTAGCCTATATTTCTTGACTTCTATCTTTACTCCTGCTAAAGATCCGCTCCCGATTTCCTCAGATGCAATTTCCCAGCAAAGGGCAACCGGGTGATTGGAATCCATCCGAGCCTGTTTCAAGCAATGCTGATGCAAATTTCAAGGGCGTTACCACGTGAAGGAAAAGTGATGAAAAATTCATGCTACAGCTGTTTTTTGCAGGGCGTCTCCTGTTGCCAGGGCACTCAGATTTATCTGACTGCCGGTGATGTGCAGCGAATTTCACAATTTCTGGAAGACAGCGATTTTTTTACTATCGAGATACCGGATGCCGTCTATCTGGATGCAGGCAACGATCCAAAATGGCTAATGCTGACGGTGCGGCCGGATGGTCAGCGGCGGGTTTTGAAGCGAACCGCGGAGAAAAACTGTACCATGCTGCGGGACAGCGGGTGCCGGTTGCCGATGTCCATAAGACCGCTGGTATGCCGATTGTATCCATATGAATTCACGGAGTCGGGTGTTTCAGGTATCGATCCGGTTTGTCCGATTTCACGTGCGGAAGACTGCGCTTCCCTGATGGACCGGCTGGGCATGACAATAAATGCCGCCGGCGAATGGCACCGGCTGCTTTACCGTGAGCTGCACCAGGAAAAGACGCAATCCATGCCCACCATACCCATCGGTCCTGCTGAAGCGTGAGAGACCATGGGGTGAGGTGAAAGACTTGCCGTCACGAATTAGCGGGGTCGCCGGCCCGGCGGATTATTCGACAATTTCAAGAACGTACTTTTTCCTAGTTTTGCCCGATGCGGCACTCAAAATAGTTCGGATCGCCTGGGCTGTCCGGCCCTGCTTGCCGATAATCTTTCCGATATCGCTCTTAGCAACACTCAGTTCCAATACGTTGGTGTGACTGCCTTCGATCTCGGAAACCGATACCTCTTCCGGTTGATCCACTAGAGCCCTTGCGATGGAGCCGATCAGATCCTTCATGGTTTACCCCTGTGTCTGCTGCTAATAGTTATTGAACTATGTTCTATTCCCCCCTACAAGTTTCGGTCCGACGGTTGTGCGGGTAAGCTTCCTTGAGATGCCCATCAGCTATCTGGATGCGGGCTTATCGACACGCACAATTTATGTCCCTCGGACATGATATCAGGCTTTGCGTCAACGATTTGGAATCTTCTCTCCAAAATAATACAAATTTTGGATAGAATGCAACAATAAATTACTATAAGACTGCCTTTTAGACAACAGCGCTTTTAAGTACGGGCATCGGCTTGACGAATCCATCGACAGTGTGAATGTTACAGCTATAAATTCTGATATTTTAATGTGAGGTGGCCATGGAAAATATGGATGGATCAGAGCGGGTGATGGTTATCAGTCCTCATCCTGATGATGTGGACTTTGGCTGCAGCGGGACCCTGGCCCGCTGCAGCCGGATGGGAATTGATATTACCTATGTCATCTGCACCAGCGGGGACAAGGGTACGGACATTGCAATCGACCCCGCACAGATAGCCGGAACACGGGAGACAGAGCAATTGGCCGCGGCGGAAATTGTCGGGGCACGGAAGGTCGTCTTTCTTCGTTTGAAGGACGGTGAACTCGAAAATAACAAAGAATTCAGAAAAAGCATTGTCCGGATGCTGCGACAACACCGGCCCGATGTCGTACTGGCCATGGACCCGGCGAATGTCAGTTTCGAAAACGCCTATGTGAGCCACTCCGACCATCGGGCAGCCGCTCTGGCGTCGTTCGACGCCATCTATCCGGCAGCCAGAAACCGAAATTTTTTCCCGGAGCTTCTGGCAGAAGGTCTGCAGCCCCATGCGGTCAACGAGATTTATTTCTTCGGGACCGCCGCTCCCAATACCTGGATCGACATCAGCGAAACTATTGAAATCAAGATCGAAGCCCTGCGGGCCCACAAGAGCCAGGTGGAGACATTTGAAGACCTGGCTGCCTGGGTGAGAGAACGCTTTGGGCAGTTTGGGCAACAAAAGGGGATGACCTATGCGGAGACCTTCCGGCATTTGGTGATTGGCTGAAGTGGTTTCAGGCAAATCCCCCGGCCCGGCACCAGGCAATGAACCGCTAGGATTCATCCTGCAGATCCATAGTGACCTGCTTTTCCAAGATCAATATCCCGACCAGGTAATGGCCGGCATAGGGCTTGTCGAGGGCTTTGGTTATATGCCGTATTTCGGAGTTGAACACCTCGGCAGGCCGGGTATTATCTCCCGTATGGTATCTCATATTCAGTTTTAGTCCCACCTGGAGATGCTCTAAAATAGCCGATTCCTCTTTCACCATAAAGCAGGCCCCGTTTTCCGATACATCTTTTAATTTGAATACATAAATCGGCAGTGCGGCCAACTTCATTTCGACACTGTGGAATTTTTTGGGCGCATGTCGCGGTTCCCGCCTTTTTTCATCGGGGGGTTCTGCAGGCCTTTTTTCAATCATTATTCCTCCTTAATAGATTGTATTTCATAGCCAACTATACCACAACCCGATAAAGGGTCTACAACATTTAACAGATGGAGACGATCGACTCATAGCTTGTAGTTTTTGCCGCTGCCGCAAGAGCCAGGGGCGATTGTGCCCGATTGCAGTTCTTGCCCGTTTGGCTGTGTTTCGATGGTGCTGAATCATCTCAGTACCTGAATCGTTCCGGCGCCCGACACACGCGGGAATATGAGCCGACCCTCCGGCGATGGGGCTTTGAAGAAACACTGGAAACCCATGGCCTGATTTTATCTATCTTCAGCGGATGCGGGCCTTGTATTATGCCAAGGTGTCCCTGATCGATGACCATGTCGGCCGCATTCTTCACGCGCTTGAAGAAAAAGGCATCCTGGAAAGCACCTGGGTGATCTACATCTGCAGTTCGGATCATGGAGATATACTGGGTGATCATGGGCTGACCCCAAAAGCGGTTTTTTATGAGGGGGCCATCCGGATTCCGCTGATAATCAGAACGCCCGATGGTCAGCCGGGCTTGAAGAATTCGGGACTTTGCGATCTGATCGATCTATCCGCGACCCTGATCGACATCGCCGGTGCCCAACCCCTAAACGGCAGCACCGGCCTCTCGCTTCGCTCGGCAGTTAAAAGAGAAAAAGATTGCCGTCCTGAAAATATTGGAAAAGAGGTGGTATTCAGTGAAGTGGTGGGATACTCCATGGTCCGGGATCCAAAGTACAAGCTCGTGACGGAAGCCGGCAATCTGAACCCGGTCGAGATGTATGACCTTTTGAATGATCCCCGGAAACTGATCAATATCGTCCACGCTGACCGGGTCAAGGAGTTGAGGGAATTCCATGCCGACGCTTATTTCAAGCCGCTCGACAAATTCCTCGACGGGGAATCATTCACATCGCAAAGAGATGTCCAGGAAGTGATGCCGCAGAAAAAATTGCTTAAAATACTTGAAACGCTTAAAATGGAGGGCAGTGTACAACGAAAAAGAGGCCTCACGGGAAATTCCCATTTATGACTTTTATGGTGTGGTTTTTTTTGGGTGCAGCCGTGGCATTGGCAGGAAGCACCCCAAATGAGATGAAGCGATCGGGTACTGATATCATGAAAGGTGAAAGTCTTTACGCAGATGTGGTCAAATACGCTGAACTCGGTCCGCACCGAACCGCGACCCGGGGCGACATCGAGACGGCCAGGTGGATAACGAAACGGCTCACTGCCGCCGGATATGACAATGACACCGACCTGCAGGCCTGGAAACTCAGGCATTTTTTTTAAACACGTGCACGTTGACAATCGGGGATGACGAATTCGAGGCCTTTCCTTTCTGGTACCCACAAAGCACCGGCCCGGAAGGAATCGAAGGGCCGCTGGTTATCATGACGAAAGATACACCGGCAGGGGATCTATCAGGCTGTATCGCTTTCGTATCCGTGAAAGACTCCGGACTCGCAATTTATTTCAAAGGCGTCAACAGTTTCGCAGGACAAGCCGCCAAGGCCGGTGCCAAGGGATTGATTGTGTCGGTGGGCAGTGCTTCGGCAGAAATCGCAGCGATCAATGCGCGCGAACCTTATCACCAGAAGCCGTTGCCTCTGCCGGCTGTCATCGTTGCCGGAAGGGATCAGAAGAAGCTCGGCGTCGCTGACAAAAACGGGCAACCAGCCACCCTGATTATTGACGGAGACGATAGAGCCGATTCAGAAGCCTATAACGTTGTCGGGAAGCTCGAAAGAGGAACGCAATGGGTGGTTGTAACGACCCCCTTGAGCGGATAGTTCAACTGTGCCGGTGAGCGCGGCCCCGGTATGGCCTTGTTTCTGGCTATAGCTGAAGGGGCGTCACAGAGCGGTTCAAAGTTCAGCCGAATTGCCGCCATCGCTCCTGTCGCGGGGGCGCTCTGGCTGGAGCCGCTCAGGTTGGAGTGCCCCGTATCGATGATCTACATCACCGGCACGGCCGATCCGCTCAACCCGATCGAAGGCGGTGTACCCAGATTGGCGACCGGCCATAGCGATAAAATCCGCGCCAAGCCAAAGCCCCCGGTGCGAGATACGATCCTGAAGTGGAGAAAAGCGCTTGATCCAAATACGCCGCGAAGCACTTCCCAAGCGAACGGAGTCCGCACCGAAATCTACGGTCCGGGCCGCGGCGGCGCGGAAGTGGTTTATGTCACCGTCGAAGGGCTTGGCCATACCTGGGCCGGGGGTAGGAGTCTGTTGCCAGAGTTCATGGTGGGCAAACGATCCGATAAAATCAAGGCGACCGACATGATCTGGGAGTTTTTTCAGAAACATCCCAAAAGGTAAATCCGTGAACGCCTCCCAATGCCCCGCAGTTAAACAAGTTTTCGCTGAGGACCCTGAGAACCGCTTTTTGCCCCTGAAAACATTCACTGAGGCTGGAACACGCCTATACGTGGTATGCTTCCCGTTAAAATTCAAACATTGCTTGGACCGACAGGAAGAACAGACAGACAGGAAGAACAGACAAACACCTGTTTCGGCGGCCGGGTTTGGGCGGAAAGTGTCAGGATTTGTTTAACACATGGACGATATATTGATAAATATCCTCAGCCTGCTGATCGGAAAGCACCTGGCTTGAATAGGCCGGCATGGGCGCCTTGGGATTTCGAATCCAGGTTAGGAAAGTTTTAAAATCGTCTGTTTTTGGAGAGTGCTTCACCGGAAACTCCGGGCTAATCACGTTGCCGCCATTGGCGTGGCACGCGCCGCAATTGGCAGCATAGATCTTTCGTCCTATCTGATGGTCCTTGGTCTGGCTTTTTTCTGCTACTGGAGCGGCCTTTTCCCCATAGACGAGTTCTCCGCCAAAAAATCCAAGACCGGCCACGGTGAGGAAGCAAAGTGCATAGATGGCGACCATGCCGTTTGCTTCAACTCCTCTTCGGAGGCCGATAAAGACAGCAACAGCCAGCAAGATCACCAGCGCGGTCGCCAGCATGTATTTCACGACAAATGGGAAGATCCATGCTCCGGCGAAAAAGTGCCGCCAATCCATAAAGCCCGTAATGACCGTGGGCAGAATCCATACCGCAGCAATAACCATGCAATACCAGGCCGCCCGGCTGAACATAGGTTGATGGCGCACTTTTCCCCACACTCCCAGGATAAACGCGCCAAAAATCAGGCCAACCGGAAAATGCACCTGGGTGGGATGAAGCGGGTGATGGTAACCCAACTGGTTTATCAGCGTGTAGAAAAAGGAAATACTTGAATTGATCATCTCGCTAAGCTCCAGGGCACCTCCCGGGTAGGCAGCTTCAGGGTGATAGAAGCCTCTCCAATACTCAGGAAAGGTTGTTTTTTACAGAACCGGCAATTTCCGGAAAGCATTTTCTGTAATTGGGACCTGTCGACGGGGGCGTAATCGAAAGGTCCCATTATGCAAAGGTATTAATTGACCGGCTTATACAAAGTCGCGGGTGTCTTGCAGACCGGGCAGGCTGCGAAAGAAGGTTTGCCCTCCACGGTATAGCCGCAGATCGGGCATACATAAAAATCTGTTTTCGGTGTTTTCCAAGTGGCAAGGGTGATCAGAGCTGTTTCATATAGCTTGGCATGTTCGGCCTCCGCCGCCTGGGCGAAGGTAAAGGTTCGGATTGCATCCGGATTATCATCTTTTTCCGCCTGGCTGATAAACGCCGGATACATGGTGGATCGTTCATAAGTTTCGCCTTTTACCCCATCTTCCAGATTTTCTTTCGTGGATTTGATGGCGGGGAGCTTGATACCCGCTTCGGGGGTTCCCCCCATGCTCTCAATCACCTGGGCATGGTTGGTGAGGTGGATTTTTTCGGCGCTGGCGGCTGCACGGAACAGGCTGGCTACTTTGGCGTAACCTTCTTCGTCGGCTTTTTCGGCATATGCCAGGTATTTGGCGTTCGCATTGCTTTCACCGTTGTATGCCGCTATGAGATTGTCAAGGGTTTTGTTTTCGGCGGCATTCGACAGCGTCGGTATCGCAATGGATACACTGAACATCGCCAATAGAGCAGTAACGATACGGACAGGCTTGATGTTTTTCATTTTGTACGTCCTCCTTTTGGTTGAAAGTTGTTCGGTCTTTACATCCGATGACGTGCGCGACGCGTCAGGCGGATTTCGATACCGATAAAAGACTGCCATGGGCTAATGTTGATTTAAAGAAGTTCAGGTTCCACCAGAGACCTTTTGGTTTGGTCTCTTCCCTGTTTTATTTTTTCCATTACCGCTGCACTAAAATAAGTACCTCCTTTGAGTACACATTCTACCGATTCCAGAATATTTTCACGCCCCTCGTCTTTGAGGCAATATCCATCAACTCCGGCTTTAAAAACAGCTCTGCAGAATTCTTCGGCATCGTGGATGCTCAGGACCAGTATTTTCAATGTGGGAAACTCTTTTTTAAGCGTTTCTATTACTTGCAGACCGTCTTTTTTGGGCATCGAAAGATCGAGAATAAGAAGATCGGGATTCTTCAATTTGGCAAGTTCAATGGCCGCTTCACCGTCTTCAGCCTCACCTACTACCTCATGGTGAGAAATGGCTGCTTTTAAAGTTTCTCTGAAGAGTTTATTGTCTTCAGCGATAATGATTCTTTTCATATGCAGCCTCTTTTTTCCACGTACCCGAGATGAGTCTTTTGAATCAATGATACAAAAAATAAAATTTGTCAAGGCCAATTCATCTTTGGTTATTGATGTGTAAAAAGATGTTAACATCCGTCGGCCCTTTCAGTATATCTAATTGAAAAAACGGGTAATACGTTAACTGCTAAAAGAAAGCCCATGAAATAGTCTCATGGTATACACCAGTATATTTCACATTATCGGTGTAGTGGTAGTGATGTTGGTCATTCTGGCTTTGTTTGGATTGATATAAAAACAAGATAAGGACGGTCTGGATCGTTAGACCCTTTGCCGTCGCTGCCGTGGCGGTCGGCCTCCCAGACCGCCGGCACGAAACGCCACACAGCACGCCTGTCTCAAATGCGGCCTTTACCGCTAACCCGCCGATGATCAGGTAAATCAACCCGTGGACGGGGCGGCATAGCCGAAGGCGGGCGAGTGCCTCGAGTTTGCCGATGGGATGTTTCTCATCGGTTAACCTGGTCCTTCCTGTCGATCGCATCCTTCAACTCGCCAATCTCTTTTCTGAGCGTTTCAAGTTCCTCACCTGCGACGACGTCCAGCCGGTCGAGCATATCTTTCACCGACTGTATAACGTGAGCTTCCATGCGATCCTGCAGCCGATCGACGGTTTCTTCCAGGTTCCGCAGGTACTCTTCGCTATCCTGCCCGGCCATTTTCTTATTGTGCTGAGCTTTTTGCACTTCATCCTTTGCGAGCAGCACCAGCCCGATACCGGTAAATATAGCTTTTCTGATAATCCCCATTGGCTGTATTCCTCCTCCTTAAAATGAGTTCACCAATAATCGAATTATTATCTGGCTCTTTGCTGTCCAAAGCAACACCCTAATTCCTTTATTTTCATATAAAAAATCGGCAAACCCTGTATGATAAGTTAAGATCAATTGCTTGTCGATGACCGCGTGCAGTTAATAATTATGCCCGGTTTTTATCCGGGGATTTGGAGGACGCTCAGAGATACGAACTATTCAAAGGCAGGTTCTGGGTACCTCAAAAGGAGAAACTGCGGGACCGATTCTATTTCAGTGAAACGCCGCCGCAAGTTTTATGTGAGTTTGCCGGGTTCGATTTGGAAATGAAATTACCCTCTCTGAAAACTCGAAAGAGCGGCATGAAACCTCAGCCGCCCTTTTAACGAGAGGCAGAAAAATTAACCGGCCTCCCGCCCCTCGATATCGATTTTTTTAGCTGCAAACAACCAAAAGTACGTTCATTTTCTGCGTCGGATATGAGACAATCCCAGAAAGCCCGCGCACAGCAACAAAACCGCATCTCTGCCGGGAATCGGCAGCCGATTGGGCATTTCCGTCATATACTCGTGTAAATCAACCCGAAAAGGCTGAATATCCGAATGCCCGTCGTATTCACCAAATATTTCCTGGTGAGACACCACGGGAGATATCAATATAATCCCAAAACAGACAATCAGGCAGACCGACAAATATCTTTTCAACGCTGTCCCCATTTTGCAGAGCAATCCGCTTTATCCAAATTGAACAATTGACCAGAAGTAATTGAGTATACCATTAGCACCTTTTCAATATTTTAAAATGGGGTCGAGCCTGTATTTTGATAATAATGTAGAAGAAAGGTCGTTAAGTCACGACCTGCCAATGCCGTTACGCCCGGAACTCCAGGTTGCGGGGGACTGTGGTTTTTCTCTACGTTCGTAACGATCTCCGAGATGGCGGGAAAATCCAGTTTTTTTTACGGGAGTTTTAAATGCATTGTAGCGGCTCGGATGGCCTCTTGGACTGGGGTGGTATTGGGGGTGGTTTTCCCGAAAAAATGCTCTCAAATAGGAAAAAAATCAATCAATTGAGGCAGCAAGGACATTGCTAGATAAAAACCTGATCCGTCCCTCCGTGAATCGAGCATACTACGCAATGTTTTATGCCGTGCTGGCACTTCTTGCAACAGGTAAAAAAGAAACGTCGAAGCATAGTGGCGTAATTGCCCTCTTTGATAGAGATTTTGTCAAGCAGGGTATCTTTAAAAAGGATTATTCTCGATGATGCACGATGCATTCGATTTAGGGCAGCGCTCCGATTATGCCGCTTAATACCATGCTTCCCTGGAAGAAGCCGAAATAACTTTGAAAAACGCCGAAAGATTTGTTGGAAAGATTAAAGAGGTCCTGGCAGAGGGGATGTAGTTTAAGTTCTTGCACCTCGTCACAAGAGAAAAGCCGCAGCCCAATTGAGCTGCGACTCATCATTTTTTATGGTGCCGAAGGCCGGATTCAGCAGGCACTCTAATCTTGAATTTTATAACCCGTTGTTTTAACAGCAACTTTAAACAACCGTTAAAATAACGCCATTCTGTTACACGCCAAGTTTGTGTAAGCCTTTCGTACCACTCCATCCCATATTTCACCGGGTAAATCAACCCAAATTTCAGCCCGGTTTAGGCAGGGTAGGGGGCACGGTTTACCCAAGATCGGATCTCCGATCAATGGGCCGTGTGCAGGATAGAATTTCCGGCAATCCCATTTTACTTGTTTGATTGGCGGATACATCATATTGGCTTTACACGTTTTGTTTCCAGCCATCGCTCCAACTCAGCAGTTTTGTACCGGACCATACCGTGCACTTTGAAATAACTCGGGCCTTTACTGAGGTAGCGCCACTTTGCCAGAGTCACCTGTTTTATGCCGTATATTCGTTCGATATCTTCAGAACTCAGTAGCACTCGTATCGTTTCTGCCATATCTAAGATTCTCCTTTTAAATAACAGATTGGCAGAGTCGAGCACAAAACGTCCCACCTTGGCATATCCCCGATATGTTAATACACGAAAATGCGATAGATGTACAAGGATAAAATGCCGGAAATAAGCGGAATTATGAGGATACAGCTAATAGGCACTATTTTGGATTAGAGAAGGAATGGCATGGCCGGGTTTACCCGGAGATACTTGGGATCGGGTAATCCCGTAATGCATCATAGCATAATTGCGGATGGATTCAAGGGTTACCCGGGGTAGAGCCGGAATGGTTTTTCAAAGTCTCTGGCGTGGGTCTCAAATGGTTATCCTTGATCAGCTTTATCCCTTTTCAGCTTTTCCAGATTCTTTCTAACCCTGTCGACGTATTCAGGATCTTTGCCTTTGGTGAGTTCCTTTAGTTTTCTTTCGACGATTTGGTCATAGGACCTACCCTTGTATCTGCTCCGCCTTTTTTTATAATTATTTTTCTTAAACATTGGATGCTGATCCCGATTAACAATTTTGCCGATCTTTTTATACATACAATCTCCTCAGATAATAAAATGACAATGCTTCCGAAAAAGCCTCCAAAAAGAAGCAGATTTATAGCAGCACTTCCGAGTGAAAATGGGGTATAAGGTTGTCTTCGAAAACATCGGCACGGTTTTGCAAACAATCTCAACAATACTCCAGTAGATAATTATCGGCTAATTCTTTATTTCCATTAGTGAGGCTAAACCAATAATAGAGATATGTACTTATTGCCTTAGTGATCGGGCAAAAACCGGCATTCCTGACGGAACATCAGATCTACATTCTGAATAATCATTGGATTGGGCGTTACCCCCTTAAACCCGGTACTTTCTATCCCCCACCGGATTAACAATGGCATTCTCTGATGAGTGTGAACCTTTTCAGAACGATAATCTGATAATTAGGCAATGATTTCAGAGGCCGGGCATCCATATTCACATCCGGACCATTCCCGACCCTATTCAACGATCTCCAGAATATACCTCTTCCGGTTCTTGCCACTCACGGCACTCAGGAGCGTTCTGAGAGCCTGAGCCGTTCGCCCATGTTTGCCAATGACCTTACCCAGATCCGCCTTTGCGACACTAAGTTCCAACACATTGGTATTTGCACCTTCGATTTCATTGATCGCAACCTGATCCGACTGGTCAACGAGAGCTTTCACAATTTCAGTGATTAGATCCTTGATCATTCAGCTTCCCCCTTCCAGTTCGGGTTGATCGTCATGCACTAATCTAAGGACTATTTCTCGAAACACAAAGGATGGATGCTGACAGGGTTACCCTGATTCGATATGGGGCTCGCTGAAAATGGAAAGGGGTGGCCTGATCCATCAAAAGGCCACCCCATTTGGTGCAGAATGTCTTCACAGCAATATCAGGACAGGTTCAGAAGGTCAGATCAGCATTAGGGTCAGATTTCGAGGCACCAAATATCATTCTATCACATAATTTGATCTTGTCAAAAATATCTTGCGCAAAAAGGATCTGCCCCCATGATTTACCCGTCGTTATACCGCCTCAATGCCACAGGACGTACCTGAATATCCGGTTGCCCAATCGAACACCGAAAAACTGATAAATGTTACCCCGGATAACCGCATTCTCTGATAAATGGGTGCACGATTCACAAGACCATCGATGTTTTTCATATCTCGCGGTCTTAACTCAGGCCAGTTTCCGGTTGTTAGTATCACCATTCCAGATGAATCAAAAAGGATCAGGGGGTTCCGGGTAAACCGGTATTGCCCAAATTTTGGACACTTGGGAATCCCCGGTAAACCGGAGGATCATTGTGGGCTTTACCGCTTAAAGATCACCCCGCACCAAATGGTCCAATTTTTTCCGGTACCGGGCCATTTCTGGAGGGTTATCCCAAGATTCGTCTGGGGATTCTTTGGATGGGTTATTTCTGGTTGGGATCGTCCAGTGGATCTCCTATCCGAGGATTGGGAAAGATCGTTGCTGTCACGGTACCGGGGTGCGGGACCTGCTTCCAGCCCCTCTCCTCCTCCATCTTCTTGTTCCAAGCTTCGAACTGCTCCACTCTGCGTTTGTATTCGTCCGGACGCTCCTTCTTCAGCCGTGCCCAATCCCTGAGTTGCTCCACTCTGGATTTGGATTCGGTAGATTGATCCTTGTTTGATTGCCTCTGCATAGGTGTACCCTCCATTGGTTTTCCCGAAAAACGAATTCAGGTGTTTGCGATAGTTCTTGTGGGCCGCTTTCTCCACACCGCTTAAGGCACCCAAGGTTTCCGGTAGTTCATCTCTTTTTTGAGCCGTTCGATCACAATATCAATATCCCTTGATCGATATTGTTCGCTGATGAGGTTCTTTTCGTGGTTCTCTAAATAGACAACGAATTCACCGCCTCGGGTTTCGTGGATTTTGAAGGTGACATAGTTCGGCATCGATAAACCTCCGCGTAGTCTATTTATACGTGGAATCATTACCTGATCATTATGGCAGGGATATTGTCGATGCCGGGGGGGATCGGTCACAAAAAAACCTCCCATAGGGAGGTTGATTGTAAGCTGCTGTTATCATGGTTCCCTTTATGGCTGGCGGTAGCACCGTGCCCATTTTCGGATCGGTTGATGGACGGTCACAGAGCCAGTTCTCTCACGTCCTCAACATGATTGTTTCAGTCATCTATAGCATGATTGGGGGAGCCAAGGTGGGATTGGTCTACCTTTTGATATGCCTGAAATTTGTCATAAACGGGCAAGTGTCTTATGCATTTCAGTAAGTGTCAAATTGAAGTGATAGGAACTTTATTTCTCAGTTTTTTATGTAATTTGATACCCAACCTAATTGTTAGCAAATCCTATAAAGGAGTAACATGCTGATATCCTTCAGGCACAATCTGGCTATTCTTTTTGGTATGACTGTTGCTTGGCTTAGACAAAAATACTTGTTTGTCAACATGAAGATAATGCAATGCCATTGAATTGTACGAACGAAAGAGGAGATTATCTATGAGTAAAAGAAAGTCGTTTAGAATTTCACTTTCTTTGTTTGTACTGATTTCTATCAGTCTGAGCTTTATGGAAGGGCAAAATGTCTATGCAGAAAAGTCAAGCCGACATGTTTCCAATGAAATTTTGGTAAGGTTCAAGGAAGGGGTTGATGAAAGTTCAAAAGAATTTATCAGAGAAAATCTGGGAGCAACCCTTATAAAAACCATTAAGAGTATCAGAGTTGAGCATTGGAAATTGTCGGAAGATGTCTCAGTGGAGCAAGCGTTGGATTTTTTAAAAACCTTACCGGATGTGGAATATGCTGAGCCAAACATGTTATATAAGCCTCTGACTATCCCTAATGATACCGATATGAATAGACTCTGGTATTTACATAATACTGGTCAGCAGGTAAACGGAAAGATCGGTCTGGTTGGTGCGGATATTTCCGCTGAAAAAGCATGGGACTTGGAGACAGGGAATCGGGATATTGTAATTGCCGTAATAGATTCGGGCGTTGCCTATGATCATCCTGATCTAAAAAATAATGTTTGGACAAATGAAAATGAAATTCCTGATAATGGCATAGATGACGATAATAATGGATTTATCGATGACGTACATGGGTGGGACTTTGTAAACAACGATAATAATCCTTCAGATTATTCTACAGATTGTTATGGTGATGGGCATGGTACGCATGTAGCAGGGATTATCGCCGCTCAGGGTAATAATGGGATAGGCATCAGTGGCATCATGTGGAGCGCACAAATTATGCCATTGCAAATTTTTGATCTGTTTCAAATCGATTCGTTTGAAAACAGCATCATCCAATTAGTTAATATTGTCAGCGCAATAACATATGCTGTCGAGAACAATGCAAATATAGTAAACTGCAGCTTTGGCAGTTATCTATTTAGCCAATTCATATATGACGCTTTAAATTTGGCAAATCAAAAAGGAGTGTTGGTGATAGCGGCAGCAGGAAATGATAATATCAATAACGATCAACTTCCTAAATATCCTGCAAGTTACAATTTGCCTAACATAATTTCAGTTGCAGCCACTAATGAGAAAGATGAAATTTCTTCTTATTCAAATTACGGAATGCAATCTGTCGATGTGGCTGCACCGGGCGGAAGTGTAAGCAATGGAAAAGCAAACATATATAGTACAACACCGCCTGAACGAGAAGTATTATTTTACGATGATTTCGAAGATGGGGGATCGAAATGGATGACTTACGGGATCTATGAATCATGGGGTATTGGTTATGACCCAATTTTTGGTTCAAAAACTGCACAAGATTCGATCTATTCCTACCATGTAAATGAATCTTCAAATTTTAGGACTAAGAATCCGATAGACGCCAGAAACTGCAAAGGACTTCATTTTCAGTTCCTAATAGATTACTCGCTGGAGGACGGATACGATTATCTTTATATTGAAGGTTCCGAAGATAATATAAACTATGAGACTGCGTATTTTGCGACAGGCTTTTCCAATGGAATTGTACCCGTTTTCGAATGGGCTAATGATATTGATTTGGGGGAGTTTTACCTGCGATTTCGTTTAGAATCGGATTATTCAGGTAATTATGACGGCGTTTATATTGATGACATACTTCTAACCGGTGTTCGCTGGCAATTTGATGGGGATGAATATGGATACAAAAGTGGCACCTCAATGGCTGCGCCTGTTGTATCTGGAATTGCCGGATTAATTTGGTCATACCAGCCAAATTTAACGCATTTAGAAGTAAAAGAGGCAATCCTAAATTCGGTTGATAAAAAGGATACGTTATCAGGGAAAGTATATACCGGTGGTAGAGTAAATGCTTATAAAGCTCTTTTATATTCGGGACTTAGCAATGATAATTGCCCCAACGATCCCCAAAAGACAGAGCCTGGCATATGCGGCTGTGGCGTTGCTGATACTGACGCAGATAATGACGGGACATCAGATTGTAATGATTACTGCCCCGATGACTACCAAAAGATCACACCCGGAATTTGTGGCTGTGGCGTATCTGACATAGATTCTGACGGAAACGGAATACCAGATTGTAACGATGCTGATAAACAAGAAGATATTGGAGCCTTTGTTACCCGCTTCTATCAATTATGCTTGGACCGCAATCCTGATTCGGCGGGCTTAAACGGGTGGGTAGTAGCTCTTTCAAATGGAACTCAGACTGGGAGTGATGTGGCAAATGGCTTTGTTTTCAGTCAAGAATTTATGAATAAAAGCACAGCAAATGAAGAATACCTGCAGATTCTCTATCAGGCGTTTTTTAACCGGCCTCCTGATACAGCTGGTCTTAATGGATGGTTAGATACAATGGCAAGCGGAGCAAGTCGTGAAGCTGTTTTGAACGGATTTATTTACGCTCAAGAATTTGCCAATCTATGCGATGCTTACGGCATTAAAGCCACTAAAGTAAATGACCCAGAAACTCCACAAGATCCGATTAAAGCGTTCGTTACCCGGTTTTATCAATTATGCTTAGATCGCAATCCAGATCCCTCAGGTTTGGAAGGGTGGACCAACAATTTGATCAATCAAATTCAAACCGGTGCCGATGTTGCCAACGGATTCATCTTCAGTCAGGAATTTATCCACAAAAATACAACCGATGGTGAATATCTGACCATCCTGTACAAGGCGTTTTTCAATAGAGATCCAGATCAAGCTGGTTTTAATTTGTGGATTGCTGAATTAAACGGAGGAAAAGATCGCAGTTTTGTTTTAGACGGATTCCTCGGATCGCAGGAGTTTATGAATTTGTGCGAGGGCTATGGGATCGCGCCTTTATGATATAGCCTCATCATTATGTGGGCAAGACAATAATATTTCCAAATGGGCGGAGTCTGAAAATGGCTTCGCCCCTTGTCGTGAAAATTCGGCTATCTCGTGATCCGGTACCATCCTATCCCTCCCAGAATAACCACCCCATTTTCTGATAAGCATGAGCTCTTTTTGGCCGATTCTCTGATAAACACAACCCTTATCGGCATCACCCACGATATTAATTTTCATTAGCCGGTCACAATTCAATCAGTCCCTCAACTACCTCCCTACTGTCTTAATGCCATTCCGACCATACGAAAAGGGCGGCAGATTTTTTGACAATGGCCTTGAGTTTGATCGGATCTGTCACAACCTTATGTCGTAAAAACGATTAGCGGAGGTATCTATTCGATGACCACGAAAACTAAACCGATGGATGAAGACCAGCTTGAATCTGTCAAAAAAGAGATCATCAAGACGTATCTGTTCCTAATCTCCAAAACCAGCTTCGATCCTAAGGTAATCGAGGTGATGAAACTTGCTGCCTTGGCTGATGTCCAGCGGAGATATGAGGCTGGGGAATCATGGTAATTTAAGTCCTGCCTAAAAATTGCCGATAGAGATAAATTGGTTTTATAACACTACAGCGAAAATTTTTGTAGACAGATCAATCAAAAGCATGTATGCTTCCAATTAACAGGGCGATCTATCAGGGTCACGGCGTTGCGCATTGTGTGTTCGTCGGCTTAAAAGCGGCTTTTTGCGCTGCCGTGGATCTGCGCCCTAACGTCAACAACCCAATTGCTGCGATGCAACCAACCCAAAAACCAAATGATATCCTACCGCCGGTTCCGGCTGTCGTCAACACCGATGCAATTGCCGGAGTGCTGAACAAATTTGGCCCAGCCACAGTCGCACCGATCAATAGTTCGGGATGGGAGCCGTTGTGGGATCGATGGGTCAGTCGGCATCACTACCTGGGTTATCGGCGACTTCTGGGACATCGACTCAAGTACTTTGCTTTCTTTAAAGATCGTCCTGTAGCAGCCCTGTCGTGGAGCGCACCGGCATTGAAACTGGCCGCACGAGACTGTTTTATCGGCTGGTCGCCGGAGCAACGAAAACGGCATCTGCATCAACTGGCCGCCAACAGCCGCTTTTTGATCCTGCCTTGGGTTCAGATACCCAATTTGGCCTCGCATGTGTTAGCCCTCAATATTGCACGGCTGGCCGCGGATTGGCTACGCCATTTCAACCATCGACTCCTGCTGCTGGAGACTTTTGTCGATAGCCGTTACTTTGAGGGCACCTGCTATAAGGCCGCCAATTGGGTGCACATTGGTCATACGCAGGGCAGCACCAAACAAGGCAAGGGATATCGCTATCATGGCAACCCGAAGGAGGTTTATCTTTATGTTTTAGACCCGGACTTCAGACGCATTATTGATTGCCGACAACAGCCCGCCCCGCTTGTGGATCGCCCTCCACCCACCCAAACCAAAGTGGAGGCGCTGGTTATGCTTTTAGAACATTGCCGATGGCATCCGCAACTGACCGCCGATTTGGATCTTGATTCCGGCGATATCCAGACAATGGCAAAAGAACTGGTCAGCTTTCATCAATGCTTTCATGATGCTTACGGCCGCATCGAGCATCATCGTCTAGGATTGGCCTATTTATCCGGACTCATGAGCAATGCCGAGGCCAAATCCGTGGAACCGATCGCTCTTGAGTTTCTCGATAAAAAGTCTGTCCGTTCCATGCAGATGTTCATGAAGAACTTTCGTTGGGATAATGGTTCCATGCTGCGCGCTCATCAGCAAATGCTGGCAGCGTTGATCGCCACGCCCGATGGAATGATCACCGTCGATCCCAGCGATTTTCCCAAAAAGGGCAAAGAATCGGTCGGTGTAGCCCGACAGTACTGTGGCCCTCTGGGAAAGGTTGAAAACTGCCAGTCCGGTGTTTTTATCGGCTATTCAAGCGATAAGGGCTACGGCCTGCTCAGTTGCCAGCTGTATATGCCGGAAAGCTGGTTTTCCCCGGAGCAGGAAAAAAGACGCCGATTCAACCGGGTCCCCGAAAATCTTGTTTTTGAGACCAAGCAGCAGATCGCTTTAAGATTAATCAATGAGATTGTCGCCACAGAGCATTACCCCTCTAAGTGGATCGGCGCCGACGCCGCTTTTGGCAGCGACATAGAATTTTTAAACGCCTTGCCCAAGGATCGCTTTTACTTTGCCGCGATCAAGTCCGATACCCGGGTTTTTACAAAAAAGCCAAAAGTGGGGTTTCCGCCCTATAAGGGGCGTGGACGCCGCCCCACCAAAGTCAAAGTATTATCCGGACAACCCAAGCCGCGAACCGTAGCTCAGATCGCGAAGTCCGATCGCGTGTTCTGGAAACCGGTCGTTGTTGCCGAGGGTGCCAAAGGACCCATCATCGCCAAGGTGGCTCGCATTCGCGTCTGTTTGTCTCGCGACGGATTGCCGGCAGGTGATCAACAATGGCTTTTTTTGCGACAAAACGAAGATGGTGAGATCAAATATGCCATCTCCAATGCGCCCAAGAAGATCTCTCTTTCCGAAATGATTGAGGCCTCCAACATGCGCTGGCCAATTGAACAGTGCTTTCAGGAAGGAAAGAGTCAGGTTGGCATGGATAGCTATGAACACCGTTCCTGGCCCGCCTGGCATCGTCACATGACCTACGTGTTCTTGGCCCTGCACTTTATCCTGCGGATGAGATTGCACTTTAAAAAAAACCCCTTTGCTGACGGTTCCCTTGGTTCGCAAAATACTATCGTTAGTACTTCCCCTCAGATCCCTGAGCGCCGAGGGGGCGATGGAAATCGTTCAATATCACCTGCGCCGCAATTTGATCGCCTACAAGTCGCACCGAAAGAAACGGGTCAAGTTGGCCAAATTTTATAATATAGATGTTTCGCTGTAGTGATAATACACACAAAGAAAACCAGCATCCATGGCGATAGCGAGCGTGCGCTTACGGGCAAGGTTCTTTAAGCCCTGATGCATCAGAAACCTGTAGGAACTGACAAGGTTTACCATGGGATCTCCCAGACGCTTCTTAGCAGACCCTTTAAGCATGTGGATCTTTCCGATGGTTTTGCCTCCGGCTTTGGGGAACAGGAAATCAATATTACCGTCTTCCAAGTCCTCAGAAAACCGGTAAAACGGAATGTAGTCCATCCGCTTAAACTCTGCGATCTGTTCACGGGATACAATGTGGGCCGAGGCTAACCAGTCCAAAAAATTTTCATTGATCCGGCATAGCTCATGACGGTAATCTTCCCACTTTGGATTATAGAAGGGTCCGGTATCTTGTAGGCGGGTGTTAATCTCGGTTTGGTCATCCCGAGTGGTTCCATCCGGGTGTGCACCAAAAAGGTTCTTTCGACCTTTGTTGACCATTTCCTGTGCTGACAATGCAGCCATCCAATCGAAAAATGGATCTGCATCGTCACCCAGTTCACGGATAATGCTTTGTAAACCTCTACCTTGCGGAAGAACGGGACATCCAGTCATTGTCATATTGGATGTTGCCAAACTTCAAAAATTGCTCAAACATCACCGGGCTGTTGCTCAGCAAACTGGTAGCAACTACCCCGGACTGCTCGGGTGCTATGAATCGACCTTGCTCAAGTTTTCTCTTGGCGCGTTGGGGATCAAAGAATCCACCCATCCATCGATCCCAACGGCTAAGTAAACTCTTTTGGCTTTGCTGGCCTTGAAGATCCCGTTTATGGTGGGGGACGTAGTTGTTACTGGGGCGTTTGAAGCGTGGTTTATCGGGGTCTACTTCATTTTCTTCAGTTGCTCCTCCATCCATCTCCCCGCTTCCTCGAAATCCTTCCTTAGTTGCTCTTGCTCGGAGGGTGTCAAGAGATCCGAATTTGAGGATGTAACTGGCTTCTCTTTCGGTGAGGGCTTCGAGGTTTCCGGCGATATCATATTCTTTGAGGAATCGTTCTGTTTCTTCACGGCCAAATTTCTCCTTGATTCTTTCGATGGTTGAATTGCGGGGGGCAATCTTGTTCAAGATCCTCCACACATAGCATTTGAGTAGTTCCTGAACTCCTTGCCTATACGGATAATTTATGCACCTCTTTCATGGGAAGTCTTGATATTCGGGCGCTGATAGAGTCTCAGAAGCATCTATGAAGGTGTTCTCGGGCCTTTAACTGGGCTACTTCCGGCATCCCGAAGCACTCTGATCGGTGGGTAGGTCCGGGGCCAATAACGACCTCCGCAGGATTACCCGGACCGATTACGGTAGCCCTGAATTCATTCCTTACCTAACCAACCATCCGGGCTAATCATCTATTATTTTTGTGCGTGGTGAACCAATCAATTAATCTAAAATCACAGTCACCGGGACCAACTGTAATATGAACAGCAGTCCTTCCGGCGAAACACCACCATGCCACCTTCGGCCACAAGTCGTATGGACCTACAAAGCTGACACCGTTACTGTCCAGAAACTCGATCACATCATCAACCCAAGGATCTTCAGCAACCACTTTATTCAGATCAATTTCTATGAGCCGGTCGTAACCTTCTTCTATCAGGAATCCCCCCTTCGTTGGCCAAACCGAGAATGGATACCCCTCATGGTCTGGTGGCGGACTATGCCATAAATCGAGCTTCGGCATCTTCACCTGACCAATCTCCACACATGACCCGGTATCCTGAAACCGTCAAACCGGTCGCAAGACCGGGTACTGGTGGTAATCTCCGGAGATCTACCATACAACAATGATCCTTCCGGGTAAAGCCAAGGAAATAGAAAATACAAATGTGGAATCGGGTATCACCACAGACATTCTTTATGTTGATGGCCTGAAAAGAAGGTCAGCCGGAATCGGTATTACCCGGACGGGCCATAATCACAGACACAGATCATCATTCGGTCCGGAATTTCAGGAGGGATTTTATCACTTTCCCGAGAAAATGCTGTGAAATGGCCCGAGCAGGCAAAACCTACCCAAGTTTACCCGCTCAGGATAGACCATCCTGTCTCTTGCCAAGGAGATGAAAAATGATGTGGAATGATTTCTGTACTTCAAGAATCATATCTGGTCAAGGGTCAATTTTCAATACCCATATTTTGTACCCACTCATACCCATTCCGGACATAACACGGTGCTTCCATGCCCCTGAATCATTACCTTTATTAAACAGGAATCATCAACTTTTCAAAGACAGAGAGACTTTACCCGGCCGAGCCGGTAATTTTTGCACCTACCCATCCATATCCGGCCGGCCCGGCTTTCTGAGAAGTACCAATCACGGCGATCTGAGGGCGTCTGATTGGACAATATGACGGTTGGAGCAGGGTCTTTCAGGTCTGAGGCTGGGTCAAAAATGAACAAGGGGATTACCCAAAGGCTTGCAAAGCAGACAGCTGTGTAGATCACACAAATCCCCGGCCCCGCAGAGCCGAGGTAACCCGTGGTGGATTGCCAAGGAGGTATGTGAGGTTCTTGAGTTGTCAGATACAGACAAACAGATACGAAGGATGGATGATGATGAAAAAAAAACAGAAGGTTGCGATTAACCAGACAAATAGTCGGGGAAATCCAAACCGGTGGATTATCAACGAACCCGGTCTTTATTCCCTTATTCTGAGATCCCGCAAACTATCCGCAAAGGTGTTCAAACGGTGGATCACACATGAGGTGATACCGGCGATCCTCAGAACATGATGCACACCGGCACATAGACATTTCCCGATTTTGGTGGAAGGGGATACCTAAAATCAGGGTTCATTCAGTGTAATGTGCATTACAGTATGACGCTGCTTTTGATCGGTACCATAGAGCCAACCCCTTGATCGCCATAAATGAGCCACCGCTGATCGCAGAAATGGTGCCACTGAGATTTCCACAATTGGTCCGGCATTTGGATTGGAATGTATTACCGTAACGGGGTTAGACCTTGTTCAGGCATAGATCGAATCTACTGAGTGAGCGGACATGCTCCGGTTATCCTTTTCATGGACTGGCTGTATTAATTTCGACATCTTTGCGGTAGTTCCTTTTCGCCCATTTAAAGATTTGACTTGCATACCCAAGGTACAGGTCGACACGGGAGGATGATAAATTATCTCCATCTTTCTTTTTCGTATTTAACAGCAGATCCTTGTAATTCGAACCATCATCGTAATCTATTGTATGAATCATCCGGTTTTGGCCCAGAAATACAAGTAAATGTTTATGACAGGTCCTATATTGGGTGGCTGCCCTCGGTTTCCAATTCGGCAAATGCTCATTCCAGTAAGCATCCAACATTTTTTGAACCGATCCCGAAGTCCGTTCCATTGTTGTGGAAACAGGCAATTCGGCCTTTTGGTTAGAGGGTAGGGGGAATATCTTTTCAAGGTCGACTGAATAATCTCCATTGTTCCGCCTGTCTTCGATTTCACCGAATTTGATTTGACTCTTCAAGACTTCCCGGCAAATTTTATTGTGGGTGCCGGAAAAGATCTTAGCCTCCAACCCTTCTTTTTCAAGTATAGCCTTTACAGTCGGCCAAGCAAATTGATAGTCACATTCGACCAGTGCAGTTTTTGCTCTTCCGCTGACTGACTGATTTAAGCGGTTGACCTCCCTAAAAACCTTGCCGTGACCCTGCCCCTCTCCGACTCTCATATTTTCAAGACCAATAATGAAATTATTAAACCACCGGTTTACTATCTCCTGAATCTTTTGATCTTTTATTTCATCCAATTCTATAATCTCCCTCACTTTTCTGAAAAATTCCTGTATTTGTCCGGCTAACAACCGGGCTTTCGATTTGGCAAGACCTGCATAACCCGTGCCTAAAGTATACCGTAATTCGGCCTTCCCGACAAATTTTCGTAGATCTCGGGGTACGATCAAGCGGAAACAATAGCCATACGGATTGCGAATTGTGTAAGACGGGGATCGGTGGGAACGCTTCATAATGCTCAACTCCAATCTGTTTTTGTGTAACAAGTTTGTGTAACAGATGGAAATGAGGCTGTTTCGGGATTTTTGCACAAAAAAACCCGCTGTAAAATCAGCGGGTTACAATATGATGTTGGTGCCGAAGGCCGGACTTGAACCGGCACGGGTTTCCCCACTACCCCCTCAAGATAGCGTGTCTACCATGTTCCACCACTTCGGCACAAATTAAATGGATATTGTTGCATGAAGAAATTCTACTCCGCCTGTTTGGCCGGCTGGGTAGCGGAGCCGCCCGCAGGCGGGGCGGCCTCGTTGGCGCCGGTTGCCGGGGCGGCTTCTTTGGCACCGGTGGCAGGCGGAGCGGCCGTACCGGGCTGAGCCGGGCTTTCAACGGGCGGCGGTGCGCTGGTCACCACCGATTCCACGCCATGATGTCCGGATAAATAGGCAAGCCCCAGGGATGTCAGCATGAATATAATGGCTGCCGTGGTGGTCGCCTTGCTCAGAAAGGTGGATGCACCCGTGCTGCCGAACAGGGTTTGACTGGAACCGCCCCCGAAGGCGGCGCCCATATCGGCTCCTTTACCCGTCTGGAGCAGAACGATCATGATCAGCGCAATACATACGACAATATGAATAATGATGAGAAAAATCGACATGATAAATTTTTTCTAGTATTTATTTATAGTTAACGATCCGACTGAACGAATCCGCATCCAGACTGGCTCCGCCCACCAAGGCACCGTCGATGTCCGGCATTTGCATGAGCTGGGAAATGTTATCCGGCTTTACGCTGCCACCATACAAAATTCGGATGACACCCGCAACCGTGCCTCCGAATTCCGCCTCAACCACAGATCGAATATATTGATGGGCTTCCTGGGCCTGATCCCGCGTGGCCGTTTTGCCGGTGCCGATGGCCCAAACCGGTTCGTAGGCAAGTACCAGGGAATTCAAATCGTTTTCAGAAAACCCTTCTAACCCCTTTTTTACCTGTTTGTCAAGCACAGAAAACGTCTGGTCCGCATCGCGTTCGGATTCGGTTTCACCCATGCAAAAAACCGGGATCAATTTGGCATCGACGGCCGCCCGAATTTTCTTGTTGACGGTTTCATCGGTTTCGCCAAAATACTGTCGACGTTCCGAGTGCCCGATAATCACATACCGGCACCCGGCGGACACTAACATCGCGCCGGAGATTTCGCCGGTGTAGGCGCCTTCCTTTTCCCAGTGCAGGTTCTGGCCTCCCAGACCGATCCGGCTGTTTTCAATTGCTTTTGAAACCGGGGCCAGGGCTGTAAATACCGGGGCAATCATGATATCCACATCGGCCTTTCCGGCGACCAGGTCGACCAGACGGCCGGCGGTCTCGACGGCTTCGGAATTGGTTTTATACATTTTCCAGTTGCCGGCAATCAGCGAGGTGCGGCTACTCATCGGTTCATCTCCTTTTTTATCACATAATCAAAATTTACGGTTGTCTGGAAAGGTCCAGTTGAAGGTATCCGGCCGATTCTATCCCCCTCCCTCAATTCCTCCCGCCAGGGGAGGGAAGCTTTATTGCGGCTGACTGAGATTTCCGGTGGCGTCTGCCGACCTCTACAATTCTGCGCCGATCATCGCGGCCAGATCCACCATGCGGTTGGAGTACCCGGTTTCGTTGTCATACCAGGAGAGTACCTTAACGAGGTTGTCGACCACATAGGTGGTGGGCGCATCCACGATGGAAGACAGCGGGCATCCATTAAAGTCCGTTGAAACCAGCGGCGCGTCGCTGTAGCCCAGAATGCCGGCCAGTGATCCTTCCGATGCCTGTTTCAGGGCTTCGTTGACGTCCGAGACGGTCACATCGGACTTATCGACGGTCACCACCAGATCGACAATGGAAACATTGGGCGTCGGCACCCGGATGGCAAGGCCGTTTAACTTCCCCGAAAGCTCGGGCAACACCAGGGCTACGGCTTTGGCGGCGCCGGTGGTTGTGGGGATCATAGACAATGCGGCCGCCCGGGCGCGGCGCAGATCCTTGTGGGGGAAGTCAAGCAGACGCTGATCACCGGTATAGGAGTGAATCGTGGTCATCAACCCGCGCTGCAGACCGAAATTTTCAAGGAGCACCTTGGCGACCGGCGCCAGACAATTGGTGGTGCAGGAGGCATTGGAGATGATATGATGCCGGCTGGGATCATACTGATTAGAGTTTACGCCCATCACGATGGTTATGTCCGGGTCCCCGGCCGGGGCAGAGATAATTACCTTGCGGGCGCCCGCAGAAAGGTGTTTGGCGGCCTTTTCCCGGTCTCTGAATATGCCGGTACACTCAGCCACGATGTCCACGCCCAGATCCCCCCATCCGATCTTTTCCGGGTCTTTCACGGAGCGAATGGCGATGGAATTGTCGCCGACCTGGATGCTGTCTTCTTTGGCCGTGACTTCCCGGTCCAGTCGGCCATGAACAGAGTCGTATTTCAGTAGATGGGCCATCGTTGCCGAATCGGTCAGGTCGTTAATGGCCACAACTTCCACATCGGGACGATTCAATGAAGCGCGCAATACCACCCGCCCGATTCTGCCGAATCCATTAATTCCGATCTTTATGCTCATTTTGCCTCCTTAAAGTAACTTGCTCATCATTAATGCGTCTTCTTTAGCATACGCATAGTAATTGGGCCGCCTGCCGACCACCTTGAACCCGAGCTTGTCATAGAGTGCCACCGCCGGGGCATTTGACGCGCGGACTTCAAGATGAGCCGATGACGCTCCCCTGCGAGCGGCGGTGGTGAAACTCCGGTTCAAGATCCAGCTAGCCACCCCCCGCCCCCTGCAAATGGGTGCGACCGCGATTTTTAAAACATGCAGTTCCTCGCAGATCCGGCGCATGAAGGCGTAGCCGATGATCTGCTCTTTTCCATCCGTCTCAATCGATTTGACAGCAAAACTGAAGCCGTATCGGCAGCTTAGTTCGCCTTCAAAGGAAATCCGGCTCCACGGACATTGAAAAGAACACTTCTCAATAGCAAGGATCGGCTCGAGGTCGTCTTGCTTAACGGTCGAGATGCGCCACCCACCCACGCTTTAGCTCCGCTTGTTGCCTTTCAGTACGCCGCTGGCCAGTGAAATGCTCTTTTTGCCGAACGCTTCCAATTTTGCCGCAAGTTCATTGAGCACCTTTTTGTCCCGGATCGTTACCGCCTGGATTAAAATCGGAAGATTGACACCCGACAATACTTCGATACGGCCTTCCTCCAGAAACGAATAACTCAGGTTTGAAGGGGTGCCGCCGAACATATCGGTTAGAATCAGGACGCCTTCGTCTCCCTGAACTGCTTTTATCGCCCGGGAAATTTTATCTCGCAATTTCTGCGCGTTTTCATTGAGATCGATGCTGACCGCTTCAAGTGAAGCGGGCCGTCCGCCCTCTATGAATTCTGCTGCTCCGATCAATGCTTCCCCAAGCTGGCAGTGTGTAACAATGACAATACCGATCATAAATCACCTTGTAATCAGTTTTCCTTCTATTTGATACAGGATCGTTGAAACATCTCAGGTCTACAGAGGCTGGTGTCGGTCGCGGTGATTGAGTTCCACTTTTTTCCCCATGGCACGAATGTGTTCATAAATCGTTCTGGCAATGGTCACGGATCTGTGGCGGCCGCCGGTGCATCCGAGCGCAACCGTCAAATAGGCCTTTCCTTCCTTTTCGTACAACGGGATCAAGTAGTTCAGAAGATCCTTGAACTTGACGAGAAACTCACGGGTTTCCGTATGGTTGAGCACAAAATCTCTGACTTTATGTGACTCTCCATCAAACTCTTTTAACTCTGGAATGAAATACGGGTTTGTCAGAAAGCGGACATCCATGATCAAATCGGCATCGTAGGGAATCCCGTATTTGTAGCCGAAGGAGATCACGTTAATCTGCATCGGAACCAGCTCTTTGCTTCTCTGGGCGATATCGAGGATTTTGGATTTGAGCTCGTGAACATTGAATTTGGAGGTGTTGATCACGATATCCGCTGCAGACCTCAACCCCTCCAGCTGCTCTTTTTCCGCTTGAATGCTTTCCAACAACCGTTTACCCGAGGACAGCGGATGTTGTCTGCGGGTCGTGCTATATCGCTGGAGCAGGATCTCTTCATCCGCCTCAAGGAAGAGGATCTCGAAGTTATATCCTTTTTTTTTAAGCTTCTCGAAAACGGAATTATATTTCGTTAGAAAGCTTTTCTCGCGTAGATCCATAGCCAACGCGATTCCGGCGAGTTCGGGATCACGTTCCATCGGCATCTCCAGGAATTTGGGCAGCAAATCGACGGGCATGTTGTCGATACAGTAGAAGCCACCATCTTCCAAAGCGGCCATCGCTGTACTTTTGCCGGAACCTGAGAGACCCGTAATTATGAGTATGGTTAGGTTACGCAATTTACCCCAATGTCAGGGTTTGGTTTTTTACAAGAGCTAAAATTCCTCATCCTCTTCTTTGATGATTCCCAAAATTTCGTCTCGGTCGGTGGCTTCCATCAATCTGATCTTGAAAGGATCGTTTTTCAGGATTCTCGAAATGCGCGCCAGCAGTTTCAGGTGAAGACCGGTGGAGTTTTCGGGGGTGACCAGCAGAAAAAAAATATGAGTCGGCTGCCCATCCAGCGATTCGAAATCCACTCCCTTGCGGCTCAGACCAAAACCAAGAACCAGTGATTCGAGCGTTTTCATCTTGCCATGGGGGATGCCGATCCCGCCGCCGATCCCGGTACTGCCGAGCCGTTCTCTTTCCATCAGGACTCTGGTCAGATCCTTCTGGCTTACACCAGCGATTTCTGCAACCGGAACGACGAGTTCCTCCAAAATTCCTTTTTTATTTCGGGCTTTCAAGTCAGCAAGAATTGATCTTGTGTCCAATACATCACAAATTTTCATGTCATCAATACCCTGCAGCAACCGGAAAACAAGCAGAACCCAGGTCGGACGAAACCATTTTTCGGTACTTACCTCGGTTCGAACAAAACCTCAATGAATAAGCAAGTATAATCACGAACTGGGCTGAATCAAGCCGTAATTGCCGTCTTTGCGACGATACAGCACGTTCACGCGATCGGATCTGGCATCGGTGAATACCATAAAATTATCTTCAATCAGGTCCATCTGCAAGACGGCTTCTTCGACATCCATGGGTTTGTAGTCGATATTTTTAACGATAACCTGGGCTTCCCTGTCATCTTCACCTAAAATATCGGTTGCTTCGAGAATCGACCGGTTGCGGTTTTTGCCCGCCGGGCGGCGCTCTCTGGTTTTTTGTTTGCCTTTTTTTATCTGCTTTTCAAGCTTGTCGAGGGTCATGTCGATGGCGGAATACATATCGATGGTTTCTTCCTTGCCGACAATATTCAGCCTGTCGCCCGCGATATTTATTTCGGCGATGTGCCGAAACTTTTCGACGGTCAGCACCACATTGGCTTCCGCGGGGTTGTCGAGAAATTTGTCGAGCCGCTCCAGTTTTTCGCTGACATATGCTTTCAGATGTTCAGAAGGATCAAGATTCTTGAAAGTTACGGATGTCTGCATGCTCGATGTCCTCCTATATTTGTTTGCGTTTGTTGGATGGCAGCACTTTGAGCATTTCACGATATTTAGCGACGGTTCGGCGGGCGATATTAATTTGATCCTCCTCGAGAATCTGAGCGATTTTATCATCACTGTAAGGCTTTTTCTGATCTTCGCCGGCAATGATCTGCCTGATTTTTTCCTGAACACTGGCCGAAGCAATCGAGCCCCCCTGCGATCGTCTAATAGAGCTGTTGAAAAAATATTTCAACTCAAAAATTCCCTGGGGCGTGAAAGCATATTTATTGGTTGTCACCCGGCTGATCGTGGACTCATGCATTTGTATATCCTGGGCCACATCTCTGAGTACCATCGGTTTGAGATAGGCAATGCCCCTGTCAAAAAAATCCCGTTGAAAGCCCAAAATGCTCTCCATCACCCGGTAGATGGTTTTCTGACGTTGATGAATGCTTTTAATCAGCCAGGCTGCGGATCTCATTTTTCCTTGGATATAGTCTTCGGCCTCACCGGAAATTCTTTTGCCGCGCGCGATGGAGTTCTTGTAAAAGGAGTTCACCCGCAATTTCGGCATACCATCATCATTGAGCATGATAGCGTAGCCATCTTCAAGCTTATAGACGTAAATATCCGGATTGATGTACTGCGGGGTTTCGTCGCTGAACTGTCGGCCGGGTTTGGGTTCAAGGCTTTTGATGACATTGATTGCGGATACGACTTCATCCATGCTCTTTTTCAAGGCCCTGCAGATTGCCTTGTAATTTCTCTTTTCGAGATTGGGCAGATGGTCGCTGATAATGGCGGTCACCAGGGTATTTTCAAGCCCCAGGAACCTGGCCTGAATCATAAGACATTCGCTAAGATTCCGGGCGCAAACGCCGACGGGATCAAACGTTTGGATGATGACGATGATCTCCTCGATCCGGGCGGGCGATATGCCGCTCGAGGCGGCGATTTCTTCAATCGTCGCATCCAGGTAACCATCCTTGTTCAGATTGCCGATAATCATGCTGGCAATTTCTTCTTCCTGTTTGTCCGGTTTGGTCATGAGAAACTGCCAGAGCAGATGATCGTTCAGGGATTCACTGCTGGCGATGAAAGATTCGAACCTCGGCGATTCACGATCTTCCGATTCATGATGGACTCTGCCGGGAGCATTGTATTCATCCAGATAGTTGCTCCAATCGACATCATCGTGGATCTTGTCTTCAATGGTAACTTCTTTGAAATCCTGGGAATCGGTCGACCCGGCCTCGGCTTGTTCGGCCGATTGCTCAGAGGGAACACTTTCCGGCACTTCTTCCAGGGCCGGGTTTTCCTCCAGCTCGGCCTTTATGGTATCCATGAGCTCCAACCTTGACAACTGCAACAGCTTAATCGCCATTTGGAGTTGGGGCGTCATAATCAGTTGCTGGGTCAGTTTCAGTTGTTGTCGCAGTTCAAGTGCCATCTTATCCGTCAGTGTGTCTGGTTAATATGTTAATTTATTCGAAGATCATAAAAAGTTTATATTTATCCTGTTGGATGTCGCTAAACCACTGGGTCGAAACCGGAATTGGATTCAGGGTGCATGGCGGCAAAAGCGATGCGACCCACTGGTTCGCATCTGCAATTTGAATGCCAGCATTAGTGAATTTCTTCCCATTTTAGATTAAACCCAGCAGAATTGCAACTATATTCACACATGAAAATTTGCCGGGTCAATCACCCGAGGCCGCCTCACCGGCGCGCCTTCCACCGGAAACGACCGCGAAATCCCGGGATACCGTCGCCACCACGTTGCCTGTTAGGACAATTTTGTCCGCATTCAAATCATAAGTTGCGGCATCGGCTGTGACTTCAGCATCGCCCCCCCAGATTCGGACCGCTTCCCTGCAGAAGATAAAACGCTTTTCATGCTCATAATTGAGCTGTTCGGTTTTCATCCGATACGTTTCGTTTTCTACCACAACATTTCCAGAGAACTCAATGTCATTTGTCTCGGTTTGCAGGACGCCCCGATCCGCTTTCAGATAGACTTCACGATTGTCCTTTAGAAAATAGGTTACCGAAAGATTTTTTAAATGTACCTTGCTTTCGTTTTCCATATAATCGGCGGAATCGGCCACCAGGCTCCATTCCTTTTTGCCGTCGCGGGTCGCGGTTTGCCGGATCTTGCCCAAAGACAGATCAGCGCCCTCCTGGATCGAAGAAAGCAGCAGTTCGGGTGCATTGGAAACCCGACGGTAACCGATAAAGACGGCCACTAGGGTACCGACTGCCAGAATGATGACCGTCAGCAGAAACAGGCTCAATTTTCTGGTTTTTTTCAACCGGGACCCACCCATGCTTAAAAACCAGGATTGACTATTTTATGGATCGTTTTGAGGTCGGAGAGCAGTTCGTATAGAATTTCAAGCTTTAAAGAATTCGGACCGTCGCAGAGGGCTTTTTCGGGAGTGTGATGGACCTCCAAAAAAATCCCGTCAACTCCCGCAGCTGTTGCGGCCCGGGCAAGCAAGGGGGCATACTCCCGTTGTCCGCCGGAAGCCGTCCCCGCCCCGCCGGGCAACTGTACGCTGTGAGTGGCGTCGAAAATGACGGGAAAACCGACCTTCCGCATGATCATGAAACTTCGAAAATCAACCACCAGATTATTATAGCCGAACATCGTGCCGCGCTCGGTGATCAATATCCGCCGATTGCCTGCCGAGGTGATTTTTTCAACCACATTGGCGATATCCCAGGGGGCTAAAAATTGCCCTTTTTTTATGTTCACCGGCTTGCCTGTTTTCGCCACTTCAACTGTGACGTCGGTCTGGCGACATAAAAAAGCCGGAATCTGGATAATATCCAACACCCGGGATGCCGCCGCGATTTCGCTGACGCGGTGCACATCCGAAAGGACCGGTACACTGAATTCCGCCCTGATTTCACGAAGGATTCTCAGCCCGTCGTCGACCCCCGGTCCCCGAAAAGCATTCACCGATGTACGATTGGCTTTGTCATAAGAAGCCTTGAAGATAAACGGCATCTCCAGCTTTGTCGTGATGCTTTTGAGGAAGGCGGCGATTTCCCGGGTGGTCTCATAATCTTCGATTACGCAGGGACCGGAAATGAGAACCAGATGCGTTCCCCGCCCCACCACGATATCGCCTATTTTAATCTGATTCGACATAAGCACTTGGATGTAAATTTCAGTCGAGCCCGCCGGCCTCGGCATCGCTGCCGATTCGAACCGACAGGCGGATCCACGGGTCCGGCGGCCCTCGTTGCCGCATTAACCCCCATGTTGCAGGGATAGGGTAAATTATCCTGCGATGCAGCAAAAGTCAAGAAACGAAAACAGGCCTTGATTATCGGCAGGCTAACTGCTATTTATTTAGGTTGCGGATAGGCTATCCGTCGTCTATAAGACGGATGCTATCTGGTTTCATACCGGCTTTCGCCGGAACTCGATGTGGAAAGGACTTAAAAATTGCTCGATATGGGAGAGCGTCTTGAGATCTGATAAGAAACGCAGCAAATTCTGGCTGATTGCAATTCCCTGTCTGGTTATTTTGCTTGCCGGCGGCTGGTTTCTGTGGGGTCGTCTCGAAAATGAAAATCCGGTCCTCAGCCTGGACCTGCCGTCTGCTTATATCGGCCAGTCCCGGGAGTTGACCGTCACGCTAAAGGATGCCCGCAGCGGTTTGCGAAAGGTCTGGATCGGGCTGCTTAAAGATGGCAAGGAAACCGTCCTGCATGCCGAGACTTTTCCATCGGCTGGGTTTCTGGAAGGCGGCAGGATCCATGAAGATTCCGTAAAAATAAATGTAGAGCCTGCGATATTGGGGTTTGCCGATGGTGACGCCGTACTGCGGGTGGTGGTTTCGGATTATTCGTGGAGAGACTGGTGGCGGGGGAACCATACCCATTTCGAAAAGAAAGTGATCATCGATACCAAACCGCCTGAGATTGAAGTTTTGAGCCGTTCCCACAACATCAATCAGGGAGGGACCGGGCTGGTTGTTTTTCGCACTTCCGAAGCATGTTCCCAAAGCGGTGTCCAGGTCGGCGATAAATTTTTCCCGGGTTACACCGGCTATTTCGACAACCCCCTGGTATACCTTGCTTTCATCGCGCTTGATTTCGAGCAGAATACCGACACCGAGATGTTTGTCAAAGCCGCCGATTTGGCTGGAAACCCGGGCAAAGGTGGTCTGAACTACCATTTACGACACCGGGAATTCAGACATGACCGTATCAATATATCGGATGGATTTTTAAAACGAAAAATAGCCGATTTCCCCTCAGAGGTTGCGGGGGATGCGAACCAGTCATTGCTGGATAAATTTCTCAGCATCAACCGAGACCTTCGCAAGGCCAATTATCAGACCATTGTCGAGGTCTGCCGACAGAGCGATGCTAAAATGTATTGGAAGGGAGATTTTCTGAGGCTGCCGAAATCCGCTAACCGGGCTGGTTTTGCGGATCATAGGATTTACCTGCACAATGGCCGGGAGATCGACCGGCAGGTGCACCTGGGCATCGATCTGGCATCTGTGGCGCAAAGCACGGTACCGGCGGCCAATGACGGGGTTGTCGTTCTTGCGGAACGCGTGGGGATATATGGCAAGACGGTGATACTGGATCACGGCTTCGGCGTGTTCAGCATGTATGCCCATTTGAGCCACATCGGCGTTAATGTCGGCGATCGGCCGGCCCGCGGTGATATCCTGGGTCGTACCGGCATGACAGGGCTTGCGGGAGGTGATCATCTTCACTTCAGCATGCTGATTCACGGTACCTTCGTCAATCCGGTGGAGTGGTGGGACATGAACTGGATTCAACACAACGTGCTGGCGAAGTTAGAGGAGGCGGGATCCGCCACCCTGCCGCAGTCCTGACTACATACCCCTAACCGGGCCGAGCCGGAACCCAAAAGTTAAGATTGATCACGAAAACACGAAAAAGGCATGAAAAAATATAAAGTCTCTAAAACCATCGAGGAAATCAATCAAAAAATTAAATCCGGTGATGTCGTGGTCGTCACGGCCGATGAAATTGTGGATATCGTTAAAAACGAAGGCCCGGTAGAGGCCGCGCGCCGGGTGGATGTGGTGACAACCGGGACCTTTTCCCCCATGTGCTCATCGGGGGCCTTCATCAACTTCGGGCATTCGGTTCCCACCATCAAGGCTTCCAGAGTATGGCTGAACAAGGTTCCCGCATACGCGGGACTGGCTGCTGTCGATTGCTACCTGGGCGCCACGGAAACCTGTGAAGACGATCCGCTGAACAAAGTCTACCCCGGCGAATTCAAGTACGGCGGTGGACATGTAATTCAGGATCTCGTCGCCGGAAAAAAAATCCATCTGAAAGCCACGGCCTACGGCACCGACTGTTACCCCAATCGTCACGTCGAAAAAGAAGTGACCCTGGAAACGCTGCCGCAGGCGACCTTGTGCAATCCCCGCAACGGCTATCAGAACTACAACTGTGCCGTCAACATGACCAATAAAACGATCTACACTTACATGGGCACCTTGAAGCCCAGAGGCGGCAATGCCAATTACTGCTCCGCCGGACAGCTGAGCCCCCTGTTCAACGATCCCTATTACAAGACCATCGGTCTGGGTACGCGGATTTTTCTGGGTGGAGGCGAAGGATACATCGCCTGGCACGGCACCCAGCACAAACCGTCGGTTGAAAGAACCGGCAAGGGGGTTCCCGTAACGCCCGCCGGAACCCTGTGGGTCATGGGGGACATGAAACACATGAGCCCGAAATGGCTGGTGGGAGTGAGCATTCAGGGCTACGGATGTTCACTGGCGGTCGGTCTGGGGATTCCGATACCGTTGCTGAATGAGGAAATAGCTGGCTACACCGCCGTTTCCGATGAGGATATCTTCACCCAGATCATCGATTACGGTAGCGATTATTCTCAAGGCATCTCCAAAAGCTACGGCCAGGTGAGTTACGCCGAACTCAAAAGCGGTTTTATCAAGCTGAATGGAAGAGAGATCCCGACGGTTCCCATGTCCAGTCTGGTAAGGGCCAGAGAAATCGCCGAAATTCTGAAGGATCGAATCGCCCGGGGCGAATTCACGCTGGGCTCGCCACAGTTCACACTACCGAACTGATGGAAAAAATGCCGCAGACCATCCGTGCATTTATCGCACTCGAACTGCCGACGGCCATTATCCGGTGGTTGGATGACGTTCAGCGGGGTTTTAGATCGGCCCGGATCGGGGCCAAGTGGGTGAAGCCCGAAAATATCCATCTGAGCCTAAAGTTTCTCGGCAACATAGATGTCGGCGCTGTCGATGACATTGCCGGGGCCATGACCGAAGCGGTGAAAGGTTGTGGGACGTTGAGCCTGACGGCCAGAGGCGTTGGTGTATTCCCGGGTATTAAACGGCCGCGGGTCATCTGGGTCGGCCTCGGAGGGCACATCCAGCCGCTTTTTGCCATGCAGTGCAGGCTGGAAGAACACCTGGCGGCCATCGGTGTCGCCAAAGAGAAAAGACCTTTTAAAGGTCATCTGACACTAGGCCGCTTCAGGCAGGATGTCAACCCCCATGCGATCAGCCGGATTATTCAGGAGCATGCGAATCTGGAGACCGAGCCGTTCAGGGCAAACCGCATCATTTTGTTCCAAAGCGACCTGCAACCGGCTGGTCCCGTATATTCAAAACAGATACAGGTCACGCTTGAATGACCGGGTTCATCATTTGTAAACACATGAAATACAGATACCATTGAACTAGATCAGACGGAAGGAAGAGAGCATGTCGATTTCACCTGATAAAGAGAAAGCAGTGAACTCCGCCATGGCGCAGGTCGAACGCCAGTTCGGCAAAGGTTCCATCATGAAACTTGGCAGCCGACCGGTGGTGGATGTGCCGGTGATCTCCACCGGTTCACTGTCCCTTGACAAGGCCCTGGGTATCGGAGGGCTGCCCCGGGGCCGGGTTGTGGAAATATTCGGTCCCGAGGCTTCGGGGAAAACGACCCTGGCGCTGCATGCGGTGGCCGAGGCCCAGAAAAGAGGGGGCATCGCGGCTTTCATCGATGCGGAACATGCCTTGGACATCGGATATGCCAGAAGGCTGGGGGTGGACTGCGATGAATTGCTGGTCGCTCAGCCGGATACGGGCGAACAGGCGCTGGAAATTACCGACATGCTGGTCCGAAGCGGCGCCATGGACGTGCTGGTCATCGATTCGGTGGCGGCCCTCGTTCCGCGGGCGGAAATCGAAGGCGAGATGGGAGATTCCCACATGGGCCTGCAGGCCAGGCTTATGTCCCAGGCCCTTAGAAAATTAACCGGTACGATCGGCAAAACCATGACAATGGTTATATTTATAAATCAAATCCGGATGAAGATCGGTGTGGTTTTCGGCAATCCCGAGACGACCACCGGCGGCAATGCCTTGAAATTTTATGCATCGGTCAGGTTGGACATCCGCCGGATCGGCGCCATCAAGAACGGACAGGAGGTCGTGGGCAACCGGACCCGGGTGCGGGTCGTCAAAAATAAAATGGCACCGCCGTTTACGGAGGCCGAATTCGACATTACCTATGGAGAGGGCATATCCAAAGTCGGAGACATGATCGATGTCGGCGCGGAAACCGGCATCATCGAAAAAAGCGGGTCCTGGTATTCCTATCAGGGAGAACGCATCGGACAGGGACGGGAAAATGTCAAACGGTTTTTAGAAGAAAACAAGGATATATGCGAGGACATTTACCGCAGATGCAGAGAAGCCCTGGGGTTTGTGAAGAAAAAAGAAGAAGAGAGCCCAAAGCTCAAAGCTGAAGGCGAGACCGGGGGAAAGCTCAAAGCTCAAAGCTGAAAGCAGGGGCCTGCGGCCGTTGGAGGTTTGGGGTTGGAAGACAGGAGACAGGAGTCAGGAGCCAGAATACAGGAGACAGGAGTCAGGAGCCAGAATACAGGAGACAGGAGACAGGAGTCAGAATACAGGAGACAGAAGCCAGAATACAGGAGTCAGGAGTCAGAATACAGAGGGCAGAAGACAGAAGATAGATGGGATAGATGAGGGATGATTGGATGATTTGGATGGATGAGGGACGAAAAGACGGAGGCATGGAAGGATTATGGGATAAGGATTACGGATTAAGGGAAGGACGAGGGACGATGGATTAGGGATTAAGGATTAGAGGATTGAGCCGCAGATCGAATAGCTGATATAAAAACTTAATCCATATCCCATAATCCTTAATTTATGATCCCTTAATCACTCAATTATCTTCGTCCATCTTCCGAGCGCAGCGGTCGTCCATCTTCCCGCGGGTTATTAAGCCTCCAACCTGTAACCTCAAGGGCAGCGCTCCTTCAACTTCCGAAGCTTATGGTGCGACAAACAACACACGACACGCTACATGCAACACCCACAACCGGAGACTCAGATGACCGGAAACGAAGTACGTCAAAAATTTCTCGAATATTTTAAGAAACAGGATCACCAGATAGTCCGGAGTTCTTCCCTGGTTCCCCGGGACGACCCCACCCTGCTTTTTATCAATGCCGGCATGGTGCAGTTCAAACGCGTTTTTCTCGGCGAAGAGAAAAGAGACTACCACCGGGCGACCACCTCTCAAAAATGCGTTCGTGCCGGAGGCAAGCACAACGATCTGGAAAACGTCGGCTATACCGCCAGACACCATACGTTTTTCGAAATGCTCGGAAACTTTTCCTTCGGGGATTATTTCAAAAAAGGCGCGGTGGAGTACGCCTGGGATCTGCTGACCAACGGATATGGATTGCCGGCAGACAAGTTGTGGGCGTCGGTTTACCTGGATGACGACGATGCCTACGACCTGTGGTGCAAAATGGTGGGGTTGCCCGAAGACCGCATTGTGCGGTTGGGCGAAAAAGACAATTTCTGGTCTATGGGAGATACCGGTCCGTGCGGTCCGTGTTCCGAGATTTTAATCGATCGCGGGGAACAATACGGTTGCGGCCGTCCGGAGTGTACCGCCGGCTGCGACTGCGATCGTTACCTGGAGATATGGAACCTGGTATTCATGCAGTTCAACCGGGACGAAGCGGGCAACATGACCCCGCTTCCCAAACCGAGCATCGACACCGGCGCGGGACTCGAGCGGTTGGTGACGATCCTCCAGGATGTACCCACCAATTATGACACCGATCTCATCCGCCCGGTCATCGCCAAGGCCGAAGATTTGGCCGAAAAGCGCCTGGGGGAGTCCCGCGAGACCGATGTGGCCCTGAAAGTTATCGCCGATCACAGCCGGGCCGCGGCGTTTCTGATCGGCGACGGCATTCTGCCCTCCAATGACGGCCGGGGCTATGTACTGCGAAGAATCATGCGCCGTGCGATTCGATATGGACGCAACATCGGACTCCAGCAGCCGTTTCTCTTCCAGACGGCCGGTGTGGTCTTCGACATCATGAAGCAGGCCTATCCCGAACTCTGCGAAGCGTCCGCTTTTATCACCAACGTCATCAAAAATGAAGAGATCCGGTTTCTGGAAACCCTGGACACCGGCATGAAGCTGCTGTCCGATTCGCTGGCGGAAATCAAAGCCCGTGGGCAAAACCGGATCCCCGGAGACGTCATTTTCAAATTGTACGACACCTATGGCTTTCCGGTGGACATCGTACAGGACGTTACCCGCGATGAAAATATGAGCCTCGACCTGGAGGGTTTCGATCAGGCCATGGAGCGGCAGCGGTCGCGGTCCAGGACCGTGGTCGCCTTCGACCAGATCAGCGAGGCTTACAAAAATTTGTCGGCGCGCGGTTTCAAACCCGAGTTTGTGGGCTACGATGCCCTTGAATATGATTCGAAAATCCTGGTGATGGTGGCCGACGGCCAGGAACTCACCGAAGCCGGTGAGGGCCGACAGATTGAAGTCATCACCGAAGCCACTCCGTTTTATGCGGAGTCCGGCGGGCAGGTCGGAGATACCGGTGCGATCACCGGATCCGATTTCAAAATCGCCGTACGGGACACAATCAAGGACCCCACCGGTCTTGTCATCCACAAAGGAGAAGTGGTCTCGGGAAAGGTCCGCATGGGGACGGCGGTCCATCTGCTGGTGGACGGCGACCGGCGCCGGGCCACGGCCCTGAATCATACCGCCACTCACATCCTGCACGCCGTGCTGCGCCAGGTTCTCGGAGAGCATGTCAAACAGGCCGGCTCCCTGGTGGCGCCGGACCGGCTGCGTTTTGATTTTACCCATTTTTCCATGGTGGACCCGGATACGTTGGATACCATCGAGCGGCTGGTCAACCTGCGGATTCGTGAAAACATCCCGACCAGCACTCAGGAGATGGATGCGGATGACGCCTTTAAAACCGGGGCAACCGCTCTTTTCGAGGAAAAGTACGGAGACCGGGTTCGTGTCGTCTCCCTGCCAGATTTCAGCAAGGAGTTGTGCGGGGGCACCCACACCGGTCAAACCGGAAACATCGGGCTTTTCAGGATCGTCAGTGAAGCCAGTGTATCCTCGGGCGTCCGGCGAATCGAGGCGCTGACCGGAGAGGCGGCGCTGGCATACACCCAGAGAACGTCACGGATACTGCAGGATACAGCCCATCTGTTGAAGGAAAAAACAGAAGCGGTTCCCGACCGGATCCGGAAAATGATGGCGGATCTCAAGAACTCGGAAAAAGAGGTGGACCATCTCAAGACAAAGCTGGCGACGGAGGAAAGCGACGCATCTTCGGCGGCCGTCCAATCCGTCGACGGCATTAAGCTGATGGCCCGCAAGGTATCGGTGGAAACGCCCGCGGCACTGAGGAGTCTGGCCGATCAACTCAAGGACCGAATCGGATCCGGCATCGTGGTCCTGGGAAGCGTCGCCGGACCCAAGGTCATGTTGATTGCCGTGGTTACCAAGGACCTTACCGATCGATACCATGCCGGCGATATCGTCAATCGTATCGCCGCGGTGGTCGGGGGAAAAGGCGGCGGACGGCCGGACATGGCCCAGGCCGGCGGCAGCCAGCCTGAGCATCTGGACCAGGCGCTGGAAAAGGCTGTTGAGGTGATCAGGGGTAGGGATAAAGGATAAAGGATAAAGGATAAAGGATAAAGGATAAAGGATAAAGGATAAAGGATAAAGGATTACGTGATGGAGAATAAGCGAACTAAGGAAAGAGGATTAAAAGGTAAAGGCTAAGGAAATTTTAAAAGATACCAATAGCTTACCACGAAGATCGAAGCCCCCGGCCTTAATCTCCTTTCCTTTAGGCGTAACCATAATCCGAAAACTTAACGATCGCGCTCCGATTTCTTAATACATAATCCCTACCCCATAATCCTTAATCCTGAATCCCTTTGGTCTTCCATCGTCCCTCGCCCATCTTCCCTTGATCTTTCTAATCCTCTAATCCTTAATCCTATAATCCCTCAATCCCTCAATTCCTAAATTCCTCAATCTTCATCTCCAGTGCCTTTGAGCACATCGATCATCGTGTACATCCGGCCGGCGGCACCCGATTCGACTTTTTCGGACAGAAATACCAGGGCATCGAGGGTTCCCATGATATAAACGAGCCGGCCGTTGACGTTGTGGGTGAATTCAAACCGAACCGTCCGGTCCTGCGAAATCAGCGTGTAGGTATGCCAGCCGTGACCGGACAGGTACTGCTCGGGGATGCCCCATCGATTTTTTTGAACGTGGGGGTCGCGTTCCTGGACGATGTCCTCCGCCGAATACGAAACTCCCAGCCGATTGAAATAACCGACCATGGCTCGGGCCGTGCCGCTGGTATCGGCCTTACCCTTCTGGTGGCTTTCGCGAATTTGAAGCGAATATCCCCGGAACAATCCCGGAAAATTCTTGGCCGCATATTCCATCATGGCTTGAAAGCCCACGATCTGCTTGGCCATGTTGGGGGCGATCACCGCGGCAATCGACGATGAAAGCACGGTTTGATCAAGTTTCGAGCGGTCGCCGCCGGTGGTGCCCATCACAAACGGTAACCGATGCTTACAATAGAATTCGGCATTGGCATTGACCGCGCTCGGATGGGTAAAATCAACACTCAGAAATGCGTTGTGAGCCTCTATGATCGCGCCGATATGGGTCTCTCTCCGGTCGGGCGGCAGCAACTTCAGGGAGATGCCGTCGACCTCATATTCGGACTGCCGGATCTCGGGACCCGTCAAAGAGAAGGGCACCAGATCGAATCGATCGTCTTGCTGAATTTGAGCGGCCACTTCCCGGGAAACATTTCCCGGAAGGCCGTTGACCATGACCTTGATTGGGCTCATTTTTACCTCCAATTCCGATAAACAAGTGTAGTTTCACACGAGATCATCAACCGGCTGAGTTCTCATTTATTTTCAAGTGACCGCAAACCCGCCGGGACACCGCGTTCAGCAGGGGAAACTCTTTTTCCGCACGGCCGGAAAGATTGGATCTCAAGGTTTTGGCCGCCGCCGGAATGTACGGTTCGAACTGCTTTTTGCCCATGACCCGGGTCAAATACGCGAAGGCGCCGAGAATCTGCAGATTGCGGGTCAGGCGGCAATAGTGATAGCAGGCACGAAACGAATCCGGCTCCAGTTCGGTTGCCATGTCAAGCAGTTCGATGGCATCGTCCAGCAAACGGGCCTGGAAGTCGGGCGGCAAATCCACATAGGGATCGATCAGCAGGGAAGCCAGGTCGTATTGAACCGGACCCAGGCGCCCGCCCTGAAAATCGATAAAATAAATTTCACCATTTTTGATCATGATATTTCGCGACTGCATGTCCCGGTGCATGAATCCTATGGTCGGATATCGCAGGGCCTTGTCGGCCAGGGCGGAAAATTCGGACTGCAGGTCTGCGAACCGCTCCGGGAAGCCAAGATATTCATTTAAAAATGCCTCCACAAAATAGCGGCATTCCTTTTCGAGGATCAGCTCCCGATTGTAGTCCGGTGTCTGGTAGGTCCAGGATCGGTCAAAACATTCGGCAGGTTTGAGCCACAGCCTGACGAGCTTCGTGATGACCGACTGGTACAAGTCGAGGACCTCCGGCGTGCCCGCTTTTGACCGCACGACCTGCTGAAGGTTGACATCCCCCAGGTCTTCGAGAAACACCAGGCCGCTGAATGTATCGTAAAAGTGGATTTTGGGCACGGATACCCCGTTGCGGTGCAGATGCAAACCGAGGTGCACAAATGAATCGGCTTCCGACGTCTCGAGATTTCGCCGGACACCATGATCCGCCATAATAAGTGACCGCCGGTCAGCCGTGACGCGATACCATCGACGCTGGGAGCCGTCCCCCTTGAGCTTTTGCCACCGTATGCTATCCCCCGGAGAAATTGCGAAAGCCTGTCGGAAAGCTTCCGGAAGCGCGCCGGCAACGGCTGCCCGGTGATAGCTTTGGGGCGTGCCGATATCCCGCCAACGGTTTCGAGGTATGACTCGAGCCGCCAGGCGCTGACCGTCCGCCAGAATTTTTTTATAGGCATCGATGCTGCTGTAAAACGTGTTCGCCGGGATATAGTCCAATACCCGCGGTTCCAGGACCTGAATCCCGGTAAACGTCAACCACCCGGATGGCGACCGTGATTGGCCGGCACGGGTGTGAAACCCTGCAATCCATCGGTTATCCTCTCCGCCAACTTCTACGCTGTTGAATTCCGGGTTGTCGCAGAGCACGAGCGTGGCGAAGGGGCGCCGGCGGCAATGGGCGCGGTATACGGCTTCCAGATCCAGCTCGACAACGATATCGGCATTGATGACCATGAACGGCCGATCGTCCCAGAAGTCGGCGGCATTCTTGATGGCCCCACCGGTGCCGAGTATGCGCGGTTCATAACGGGTAGACACTTCAATATCATAGCTTCGGCCGGCGAGGTAGGCTTCAATCCGGTCATGCAGATGATGGGTGTTGACGAGCACCGACCGGCAACCGGCTTTTTGCAGTTGTTCGATGGCGATGTCCAGCAGCGGGCGGCCGGCAATGGGAAACAGGGGTTTCGGGGTGTGATCGGTATGCGGCCGCAACCGGTTACCGTATCCGGCCGCCAGAATCAGTGCTTTCATGGCTGTAAATGCTTGAGGGCATGTTGGATGGCCCCGGCATAGTGATTGATTTTTTCCGTGTCCTCGGACCCCTTGATGCCCTGGCTCGCGAACAAGTCGACCGCATTCTGGTAGCTGACCCTGGACAAAGCTTCCCTACGCTCGACTTCCTTGCGGGTGTACATGCGATCTCCCCGGTTGGTAATTTTTTTCAAATGGTCCTTGGATTTGGCGCTATTTTGCGGATTGCGCATGAAATAGTTGAGCACGATCCAGTAAGACTCCAGATATGTTTTAAGATACAGGGCAAACAGATGGAGTTTGCGAAAGCCCGTGGGCGTTATATCATAGGTGGCGGGCAGGGTCTGATGAGGGATGACAATCGCGTCGTCTATGAACGCCTTGATCGTTTTTCGGATGTTGTATCCGGGGGTGCTGTCGACATCATAGGCGAATTCATATTTAAAAAAACTCTGCCAGAAGGCATAGATCCCGTGCAGATCGGGGGCGGAGAAGCGAAAAGCGTCCTGCTGCAGAATCGCCATGGCCGTATAGGCCGCTGGGATGAAAAAGGCAATGCAATTGTTTTTATAGTACTCGAGATAGAGCCTGCGGTCTTCTCGGATTGAATACATCGGTTCGCTTTCGATGTCTTTTTTGTCCCTGCTGACCCTTTCGATGAATTTTCTCTGGCAATAGGACTCGATCACCTGCTCGAACGCCCCCAACCGGTCGGACACGAGGGTGTCGGCAAGTTTGGCATTCTGGGAGGCAAGATGCGTCAGGTAGGTGGAGGTGCTGTCGAGCAACTCGTTGAAAGTAAATTGATTTTTGGAAAAGTTCAGTATGGCGCCGGCCACCAATGCATGCGGGGTTACGACCGTCATCCGGTTAATGGCATTTACTACCCGGTAGCCAAGATCCCGTATCAAGGCATTTTGTTCCTTGGAGGTCATCTGGGCCAGCGGCTGGTTGTACCGGCTCAATAATTGTTTCAAGGAAATGGGTTCGTGGAACTGGATATAAATCTTCCCGTAGCGTTTTTTTAAAAATCTGCGCGCCTGTATCAATTGAAGAAAATTTTCAGGTTCCTTCTGCCCGCCGCCGAGTTCGTGCAGATAGGATCTTTCCTCAATAATCCGGTCATAGCCGATGTAGATGGGGACAATGATCATATCCTCACATGCACCGCTTTTATAAGCGTTGATGAGGATGGAGAGCAGGCCCAGCTTCGGCGAAAGCACCTTGCCCGTCCGGCTGCGGCCGCCTTCTATGAACTGTTCGATATGGAAACCTTCCTCGAGCAATTTATAAATATATTCCGCGAAAACCCTGGCATAAAGCACCGCTCCCCTGAAAGACCGGCGCAGGAAAAATGCGCCGCCGCTACGAAACAAGGGACCCATGGGCCAGAAGGACAGGTTTTTGCCCGCCGCGATGTGCGGCACCTGCATGTTCTTCTGATACAGGAGGTAGTCCAATATCAGGTAATCGATGTGGCTCTTGTGACAGGGGATCAGGATCAGCGGTCCCCTGTGGGACATATTCTTTACTTTGGTCACGATCTCCTGATTGGCGGTAAAACCGTCAAACATGGTGCGGGTAATCCAATCCACGATACTCGCGGCGAATTTTATGAATGCCGGTTTGTAATTGGCGGCAATCTCATCCAGAAGTGCATCCGCCTTGCGGCGGACCTCGTGGATGGGGATCTTGCGATTTTCGGCGTAGGTATTCATAAACAACTGAAATCGTTCACCGGTAAGAATACTCTCCTTCAATTCCTCGCGGGATTTGCGGACAGGACCGATGATGCTTTGACGGTGGCGGTTCAACCGGACCACCAACTCCCGACGCAGCACCAATGCCTGGTAGGGCGTGGGCTGGTGACGAATTTGAGCGGTTTGCAAGAATTTTTTCAAATTCACCGGCTCGGATTGTTCCACAAAAACCTTACCTGGATTTTTAAACAGGGTAAACAGACGCCTGAAATAGCCGGGTCTGTCGCCGGGTCCGAAAAGGATGTCGAACAGCGTTGGGTCCTCGCGTCGGGCGGTTTTGCTGAAAAACATCAATTGAGGCACAAGGTAGATCGGGCGGTCAATGGATTTCTGCACCTCGATCAGGTAGTGGAGTGGATCGGTTTTGGCTTTGACGAACCGTCGGTAAAAATTTTTGCGACCGATCAGAGACAGGAAGCCGCAACGGCCCTTAAGCAGTTCTTGTTTGATGAACCCGCCGCGGTAAGGATCCGGCAGTGATCGATGGCGCAGCAAATGGTGCACTCGAGCCAGCCAAATCCTGAAAATTCGGGAAATCGGCTGAAAAAGGTAAACCTCGTATTCAAAACCTATTTGAGGAATTGGCAGATTTTTCTGCCGGTAGCGGCTGTAATAGAACAAGTACTCAAAATTACAATGAAATTTATTAATATACACGATGACTGCATCTTTTTCCAGCAGTCCGAGCATGGCCATCTGCTCGTCATCCAGCTTGATTCCGGAATAAAAGAGTTTGAGTATCAGATTCGCCAGACTGCCGATGTTCCGGGGGAGCGAGCAGGGATAATGATCGTGGGAACCGTGCAGGAGCCTGTCGATCCAGCGGCCGGGTATCCTGCCGTTTTGTTGAGGATTTTCATTTTTGGACATAATGGGAAAGTCAAGGCCTGTTGGTTAGAAGCGGTTGATTTGGATTTCCAAAACGGTGGGTCTGGATTATATATTTCTGATTCCGAAGCTGACTCCATTCTTCAGCCACCGGCTCTGCCGGTGAGAATCGAAAAGGTTCGACCTTTACCGAGGTGAGCCGGTTTACATCTCCAGAACTGACAGATGCCGGTGGCTGATGGCTAGAGATCAGCGGCCACCAGCAAAGCTTGGCCCCTTCCAGGGGCCTTCCTCAGACCACCCGCTCTGCTGGTGGTCGATGATTTTAGGTACCAGATTTGGTCCCGGTTTGCAATATTTTATTGGCTTGCGTTGCTCACTGTGTTATGTTATCTAATTTTCTGACCCAAGCATAAGTGAACTTAAAAAACATAGCCGCGGCGCTACGGTTTTTTTCGATCCAATCAATTTTAATTTCAACATGGAGAAAAGGAGGTTACGGGTATATGAAGACTTTAATTGGCGGCGCAGTTGCAGCAGTATTGGGATTGATCGGGATTCTCGCCTGGTTTCCGCAGTTTCTGATTGTAATAGCCGGCACCATTCCTGTAATGCTTTTGCTTGGCGGCGCCCTGGCGATCTACCTGGGTGTCGATGAACTAAAAGACACCTGGCAGGAGGCCGAAACACCGAAAGCCGATGTCTCGCCCGATGAGGATGTCGAAAAATACAAGAAAGAAATCGATGATCTCAAGGAAGAGATCGAAAATTTAAAAAAAGAATAACCTAATGATGATGATGGGAGATGCCCGGCAGGAGAAATGCCGGGCTTTTTTTTGCATCGGAAACCAGATTTCTAAATCATGGCAGAGAGGCTAAAATAATCTCTGCGCTAAAACCCTGCCGGAGTGACAGATCGCGCACCTCGAATTCTTTTTCTGAGAAAGCGGATAGGTAGCTTTCATGCAAGCCGAAGCGGACTCACCGGGTCCGACGAATTTTTGCTACCGTTGGCGCTTGACGGCGGAGGTGGCCAGCGAATCCGCCTTTTCATTTTCCGGGTGGCCGGAATGCCCCCGGACCTTCAAAATTCGAAGGTCCTTGAACCTGATCATAGCCTTTTTGACGGACTCCACAATTTCCTGGTTTTTCTTTGGTTTCCAGTTCAGCATGAGTAGTCCATAGGCGTAGCTGCTGTCGGTAAACACACGGACAGGGATGTCGGTCTGCTTGACCGCCGCCAAGCCGGCCTCGATGGCTTTGAGTTCCGCAATGTTATTGGTGGCAATGCCGATGTATTGTGAGATTTCCCGCTCGTGCTTCCCATAGCGCAGCAGAATTCCGATTCCGGAGGGACCCGGATTGCCCGAAGACGCTCCGTCTGTAAATACGCAGATTGTGTCTTCCCATTCCGCCGGGGTGCAGATCGTGTCTTCTCCGGTCTTGCCGGTACGGCGGCGGTTCGATCCGCTTGAGGGGCGATTTTTTCCGGCAGACCCCGGTGGTTCAGGCCGGCGATCCAGCGAACACACATTTTTTTGACTCACCCAGTATTCCTGTTCCTGTTTCAACTGGTACTTGACCAGGACCCTGCCGGCATTGACCACCGGTTCCCCTTGGGCATCGGTGGCCATCCAGACCTTGTTTTTCTTGAACCACATCCGCTTCCAATCTTTAATTTCCGGTTTTTGGCTGCTGACCATGATGTTCGTTTCGCTCGTTGGAAGCGTTTAGATGGTTAGATCGTTAATAGCGCCTTCGGCGTTGGAGGCTTAAAAACCCGAGGGAATCTGGACGACCGCTTCAGTCTTCGCTCTGCGAGCTTCGGCCCGACAAGCTTGCTCGGAAGAAGGACGAGGGGTGACGGATCCGGAATCCAGTAAACAGGGCTGGACTCCGGCTAAAACCCTGCCGGAGTGACGGAATTGACTGTCAAGCATCTGCAGACAGAATTTGTACTCCAAGTTTAATCCCTTCTTTAGCTCCCCTCGAGGCAGGCATTTCCGTCGTCGGGCCGCAGGCCTCCTACCCCTTAATCCATAATCCTTTAATCCGTAATCCCTAAATTCGCCCCTCGTCCATCGCACGTTCATCTTTCGCCCCCTGCCCTCTGTTCTCTGACTTCTGACTCCTGCCTTCTGGCTTCCGACTTCCGACTTCCGTCCCTCGGTTTTTGCTTAATCCATAATCCTTAATCCATTAATCCCAAATTCGTCCCTCGTCCATCGGTTTCGCCTCAAACTTTCAACGGCCGCAGGCCTATAATCCGCTAATCCATTACTCATACAACCAAAATTCCCGGCACAGCGCTTTGAATCGTTGAAGATCTTCCTGCCAACTTTCTTCGATGTTTTCAATCGGCTCCAGGTTTTCAAGCCGCCGGCGTATTTTCTGATCCCCGATGATGAGATCGATGGGCGATCGTTCAAATTCATATTCATACGGCGGTTGTTTCCAGGCGAACCGATCCGGATGATGCAGCAGTATGGCTCTGATCAGGCGCAGCGTGGTGACGTAGGGACGGTAGCGGGCGGGGTCGGTTACGTGGAGCTGAAAGCCGTGGCAGGGTGTGTCCCGCCATTTATTGGCAGTCGGTTCAAACACCGCGGGTCTGAGGCAGGCGCCGGCAACGGTCCCTTCACCCATTTCGCCAGCTATTTTGGCTGTGTCCAGGAACGGTGCGCCAAATAGCTCAAACGGCTGGGAGGTACCACGCCCTTCCGACACATTGGTTCCCTCCCACAAAACCTGGCCTGGATAGACCAGGGCTGACGCCACCGTCGGTAGATTGGGGGAGGGCGCTACCCACGGAAGGCCCGTGTCCGTGAACAACATGTCCCGCCGCCAGCCTTTCATGGGGATGATATCCAGATCGCATCCGATGGCGAAGTGCTCATTGAACAGCTGGGCTATTTCGCCAATGGTCAATCCGTGCCGCATGGGGATCGGATACCGGCCGACAAAAGAGGTGCAATCCGCAGCCAGGCGGTTGCCCTCGATATCGATGCCGTTGATGGGGTTGGGACGGTCGAGAACCACCACGCGGACACCGAATTTGGCGGCGGCTTCGAGACAGTACGAAAGCGTGTAGATAAATGTGTAGACCCGGGTGCCGACATCCTGCAAATCCACGATCAGCGTATCGATGGGTTCATACATCCTGGTGCTGGGCTTACGGGATTGACCATACAGACTGTATACAGGTATTTGCAGCAGCGGGTCCAACATGTCCGCCGACTCGACCATATTGTCTTGCTTTTCGGCAAAAAATCCGTGTTGGGGGGAAAAGAGCGCTTTCAGCTTGCGGGGAAATGCCCTGTAAATCAGCAGGCGTGCATGGTCAAATTGCTTGTCGACGGAAGCCGGGTTGCACAAAAGACCGATTTTTTCATCCCCGATCCATTTTTCAGGATTTGCGATCAATCGTTCCAATCCGGTTTGCACCCGCGCCGTTGTCATGGTTAAATTTGTCCGGGATGTTTGAAGTAGATGAGACGGTCTTTATCTATCATACCGATTCAAATATCAAAAGAGGAAAAATTTAAGGATTTGGGAATTAAAAGAAACTCAAATCTCAAGGCTCAAGGCTCAAAACTCAAGGCTCAAAGCTGAAGGATCAAAGCAATGGACGATAGGTTAGGCGAGAAGGTGAAAAGATTAGGACGGCAGGATTGAAGGCTCTAATCCTTCCCCTTAATCCTTTTCCCAGAATCCGTAATCCTTTTGGGCCTCAATCCCCCAATCCCCTGATCCCCCAATCCCCAAATTCCTCCATCCCTCAATTCCAAAATTCCCCCCTGGATGACGCTCCCGATTCTATCCTTAAAACACTTGACATGAATTTAAATACCCAATAAGTTAATCGTTTCGGCTTGTCTGAGTCGATTTTCCTTTATCGAATTCGCACGGAAGGATGGATTTTGGGAATCAGTGTAAACGGACTCGTTGTAATTGTCGGAAATTACGGCAGCGGGAAAACGGAGGTTTCAATCAATCTGGCGGTTGATCGCAAACAAGCGGGATTGCGTGTGGGTATTGCCGATCTCGATCTGGTCAATCCTTATTTTAGAACCCGCGAGGCCAGGACGGCCCTGACCGATCGGGGAATCAGGGTAATTTTGCCGCCGGAAGCGTATCTGCAAGCCGACCTGCCGGTTCTCAGCCCTGCCATTGCCGGGATTATCCGGGAATCCGGGGACGTGATGATTTTGGATGTCGGTGGGGATGATGCCGGTGCAACCGTGTTGTCCGCGCTGGCCGACGCTTTCCGCTATAAACAGGTGCATATGCTCCAAGTAATAAATCCATTGCGTCCGCAGACGAGCACCGTAGCGGGAAGCCTGAAGATTCTCAAAGAAATCGAAAAGGCGGCAAAACTGGCGATGACGGGACTCATCGGCAATGCGAACCTGATCGAAGAAACCAGTGTGGCGGATATATATAATGGATACGAATTCCTTCAATCGGTGTCGGCGGAATGCGGACTGCCGCTGGAGTTCATTACCGCGCCAAAGGCCCTGCTGCCTCAAATCGACTTAAAGCGGTTCGACTGTGCGGTTCTGCCCATTGCCCGCCAGTTGGTCCCACCCTGGCTGAACGTCCAACAGTTCGGGAATTCAGATTGATTACTGAATATATTGATGATAGAAGGTTTTGACAATTGATGTACGGGATCCGGAATTGTCTGGCGAGGTAATTCCTCAATTCCTGAATTCCTCAATTCCTGAATCCCTAAATTTTTAAAGAGGAGTCTGACAAATGTCATTTAGCCATTCCATTGACCCGGATCGCTGCAAGGGCTGCGGATTATGCGCCCATGCGTGTCCCAAGAATGTTCTGGAAATTTCCGAGACGATCAATACCAAAGGTTATTTTCCGGCCTATCAGGCACGTCCGGAGGACTGTATCTTTTGCGCCATTTGCTGCACCGTGTGCCCGGATGTCGCCATAACCATCAGTGAAATAGAAGAAGCGGCAGCTAAAAAATAAGCGGAGGACAAATATGAGTAAGGTTCTGATGAAAGGCAACGAAGCAATCGGCGAAGCCGCCATTCGAGCCGGATGTCTCAATTACTTTGCCTATCCCATCACCCCCCAAACCGAAGTGGCCGAATACCTTTCCAAGCGCATGGTCGAGGTTGAGGGCGTGTTTTTGCAGGGAGAAAGTGAAGTGGCGGTATCCTACATGATTTTCGGAGCTTCGGCCTGCGGTGAAAGGGTTTTTACAACCTCATCGAGCCCCGGTATCAGCCTGATGAGCGAAGGGATCAGCTATATCGCGGCGGCGGAATGCCCTGCGGTGTTTGTCAACATCATGCGCGGCGGTCCGGGCCTGGGGGGTATTCTGCCCTCGCAGGCGGACTATTTTCAAGCCACCAAGGGCGGCGGCCACGGAGATTACCGGCTGATGGTCATGGCGCCTGCCAGTGTCCAGGAAGCGGTTGAAATGGTCATGGAAGCCTTCAGTCTGGCAGATGAATACCGCAATCCGGTCATGATTCTGGGCGACGGGCTGATCGGCCAGATGATGGAGCCGGTGGAATTTCCGGAACATCTCAAGATCAAACCTGTCAACAAGGACGACTGGGCCACCAATGGCATGGGGACCCGTAAAAGTGACAAACGCAACCTGGTCAAAACCCTGTATCTGGATCCCGAAGAGCTCAATGCCCATAATTTGAAACTGAAAGCCAAGTACGATCGAATGGCCCGTGAACAAGTCAAATTCGAGGCCTATAACTTCGACGGGGATTATCAGCTGCTCATTGTTTCATATGGAACCATGAGCCGGGTTTGCCGTACGGCTGTCGACATGCTCAAGCATGAGGGGCTGGAAATCGCCATGCTGCGGCCGCAAAATCTGTTTCCCTTTCCCTCCGGTCCGATTCTGGATGCCGTCGCCAAGCCAAGCTGCCGGGCCGCCCTGAGTGTCGAGATGAGTATGGGGCAAATGGTAGAGGACGTCGAGCGCAGCGTGGCCGGGAAATGTCCCGTTCACTGGTATGGCAAGTGTGGCGGAGATGTGCCGACACCCGAAGAGGTGATAACGGCCGTAAAGAAACTGGTGGATAAATAATTGTCGGGCCGGAGACCCGGAGGCATAGCCTGCCCGGGCGGCCGGCTCTCGGTTAAAAAATAGTGAGTTATCTTGGTTGGAAGGTTCAGGCCTGCCCTGGCGCGAATGCTTTTATCATATAAATGATGTTAATTGGCTGTGATGGTTTATAAAAATGCTTTCAATATCTGATCCAGTTCTGGGCCAGGGGTTCAACGTTCCGGGTTGAAGGCCTGCTGGTTTTGTATGACTGCGTTTCAACCAAAATGAGCTGATATGAATCCAGCAGCATCGAATTTAACCTCTGAACGTTGAACTCTGAACCCGGAACCGATCAGTTCAGGAGGGAGTGACAATAATGGGAAAAACATTTAGCAGACCGGAAGCCCTGGCCGACACGATTACGCACTACTGCCCGGGTTGCACCCACGGCGTTGCGCACCGGCTGGTTGCCGAGGTCATTGACGAACTCGGCATTCATGATCGAACGGTGGGAATCGCGCCGGTGGGATGCGCCGTTTTAATGTACAACTATTTCACCTTCGACTTCCAGGAGGCGGCTCACGGCCGGGCACCCGCCATGGCTACGGGGATTAAACGGGTGCGCCCGGACCTGATGGTATTCACCTACCAGGGGGATGGAGATCTGGCCAGCATCGGGCTCAGTGAAATCGTGCATTCAGCCAATCGGGGCGAGAAGTTCACCACGATCTTTATCAACAATGCTGTCTATGGGATGACCGGCGGCCAGATGGCGCCGACCACGATGCCCGATCAACGCACGACCACATCTCCTTTCGGCCGCCAGACGATCAATACGGGCATGCCGGTGCGAATGGCCGAACTGCTGGCTACGCTGAAAACCCCATCCTATATCACCCGGCAGGCCCTGACCCAGCCCAAATACATCAACCGCGCCAAGAAGGCCATTAAGAAGGCCTTTACCTATCAGTTGGAAGATCGATGCTTCAGTCTGGTCGAGCTGATCAGTACGTGTCCCACCAACTGGGGCATGACGCCGGTCGATGCGCTGAAATGGGCTGAGGAAAAGATGATTAAATATTATCAATTGGGCGATCTCAAGTCGCCGGAGGAAGATAGCTCAAAGCTCAAAGCTGAAAGCTGAAAGCAAAAGAAGCTCGAGGCTCAAAGCAAGGGGCCTTCGGTCCGTCTGAAGTCAAGGGATGGAGGTTGGAGGCGAAAGGACGATGGACGAGCGTGCGAACGTGTGATGGATGCGGGGCGAGAGAGGAACGTTCGAACGTAAGATGGAAGATGGACGATGGACGACCTTCGGCGGTGGAGGGGCGAGGCCTGTTTCTTGAGCAAAGGTTTTTGCCTTGAGCATTCAGGTTTTGCCTCTAACCTCTAGCCTGAAGCGTAGCGCTCCTGCAACGCCGAAGGCACAAATAGGAGACATCATGCAAAGTGAAATACAATTCGCCGGATTCGGTGGACAGGGGATTATGGTAATGGGGCAGATTCTTGCCCAGGCCGCCATGAACGGCGGATATGAGGTCGTGTGGATACCCTCCTATGGTCCCGAGATGCGGGGTGGGACCGCCTATTGCACGGTGGTCATCAGCGACAAACTCATCGGTTCTCCCATCATTCGCAATCCCGGTCACCTGATCGCCATGAACCGGCCCTCTCTGGAAAAGTTTGCGCCGAGCATAAAATCCGGCGGGGTTATTTTCATCAACAGCTCGATTATTCCCATCGATGCCGGCCGCGACGATGTGGACGTCATCAAGGTGCCGATCATCGCAATCGCCAAGGAGCTGGGGAATGTGAAAGCCGCCAATATCGTGGCCCTGGCGGCTTTTGTCGCCCGCAGCAAGGTGCTTGATTTCGATCTGCTGGAAAATGCCGTGCGGGATAAATTTGCCCATAAGGAAAAGCTAATTCCGCTCAACATGAAGGCACTCGAGGAAGGCCGGAAAGCGGCGCAGGCCTGATGAAAATTTCCATTCCAGAACATATTCGTGCCCTCAAACCCTATGTGGCCGGCAAACCGCTTGAGGAGCTCGAACGCGAATACGGCATTACCGACGCGATAAAGCTGGCCTCCAATGAAAATCCTCTGGGGCCCTCACCGTTGGCTAAACAGGCGATTCTTGAGGCGGTCGAAGCGCTGCACCGCTATCCCAACAGCGGCAGCTATGAATTATGCGAACGCCTGTCCAAGCATCTAAACGTTGCGCATGACAGCATCGTTCTCGGCAATGGATCCGACGACATTATCTCCTTGCTGACCCATGTGCTGCTGCAACCCGGAGATGAAGCCGTCATCCCACGGCCATCCTTCCTGTTTTACGACATCGCGATCCGAAGCGCCGGCGGCATACCGGTCGAGGTCCCCTTGAAATCCGGCGAAACCGATCTGGCGGGTATGCTGAAAGGGGTCGGTCCCCAAACCCGTCTGATGTTCGTGACAAATCCCCACAATCCCACCGGTTCATTAATTCCGCGTCAATCCCTCGATTCACTCGTCGCGGAACTTCCGGCGAATGTGGTTCTGGTCATCGACGAGGCCTATATCGAATTTATAAGGGAACCGGACTGTCCGGCCAGTATCGATTATCTCGGATCGGATAAAATCGTTGCCGGGCTGCGAACCTTCTCCAAAGCCTACGGATTGGCCGGTCTTCGCATCGGATACGGTTTGATGCCTCCGTTTTTAGCCGAACTTCTCAATCGGGTTCGGCAGCCCTTCAACGTGAACTCGCTCGCCCAGGCCGGGGCTGTCGCCGCTCTTGATGACCGGGAATTTTTGAATCGCACCTTGACACTGGTTCATGAGGAACTGGATTTCATGTACGAAGCCCTGGATGAGATGGGTATTGAATATCGCAGAACCCAGGCCAATTTTTTTCTCATCCAGGTCGGAAAAAACGCAGATCGGATTTTTGAGGACCTTCTCAAACTGGGCGTCATCGTTCGATCGATGACCGCATATGGTTTTGCGGATTGCATACGGGTCAATGTCGGATTGCACCATGAGAACGTGCGGCTGCTGGAAGCGCTGGAAAGGGTGCTGGGATAGAGGACCTGCGGGCCGTTGGGGGACAGAAGTCAGAAGCCAGAATCCAGAAGTCAGAATACAGAAGAGGGAAGACAGAGGGCAGAGGAAGGAAGTTGGAAATGCCTGCCTTGAGGGGAGATGGACGAGGGACGAGGACGGATTAAGGATTAGGGATTAATATAGGAGCTCAAAGCTCAAGGCTCAAAGCCGGGACTACCACATTCGTCATCCCGGGCTTGATCCGGGATCCAGAAATTAAGATAACAGCTCCAAGGCAAGAACGAGGGGCGAAAGCAGATTAACGGATTGGGGGATTAGGGGATTAAGGATTAAGGGGAAGGAAAAGCAGGATTAAAGGATTAGGAAAACCGAGTGAAGACAGAGGACGGAGGACTTTTCTTTCGTGCTTTCGTGATCAATTTTGAGGGAATAGGGGATTAAGCCGCAGATCGCATAGCTGATATGAAAACTTAATCCATACCCCATACCCCATAATCCTTGATCCTTAATCCTTATTGGCCTCCAACCTCCAACCTAAAGCGTAGCGTTCCTCTAACGCCCAAGGCTATACAAACATCATGAAAAAATTGCTGATCACCATCGACGGACCGGCGGGCGCCGGCAAAACGACGGTCAGCCGGGCGCTGGCGGACAGACTGGTCTATCGGTATGTCGACACGGGTGCGCTCTACCGGGCCGTGGCCCTGGCAGTCAGTGTCCGGGGGATCGATCCTGAGGACGACACGAAACTGAAACAGCTTTGCGGCGGACTCGAACTGGAGTTTGCTGATAAAGAGGACGGTCAGCATCTATTGTTAAACGGGGAAGATGTCTCGAACCGCATCCGTACGCCGGATATCACGATGCTGGCATCGACTGTTTCGGCCCGGCCGGTGATTCGTGAATACCTCCTGGATGTGCAGCGCAATCTGGCAAAGCAAAAGGCCGTCGTATTCGAGGGACGGGATATGGGCACGGTGGTGTTTCCGGAGGCCGATCTTAAATTTTTTCTGGATGCCTCCCCCCGGACCCGCGCCCTGCGACGATACGATGAGCTGAAATCAACCTCGAAGCAATCGCTGGAGGACGTTGGGACGGATATCCAGCGGCGGGACCGCAATGACAGCACCCGGGAGACAGCCCCCTTAAGACCGGCACCGGATGCCATCGTGATCGATTCCACCCGTCTCAGCGTTGACGAGGTGGTTGCGCTGATGGTCGAAAAAGCGAAACACGGAAATTAATCATTGATTTTTTTCTAGAATCTGTTAAATATATCCGATTACGCATTATTTAGAAGGGCGCGAGAATAAATTTGGCTAAGGGGGATTATTTTTTTATGATTACTGGCGACAACAACAAGGTAAATGAAGACACGGTCCGGGCCGACGGGTTCCAGGAAAGTGAAGTGAAGCCAGGCGACGATACGGACACATCGCCGGAAGATTCGGCTCAATCGCAATCGCTTTATTCAGAAATAAGTTCGGATGCTGTCCAGGACTCCGTCGAGAGCATGGAAAGCGTGATGGATCTATATGAAGAAAGCTTCAAACGATTCGCCGAAGGGGAAGTCGTTACCGGCAGGATTATTTCCGTTGATAAAGATCACGTTCTCGTGGATATCGGCTACAAATCAGAGGGGCAGATCCGAATCCACGAATTTAGAAACGAAGATGGTGAAGTTGATGCCGAACTGGGCGACAGCGTCGAGGTAATGGTCGAGTGGTGGGATGATGAAGAAGAACGGGTGGTCCTCTCCAAAGAAAAAGCGGCGAACATCAAAATCTGGGACGCCATCAAGAAATCCTACGACGAAGACGGTACCATCGAGGGCGTCATATCCAATCGGGTTAAAGGCGGCTTTTCGGTCGATATCGGCGTCCTGGCTTTTTTGCCCGGTTCTCAGGCGGATTTGCGGCCCATTCGCAATCTCGACGAGCTGGTTGGCAAAACCTATGACTTCAAGATACTGAAATATAATCGAAAACGCAGCAATATCGTATTATCCCGACGGGCGATTCTGGAAAAAGAAAGAGAAAGCAAACGGGCGGCGACCCTGGCCTCGATCCATGAAGGCCAGGTGATCGACGGCGTCGTCAAGAACATCACCGACTACGGGGTGTTTGTCGACCTCGGGGGACTGGACGGTCTGCTTCACATTACCGATATTTCCTGGGGAAGGGTCAAACATCCGTCGGAGCTTTTCGCCGTGGGCGACGAGATTACCGTAAAAGTCCTGAATTTCGATCTGGAAAAGGAACGGGTTTCCCTTGGAATGAAACAACTTACCGTCGATCCATGGACGGTGGCCGCGGAGAGATATCCGGTCGGATCCAAGATCAACGGTCGGGTAGTCAGCTTGACCGATTACGGCGCTTTCATTGAGCTGGAGGAGGGAATCGAAGGCCTGATCCATGTGTCCGAAATGTCTTGGACCCGCAAGGTGCGCCATCCATCGAAAGTCGTATCCGTCGATGAGGAAGTCAATGCAGTGGTGCTCGACATCAAACCCGAAAGTCGCCGGATTTCGCTGGGAATGAAGCAGGTGGTTCCGAATCCCTGGGACGTGATCGCCGAAAAATATCCGGTGGGCACCACCATCGAAGGCAAAATTAAAAACATTACGGATTTCGGTATTTTCATCGGCATCGATGAGGGCATCGACGGGTTGGTTCATATTTCGGACATTTCCTGGATCAAGCGGATAAAGCATCCGTCGGAACTTTACAAAAAAGGCGATGTGATTCAGGCCATCGTGCTGGACATCGAAAAAGAGAGCGAACGCTTTTCGCTGGGAATCAAGCAGTTGGAGGATGACCCCTGGAAAACCGTGGCCCAGCGTTACGAGGTGGGTAAGGAGATCACCGGCACGATCACCAATCTGACGGATTTCGGCATCTTTGTGGAACTCGAGGAAGGCATCGAAGGACTGGTGCATGTGTCGGAAATCAGCAAGGAAAAGATCAAAACTCCGGTCGGGCAATACAATATCGGTGAGGTCATCACCGCCAGAGTGATGAATATCAACAGTGAGGAACGACGTATCGGATTGTCCATCAAACGCATGGAAATGGACGACGAACAAAGCCTGCTCACCGATTATGTTAACAACATGGGCCCGGCAACATCCAGTTTCGGCGAGATTCTGCGGGAAAATCTCAAAGAAAAATTAAGCGAGGAGTAAGCCTATCCCCGGCCGAGCCGATTCCAAATCGGAAGGGTTTTAAAGTTGATGAGCGTTATCGGCCCCGTCTCATGAGGCAGAATGGGACGGGGCTTTCTTCTTCTATTTCATCCGGTTTGCCAACCCAACATCCCAGTATTCCAGTGCTTCCTTATTCCACCGGTTTTGCAACGGCAGTTGCGACCTTTGCGGGATGATTCAAAGTCGGTCTTCTGTATGAGGATGTTTACTCAAATATTCTCACATCTCCCATGCCTTCGCGAATCACCTCGGGTATGTCATCGATCAATGAAATGACGCTGGATGGTTTGCCGGGTACGACACCGCCTTCAATGACAGCATCGACCCGGTTGCCGAAATAATCCTGGATTAACGATGCATCGTGCAGGATCGTACCGTCCTCCATGGTGGCGCTGGTATTTATGATCGGATTTCCCAGGTTGTTTACCAGTTCCAGGCAGATCGAATTATTCGGCACCCGAATGCCGGCGGTCTTGCGTTTGGTCAGCATGATCTTGGGAACCAGCTTAGAGCCCTCCAGGATGAAAGTATAGGGGCCCGGTAGAAGACGCTTCATGGTTTTGTAAGCATAGTTTGAAATCTTGGCGTAATCGCTGATATTCTTGAGCCCGGAGCAGATAAAGCTGAACGGCATGCTCTTATCCCGATGTTTTATCTGGTATATTCTTTCGATGGCCTTTTTATTCATGATGTCGCATCCGATGCCATAGTTGGTATCGGTCGGATAAATGACAATGCCGCCTTTTTTCAGGATATCGACGACCTGAAGGATGAGCCGTTCCTGAGGGTTTTGATCGTTGATTTCGATTAGCATCTTTTTAAATTAAACCACAGCCGATAGTGATTGGCGCTTAGAGGTCCTTACGACTTGATGAAAACAGGAGTGCTATGGAAAATGTGCATTCGGATTTGTTTCGTGATTTGTGTTTTGGATTTCGAGTTTAATAGCACAAAGCAACTGTCTTCGTTCCATCCAGGGGATTTTCTCAGGCCTTCCGGGCGACAGGAGAAGCCTTCTTTTTATAATGGGGTGTCTGACCGATGTCAAGATTTCAATAAAGGGATTGCCAAAGTCGCAGTCATTTGTTATTCGTTGCCAAATTATTTTCGGATCCGGTTGTCCGGCCCTATGCCGGGTTGGCTGTCGGCTATCGAACCATGACTATTTAGTTTCCATCCACAAATGGCCTTTTTGCCCAAGTTCTGCGTCAAACTGCACCCTTGCTTGTGCGGCGTAGCAAGCTACGCCTCCGCGCAAGCGCTTGATTTCCTTGACCTTGGGCAAAAATTCTCATTTCCGGATTGGAAACACCATCCGGTGCCCATCATGGTAAAAGACCCGTTGATGGATGGGCACTGTTAAGGATTAAGAACATTTAATATAATTGCCAAGCGGCTGAAGGGGATACCATGCCAAAGATTCCATTAGAAGAAGCATATTCGTTTGATGACGTCCTGTTGGTACCCAATTATTCGGATGTGCTGCCAAAAGACGTCAACATCAGCACCCGGTTGACTCGAAACATCAATTTAAACATTCCCATTGTCAGCGCCGCCATGGATACGGTGACCGAGGGGGATGCAGCCATTACCATGGCCCGGGAGGGCGGCATGGGCTTTATCCACCGCAACATGAGTGTCCAGAGCCAGGCGATAGAGGTGGATAAGGTCAAAAAATCCGAGAGCGGAATGATCGTCGATCCGGTAACCATAAACCCGGAACAAAAAGTGGGCGAGGTCCTTATTTTGATGGAGAAGTACCGGATTTCCGGCGTTCCGGTAACCTGCGGCGACCAGCTCGTCGGCATCGTCACCAACCGGGACCTGCGGTTCGAGAACGATCTGGATAAAAAGATAGAAGAGGTCATGACCAAGGACAATCTGATCACCGTGTCGGAAGGTATCACCCTGGAAGAATCCAAAAAGCTGCTGCACAAACACCGCATTGAAAAACTGCTGGTGGTGGACAAAGAGGGGCATCTGACCGGTCTGATTACGACAAAAGATATTGAAAAGATTAAAAAATACCCCAATGCTTGCAAGGATTCCATGGGAAGACTGCGGGTAGGCGCCGCCGTCGGCGTGGGCACCGATATGATGGAGCGCGCCGAGGCGCTCATGAAAGCCGGCGTCGATGCCATCGTGATCGATACCTCCCACGGCCATTCGGCGAATGTCATCAATGCCGTCAAATCTTTGAAAGCCACCTTCGCAAACATCGAGCTGATTGCCGGCAATGTGGGGACCAGCAAAGGCGCTGAAGACCTCGTCGAGGCCGGGGTCGACGGCGTCAAGATCGGTATCGGCGGCGGCTCGATCTGCACGACCCGAATCGTTGCCGGCATCGGCATTCCCCAGCTGACGGCTATCAGCAATTGCCGGTCGGTTGCCGCCAAAACCGGAATTCCGTTGATTGCCGACGGCGGTATCCGGTTTTCAGGAGATATTACCAAGGCCATCGGGGCCGGCGCCCACTGCATCATGGTGGGCGGTCTGTTGGCCGGAACCGAGGAGAGTCCGGGCGAAGTCGTTTTCTATCAGGGCCGCAGCTACAAAATGTATCGGGGGATGGGATCCATCGAGGCCATGAAAAAAGGCAGCAAGGACCGCTATTACCAGATCGAGCAGGCCGAAGACAACAAGCTGGTACCCGAGGGCATCGTTGGCCGGGTACCTTACCGGGGCTCCCTTTCAGCGAACATCTTCCAGCTCATTGGCGGCCTGAAGGCCGGTATGGGCTACTGCGGTTGCCGGACCCTGGATGAACTGCGAGAGAAGGCGAGGTTTGTGAAGATCAGCGCCGCCGGCATGCGCGAAAGCCACGTCCACGACGTCATCATCACCAAAGAGGCGCCGAATTACCGGCTGGAATAGAGAAGCTCGAAGCAAAAGAAGCTCAAGGCTGAAAGCTCAAAGCTGAAAGCTCGAAGGGAAAACCGATGGACGAGGGACGAATTTGGGATTAATGGATTAAGGATTATGGATTAAGCAAAAACCGAGGGACGGAAGTCGGAAGCCAGAAGTCAGAAGGCAGGAGACTGGAGGCAGAAGACAGGAGTCAGAAGTCAGGAGTCAGAGAACAGAGGGCAGGGGGCGAAAGATGAACGTGCGATGGACGAGGGGCGAATTAAGGGATTACGGATTAACGGATTATGGATTAAGGGGTAGGAGACCTGCGGCTCGAGGACGGAAATACCTGCCTTGAGGGGAGCTAAAGATGGGATTAAATTTGGAGTTCAAATTCTGGCTGCAGATGTCTTACAGTCCAATCCGTCACTCCGGCAGGGTTTTAGCCGGAGTCCAGAGCGGTTCACCGGTTTCCGAGGATGTCATCCGCTTGATTCAGGACCAGGATGACGAATTTAGGACCGGGATGACGATTTTGGCGGCCCTTGCTTTGAGCTATTTCCCTTAATCCTTACCCCTTAATCCTTAATCCTTATTTGCGGCCCTTACTTTGAGCTTTCAGCTATTATCCTCAATTCCTCAATCTTGCCATTTAACGAACCAAACGATCTCAACCATTTATACGAACTGAACATACCCATGAACCCAACCAACATCCCCGATTTCGTTCACCTTCACGTTCACACCCAATACAGCCTGCTGGACGGCGCCATCCGGATTGACGATCTTTTACAGCGTGCCGCCCACTTCGACATGCATTCGGTGGCTATCACCGATCACGGCACCATGTTCGGCGTGGTCGAATTTTATGAAAAAGCGACCCAAGCCGGCATCAAACCCATTATCGGGATTGAAATCTATGTGGCCCCCAGAAGCCGCTTCGATAAAACACCCATAGACAATCGCGATCTATCGCACCTGGTTCTGCTGGCCGAGAATCAGGAAGGTTACCGCAATCTGTGCAAACTGGCTTCCGCGGCCCAGCTCGAAGGCTTTTACTATAAACCGCGGATCGACAAACAGATCCTCAAGGAAAACAGCCGCGGATTGATTGCCATGACCGCCTGTCTTCACGGGGAGATCCCCCGGCGGATTCTGGACGGCAAAATCGATGCCGCCGAGGCGGCGGCCCGGGGATACCTGGAAATTTTCGGGGAGAATCGCTTTTTCCTGGAGGTACAGAACAACGGCATCGATATCCAACAGCGCGTCAACGAGGCGCTGCTGGATATGAGCGGTCGCTTGTCGATCCCGCTGGTGGCCAGCAATGACTGCCATTATCTGGCGAAAGAGGACGTACGTGCCCATGATGTCCTGTTGTGCATTCAAACCGGGAAAACCATCCAGGACGACAACCGCCTGAAATTCAGAACCGATCAGCTCTATTTTAAATCCAAAGCTGAAATGACCGCATTCTTCAGCAACTATCCGGGCGCCATCGCCAATACGGTGGACATCGCCCAGCGCTGTAATTTGGAATTCGATTTTAAAACCTACCATTTTCCGAAATTCGACACCGGCTCCGAGCAGACCGCAGACGAGGTTTTCGAACAAAAGGTGCGGGAAGGGTTCGCCCTGGTTCTCGAGCGTTTGAAAGGCCTTAACCCGGATCTGGATAAAGCGCTGTATCACCAGCGTATCGACTATGAGATATCGGTAATCAAGGACATGGGGTTTTCGGGCTATTTCCTGATTGTCGCCGATTTTATCCGACATGCCAAGAAATCAGGCGTACCGGTGGGGCCGGGCCGAGGGTCCGCGGCCGGCAGCCTGGTGGCCTACAGCCTGGGAATCACTGATCTGGATCCCATAGCCCATGGATTGATTTTCGAGCGCTTTTTAAACCCGGCCCGTAAGAGCATGCCGGATATCGATGTGGATTTCTGCATCGACGGCCGTGAAACCATCTATAAGTACGTGGCCGACAAATACGGCGGCGGGGACTTCGTGGCGCAGATCATCACCTTCGGGAAACTCAAGACCCGGGCGGTCATCCGGGATGTGGGCCGTGCCCTGGATATCCCCTTGCGGGAAGTGGACGCCATCGCCAAAATGGTGCCGGATGTATTGAATATCAGCCTGGAAGATGCGCTTCTGCAGGAACCCCGTCTGGCGGAGCTGGCCGAAAAAGATCCCAATGTGGCCGATCTGATTCGGATTTGCCGGGTGCTTGAAGGACTGCCGCGGCACGCATCCACCCACGCCGCCGGGGTTGTCATAGCCGATCGGCCGCTGATCGACTACCTGCCGCTTTATCGGGGGAAAAAGGGGGAAGTGGTCACCCAGTTCGACATGAAAATCGTCGAAAAAATCGGGCTGGTAAAATTTGATTTTCTCGGCTTGCGCAACCTGACGGTCATTGCCAAAACTCTGGATTTGATCGCGCGCCAGGGCAAAACGCCGCCCGATCTGGAAACCATCGATTTGACCGACGAGGCCACCTATCGTCTGCTGTCAGCCGGAGACACCACCGGCGTTTTTCAGCTTGAAAGTTCGGGCATGAAGGATCTTCTGGTCCGGCTGAAGCCGGAATGCTTCGACGACATCATTGCCCTGGTGGCCCTTTACCGCCCCGGACCGATGGAAAGCGGCATGATCGACGATTACGTGGCGCGCAAACACGGCAAAAAAGCGGTGGAATACATGGTCCCCGAGCTCGAGCCGATCTTGCGGGAAACCTACGGGGTGATTGTTTACCAGGAACAGGTCATGAAAATAGGCGCCGTTCTGGCCAACTATTCCATGGCGGAGGCGGACGACCTTCGCAAGGCTATGGGCAAGAAAATCGTCGAAATCATGGCCCGGCACCGCCAACGCTTTGTGGAAGGGGCGGTTTCCAACAACATACCGGAAAAACAGGCCAAAAAGCTGTTCGACCTGATCGAGAAATTCGGTGGCTACGGGTTCAACAAATCCCACAGTGCCGCCTATGCCCTGATTGCCTACCAGACAGCCTATCTCAAAGCGCATTTTCCGGTGGAAATCATGGCGTCCCTGCTCACCAGCGAAATGAACTCCACCGACGGGGTGGTAAAGTTCATCGCCGAATGCCGTCAGCATGACATCCCGATCCTGCCGCCCGACATCAACGCCAGCGAGAAGGAGTTCACCGTGGACGGCGAGCACATTCGTTTCGGACTGGTTGCCGTGAAAAATGTGGGCGAAAGCGCTATCGAATCCATTATCGCCGCCAGAGTGGAGCAGCCGTTTGAATCTCTTTTCAACTTCTGCGAGCGGGTGGATTTGAAAAAGGTCAACAAACGGGTGATCGAAAGCCTGATCAAATGCGGGGCATTCGACAGCACCGGCGCGAAACGATCCCAGATGACGGCGGCCCTCGAAAGCGTTCTCGAATACGGTCAGCGGGTTCAGAAGGAACGCAACGATCCGCAATTGGGACTGTTCGATATGGGAGAGAATGCGCCCAGTATCAACGCTCCCGGACTGCCGGAGATCGGTGAGTGGGATGAAAAGCAGTATTTGAACTTCGAGAAGGAAGCCCTTGGATTCTACCTGACCGGCCACCCCCTGACGCGCTACGAGGACCTGCTGGACAAGTTCACCAATGCCAATGCCGTTTCCATCAAGGAACTCAGGGACGGGGGGGTTGTGCGAATCGGCGGCCTGGTCCGCAGCATCAAGAACTTTAAAACCAAAAAAGGCGATCTGATGGCTTTCGTGACCATCGAGGACATGAACGGGGCGGTGGAAGTGATCGTCTTCTCACGGGTCTTTGCCGAGGTGCGCGATCTGTTGATGGAGGATCGCGCGGTACTGGTTCAGGGTCAGGTCCAGAAAGATGAAAACTCACTGAAAATACTGGCAGATAACGTAATCCCCATCGACAAGGCCGAAGAAACCTGGACGGCCAGCATTCATTTCAACCTGGAGCTGAGCCGCACGGATCGGAAAAGGCTGGAAAATCTGCATACGATTATAGCGAGACATCCCGGCATGTGTCCGGCATTTCTGCATCTTCGGAGTCCCGACAAAACGGATTCCATCATCGCCCTGCCGGCCTCCTTCAAACTGAAGGCGGGCGGTGCCCTGACACGGGAGGTAAACGATTTTCTGGGCTACCATGCCGTGGAAACCCGCTGCAGCCCGGTGACGTCGACGGCGGCCATGAACGGGACCATCCGAAACGGCGCAAAGGGCAGGGCATACAATGGATTAAGGGATTAAGGGATTGGGGGATTAAGGGATTAAGGGGCAAAGCTGAAAGCTCAAGGCTGAAAGCTCAAAGCTCAAAGCAGGTGCAGCCACATTCGTCATCCCGGACTTGATCCGGGATCCAGCAAAAAAGGCAACTGAATTCCGGCACCCACCGGAGAGACGAACAACCCCGGCTGACCGATTCGCCCTTCCTGCGCAGGGAATTAACTTCCTTCGTCATCCCGGCCCCACCGGAGCGGAGAGCCGGGATCCAGAAGAGAGCAGCGAATTAGGGACTGAGTGGCTCTCAAGATCAAGGAAGATAGGCTTTCGGCCGATATATGCCGTAGCCGCTGGTTAAGGGACAGTAAGGGACAGCCAGTCTGATCGAAGGAAGAAACTGTTCATCTTGGCGCCAAGACCCCAGGCGCCAAGATTATTTATATTTTTAAATCATTCCCTTTGCGGGCTTTGCGCCTTTGCGCGAGATGAATTATGCGTAGCGCCACGAGAAAAACCATCGGGCGCAGACTTAAATTACTCAATTTGGGGAGAAAATATTCCATGGCGGATTCGGCGAGCAATGTTTTTGCTATTTTACTGGCGGGAGGGACCGGGACGCGGTTGTGGCCGGTATCCCGGCAGCTCTATCCCAAGCAACTGGTCAACTTTATCGGCAATGATTCCCTTGTGCAGAGTACCATTAAACGGCTGTCACCCGTGCTGGATCCCGGCAGCGTCCGCATCGTGTGCGGAATCGAACATTATCACGAAACCGCCCGGCATCTAAAGGACATCGGGCTGGAAACCGACGGTAAAATCATCTGCGAACCCAGCGGACGCAACACCGCCCCGGCGATTCTGTTGGCGGTGCTGAACATCCTGCACTTCTGTCAAGACCCGGATGCCGTCCTGTGCGTTTTTCCGGCCGATCATGTAATCGGAGATCTGGCCGGATTCCATGAACGCCTGGCCGACGCCATCCGGCTGGCCGACCAGGGCTATATCGTCACGTTCGGCATTACCCCCAATTATCCGGAAACCGGCTACGGCTATCTCGAAGGTGGCGCGGCCGCTATCGGCGGCGCCTTGAAGATCGAGCGGTTTGTCGAAAAACCGGATCGAAAAATGGCCCAACAGTATATCGAGGCCGGGAATTTTTTCTGGAACAGCGGCATGTTCGCCTTCAAGACTTCGGTGATTCTGGACGAGTTCCGGGCCCGCCAGCCGGAGCTGCTTGAACAGATGAAAAAAATTTTCGATCCGCCCAATCCCATCGCCAAAGCGGATTATGATCGTCTGCCGAATATTTCCATTGATTATGCTGTGATGGAAAAAACCACCCGGGGCGTGGTGCTGCCCTCGGATTTTGGATGGAGCGATATCGGATCGTGGAAATCTCTCTATGACTTTCTGCCTAAAAACGACGCGCAAAATGTGATCGATGGGGATGTTATCGCCCACGACACCCGGGGCTGTTTTATTATGGGACGCGATCGTCTGATTGCCGTCAACCATCTCAGGGACACCGTGGTGGTGGAAACCCCGGATTCCATATTTGTCTCCGATATCGATCACAGCCGGGATGTCAAGGAAATCGTGGCCAGTCTGAAGGAAAATGGAAGAAAGGAATATCACCAGCACCGGACCATTTATTATCCCTGGGGCAGCCGTACCTGGCTCGATCAAAAGGATGACTGTACGGTTTCCAGACTGATGATATACCCCAAGCAAAGCCTGCAGCCGGATTGGGACGAATTCGCCGCCCGACATCTTATGGTGGTCGCGGGCCGGGCCGGGATCACCGGGGGCGGGCCGACGGTCGAGGTGTCATGTGGAGAATCGACCACCGTTCGGGGAAAAAAGCCGGTTATGATCGAGAATTTGGATGGAGAGGTACTGGCGGTGATCGAGGTGGGGATTAAATGAGCTCAAAGCTGAAAGCTCAAAGCTGAAAGGGAAGAGGTGAAGCGGCGAGGGACGAATTTGGGAATAAAGGATTAAGGATTATGGATTAAGCAAAAACCGAGGGACGGAAGTCGGAAGCCAGTATACAGGATACAGGAGACAGAAAGACAAAGTTCAGGATTTAGGATCAAGGATTAGAGGATTAGAGGATTAAGGGAAGGGCAAGGGAAGAAATCAGGAGACGGTGGACTGAGATGTTTGGCGGTCGCCGTCGTCACTCCGGCAGGGTTTTAGCTGGAGTCCAGAGCGGTTCACCGGATTTCGAGGATGTCATCCGCTTGATTCAGGACCAGGATGACGATTTTGGTGGCCTTTGCTTTGAGCTATTTGCCTTATTCCTTATCCCTTAATCCTTAATCCTTATTTGCTGGCCCTTGCTTTGAGCTTTCAGCTTTGAGCTGTCTTTATAATCCCTTAATCCTCTAATCCTTAATCCCCAAATCCCTCAATTCCTCAGCTCTTTTTATAATAATAGCCGTAATATTTTTCGGACAAGGCCTGCGCCTGGCGGTTCATGACAAAACCCAGGAATTTTTCCTGAGGCAGCATATCCAAGGCTTTTTTCACATCTTTGGTGGAGGATCGGCCCTCTTCGACCACCATGACGATGCTGTCGACATAGTGAGCCAACGCCAACGCATCATCGCCGATTAACAATGGAGATGTGTCGAAAATGACGTAGCGGTCGCTATAGCGGCTTTTCATCTCCTGGATCAGCGCCTTCATTCGGGAGGAACCGAGCAACTCGGAACTGTTGGATATCGTCTCTCCGCCCGATATAAGGGTCAGCTTGTCCACACCCGGCCAGATAATGAGATCTTCGAGAGGCTTGTCCTTCACCAGGTAGTCCATCAGGCCCGAATCGCTCTCAAAGCCCAGCAAATTGTGGACGTTCTGGTGGCGCAGATCCGCGTCGACCAGCAACACCGTCTGGTTGTAGACCTTTGAGAAGGTCAGCGCCAGATTGACCGAGGTCAGGGTTTTGCCTTCGGCGGGCTGCGGGCTGGTGATCATCAGCGTATTCCAGCCTTTCTGTTTGGTGAGAAGCTGGATTTTGGTTCGCAGGACCTTGTAGCAGTCAATTTCGACGGAATTCGGTTCGATGCAGACGCAGCGATTGTTCAAAAGGGTCTCCTTATTGACCTCGATATGCGTGGAATCCGAATATGCCGGGGGACGCCATTCTTCTTCAGGGGCTGGGGGTTCCTGGGTTTTTGATCTGTCAAATACGTTGGTCTGGATTACCCCTTCGCGCGCCAGTTTGGCCTTGTCAAGTGCCTTCCTCAGTTTCATGTATCGCTCCGAGTTGTTCGTTCAGTTTGTTTAGATCGTTAAGTTCGTTAATTAAGCCTTCGGCGTTGGAGGAGCGCTACGCTCTATGTTGGAGGTCGAAGGCAAAGAAGGTAAATATCAGAAAACGGTTGACAGCTCCCTTTCATCTATCGCATCGTCTTCCGTCTTCCGTCTTCCGTCTTCCGTCTTCCGTCTTCCGTCTTCCGGCCGCAGGCTCTGTCAAATAGCCAGCCGGCGTATCAATTTGGCCCAAAAGACATTCAGATCCATCACCATAAAGTGAAATACCACCACCCCGGCGACGACCATACCGACGGTTCCGGCGGTTACGATAATCCGCTTCCAGCGTCTGCGTCGGACGTCCGCCCGGGTGACGATGGGGGGGATACCGGCCAGCACTGGAAATTGGGTTGCAAGCTCCAACTGATCGGGGCTGCGCACCGCATCGTCACTGAATTCTCTCAACGCGGCGAAGCCGATGCCGGCGCCAATCCCTAAAACCAGGCCGATCAGCATGATCGCCAGGCGGTTGGGTTTAAGCGGCTTTTCCGGAAGCCGGGCCGGATCGATCAGGGTGAAACGCTCACCCTTCTGCTCTTTTTCGAGGCCTTGGGCCACGCCGGCCTCCATGTGTTTGCGCATCAGGTCGTCGAACTTGGCCTGGGTGTTGTTGCGTTCGGCCAACATCGCATTGTAGGTTTCCTCAACGTCGGGGGTGGCCGCGATCCGGCGGCGGTATTCGATGGCCGAAGCACCCAGCTCCCCCACCTGGTGCTGTAATACGTTGATTTCCGCCAGGGCATTGGTCAACTGGGTCTGGAGGTTAATGTAAGCCGGATTGTCCGGCGACTTCTTTTCGGCCTTACGGAGCGCTTCGGCCTCGGCTCTCTGTTTCTCGAGATGTTCGATTTCGGCCCTGGTTTTGCGCACGTCCGGGTACTCTTCGGAAAAGGTCTTGGTCAGGTGCACCAGTTCGACTTTGAGTTCCTCCAGCCGGTGCCGGCTGACCAGATCCTCCTCGGTATCCACATAGGGTTCGATGCCGGAAAGCTGGGTTTGATAGTAGACCTTCTTCTCGATTACGTTGCGCAACTGTTCCTTGGCCAGTGTCAGATCCCTTTCAATGCGGTCCAGGCTTTGCAGGTTGAGTTGCAGCAGCTCGGGCAGGTCGTGGATATGTTCATTTTTGAAATTGGCGAGTCGGCCCTCGAGATCGGCCAGTTTCACCTTGATCTTATCCATCTCGGATTCGAGAAAGGCCGATGTCTCCTTGGCCTGGGTTTCGCGAACCTGGAGATTTTCGGTCAGAAACAGGGACGTCAGGACATTGGCAACCTGCTGGACGGTACCGGGATTTTTTCCCTGATACGATAGGGTAAAGGCAATGGTGGCGGCCGAGGGGCGGCCCGTCCGCCGGTCGACCACCTCGGTGCTTACCGGTTCGAGCTGGGTGTCTTCTCTCATTTTATCGACGATTTCTTCGCCCGTCCGCTTAGCCTGCAGATCCGGATAAAGATTGAATTTTTTGATAATCTCCGACAGTTTGGTAAAGCTCATGATCCGCTGGTTGATCGACTGCAGGCGCTGCTCGACATAGCTGTTCACCGTGGTCATGACAAAATCTTCGGGAATGTCCTGTTCCTCGATCAGAATAGTAGATGTCGATATGTAGATGGACGGCAGCGCCAGAGCCACCGCCGCGGCGATCAGAAAAACGACAATTGCCGGTACGATCAGACTCCATTTCCTGCGCTTGAGGATATTGAGATAATCCGCCGGCGTCATGGGCATTGTTTCCATAAATTAATTCCTGGTATTTTTCGTTAGGTTCGTCCCGGTTAAACAAGGGTAAAAGGGGGTTAACGGGATAAATTTAGATCGTTAAGTTCGTTTGGTTCGTTCCGATGAAATTCGCTTCGCTCGATACTGCGCATATTTCACTGGATAAATTTGGATCGTGAAAAAAGCTCAAAGCTGAAAGCTCAAAGCAAGGGCCGCAAATAAGGATTAAGGATTAAGGGGTAAGGATTAAGGGAAATAGCTCAAAGCAAGGGCCGCAAATAAGGATTAAGGATTAAGGGGTAAGGATTAAGGGAAATAGCTCAAAGCAAGGGCCGCCAAAATCGTCATCCCGGCCCTAAATCCGTCATCCTGGTCCTGAATCAAGTGGATGACATCCCCGGAATCCGGTAAACAGCTCTGGACTCCGGCTAAAACCCTGCCGGAGTGACGGATTGGACTGTAAGGCATCTGCAGCCAGAATTTGAACTCCAAATTTAATCCCATCTTTAGCTCCCCTCAAGGCAGGTATTTCCGTCCTCGAGCCGCAGGTCTCCTACCCCTTAATCCATAATCCGTTAATCCGTAATCCCTTAATTCGCCCCTCGTCCATCGCACGTTCATCTTTCGCCCGCTGCCCTCTGTTCTCTGACTCCTGACTTCTGACTCCTGCCTTCTGTCTTCTTGTCTTCTGTCTCCTGGCTTCCGTCCTCGGGCCGCAAGGCTTTCTAATCCTTACCCCCTAATCCTCTAATCCTAAATTCGTCCATCGCCCTTCGCCTCCAACCTCAAGCGAATCGCTCCTCCAACGGCTGAAGGGCCAAATCACGGCACCACGATCACGTCACCGCGTTTCAGTTTAATGTTTTGTTCCAGATTTTTTCCGGCGGAAACGTCGTTGTAATCGAATTCGAAAATCTCTTTGCCCTTTTTGGTTTCCCGGAATACCTTTATGTTTCCCTGTTCGGCAAAGGGGTTTAAGCCGCCAGCCATGGCAAGGGCCTGCAGAACATCGATATTGGCGTTCAAGACAAATCTTCCGGGATTGTTTACCCTGCCGATCACATAAACGAGCATGCTGTTCACCTGGTGAACCACGACGCTGAGGCTGAGATCCGGCACGAATCGGGAGAGCTTATTGGCCAGTTCGACGGAGAGCTCGTTCAACGTTTTGCCGCCGGCCTGGACGGCCCCGATCAACGGGAAGGAAATTTTTCCGTCCGGAGTGACCGTCACCAGCTTGGTAAGGGCCACTTCTTTCCACACCGAAATGTCGAGCACATCTCCAGGGCCGATGATGTAATCCGAATCCGTCCAAGTGCTCACTTCACTCTGGGCCGGCAGGGAAGTAGCAGATACAAAAATAAGAGAAACCAGCGTTAATAGCCACACTACTTTTTTCATGAAGCCTCCAGACCTGATGGATTATAGAAAGTTTGTAAATTTGGATAATTAAATAACTATTATCACGTTTTTTTGCATTTTTTTCAAGAAATAGTTTAGCTCGTTTGGATAGCAGGAGCCAGAAGCCAGGAGCCAGAAGCCAGGAGCCAGAAGCCAGGAGCCAGAAGCCAGGAGCCAGAAGCCAGGAGCCAGGAGCCAGGAGCCAGAAGCCAGGAGCCAGAAGCCAGGAGCCAGAAGCCAGAAGCCAGGAGCCAGAAGCCAGAAGCCAGAAGCCAGGAGCCAGAAGCCAGAAGCCAGGAGCCAGAAGCCAGGAGCCAGAAGCCAGGAGCCAGAAGCCAGGAGCCAGGAGCCAGGAGCCAGGAGCCAGAAGCCAGGAGCCAGAAGCCAGAAGACAGAAGACAGAAGACAGAAGTCAGAAGCCAGGAGCCAGAAGCCAGAAGAAGCCAGAAGACAGAAGCCAGGAGCCAGAAGACAGAATACAGAAAACAGAAGACAGAAGACAGAAGACAGAAGTCAGAAGACAGAAGACAGAAGACAGAAGACAGAAGACAGAAGACAGAAGACAGAAGCCAGGAGCCAGAAGCCAGGAGCCAGAAGACAGAAGACAGAAGACAGAAGTCAGAAGGCAGAAGCCAGAAGCCAGAAGGCAGAAGGCAGAATGCAGAAGTTAGAAGTCAGAAGTTAGAAAATCGAGGGCGGGAAACACCATTGTTCCTCGACCAATGCCTTAGGCTTTGAGTTGTTGTTTTAATCCCTGGATCCCGGATCAAGCCCGGGATGACGAATGTTGTAGTCCCGGCTTAGAGCCCTGAGCTGTCAATATAATCCCTATCCCTTAATCCCTTAATCCCGCAATCTGTATTCGTCCATCATCCATCGCACGTTCGCACGTTCATCTTTTTTTAATCCATCCAAATCATCCAATCATCCCTCGTCCGTCCTCTGTCCTCCGTCTTCTGTCATCTGTAAGTGTCCTCAATCCCTCAATCCTTAATTTTATCCAGTGTTTCCTCCGCTTCCTTTTTGCCGGCATATTCCGTATCGCCTTCCAGGGCCCTTTCCAGTTTTTCCCGGGCTTCAGGGAGCTGGTCCGCCTTGTAAAGCGCCATTCCCAGATGGTAGTTGAGAATCGGGCTGTCGGGCGCGCCTTCCAGGGCCTGTTCGATCAGGCCCCGGGCCTCGTCGAAATTTCCCAGCCGGAAGTTTGCCCAGCCAATGGTGTCCAGAATGGCCGGATCGCCGGGGCGCAGCTTGAGCGCCTTCTGAGAAAGTTCGAGCGCCCGTTCGAGATCCGCCTTTTGATCGGAAGATTCACTGAGCAGAAACGCAAGGTTGTTGGCCGCGAACCAGAAGTTGGGGTTGACCTTTAAAGCGCGTTCGTAAATCTGCATGGCTTTGTCATATTCCCGGTCTTTTTCGTATAGCAGGCCGAGAAAAAGATAGGCGGCCGCATTGCGTTTGTCAGCCGCCAGGACGGCTTCATATCTTCGAACGGCCTCCTGCTTCTTACCCTGGGCCAGGTAGATGCCCGCGAGGCTCTGGTGGGGCGGAGCCCAGGTCGGCTGCAAATCGATGGCATGTTGCAGGGCCGTTTCCGCCGTCTCAAAGTGTTTCAGGCTTCCCTGAATCATGCCCAACAGGTAGTAGGCGACCGCATCCTTCGGATTTTGGGTCAAGCGCTCTTCACAGAGGGCAATCGCTTTTTGGTGCAGGTTCTGCCGCAGGTACTCCTTGACCAGGTTCATCAGCAGCGGAGCGGAGCGCTGATTTCGATTGTAGCCCTCCTGAAGCGTCTGCAGGGCTTTATCCGGCTGATTCTGAGTGAGATAGAACTGATACAGCTTGAGATAACCCAGGGGATTATCCGGCGTTGCCTGTTTGATGAGCAGAAATTCCGCTTCCGCAGCCTTTTCGCCTTTGAACGCGAGCAGAAAATCTCCCAGTTCGGCGCGGGCGGCCGTGTCTGTCGGGTCGATTTCCAGAATCTTTCGCAACTTTGCTTCGGCCGCGGTGTAGTCCTTTTTCATCAAATACACCCGGGCCATAGCCCGCAGCACATCCTTCGATTGGGGATCCACCGTCAGGGCGTTTTGCAGGGTGTCCTGGGCCAGGTTGAGTTCGTTGTTCAGCATATGGGCATTGGCCAAACGCAGATAAGCCGGGATGAAGCGCGGCTGTTCGCCGATCACGGTTCTGAATTCGGACACCGCGTTGACACCATCCTTTCTAAGCAGATCAATGCTTCCCTTGTGGTAGTGGGCGTCGATGCTTTTGGGGTTTTCCTTCAGGACCTCCTCCACATATTTTTCCGCTTTTTCGTCCTGCCGCAGCATGATGTAAATATCCGCCAGGGCATTTTTCGTACGGAGGATATCCGGGTTGGCCGGATCCTTGTCTATGGTGAGACATTTTTCCAGAATCTCGATCGCCTGGTAGGGCTGCTTGCGGCCTTTGTACAGTTCGGCCAGCAGAAGCCGAAGTTTGAACGTTTGCGGGTTTTGCTCAATCCCGCTTTTCAGCATCTTTTCGGCTTGATCGTATTGCTTTTTGCCGACGAAGAACCCGGCGACCAGCAGGCGGGTATCTTCGTTGGACGGATCCCGCACCAGCAGTTTTTCGAGCAGATCGACGGCTGCCTCCGGCCGCCCCGACTCCCAGTAGATGCCGGCCAGAGAAGTTTTGAAACCCACCCGGTCCGGGGCCAGTTTTATTACCTTCTGCATGACGGTAGCCGCCTCTTCATAACGCCGGCTGTCGTTGTACAATTTGGCCAGGGCCAGGTGCAAATTGATGGATTCCGGATTGAGGTCGATTCCCTGCCGGTAGACCTTTTCGGCATTCAACGGATCGTCGTTGCGGCTGTGGGCGCCTCCCAGCGTCAAATACACGTTTGGGTCGCTTTTGCCCTGTTCCACCAAACCTTCCATCAGAGCAATGGCGGCTGCGTTCTCCTTTTTGCTCAGCAGGGCGGTGGCTTTTAAAATCAGCGCATCGTCGTTGTCCGGCTCCTTGGCCAGAATCAGATCGGCCTTTGCCAGGGCCGGATCCGCATTGCCGGACAGCATCAGCAACCTGCCGAGCTGGAGCTGGGCCTGAAGATGATCCGGATCCAGCTCGGCTGCCTTGGCAAATGCGCCGTAAGCTTGTTTCCAGTTGGCCTCCCGCTGTTCGATCATCCCCAGCCAGTAATAGCCGTCGGCATACTTGGGATCGATCTGAAGGGCATTTTTAAATTCCAGTTTGGCTTTGACATAATCGCCCTGTTCGAAAAGGGCCTTGCCCTTTTCCAGGAAATCCGTTCTTTTTTCTTCCGGGCTGCCGCAGGCAACAATGGCTGCCAGCCAGCAGACGATACAGATCTGAAATATTGCTCTTTTCGTCATAAATAGACTCCAATTTTATCAGTTTAGATCGTTTGGATGGTTCAGGTCGTCTCAGTCAAATTCAGAAGACAGAAGACAGAAGTCAGGAGACGGGAGACAGAAGTCAGGAGACGGGAGACTGATGGTGAAACCATTTTGAATATTGTCGGCAGAAAGATTGCGGTTTGCTCATCATGCCGCCGATCATGCGTCCTATCGTGGTGCATTTTCCCCGAAGAAATCCATGTAATTCATTCAGGTCTCTAAAACTTAAAATCTTGTCACGCATCTATCGCTTTTTTAACTTTCGTCCGTCCTCCGTCTTCCGTCCTCAATCCCTTTTCGTCCATCGTCCTTTGCCTTGAGCTTTGAGCTTTCAGCTTTGAGCTGTCTTTATAATCCCTATCCCTTAATCCGTAATCCCATAATCCCCTAATCCCTCAATTCCTGAATCGCTGCCACTCAACCTCCGCTAAAGGCAGCGAGCAGATTGCGGTCGAAGGTCTTTAGCTCATTGATTTTATTCAACTGGCAAACCGACAGATGCAGCAGATCCCTGGCTGTCAAACCCGGGAACGTGCCGACCAGATTGCGGGCGTGTAAAACGGTGGCCGTGTCGACGGCGATAACCTGATCCATCCCCCGGATGGCCAACTCCAGGGCGGCGTCGAGCGTTTTGATGCGCGAAACGGGCAGGTAGACATGCAGCAGCTCCTGCAGGACCTCGGCCGATGTGACAAGCCGTTTACCTTGCCGGCCGGCATCCAGAAAAAATTCCTGGGCTTCCGTTCGCAGCGGGTGGGAACGCCCGACGGCATAAATGAAAACATTGCTGTCCACGAAAATCACGGCCTGTTGCCCGCCCGATAGCTGTCCATAATCAGTTTTTTATGATCTTCCCAGTCCGGCTCCCGACCATTTTCGCCTGCATTGCATTCCTGGAAAAACTGTCGCAGGGAATCCGGGTCCGTCAGACGCCGCCGGCGATTTTTTTCGATCATTTTTCGGCCGGCATCCCGCAACCAGGCGCTGAGCGATTTTGACTCCTGCATTGCCTGGGCTTTAAAGCGGATCGCCTCCTCTTCATCCAAAATAACCTGTATTCTAACCGACATTTGACGTGTCCGTTGTTTCCATTGTTGTAATTTGATGTCGCATACACAACTTTAATACACATGGTCGACGAATGTCAATTAAGGATTAAGGGGTAAGGATTAGGGCCCTCAATCTTTCAAAATTGATCACGAAAACACGAAATATTGAAAACACGAAAGAAAGGAAAAAACATTCCGTTAATCCTTAATCCTTCTTTGCCTTCTGGCTTCCGTCCTCAAACCGCCAGCGGCCGCAGGCCTAACCACCTCCAATGGGCCTACGGCCTCATATCGCCCCTTTGCGCTGAAGGACGACGAGGACGGTCTTGCACAGGATCTTGACATCGTCATAAAATCGCCAGTTGTCGAGATACTGGCAATCCAGCGCCACCACCTCATTGAAGTCCGTGATCTTGTTGCGGCCCGACACCTGCCACAAACCGGTGATGCCCGGTTTGGCCGAAATTCTTTTCAGATGCTCCGGCTGATAGGCTTCCACTTCCTCGATCATCGGCGGCCGCGTGCCCACCAGGCTCATTTCGCCTTTGAGTACGTTGAGAAACTGCGGTACCTCATCGAGCGAGGTTTTCCGCAACCATTTACCCACCCGGGTGATCCGGGGATCGTCCGCTATCTTGAACATGGCGCCGTTCATTTCATTGCGGGCCATGAGTTTGGCGCGCATTTTTTCGGCGTTCTGGTACATGGTGCGAAATTTGTACAGGTTGAAGACGCGGCCGTGACTTCCCGCGCGCGGCTGCTTGAAAATAATCGGGCCAGCGGAGTCCAGCCGGATGGCCACGGCGACAAACGGATACAAGACGAGAAATACGGCGGAGCCGATCAGTCCGCCCGCCATATCCAGCAGGCGTTTGTACAATATGCCGGAGGCGTTGAAATTGCTGGTGCGAACCGTCAAAAAAGGAACGTCCTGGCATCTTTCAATGGAAAGGATTTTGTCCCCCGGATTCCAGAGTGCCGGCAGAATTCGGGCCTGGACGCCCATTTTGCGGCAGATATCCAGATAATGACTCAGACAAATGCTGCGGTCTCCATCGAGGGCGAATACGACTTCATCCACGGTCCGGTTGCGGATGATGTCGGTCAGATCGTCCAGTCCGCCCAAGTTGCAGGAACCGTTTGGGCCCCCGTCGTCGGCACCCAAATTTCCGATAATCTCGTGTCCCCAGCTCAACTGGGCATTGAGCAAATCGGTGACATATTCGCCCCGTTGCATATTGCCGACCACCAGAATTTTGCGCAGATTGAAGCTTCTGGTCGAGACTTTTTCCAGATAGAGTTGGACCAGAGTCCGGCAAACGGCGATCAGTATAAAGCACGCCAGCGCGAAACTGACCAGGAACAACCGCGGATAGTCAATCTGCCTCAGCAAGACGATGCCGACGGACAACACACCGAAGTCGAATGCCAGCGCCCTGAAAATGGACCACAGCATATTCGCATAGGACGGTGGCCGCATGTCGCTGTAAAGCCCGAACTTGCCCATCATGTAGTTGTTTAGAAACATGATCAGCAGAACCGAGGCGGTGAAGGCATTGGTGTCGACCAGGTATGTCCCATACGATTCCAGGTATTTGACGTAATAGGCCGCATACCCGGCGACGATCACGCACACCGCATCGATGACCATTAAAATGGTATTGATGATATATACTTGTTGCTGCAGCATAATTGTTCGTTTGGATCGTTAGGTTCGTTGAGTAGGTTTAGATGGTTATTCGAATTCAGGGATTGAGGAATTCAGGGATTCAGGAATTAAAAAAGCTCAAAGCTGAAAGCGAAAAAAGCTCAAAACGATCTAAACGTTCTCCAACATTATAGCCAGACCTTCCTGCCAGGGGCGGGGGGTGATGCCAAACGTTCGCTCGATGGCAGCGCAGTCCAGAACCGAATAAGCCGGACGTTTGGCTGCTGTGGGATAGGCGCTGCTCGGTATGGGTTCGATCTTTCTCACCGACAAGTTTTGGTGTTCTTTGGCGAGCTCGAAAATTTTTACCGCAAAATCATACCAGGTGGTCACGCCCTGTCCGGCAAAATGATAGGTTCCCCAGGCCGCCAGGCCTTTTTCAGTGATGTATCGGACCATGTCCAGGAGGGCATCCGCGATGTCGGCTGCGAACGTGGGGCACCCGAACTGGTCATCGACCACACGGATCACGTCTTTTTCGACGCCGAGCCGCAGCATGGTCCTGACGAAATTGCTGCCCCGAATTCCATAAACCCAGGATGTGCGCAAGATGATGTGTTCCGTAAGCCGGCTGCGGACCGCCGCCTCGCCTTCGGCCTTGCTTCTGCCGTACACGCCGGTGGGCGCCACCGGATCGATTTCCAGGTAAGGTGCACGCTTAAGGCCGTCGAACACATAATCGGTCGAGATATGAATCAGCGGAATGCCCGCTTCGGCGCAGGCCGCAGCCAGATAGGCCGGGCCGTCCCGGTTGACCCGGTAGGCTGCCGGCAAGTCGGATTCGGCCTGATCCACCGCCGTGTAAGCAGCCGCATTGATCGCCAGGGATGCATCCGACTGAGCCAGTGCCTGACGGACGGCTGCTTCATCGGTGATGTCCAGGGAACGATGATTGAAAGCCAGAATGTCAAATCCGCGCGCTGCTCCCCGGCGGGCAAGCTCCCAGCCGATTTGGCCGTTGGCGCCTGTTATCAGAATTTTAGACATGTGTTTTGGATGGTCACGGTTAAATAAAAACGAAATAAGGATTAAGGGATTAAGGATTAAGGGATTAAGGGATTAAGGGATCAAGGATTAAAGGATTAAGAATTAAGAATAATAGCTTAAAGCTGAAAGCTCAAAGCAAGGGCCAGCAAATAAGGATTAAGGATTAAGGGATAAGGAATAAGGCAAATAGCTCAAAGCAAAGGCCACCAAATTCGTCATCGGGTACTGGATCAAGTCCGGGATGACGGCCCCTCGGGATCCGGTAAACAGTTCTGGACTCCGGCTATAACCCTGCCGGAGTGACGACTGTGACTGCCAAGCATCTCGGTCCACCGTCTCCTGATTTCTTCCCTTGCCCTTCCCTTAATCCTCTAATCCTCTAATCCTTGATCCTTAATCCTGAACTTTGTCCTTGCGACTTCTGTCTTCCGTCTTCTGTTTTCCGCCTTCTGTCTTCCCGTCCCTCTGTCTCCTCCGTCCCCCGTCCTCCCTCGTCCGTCCCCTAATCCTTGATCCTTAATCCTGAACTTTGTCCTTGCGACTTCTGTCTTCCGGCTTCTGACTTCTGGCTTCTGTCCTTCTGGCTTCTGTCCTTCTATTATCCCGGCAACCTTTCCACCGGAATATCCTTCAGCCGGGGAGCCGCCATATCTTTTGCCGACAACACGGGATCTTTCACCGGCCATTCGATGCCCAAATCGGGGTCGGACCACAAAACACTGCGCTCGGCATCGGCCGCATAAAAATCGCTGCACTTGTAGAATACCAGCGCCGATTCGCTGGTGACACAAAAGCCATGGGCGAATCCGCCGGGTATCAGAAGCTGCCGTCGGTTCTCTCCTGAAAGAACCGCACGGGTCCATTCGCCGAATGTGGCCGAATGCGGCCGAATATCGACCGCTACATCCCAGATTTCACCGAAGGCCGCCTGCACCAGCTTCGCCTGGCTGTGCGGGTGCTGATAATGCAGTCCCCGAAGCGATCCCTTGACCGAACAGGACAGATTATCCTGAACAAATTGGATGTCAATCCCGTGCTGATGGTACCGCTCCCGGTGATAGGTCTCCATGAACATTCCGCGGAGATCTTCGAACACATCAGGTTCGATAATTTTTACGCCTGCCAGTTTGGTGTCTATGATTCTCATTGTGTTAAAAGGATAAAGGATAAAGGGTAAAGGATAAAGGTTTTTCCTTCCAGACTTTTAGCTCTTTCAAATACAAAATCCCTAATCCTCAACCCTTACCCCTAAATCCTTGATCCTTACTCCTAATTCCTTTCCCTTAATCCATACCCCTTAATCCTTAATCCTTAAATATACGCACTCCCATATTTGAGCACATTCATCAAATACTCCCCATAGCCGTTTTTCAGCAGCGGTTGAGCGAGCCGTTCCAACTGGGCCGCATCGATGTAATTCATGCGATAGGCGATTTCTTCGATGCAGGCGACCTTCAAGCCCTGGCGTTTTTCGACCACCTGAATGTAGTCGGAGGCCTGCATCAGACTGTCGTGAGTGCCGGTATCCAGCCAGGCGATGCCGCGGCCCAATTTCTCGACGTGCAAGGCCCCCAGCCGAAGATAGGCCAGATTGACATCGGTTATCTCCAGTTCCCCCCGGGCGGAAGGCTTCAGGCCGGCCGCAATATCCAGAACCCGGTTGTCATAAAAGTAGAGGCCGGTCACCGCGTAATGGGAGCGCGGCTCTGCCGGCTTTTCCTGGATGTCCACCGCGCGGTCGTCATCGTCGAACGAAACAACGCCGTAGCGGGTGGGATCGCTCACCCAGTAGCCAAAAATAGTCGCACCCGCTTGCCTCCGGACAGCCCGATGAAGCTTTTCCGGCAGTCCATGACCGTAAAACAGGTTGTCACCGAGGATCAGGCAGACCTTGTCATCACCGACAAACTCCCGGCCGATGATAAATGCCTGGGCCAGGCCCTCGGGACGCGGCTGCTCGGCATAGGAAAAGGAAAGACCCCACTGGGAGCCGTCACCCATCAGCCTTTCAAATTGGGGCAGGTCCTGAGGCGTCGAAATGATCAGGATTTCGCGCAAACCGGTCAGCATCAGAATCGACAGCGGGTAGTAGATCATGGGTTTGTCGTAGACCGGCAGGAGCTGTTTGCTGACCACCTGGGTGATCGGATACAGCCGCGTGCCCGATCCCCCTGCGAGTATGATTCCCTTCATTTGTTTTCCTTGGTTTAGATCGTTGAGGTCGTTAGAATCCTTATGATCGTTCGGTCCCTTTTCTCGACATTCGTGTTGACATAAGGCACACGATGCACTAATTTCCTGGTATGGATTATTACAAATGGGATATCCAAAAGAATGAAAAACTTAAAGCTGAACGTGGCATCAGTTTCGAACAGGTTGTGATGCATATTGAGCGGGGCGATATATTGGATTTATTTGTTCATCCGAATCAAGGAAAATATCCAAATCAGCAAATTATAGTGGTTAAGATTTATGAATACGCTTATCTTGTTCCATTTGTTCAATCCTCGGAAGGCAAATTCCTAAAGACAATCATTCCGAGTCGTAAAGCCACGCGGGATTACATAGGAGGAAAATATGAACGAAATAATACTTGATAAAGAAGAAAAAGAAATTCTTGACTCCTTTGAGCGTGGAGAATGGAAACAAGTCAAAAACGTGAAGGCCGAAATAAAAAAGCATCAAGAATATGCCAGGAAAACATTAAAGAAGGACAAAAGAGTCAATATTCGGATCTCAGCAAAAGATTTAGAGGAGATTCAAGCACTAGCTATTGAAAATGGAATTCCCTACCAAACATTAATGTCAAGTATACTTCACCGCTATGTCCAGGGGGGCCTTATTGATAGACCCAGACCGAACAGGGCGCTAAACTCAGACGGCTAACTGGGATCGTCAGGATCGCTTCGCAATTTTAAAAAGGCACAAAAAGAATAGTCCCCCGCCTCCCGATCTCTAATTTCTGCCTGTTACGCCATCACCCGATAAAACTCCAGAAATATTCCTCGCGCCAAGCCACCAAGCGGTTCATAAAAGCCTCCGGCGTTGAAGGAGCGCTTCCGCCCCAATTTCGGTTCATCGCCTTCTCACTTGACAGTCTTCCATTTGGAAATTATTATGGGTATAAAAATTTTTTCAGGGAGCCAAAAATGGATGATTTTCAAAAAATAATTCCTATCACCCGAGTTAAAAAAGATTTGCTCGACATCGTAAAAGAGATGGTCGATGAGGACTCGACGATCACCGTAACGAAAAACGGTATGGCCGTTGGCATTATGATGAGTCCGGACCGCTACGAGGCATTGCTCGAAACGATCGAAATTCTCGGTAACCCCGCCATCGTGAAAGCCCTTGAGGCCTCAGGCAAGGATTTTAGGTCCGACAGAGTCCACGCCCATGAAGATGTGTGGGCCCAGTGATGGTTAAAAAGTTTGATTTGCTTTATTCCCAAACTGCCCGCGAGCAGATACGAGTTCTGCATCCCGATTTGAAGCCGCATGTCAAATCAAAGATTGAACAGTTAAGTGAGCATCCCCTTCTCGGGAAATCTCTGGAGAAAGATCTTTCAGGTTATCTGTCTTTACGGACGAAACGCTACCGGATTATATACAGAATCAGAGAGGACAAGCGCCTTATCGAAATTCACTATGTCGGCCATCGCAAAGACATATACCAGCTATTTCGCGAGCAGATCCAGCAACGCTGAAATCCGGATGAATACAAGCGTTCGAGAGCCACGGTTTAGATTCTTATTCCTCTCAACCACCCTATCTTCAAATTTTTTCACTCCATCCATCCAATCATCCATCCATCCAAATCATCCACCCAAGGTTTTCCATCCCTGCGGATGAGACTCGACCAGTCGTATAAAATTTGTTGCAATTCTGTGTTGAATCACTATAATTTTTTTGCTATGGAATTCGAATGGGATGAGAACAAAAACCGGACAAATAGAAAAAAACACGGTATCGATTTTAAGGCCGCCACAGAGTTATGGGACAATCCGGATCGTATCGAGATCCAGGTGCATTTCCCGGCTGAAAATAGAAATGCTCTGATTGGTAGAATCGGAAATAAAATTTGGACGGCAATTTTCACCCGTCGTGCCGATGCCATACGAATCATATCTGCCAGACGCGCAAGAAAGAAGGAAACCAAACTGTATGAGAACAAATAAATTCGCAAAAAACGCCGATGAATTCGACCGCCGATTTGACGAAGGCGAGGATATTCATGACCTGGTGGATATGACCAAAGCTAAAATTGTTCGCCATGGGAAAAAGGTTCGCATCACAATCGATATTGCAGAGGAATTGGTGTATGAAATTGACCAAATTCGGCAAAGAATCGGGGTTGATCGCGGCGCTCTGATAAAGATCTGGCTGCATGAAAGGGTGCAGCAGGAAAAATCGGAATGGTTGAAAAGATAGCTGCCACAGGCCGGCAGTCTAATAAACCACGGACCCACGTCGATACACGCCGACCGCTGCGCTAGCCACTCGGCTCATTCGATCTTAATCCTTAATCCTAAATCCCTAATCCTGAACTCTGTAGGCCGTCCTCCGTCCTCTGTCTTCTGCCTTCTGTTTTCGTCCCTCGTCCATCACAAGTTCACACGTTCGTCCTTGGCCCTCCAATAATCCGGCATCGGGTGTCAGTATTTAGATCATCATTATTCTTGGTTGACGGATCATGATGGGTGTTATAATCATGGTCATTATGGCCATATTGACCATGCAGGAGGTGTAACATCATGATACAGATCAACTTGGCAAAAGCGAAAAGCTCTTTTTCAGAATATGCCCGCCGGGCAGCGTACACGGATGAACATATCGTTATTACCAAAAGAGGAAAGCCCTTCGTTGCTCTTATATCGGTGAAAGACCTGGAGTTTCTGGAACGGATCAAAGCAGGATCTCCTGAAGATGGTCTTTTGGGGGCCGCCGGCATTGAGCCCGAGCTTGAAGATTTGGCTGAGGAGACCATGGAGGTCTACCACAGAAGAAGTGAGGACTTCGGCAGAAAGGTGAACTTATAGTGTTTATCTTCGATACGGACATTTATACAAATGTCATCCGAAAGATCCCATCCGAAAAACTGCTGGATCGTTTGAGAAAAATACCCAGGCGAGATCAATTCACCACAACGATCACTATCGCCGAGGTATATTATGGATTGATGAAAGCCTCAAACAGGAAAAGACTGCTCGAACTTTTTGAGTCAGTTCTTCTGCCTCGAGCGACAATTTTACTGTTTGATTTTTCGGCCGCAAAAAAATATGGCGAGATCAGAAGCCTTTTGGAAAAGAAGGGAACCCCACTGGCGCATGCTGATTTACAAATAGCTTCAATCGCCTTGACCATGGGTATGACATTGATCACTGGAAACTCGAAACACTTCCAGAGAGTGCCGCAATTAGCTGTTGAAAATTGGCTCGTTTGAGTTAGAATCCAGGATTACACCCTCTGTAAATAGCATCCGGCCCTCGACGATGGCAATATAGAACGATCGCTTTTCTTTTCGGATTTCGGTTTCGACAGTGTAGGGACATGCTTCAATTTCGGATTCAATTTTTTGGAAATATGCTTCTATGAGCAAACTTCCGTCTCCCCTCCGACAAATCTCTGTATTCGCGCTCCAATTGCTGCAAGGTCTCAAATTCTCCGGCCCAAAGTCGCTATTGATTTTTTTAAAACATTCTCTTAAATTTTGTTTAAAAGTTTAATTGTTTAACGGAGGTGCTATGAGCGCAATTATGAAGATCAGCCCCCAGGGGCAGATTCGGATCCCCAAAAAGATTATGCACGCGCTCGAGATCGACAAAGGAGATTATGTCGAAGTCGAGGTCAAAGAGGGGCAAATTATTTTAAAGCCCAGAAAATTGATCGATCCCTCCCAAGGTTGGTACTGGACAAAGGAGTGGCAAAAATCGGAAGCCGATGTCGATGAAGAGATTGAAAAGAATCGAATTTCCCCCGGATTCAAGACGGCCGAAGAGGGGTTGAAACGGCTGAAAGAATAGAAAAATACCATTTCAGCCAAAGGTTTAAAAAACAATATCAATCCTTGCCCAAAGAAATTCAGAACGCTTTCGATAAAAAATTGAAGCTTTTTTTGAACAACCGGTTTCATCCATCTCTCAGGGTCAAGCAAATCCAGGGGGCCAAAAACCGTTGGGAAGGGTCAGTGACCATGAATTATCGGTTCACTTCCGAATTTTACGAAGACGCGGTGATTTTCAGAAATATTGGGACCCGCGACATTTTGAATAGATAGCAGTTTAATCAGCCGCTGATCGACGCCGACTGTATATTTTCACTTCAGTGCCGGGAATTCTAAAATCTTTGGGAAGCCTTACCGCTTGAGAATTACCATTTTTAAATAATTTTGCTGTTTCCATGATCTCATCCCCCCTCACTTTGTGTATATATTTTATATATATACACAAGCGGACATCAAGTCAACTGCCACCTTTGATTGTCTGTGGCGACCGGGCTTTGGGAAACGTTCGTAAAGTGCTTCGCGCTGTATCGGGTGAAGATCTCTAATCCTCAATCCTTGATCTTAGGGTCTTCTTTGCGGCTTTGCGCGATGATTGATGATTGGGTTTTTTTTATTTTCTCGCGCCAAGACGCCGCGATCCTTGAAAGGACCATATAAAAGTGCTATTAAAGGCTCAAATAAAATACATTTAATGAGGAATGAACAATGCTTACCAAAATACACGCAACCTACACTGTCAGCATCAGCCAACTGAAGCGCAACCCCCAGGCGCTGATAGACGATGCCCAGGGGGATATCATTGCGCTGCTTAACCGCAACCGCCCTACAGCCTACATAGTCCCTGCCGAGACTTTTGAAAGCCTGATGGAATTGGCGGAGGACATTGAACTCGGCAAAATTATCGAGGAGCGCAGAAGCGAAAAAGCGGATGCCGTTGAGGTTGATCTCAATGAGCTATAAGCTTAAATTTTTACCGTCGGCGCTGAAGGAATGGCGCAAACTCTCCCCCGGAATAAAGGAGCAGTTTAAACGGCTGTTAGAGCGAAGACTTGAAATTCCGTATGTCGATTCAGCGAGAATTGCCGGATTCAAAAACCACTTTAAGATAAAGCTTCGGTCCGTAGGCTATCGACTTGTTTACGAAGTCGAAGAAAGTGAGATCACCGTTTTCGTAGTTTGTGTCGGCAAAAGGGATACTATCTATAAGATCCTGAAAAAGCTCAAAAAATAACAGGCTTTATGTCTTCAATCATCATCTCTTCCGAGTCTTGACAGGTATTGCTCGCCCGGCGAAAATTACAGCCGCCATTCTCAGTATGATCGAGAATGGCACTTGCATATAGCAATGCTGCCTGAATATCCTCCTTAACCAGCTCAGGATAACCCGCCAAAATATCATCCCAGGATTCGCCTTCCGATATTTGCTCCAAAATGACGGAGATCGGAATTCGGGTTCCTTTGATGACCGGCTTCCCGTTACATACACGGGGATTAAGTTCGATACGAGCGGGCGCCTCTTTCTTTCTTGGTTGTTGAAAACGTATTCCTTTATGAAAAGCTTCGATTCTTTGTAAACGTTAATTCCGCTTTAAATCGAAACGAAGACCCTTCCTGGTCATATCCTTAAAAGCATTATAAGACATATTATATTTACCCTCAAAACATCTATTCTCTGCCTCATACTTTTCTATTTTAGCCAAAAGCATGAGCAAAGCTTGGTTTTTTATAAAAGATTTTAAATCCTTGAAACCAAATTGGGTAACAATAGCCTCTGTATTTTCCGCAAACTTCAGATCAAAAGAAGTGTCCATTATGCGACCTCCTTTTGAAAAAAACTTGTCATATCTATTAAACCGTTTTCACCAGGTAGTTCGTGTTGCCCGACCCCAGTGACCGTGTGGCACGTGTTTCGGTATTCTTAATATGGATGAGCATATGGATGGCGTTGCCGGAACTGCGGTTTAAGTAGATCGCCGGGAAATGGCCGTCCATAAATTAAGCAAGAGGATTAATTGTTTTTGCGCCAGCCTTCTCAGCTATTCTGCACAGTGTCTCATCAGCAGCAGCAAAGAACCAGTCCTGGCCTTGGATCAGAACAAATGAGCCAAGCTGAAGGGAATCTAAGGTTCTAAGGCCCATCGTCCTTCCGAAGCGCTTTATGAGCGCTTGAGCTTCTTGAACCACAACCTGTCCAAGAGGTTCAACATTGAAGGATAAACATTGCTCCTCAAACCCAAGTATTGCATCTTGCAGATTATTATCGTCGATTTCTTTATTCCGATATCTTCGATACAATGCGCTATAAAATTCAATTCGCGTGAGTTCGGAAATCCAAATTTCATTGTCAGGTGAGGTAAGCAAGTCAGTTACTTTGTCTGAGCCTTGTTCTTTATGAAACAGCTTAACAAGAGCAGACGTATCGAAAAAAACGATCATATCCTGTCTTCCCGATGAACTATTACATCCTCGCTTAAAGAGGAGTTATAACCTGACAAGGCTCTCTGAACTCGCAAATATCCTTTTGATTGAGCCGCTGATTTTATCTGCTTGACCTCGGCTTTGCCCTTAAGAGCAAGAATTAAATCATACACCTTTACCAGATCGCCTGGAGCCAGCGAATCCAGATCCTTAATAAGATTTTTTTTCGCCTTCATCGTCTCTTTTCCCTAAAAATCTATTTATGCGTTATCCCGAAGTCAGCATCTGTCTGCCCCTCTTAGCAGAGACCTTCGAATGCCGATATGTTTTGCCCAAGAACTGCGGGTGGGCGTTCTTTTATCAGGTATATGCAAATATCGGTATCAAAGAGAAATTGCATCAGAAAGATTCTCTATCCTGCATGGCGGGTTGGCTCCTCCCGTCTTTCAGAAAATCATCCGGAAATTCATCAAGCGACTCGAATAATGAATCCCATGTCGCTTCTATTGGCTCAAGTATCACCTGGTTGCCTCTTTTGTATATTTTCACTTCAGTGCCGGGAATTCCAAATTCTTTGGGAAGCCTTACCGCTTGAGAATTACCATTTTTAAATAATTTTGCTGTTTCCATGATATCATCCCCTAACTTAGCGTATATATTATTTATATATACACAATCGGCCATCAAGTCAACTGCCACCGTTGAATGTCTCAAAAATTAAGCAGCAAGCTTACCCGAATTCGCCGATCATAACCAACCCGATTGACAATAATATTAGGGATAAGACCAAAGATATTCCAGGAAAACACTCCAAACTGAAACCCTTCTCCCACCCGCTGTCCGTCCTTGGCCCTTCGCCCCTCGTCCATCGCCCGTTCTCACGCTCGTCCTTGGCCCCTCGTCCCTCGTCCATCACACGTTTACACGTTCATCTTTCGTCCATCCCACCCATCCTAATCATCCAAACATCCAAACATCCACCCATCCCATCCATCCCATCCATCCCAATCGTCCATCATCCATCACACGTTCACACGTTCATCTCTTTTGCCCCTCGTCCATCACACGTTCGCACGTTCATCTCTTTCGTCCATCATCCATCGCCCGTTCTCACGTTCGTCCTTAGCCCCTCGTCCCTCGTTCTTCCCCTAATCCCTAATCCCTAATCCTTAATCCGTAATCCTGAACTTTGTCCGCCGTCCTCTGTCTTCTGTTTTCGTCCATCGTCCATCACACGTTCGAACGTTCATCTTTCGTCCATCCCCCCTCCATCCCTCTCTCGTCCCTCACACGTTCACACGTTCATCTCTTTCTCAATCGTCCATCGCCCATCCCACGCTCTCACGGTCGCTATGTCATTTGCGGTCTTCTTTGCGTCTTCGCGCGAGAACTCAATCCGGAATCAGGCGATTTCTAGACCGGTCTTCAGGATTTCATTGGCTATGGGATTGGATGCATTGAAATCGGATTCGGTAAATGGATGAGGTTCGATCCTGGTATCAAACTTTCTTCTCATCTTCATTAATTCGACCTGCATTTCAAAGCTGTCGGAAAGCTTATCAAAAATGATTGCCAAATCAATATCACTGTCTTCATTAGAGGTTCCTTTCGCATGAGAACCGAAAAGAAATATCTTTTTTACGCCAGGTTTTGTCTTTCTGAGAAAAACGGCATATCTCATCGCTGCTTCGGGAGCTTGTTTTTTATCCATTCCCTGATCTCCTTGATCTCATTAATCCATTTTTCTGTAAAAGCTTGTGAGCATTTCCGATGAAATGACATCTTGTAATCGTCATATCTAGCCTGTATATTGAAAGTAGATATCGTGTCCAAAATGTCCTTTTTCTCTTCCTTTAGCGAAAGGCCTGCTTTTTCGGATAATCTGACCAGATCATGAATAAAAGGAGGAGTGACGTCAACTTGTTGAACGTATAAGGCTTTTAACAGCTTCTCGATCACTAGGTGGCCGATGAACAACGACCATGAATAGTCGCCCTTCTCGAACAAGTGAATCATCGCTCGGAAATCATTATCTGAACACTCTATCCAATATTGTAAAATGCTTTCTCGATTCATCTGAATCACGCAACCAGCTGTAGGTTTAAAGCTGCGAGGCCTCTTACAACAGTTTTCACCTTATAAATATAGCTGAAAATTGATAAATAATTAGTCATTTGTCCTCTGCCAGCCGCCGTCTGCCTGCTTGACCGGCGGCTTGTCGGGTCGAAGCTTAATGCGAAGCCTGAAGCTCCGGAGAGCGAAGACGGGAACTCTGCCTTCTGCCTTCCGCTTCTGTCTGTCATCTGGCACCTGAGTTCTTGCCTCCAACTTCCAACCTAAAGCGTAGCGCTCCTCAAACGGCCGAAGGCTCTACATCGGAACGTAAGCCGGCAAAATATTCCACAACTCGCCGATAACGGCATCAAATACTGCTATAATTTCTGCATTCTGTCTTCTGCGATTTATTTATCTTTAAACAAAAACGCTCTTTTCACCCCTGAAAATCTTAAAATAAGCTCGTTTCTAGAGGGTAATATGGATGTTATCTGCACAATTTCAGGTAGTTCGTGTGGTCCGACCCCAGTGACAGGAGGATTGCTGCAGGGAACAAGAATTTTGTAAGATTATATCTTGCTAAATAGGAATCTTGCATTGATGAAACTCCGCATTTTTTTTGATGATACGAGCCTCGAGACTGTAATCACCATGATCAGGTAATTGTCCTTGACAGCATGTAAATTTGAACTTAATGTACAAATATGCATGAATTAATCGAAAGAGAGATAACAGACACCGTCAAAACCCGGCTAAAAAATTACCCTGCAGTCGCCTTGCTGGGGGCTCGGCAAGTGGGTAAATCAACACTTGCCGGTATGGTGATCGAGAAAATCCCGAAGGCTATCCACCTCGATTTGGAACGTCCTGCAGATCTTAATAAACTCACTGACCCTGAAGCTTTTTTTTCTCAATTCAGCGATCATATGATTTGTCTGGATGAAATCCAGCGGACTCCGGATATTTTTCCTATCCTGAGAGGCGTTATTGATCGCAATAGAAGAAACGGTCAGTTTTTGATTCTCGGATCCGCATCCAGGGATTTAATCAGACAAAGTTCCGAATCGCTAGCCGGTCGGCTTTCCTATATTGAAATCACTCCATTTTCCCGGAAAGAAGCTTCCTTCACGGATCAGGCAACTCACTGGCTGCAGGGCGGATATCCGAGAAGCCTGCTGACCGAAAGTAATGAAATTAGCGCCCAATGGCGGGAGGACTATATAAGAACATTTTTAGAACGTGATATTCCGCAGTTAGGCTTTCAGATACCAGCGAACACCTTGGGAAGATTCTGGAGAATGTTGGCGCATTCACATGGCCAAGTTCTCAACGCTTCTAAATTAGCCGGTTCGATGGGAGTCAGTTCACATACGATTCGAAAGTACATAGACCTGCTGGAACAGACATTTATGGTTCGGGCCTTGCCCCCGTATACGAGAAATGTAAAAAAGCGCTTGGTCAAATCACCGAAGGTTTATATCAGAGACAGTGGTATATTGCATGCATTGTTGAATATTGAATCCATGGAAGAACTTTTCGCGCACCCGATTTACGGAGCCTCCTATGAAGGATATGTCATCGAAAATATCATCCCAAAGTTTCCACGCTGGCAGGCTTCATTTTATAGAACTTCCAACGGTGCGGAAATCGATTTGATTTTAACAAAAGGAATGCGAAAGATGGCGATTGAAATCAAATCATCAACCAGTCCGAAAGTTTCAACCCGATTTTGGAACTCGATTGACACGATTAAACCGGACAACACTGTGGTGATCGCCCCTGTGGAAGGGGAATATCCCATCGCAGACCAGGTGATGGTTATGCCACTCCATGCTTTTGTAAAACAGGTTGTGCCTTGATTAATATGTCAATAATATTGCCGTCCTGAAAAACAGAGACGCCGGATACGCGCAGCATCAGTGTCGCCAGTGAGCTTGCGGCCAGTTTCAACTGAAATGTCAGGGTACGGTTGACGAATGGGGGTAGGGGAACGATGAATGCTAAAATGATCAAAGGGAAAATCAGGTAACGAATCCGCCGGCCATATAAAAGGAAAGCTATGCCGACTATACAGCCCCAGATGCCGATATACATCAGCGTTTCAACCGAGCGAAATTCGCCGACCAGAATCAAACCACTTGAAATCATGATAGGAATGAGACCAAAAATATTCCAGGAAAATTCTCCGAACCTGAATTGATTGCGGCAATCATAGAGCAGGTAAAGGAATAAAGGAATAACCAGGTAGCAGTAATCGCTGTCGCCGCCTTCCCAACGGATCGACATTTTGTAAAATGCCGACCAAAAGGATATGAGGAAAAATGCAAATATCAGTGCAGGGAATAGGAATTTATTAAGCTTATATCTTGTCAAATTGGAATCTTGCATTAACGAAAACCCGTTTTTTTGATGAAAGGGAATAGTCTCGCGCCAAGCCGCCAAGGTCTTTGTGCAATCATAATTTTCTCAAAATTTGCATCTTTAAACAAAAACGCTCTTTTCGCCGCATAAAATCTCAAAATAAGGTTGTATTTTGAGGGAATGTGGATTTAATCTGCACAATTTCCGGTAATTCGTGTGGCCCGACCAGGACGCACCCCAGTGACAGATCAAGATGCTTTGCGGCAAAGTGCCCCTTGACCCAACAACATCTGGCTATTATAATAGCCTTATAACTCAAAAATTGAGGAGTAAACAATGCGATTTGCTAATACAGTTGAATTGAAAAACAAAACAAATAAGATTCTGAAGGAGGTCATGGAAGGCAACCCTGTTATTATCACCTACAGGGGAAAGCCCGCTGCTGCCATAACTTCTTTAAAAGAAGGCGACATTGAAGATTTTGTATTGGAAAACAGCCCTGTAGTTCAAAAAATGATCGCTGAAGCCAGGGATGACATTCAAGCCGGCAAATTAGTACCTCTTAAAGAATATCTTAGGAAAACAGATGGATAGATTTTATGTCCGGTTGACTGAGCATTCGATTGAGGACCTAAAGGCTGTCCCCGAAAAGTTTCGAGTTAAGATCCATCAGGATCTCGAGCTTCTGGAATCCAGCCCGTTCCCTTCGGGCACCCGAATCAAGCGCCTGAAGAATTTCAGACCACCTGTCTACCGTCTACGTTCAGGAGATTACAGAGTATTGTACCAAATAGAGGACAACCTGGTGACCATTTTGCGGGTCATCGACCGCAAGCTTCTTTCAAGAGTCCTGAAAAGAATAAAAATTTAATAACGCTTCGCCCACCATCCTCGCACATCCACCCATCCAAAGCCACGGAGAATTTCCACTAAAATTCAGTAGCAAAGGCTGATCCGACAAGGAAAATGTTTGTGCGTGATGCCCATGTCAATAATGTTTCCATCCTGAAAAACTGAAACCCCTCAGAGCCGCAACATAAGGGTCGCCAGGGAGCTGGCTGCCAGTTTCAGTTGAAATGTGAGGGTGCGGTTGACGAATGGGGGTAGGGGAACGATGAATGCTAAAATGATCAAAGGGAAAATCAGGTAACGAATTCGCCGGCCATATAAAAGGTAAGCTATACCGACTATACAGCCCCAGATGCCGATATACATCAGCGTTTCAACCGAGCCAAACTCCCCTACGAGGATCAACCCTATCGATATAATAATGGGTATGAGACCAAAAATATTCCAGGAAAATTCTCCGAACTTGAATTGATTGCGGCAATCATAGAGCAGGTATAGGAATAAAGGTACAACCAGGTAACAATAGTTGTTGTCTCCCCCTGACCAGCGGATGGACATTTTGTGAAATGCCGTCCATAAGGAAGCGAGGAAGAATGCGAATATCAGTGCAGGAAATAGGAATTTTATAAGATTATATCTGGCCCAATTGGGATCTTGCATTAATGATAACCCAGTTTTTTAATGAAAGGGAATAGGATTCGCGCCAAGGCGCCAAGACGCCAAGAATTTAAAAACAAAACCCTGAACTTTCTTTTGAGCCCTCTTTGCCTCTTTGCGTCTTCGCGCGATGAATGACTTTTTAGAGGGTGAATTCGACCACCGATTTGACGAAGGCGAGGATATTCATGACCTGGTGGATATGACCAAAGCTAAAATTGTTCGCCATGGGAAAAAGGTTCGCATCACAATCGATATTGCAGAGGAATTGGTTCATGAAATCGACCAATGGATCCTATTAGGTCTTAAAATGAACCATGATATCCCGATTTCATCCAACCATCCACCCATCCCGATTAAGTCCTGTCAAGAATGAAGATCTGACCCCTATGTCCTTTTTAAAGCAAGCATCAACAGAGGACCTAAAAGAAGTTAGTCTGCGACTAAACGGTTTTGCCCTTCGATGGGAAAATTTGGATGAAGACATAACCGTCCCCGGCGTTGTCGCCGGTAATTTTCAACTCCCTCTAGAATCTGAATGAGGAATGCACATAGCATTTAGTTGTTTGGGACGTGAAGGAATACTTTTTTGATGCCAAACCCGAAGAAGAATGCCCAAGACACCAGTGACCTTTATAATCACCTATATCAAAAAAATAGGATGTTGGAGACCAGGTCGTTATTGAAGGCCATATCAAAAAAAATAATGATTATTTCCCACAAGGCAATTTTGATTTAATTTAAATTAGCCACCCCGGAGGAATAGGCTCCGCATTCCACAGGGCAGCCAGACCCACACGGACGGACGAAAAACCGATGGACGACCGCTGCGCTTGGAAGATGGAAGACAGAAGACAGATGACGGACGAAAAGATTAGGATTAAGGGGTAAGGATTAAGGTATTGGATGTTTCTAAATTTTATCTTTCAAGGACCTTATCAGGCCATTTAGCATTTTACTTGCTGCTTCATATCGCTTTTCCAGTCTCTGATATTCCCTGTCCAAAATAAATTTTAGATCATAAGAAAGAAGCAAAAAGTAACGGACTTCTTCCATAGAGCCTCTTGAGTTGTACAGAAAATTTAAGTAATCTTTTGTAGAATTACGTGATTGACCCTCTACGATATTCGAAGGAACAGAATATGCCGCTCGCTTAAGTTGGCTTGCAAGCGCAAAATCTTCAGATTTAGGAAATCCTGACGTAGCCTTGTATATTTCAAGTACTAATTTATGTGTTTCCTGCCAGACCTTAAGCTCTTTCCAATACAAATTCCCTAATCCTTAGTCCTGAATTTTCTTCCCTTAATCCTGAATATCCTTCCCTTAATCCTTACCCCTTAATCCTTAATCCTGAATTTTCTTCCCTTAATCCTTACCCCAAAATCCTTAATCCTTAACTCGGAACGAATTGGGGCAAAACCCCCCAAAGCCCCTCGATGAACCCCGCCAGTTCCCTCCACGCCTCCTCAACGGACTGCCCGGGGACCACGACCATTTCGGCGCGCACCAGGGCACCGTCGGTGCGTTGTCTGGTGAACGAATCCCACATCAGATAAAGCTTGTTCAGCCAGGGACTGGTGATCACCCTTCCGCGCATGAAAAAGAAATAGCTGCCCAGGATTTTGTCATTTCCCTTTTGCAGTTTCATGGTCATCAATTTTATCTGATGCCCGCCGTCTGTCGTGACGGTGCGCTCTTTGGAATCCGTCAAGGCCCAGCCGCCGCCCAGCAGGCAGGACTGCGGGGCGTGCACCGTGTGGCGTGTTCCCTGATATTTGTAATAGGGGATGAGCACATAAATGACATAGCCGGAATCGCTATTCAGATTGATTCGGATTTCTGATCAATTCTAAACCATCTATTCTTTCGAAGTGTTTAACATTTAACGTGGATAGGGGTATGTCATTTGCAATGGCTGTTGCTGCAATAAATATGTCTCTAAATTCGATAATTCTATTTTGCGCTTTTAGCTTTTTTGCGATATTGCTCGCTATGTTTGCAGCATTGGAATTGAAAGATAAAATATAAAAGCCTTCAATGATTTTTACAGTCTGAGGAATTTGGGAGGTTTTTGTTCCGACCAGAAACTCGAATTTGCTTATTGCAGAAAGAAATAGTGTATTAACTTTTGACAACTCATAAAGCAACGACTTGCTTTTGTTTTTCTTTCTAAAATGGTCAATGACCACAGAAGTATCAACTAAAATTCTTCTATCTTCCAATTCTCATAACCTTCTCGAATCGTACGATTAAAATCGATTATATCGGATTCTTCCCATTTAGGCGCTTTAAGTAGCAGATCGCTTAAATCATCTTGTTTTTCTTCCTTCGTCAAAATAATTATTTTTACTTTTTTGGTTAAGTTTTTCCTTAATTCAACCGGAATTTTGATAATTCCATTTTCATGAATTGTTTCAAATTCGAAAGCTTCCATGTTTCCTCCGATAGACATTGAAAACATTATTCAGGATTAATGGATAAGGTTTTAAAACTATAATATTCAAATCCTCCTTTTGACGGGTGCTTCACCACTAATTATTTTACCTAATCCATACCCTGTCAAATGAACCCCGGGTAAAAACCGGTGGAAGATGGATTTGGTCTCAAAACTCATTCGATATCAATAGGCTTCTGATCCTTTTAAGGACATTATCCAAATCTTCAATAATTGACCCTACCAAAGGGGAAGGACCAACCTCTCCCCTTACATTGCGGAAGTGGTGTGGAAAAGTCGATATTTCCGGAAAATGTGGTGCGTTATCCCATCTTACGATTGGGTGATCCGTATAAAGCTGATAGGAATATATCGTCTCATTTTCTGTTTGAATCAATCGGACGTGAATATGGTAGGATGAAGGTAAAAGATTACAACGAATCTTTAGCACACTGCGTGTGAAAACCTCGTCGATCTCAACGATTTTTAATGAAGATATTAAAGGGTTGGATTTTAAGTGCGAAACGATCCTGGAAGATTCGATACGTTTATTCATTGCTGATAATCATTTTATTTGCATTTTTCCAAGATTGCCTCATCTCGATGGCGCTTTTCCATTCCATCCAATCATCCTCATTCTCAAGCGATGCCTGATTTTGAATTTGCGCCGAAAATTGATCGAAATCACAGCTGTACTTCTTTTTAAAAGTTGAAATGATGTTATTATACTGATCAATTTTGCGGGAAATATAATCCAAAGTGATGTCTGTCAAGGCAGACTTTTCATCCTTATAAATACCAGCTGTAATAAACGGCTTTGTTATTTCGCGTAGCATTTCTTCAGTTTGCATGAAATTTAATCCTTTTTTATTGCGGAGTGGTTCCTCATATCATATTGCAATCTTTATAATTACCGTAAAACACGGCCAATATATTGTCAACTGAAGGTTAGGAGGGCTTAGAACGTTTTGCTCTTTTTTAACCAAGACTAAAAATTGACACTGATAAACACGGTTAAACAACATTTTCTTAAATTCTTTCTTTGCGTCTTCGTGCGAGAAATCTGGATGTAATCTGCCCAATTTCAGGTAGTCCGTGTGGCCCGTCCCCGGAGATAGGCTTGCGGCCAAAAAGAAGCTCGATGCTCAAGGTTGAAAGCTCAAAGCGATAAGACCCCCAGCCGTTTGGAGCTTGGAGGTTTGAGGCAAAAACGGATGCATAGGGGACACTCGGCGAAAAGTATTGTCCGCCATTTTATCTGCCTTGCAGTGATACAAAAAACCAACTCTAAGCCGTATAAATCCATCTCGACCTCAGCGTTGACAGTATAATCAGGTAATTTTTAAATTCCTGTTGGGAGTACAGGCGCAAAAAAGGCACCAGGAGATTTATGGCATTGGCAGAGGTTGTTGGATTGATTTTCAATCGGATCACCAGGATGTGAACGCAATGGTAAAACAGCCCAATTTCCAAAATGCTCATCAAGAGTAATTAAGATCCTTTGTTCCTTAATCGCCTTTTGCAAAATCTGATAATCATCGGCACGAGCCTGGCCGACATCCGATGTGCGCAGCACATCATGACCCTCATTTCTGAGAACCTCGGAAACTTCTCGCCTCAGCATCTGATCCAAAAACAGCTTAAGGCTTTCAGGCATGTGCTTCCTTCACCTCGGTGTGCTCCAGCACGGCACTTGCATATAGCAAAGATGCCTGAATATCTTCCTTCAAAAGTTCAGGAAAGCCGGTCAAAATGTCATCCCAGCTTTCACCTGCCGCGATTTGATCCAAAATGACGGATACCGGAATTTATCGTCCCCTTTACAACCGGTTTGCCGTTGCACACTCTGGGGTTTAGCTCAATGCGATTGAATGGATTCATCGTAATTGCTCCATATAAATCTGTAATAGATTGCTTCTCAATAATCACCTATATCAAAAAAATTAGGATGTTGTTTAGGATCAGGTCGTTATTGAAGACCTATCACCCAAAATAATGATTATTTTGCACAAGGCAAATGGGCTTGAGGTTAGAGGCGAACAAAACCGAGGCCGAGGGACGATGGACGACCGCTGCACTCGGAAGACGGAAGACAGAAGACGGACGAAAAGATCTAAGATTAAGGATTAAGGATTAAGGATTAAGGATTAAGGTATTGGATGTCTTCTAAATTCTTTTGTAGAATTACGTGATTGACCCTCTACGATATTCGAAGGAACAGAATATGCCGCTCGCTTAAGTTGGCTTGCAAGCGCAAAATTTTCAGATTTAGGAAATCCTGACGTAGCCTTGTATATTTCAAGTACTAATTTATGTGTTTCCTGGCCAGACTTTAAGCTCTTTCCAGTACAAATTCCCTAATCCTTAGTTCTGAATTTTCATTCATTAATCCTTAATCCTGAATTTCCTTCCCTTAATCCTTACCCCTTAATCCTTAATCCTGAATATCCTTCCCTTAATCCTTACCCCAAAATCCTTAATCCTTAATTCGGAACGAATTGGGGCAACACCCCCCAAAGCCCCTCGATGAACCCCGCCAGTTCCTCCCACGCCTCCTCCACGGACTGCCCCGGCGCCACCACCATTTCGGCGCGGACGAGGGCGCCGTCGGTGCGCTGTTTGGTAAAGGAATCCCACATCAGGTAAAGCTTGTTCAGCCAGGGGCTGGTAATCACCCGGCCGCGCATGAAAAAGAAATAGCTGCCCAGGATTTTGTCGTTTCCCTTTTGCAGTTTCATGGTCATCAATTTTATCTGCTGCCCATCATCCATCGTCACCGTGCGTTCCTTGGAATCGGTCAAGGCCCAGCCGCCGCCCAGCAGGCAGGACTGCGGGGCGTGCACCGTGTGGCGTGTTCCCTGATATTCATAAAACGGGATGAGCACATGAATGGCATTTCTGGAATTTGGCTTGAAATAGGTGGCCTGGACGTAGTCGTCGGCCCAGAGCTCAGCCAGGATCTCCTTGGAAATATAGCTTCTTTTTCCCTGCCAGTTTCCGATCTGCATGGGAAAAGATTTAAAGGCTTCCCGCTCGGGGACATTCATCGCCGACGGTATCTTTTTCAGCGCATACCCACTGGCGACAAACATCAAGCAAACCAAGGCGGTCAGCACCAAAGGCCTCGTCCACCCAATCTCCCTGGCCACAGGCTTAGTTTCATTTTCGCTTAATCCCTGATCCTTAATCCCTGATCCTGAATTTCCTTCCCCTAATCCATAATCCTTAATCCCTAATCCTGAATTTCCTTCCCTTAATCCTGGATCCTTAATCCCTAATCCTGTTGTTTCTTCCCTTAATCCTTGCCCCTTAATCCCTAATCCAGCGCTTTCCCCGTATCTTCTCTCATCCTTAATAGCTAATCCTTCTTTCCCTATTTTATTCAGCACCCTGGTCACACCAAAAAGCGCTGCCCCCGCGATCATAAACACCAGCCACCCGTAAAATCATGAAACAGATTTTCCGCCAGTTCGCCATGCCCGTTGACGGTCAAAATGCCGGTTACCCAGATCCTGAAAGCATTCAGGAAAACAGATACCGGCAGCACGAAAAAAAGCAACGACCGCCCTGCGCCACAGCCCCTTGCTGAAAAAATAGCCGATCAGCAGCCCCAGCAACAGCAGCGGCATCAGATAGCGCAACCCGCTGCAGGCGTCCACCACCTGAAGCTGGGTGACGCCCAGATCGATGATATTGCCGTCCTGAAAAACCGATACGCCGGATAACCGCAGCATGAGGGTTGCCAGGGAGCTGGCAGCCAGCTTCAATTGAAAGGTGAGGGTGCGGTTGATGAAGGCCGGCAGGGGAACAATGAACGCCAGAATTAGCAAAGGGAAAAGAAGTTGCCGAATTCTCCGGCCATACAAAAGATAAGCAATTCCGACCACGCAGCCCCAGATGCCGATATACATAAGGGTTTCAACGGAACCGAATTCACCTACCATTATCAATGCTATGGAAAGCAATATCGGAACAAGGCCAAAGATATTCCAAGAAAATTCGCCGAATCGAAACCCTTCATTCTCCGCGTTTTGCAGTTTTTCATCTTCTTCGCTTTGAGCCGGCTTTTTGCGCTTATCCCATAATAGGTACGCAAAAAGCGGGACGACCAGGTAGCAGTAATCGCTGTCGCCGCCTTCCCAACGGATCGACATTTTGTAAAATGCCGCCCAAAAAGAAGCTATAAATAATGCAAATATCAGTGCAGGGAATAGGAATTTTATAAGATTATATTTGGCCAAATTGGAATCTTGCATTAATGATAATCCAGTTTTTTAATGAAAGGGAATAGGATTCGCGCCAAGGTGCCAAGGCGCCCAGAATTTCAAAAACAAAACCCTGAACTTTCTTTTAAGCCCTCTTGGCGTCTTTGCGCCTTCGCGCGATGAATGACTTTTTAGAGGGTGAATTCGACCACCTATTTGACGAAGGCGAGGATATTCACAATTTTACCGCCAGCGCTGGAAGGAATGGCGCCCAAAAGCCCACCTTTATCTCACGGGCAAATTCGGAAAGGCTGGAAAATTTCATCCTCAAGGACGGTAGCTCACCAACTGGTCCGGTAAATCAAAGGTGCCATTACAAGCCACAAGCAGAAAGTTATAATTTAATGAGCGTCCCGGATAACCCCCGGATAGCTCCACCATGAATTATCAATCTGTTAGCTTGGACCGACCCACCCAGCTTACCAATAATAAACGAAATACCGCTTTGTTTGACATTCATAAATTATTGGGCTATTTTCCTGGTATCCCGGCAAATGAATAATCCTCTTAATCAGCATGAAAGGCTGTATGCTAAAGATTTTGGAAATTATCAATTAACGCCATATCCATTTAAACAATCATTTGGAGGCACAAAAAAAATGGGCACCAGGACCCTAAATATACCATATCCGGATGACCTGCCGAAATCGTTGGGAACAAGCCCTGAAAAGTTTGAAAAAGAAATCAGATTCCTTGTGGCTGCAAAGCTTTACGAGATGGGACACATTTCCTCAGGAAGGGCAGCCGAACTTTCAGGTTTGGAGCGTGTTTCATTTTTGGAAAACTTAAGCCGCTACCGCATATCAGTATTCAACTATTCACTTGAAGAGTTAGATCGTGAGATTTTTGAATCAAAAAATAGAGCGGAGAAAGCTTCTTGAAAATCGTCTGTAATACCAGCCCTTTGATATTATTAGCTAAAATTGATAGGATTGATACGCTTAACCGTCTTTATAGTGAACTACTGATTCCAAAAGCGGTTGCGGATGAGATTGGCGCCAAACCCGGTAAAGAGAATGACCAGGTTCAAGCACTGCTGAAAAAAGGAACGCTTCAACTCAGGCGACCCTCCGCGAAAATACTGACGGAACTTCCAGTTGATCTCGGCCGAGGTGAAAGGGAGGTGATTGCCCTTGCTATCGATTCAGGTGCCGATCTTGTTATACTCGATGATCAACAAGGAAGGCTGGTTTCTCGCGATAGAGGTCTGCCGGTCACCGGGACGGTCGGTGTACTTATCGAGGCGAAAGAAAGAGGTTTTATTCCCTCTTTGCGTCCTGAAATGGATCGCCTGATAGAAGCGGGGATGTGGATCAACGAAGTCTTTTACCACCGCATTTTGAAAGAGTACAGGGAATAACAAAACATTTTTTTTACATTTATAAATTCGATGAAATGCAACGTCGAATCATCAGAGAACCGAATCCGGGCCTCGATGATACCAATATAGAATGATCTCTTGTAACACGTACCACGGTTACATCACCTCCGTCCCAATCCACACTGAAAAACATAATTATTGATTTAGATAATGAAATTAACATAGTTTGAATTCAAATTGTTGCCGTCCTGAAAAACCGAAACGCCAGAATGTACGGAGCATCAGGGTTGCCAGGGAGTTGGCCGCCAGAGCACGCCGGATAAAGGATAAAGCAGCGTTACCTCCTAACGAGATGGCCTGCCTTTCTTTTGTTGAAGGGGAATAGGTCCTGCCCCAAGCCGTCAAGGGTTTTTACAATCATAATTTTCTAAAAATATGCGTCTTTAAAGTCTTTTCACCCCCGAAAATCTCAAAATAAGGCCAATTTTAGAGGGCAATGTAGGTGTAATCTGCACAATTTCAGGTAGTTCGTGTGGCCCGACCCCGGAACTGTCTTCCATACCCTGTCAATCGTCAATCCCTATACGTTTATCTTTTTCCTCGCGCCAAGCCGCCAAGGCGCCAAGGTTATTCAAGGCCTGCGGCTGTTGGAGGAGCGTTTCCTTAAAACCGCCTTTTTGCCTTTGAAAAGATGGCCCTAAGACCTTAAATATCTTCTTCTTTAATGTTTTTGCATTGGTTTTCAATAAGTTAATTTGGTCCGACAAGAAAGGTTAATTGGCTGCATGAAAGGGTGCAGCAGGAAAAATCGGAATGGTTGAAAAGATAGCTGCCACAGGCCGGCAGTCTAATAAATCGCGGACCCATGCCGACAGACGCCGACCGCCGCGCTTGTCCCTCGGCTCATCTTGCCTTAATCCTTAATCCCAATCATCCATCCATCCATCATTGCAACCATCCCTCTTCCCGTCCTCCTCCTTCGTCCCTCGTCCATCGCACGTTCTTACATTCGTCTTTGTCCCTTCGCCCCTCGTGCCTCGTTCTTCCCATAATCCGTAATCCTTCTCCTCTAATCCTTCTTTGCCTCCAACCTCCAACCTCTATCAGCCGAAGGCTTACTATTCCGATCATATAGGAGGCAAAGAAAAGACGGAACAACCAGGTAGCAATAATCGCTGTCTCCAGCTTCCCATCTGATAGAGATTTTATGAAAGGCTGGCAAAAAGGAAGCGAGAAAAAATGTGATCATTACGGCGGGAAAAATATACTTTAGAAAATAAGTCTTGTCAGCTTGAACCGGAGTCAGTGTGTTCCGCCCTGATTAAAAAGTATATGCTATTTTATTACTGATACTCAATGGATCTCTGGGTTTCAACTTGAAAGTACCTTTTTATAGACATCAATCGTCTGATCGGCAATTTTATCCCAATTGTATTTCTCCATTATCATATTACAGATAACCATCCTGTCATTTTCTGTGATGTTTTTATTTAAAAGTACCTTCATCTTGGCTTGCAGATCGCCTGCATTGCCGCATTCAAAATAGTTCTCATTGGATAGGCCAATCTCTTTATTCGCCGGGATATCGGATGCAAGCGCAAAAATACAATAACTCAAGGCTTCCAGCAAAACGATAGGCAGGCCTTCGTGGTATGAAGGTAAAACAAATAATGCTGCATTTTCGTATATCTGGTTTAAAGGGTCGCCGGTTATGTAACCTGTCAATATGATGCGAGGGTCTTCGCCGGCAGATTGTCGCAAATCGCGGCTATAGGCAGTCTCATGATCAGCATCACCGGCAATGACAAGTTTGACATTTTCTTCCATACCCTTGAAGGCATTTATCAGATCGTGAAGGCCCTTTTCAGGCACGAGTCTGGCCACGCTCAATACATATTTTTGAGGCTCAACACCCATCTTTTCGAGATAAGAGTGATTCAACTCGGCTCGGGAAAATTGACGCCGTTATGTATTATATTTGCAGATCTCTTACATCTCTTATAAAGAATTTCGCTGGCTACGGATGATACCGCAATCACCTCATTTGCGCATCTTGTTCCTAATTGTTCTGCAATCTTAAGAACTAATTTGGCAAATCTACCCCATTTTTGACGATTATATTCCGGGCCGTGATTGGTAACGACAGTTTTAAGACCTAACATTCTAGCGACAGGTGTCACTATCGATGGACCCACGGCATGAATATGAACAATGTCAGGGTTCAATTTTCTAGCGAGTAAAACTGCGAGCAGGGTGTGAAATACCGCTTCAACACTTTTTGATTTCGGTGCAGAACAGTTCACAAGCTCAACACCATTCCAGCAGGGATATGCATGTTTTACGTAAGGCGACCGTGTCGCCAAAGTAACCTGATGCCCCTTCTTAACAATACGCGCATAAAGTTCCTGGCAGTGCTTTTCCACACCACCGGGTATATCAGGAATACCTCGTGTACCAGTGACAAATATTTTCATTAACAATTATTTTTTATTACGGGATCAAGGCAAACGCCATGCCCTTTAGTTTTATATACCTTGAATTTGTTTTTAAGGATCCATTTTAATGGCACGGATATTCTTTTTTTCATTGCGGGTGCGGCAGACCCAATCATCCAGCATAGTTTCGGGCAATTAGCAACCTCTTTTCTGACCGTTTGCGCTTCAGGGCTGTGCCATATCTCATCAAATCTTTTATCATGCAAATTTCCCATAATCAGGGGTTCATCAGATCCATTGCAAGGCAAGATATTACCAAACGGATCTAAAAAAAACATGTCGGTGCCCACTTCACAGGGTAGTGGCCTTTTATTGCCTCTCACCTTGTTAGCCAATCCCATGTTAAAATAGGCTCGAAACCAGTTTTTCGGTTTGTTGGTTTTTAACAATTCGACTGCGATTTCCTCAAAAGATTTCGCCACAATTTCCTGTTCTTGATAGCTGTTGTCATCTTTGTGGAAATAAAAGGAGTTGTGAGTTGTCGCAGTGGCAAATTTACGCCCATTGCATTGGCTAAGCGGTAGAGCTCGATCAGGTCCCTGGCATTACGGTCAGAGACGGTTATTCCAAATCCAATATCCTTCATACCAATGCCATGCAGAGCCAAAAGTGTCCTCAAGCCATGGTCAAAACCATCTTTTATGCCCCGCAACTCGTCATTGGCGGTTGGTAAACCCTCTATGGACACACGGACACCAATTTTATTGCCATATTTTTCAGAACTCTTTATGATTCGATCTGTAAAATAACCGTTGGTGCTAATCACCAACCTTTCAGTCTTTTCTAATGAATTTTCAAGAATTTGGTCTATGTCAGATCTGAGAAACGGCTCCCCCCCAGTTATATTAATAAATTTCAGGCCATTGGGTAGCTTGTTAATTAAATCCGCTTGATATTCATTATTTTTATTGCTCGGATATTGCCAAGTGTTGCACATGTAACACTTGGCATTACATCGATAAGTAACTATTAAACAGGCTTCCATATGTTTTATTTTTTCTCCAACTCGTTATGGATATCCAAGAATAGAAAAGGAACGGGGTGACAGACAATTTCGGTATATGGTTTATTAAACTATGATGAATATTCAAGAATAGAAAAGGAACCGGAAGGCAGGACAATTTTGTTATATGGTCCATCGAACTCAGATGATGTAATTCTTAATTTATTGTTATATTCTTCGTTAAGAGCCGTGTAATTTATACTATTTCGTGCGGCTATTGAATGTATTACACCCTCATCTGGGGAAAAATTATTAATATCAATACTCAGTTTAGCTTGTCTTAAAGGATCAAGATTTACTAAAGCGATATAGAGCCTTCCGTTTTTTTTGCTGGCACGGGCGTACAAACTTCGTGTTCCCTGTTTTGATTTATTTTTTTGTTCGGATATATCCGATCTGGCTATTATTTTATTAGAAAGAGTTGGACATTGTATTAGTGTTTTAACAAGCTTATTGCCGAAATTTTCACTTAACAATTTTATCACCAAATATACCGGGGTCACTTGATAATTTTCATTTTCCTTGGTTCCGCTGTGAATTGCACCCATACGATGATCAGCGCCATATAGATGCCAAAAATTTCGAAATCTGATGCTGTGATCCATGGAAATCATTATCATGCAGGCTTCAGCGAGCGATGAACCATTGTCACCAGAATTAGGGAATACCGCAGATTCGGTTTGGGCCACATAGATATCCGAAGCATATTTTTTTAAAATATCACTCCTCCTCTTCAACTTATCTTCGTAACCCGGAAGTTGTGAATAAATTAAAGTTTGGAGCGATTCCCATAGTATTTCTTGATCAGTCCCGTTCCCTTTTAATCGAATACTGTCATCAATACATCCCTTCCTCGGCGGTCAAGATCAGAAAATCCTCTGTCCATAAAATCATTAGCCAAACGTAATGGAATAAAATTCTCGCCTCGTGATAATCGCAGCGGCAGTTCGTACCAATTAAATTTTTTTTTCACCACCTCATTTACTTTTTCAATATTTTTATCTATGATAACGTCATCAAAATGCTTACCATTGATAGAAACTTCAAGTATTGACGGAACAGAATATTCTGCAGGGTATTTTTTTCAAAATAGGCCCTTCCCCATGCATGAATCCTGAGGGTATGTCCATCCTTTTTTACATTGACAATCCTATGTAATCGGGTTTTTCGGCGGGTACCATAGAAAGTGTATGTAGCCGAATTATTTTCCTTCTTCCCCTGAACATAATCATGTGCAGCAATAAAATGAATCTCCCTTTTTCCTTTATTTATCATTCGCAGTTGCTTTTCAAGGTTATCAGGATATTCAACAATACCAATCTCTATGCTCGGATCGATAGTTTCATGTTTCAAGAAAACTCAACTGCATTCTTTGTATACGTTTTTGCAGAGATTAGTTCAGCAGGAGGCATCCTCCCATCACTTACGGCTTTGGCTCCAGCAGCATCAAAATCAAATATTTGATTGCCAATCTCCCAATATTTAATGCCTATTGGTTTTGGATAACCTAATTTTTTCTAAATTCGCGAAATATCCTGTAGGCATTTCTTGTAAAGAATACTCTGGGAGGTATTCAGATGGATACTCTCTGTTGTGATTAGTCGTCGGTGAATTAAGGAATTCGACTAAATTCTTTGCGCGCTGTATTGCAATCTCCAGATCTGTTCTTTCGTCATTATATTTTTCCAGCAAATAGAACGACCGCAATAATCCCAAGCCATAATTAATAGTTATTACGCCTCAGAATCCAGCAACTAGCTTAACAAACTCCATAATGCCAAAAACATAATGTTCCTCGCCCCCCCATCTGGTTTGCAATTGACTTTAAGCTTTTTTTCAAGGGGGGAGAATACTCCAGCCCCAATAAAAGAAATCGGCGTTGGTGCCGTCGCCATACCGAAGTATTGTTATCCCAGAATTTTTGAGATAATACTTAATAGCAGGATTGATAGAATTTTTCTTAAAATTCCATATACCGTTATCGCGTTTAAAACTCTCATTGGTAAAAATCCATTTTGTATTATTTCCATAAAGTAAGTTGCTGACTTCGCCTATTTCACTAGCATAATCCACCATGATAGTTGCATTATAGAAATCAACTTCGAGATCCGTTTTTTGCTCAATTGCAACTGATGAGCCTGTACAAGTAATTAGTAATATTATGAGATAAATAATTGATTTGTTATACATCGTATCTAAATTTTGGAATCAAGCCCATCATAAATAGCAAGCAGCTAGAACAATGGTCCTTAAGTGAATATTCATTCTCAAGTTTCTTTCTTGCTTCCGTGCCCATTAATGCGTAGATAGGTTTTTTAATCAACAATTCCATATTCTTCGCCAGTTCTTCTGCGTTGCCCATTCAAAAAAACCCGTCCTGCCGTCTTCGATTTGCTCAGGTATCCCTCCAACTTGGATTTTATAATCGGCTTTCCCAAAGCCATTGACTCAAGAACAACCATGGAGCAGTTTTAGTACTTCTGAAGGCACAATCACAAATGCCGAATTTGCGACAAGTTCCTTCAACTCCTTCCCGGCTTTATAGCCAAGAAAGTCGGCATCAGGGTATGAATTTGTAGCGTCTCCATAATGGGACCAGTGCCTACAACTTTTAACGGTAAAAACTGCTTAACGTTATCATGAGCATCCAAACGTTTCAATGCCCTTTCCTTTAGAAATTCTACCAAAATAGATACCGTACCCTTTATCGCTGTACCTTGGTTTATATTCAGAGTTCAATGCCGTTATGGAGGACTTGAATTCTATTCTTTGCAATTCTTTTACTCGTCAAATAGCAAGAAATTGACTTGGTGAAATGAACAAATCCACAGCATCGTAGCTCCGTCTCCACTTATGCAAGAGGCCTCCATTGAAAGCAGCATACATTCTAACCTTGATCCTTGACAATTCGATATAAATGGCTTCCAGAATAATTTTCCAGCACATTCTTTGCATATCTTATCATTTTTCAAGGCAAGATAGGTGGACATATCAATTTACTATCATGAAGAGTGAGACCGACTTTAATATTATATTTTCTGAAAACTGGAATGAATGAAGGAGTCAATTGATGGTAAATATTGTGCAAATGTGCGATAACTTGTTTTTCCTGTAAATCAACTTCTCGATATTCCGAACAGCAATCGGAGAATGAACAAAAGATATACCCTGCTTGAGCTTCTTTAAAACACCTTCGTAACTGTGGTAATTAACATTAGGCATAAAAAATTCCGAAAAAGAAGAATAAAAATTCCTCGCATCCTTCATCGAGAAATCGACAACGCTATGGCCTTGATTAATAAGAAATTCACGTTCCTGGAAAAAGACCGCTCGGAACCGCCATTTAAATAGAAGAATTTATTTGCGAGTAGGATTTTCATCAGGCTATTTTAATGAACTTTTGCCTCTAGACAATTGTTTTGCGTCATCCTGAAAAAAATAGAGAACTGTTGAGAAAAAATTTGTTATTTTTAGATCTTTATCATCAGTTAATTTTTCTGCAGATATGTTTGTAGAGAAAACTCCATCCTCTTTATGTCCGCCGCTTATTTTTTTATGGGTTGGATTAATGGCAAATTCATTGGTATGAAGATTCCAGTTGACTCCATAATTGTAATTTAAAAAAAGAATATAGGAAATCGTTCCAGAAATTCACCATTAAACATTTCTTCCCTTTTTTTAAGCCATTTGAAACCGGTTTGCCATTTTCTTTAACATATGACAATAGGTTGATAAGCTCTCCTCTGGTAAGGTCATATCCTCAACCAGGTCCGTATTGATTTACACCCTCCAAATGGGTTTGTCCGGTAAAGTCCGACGCGTATGCCTTATTATATGGAGTTTCGTAATATGTTTACCTTTTTTAATTTTTCCGGCATTTGGAATAAATCTTGCAATTTTGCTAACATAGTCCTCCAGATTATGTTTGTCCATAAAAGCCAAAACACCACTTTTTAAATTTTCTAAATCAACTCCTTACTTATTAATTTCCCTTCAGCTACACTTTGCACATACCCGTGTTTGCGAAGAAACTCATTGATGTTGAAACAATGGGTGCAACGCATGCCATGGCCATGATCACTAATTACAATCAATTGATCGTCCGGTCCTAAAGCCCCAACAAATTTACCGATTATCTCATCGATAAAGACATAAAACTTCTTAATAGACTTATCATATGGAGTTGGTCCAGGATAGGTAGGATCATTCCTATCACAATAGCGCCAAAGGAAATGCTGGATACGATCCATGGTAAGAAAGGCCTAAATAAAGTTCCGGCTTGTTTTTTTTTAGAATAGATATGCCGAATTTAGTCTGCTCAGCAGTGTCGTAAAATGCTTTTTCAAAAAATCTCCAAGCGACTTTTTAGTGGGAAAATCAACAATTCCTCCCAAACTTTTTGGGACTTTTATTCCATCGACCCATGAAAAATCTTGAAATTTGAATATTTCGATCTTAATAAAGAAAGGACCGTTTATCATTAGTCCATTCAATGGCCAGACAGGATAGGCCAAAAAAGGATTAATAACGTTACACTTTTTGCCTGCTTCTCCTATCTGTATCCCAGAAAGTCTTCCCCTGGAAAAAGGATGTATCTGCTTTCAGCCGTTCATTCACCTTTGGCGAGATAATTTACAGATTCTACTATTCTATGCTTGAGGGATCCTTCCCTGTATAACAGCTTATCCATAAGGGGATGGAATCAGGGGGAAAGACAGACTTAAATGGTTTAACTAATCCTATTTTAGAAAGAGATTTTTATGGACGGTAGGTCATCAAGGATGTTATAAACATAGTCGAAATCCATCCATCAATGCCGAGTACAATAATTCGTACCGAATTTCATGCCTCTCTACCTCGCAATCTGTTTAAACACCCATTTTTTAATTTTGTTTGCCAAGACTTACTTCTTAAGGCCATCAAGATGTAAAATATTAGGACCTTTCATAGCTTTGTAATATCTCTCTCAATTTTTAATATGATGAAGGAGTTCCGTTATTTTTGCGGTAGTATCCTTCTGTAGGCGGCAAATCGATAATGATACTATAATCCGGAAAATCAAATTTTTTTCAGGGAAAAAAAATTATTTTTAATTTTATTAATGTGTTTGGGTTCTATACTGATGTTAATAGCTTGGTCTATGATTGAAATCATCAATATAACGATCGACTATTATAATATCCGATAGGATGCCATGAAATCGCTTACGATAAGACATTATCATGAGCCCAAACAGGCATAGAAGAACCACACCTTTCTTATCAATGGATTTAATAAAGTATTCTCTTAAATTTAAGCCATTGACCATATCAATATTTTCTGTTTCGACGCTATTTTCATTTTGTGCTTCTACGGTATTTGCTTTGATTAACCTAAAATAATTAGTAAATTTTCTCGACGGTTCCCAGCGTAGCCATTTATAACCTGCGTTCAACCCTTTCTCTGTTAATTTATTAACAAGCAGTTAAGCCTGAGTTGTTTTGCACGTCCCATTTATACCAGAAAGGTAGATAATAATCATTTTCTCAAGAGATTATTCTCAACAAGCTGATGGGCGATACGTTCCCAAGTGTAGGGCATTATTTTTTCTCTATTGTTACGAAACGCCTCTTTTTGCTTATTTAATATCTGATCGCTTGATTGGACATGATGAAAAGATCCATTTTCTTTAAAGATATCAGGCAGGCCGCCAAAACGTGTAGTGATAACAGGAAGATCACAAGCCATCAGCCTATCAGACAAGATAAAGGTGTTTCAATAGCGCCATCAGTTCTGATTACGGGAATGCATAAAAATCAGCCAGGTTATATATTTCTTCCAGATTCGGAGTAAACTTACTCGTACCTTTATTCCCTTTCTCTATGAGTCTTGCGTACAGCTTTTTATCTTCTATGTTATATGAACTACATACTATTATAATTTCTACTTCCTTGCATTTATTTTTAACTTGCACTAACCATTCAAGATTGGCATTCATCCCTGAATGTTTAGCGTGCCAAAGAATGGTTTTTTCGCTTTGCATATTATTTTCCGTAATTCTCCTTTTTTTGGGTATATCGTTATTATCGAAGTATTTATTGGCATCAACCTAAGCTGTAGGGTTTTGCTTCTTCTCCGAATTCAGATAGGTATCGTGCCATATTATTTTCAGACTGCGTAGAATGCATTTAGGAGCAATTAGTTTAATAATTACCTTAGATATTGAACTATACCTTCTATGTTGAAATGACAGTATGTATATATCTTTTCTGGTGAATAAACTTAATCATTTGCCCTGATAAACAGAATGAGGTAATAGATGCTTCAGGGATGTATAGAATTTTTTTACTGGAAAGCCGTCTTATATTTTTAAAAAAAGATAGCCCAAACAGTAATTTGTTTAAAACATAGGAATCATCAATGAACGATAAAGAAGTATCGCCAATTAATTGAAACTATAGTAGAATTATCAATTTCTTTAAAAGAATTGATGAGGCATCTGTTGCAATTTTTGCACCCTCGTCAAAAGGTTCTTTTAGAATATCATTATAATCATTGATATTTTAATGCTAAAGCTTCAACTAACATCCTAAACAATTTTAATGATTGGGTCCTTGATTGATAAATTCTCTGCCTAATATTTATAAAAATGAGAAAGTACCATTCATTACACCGTTTGATAGGATTACCCGAAGACATTTATTTTATTGTAAGCATTCACGGGGTAAGATGAAACCGTATAAAATTAGACCCAGGACAAATCGGGCTGGATATTATTGAAGTAACACCGGATGCATTCCTCCAGAGTTTGAAAAGTTGATTTCGCTCTCAAGCGGCAGGTTTCCTTCAGGGATAGAACACGTTCCACCCAGCGGTTTCCCTTTTCGCTTTGGGTACCCAGGCTGCGCTTTCGCCACAGCACTCCGAAGCGTAAGGCCCGTTCGGCACGATTATTGGTGGGCTCGACACCGGCATGGTCGAGAAAGGTCCAAAGCGAATCGATCTCCCTGATGATCTGCCGTGCCAGCTTGCCGGCATCGTTTTTGTCGGGCTCCCAGAGCGAGAGTGCAAATAAAAGCATCGAATAGAATTCATTCCACTCCTTGAATGCAGGAGGATCTTTAGCAAAATGGGTCAGTTTGCGCAGCAAGCCGGACATTAGTATTCCGAAGCGCCGCAGATCCGGCTTTTTGCTTTCCGTCAGGGCCATGGCCTTGCGGATTAAATGAGCGATACAAGCTTGCCGTCCATGGACCCATTTTCGGTAAAGGCCGTAGCTGTCGCTGACCAGGATACCTTGCCAGTCCTGGATCAGCTGATCAAAGGCTTGCCTGGACCGGTGAGGATCGATGCGAAAAAAGGCCACTCGGCTGTTGACCATGGCCCACAGCCATTGAAGGGCGTTTTCTTTAAACCAGGAGGTTTCATCGATGTAATTGCAATCCGAGCTGCGGGCGACTTCGCCGATGGCATCATATGTCGGCCGGATTGCCTCCGAAGCCCGGTCAATGATCTTCTGAATGGTGCCGGTGGCAATCGGAATGCCCAGAACCGACTCGCACAGCAGCTTGACATCATAGCGGCTCATGGCCTTGATACCGCTTAACTCGGCAACAAAGGCACTCATCCGGGGACCATATCCGCAGCGTACTTGATCCGGCAGGCTGCCCTTTACGGTCTTGCCGCATTCGGGACAACGGCATTGATGCAGAATCCAATGCGTGATTTCCATCTGGATTTCAGGCAGCTCTATATGTTGATGGGTGTAAAAAGGCTGCATCCGGCTGTGGCTAAAATCGCTATTGCCGCAACGGCATTGTTCCGGCAGCAGGTTTTCTACCCGGGTCGGTTTGAGCATCTGCTGTTGATGAGCCTTGTGGCCTTTCTGACCGCCCTTGGCCCGCTTGCCTTTTTTGCCCTTTTTCCGGTCTTTTCGAGTAAAAGGGCTGTCGGATGAAGGAGGCTTGCTGGAATTCTGAGAATTCTTCCGGGTTCGAACTTCCAGTTGTTCGATGCGCTTCTCATGTTCTTGAACCTGCTGTTGCTGCGACTCCAGCCGCTTGGACATATCGGCTGCGACTTGTTCCAGGAAAATGATATATTGCCGGACGGACTCCGGTGTAAGGTTCCAGTCAAGCTCGGTAAAATTTCGTTTAATATCCATGAAAGCATGGATAGCATAGTTAAAACAAAAAATCTAGGCATATTTTCAATTATTACAATTACTTGTAATGTATTATAACAATCTGTAATTTCAGTAACTTAGACGCCGCTATTTATGCGACAGGCAACCCCGTGAACACGTACATTTTATTAGATTTGTATGATAGATAATGGATATGCTGAATCTGCCTTAATATCTTAATGATATTTAAAACAATAATAGATAATAACAATAGAAACAAAGAACAAAATTTCATTCATTTTAAAAAACTACGGCTTTAGAACTTAGATATGTTTTTCAAGATTTTGTCCATTATTCTCCCAATCCGCTTCAAATAAGTCCTTGATTTTAGATCCCATTGCCAAGATAAGAAAAAAGAAAGGGTAAAGTGATCCAATGAAGTCATTTGAAAAACCTACCATTAGTAAAATTGAAAAACAGGTGAACAATATTTGGCAAATGAAGAAATAATCACTTTTAAAATTACCCTTTCTTATAATATTAAACAATATTGAATAAAAGTTATAAATAATTAAGCTGAATATGATTAAACCAATGATACCGGAAAGCATCAAGATGCTAACATAAATGTTATGAGGATGAGAGGCCCCTATTTTAAACATACGATAAAAGGCAAGTCCTTTACCAAAAACAGGTGATTCCAAGGCGTAAGAAAGACATCTTTTCCAAATGTATGTTCTGTTAGTAAAATCTTCTCTTAACTGATTCAGGGACGTCATCCTTTGAAGGGAATGTCTTTCCTTGTAAGTTGACTGGACTTTTAAAGGGGATATTGGAATTAGATACAAAGACGCGAAAAAAATAACAACAAAAGAAATATATACAAAAACGATTACCTTTTTAAACCAATATCTTTTCAAAAATATCATGGAGATAGGTGTCATAATTATCATCCAAAAAACTACAGATCGTGACATGTTGGCTATCATTGTTAAAAATAAGATAAAGATACCCAAAAATTCCAAAATCTTGAGTGTTTTTGAATGTAACATTTTACGGTGAAAAAAAAGAATAACGGCACCCCAACTCATTAATACCCCCAAAGGAACCGTGTGCATCAAGAACTGTAGCCCAATTATTCTGGTGGCATGAATAAAGAAATCATAAAGTATAATAGACACTTGGAAATAAATTGGAAAGAGAAAAAATAACAAACTCGCTAAAATTTGATACATGTTTCGAAACAAAACCTTGTAAAGAAAATAAGTAGCTAAAGGAACTATCAGATTGTGCCGGTAGTCTCTGGCTCGTAGTACATCGTGTCCCAAGATAGTATTACAGGGATCAAATTAGCGAAAACAAACAGTGCAACAAAAACATCTAACTTATTAATTTTAAAACCTTCTATCTGTTTAGCTGCGAATTGAATAAGCAGTGGGGGCAAAGCCAAAAAAATAGCAATTTCATAAAACCGAATGTGGCCAAGGGCATATGCAGAACCTGATACATCCCCAGATCTTAGAAAAGATAAAGGCATAATTAGTACAACGAGATACCCAAAAATTGAATTTGTATTAAATAAATTTGATTTCGACATGTTCACTAAAAAGAGTTTCCTTCACTTCTGCAAAATCATTGAATACTTTTCATGAGATAGTCGTAAAAGATTTTATGATAGCAGGTGGGTTAAACAGGTCACATGACTTTATGGACTTCTGTGTCTGCATTTTGGTTTTGATTTGGGACTATAGTTCCAAGAAGGGAAATGATGGACATACATAGTGGATATACATTCGGTAAATTATATTTTGCTTTTTGAATACGCCTCTGAGTACATCTATCATTAAGATAGAGAGGACCGTTAACAAAACTGAATTATAATTGGTTAGATAAAGTAGAATGATTGCCAAGTAAAACCCGTAACCAAAAGTGATGCCACTGTATCTTTTGAGCAAAGCAAAAACATTTTTAATCTTTTTAGTAGTAATATTTTTCCAAAGAAGTCTACCATAGAACGATGAGACTGGAAAAAATCTTGTTTAACCGAAACCAGTCATAACATACCCAATGGCTATGATGAATTCCCATATTTTGACAAATTGATACCATTCTATACTTATCTGTTAAGCGCAATGTGAAATCTACTCTTCATATTTTTCAAAAACTTCATCAAAATACCCAATGTCTTTGACCACACATCTTTTAGCCAAAAACAATACTACCGATATGCACAGTGTTTTTTTGCTGATTTGGTAATCGATCATCCACCTTGATTAAAATTTTTTTATACTCCGCATCATACTTGTATTCCATCAAGCGTCCGGATACTAAATATGCTAGGCCATCGTCTCGAATTAATATGAGGGTCTTGAAGTATAAATGACCTCTCGAACTTCAACATCGCCGTCAATAAAATAAATATAATTTTTTTTAGCGTTTTTTATCCCAACGTTTGTGCAACCGCAGCATTGGCATAGCCATTGATAATATAAAGCGAAAGATTACTAATCTTAGTTTGATAATCCATGATTATATTTTTATTGTTCCGTCTGTTGAGCCGCTATCGACACAAATTACTTCACAGTTAACGTAAGAAGGTTAACAATTGAATTC
>CAVZEZ010000035.1:0-228807 GCA_963774425.1 uncultured delta proteobacterium | reverse complement strand
AGAAACGTTGCCAATATCATTTTTCCCCGGCCGACCGTTCTTCCAATCCACTGCGATACTGACGATACAGTCCCCTGAATTGATGGTAGGTCAGCCCCAACAGATCGGCTGCCTTTTTCTGGTTGAATTTCGCCTTCTCCAGTGAATTTTCCAGCATCAGCACTTTCAGTCTCCAGACTGCATCTTTCAGCGGGCGACCCAGCAGATCCGGTAAATCAGTTGACACCATTTCATCGCCGGCGTCTACGGCCGGTAATTCGGGGGTGTTCGTCTGGTAGGGTGCATAAAATGGATCGAATACAATTTCCGTAATACGGGGAGAATTCGAACGGTAGACCGCCCGTTCGACGACATTTTTCAGTTCGCGCACATTCCCCGGCCACGGATACCCTTCTAACGCCCTGACGGCCTCCGGGCTGAACCCGGGAATATCCTCGTGCCCCAGCTCCACTGCCATGCGGCCTGCAAAATGGTTGGCCAGCAGCATGATATCATCCCGGCGCTTGCGCAGCGGCGGGACGATCAACACTTCGAATGAGAGACGGTCCAGAAGATCCTGTTTGAACCGGTTGCGCGCCGCCAGAGCCTTCACATCGGCATTGGTGGCGGCGATAATCCGCACGTCGACATCGATACTCTCGGAGCTGCCCACACGTTCAAAGGTGCTGTATTCCACCACCCGTAATATCTTTTCCTGGACTTCCATGGGTATATTGCCGATTTCATCCAAAAAAAGAGAGCCGTCGTCCGCCGCTTCAAACCTTCCGATCCGCCGCTGGGCAGCGCCGGTGAACGCGCCCCTTTCATAACCGAATAATTCCGATTCTATAAGCGCCGGCGACAACGCAGAGCAATTGAGAGTCAGAAAGGCGCCTTGCCACCGTTTGGAGAGGTAATGCAGACGATTGGCCGCCAGTTCCTTTCCCGATCCGCGCTCTCCCAGCAACAGGATCGGGCGGTTGACAGGCGCCACCCGGGACAACCGTTCCTGAAACTCTAAAAATACCTCGGATTGGCCCAGCGCTTCAGCGTCCCTGGGGGAGCCGGCACCGCCGTAATGTCTTTGCGAGTAAGGAGTCATGACAATAAGCCGAAGATTGGTGGTTTACGCCGATAATAGGTGGTTTCTACCGCACCCCTTCAAGGGTGTCAATGGGAAATTCACATATTTTCAGGCGGTTGTGATAAAATTTGAATCTGGCATGATTCATGCTAAACATTTAATTGAAAATAGAATAAATAAGATGAAAATTTTTGACAGGGACGTCAATTAAAACGGCAACATGCATACTGGGAGGTCATACGATGGGTATTTTTACACGATTCCGCGATATCGTCAGTTCCAACATCAACTCGATGCTGGATAAGGCTGAAGACCCCGAAAAGCTGATCCGGCTGATGATCAGGGAAATGGAAGACACCCTGGTCGAAATTAAAACGGCTTGCGCGGGTGTGATGGCTGAGGGCAAAAAAATTGAGCGCAAACTGGATGCGCTGAGGACCCAGGCATTATATTGGGAAGAGAAGGCCGGATTGGCGGTGAAAAAAGGCCGCGATAATCTGGCACGGGACGCATTGGTGGAAAAACGCAAATTCAATCTCAAGGCGGAAACACTTGAAAATGATCTGACCGAAAACAATGGTATTATCGAGCAGTATCAGGCTGACATCAGACAATTGGAGGAAAAACTAAAATCAGCTCGCGATAAGCAAAGAATGCTGGTACAACGCCATGTGCATGCCCAGAGAAAAATGCAGGCCCAAAGGGAGATGCGGCGCATTGACAGCTCCGAAACGGTCATGAAATTCGATGAGCTTGAAAATCGAATCGAGCGCATGGAAGCCGAGGCGGACCTGGTCAATTACGGGAAAAAAACCTCACTGGAAGAAGAACTGGAACGTCTTTCCGTGGATGATGATATCGAAAAAGAACTGCAGGCTTTGAAAACGCCCGCGGCGGAAAATAGAGAAGATTCATCCCCGGTGCGGTAGTCAGACGTGGGTGCCGTTGAAAATCTATTGGATATTTGACCTTACCCTTCAATGGCCTTAACCCGGAGCAGGCGAAGACTATGACTCAGGTATTTATCGTGGCTATCATATTTGGAAGTGTCGTGCTCATCCCCGTGATAATCGGGGGAACGATCCTGCTGTCCATCAGATTGTTGAAAGGCAGGACCACCCGCAAAGATCAGGCTGATGACTCCAAACTAATCCAGGAGATATATCAGGGCCTCAGCCGCATGGAAGAGCGCGTCGAGGCTCTGGAAACCATTTTGCTGGACCGGGAAAAAAGAGGATTCCGACCATGAGAATAAAGGAAAAAAAATCATACAGCGGGATATATCGCTCTCGGGAGGGCATCGTTTTCGGTGTCTGCCGCGGAGTGGCCGAGCATTTCGATTTCTCGGTTTTCTGGGCTCGGGCCATTGCGGTTATCGCCCTTTTTGTCAGCGGTTTCTGGCCGGCAATCGGGTTGTATTTAATCGCGGCGCTCTTGATGAAGCCCGCTCCGGCGATTCCCATCAGTACCGAAGATGAACAGGAATTTTATGACAGCTATGCCAACTCCAGACATTTGGCGGCTCAACGGATCAAAAGACGGTATGAAAATCTGGAACGCCGCATCCGCCGCATGGAGCATATTGTGACCAGCAGCGAATTCGACTGGGATGAGAAATTCAACAGTTAACGATTTGGCGCAAGGACAATCGGCCGGCGCTGTTTGCGAAGCCACCTGTCAACCGGTTCCGGGGGGTTAAAAATTTTCAGTGCACCCGGTGTGATCGTCAGGTTGCCGGCTTTATCAAAATTATCTTTCACTCGATCGAATCGATAATAATGAAAGCAGGCTTTTGCCGTTTCCGATGGGATCTACCCGAACTATAGAAATTAGACGGATGAGTCAAGCCGAATCGTCAAGTGGCTGAAAGCTTGCAGACCGACGTTTCCGCCTGCAGCACCATCATTTGCCCCCCCCACGACGGTCGGCATTCAAATCTCTTAACCGAGTTCGGTGGGCCTGTCGATTCTCCGGTGGCCGATTACCGATTATATCTGTTCGAGGACCTCGTCGGGAATATCGTAAGTTTCCATCGTTGAAAGGCTCTTTTCACTTGGGATGGAATCAGCAAGGACGGATTGTATCTGATCTAAGATTCCGCACCCCTCAACACACTCAGGCAGTTCGGCTCTGCTGACGCAATCTCTGCACGGGCTTTTTACAAGATAGCCGATCTCAAAATCGAAGACGTTTGTTTCGCTGACTCTACGTAACATTTTAGCTCCTCGTGTTTAAAGGTTTAGTTGCCATGAAAGCGATAAGGTATTTTCCAATCTCAGATTGGTCGACGACGTGACTTGGGTCCAGAAACCATTTATTCCGCCAATCTTGCTATAAACCTATACAACTATCATGCCAATTCGTTTAACTTAATATTTTATTATGATTCCAATTATTTATAAATACAGCTGCGAAATTTGCGAAATACTGGTTGATAGAAGGTCAATTCCACTGTCAAAAAATTGTCATTCAGTCCATTGCCCTTGGCCATTTCTCACGTCAATCAACATCTGATCATTTGACGAAAATCCGAAAACCGCTTATATAAAACTTTGAATCCAACTTTCTTCTTGGATGGTTCCGTGTCCTTATCGGGGGCTTTCGGCTTTCCCGTCGTTTTATAAAAGTCGATCCAACCGCAGCGGACCGGCGGCATACGATACAAATAGCTAAATTGATATGTTCTTCTCAGTCTATCGGTCTCCACGTAAATATATTTAGCTTTTTTTGAGCCATCCGTAAGGAAGCTGCGGAGTTCTGCAGTGCACTCAATGCTCTGCATTTTGGGTGTCAGCAGCGCGCATCCATGGATGGTACGATGGAATTTGGCCCTGGCTCCGCGTTTCACTCCATGGGATCGCTTCTTGGCAGGGATCTTGGCATGGAGTCGGTACTTAAAACCCCGGGAGGTAATGATGAATGCTTCTATGCTCGGCGCGGAAGTTTCCAACCGATATCAGTCGTTTATCGATGATGTCCTGCAAAACCGGAGAGATGCCGTCCACTCCGTTCATATCTACGGCAGTGCACTGACCCAAGACTATGACCCTAAAATATCGGATATCAATTCGGTGATCGTTTTAAACCAGATGGATTTGCGATTTCTGGAAGAGCTCGCGCCCCTGGGAAAAAAGTATGGTAAAAAGGGAGTGGCCGCGCCATTGATCATGACACCCGCGTACATTGAAAATTCAGTGGATGTGTTCCCGCTTGAATTTCTAAACATAAAACTGGTGCATCACACAATTTTCGGAGAGGATGCATTCGACCATCTGGTAATCCGGAATTCAGATCTTCGGAGGCAATGTGAACGCGAGATGAAGGTGAAGCTCATCGGTATGCGGCAGGGGTATCTGTCGGCCGCAGGGGACACCAAGATACTTGCCCGGGGATTTACGGAGTCACTTGCCGAGTATATGGCCCTTTTCAAGGGCGTCATTGTTTTGCTGGGCAAGAAGGCCCCTCCCAACATGAGCGAAGTGCTGTCCGTGTTGGAGCAGGAGTCCGGGGTCTCTCTGGCTGTGTTCAGGCTGGTACTCAAGCACAAACAACTTAAAACGACACCATCCATCGATCAACTCAACACATTTTTCGAAGACGGTTACCGGGTTATCGAAAAGCTTGGAGATATTACGGATGCGCTTGACGTCTAAATCCTATATTTTTATTTTTTTTACGGTCTTTTTTGTCCTGGTGTCATCAACGGGTTCCACGGCAGACATTCCGGCAATGCCCGCCAATCCGGTTGTCGATCTCGCCGGTATTGTCGCAGAACCGGTTCGAACCCGGCTCAATCGCTATTTGAGGGAACTCGAACGGAAAACCAGCGCCCAAATGGCAATACTGACCGTAAAAAGCCTTGAAGGACAGCCGATAGAAAGCTTCGCGCTGGCCATTGCACATGATAAGTGGAAACTCGGTCAGAAGAACCGGGACAACGGCGTGCTGTTGGTGGTCGCTCTCGATGACCGGAAATACAGAATCGAAGTCGGATATGGCCTCGAAGGTGTCCTGCCGGATAGTCTGGTCGGCAGCATCGGCCGGCAGTTTCTGGCACCCTATTTCAAGAAGGGCGACTATTCGTCCGGAATTTATGAAGCGACCCTGGCCATCGCCAATCAGATCGCGGCCGACGCCGGTGTGACCATTACCGCCATGCCCCCGGTTCAAACCCATCAGCGGGCCCGGAAAACCCGGCCGAGCAGCGGTCCCCTCGGCAAGATTGCCGGGGGGATATTTTTCCTGATTTTCCTGTTACTGTTCATCAAAAACCCGCGATTTTTTTTAACCCTCCTGTTGCTGTCATCCATGGGCGGTCGCAGAAGCCACTGGGGCGGTTCCGGAGGCGGTTTCGGCGGCGGTGGTTTTGGCGGCGGCGGTTTTGGGGGTGGTGGGGGCGGCTTCGGAGGCGGCGGAGCTTCCGGAGGCTGGTAGAATTCGACGTTCTTCCAATCCATCGATCGTCGATATTAAATCACCCAATTGCTATGGAGGAGTACATGTCAAAAGCATTGAAAAGCGTACTTGTGATCCTGGGCGTCACGCTGGTACTGTTGATTTTGGTCGCCGGCAAGCTGATCGGCGGCTACAATAAGGTGATTTCCATGGACGAAAATGTTAAAAGCAAGTGGGCGCAGGTCGAAAATCAGTTAAAGCGCAGATATGATCTCATCCCGAATCTGGTGGAAACCGTCAAGGGGTATGCCAAGCATGAAAAGGAAATTTTTGAAAATATAGCCCAGGCGCGAACCGCCTATTTTCAGGCCGGCAACGTCAAAAGCCAGGTCGAAAGCGCAAACAGACTGGAAGGCGCTCTGTCCAGGCTGCTGTTGCTTCAGGAACGGTATCCGGAGCTCAAAGCCAATCAATCCTTTCTCAGACTTCAAGACAGCCTGGAAGGCACCGAAAACAGAATCGCAGTGGAACGTAAACGGTACAATGATTCGGTGCAAACCCTGAATACCTATATCCGCACCTTTTTAGGAAGGCTCTATGCGGTGCTGGCCGGCGTATCGCCCGCGGATTACTACGAAATACCTGAAGCTGAAAAGGCGGCACCCCAGGTGAAGTTTTGAAATATGGAATCAATCTCCTATTTTCTGGCGGGTGATGCTTGCGGGAGAGGTTCCGCGTTGTTTCTGGATTGAAATTTTGAAGCCAGATTATGGATGGAAATGCCGATGAAGAGCATGAAGCAGTGAATGGAAAAAAAGAAAAATAAAGTTCCGTCCCCGGCATTCAGCCCCAGGATCAAGAAAATAACGGCGTTCCAGAAAAGCAGCTTGGTTTTCATCTCGGGTTCCCTGCGTGGCGCTTACAATGCGATATCTGTAGAACCCTTATCGGAAGGAACCCGGAAAACCTTTAACTTTCGTTAAAAGCGAGGCGGCGAAGCACAGGAATGACGAATTTATATTTTTGCTTTCTTTTTTTCGTGATTAAATTCTTTTCTGATTCCAGCCCGTTCGGATCAGGATTTTGAAGCCCGATTGCCGGTCTGCTTCAGCATAGTGGGGGCGGCACAAATAATCAGGATATCTCCCACAGGACCATTACATACTAAAGTGACAAACGATAATATAATCGAATATAAATGGACTTCCGATGCCACCAGGACGGCGTTTAGCGTCTGCGGATTGACGATGAAAAATATCAAATTGGCCGCAGCGATGCCAATCAGCCCCCATACCGCCCATTTTTTTAAATTCCAGGCTCCGACCGCGCATATGAGCAGGGGGATCACATCCAACAAAAATTTGAAACCCAGAAGCCTGAGCAGCGGCTCGGGCTGAACCGGTTCGTATGCCAGCCATAGGAATGCCTTGAAAATAGCGAGCCACCCGACGGCCCAGATCACCCAGGGAAAATCATCATCCATCCTTATGGCTGGAAATACTTTGAATTGGCCATTGCCCACGATAGAACTCCTCTATAATCGTTAAACCAGTGCCCAGTTCACGGCAGCAAGCAAATAAACCGCCAAAACCCAAAAGGCCTCAACAATGGCCGGTGTTCGCGGCAGCAGGCTTTCGCTGATGAATTGCCCGATTTTCATGCTAATCCGGCAGAGCATAAGCGATTCGTGCGGCCATGTCAATGCCATTGAATTATTTGCGAATCAGTTTGCGGGCAAGGGCCGCTATTTCCTCATCGGCGACCGCCTGGAGCTTTTTGCGGACCGTCCTGGAGAAGTACTCTCGCTCGGTCTTGGTGAATGCCTTTCCATCCCTTCTTTTAAGGATGAGCTCCTTTTGCTTCGGAGAGAAGAGCCGGTTCAGATAGATATCAAGTGTTCTGGAGGTCGGGGCTTCGGTCCACTTTTCAATCACCCGGGATTTCGGCGCCGAGGGCGGGTTATCTTCCGGAAAAAGCTCCAGATCCTGCAAGGAAAAATACAAACCATTGCTGAGCTGAAATTCCCCCGCTTTCAATAAATCGCCATATTTGGGCTTCAGAAAGGTTACAAATTCCGCCAATTTCTCAGGCAGAACGAGACCATGAAGATTGAATGAGGCGGCACTCGCCATCAAAAGTTTTTCCAGGTTCTGTCTGCGCGGACTGAATTCCGGGAATCGGGAACACATCACCCGAAAATCCGGCAGCTGTCCGCTGCGGTCGCAGGAAGCGAGAACCGCGGGAAATCTGGCAACGAAAGCGGCATCAGCCGCATTGGCCAGGGTATCCAGCAGCATGGCAACCTGATCTTCGCTTAATTTCACCTGTCCGGCATTTCCCAGCAAGGAATCGAAAATCTCCAGTATCTTCTGCGGCTTACCGCTATCATTCGGTGGTTTATTCATGGTTTGCGCTCTGTTGCCGGTAAACCTTCTGCCTCGCCAGGGCTGCTTTGGCCAGGGTCTCAACGAGAGCATCCACATAATCGAAGACCCTGGCGGCCCGCTTACCGGGCGCAGGCCGCAGGACCCGGCCGAGGTACTGTATCACCCGGCCGCTGAAGCGAATGGGGGTGGCCAGAAACAAGGTTGACAGGTAGCGGCAGTCAAAACCTTCCCCAACCAGTTGACCGGTGGCGATGACCACGTTCGCCATATTTTGATTTAACCGCTCGATAACCTTCCGGCGTTGGTCCATACTTAAATCGCCGGTGAGAAGCTCGGCCGGGACCTTGAATCGGTATTTCAACATGGCCTGCAGATTTTCGCAATGGGCCTTGCGATCGGATAGAACCAGGCAAATCCCGTGATGCTCCGTCGTCTCCCGGGCCACGTCCGATGCGATGAGGATATTTCTGTCCGTGTCGGCTGTAAGTTCGGACAGCATTTTGCTGTACTCGTTCACCGGGTCGTGAAACGGCCTGAAGCGGGTTTCGCGAATGATGACTTCCGCAGTGAGAACGTCCCCGGTTTGCACCAGATGGTGTTTGTCCACCTCGTGATGCACGTCGCCGAGATGCCAGAAGATCAACTGTGACAGTTTATCCCGCCGCCAGGGAGTTGCCGACAGTCCCAGCATATATCGGGCGCTGAATCCGGTCACGGCTTCTGTGAAGGTGCGGCTCGGGCAGCGGTGACATTCGTCCACCACCAGAAACCCGATGTGCTCGGTGACATCCTCGACGCATTTATAAAGTGACTGCACCAGGGCGATCGTAATTTTTTCGCCCACATTTTTTTTGCCGCCGCCGATCATGCCGATTTGTTGAGCATCGATACCCAGAAAGGTTTGAATGCGCTCCGTCCATTGGACCGCCAGATCCTTGGTGTGCACCACAATCAATGTGGGCTGTTGGCGTTGGGCAATAATATAAAGTGCCATAATAGTCTTACCCGAACCGGTCGCCGAGCTGAGCGTACCGAAATCCCTGGCCAGCATGCTGTCCACTGCCACGCGCTGAAAGGGGCGCAATTGCCCGTTGAAAATGAAATTGACCGGCGGGTGAGTTCTGCGGCAGTCGTCAATCTCATACGGCACTTCGTGGCGCCGGCACAATAAAACCAGTTGCCGCATATATCCCCGCGGAATCACCAATCCTGCTTTGCCCACCTTATCGTAGAAGCGAAGCTCCTTAGGGGTGCCCCGGTTCCAGCGCCCCATTTTCTCATTTTCAATCCATTTCGGGTTTAGGAATTTCAGTTTTTCGGTCAGAGTCTGGCAGAGATCCGGTGGAACGTCTTTTAAGCGAAGATGGGTGGCAATTTTTATCTTTAATGGCGGCATTGCGTGTCATTTACCAGAAGCTGTCTAAAATATAGATCCTGGTTCGAGAACAAGGCGGGCCCATTTTTTAACCCGCGGGCATATTCAGCGATGCAATGGACTTAAATCGCGACCCGGCACTGGGATCGGGCCAAAACCTAATTTTAAGATGGCGTCTAAAGCTTTCCCCTCTCTTGCATAATGCGAATGTAGGTTTCCGCGCCGGTTTTGGGCGGTTCGTAGATCCGGTCCTCAGGCTTTCGGACCAGTGCGATGGCATCCGTGGGACAGGTGGTGACGCACAATCCACAGCCGATACAGCGCTCGAGGTCAATGGCGGCCAGCCCGTCGTTCACTTCGACCGCATCCATCTGACAACGATCCCGACAGGTTTCACAGCCGACACAGGCCGTCTCGTCGATCCGGGCGAAATAATTGCTCTGGACCATTTTGGCAGGCGAAGGTTGCATCTTCAAGGATCTGAGAACCCCGCAACAGTCGCCGCAGCAGCTGCACATTCCGCCCGCCTTCTGGGAATTAAACGGTTGCATGACCAGACCTTCGGCTTCGTTTTGTTTGACGATCGCCTTGGCCTCCTCGATGCTTATGAAGCGACCCATGCCATTTTCGACATAATAGTCGGCGTGGGAGCCGAAAGAAAAACAGGTCTCGCGCGACTTGTCACATCCCTTTCCGACCAGCGCCGTCGTCGTGCGGCATATACAGGGAGCTACGGCGATTTTCTTTTGGCTTTCCATAATGCCTAAAACATCTTCAAAGGGGGCCACCGGATATTCGGCCACCAGCTGCCGGTTGATTGGAATAGTTCGCATAACCGGGGTCTTAAAGGATTGAATCGAGCGGCCAAAAGCCGTCTCAAAGTATTCTTCATGATCCCTGGCGAAATCGGCGTCCATGCGGTTGAGCTGGAATTCAAAAAGTCCGACCACGTAGGGCAATGCCGCGTAACGAACCGAATGACCTGTACGCTTTCGAAAGAGCAGGCCCTTTCCTGCCATTATCTCCATCATATCCGCTACTTCATCCGGATTGCGCTCAAGGCGGCCGGCCACAACCTGCGGTGATTCCAGCAGGGGTGACAATTGCAGGTACAGCTCGGCTTCCGGTTCGGTAAACAATCGCTTCAGCAGGCGGATCTCGACTTTGCTTTCGGTTTGGGGGTAACCCGTTGCCAGTTCGTCAAGACGCGCCCGTAGTTTTTCATAAGTATCCGTCATGAAAATTCCTCCTTATAATGCCCCCACGTTGCAACTTGCGGGGTCTATTCACACTTCGATAATGTTAGCCCCTATAGGCGAACGCATTCGATGCGTACAGCAGGCTGAACCCGCTTCCCCACTATCCCGGTCAAGATCTTTTGAGTCATCATTTCCGTTCAGCAAAAACCCTTCCACCACCTGCAAAACGAACTGGGCGTACTGATCCACGCTGATTTGCCTGGCGGCATATTTGCCGCGTTTCAGGTACCAATCCTGCACCATGGCTTTGATAACACTGGCCGAAAGCTGGGGATCGCTGAGCGTGAAGGATTCGTCGCCCTGCCCCTCGGTGATGATATCTGCAAATATCTGTTCCGTAAACCGTTCGCTGGCCACCGCCCGGGACTGTTCCTCTTGGGAAAGATTTTTGGCCTCCATGTATGAAAAATAGAACCAGGGCTGCATGGCTTCGCTCAGATAAAGATGGGTCACAATCGCCGTTCGAAGTTTAGCGACCGGATCCGATTCTCTGGCGATCCAATCCTGCAGGATACGGCCGGTGATTGTGCGCCGTCGATGCTGGAGCATGGCGAGCAGCTCTTCCTTGCTGGGAAAATAGGAATAAAGGGCTCCCATGCTCAGACGGGTCTCTCGTCCAAGATCCCGCATGCTCATGGCCTGAAAACCTTTCTGATTGCTGATCTTTAACACCGCACTGAATATGCGCTCCAGGTTTTTGACACCCGTTTTCTCTTTTTTTATCCGGATGGATTTGCGAAAATCTGCAAAAGCCTCCCCGTAAAGATCGTTTTTTGAAAGCGCGACCTGTCTCCGAAATTCAGCATAGTTCATTGAAAAAGCTTGTCCCCATTCGCTATTTTACCTTTTTGCCCTCGTACTCTTTCAATATCCTTTTGGCCACCGAAATTTTGTGAACCTCATCCGCACCGTCATATATTCGGGCAGCGCGTTCGTGCCGATAGAAAAAGGCCAGAATGGTGTCGTCGGTCATCCCCAGGCCTCCGTGGACCTGCAAGGCACGGTCGATGACCTTTTGCATGACGTTGGCAACCACGAATTTGATCAACGAAATCTCCTTACGGGCTTCTTTTTTGCCAACGGTCTCGATCCGCCAGGCCGCATGCAGCACCATCAGGCGGGCGGCCTGGATGTCGGCCGCACACTCGCCGATCCAGGACTGAATAATCTGTTTGGCTGCAAGTTTTTTGCCCGGCGCGATCGCCCGGTCCCGCGCCCGGGCCACCATGAGGTCAAAGGCCCGGTTGCAGATTCCAATCCAGCGCATGCAGTGATGGATCCTTCCGGGGCCGAGCCGCTCCTGGGCAATGACGAAGCCGTGGCCTTCGGGACCCAGCAGGCTGCTTTGCGGCACCCGGCAATTCTGGTACAAAATTTCGCCGTGACTGAAATAATCCGCCCCCGCATGGCCCATTACCGGTATGTTGCGCACCAGATTGAACCCGGGGGTATCGGTGGGAACGATGATCATGCTGGCCTGCAGATAAGGTCCGGCTTCGGGATTGGTAACCGCCATCACAATCGCAAATTCCGAGCCGTCCGCCGACGAAGTATACCATTTCTGACCATTGATGACATAGTCGTCTCCATCCTTGACGGCGGTCGTATCCATCATGACCGGGTTGGAACCGGGCAGTTCCACTTCGGTCATTGAAAAGCAGCTGCGAATCCGGCCTTCCACCAGGGGCGGCAGGTATCTTTCTTTTTGCTCATCGCTGCCGAACTGATGCAGGATTTCGATGTTGCCGGCATCCGGTGCCTGGCAGCCAAAGGTGTAGTGTCCTAAAGGACTGCGGCCCAGGGATTCGGAGACCAGGGCATGCTCCATCAGGTCAAGCCCCATTCCACCGTATTCCCGAGGATGATTGGGCGCCCAAAGTTCCATCTGTTTGACCAGCCGGCGTTTCTCCGCGAGTAGCGGCAGCAGTTCACTTGTGGGCTTTGCCAAAAATACAGGCTCCAGCGGAATCAGCTCCTTTTCCACGAATTCATCGATCATCCCGAGGATGGTTTCCATTTTGTCGGATACGGCAAAATCCATAGCGGCCTCCTGAAAGGGTCTTTTAGGTTGATTGGTTTTATAGGGCTTATAGGTCCTAAAGGTATAGGTCCTATTGGACTTATAAGACTTATAGCCGATCGGTCCTATCGAATCATCCCCCCTTATTACGCCGTCATGCGGGAGTCAAGAAAAAAAGAACGAACGTTCGTTTTTTTTCTTGACTCCCCCGCTGCCGCTTTTGTATGGTGCCCTCTATGAAACTGCTCGTTTGCATCAAACAGGTGTGCGCCTCGGACAGTCCGATTCAGATCGATGAAAAATCCGCCTGGATTCAAACCGATGCCATCCGCGAATACCATATGAATCGTCCGGACGAGTTCGCGGTTGAAGAAGCCCTGTCGATAAAACAAAAGATTCCGGACGTCACGGTCGAGGTCATCAGCGTGGGTCCGGACCGCTCAGCCGAGGTGCTTCGGCGGGCCATGGGCATGGGTGCCGACCGGGGGATTCACATCGTCGACAATTGTCCGGGATATGTCAGCCCCTTTTCGATCGCTTCCGACATTGCGAATTATGCCCGGAACGGAGCGTATGATCTTATTCTGGCCGGGGTTATGTCCGAAGACCATCTCCAGGGGCAAGTCGGCCCCATGATCGCCGCGTGCCTATCGTTTCCCTGCGCGACCGCGGTCATCCGGCAGCTATTGGATTGCGCTGATAAATCCGTCTACGTCGAAAGGGAAATCGAAGGCGGCAGCCGCGACACCCTGCAGCTCAACCTTCCGGCGGTCTTAACCATCCAATCGGGCATCAACACGCCGCGCTATCCGTCACTTTCCAATCTGCTGAGGGCCAACAAACAGAGACTGGAAACAATTGCAGCCGGAGACCGGGAGCCGCCTCCGGCGCGGGAGCGTGTCCGGCAGCTGACCTATCCCCGCAAATCCCGCGCTGGCGCCTTTCTAACCGGAAGCGAGCCGGAAAAAGCATCCCGGCTGCTGACGCTGCTTCGCGAGAAAGCCCTGATATAGAAAAGGTAATTCAGAATAGGTTCTGCCATGCAGCAATCCATCTTCGTCGTCGTTGAACATTTTGCCGGGCGCATCAAATCCGTTACCCATGAACTCGTGAGTTGTGCCAAAAAACTGCAACGGGAGCCGACCAGCGCCGTCGCAGCCGTTATTCTTGACGAAAACCCGACCGAGCTCGCCCGGGAAATGGCCGACTCATCGGGACTTGACGTTATCGCCGTTCGGGTGCCGGGCCTGACTTCCTACAATGGCGAGGTATACACTCATGTACTGGCGGATCTGCTCGCCCCCTTTGAATCGACCTTTGTGTGTGTCGCCCACAGCTCTCAGGGGCTTGATTTCGCGCCGGCTCTGGCGGTGGAATTGAACGCCGCCTGCATCACCGGCGTCGAAGATATAATCGCGGAAAACCATCTCATCTGTTTTGCGAGGTCAATTTTCGGTGCCAAAGCAGTCGCCCATATACAGTCGCAATGTGATCGCTGTGTGCTTGCCATCCAACCGGGTATATTCAGGCCGCCGCAGCCGGACAAGGCCGGTGGCGGCCGGGTCACGCTCGAAACTTTCGACTACGAATCCGTGAAAACGCGGTCAATGGGAGTCATACAGGCCGAAACGGACACCGCGGCGGGTATCACCGAAGCCGGGGTCGTGGTTTCTGCCGGTCAGGGAGTCGGTGGAGCGGAGAATATAGAGCTGGTACGAGACTTGGCGGCGTTGTTTGCCAAATCCGCCGTCGGCGGCTCGCGCATCGTCTGCGATTCAGGTTGGCTGGACTATCGCTGCCAGGTGGGAGTTACCGGTGCGACCGTTGCGCCGAAACTTTACATCGCCTGCGGCATATCGGGGGCGGTGCAGCACGTGGTCGGCATGCGGAATTCCGAGTTCATCGTCGCCATCAACAAGGATCCCTCCGCCCCGATTTTCAAGGTCGCGGATGTTTGTGTCGTAGAGGATTTGACCACCTTTATTCCTGCATTTATTGAAGCTTTCCAATCACAGCCCTAAATCGTCCAGAAATCTGATAACCGCCCGGTTAAGCGCATCCGGTCTTTCGACCGACAGGATGTGCCCGGCGTTCCGGAAATGGACGCGGGTGGCACCCGCTATGTTTTGCTCCAAAAATTCTGCATACTTGGGGGGCGTTAACCGGTCGTCTTCGGCCGACACGATCAGGACCGGCAGTGTGATCGACCCCAGGCGCTGAATCGCATTGAATTGATTGCAGGCCTTGAAATCTCCACGGGTGACCTGAGGTCCGCACGCTGCCGCAATTTCCCGGAAACGTTCCAGGTGCCGGGGGTCGGCACCTTTGGATGCGACCAGCTTGCCGATCATCTTCAGGTATTCGTCGAAGTTGTTTTCGATGGTATCGAAGATCACCGGTGCGACTTTAAGCCTGGCGCCCGTATTGAGCAGAATGCCGGCCCTGAACTGCTGGGGATAATCGAGCAACAATTGCAGGGTGATGGCGCCTCCCATGCTCACGCCGCAGGCAATGGGATTGGGCAAATCCATTGGGCTCATGAACTCAATGACGTCACGGGCGTAGGCTTCGATCGTCTGCCGGCCCGGCGCCCGGCTGCTGCCGTGCCCCGGCAAATCGACAGCGACCGTATTTGCCCGCTCGGAAAGCCCCTCGACTTGGGCCTGCCAGAAGTCGCCAGCCCCCCCGGCGCCGTGGATAAAGACCAGCGTCGGTTTGATTGGATCGAGGGGCCATGCGCCAGTTATAAATCCAATATCGTTTATTTCCCGTTTTTCCAATGCTCCCTCCGATCAGTCGGCGGGTGCATCTGGCACCCGGATCCATGAATTCGCTGAAAAATATCGGTGCACCCGCCGGTCAGGGGCACAAAAACCAGCCGACCCATTTGCAATTATCTTTCCAACGCCTGTCGACAACGCGCCAGTATACTCAACACCTCGAAAGGTTGTTCGATCAGGGGGAATGTGGGCACTCCCCGCGGCTCAAGATAGGCCTTGGCCTTGTCCATTTGTTCCCGTTGACCGGAAAAAGTGACATAAAGGGGTTTTGCGGGATAGCGTCGGGCCAGCTCGACGATGAAATCCATGGACGGTACTCCGGTTTCCTCGGTGAGCATCAGAATCATCACGACGGCGTCGATGTTTTTGTCCTTGAGCACGGCCTCGGTGCCTTCGCGATAGGCAAACTCGACGCCTGTGGCCGTTGCGGCCGGCCAGATATCAACCGGATTGCGCATACGGATGTAGGGCGGGCTGATCTCCTGCAGACGGCTGCGGGTTTTTTCCTCCAGCTCCGGCACCTGCAGGCCCCAGCGTCGATGGCAGAGATCGGTCATGCACACCAGCATGGCCCCGGAGGGGGCTGAAAAACTGACCCGGTTGCCTTTGGGCAGGGGCATGGCTGAAATCGCCTTGGCCGCCAGAATCAGGTGGGAGTAGTCATATACTCTGACGACCCCGGCCTGGCGCAGGGCACCGTTGATAATACGGTCGTCGGAAGCCAGCGCCGCAGTATGCGCGACAGCCGCCCGGGATCCTTCGGCGGTGCTGCCCCCTTTGAGAAGGATCACGGGTTTTAAGCGCGTCACCCGGCTGGCGACTTCCAGAAAGCGCCTGGGCTTCTTGAAGCTTTCCAGATAAACAAAAATGGCGCTGGTTTCAGGATCCCGGCCGTAATAATCGAGGACCTCGCTTTCTTCCACATCCAGCTTGTTTCCCATGCCCAGCACCCGGGCCACGCCGAAATGCTCGCCGGATATGATGTAGCGCATGGTGTGCGTGGCAAAATTTCCGGTTTGGGCCAGATAGGAAACGTGTCCGCGGGGAACCTTACCCAAGGGGAAAAAACTGGAAGTGAAATTGTGCGGGGTCGATGTGTGCCCGGATGTATTGGGGCCGATGGCTCTGACCCCGGTTTCCCGGATGGCCTGAATGGTCTCCTCCTGCAATTTTTTGCCTTGTTCGTCAACCTCGGCGAACCCGCTGGCCGCCATGACGATCGCCTTGGCACCCTTGGCGGCGCAATCCCGGATGGCCTGCGGCGTGGCCGTGGCCGGCAGGATGATAATGGCCAGATCGATACTTTCCGGTAAATCCTGAATGGAGGGGTAAACCCGGTGTCCCAGAATTTCACCGCCCCTGGGATTGACCAGGTACAGTTTTCCGCTGAATTCATTGGATAGAATGTTTTGGATGACATCATTGCCGGCCTTGTGGGGTGTTTGGGAGGCACCGACGACCGCGACGCTGCGGGGTTCGAACAGCAGGTCCAGACTCCCCGGACTTTTTTGATCTTCGACTTCCCGCGGCGGCGGCTCTCGCAATACGACCAGGGCGTCCACGGCCACCGGAGCACCGTCACGGATAATCAGGGGGTTGATGTCGATTTCGCCGATGGCGGGATTTTCCATACCGATTTTTCCCAACTGCCGAAGACAAAGGCTGAGTAGGTCCATCTGGACCGCGGGCATGCCGCGAATGTCCCCCAGAATCTTGGTTCCCTGGATCTCGGTTGTCATGGACCGGGCATCCGAATCGCTCAAGGGGGCCACCCGGAACGAAACGTCCCCCAGAAATTCGGTAAAAATGCCGCCCAGACCGAACATGACGCACGGGCCGAATTGAGGATCCCGGATCAGACCCATCGCCAACTCGCGGGAGCCTGCAATCATTTCCTGGACCAGAATCGCGCCGCCGAGATTGTGTGCTTTGAGAGCCAGACGCTCATAGGCCGGCTTTAGCTCGGCCGCGTCCTTGATACCCAACTCGATGAGTTTCATCTCGGTTTTATGTTGAGCGGCGTCAGCACACACTTTAAGGGCCAGGGGGTAGCCGATATCCTCGGCTGCCCGTTGGACATCCGAATAACTTTCGGCCAAAATTTCCCGGGTGGTGGAAATTCCATATTCAGCCAGAATCCTTTTGCTGTCATATTCGGATAAGGTGCTTCGGCCGGATTCAAGGGCTTTTGCGATAATATTCCGGGTCGTCTCCATAGGCTCTCCATCTTTTTGCGAAAGTTAATCTTAGCTCATTTTGCAGTTAAAATGACAACCGTCTGAAATCCAGTGAAAGTATTTTGTTCAGATAATGACACATAGTGCAATTAGTCAATAACGTAAATGGAAATTCACCAATTCCCGCATTCCTCGATCCCCTGATCCGTTAATCCTTTATCCTAAATCCTTTATCCTTTATCCTTTGGAAAGCCCCTCACCATCAGTAATTCGTTTGCTGTTTGCCCTTGAGAGCCAGCATCTGGCGGGCCTCGTCCGTTGTGGCGATGTCGAGGCTGAGTTCGGTGATGATCCGCCGCATTTTGGCGACCAGGTCGGCATTGCTGCGGGCCAGTTCGCCCGGGCCCAGATAAAGATTGTCCTCCAGCCCGACCCGCACGGAGCCGCCCATGACCACCCCGACGGTACCCAGATTGAACTCATGGCGGCCGACGGCCAGAACCGAAAAGATGTAGTCGTCGCCGAAGAGCTGATCCGCGGTTTTTTTCATGAAAACCAGGTTCTCCACCGACGGCTGAATCGCCCCATGAATACCCAGAATCAATTGGATCCAGAAGGGCGGCTTGATCACACCCTGATCGGCCCAGTAGGCCGTATTGTATAAATGGCCCACATCGTAACACTCCAGCTCCGGTTTGGTGCCGCAGTCGTCCATGATTTTAAAAATTCGCTCCTGATCGTAGAATGTGTTCTTGAAAACGAGGTCCTTGGAGGATTCCAGGTAAGGCCGCTCCCAATCGTATTTGTATTCCTTGATACGGGCCATCATCGGATACAGGCCGAAATTGATGGACCCCATGTTGATGGATGCCAGTTCGGGCTTGAGCGCCTTTACCGCCACCATACGCTCTTCCGGAGTCATGGTCGGCGCCCCGCCGGTGGTGATGCAAATGACGGCATCGCTTTGCTCGTGAACCTGCCGGCAGAAGCGATGAAAAAGCTCGGGTTCCATATCCGGGCGGCCGGTTTCCGGATCCCGGGCATGCAGATGGACGGTGGCCGCTCCGGCCTCGGCGGCGGCAATCGCCTCAGCGCTGATCTGCTCGGGGGTAATCGGCAGATACGGCGAAAGCGAGGGAACGTGAATGGATCCGGTAACGGCACAGTTGATGATCACCTTGCGACTCATGCACACCTCCATTTATAAAAGAATTAAAATTGACGCGGATTATTTTTCCGGCCGCCACTCCTTTTTGAACAGATTCAGCCGGGCGTAGAACTTCTTGTCCCGATCCCGCCGCATGGCATCAGCGGCCCCCGGCCCATAGTCGTAAAACCCGCCGGATGATTTGAGGCCCAGCCGACCGGCCTCCACCTGCTTTTCCAACAGCCTGGGCGGTTTAAAGTGGGCTTTGCCGAGCTTTTGCTCCAGATACTTGAATACACCCAGATACGTGTCCGCACCCGCTTGATCCATGATCTCGAAAGGCCCGTAAGCCCCCAGCCGAAAACCGAAGGAACTTTTCACGACGCGATCCACCTCCGCCGGGGTGGCCAGCCCCTCCTCTACCAGAGCGATGGCTTCGGCCGCCATCGCCAGTTGAATCCGATTGGCTACGAAGCCGGGGCCGCTTTTGCAAGTGGTCGGAATCTTTCCCAAACGGGTCAGGAACGTCATGACCAGATCGATGTTGGTTGGATCGGCCTGTTTCGAGGGGATCACCTCCACGCAGGGCGTTATCTGGGGCGGATGGAACCAGTGAGTGCCGATAATGCGCTCCGGATGGGGTATGCCTTCAGCCAGTTCATCGATGTCATAGGATGACGTGTTGGAGGCCAATATGGCACGGGGCGCGGCATACTGCCCCAGAATCTTCCAGACACCACGCTTGAGTTCGAAATTTTCACTGACGGCCTCCAGAACATAGTCGGCCTTGCCGAGATTTCCAGCCAAATCAGTGCTGAATTCGATACGGGACAGGGTGGCGGCTTTCCCATCGGCTTGCAGTTCTCCCAGTTCGATCATGTAATTCAGATTGTCCTCGATCCAGCCCCTGGCGCGATCCAGCAAGGCTTCGGTCTGATCGACCAGGCAAACGTCGATACCGTTCATGGCCAGAACCTGGGCAAATCCGTGACCCATGATGCCCGCGCCTGCGATCAGGGCGGTGTCGATTGATTCAAGCTTCGAATTGTTTCTTTTCATTTTTTAGCTTCCTGAAATTTATGGGTACATGCCCTTTCGGCGCCTGCGGAATTTTTTCAATTCGCACCGTCGGACGAGCCGACCGAAGATCCCTTGATCCGTTCCTGGCGGGCACGATAGCCGCAGGTCTCTCGGATAACCAGCACCGGGTCGATTAAAAATTTTTTAACCACGTGTTCGGATTCGCCCTTGATTCTGGCCAGAAGCTGCTCCACTGCCAGACGTCCCAGAATGACCTTCTGGTGCGAAATGGTGGTCAGATCGACTCCGGGAAGACCGGACATCTCGATGTCATCGAAGCCCACCAAAGCGATATCGTCCGGGGCTCTCAGGTTCTTTTCGGCCAAAGCCTGCAGAACACCCATCGCCATGATGTCGTTGGCGGAAAATATGGCGGTTGCCGCCGGTTTGTTTCGGATGATCTCCAGGGCCAGGTTATAGCCGGACGCCCGGCTGTAATCTCCCTTGTAAATAAGGGAGGAATCCACTTTCAATCCCCGGTTCTCAAAGGCGGCCAAAGCCCCGGCGTACCGGTAATAGCCGGTGGATGTTTCCTGTGGGCCGCTAATCAATGCAATTCGGGTGTGACCCATCTTCAGCAGGTGTTCGATAACCATTCTGGCGCCCCGTCGATCGTCGACACCCACGAAATCGAAAGGCTGTTCGGAAGGCCGTTCGTCCACCTTGCGCAGGACCAGGACAAACGGCACCCCTCTTTCGCGCAGATCATGAATGGCCGGGTCGTTGCGCAGGGCTGAACAGATGATCAACCCATCCACCCCACGATCCAAAAGGTCATGGGTGTAGTGCCGTTCGATTTCAGGGCCGCCGTTGCCCACAGAGCTGGCGATCACACTGTAGTCGTCTTCCCGCGCCCGATCGATAATGGACTGGGTGATTTCAGCATAAAACGGATTGAGCATGGTCGTGATGACCAGGCCTAAAGTCGAGCTCTTCTGCCCGACCAGCGATCGGGCCAGCAGGTTGGGCCGGTAATTGAGGCGTTTGGCTATTTCCAACACTTTTTTGCGGGTGGAATGACTGACGCGGGTCGCACCGGTATCCCTCAAAACCAGCGAAACCGTAGACGGTGAGAGTCCGGCCTCGCGGGCGATATCCTTGAGCGTGGGTCGATTTCTCGTATCCTGCCGTTTCATACTGTATTGCCGGGTTGGCGGGTAGCTACTGGCGTTAGGGTCAAATGCCCAGCAACTGCTGTTTGAGTCGGGGGTCCGCCAATAGATCATCGGCGGTCCCCTTGAAAACATTCTGTCCGTCGTCCAGAACATAGGCCTTTTTACAGACCCGCAGGGCCAGCATGGAATTTTGCTCGACCAGGACGGTCGTCAATTGGGTGGCCGTCAGTTCCTGGATGATGTTCATCACCTCCCTGACCATTAACGGCGCCAGTCCCTCCGAAGGTTCGTCCAGTAAAATGAGGCTCGGATTGCCCATTAACGTGCGGGCAATGGACAGCATTTGCTGCTCGCCGCCGGAAAGCATTTCACCTTTCCGAGCGGCCAGTCTTTCGAGCGCCGGGAAATGATGGTATACCCGATCGAAATCCCAGTGAATTTTTCCGGCGTTGCTTTTCTTCCTGGCGATTTCCAAATTTTGTCGAACCGACAGGGTGGGAAAGATTCGGCGGTTGTCCGGTACCCAGCCCAGGCCCAGATTGGCGATCTCGTTGGTCGGCATGCTGGTGATGTCCCGGCCCTGAAACGTAATCGTGCCGTTTTTCGCCGGGGTCAGCCCGAGGATGCTGCGCATCAGGGTGGTTTTCCCCGCTCCATTACGCCCCAGAACGGCTACCGCTTGTCCCGTATCGACTTCCAGCTCGATCCGATGAAGAACATGGGCTTCTCCATAAAATGAATCGATGCCGTCCACATTCAGAATGGTCGTCATTTCTGACATCAATCTATCCCTCCCAAGTAAGCCTCCTGGACCTCATCGTTGGCCTTGATTTCTGCGGGATCCCCCTGTGCGATTACCGTACCCTGGTGCAGTACGATAATGGTGTCGGAAACGGTCAACACGATATCCATGTCATGTTCGATCACCACGACGGTCAGTTGGGCCGATATCTTTTTTATAAACTGCTTGATCCGTTCCGTTTCTGAAGTCGGCAGACCGGAAGTGGGTTCATCCATCAACAGCAGCTTGGGCCGGGAAGCCATCGCGATACCGATTTCCAAAACCCGCTTATCGCCGTATGAGAGGATTTTGGTGGGGACATTCTTGACCGCGTGCAAGCCGATTTCATCCAGAATGGCATTGGCCTCCCGGTTGATGTCATCGAATCCCGCAGCCGAACGAAAGAAATGCAAGCCCCGGTTTTGGCGAGACTGAACAGCCAGCCGGATGTTTTCGACCGGTGAGATTTCGTTGAATATGTTCAAAAGCTGAAAGGAACGGACGATGCCCAGCTTGACGATTTTGTGGATGGGCCAACCGGAGATGTCCCGTCCTTCGAACAGCACCTGCCCCTCGTCCGGTTTATACAATCCGGTCAGGAGGTTGAAAAGCGTGGTTTTGCCCGCCCCGTTGGGTCCGATGATGGATGTTATCCGACCTTCCTGCACCTCGAAACTGACGTCGTTGGTCGCCATCAACCCGCCGAAATGTTTGCTGATGCCCACAGCTTCGAGAATTGCCATTATTCAACCCCCTTGAGATTGAGCGATGATGGCGGCTTCAGGTCCGCCGTGCTTTCGTGAGCGCCGGTTTTGCCTACTTTGAGGTAACCCAGGATTCCCTCGGGCATGAATAGGATAATCGCCACGATGAGCACGCCATAAAGCAAATACCAGTGTTCGGTGATGGTGGAAAATATATCCCTGAGAGCGATGAAAATGATCGCCCCCAGAACTGGTCCGAAAAAGTTGGTCAGTCCGCCGCCGATAATAACCATCATGACCACGTCGCCGGATCGGGTCCAGTGGATCGAATCCGCAAAAGCGCCGTGGGTGAGCAAGGCATGCAGCGCGCCGGCCAACCCGCCGAAGGCGCCGGAGATGATCCATGAAAGCCATTTAAAATAAGGGGTGTTGTAGCCTAAATATTTTGCTCTCAGCTCGTTTTGCTTGATGGCGTAAAATACGGTTCCCAGTGGGGAATGTATGAGTTTCCAGAGCAATATGATGGTGACGGCCAGAATGGCGAATACGAAATAATAAAAGGCCAGGGAACTTTCGATGCCGATACTGAACAGCCCGAAAAAGCTCAGCGGATAGCGCTCGATACCCATCAGTCCGTTTTCACCGCCGGTGACCGTGTCCCACTGAAATGCGATAAAAAAGAACATCTGCGTGAACGCGATGGTCAGCAGGGCATGATAAATACCTCTCTTTTTCGCCATGAATATCGCCAGCACGGCGGCGATCAGTACGCAGCCGAGGATACTTCCAGCCAGAGGTATCCAGATACCTCTTATCAGGTGATGCTGTAACAGACCGAAAATATAGGCGCCGCTGCCGAAAAATAGACCGTGCCCAAAGGAGGGCAACCCGGTATAGCCCAACAGGACGTTGAAGCCCATGGCGAACACCGCCCAGATCATGACCTCGATGGCCAGCGAAATGCCGCCCAGAGGAACGACCGCCACCGGTGCGAGAACGAAAAAAGCCAGAGTTAAAAACATCGGGTGCCTGACAAGCCGCGAGACATCCATACGCTATTCCTCTTCGTTTATTATTCTTCGAGCAAAGACTTTTCACCCATGATACCCCGCGGCCGCAAAACAAGTACGACGGCCATAATGAAGTACATGGACAGCTCCGACATGCGGGGATAAATCAGGATGCTCATGCTTTTGGAAAGCCCCACGATCAACCCCCCGATCACCGCACCCCAGAAGCTTCCGATGCCGCCGATCACCACCACCACGAATGAAGGCATGATCACCTCCGTTCCCATGGTCGGTTTCAGACTCCACATGGGACCGGCGATCACCCCGGCTATGCCGGCCAGAAAAGCGCCCAGGCCGAATACCAGCGTGCGCAGCTTTTTAAGGTTTTTCCCCAGCGCCAGGACCATCTCACTGTCCGATACCCCGGCTTTGATAATGGATCCATAGGGGGTCTTCTCCAGAAAAAGCCAGACCAGAAGAAGCAGAATCATGGAAAGAACCGCCAGAAACACGAGATATTTCGAATACCAGAGAATGCCCAGGTTAATCGGGCCGGCGGCAAAAGCAGGCGGCGCCAATGAATAACCGGCTTTTCCCCAGATGATCCGGATAACTTCCTCAAACGCCATCGCCAGACCCAGGGTCAAAAGCAACCCGAACAGGGGATCCTTGCCGTAAATCCGCCGGACCCCGAATCGTTCGATCGCCAGACCCAGTATCCCGACAAAAACCGGGGCCAACAGCAGGGCCGGCCAGTATCCGACGATCTTTTGAAGTGAAAGCGCGAAATAGGCCCCCAAGGCAAACAGGGCGCCATGGCTGAAATTAATCACCTCCATGACACTGAGAATCATCATGAAACCCAATGCCATCACACTGAACAATAACCCCAGAACCAGGCCGTTGAATAATTGTGCAAGCAATTCCGCCATGATGTAAGCACCTCATTTGAAACTTTGATTCTTTTCCCGATCGGTCCAGACTGTAATTCGCCGGCAGCGGGCAAAAAGATGCATCCCGTTCAATCCCTGCGGCCGAGGCCGATTCGCCCTGCTGCCCACCGGCCCCGGGACGCTCTTTCACGAGTGTACCGGGGACAGCGGATCAATGTTGACCGCAAAGCGGATTTACTTATACGGTTCGAGCTGACAGGGATTCTCTTCCCGGGTCCGGACCACTTCCTCGCCTTTCATGAAGCCGATGACGTTGTAGAAATCCGATTTGTCACCGGCCGCCAGTTCCTCGGGAGTTTTCATGCGGGCGATGATGACATCCTGGACGAACTGGTGGTCCCAGGGCCGAATGTAGGTCGGATTGGGTTTCATGTTGTCCTCGATGGTCCACCCTTCGAGGGCCTTGATTACATCGTTGGTTTCCAGGCTGTTGGCCCGGGCCACGGCCCGCAGCAATTCACGCGCACCGATGTAGCCCTGATAGGTATTGTTTTCCGGAACCGGAAACCCGGCATCGGGCCAGCGTTCCTGATATCGGGCCACGAATTCCTTAACGCCCGGGGCGTCGATGGTATGGTACCACTCGACAGCAAACGTGCCCACCGCTTTTTCGGGACCGACGGCATAGGCATCGCCGTAGTCCATCAAGCTGAAGCCCCAGCGAAAATCCTTTTCCATGCCGAACTGTTTGATCTGTTCGAACAGCGCCGAGCGGTCCACGCCGCCGATGGTGCACATGATCATATCCGGTTTGGGGTTCAGGTTTCGGATTTTGATAAGATAGGAGCTGAAATCCCGGGTTCCCATGGGAATCAACGATTCGCCCATATCCGTGCCGTTTTCCTTCTTGAGAATTTCGCGGAAGGCTTCCGTGCCCGAACGTCCCCAGGTGTAATCGTGGGTGATGAAATACCAGTTCTTTCCGAAATTGTGGGCGATGTAGGGAGCCACGGCCCGAACCAGCATGGTGTTATTGGGACCGACCCTGAAATTGGTCCGGTGGCAGTGTTCGCCGGTACATTCGTCCGAGTTGGTATTGGTGTTGAAGTAAATGGTGTTGCCGCGCTGGGCGACTTCCGATATCGCAATGGCCACCGAGGATGATACCGCCCCCAGCATGAAATGGACCTTGTCACGCTCGATCAGCTTCTGAGCCTTACGCGCGCCGGCCGCCGGATTGGTCTCGGTATCTTCGACGATCATACGGACCTGTTTGCCGAGGACACCACCGGACTTGTTGATTTCTTCGACCGCCATGGTGATCCCGCGCCTTTCCGCAGCGCCCAGGTCGGCATAATTGCCGCTGGCCGGGCTGATAACTCCCAACCGAATTTCGTCGTCCGCCGCCTGGGCCGGAATGATCATAAATCCCAGGGTCAATGTCCATACTAAGGACCAACCAATTGATTTTATAAGAGTTTTCATCTTGTCCTCCTGCTCTTTGATGTGGTTGACAATCGATGCTTCCTGTAAACTTTAACCACTCAGTCGAAAACTTTCAGCCGGCCGACACCTCCTTTCGCTCCTGATCCTGTCGATAGTTGTTTACCAAGCCGGTCCTATCTCAAACCATGAGCGCTGCTTTCCGCAACGGTGGGGGGGGGTCCTTATCGCCCCAGGGGCGATCCACACTCAAATGGAAAGCAACCCATATTTCCTGCCCTGCTTGGCGGACACCGCAATGAAACTTCTATATCAATGAGCGGTCCAACCGGCATCCACCAGCAATACATGTCCGGTCACGAGGTTCGCCAGAGGCGACGCCAGATACAAAACAGCGCCGGCGACATCATCGGGGGTGCCGAAACGTTTGAGCAGATTTTTAGCCAGCGCATATTCCCGGAAATCGGGATCATTTAGATAGTCCCGGGTCATTTCCGTTTCGATAAAGGTCGGGGCAACGGCATTGACCAGGATCTCATGGGGCGCCCATTCCATGGCCAAAACTTTGGTCACCAGATTCAGCCCTGCTTTGCTGGCGCAGTAGGCTGCCCGCTTGGCCAACGCCACCGAGCCGGTCTGGGAAGTAATATTGATGATCCGACCGCCGCGGCCCCGGGCGATCATCTCCTTTCCAACCGCCTGTGCCATGAAAAAAGCGCCTTTGAGATTGATGTTCATGATGGTATCCCACGCTTCTTCGGTGACTTCGGCCGAATCCTGCGGAATGTTGGTGCCGGCGTTATTGACCAGAATGTCGATGCGGCCCATGGTCCCGGCAATTTCAGCGATCCGGGAGGTCAAATTCCCGGTTTGGGTGAGGTCTGCCGGAAATGCCTGCGCCTGCCGTCCCAATTTCCGGATGGTCCGGGCAACGGCCAGCAGTTCGTCCTGGCTGCGTGCCACCAGGGCAACATCCGCCCCCGCCCGGGCGAGAGCGACCGCCGTGGCCTTGCCGATGCCCCGACCGGCACCGGTGACCACGGCGATCTTGCCGGTGAGGCTAAACGGTGATTCGATAGTCATTTCGGATGCCGCCATAGGATCCTCTGTTCGGGATGAGTCCGCCGTAGCGGCCTGGGTTCGTCGTTGGCAAATGACGTGAAGCGATCGATCGTGAAAGGCGATTGGGCCGGCCGCATTGGATCAGAAAGGGTGCCGCTGTCATGGTTTGAAGTCGGCAGCCCGACCGTCTTTTTTAATGGGAATTTAACCCGCAAAGCGATTCTGAATTTGATGCAACGTTTGACCTGGCTAGCATAACCTGCTTTGGATGTCAAGCAAAAAAAATCTTGACTCTGGTAAATAATCCGAGTAAGTGTGGAACACGCTATTACACGGCAGATAAGCGTCAATAAAGGAGCTTTGGCCGCAATCTGTAAAAATTATCGATGCTGCGGCTGAATATCGCCGGGATCCTGTATCGTAATCATTTCTCTGTCCGATATGCCTCACAACCGTTTTGAAATATTAAATCAGTTTAACGTTATACCCGGTTTCAAAAGCCGAAACAGAAGGAGGAGGCCATGCCCGTTTATCTGAAAAAGGCCAAGGAGAGACCGTCCGATGACCTTTCGCAGGTCAGGGAAACCGTCCGGCAAATCGTCGAAAAAGTCAGACTGGAGGGCGAAGACGCTGTTCGCTTCTATTCTGAAAAATTCGATCGATGGGCCCCCGCGAGTTTCAAAGTCTCTGAAGAGGACATGCACGCGGCAAAATCACGATTGCCGGTGACCATGGTGGAGGACATTGATTTTTGCCAGGCCCAGATTCGAAATTTCGCCCAGGAGCAGATGAAGCGCTTGAGCGATTTTGAAGTGGAAACCTTGCCGGGTGTGTGGCTGGGCCAGAAAGTGATTCCGGTGGCATCTTCGGGCTCCTATGTTCCGGGAGGCAGGTATCCCATGCTGGCTTCGGCCCATATGACCGTGATCACACCCAAAGTCGCCGGGGTCTCACGGGTGGTAGCCTGCACACCACCGGTCAAAGGCGAAGGCATCTATCCGGCCACGCTGTATTCCATGGTGGCCGGTGGTGCGGACGAAATTTTCTGCATGGGCGGGGTGCAGGCCCTGGCAGCCCTGGCCTACGGCATCAAGGACCTTGCGCCGGTGGATGTCGTGGTCGGGGCCGGAAATAAGTTTGTGGCCGAGGCCAAGCGGCAAATTTTCGGCGACGTGGGAATCGATCTCTTGGCCGGTCCGACCGAAATACTGATCATCGCCGATGAAATCGCCGACCCGCACATCCTGGCGGCGGATCTTCTGGGTCAGGCCGAACACGATCCCAATTCCAGGCAAAGCCTGGTCAGCCTGTCTCGAAAAGTCGCCGAACGAACCATCGAGGAACTCGAAAAGCAGCTTGAGGCCCTTCCCACCAGAGAAGTGGCCGGACAGTCCTGGGGAAATTACGGAGAAGTCGTGGTGGTGGATACCCAGGAGGAAGCCGTCGATTACAGCGACCGCTGGGCTCCCGAACATCTCGAAGTCCAAACAGCGGACTGGCGCTATTTCCTGGATAACTGCCGCAACTACGGTTCCATGTTCTGCGGCGAGGAGACCACCGTTTCCTATGGCGATAAAACCATCGGCACCAACCATGTACTGCCCACCATGCGGGCCGCCCGCTACACCGGCGGCCTGTATGTCGGCAAGTTCGTAAAAACCGTCACTTATCAACACGCCACCAAAGAGGCTTCGCTGAAAATCGCCGAGGTCTGCGAGCGCGCCTGCAACTATGAAAACATGCTGGCGCACGGCATCAGTTGCCGGGTGCGAATCGACAAATATCGTCGCTGACAGCGATCTATGGAAAAAATCCCATTTTGCAAAGACATCTAATGCAGGAGAACGTCAAATGAACAAACCCTTCGAAACAGTGGCGGTGGTCGGCACCGGCACCCTGGGAGCTCAGATTGCCATGCTGGCATCCAATGCGGGCTACCGTGTGACGATTTTCGACCGGCAGACGGGGGCATTCGACGCGATGATGGCCAAATTGAAGGCGGATCTCAAGGCCAAGCAGGTCGAACCCTTTATCCCGTTCGACCGCTGGCCGCAGTGCAAACAAAAGATCCAACAGGTTGAGGTGCTCGGGGAAGCGGTCGCCGATGCCGATCTGGTGATCGAGGCCGTCCCCGAAAATCTCGAGCTCAAATGCGAGGTCTTCCGGCAGCTGGGTCAGCTGGCCTCCGCAAATGCCGTTCTGGCGACCAACAGCTCCTCGATTCCCGTCAGCCATCTGGAGCAAAGCAGCGCCAGGCCCGAACGCTGTCTCAATCTTCACTTTTATATGGCGTTGCAGGGAATGAATATGGCCGATGTCATGGGTGGCAGCCGCACCCTCCCGGAAGTCATGGAAAAAGGGGTCGACTGGGTGCGCTCGTTGGGGCTTATTCCCCTGACGGTCAAAAAGGAGCTGCTGGGGTTTTGTTTCAACCGGGTGTGGCGGGCCGTAAAACGTGAAGTTCTGTATATGTGGGCCAACGACTATGTGGATTTTCGGGATATCGACCGGGCCTGGATGAAATTCACCGGGCAGGAACATCGTCCCGGACCCTTCGGCCTGATGGACGATGTGGGGCTCGACGTTATATATGACATCGAGATGGTTTACTTCCGCAACTCCAAGGATCCCAAGGATCACCCCCCTGAAAAGCTCAAGCAGAAGGTTGACCGCGGTGAATTGGGAATGAAAACCGGAAAAGGCTTTTACTCATATCCCGACCCGGAATATCTCCGGGATGACTTTCTGTCCTCCCAGACGCCGTTTTTAGGATAGGAGTCGCTCCCTTTTAATTGGAAGCTGCCCAAAATAAATTTTGGTTCGAAATCAAGGCGGGGGGCGCAATTTAACCTGCAGGCATACTCCGGTATGCTGAGGACTTGAATGGGCCCCAACGCCGAGTTTGGCAAAAATATTATTTTTAGATAGCTTCAAGTGGTTGAGATTAAATGAAAAAGAATCTGATGGGGGCGGCCGCTGATTTTTAGGTCTTTACGTGCCGCCATGAAGACGGCGGAATGAAACGCTCGGTAAGAGCACAGCCGGAAACACCTCAAACCAAGCGATGCAACGGCGGTGATGAAGATAGCTGATCCCGGCTTTATGATTCGGCGTGAGGGCATCTATCCGTTTCAATAGATTCCCCCCGCTGAACTTTCGGCGCCGGTCGATTATCCATTTGACTTTAAGATGATAAGGACAGCAATCAGATCTTGCGTACTTTAATGGCCTGTATACCGCGTGGCGTGTTCTTGATCTCAAATGAAACCTGATCGTTGGTGTCCAGAGTGAAAAAGCCGTGGTCGTCAATTCCGGATTTGTGCACGAAAATTTCGCCTTTTTCATCCGATTCTATAAAGCCGTACCCTTTTTTTTCGTTATACCATTTAATCCGGCCTTCAGGCATGGGTGAAATCCTCCTTAAAACAAACAAGGGCACCCTCTATACACGAAAGGTGCCCTTGTAGCTTGAAATCAAATGTTAGATTACTGTGACGTTCGCCGCAGCAGGACCTTTTTTACCTTGTTCTATGTCAAAGGTAACTTTATCGCCTTCGTTGAGGGTTTTGAAGCCAGAGGCGTTGATCGCGGAATGATGAACAAATACATCCGGACCGTTTTCCTGCTCAATGAACCCGAAACCCTTGCGCTCGTTGAACCACTTAACAATTCCATTGGTCATGACAACATACTCCTTTCTTAAAATTTCAACGTTGCACTCTGGAGGATGCCATCTTGGAAATGGAGTGTTCCTTCAGAAAGAAACTGTCCCGGTCACAACAAACGGAACTTGATTGAATAGCCGGAACATAATACGTCCGGAAACTATTAGCAAGCGAAATATTCAATACCGCCTAAAAAAAATTTCGTGAATCCCGTAGGACAAAAGAACTTCGCTGCTGAAAACATAGTGCCCGCTGATAGCAGCTACTTTCCGGCCCAGTGCGGGGTGAACAAACTCCTCGGAAACGTTTGTTTTATGAAGCATTGAGGAATATCTGATTGGCATGTCCGGTGGTATATGATACTGTGACAGCGCTCTCATACCCGGATGGCCGGCAACGGCCTGAACAGCCAATGGAATCGTAAAATGACAACGCTGTATTTGAAGGATCTGGTTAAATATTATTCTAAAAGACGGGTGGTGAACTCCGTCAGCCTGAGCGTCCGGAGCGGTGAGGTCGTCGGACTTCTGGGACCCAACGGCGCCGGAAAAACCACGACTTTTTACATGACCATCGGCCTGGTCAAACCGAATGAGGGCCAGGTCCTGCTTGATGATGAAAATATCACCTATTTACCCATGTACCAAAGAGCCCGTAAAGGCGTCGGCTACCTTCCGCAGGAGACCTCGATCTTCCGCAAACTGACGGTAAAAGAGAACTTGATGGCCATTCTTGAAATTCTCCCCATCGATGCGGCCGAACGAAATCAGCGTGCCGAAATGCTGCTCGAGGAGTTGGGTATAAAGCATCTGCAGAAGCAGAAAGCCAACGTATTGTCGGGAGGTGAGAAACGCCGTCTCGAAATATCACGGGCACTGGCTACCAATCCGTCTTTCATGCTGCTGGACGAACCCTTCGCCGGCATCGACCCGCTGGCCGTCAACGATATCAAAAATATCATCGGTCATCTCAAACGCCGGGGTATCGGCGTCATCATATCCGACCACAATGTCAGAGAAACGCTTGGGGTCTGTGACAAGGCGTTCATTCTGGTCGACGGCCAGGTTCTCGAAAGCGGCCCGCCGGCACAGATTGCCGCCAGCCAGGCTGTTGTGCAGGCCTACCTCGGTGACGAATTTCGCCTGTAAAAAAAAGGCGCGACCGATACGGCAATCGGTTGCGCCTTTTCGAATTTTGCTGGTTCACTCATTAAACAACGGTAACATTTACCGCTGCCGGCCCTTTAGCCCCTTGCTCGATCTCGAAGGTCACGCGGTCACCTTCCTGCAAAGTTTTAAATCCTGCCCCGTTGATGCCGGAGAAATGAACGAATACATCCGGTCCATCCTCTTGCTCAATAAAACCATACCCCTTCCGATCATTGAACCATTTTATTACACCATCTGCCATCGTGGCACCCTCCTTAAACTAAATGTTTTCTCAGAGTCCCATACTTCAGGATGCCGCACGGACAAAAGAACTTTCCTTCAGAATGAGACCGGCCGTTCATATCAAGTCGGACCTATAATGATTAGATGCGATAATACCGATTATTTTATTAAAATCAAGTGAATTTTTGAAATTTTTTAAGGAAGGCGGACAGGCCGGACACTCACCGCTGAATACTCTCCGGTTTCTAGTGTAAAATCAGGGATTGAATAAAATCAAGCAGCTGATCAAGATTCTGACAGGGTCTTACCTCGGTGCAGCAGGTTTCGTACGCCCGCATTTCGCTGTCTCCCGTATACCAGAAATGGCGGCTTTCCGGGTTCAGCCAAATGAGCCGACGGGATCGTTCCCGCATTTCATCCAGGATTCGGTCTTCGGGGTTGCTGTAATTCGAGCGGCCGTCACCGATAATGATCAGGGTGGTTTTTTTATTGACAATGTCCATATAGTTTTTTCTGAACTGGCGAAGTGTCAGACCGTAATCGGTCGCCGCATTATAGGCGATATCCGCCTCTCTCAAGATGGATTCGATCGCCTGGTTGATTTCGTTATCTTTAAATATCCGGGTCACCTCATCCAGTCCGGCCACGAATACGAAACTGCGCACTTGAGTGAAACAATCCTGAAGTGAATACAGCATGTTCAGCATAAATCTGGCGGCCGACCAGACCGAGCCGGACACGTCGCACAGGACGACGATTTTGGCTTTACGGGGCGATCTGTTGCGGAAAAATAGCTCCATGGGTATACCCTGACAGCCGGCCGCCCGGCGCAAAGTTTTTTTGACGTCCAGGATGCCCCGGTTTTTGGCGGAATAACGCCGCCCGGCGCTGTCCTTGAGTTTGCGAACGAGTTGATCGATCACCGCGCGCATCTCGACCACTTCCCTTTTTGTCAGGGAAGCGAAATGAATTTGCCCCAGGCGGTCCAGGCGCTGCCGATACGGCAGGCGCCTCCCATCGTCGTTTTCCGCTAAGAAACGCTGCTGCCGGGTGAGCAGCCGGCGGGCACTGGCGAGCCGGTTGGCGAAAAGCGCCATCAAATCACGGCGTTTCTGCCAATCCATCCGATCCCTTTGATCGGCAATGAATCGTCGCAAAAATGCTTCTCCGGCACCCATCTGCAGCATCAGTTCGAGGCGCTGAATCATCGGCCCCAGGTTGGCGCCCATGCCCCCGCCCCGCTGCTGAACATCCTCGTCGACGCCGGACTGCATGCGCTCTAAAAAACGCAAGGGATCCCCCCCCAGAAAGTCCCGCAGTGCCCGGGCGGCTTCGCTGCCGTTTTGCTCGGCAGCCAGGGCCGTCAAGGTATGCTGAATCTCCCCGGCCAGAGAATCTCCCTGGGCGATGGCAGCTTCCTGGCGCAGTTCGTGGAAAAACAGCCGATACAGACGCTCGAATTCCAATTGCTCCCGCCGGCTTTTGGCAAAATTGGCCTTCAAGACAGTCGCAAATTGCCGCTCATCCAACATATCCACGAATTCGAGCTGTCTGAGACAGTCGAGCACTTCGGAAGTCGAGATCCTCAGGCCGGCAGTACGGGAAACAGAGACGAATTTTAGGATAAGATTGACCATAACTCCCTTCATAAGCCACCGACTAGGCCGGTGAGAATTGAAAAGGTCAGGAAGTTGTGCCCGATTTGGGAACTTGCATGATTTTGTCCATTTTATTTAATGTCAGATCGACATCGGCCCGGTATTTACAGATCACACTCAGCGTTTCGGTGACAACTTCGGGAGTCAGGTCTTCGACCTGCAAAGCGAGCAAGGACTGAGCCCAATCCAGGGTCTCGGATATACAGGGTTTCTTTTTGAGATCCAGTTCCCGGATATTGCGAATGGTGTCAACCAGACGTCCGGCCAAGGTGTCTTTGATTCCGGGAATTTTCAATTTGACGATTTCCCGTTCGAGTTCACGTTCCGGATAATCGATGTAAAGGTGGAGACATCTTCGCTTAAGTGCATCACTCATGTCCCGCGAATCATTGGAAGTGAGGAACACGTAGGGGATGTTGACCGCCTTGCGGGTTCCCAGTTCGGGAATGGTTACCTGAAAATCGCTTAACACCTCCAGGAGGAAGGCCTCGAATTCCGGATCGGATTTATCCACTTCGTCGATGAGCAGCACCACCGGACGGGCGGCACTAATCGCTTGCAGCAGGGGACGGGGCTGAATAAAACGTTCCGAAAAAAAGGCATCTTCCTGGGATGCGATACGGTCGACGGCCTCCGACAGGCTGTGCGCCCCGGCTAGAACCTCGTCGATTTTTTCCTTCACCATCTGGGTATACAGCAGCTGTTTGGCGTACTCCCATTCATAAAGCGCCTTGGTTTCATCCAGCCCCTCGTAACATTGAAGCCGAATCAGTTTTCGCTCCAGGCTGCGGGCGACGGCCTTTGAGAGTTCGGTTTTGCCCACCCCGGCAGGCCCTTCCACCAAAACGGGTTTTCGAGTGGCCTGGGCCAGAAAAACGACCGTTGCAATCGCTTTCGAACAGATATAACCGGCTGTCCCCAGGGCCTGTTTGACATGATCTACACTTTCGAATTCCATCGATACGTCTCCGCCCAAGTTGATCAGATCTAGTTTCCATCCGTAAATGGCCTTTTTGCCCAATTTCTGCGTCAATCTGCACCCTTGCTTGTGCGGCGTAGTAAACTACGCCTCCGCACAAGCGCTTGATTTCCCTGAGCTTGGGCAAGAATTCTCATTTCTGGATTGGAAACACGATCAGGTGCCCATCATTGTAACGACCATTTGTGAATGGGCACGATCTAAATATATTTCATATCATAAGGTATCACAAAGTCAGGGGAGTTACCAACCGTTACAATCTCTAATATGTTGATGTTTTCATTTTCCCCTGATATCGTAGGTTCATAATGAAGGCCGCAGACAGCAACATAGCTCATCCGACGGGCGCCCCCGTCTTTCGGAAGAAACTCAGACTTTTAACCGTCCCTTTGCACGGAATCGCTACGACACGCATGGAGATGTCGCCTAACTTGGGAGGAAAAAATGGACAAACCTATCGAAAACTATAACAAACTGAGGCTGGCCGAACTGAAAACGGCGTTGGAATCCAACAACTTCGATGTCCACCTCGCAGAAAACGGACAGGCGGCCTGCGATATCGTTCTGCAGGACATTCTGCCCAAATTAAATCCCAAAACCGTTTCCTGGGGCGGTTCGATGACATTCATCAACTGCGGCCTTTATCATCAGCTGAAGTCCCGTCCGGATTTGAACGTGCTCGATACCTACGACAAGAAACTGGCGCCCGGCGAATTGATCGAGAGGAGACGGCAGGCCTTGCTGGTGGATCTTTTTTTTACCGGGACCAGTGCCGTCACCGAAACCGGTCAATTGGTAAACCTGGACATGGTCGGCAACCGGGTTGGCGCGCTGACCTTCGGGCCCAAGTGGGTCGTCGTTCTTGTCGGTCGCAACAAGCTCACCGCCGATTTGGACGAAGCCATGTTTCGGGTCAAAAATTTTGCCGCGCCCACAAATTGCATGCGCCTGGACAAAAAAACACCCTGCGTTAAAACCTCCTACTGTGAAGAGTGCCGCAGTCCCGACAGGATCTGCAACACCTGGACCATTACCGAAAAATCCTTTCCGAAGGGACGGGTGAAAGTCGTGTTGATAAATGAGGATCTCGGGTTGTAAATGACTGAACCCAGCATTGCAAACGCTGGAGGGCAGGCAGAGGGGCGGGGGAATATGGCCGAGTGAATATCATATTGTAACGCTTCAATGGTGATGTGGATCATAATAAAGGGGGTCTCTCGATGAAAATTTTGGTGGGATATGATGGTTCGAATGTCGCCCGGGAAGCCATTGCGGTCGCCGAAAAGCATGCCGCCGCGTTTCAGGCCGAGGTTATTCTGATACACTCCATGGTGGGCGGTCCCGAAGTGCCGCGCAAAGATTTCGAATCCGCCGAACAAAACCTGGCCCACGAAAAAGATAGTTTCCAGGACAAGAATATCTCCTGTAAACCGCTTTTGTCCGTACGCGGGATGGAGGCTGGAGAGGATCTGGTGCAACTGGCCGATGAATATAAAGTCGACGAAATCATCATCGGAGTTCGCAGGCGCTCGAAAGTGGGTAAAATCCTGTTCGGCTCCACCGCTCAGTATGTGATCCTCAACGCACCTTGCCCGGTGATTACGGTCAAATGAACTTCGGCGCTGCCATGCGGCGTCGGGGATTTCGGGAGATTTGAATGGAAATATCGTTTGTGTGGTTTGATATCGGATACACCCTGGTTTACATGCAGCGGGAAATTACATATCAGCAGGCCTTAAAACAACTCGGACAAGAAATTTCCATCGAGGACATCGAAAAGGGATTTCATCTGACAGACAAACTGTTTATGCGTGATTATCAGGGTTTTTTCATGCAACCCCGGGAAGTGTTCATGCCCGCCTATCTCGGCATAATGAACCATCGCCTGGGATTGAGTGTCAACGTTTGTGAACTCAATGCCTGCTGGGAGGAATTAAAACAGGATGTCCCAAAATACTGGCTGCCGTTCAGAGGGGCCAGGGAAGTTCTGGAAAAGTTAAAGCGAAGGTCCGTCGGGCTGGGCGTCATATCGAATTGGGACGCAACGGCGCGCGATGTTTTGACTTCCGCCGGACTCATCGATTTTTTCGATCACCTGATTATCTCGTGCGAAGTGAATTGCTGCAAGCCGGATCCGCAAATCTTCAACCTGGCCCTGGAAACGGCTTCGGTGGAGGCCCGCCAGTGTCTTTATGTCGGAGACAACTACTACGATGATTGCATCGGCTGCCGCCAAGTGGGAATGAAGGCGCTGATTATCAACCGGTTCGGCTCCCTGGGTGTCGAAGAAATAAGTGACTGCCCCTTGATCGGCCATCTCGGGGAAATTCTGGAATATATATAGGACGGAAAACAGATGCCCGACAACTCAACCGCACCGATCATCGCCATCGACCGCGGTGCTTCATTTACGGATATCGGCGTTTTCGATCCGGATGGTTTGACAGAGGAATTCAGCCTTGCAGATCGGGACTGGCGCTGCATCGCCGCGGCCTATGAAAGCTTGTCCCGGAAATATCAGACCGATCGGATTGTTTTCACGGGCTCGGCCAGCGGGATGCCGACTGCCATGGAAAATTCCGTCACCGTCATCGCTGAAATCGATGCCATCGGATTCGGCGGTGCGAGCCTGGCGGATTGCAGCGACTGTGTGGTGGTCAGTATGGGAACCGGCAGCGCCATTGTACATTTCGCAGGCGACCGGGCCGCTCATCTGGGCGGAACCGGTGTCGGCGGCGGCACCATCAAGGGGCTCGGTGCCCTCATCTGCGGGGTGGAAGACCCGTTGCAGCTCGAGAATCTGGCCATGGCGGGAAACGCATCGGAGCTGAATTTAACCATTTCGGATCTGGGTTATGAACAGATCAGTTTTCTGGGCGCCGATATGACCGCCAGCAATTTTGCCGCGATAAAATCCAGCAGAATTGAGGACCGGGCGGCCGCGATTCTGGACCTTGTCGGCGAAACGGTCGGCATTATCGCTTCCATTTGCGCCCGCTCCGTCGATTGTCGCGATCGGATCGTCATGGTTGGCAAGGTAGCTCAGAACCGGTTTATCCAGCGGATATTGAATATGGTGGGCAAACTGTATCAGACGACATTTATCTTTCCGGATAATCCGGGGTTTGCCACCGTCTACGGAGCGGCGCTTAAATACCGCCGCGACCTGCTTAGACAGGCGAATAAGGAAAAATGAACGGTTTCAAATTCACCATCATCGGATGGTGGGGTGCTTATCCGAATGCCGGAGAGGCGACCTCCGGCTATCTTTTGCAGTCCGATGTGCACAACATCCTGGTGGACTGCGGCTCCGGAGTCCTGTCTCAACTGCAGCACCACATCAATCTGCAAGACCTGGATGCCGTGGTATTGTCGCACTATCACTGGGACCATATAGCCGATATCGGGTGTCTGCAATATGCCGCCAGAATACTGATGGATCTGGGAGACCGTTGCAGTCCCCTGGATATTTACGGGCATGCGGAAGACGAAAATTTTTCCGGTCTGGACTACCTGCAGTATGGCCGCGGATGTGCCATCGACCCACAAAGCAGTCTGCAACTGGGCGCGTTTGAATTCAGGTTCTGTCGAAATATTCATCCGGATCCCTGCTTTTCCATGCGCATCGAGGCGGCCGGCCGCAGTCTGGTTTACATTGCGGACACATCCTGGTCCGATGAGTTGGTGCAAATTGCCCAAAATGCAGATTTGCTTTTGTGTGAATCCAGCCTTTACGATGAATACCGGGGAATGATTCCCGGGCACCTGACCGCCGGCGAAGCCGGTGACATCGCCAACGCGGCAGGAGTCAAATGCCTGGTGCTGACGCACCTGCCCCATTTCGGCGAACACCAAAGGCTGCTGGAACAGGCCGGCAAGTCATACAGCGGGAATATAGAGCTGGCGGCCACCGGAAAGAAATGGTCGCTATAGGCGGCCATTCGGCATCTGTCCGGTCTGTACCCATAAAACGATCACACCCGCTAACGGTCGAACCCTTTCAATTCTCACCGGCAAAGCCGGTGGCTTATGAATGGAGTTATGAAAGGCACGGATCATTTTTCTATTTGCACTGAAAAAATTCGGCCGCTTGATTTTGACGGTCTTGCTGATTTCCACCATTGTCTTCGTTGTCATCCGGGTAATACCCGGTGACCCGGCCCTCGTAATCGCCGGCATCGACGCTTCCCGATCGGATGTCGAAGCGATTCGGACCAAATTGGGCACGGACAAACCCATATTCTCCCAGTATGTCCACTGGATCTGGGATGTCCTGCGCTTCGATTTCGGTGATTCACTGATATCCAACCAGCCGGTAACCGGTTTGATTCTGGAACGCTTCCCTCTCACCTTGTCCCTGGCTCTGCTGGGCATTGTGGTGTCCATCCTGATTGCCATACCCCTGGGCGTGGTTTCCGCGGTGAAGCGGTGGTCTTTTTGGGATTATGCCGGAATGGGATTTTCGCAGATCGGCATGGCCGTGCCGAGTTTCTGGCTGGGGATCCTGTTGCTGCTTCTGTTTTCGGTAAAAATAAGGCTCTTTCCCCTGTTTGGGGCCGGAAGCTTCAAGCATCTGATATTGCCTTCAATTTCCCTTGGAATCGCCCGGGCGGCCGTTTTGCTGCGCTTGACCCGGTCTTCCATGGCGGAGGAACTCAGCAAGGAGTATATTGTCACCGCCAGATCGAAAGGTCTGACCGAACGGATGGTCAATTACAAGCACGCCTTGAAAAACGCGCTGCTGCCGGTCATCACGATTGCCGGCATTCAACTGGGTTACATGTTGGGAGGAGCCATCATCATCGAGCAGGTTTTCTCACTGCCCGGTTTGGGAAGGCTTTTTCTCTTCGCGATTTATCAGAGGGACTTTCCCCTGATACAGGGCGGTGTGATTTTTGTGGCGTTCGTCTTTTCTTTGATAAACTTTGGCGTCGATATGCTCTACAGCCTGCTGAATCCCAAAATTAGGGTAAGCTAGACGAATTTCGACGGACGATGGACGATGGACGATGGACGAAATAAGGAATTATATCGACTTGGATAGGTGCCATTCGAACGCTTTCAGCGAACCAGCATGCGGGATTGTCTGCAATATCTGCACATTCTCCGAAATGAGGCTGATCGATTGACCGGGACCGCAAATCATCATCTGCTGAATATCCATCGTCTGGATGTCGCTTTCAAACAGCGGCAGGGCGTGGCCCATGCGCTGCGCGGAATCGATCTTCACCTGTCTTCCAGAGAAACCCATGCCCTGGTCGGCGAGTCGGGTTCCGGAAAAACGGTGACTTCCCTGAGCGTAATGGGACTATTGCCCCCTGCTTCCTGTCAGGTGAACGATGGCAGGATTGTATTCCAGGGCCGGGATCTGCTAACACTTTCCGAACATGAACGCCGTAAAGTGCGTGGAAAGCAGATCGGGATGATTTTCCAGGAACCCGGCAAATATCTGAACCCGGCTTTCCGGATCGGCGAACAGATTACCGAATCGCTGATGCTGCACTTTAAAATGACCCGCAGGGCCGCGAACGAGCGCGCCCTGGATTTTTTGAGTCTGGTCGGGCTGGGAAACACCCGGCGGGTGCTGAAAAGTTACCCGCACGAGCTATCGGGCGGCATGAAACAGCGGGCGATGATCGCCATGGCCGCCGCCTGCCGCCCCGCCCTGCTGATTGCCGATGAGCCCACCACGGCCCTCGATGTCACATTGCAGCTTCAAATTCTAAAATTGATTCAGGACCTAAAGATCAGATTTTCCATGGGGGTGTTGTTCATTTCGCACGACCTGGGGGTGGTTAAGGAAATCGCGGACAAAACCTCGGTGATTTACACGGGAAAAATCGTGGAATCGGCCGGCCGGCGACAGTTATTTGAAAATCCGCTGCATCCCTACACGAAATTGCTGCTGCTGTCGATTCCGGATGCCGCCAAACGCGGAACCCGCCTGCGGGCGATCCCGGGCACCGTGCCGGACCCGGAAAACATCCCCCCGGGATGCAGCTTTCACCCCCGCTGTCCGCTGGCCGAGCATGAATGCCGCCGCCGGATACCCCCGTCAATCGATTATGGCAACGGCCACACAGCCGCCTGTTTTTTTATCGGCAAAAAATGGATCGACTCGTAAAAATTAAAGATTTATCGAAACGATATACCGGCCGGGGACTTTTCAACCGACGCAATAATGCGGTGCTGGCGGTTGACCGGGTCAGCTTCGATATCGACTGCGATACGGTTTTCGGGCTGGTCGGCGAGTCGGGCTGCGGTAAAACGTCGCTGGTGCGCGCCATTCTGTACCTCGATCCACCCACCGGCGGCGAGGTCTGGTTTGACGGCACTTTGCTCGGCGGCCTTTCGGTTCGCGAACTGCGGTCTTTCCGGAAACGAATGCAGATCGTGTTCCAGGATCCCAACAGCGCGCTGAACCCTAAAATGCGAATCGCGGACAGCATGGTCGAAGGGCTTGTCAACAGCAAATATCCTGCCGCCCGGCGATCCGGGCGTATCGACGAACTGCTGGAGATGGTAGGCATTGCGGCCGCGCACCGATCCCGCTTTCCCCATGAGTTTTCGGGGGGGCAAAAACAGCGGATTGTCATCGCCCGGGCGCTGTGCATGGTGCCGGATTTTCTGGTCCTGGATGAACCGGTCTCCAATCTCGACGTGTCGATCCAGGCGCAGATCGTCAACCTGCTGATGGATCTGAAAACGGAGTTGAGCCTGACCTACCTGTTCATCTCCCATGATTTGAACCTGGTGGCCTATTTCAGCGATCGGGTCGGCGTCATGTATCAGGGATGTCTGGTGGAGCTGGGGTCGACTGCGGCTATTATGGAAAGCCCCTGCCATCCCTATACCCTGAAACTGTTTTCTTCGATCCCCGGGAGGCAATCCATCGGCGCAATGGAAAACGAAGTGCATCCGCATCCGACGCAAAGCCCGGGAAAAGCAACCGCGGAATCCTGTTCTTTTGCCGCTGCCTGTCCCCTCGGCGATGATTCGTGCCGGCATTCCCGTCCCATACTGAATGAAATTGAGCAGGGACATCGGGTCGCGTGCTTCAAGAGACAGCAAAAATAGAATGACTCAGGGGATGGATCAACCACTGAAAAAACGAAAAAGGAGAGAAACCATGAAACGATCGATTTATCCCGTTGCTTACCTGATGCTGGTGTTTTTTCTGGGCTCTGCAATTGTTTTAAACACCGGTTCGGCCGCGGCCAAAACGCTCAATTTTGCCCTGGCGGGAAACCCCGACACCCTCGACCCCCAAAAAACCTCGGGCACCCTGACTTTCCAGACTATAAAAAGCTTGTACGACACGCTGGCGGAACCGGATATGAACGGAAAAATCGTACCGGCGCTGGCCGAAAAGTGGGAGATCTCCGACGACGCGCTGGTGTGGACGTTTCACCTTCGAAAAGATGTGGTTTTCCACAATGGAGACAAATTGACCGCCAAGGATGTCAAGGCCACCCTGGAACGGGTTATGAATGAAGCCACCGCCTCGCCCAAGGCCAAGGAATTCAGTTCGATCGCGGCCATTGAAACGCCCGATGATTTAACGGTCATTCTGAAGTTGAGCCAACCTTACTCTCCGCTTCTGGCGACCCTGGCCTCGGGTTGGGGAGCGATTTTGCCCAAAAGCCTTATCGACGCCGGACATGATTTCGGGACCCAACCGGTGGGCACGGGGCCATTCGTTCTGCAGGACTGGGTTCGGGACAGCCGGATCACTTTGAAAAAAAATGACCACTATTGGATGGATGGTCTTCCGAAATTGGAAGTGGTCACCATGCACATTATCCCGGAACGGGCGGTGACGATCCAGGGGCTGCTTTCCGGTCAGGTGGACGTGGCCTACATCATCGACAAGGATGACCTTCCCATGCTCGAGGCCAGTTCGGATGTCAAGGTGGACAAGTCCCTAACCGCCATGATTCTGGTCATGTCCATGAATTGCCGTAATCCGGTATTGCAGGATGTCCGCGTCCGTCAGGCGATCAATCACGCCATCGACAAGCAGCAGGTTCTGGACGTGGCCTATGGCGGCGGCCGGCCTATCGGGACCTTCATGGATTACGGCAACGCCTATTACAAGGATTTCACCGATCTTTATCCATACGACCCGGCCAGGGCCAAAGCGTTGCTGACCGAAGCCGGCGTCGGGCCCGAAACGACGCTGGAGCTTTTTTTGCCGCAAAACTATGAACTGCATGTCAAGGCCGGCGAAATGTATCAGGATATGCTGTCAAAAGTCGGCCTGAATGTGAAAATCAAGCTGGTGGATTGGTCCACCTGGCTCAGTGATGTATATCGCGGGGCGAAATATGATCTCACCGTTATCGGACACACCGGCAAGCTGGATCCCAACGGCACCCTGGAAGGTTATGGCACCGAGGGCCGCTATGTCAGATGGGTAAACCCTCGCGCCGCCGAGCTGATCGACACGGCCGCGAAAACAGCCGGTTTTGAAAACCGCAAAAAAATGTACGATGAAGTTCTGGAAATAATGGCCCGGGAAGTCCCCTTTATGTATCTGGGGTCTTCCTACCGTTACACGGCCGCCCGTGCCAATGTTTCCGACTTCAGGATGACCCCCAGCCTAGACACCTTCGATTTTCGCTGGACGACGGTGGAATAGTGGGTGCGATCCGGATGGCAATTCAATGGTGCAATCCTGGGACGTCAGGGCGTTGGTTGCCGGTGAACCCGCTGCAATCCGCCCTGCCGGTGCGGTTTCATAAAAGCATTGTTCGTTATTCGATATTGCTCTTGAAGTTTCACACGAATCTTTAATATGACCTATGCATAAGCGTCGTAATATCATATTCTATCTGTCTTTGGGTTTCCTGGTGGTCCTGGTAGCCGCCGCCGTGGCGGCTCCCTTGATCGCACCCTATGACCCAACCAGCCAGTATCTGACAGAGCGGTTCAAACCATCCAGCGGCAAACACTTTCTGGGCACCGATAATTTCGGCAGAGACATTTTCAGCCGCGTGATTTTTGGGTCGCGGTCCGCGCTGCTGGTGGGAATTGTGGCCGTTTCCATCGCGGTATCGATCGGCACCATCGTTGGACTGACCGCCGGCCTCGCCCGAAGCTACATCGATAATTTCTTGATGTTGCTGATGGACAGCCTGCTCTCGTTTCCGACGATATTGCTGGCGATCACCGTGGTGTCTTTCTTGGGTTACGGTCTGCTTCAGGTGATGTTGGCCATCGGCATCATTTTCAGCCCGGTATTTGCCCGTCTGGTGCGTGCGGAAACCCTGGCCATCAAGACCGAAGCGTATGTGGAGGCATCGCGGTCCCTTGGAAGCCCCGTCATTAAGATCGTGTATAAACACATCCTGCCGAACCTGCTTGGCAAGGTCATCGTTCAGTGCTCGATTTCTTTCGCGCTGACCGTGGTGATCGAAGCATCCCTTTCATATCTGGGTCTGGGCGCCCAGCCGCCCGATCCGAGTTGGGGGCTGATGCTCAAGGATGCGCGCAACTATCTGGTGCAGGCCCCGTGGATGGCCATATATCCCGGGTTGGCGTTAGCGATGACCGTGCTGTGTTTCAATATCCTGGGAGATACGCTGGCCGAAAAGCTGAACCCGAAACTTTAATTGTGAATTCAGTATTTTAGGGATTAAGGAATTGAGGAATCAGGGGATTGGGGAATTGAAGCCATTTTCCATAATAAATTGATGGTTATTTTCTTTAATCCCTGAATCCCTCAATTTATCTTTATTAAGGAACTCTATTTTGAAGATTGGTATTTTATCCGACATTCATATCGATCTCGAACATCCGCGACCGGAAAGGGTCCTGGATGCAATTGTCCGGACGATAAAAAACAACCGCATCGATACGCTGATCATTGCCGGAGACGTGGCCAATGATTATGAAGTCACCCTGCGCACGCTCGACGATCTTGAAAAATTCAGCGGGGCGCGCTGCCTTTTCGTGCCGGGCAATCACGACATCTGGAACGTGAACCACCCGGATAAAACCAGTTGGCAGATCTATGAAGAGCTCAAGGCATTCGATGGAAATCTGGCCAACGGACCCATCGAGCTGGAAGGCGGCTGGGTTGTTATCGGGGATCTGGGCTGGTATGATTATTCTTTCGGCAGCCGACGGTATGCCACCGCCGAATTTGACCGGATGCAGCTAAACGGCCGTCTGTGGCAGGATAAAATCAAGGCGGTGTGGGGCAAGTCCACCGTCGAAATGCACCACTACTTTTACGGGAAACTGGCACAACAGCTCCGGGACTGCCGCAGTCCGAACATCATCCTGGTCACCCACGTGCTGCCGATCTCCGATTTCACGGTGCAGCCGCCGGATGAAATGTGGCAGTACCTGAATGCTTTTCTGGGGAGCCGGCAGTATGGAGAACTGGCACTGAGCCATAACGTGCGATATTCGATCAGCGGGCACGTACATTACCGGCTACAGGCAGTTTATGAGAATACCACCTTCCTCTGCAACTGCCTGAACTATGCCAGCCAATGGATCGGAAACGATGACCCGCTGCGCGAAGTCGCCGAGGCTGTCAGGACTGTCGAAATCACCTCAGATCCCTGAAATGCGGGCTTCAGAGAATGGCGCCACGATATGCTTTATTAGCGTGGTAATTATTTTTCCGGTTTATCCGGGTAGTACGTTAAAAATGAATTCTTTGCATTTACTGGCAAAATATTTTCCATCACGAAAACACGAAATTTTATTTTTTTTCTTTCGTGCTTTCGTGCTTTCGTGATCATTCTTTTCCTTTTCGTTCCGGCTTGACCGGGATAGAAAATATCTGGATCACCCGCCGGGGGAGCTCGACTGAAAAATGAATCTGAGTGATATTGGAGAATTTGGTTTTATCGAAAAAGTCTGCCGGGACTGTTTGGTTCGACCGGACCGGGTGGTCCGGGCTATCGGCGATGACGCCGCCGCTTTTACCGTTCCTTCCGGCCGAATTTCTCTGATCACCACCGACTTGCTGGTCGAACGTATTCATTTCATCCGGAAAGACATTGCCGGATTCGACCTGGGTCACAAGGCCCTGGCGGTCAATCTGAGCGATATCGCCGCCATGGGAGGTGAGGCCCGCGAGGCGTTTGTCAGCATCGGCATACCCCGGAATTGTTCCCTCGACTATCTCGAGGATGTCTACCGGGGAATGAAGCGCCTCGCCGCCAGATTCGACGTCAACATTCTGGGGGGGGACACCACCCGATCTGAAATCGATTTGATTATCAATGTCGTGGTTTACGGTACAGCCGCCGAAGATCGCCTGCTGCGCCGGGACACGGCGCAGGCGGGAGACATTATTTTTACGACCGGATATCTCGGCGACAGCAAGGCGGGACTGCACCTGATTCTAAATGCTCTGCCGGTGGACTCGAAGGTAAAGCGGGCCCTTTACCGGGCGCATGTTTTACCGGAGCCCCACCTGCATGAAGGAGCGTTTCTGGCAAACCAGCCCGGCGTCCGGGCGGCCATCGACATCAGCGACGGGCTGAGTTCCGATCTTGCCCATATCGCCGAGCAAAGCGGTGTGGGCGCCGTCATCGATGCCGGACACATCCCGGTTTCCGAATCGCTGCATACATTCTGCAATGACAACGGGTTTGATCCGATCACCTATGCGCTTGACGGCGGCGAGGACTACGTTCTTGTGTGCACCGCGGCCGCGGATGAAGCCCGAAAGATCGCAAGCGAATTTCAAAATGAATTCAAGCGGCCGCTTTTCGCCATCGGCCGGACGACCGCTGAAAGGCGGCTGGTGGTCAATTACCCGGACGGCACCTCCCAACCCCTGGCGTCCACGGGTTGGGATCATTTCAAGACGAGGTAGAAGAAGAACTGACCAAAAACCTGATAACCAAGCGGTCGCTCCATTTCCTTACCTCTCGGACCTGGCGGAGTGGCGGATTTCAAGGACAGAATCAGGCCGCCTGTTGGACGGTTGCTTCCGGTGTCAGCCACTGGGGCCAGCGCTCGGCAGCCCATCCGGCCAGCTTTTTGGCCTTATCCGACTGGTAAAAGGGTTTTTCCTTGCGGGCGGCCTCCTCGGTCTTTCCCACCCACATCACAAATTTTTTCTGGCCTTTTTGCGGCCAGTTCGGGTTCCGCTCCAAAATGATGGTCATTTCGCCGAAAGTTGGGGTCGTGCGCATCCTCAGCTTTTCTCCGGGTTGAATACCCTCCAGCCGTTTAACAATTTCGTCTCTGCTCACGGGATTCATGTTTGTCTCCTTTTTTTAGAAACCTGGGTCTTCCTTGAATAGGCATCTGAATAAAAGAGCTGCAAAACATGGGCCAAAAATATAAATATATGATTTAACTTGTTAATTATGTGATCGGAACGATATGTTCGGGAAATAGCGGTTCCATAGGGAATTCTCCGTGAAAGGCGGGCGTTAACACCGGAACGCACAGCTATCTGATTTTAATTAATAATTTTATAAAAATCCGGGCCGGACTCGGCAGTTCCGATTCCCTGCCGGAATCAGAACTGAGGCCGCCTAACGCCACGGGTGTTTTTCAGCCCGCAAGGCCGTTCGGGGTCCAGCCGCCGCCAAGCGCTTTGTAGAGGGTAACCAGGTCCAGGACCGCCGTTCCCCGACTTTGAGCGAGCTGATCCTGGAAATTGGTGAGAGAGCGCTGAGTTTCCAGTACATTTTCAAAATCCGACAGACCGGCTTCGTATAGCTGCAGGGCCGCCTCGGCGGCATCTGCGGCCGACCCGGCGGCGACCTGCAGATGCTGTATGCGTTCGTGCTCCCTGGCCAGTGCAAACAAGGCAGTTTCCACCTCTTCAACGGCTTGATAGACAGCGGTTTCATAATCCAGCAGCGCCTGCTGCTGGAGTTCGTCCTGAACTTTGATATTGTTGCGGATGGCGCCGCCTTGAAACAGCGGCCAGGTGATGCCGGAAAAAATGCCGGCCGCAAAATTGGCCGGTGAGATCAGGCCGTTTAAAACCATGGATTCGTATCCGATGCTGCCTTGCAGATTGAAACGCGGGTACAGATCCGCTTCGGCCGCGCCGATTTCTGCTGTCTGGGCGGCCAGCAGGCTCTCCGCACGACGGATATCCGGCCGACGTCGCAGTAAATCGGCGGGAATGCCGATCCCGATCTCCAGTTTGCTGGCAGGAATCGGGGCCGGAGCGTCGAGAATCTCGTCAAGCGCCCCCGGCCACTCTCCGAGCAGCACGGCCAGTCGGTTTCTGATTTCTTCCATACCGGTCCGAAGACTGGGTATCTGGGCGCGGGTGGAGGCCAGGTTGTATGCGGCGCGATCAACGTCCAACCCGTGACCCAAACCGGTTTTAAATTTCAATTGGGTCAGATCGAGGGTTTCCTGCTGGATCTTCAGGTTGTTTTCAGCCCAGATCACTCGCTTTTGGAAGGTACGCAGCTGAATGTAATTGAGGGCGACCTCGGCTGCGAGGCTGACCAGAACATCACGCAGATCTTCCCGGGCGGCTTCGTACCGCGCCTGGGAAGCTTCGACGTCGCGCCGTATCCCCCCGAAGATGTCGAGTTCCCAGGAAGCATCCAGACCGACCTGAAAAGAATTCCGGCTTTCTTTGGTTTCGCCGCTATAGCGTCTATCGGCCGATCCCGACGAAGATATGGACGGCACCAGTTCCGCACCGGAAATCAGGCGCCGGTAACGCGCCGCTTTCAATCGGGACGCCGCTTTTTGGATGTCGAAATTGTTGACTACCGCCGAATCGATCAGACGCACCAAAACCGGATCGTCCAGCAGCGTCCACCAACTGGCCAGGGCCCGGTAATTGTCCCCTGCCGGATTGTTGGCCGCAGCCGGACGGTTGAAATAAGCGTCCGGCATATCGATGTTCGGCTTCAGAAAATCCGGTCCGACTGCACAGCCTGTCGCCAGCAGGAACCAGACCAGGGCCACGGCCGGCCATCTGCTTGCGAGCTTTACGTCATTAAGTTTCATGCTATGACTGTTCTCCGTTTTCATCCAACCTTCCGATCCTTGCCCCTTACCGCAATTCCGTCTTCTTATCCCGCTTTGAGCTTTCAGCCTTGAGCTTTGAGCCCTATCTTTCACATTCCGCATTCCCCCTTCCGAATTCCAACTATTCATAGCGCAGGGCTTCGATGGGATCCAGTCTGGCTGCCTTGCGGGCCGGGACAAATCCGAAAATGATGCCGACGGCAGCGGAAAAAGCAAACGCCAGCAGATTGATGCCGATATTGAAATCGAAGGGAACATCCAGCATCCGGATAAGCGCCATGGAGGCCGCCAGTGCCAAGGACACGCCCAACAAGCCGCCCAGGCTCGACAGGGCCATGGCTTCCACCAGAAACTGTACCATCACATCCCGTTCCATAGCACCGATCGCCAACCGCGTTCCGATTTCCCGGGTGCGCTCGGTTACCGAAACCAGCATGATGTTCATAATGCCGATACCCCCCACCAGCAGGCTGACCGCCGCCACGGCCCCCAGAAGGGTTGTCAGCATTTTGGTGGTGCTCTGCATGGTTTCGACGATTTCAGTCATATCCCGGACCATGAAATCGTCATTTTCGCCCGAAGTGATATGCCGCCGTTCGCGCAGCAGGATTTCGATCTCCCGCTGGGCCCGGGGGATCAGTTCGGCGGAGGCGGCCGATATCTGCAGCATGCGAATGTCCTGGTTTCCGGAGATTCGCCTTTGGAAGGTTCGAATGGGCACGATGACGGCGTCATCCTGATCGTTGCCCATGCCGGTGGTCCCCTTTTCGGAAAGTATACCGACGATTTGAAAAGAAACCTTTTGCAGCCGAATTCGTTGGCCGATCGGATTCTGCTTTCCGAACAGTTCCTTGCATACGGTCCGGCCGATGACGGCGACCGCGCTGCCGGAGCGCAGCTCGTTTTCCGTAAACAATCGCCCTTCTGCCAGCGACCAGTCCTTGACGATGAAATAGTCATTGTCGGTGCCGATCGCAGAGGTCGACCAATTGGTGTTGCCGAATATGGCGGTCACACTTTTGCTGTTCACCGGGGCCACCGCTTTCAGCGAGCCGATCTGGCGCTTGATGGCGGTGACGTCGCTGGCCGTCAACGCCCGGGCCTCCGAGGATCCACCGCCCGGACCCCGGAATTGACCGGACCTTACGATCAGAAGATTGCTGCCGAGTTTGCTGAGATCCTCCTTCACTTTGGCCGTAACTCCCCCGCCGACGGTCACCAGAGTGATGACGGCCGCCACCCCGATCACCACACCCAGGATGGTCAGAAACGAACGCAACACATTGCGCCGGATCTCCCGCAAGGCCAGCAAGAGCGCATTCAGGAACATACCGCTGCCTCCCTTTTAGGGATTTCGGGTTCAATCCGACCGTCCAGAAAACGGACGATTCGGTCGGCATAAGCTGCCATGCTGTCTTCATGGGTGACCATGATGATGGTCAATCCCAGATCCCGATTCAAGGAGGTCAGCAGCTCCATAATCTCCCGGCTGCGGCTCGAATCCAGGTTTCCGGTCGGCTCGTCGGCCAGCAGAACGGAGGGTTCGCTGACCAGTGCCCGCGCAATCGCCACCCGTTGCTGTTGTCCTCCGGATAGTTCAGCCGGACTGTGTTTGGCACGGTCGGCCAGGCCCACCTTATCCAAGGCTCTGGCAGCGGCTTCCTGCCGTTTGCCGGAATGAAAGCCGCGATAGATCAGCGGCAATTCGACATTTTCAATGGCCGACGTCCGGCTCAGCAAATTAAATCCCTGAAAAACAAATCCCAGATAGTGCCGGCGCAGCAAAGCCCGCTGATTGCGGGTCAGTGTGCCGACGGATATTCCCCCAAACAGATAGTCGCCATGGGTCGGTACATCCAGGCACCCCAGAATATTCATGGCTGTGGATTTACCTGAACCGCTGGGCCCCATGATGGCCGCAAACTCTCCCTCCTTGATTTTCAGGTCCACGTCGATCAGGGCCGTAACTCGCGCCTGACCGTTTCCGTATGCTTTGCAAACCGATTTGAATTCGATCAGCGTCTGCCCGCCGAATTTTGGCGGCATTTCCTGCGGCATGTCCATTACTCGACCTCCGGCATTATCCCGACGATAATCTGTTGCCCCGGTTTCAGATCTCCCTTCAGTATGCGGGTGTGGATACCGTCTGACAGCCCCGTTTTAACCGCCACGGATACGGGTTGGCCGTTTTGAAGAATCCAGACCTTGGCCGGACCTTTTTTTGCGGTTCCCTCCCCGGTCCTGCCGGAATTCTGGCGGCGGTTGGGGCGGGGAAATAATTTGGACACGATGCTCGAGCGGCCATTGCGTCCCGCATCCGAGACGCCACGGTCGCTGACGGCGGACCCCGGCCGGGCGGGCTTAAAACGCAAAGCGGTATTGGGGACCAGCAGCGCGTCCTGCTCGTCCTGAACCATGATATCCGCCGTGGCTGTCATTCCCGGTCGCAATAGCAGGTCGGAGTTGTCCACTTCGAGGAGGCATTCATAGGTCACCACCCCATTTTCTGCTTGGGGGGCGAAGCGGACCTGAGTGATTTGGGCGGGAAAGGTTTTGTCAGGATAGGCATCCACGATAAACTCCGCCGCCTGGCTCTCCTTGACTTGCCCCACATCCGCCTCGTCCACCGAGACATACAGCATCATACGGGTCAGATCCTCGGCCAGCGTGAATAGAACCGGGGACTGCAGGGAAGCGGCCACGGTCTGGCCCGTATCCACCTCCCGATTCAGGACGATGCCCCTGATCGGTGAAAAGATCGTGGCTTTGGCCAACTCGGATATGTCCGCTTCCAGCTCGGCCTCGGCCTTGGCGATGTTGGCTCTGGCCACCTTGACCTGCGCCTGGGCGACCTTAAATTTTGTTTCGGCGGTGTCTATATCCTGCTTGGCTGGAACCTTGCCTTTGCTCAACTGGTAGGTTTTCTGCAAACGTTCCAGATTGGTCTTAACCTCCGCCACATCGGATTGGGCCTTTGCATATTCGGCCCGGGCCACTTCGCGAGACGCCTTCGACTGCAATTTCTTTGCTTCCAACCGGGATGCGTCGAGTTTGGCCAGAATTTGGCCTTTTTCCACCGGATCGTTGAAATCGACCAATACTTCACGAATGATTCCCGAAACTTCCGTGCCGACATCCACCTGATTGACCGGTTTGAGCGTTCCCGTGGCGGAGACGACGACCTTGAGTCTTCCTTTCCGAACCGCTTCGGTTTCAAAACCGGATACATCCTGGGCATCACCGGGCGAACGGAATTTCCACAACAAGCCGCCGGAGACCGTCAGCAGGATGACAGCCAGGAAAACGGCCTTCCGGCCCCGGTATTTCGGGCGCTCCAGATTCAGGATATCGCTTATTTCGTTGTTGCCTTCGATCATTTTTTATCAACTCCCTGAAAGTACAAAATATTCCGGGTTAAAAAAACACCTGAAGAAGCATGTGCCAGGTTCAAGTGTACATGGGTTCTGCTGAAACTCAAAATTCAAAATTCCACCTTTTGAATATATCTTTTCAATTGCGGGAAAAGATGCCTAGGGGTTAAGTCGCCGCATGGGGTCCGTCGGTTACACGGTGAATTGATTTTTTTTTCGGCGGTGAAATGCATCCTCAAAAATTCCGATTTTTTTCTCAACCCTGTAACCTGTAACCCTTTTAAAGCGACTGAACCAGTAAGCGCGCATTCGAGATGATGGTACAGGACATCATAGGAGCCAACTTAAAATAAATATTTTGGTTCAAGATCAAGGCGTGAACACAATTTGGCCCGCAGGCATACTAAAAGTATGTTGAGGATTTAAATTGTGGCCCCAACATCGAGATTGGGCCAAAAGATTATTATAGATAGTGCCCATCCATCAACGGGTCATTTACAATGATGGGCACCTGATAGTGTTTCCTACATAGCTTCTGATATTGTCATTAGATCAGGAGGCGCTTTCTTTTACCGGTGATTTTTGCTAATTTTCAAAGGGTTCCCAAGAAATAAGTTCGCAGCTTGGAACGTCGCGGCGCTTGGTGGGCAAGGTGCAGATGAGATGGAATATCCGGTTATTCCGAACACCCGCGACGCACACGAACAAAATCCATTGGCGCATACGCTGTGAAGTTTCTTCGAGTGAACCCTGAGAATAAATTCAAAAATCTTTTCCCGGGAATTATGCAAGCGAGCGACGATCGGATCATTCAGAATGTCCTGCAAGGCAATCCCGACGCGTTCGAGATGCTGATCGAGCGCTATCAAACGCATGTCTTGAACCTGGTGAAAAGACACGTTCCCCGGCAGGACGTGGAGGAAACCGCGCAGGAAGCGTTTATCAGGGCTTACCGATCGCTTGCCGGGTTCCGTGGGCCGGCCGGCTTTAAGGCCTGGTTGTCCGCCGTCGCCGTCAGGACCTGCTATGATTACTGGCGCCGCGCCTATCGGTCCAGAGAGGTTCCGCTCAGCACGCTCAGCGATGATCACAAACGCTGGATCGAGCAGGTTGCGGCGGAAGAATCCGAGCAGGGCCTGCGTGAAAAGGCCGCCACCGACGAAGCCCGCGCAATCCTGGATTGGGGACTGGCGCAATTGTCGGCCGAAGACCGGATGGTGCTGGAGCTGGTCTATTTCGAAGGACTGACCGGCCGCGAAGCTGCCGAATTGATAGGGTGGACGACGGCCAATGTCAAGGTCCGGGCCTTTCGGGCGCGCCGCAGGCTTGAAAAAATCATTCGCCAAATGACCGAGGAGCAAACATGAAACTATCGGATCGCAAAGCGGCCGAACGGCTTGCAAATGCCTTGCGACATACCTTTTTCGAACGTGGGCGCCTGGAGATCGATCCTCAAAATTTTCGGACGGCGGGGATAATGGCGGAAATCCGACGCATCGGACCGTTGAACGGTCCCAATGACTTCTGGATTGTATTTGAGAAAATGGCCTGGAAATTTATACCCGCAGCCATTGCGCTCGTGCTGTTTTTAGGCGTCGCGTTCACTCAAATCGAATCCGCAGACAACGACATCGTTGCCGACATCTACAATGAAGCAAATTTTGATTCGGGGCTGTACGCCATTTACAACCGCTGAGGAATGCGCCCATGAAACGATTTAAACCGATCGCAGGAATTCTGCTCATCTTTATTTTGGGCACCTTGACCGGTGTCTTGGCCCAACGATTCCTGGAGATATTCGAAGACACGCATCCGCCCCCTCACCGCAACGTCGAACAGCGGGTGAAATTCATCATGGTACGACTCACCGACGATCTCGAACTGTCCCCGGCCCAGCAAAAAGAAATCCATCCGATAGTAGCCGCAACCGAAGAGAAAGTCCGTGCGATTCGGGATGAATATGCCCCCCGGATTCAGGCCCTGCACGATGCCGGCATCGCAGAAATCAAAACCAGACTGAATCCCGGCCAACAGGCGGAACTGGACCGCATGCATGCCGAATGGATGCGACGGCGGCAGGACAAAAAATCGCGCTAAAATTTTCACAGGTAGCACGGGTAGATTCACTGCCGAAAACATGCCCGGTACCGATCACAAGGGAACTCGGCAGCACCCGCAAAGTTCAGTCTGCTGTCGATTTTAGCTTTAAATGCGTGACTCCACCCTGATTTATCTTATCGATCAACGCTTTCAATCTGCCAAAGTCAGTTAGGTTGGAATCTATCACGAGCCGGGGAAGATGACCGATTTCAGGCTCGTTGTCTTCTTCGGGGAATGCACCCGACAGATACATGCCACTGCCTTTCGTTAAAATATCGGCAAAGTCGGCTCTCAGTGCGCTGATTTCGCCTTTTTCAAGTACCGAATTAAGGCGTAACAGCACTTTACCCTTAACATATCTGATGCTGTGGTAGCGGGAGTAAAAGCGCTCGATATTTTCGACGGCGGCATCGGTGCTTTCCAGGATTTCAAACAGGTTGAAGTCCGCGGGGCTTATGTATCCTGCCGCAGACAGGTTTTTTTCACAAAACTCAAACCAATTCCGCCAGTAGCGGCCTCCCGGTTCGTCCATAAAAAGCAGCGGCATGGGGTTGCGTTTGCCGGTTTGCAGCAACGTCAGCGTTTCCAGGCCCTCATCCAGGGTGCCGAAACCGCCGGGAAATAAAACGACGGCATCTGATTCCTTCAAAAAAGCCACTTTCCGATTAAAAAAATACTTGTACATGATGTTCTTGGGATCCCCGTCCAAAATGATATTCGCACCTTGTTCGAAAGGCAGCCGAATACTGACCCCAAATGATTTTTCACGCCCGGCGCCCTCATTTACCGCCTGCATGATCCCGGTGCCTCCGCCCGTGATCACCATGTATCCCATGTTTGCAAGCTTTTTCCCGAAATCCAGGGCCATCTGATAAATTGCCTGGTCTCCCTTCGTCCGGGCGGAGCCGAAGACCGTAACTTTCTTGAGATTGCGGTAGGAGCTGAAGATCCGTGCGGTATGACGCATCTCCTTCAAGGTCGTATTCATCATTTTCAGATCGACCCTGCCGTCGTCTTCCCGTCCGGCCTTCAAAGCAGCCCATATCATGTCCCGAACGATGTGGCGGCGCGCCATGTCACCCGCGACATCGAGCAATTGCTCGACCGCCCGGTGCACTTCACCGTTTCTGTCAACAAAAGAGGGCTTCAACACCATCTTGTACTCCTTCCGCCATTAGTTCCAGATCCGGGTCAACCATCTTCACTTTTGCTCCATTCCGGAATTTCGTCATTGATTCCCGCCGGGTGCCTTCCGGCCTTCCCGAGTCCGGGAACCGGACCGACAGGCCGTTTCAACCGTTAGGCCAACTGATCCAACATCCGCTGTTTGATCATCTTGTTGGCATGGCCGCTTTCGATGATGCCGACAACCTTTTCAGGGGCATTGCGGTCCATGACCACCAGCGCATCCTGGTTGGTATCGTTCAGAATCCGCACAGCTTCCAGTGCGGTCGCCTCCGAGCCGATGGTTTCCGGTGATTTTTCCATTATATCCGAAGCCAGCACCCAACGCCATAAGTCTCTGTCCGGCAGGGCCTCACGCAATGAAGCGAAGGAAATCACCCCGCAAAATGCGCCGTCTTTATCGGTCACCGGCAAAAGATTGTAACCGTCGTTGGAAAAGGCCTCGATGATTTCGGCGATGGTGTCATCCTGTTTGATGACGGATGCCTCGGGTAGCATGATTTCGCTGACAGGCAAGGTCCGCATGAGATCTTCCTGCGTGATGTTCTTGTCGATCTCCCCGGCCAGTTTGATCGCCAGCTTGGTCATCAGGGGGCCGATGAGTTGCACGGCGATGGTGGTCGCCGTCACCACCGCGATGACACAATCTCCCAGGTTTAAGTTTTGCGTGAGGGAAATGTGCTGCAAATTCTTCCCGGCGACGATAGCCAACCCGATGGCCACGCCGCCCTGGGCGAAAAGCCCCAGGCCGGCATATTTTTCCACGCGCTTATCGGCCTTGCTCATTCTGGAACCTACCTGGGTGCCGATAAATTTTCCCACGCTGCGACCCACGATGTAAACACCGGCAATACCCCAGATCAAAGGGGGTATGCCGGCCAGATTAAACCTTGCCCCCACAAGAACGAAGAACAGGACGTAGATGGGAATGGACATGCTGCGCGCCGTGTGAAAGAGTTCCTCACTGCGCTTGGGCAGCAGATTCGAGAGCCCGAAACCCAGGGTCATGGCGGCTAAAATGACATCCAGTTTCAGGGTTACACTGATTCCGATCACCAGAAAGAGAGTGCTGATGGACATGGCCAGTGCCTTGTCCTTGTCATGGATATGAACCAGTACCGCTCGCAGGATGAATGCCGTACAGGCCGCCACGGCAATCGCACCGCCCAGTTCGGTGGCAACAGTGACCGCTTCGTGGGAAAGGCTCAATCCCTCTCCGGCCATCATGCTGGCGATCGATTTGCCGATGCTGTAAAGGGCCATGGCCAGAGCGTCGTCCAGGGCGATGATCGCGATCAAAGCGGTGGTGACCACGCCTTTGCCACGGTATTCCCAGAGCACATCGATGGTGCTGGCCGGATCCGTGGCCGAAGCGATCGCACCCAGAACGACCCCTCCGGCGACAGCGGCGGTCATGCTGCCGCTCATCAGATAGAACAGAACCGTGGTGCCGACACCCACCAGAATGAATGCCAACACGCCCTCCCCCATGAGGATCGTGAAAAACTGTCGACCGTATTTGCGAAATTCCGATATTTTGAGCTCACCGCCCACCAGAAAGCCGATCATTCCCAGAGCAAAGAAAGTGAAGGGTTGCAGGGCCTCGATATGCTCCTTGTCGACCAGGCCGATGCCGCTGGGTCCCAAGAGCAACCCGACCGCAATATATCCGACCACCTGGGGAACTTTTATCTTCTGAAAAAACCAGGCGCCGAAAAGCCCCAAAAAGGCACTGACCCCCAGTATCAACAGTACCCCATAGTGATGTTCGATCATAATCCATCCTCCCGCGTAAGCAATTCATAAGCCTCAAACGTGGTTTCCGCGGCCAGGACAGCGGTGCGGGTAGTCTCGTCCTTTAAAACACCGGTGACCGTAGACAGCGCCCGGATATGCTTGGCATGCTGGCCGGCATTGGCGGCGATCATGGCGATCAGCCGAATCGGGCGATCGTCCAGGGATGGATAGCCGATTATCGCCGTGCGGCAAATACCGAAAGCCATTACCAGATCATCCACCGAATTCAATCGGACATGGGGAACACCGATACCCAGGCCGATACCCGTGCTCATCAGTTCTTCCCGTTGAAATAAATGCTCGAGAAGCTGGTCCCGGTTGTGCACCTGGGAGGAACCGGCCATCCGGTCGGCCAACTGAATGAAAGCCTGCTCCTTGGTGGAGGCTTCGATAAAGGCGACCCGATCCTCGGACAGGATTGAAGACATCGGTATCGGCAAGCGGGCAACCGGTCTTTTAGCAGTCTCCAGGCGTTTGTCGATCCATTGCAAAATGTCGGTTTTACGAAACCTCCAGGCAGTGCCGAGCTTGCCGCAGGGAATTTCGCCTTTTTGGGCCCAATCATACACCGTTCGCTCCGAAACCCGCAGCAATTGGCTGACCTCCTCGATGGTCAGCAATTCATAATTTTTCATAAATCAGCCTCTTTACAATTCATTATTATGCGCAAAATGATAAAGCATATCACCATTTGCGAAATTTGCAAGAATTGTTCAGCATCATCCTAAAATTTCTGCAGAATGCAAGCGGGCGCGATTCAGGACACTAAAAAAAATTGTCGGGTGATTTACCCCAGGTGGGAATGGATGGAAAAAGGGATGGCGGCAACTGCGCGACTGCGCTCATTTAATATGATGCGGCATTGGAAAGAGGCAGCCGGACCGGGACACAAAAACGCGCCGGCGGCGGTGCGGAGGCGCAGTCCTTTTCTTTTTCACGGTCAGTGGGTCAATGGGTTGCCAGATCGCCCCAAATCTCTTTTAATCGCTGATCACGACCGCAGTTCCAGCGATAGAATTTGTAACGAACGGGGTTGTTTTTATAATAATCTTGATGGTAGCTTTCGTCACCTTTTATGGGATAAAAGGTGGATGCTTTTAGTATGGGCGTAACCACTTTTTTATCGGGAAACCGTGCCTGCACCTTTTTTTTCGATTCCTCGGCTATTTCCTTCTCTTTTTCGTTGGCAACAAAAATGGCGGTTCGATAACTGGGGCCTTTGTCACAAAACTGTCCCGTGTCATCGAATGGATCAATGTGAACCCAGTAATAATCCAGCAACTCCTCATAACTGATTTTTTTGGGATCATAAGTGATTTCGACGGATTCAAGGTGTCCTTCATGGTCGCCGTTATAGGTCGGATTCTTTAAAGTCCCACCGGTAAATCCCGAGATCACATCGGTGACGCCCTCGAGTTTTTCAAAATCCGCCTCCATGCACCAGAAACAGCCACCCGCCAAAATCGCTTTATCCGCCGCAGCATTGGAGGCAGAGACCAGCACGCCTGCCAACAGGAAAAATCCCAGTTTGGATTTCATAACGATCCTCTCCTCGAATTGTCTTACAGATAGAAAAAATAGGTCATCGCCACCAGAATGGTAATATAGATAATGGCCAGAAACCCTCCGATTTTTATGTAGTCCCTGGTACTGTATTCGCCGGGCCCCATGTAGAGAGCGTTCACCTGATGGGTTGGCAGGATAAAAGAGTTCGAAACGCCCAGGCCCACGACGATGGCGGCCACGCGCGGATCGACGCCAATCTGGTTGGCAATGGAAATGCCCAGCGGAATCAGCAACGTGCAGGCACCGACATTCGAAATAACCATGGTGAATGCGCAACTCAACGCGGCCAGAACGATGAGGAGCAACAGCGGAGACATCAGGCTGCCGAGTCCGAGGACGATGCCTCTGGCGATCCATTCCGCCGTCCCGGTCTGATCCATGGCCATCCCCAATGGAATGAGTCCCCCGAGCAGAAAGACAGTGCGCCAATCTACCGCACGATAGGCTTCATTGATCGTTATGACCCGGGTCAGGATCATGCCGACCGCGCCGATCATGAGGCAAACCGATAAGGGAATCGGATTATACGGGCGGTTTTGAAAATAGAAACTCGACAGGATCATTAAAAAAAGCGCCACCGAAAAGCAGGCCAGCGCCCAACCGGATTTTTCGGGTTTGTGGAACTCCTCTTCAAAAGGCGTGATAATGATCAGGTTCTGGTGCAGATCCTCCAGCGCATGCAACTGTTCCCAGGTGCCATGCAAAAGCACGGTATCTCCGGCTTTTAGCGGACGATCGGCCAATTGCCGGTAGTAGGTCTTTTCGGATTGATGGATGGCTAGGGCATTCAAGCCGAACGTCTCCCGGAATCGGATTTGCTTGATCGTCCGGCCGATGAGACTGGATCGTGGCGAGACCACCCCTTCCACGACCCCGGCCAGAGACGGATTGAACATGCTGTCCTTAAAATACTCCGGTTCCTCTTTCAGGATCAGTCCGAATTCCCTCACGAATCTTGCGACGGCTTTCAAGGGGCCATAGGCACACAAAATGAGGCCCGGCTGGATCATGTTCTCGGGCAGGGGGGCGACTTCGTAGGTCCCCTCGGGATGGGCCGAAGCCACGATGTTCACCAGAAAACGCCGGCGAATCTCCACCAGCATCTGCGGGTGCCTTCCCGGCTGATAGTCTTCGGGCACATAAATTTCGAAAGGTCCCTGGATCAGCGGATAGGCATCGAGAATGCCCTCCTTCGTACCGCCGTCCACCCGGTGTTGGCCTCCGGACGGGCTTCCCGAACGCCGCGCAAGCAATCGCATGCCTGCCGTTGAAAGAAAGGCAATGCCTCCGATAGCCAGGGCAAGGCCGATGGGAGTCAGTTCCAGGAAACTGAATTTGGGCATTCCCGGGGGCAAAATGTCATTGAGCAGGATCAGGGGACTCGTACCGATCATGGTCAGTGTACCCCCCAGAATGGCGGCCATTCCAATGGGCATGAGCACGCGCGAAATGGGAATTTTAAGCCGGTAGGAAGTCACCAGCCGGATGGCGGGCAAAAACAGCACGGCGGCGCCGGTATTTTGCATCACACTGGAAATCACGGCGATCAAACTGGAAAAAATCACCGTCAGTCGATGGGAACTCGTACCGACGTATTTAAGCAGCGGCTGGATGATCCGATTGACCAGACCGGCCCGATTCAAACCATAGCTGATGATCATCACCCCGATGATGGCCACCACGGCATTGCTGCTGAGGCCTGTAAATGTATCCTTGGCGTTCAGCAAGCCCAGCTCGGGCAGCAACACCATAATCGCGATGGCGACTACATCCACCCGCACCCATTCCACAATGAAGAGAAAGACGGCGGCGGCGATAACCAGCAACATCAACAGTTTGATCTTGAGATGAGTATCGACCTTAAAGGGCAGCCTGATGGCACCGATATCCCGGATCTCGTGTCCGTCGGCTCCCATTAATTTTCCGTAAATGTCCAGCCAGAAATAGTGACTGCCCGCCGTGGTGCGCGAGTTGACGCGATATTCCACCCGCGCGGTCAGCGATTGGGGATCGGATTCAGAAACCGGGGCGAATTTCACCAGAATATGATAGCGGGGGCGGTCCGGATCGTTTGCATCTACAAATGCAATCCCGCTTTCATAGGGAGAAGCGATCCAGATGAGCAACGGCGTTTCTCCGTTCCGCTGCCATAACGAAGGCGCTTCGGAAAGGCTTGGCGGCGCTTTTAGGCTGGCTTCGAGTTCAAAGCTGCCCGTTTCGCCGGCAATGAGGGTTGCAAGCGGCTTTTTCATCCGCACCGAAATATGTCGGAGGGATCGGGAGAGGGCCGTCGAGCCGACAGTGACCGGCTGTTGCAGGCGGGACGCCGGCGGCAGGTGCGATTCTTCGGTTTCCCGTTCGGATATAAAATTATTGAAGATAACAATCGCCAGAATAACCAAACATATGACAAACAGTGCCCATTTTGAAGTTTTCATGGGCGGCTACCTATCATAAAAACGATCGAATATCAAAAATTTTTCGTCAAAATCATTTCCATCAATCTCCCAGGAATAAACTCAAATTTACCCCAATGGTGCAACTAAGGGGGTTATGCCACGGTTGACCACCGAACGCACTAGTTTTTATGTAGCTCAACGAAGACCCCCTTGTTTTTCCTGCAGGGCAATAATAAATTGGAGAAAATGTGATGCAATACCCCTTCCCTGATGGGAAGCAGCTGTCCTCATTGATTTAATTTCAGCGTGATGTTGATCGAGTTTCTTTAATGCTCCACAACCAACTAATAATGAACCTTCCCATACATTCCAGAAGGTAATTTCCGGACTCTTTAGAGCGTCAATGTCCAATGCATGCACACAACCGGAATGATAGGGGTTCACGAAAAAGTTGAATGCGGTAGAGCCTATTAAAAAAGGCCGACCCGGGTTCCCGGTCAATGTGAAACGGCAGGTTCGAATACTATGCGGCAGCGGATTTCTTTAATCTTTCAGCAAGCCAAATTTTAATAATCGATTGCCGAGGAACACCAAGACGTTTGGCTTCTTTATCTAATGATCGAATCATCCAAAGAGGAAAATCGACATTAACCCTTTTTTGCTCCTGGTTAGGACGTCTTGCCTTTGAAAGGTCAAGATGTTCTAAAACAACCGATGGTTGATTAGTGATGAATTTGCCAAAAACACCTTGCTCTCGGCCTGCAACGGCGATATGCAGTCCGGTGTAAACACTTGATAATAGTTATGGCCTTAAGCAAAATTGAACTGTTAAGAATATGGACTAATCGGTTATATTCCATCTGTTTGTGTGGCACGGAAAATATATTTTGAATGCCAGGCCAGATTTTGGTAAATTTTTAAGCTGAGTATCCATTTATTTCCCCTTCCAGGTTCCCCGATCATATTCCTTATGAGTAAGAACATGTCGGATATAGACCCGAGATCTATTATAATGGATCGCTGTAATCAAGCGAACCTTATTTCCTCCGATGGGGAATTGAGTGGCGCGGCCATAGCTGTTCGTGAAAAAGGCCTGGTTTATTCCGCGTCCACTCAAATGATTTGTTCGGCGATTCAAGTCTGGCCGTCAGGCAGCGTACCGAATGATTTCAAGCTCCGTCCCGCCCTCGACCTTTGCCAAGACCTCATCAACCCAACGAAGAATCTCGTCGTCGATAAGATAATCAGGGCAATTGACACATTGAAGAACGGGAAGATCCTTCACTATAACTATAGTATTCTCATTTACCTTGAACGGCAAATCTGTCGTTGCCGATTTTAATTTTCCCCCGCACACCCCGCATTTCATTGTTTTAGCCTCCTTGTTTTCATGTCATCCAGCCACTCGCCCGAATCCGGTCTGTATGCAGTTACGATACGAATATTATCTCCTGCCACATCCACTGCAACAAGCACATGAAATGCATCTTCACCCAATCGACCGAGGACGAGATAGCTCGGGAGGTACTTATCCTTTGGATATGACTCTATAATTTCGAAATTATCGACGGCCTTTAAGGTGGAAACCCGCGGGATGAACCGGCCGGATAGGCGCATATTGACATGATATGTCCAGAAAATGCGTCCACGCCTGAGACAATCCTTGATGAATCCGATTGGATCTTCAGGTAACCTCCGTTCATTCGTCAATGGCTATCTCCTTGCGATAGTTATCGATTCTTCCCGCCGAACATTCGGCTTCACGCGCGGCGGCTTTATGCCGTCGCCGTGCAAGCCGTTGATAATAGTTATGGCCTTAAGCCAAATTGAACTGTTAAGCCGGTGATCCGGCAGAAGGATTTCCCGCCGGTTGCCTCGCTGACATCATCAGTATAGAATCGGTTTGTCCCTGAACCACAATCCATCTGATGAAAGGAGGCCAAACTATGAGATTTTACAACCAAGAGCATAAATGACGCCGCCAAAATCCACCGGCTTTTTGTCAAGGAAAAGGCAAATGTAATCCTCAAGGGAAACAAAATTACCGTCATCTATCCCCGAAAGGCGCACAACCCGATCTTGCGGACTGTACTTTGGCATAAGTTACCTCAGAACCTTTCGTGGCTGGATGGGGTCGATTTGGAGCTTAAGTTCAGCTGACGTGCTGGTCACAAAACTTTATATAAATTGTCGGTTAAAACCGGCGCGAAAATCGGTGATAAATCAAAAAGTTGCTGAAAATAGGGTAGCCGTTCTAAAGATATATCGTCCCATTTCTCTAAATGAGCTGTAAATGTGAAATTTTGGTTATCAGGTTCACTTGCTTTCTCGGCGTCTGCTCAACGCCGATGTTATGTGCTCAATTTTACAGTCAAAAATGGATATTGACTAAATTAGCTAAAATGATTAATATAGTTAAAATCATTTTCAAAGGAGCCAAATATGCAAGTTACAGCTACAGAACTTAAAAACAGACTCGGTCGATACCTGGATGTTGCTGAAACAAATCCGGTGTTTGTAAAAAAATCAGGTCGCAACAAATCGGTATTAATATCAAATGCCATGTATGAAAAATTTCTGGCCTATGAAGATGCTTATTGGGCTTCAAAGGCGAAAATAGCTGAGGATGAAGGCTATTTAGGCGATAAAGCATCATTGGAGTTGTTTTCGAAGTGATCGAAATCAAGAGGACTTTTTGCTACCGCGGAGCGGTTCAGTTCAACGCTGTGTGTTAGGGGCGGCATGGTCCTCGCCGTCCCCTACACACGTTTGTTGGGGCAATCCCTTTAATTTTAATGCAGCTTGCCCGCTTGACAACTGTCACGTGATTGTTTACACTGCCTTTATGATAAAAACATTTGCCGATAAAGAAACCCAAAAATTATTTGTTTCCGGCAAATCAAAACGCTTACCGTCAGATTTAATACGAAGGGCAATAAGGCGTTTAGAATATATCCATTTTTCAAATGACATAAATGACCTTTTATTGCCGCCCAGTAACAGGCTCCATGCACTAAAAGGAGACAGGAAAGGGCAACATTCAATATCAATCAATGACCAGTGGCGAATCTGTTTCCGTTTTATCGAAGGCGATGCCTACGATGTTGAGATTACCGATTACCATTAAGGATAAAAACAATGACCATACCCAATACAACAAAGCGTGAAATTAGGCCGATTCATCCCGGTGAAATGCTTAGAGAGGATTTCATGCCGGACTATGACCTGAACACGACTACCATGGCTAACGCATTAGGCGTATCACGCCAAACAATTAATGAAATTTTAAGAGAACGACGTGCTATCAGTCCGGCTATGGCACTAAGATTGTCTCGTCTTTTTGGCAATTCACCGGAATTCTGGCTGAATGTCCAGCACTCGTGGGACCTTTGGGATTCTGAACAGCGTTACAGTAAAGAATTGTCTCAAATCAAAACTTTGAATGCCGCATAATCTAATAGCTGGTTGCAACCACATGATTCCGATAGCACCCAACGGTGAGATGAGGGGCTGGGAATCGAAGACAGCCATATTTTGAATGAAACGATGAAAGGTCGATTTTAGACTGGCTTTAAAAATGACGCGTCTATTCCCGGTCCCCTCAAGCGCTTTGTTCGCTGTTAAGCGATGAATTATGATCATGGATCCTGTTTTGCGGAAATGGCTTTACCTTTTTCCATTCCTGCGATTCGGTTTCTGCTTGCCATAGGTCAAAATTTTTCTGCAAATTAAGCCAAAAATCCGGAGTGGTATTAAAAGCACGTGACAAACGTAAAGCCATATCGGGTGTAACAGCTCCTCTTTCATTTATGATTTTAGATAATGTTTTTCTTGAAACTCCGAGCGATTCAGCCATATTCTTAATTGTAATGGAAAGAGGTAAAAGATAATCTTCTTTTATTATATTGCCCGGATGTGTTGGGCGCCTAATCAATCTTCTCATTGTCATAACCCCCTAATGGTAATCATCGTAATCAACGACATATGCATCACCATCAATAAATTGAAAAAATATTCGCCAATTGCCGGATACTTTCACTGCATAAAATCCCTTTTTATTGCCCCTTAATTGGTGAAGGAAGGAGCCAGGGTAATTCATATCTTTGATCTCACTCGCGGCATTGAGGCGATCAAGGATTCGTTCAAGCCTATTGGCATGTTCAGGCTTAACGCCTCTCTTGCTACCTGTATAAAAAAAATCCTCCAAGCCTTTATGTTTAAAGGATTTTATCATAGCGTATAAGATGTAACCCAAAAGGTTACGTTTGTCAACATTAATTTACCCAGCGAACGCCATGCTGTGGGGCGGCATGGTCCTCGCCGTCCCCACCAGCAGTGGTTGGGCACAATATGCTTTTATATTGCTCCAGTTGTAAAGGCTCCAAGAAAAATGAGCGCAAACTGTAGCGAACAATCATTCTTCCTCTGCCATTAAAACGAGAGTGGTTTTAGTAACATTGACCTTAACATTAACTTTCGATGGTGGAATAAATAGAACACACCCAGCACCATGATCCGACTGTACCTCCGGAAGGAAATGGCCTCCTGCCCAACCTGCTTTTTTGGCTTCTGCGGCAAACCATACTTTTACCTTCTTCGTAATTCGCTGCCGATCCTCGCCGGTAGCTTGATAGTAAATTGATAGGATTCGCTCAGCAGTACACAAAACAGCTCGATCTTTAAGCTTGCAAGACCTTGGATCAGAAAATTTAAATTTTCTGGCCATGCTTTCTCCTTTTGTTAGTGCTGCGGTGAAAGAAAATGCCCAACGTCGAGGATCAGGTACCGGCGGAACGACGGTTGTCTGCATCCGCTTGTTAGCCGTGCTCGCGTCGATAGTGCATGGCGACAGCGCCGTTGCGAAGCGGCTTCGTCGAGACCAGTTCTAGCCGTCGCGTGCCGGGTAGCCCGCCCTGGTAAAAGGTCGGCCCATGGCCGACGATCCTTGGGTGGACGAGAACCTTATACTCGTCGAGCAGATCCATCCTATCAAGTTCGGTCGCGAGCTTGCCGCTACCGAGAAGCACGCCGGCCGGGGTCGCGTCCTTCAGCTTCTGCACTTCCGTGCGCAAGTCGCCAACGATGTGATGGCTGTTGGTCCATGGGAAGTTTTCACGCGTTGAAGACACGACATACTTCGGCTTGGCCTCCAGTTTGACCGCCCATTCGCGTATCGCCGGAGGCGCCTCCACGTCGCCGCAGGCGACCGCTGGCCAGTAACTCTCCATCATCTCGTAAGTGACTCGGCCCCACAGCATCGCACCACCCTCGTCCATCAGGCGAGTGAAGAAGTCATGTGTCTCGTCGTCGGCGATTCCCTCTTGGTGGTCGACGCAGCCGTCCAAGGTAACGTTGATACTGAAGGTTAAGAGTCCCATGCGGTAAATCTCCGGAGAACAGTGTATTTCATTTCATCGGCTAACGTCCAGCCTCAGCAGCCGCGGCGATCTATCGCGGTCTGCTGGAGGCTGATGTTATATTATCTGTAACCGTTCACAGGCAATCATAGCATCTAATTTAAGATTACTCACCTAAACGGCATTTTTTTTGAGAAACCATTTGCGTTCCATCATTTGATGCGCTATATTCATCGGTGATGGAAACGATCATTACATATCGTAAGCGGCCAGTCACTCGGGAAGATATTGCGACCATCAAGCGCATAATTGGTGCGAACCCGGATAAGAGCAGGCGCTATATATCTCAAGAGGTTTGCAGGCAGTGGGACTGGAGGCAGCCCAACGGCATTCTTAAAGACATGGTCTGCCGCAGCCTGCTTCTTCTTTTGGAATCCAAGGGCTATATCGAACTGCCTGCCCGAAAATGTGTTCCGCCCAACCCGCTAGCAAAGCGAAAGAAACCCGCTAAGGTCATCGTCGATCAAACGCCGGTTCAATGTCTTGTCGGCGACCTGTTTCCAATCAAACTGGAACAAGTTCGCAAAACCGCATGTGAGAAGCTATTCAATGGGCTTATCGGCGATCACCACTATCTGGGCTACACGCAACCCGTCGGCGAGCATCTCAAATATGTTGCCTTTGCCGGCGACCGTCCCATCGCTTGTTTGGCATGGGGCTCGGCTCCGTGGTATATCGGCGCACGCGATCGGTTCATTGGCTGGAGCAAAAAACGCAGAGAGAACAATCTGCACCTGATCGCCAACAACCTGCGCTTTTTAATCCTGCCATGGGTCGAGGTTGCCTGCCTGGCGTCATACCTATTGGCACTGAACCGTCGTCGGTTGTCCAAGGATTGGCAGCGTTTATACCACCACCCGGTTCATCTGGTCGAGACCTTTGTAGACACCGAACAATACCGCGGCACGTGCTATAAAGCGGACAATTGGATCTGCGTGGGGCAAACCACCGGTCAGGGCAAGCTCAGCAAGACGCGCCAACCTTTGCTTTCTAAAAAGGCTGTCTATGTTCACCCCTTGACAAAACACTTTCGGCGAGAGTTATGTCATGACGCGTGATGAAGCCTTGGCCATGTATAATGCCGGATCGGCGGTTGTGGTCAAGGTCCTGTGCGATTTATGCGATACCGTCAATGCTCAGCAACAGCAAATCAAAGACCTGCAGATCAAGATCGCCAAGCTTTCGAAGAACTCATCCAATTCCAGCAAACGCCCTTCCTCCGATGATATTACCAAACCCAAAAAGGACAATAAAAAGGACGGGAAAAAGGGAACGCGCAAAATCGGAGGCCAGCCGGGCCACGAGAGAAATGTTCGCGATCCCTTCACCGAGGATGAAATCAAATTTTTCCATCCGTATATTCTGACCGCTTGTCCGGTATGCGATGGGCAAGTCGATCCGCTTGATCTGCCCCCTCGCCTCATTCAGCAAATGGAGCTGGTCGAGGTGCCGATAGTCAAACATGAGCATCGCAGCTATCCGGTATGGTGCGAAACATGCGGGAAAATCCATTACATGCCGTTGCCCGCGGATGTCATCAAGGAAGGGCTTTTCAAAGCGCGCCTGACAGCCACTGTGGCCTACATGAAAAATGTCTGTCACGCCTCGTTTTCGACCATCAGAAAATTTTTCCGGGATATCCTCGGAGAAACGGTTTCCCGAGGGTATTTGCGAAAAGTGATCGAAAAGGTGAGCCGGTCTCTGGAAGCGCCCTACACCGAACTGCTCGATCGTTTGCCTTTCGAGCCAATTGTCAATGTCGACGAGACCGGCCATAAGGAAAATAAAGCCAAGTTTTGGACATGGGTGTTCAAGGCCGAAATGTATGTGTTGTTTAAAATCGATAAATCCCGGGGATCGAAAGTTTTGATCGATGTTTTGGGCAAAGAGTTCGACGGCGTGCTGGGTTGCGATTATTTTTCGGCGTATCGCAAGTATATGACCGATTTTGACGTAACGATACAGTTTTGCATCGCTCACTTGATCCGCGACATCCGGTTTTTAACGACGATGCCCGATAAAGAAACCAAGGCCTATGGCGAAAGGCTTCTGGATGCGGTCCGCAATATGTTCAAAGTCATCCATAACCGTGACGCCATGACCACCGAAGCGTTTACCGACGCCCTTGAGACGGCTAAGGCAAATATCGTGACGACGGCCTTGCAGGACGTGCCGAGTCGACTGAATCAATACGGCAAGGAAACAAAACGCGAAGCCCAAAACATGGCCAAGCGATTCCGCGAGCATGGCCAGGCTTACTTTGAGTTCATCACAACCCCTGGAATAGATCCCACCAACAATGTGGCGGAACAGGCCATCCGGTTTATCGTTATCGATCGACACGTAACCCAAGGTACCCGCAGCCTCAATGGAAGGAAAAGCAGCGAACGCATATGGACGGTGATTGCAACCTGCGCCTTGCAAGGTCGATCGGCATTCAATTTTATCCTGCAAGCGGTTAGCGCCTACTTCAACAACGATCCCGCCCCATCGCTTGTGGCCGATACCTCATAGGCCGACAGCAACCCGTCTTCATCGGCCCATGGAAGCTTCGCGTTGAATCAAGATCCCACCACGGCGTGATCGACTCGGGCACCCAATTTAAATGCTGTGTACACGTTTTCGGCAAGAACCATTTTAGATTCCGCGCGTATCCCGGCGCTGACGATCGGAGCGGGGCTTGCGCATACGCGGTTACCCCTCAACATCCATTTAGTCCCTATTGAATCGATCCTGCCCATAAGCTAGGAAACGATAGAAGCGGCAGCATACCTTCAAGCCTCGCCGTTTGTCAACGGCAGGGCTGCAATAGGCTGATCGTCTTTCTCGGAACGGTTTCTGTCCCCTCGATTGTCTGAGGGCCGTGAACGGTTACTAGAAATGAAACCATACTGATTGTCGAGATCCAATTAGGCACAGCACGTGGATCGACGGACCTTTCAATTTTATCAAGCCTCTTGGTTGCATCAGAATCTAATCTTCCCTCAAGTTCCATGTTTTGCCGTAACCTGTTAGCCTGAGACCGTCTGGCTGCAGATGCATAGTTGTGCATAACCCCAAAAGACCAAAAAGATAAAATACAATTTGCAATCGCAATCGCCATTAAAACCATGCTGTCTATTCTATAGAATGAGTAAGCAGCAATTGCGCTGATAATGACATTGATCCAACCCCCCATTTAACCCTGATCCTTTCCGCTAACGCCAAGCTTGAGCAGCGCCGGCAAAATGGCACCAAAATATGCTAATTGAAAGATTTATCAAAAATTTTAAGCTTTCAGTAACCGCACGGTATTAGGCGTCTGACTCCAAGCGTTTGTTGGGCGGTGCTATTTTATCATTGCTGATCTTTGTATTTGAGTTGTCATAGATGCATCTGTGTAAACTCTTAAATAAACAATTTCACCTTTTTTTAAAATCACGGTAGTTTCACTAACACCGTGTGTACCAAACAAGTTAGGTGATGGGATAACTCCAAATATTCGTTCACCTTCCAAAAGGAAGCATTCAAACCTCTCTCCCGGCCATAGCTCCACTACTGGTATGCCATCAATAAATAATTTTTCTTTTACCGCAGAGCCAGTCATACCTGAATCTCTGATAATTATAACCTTTGCACCATCCTCTCTTGAATCGGCAGCGTTAGGAGGGGCATTTAATATCTGAGAAGAAGATGGCAGCTTTGAATTTTCAAAACGAACCGGAGACGTAGCACAACCAATAAACATACAAACAACAACTGGAAACAAAAAAAACCTCATTTTAACCCTTTCTTTAGCCCAACGAAGAAGTCAGGGACAGCCAGGGCTTCCAATAAATTCGATAAAAATGATGGATTTCAGATTTTAGATAAATTTTCGAAAACGCCTCAGCCCTGGCTGTTACCTGAACTGACAGGTTCGGTAGCGGCTTATTACCTGCGATATATCGTCAGGCTTAAGCAATTTGGTAGATAATTGGACGATATTCTGGTGGCGGAACGGGCTTACCCTCTGCCCGCGCAGCTTCCAACCATATTTTCTTGGCTTGTTGGACTTCCCTCAATGCTTCGTCTGGTGTATCACCAAATGCGGAGCATGCCTGCAGGTCAGGAATATCGGCAATATATCCGCCGTCATCTTCTGAGTAGAAAATGTTAATATGGTAATCACGCATTATTCATCCTCCAGTTCCAAATTATGCTTTTCGACCAGTTTGAGAAACTGTCGTATTTGATATGGTTTTGCTTGACCTTTAACATTTTGAAGGTTAACGAGTTCAGGGATATCAGGCCGGGTGAAAATATGATGGCTGCCTTCAGTTCTCGACAATTTAAAACCGAACCCTTCACAAGATTAACCATATCGGAAAATCGTATGTTTTTGGAGCCACTGATTATTTTCTTAAGCAATTTTCGTTTATTCATAATTTGCCACTTATTTTACCGAACAATGATTAATAGGCGAAAACGCGCAATACCCGCGAACGAAAACTCGGCTGATATTCGCACCTTTTGTATAGTTTACAATTTGTTGTAGCTTGTTAACCCCGAATATTGAGATCAAAAAAATGAGCTGTTTTTCTCAATTTTCCTCGCATATCCGATATGCGAGGAAAATCGCCTGATATTACCGATATTAAAGGCTTTCTGAGAAATAACCAAGCTGATTCATACACGTATAGGTTTTTTGGAACGTAGTGCATTGATATTTTGCGGCATATCAACATTTTCAAATACCGAACGCCAAGCTCAGCAGCAGCCAGGGCTACCATTGACTTTAAAAAAAATGATTAATTTCAAGCTACTTCGTCCTGTCAAATAGCCACGGCTCTGGCTGTCTGCTGCAGCTACATGGTTGGGCCGTTGAGGTATTGACCTGAACTGCTTCTGCATGCAATTTTAAACCAAGTGCGCGCATAACTTTAAGGATTGTGTCAAAACCAGGGCTCCTTTCCCCAGACAGTGCCTTGTAAAGACTCTCGCGCGATAAGCCGGCATCACGCGCTACTTGTGACATACCTTTAGCCCGGGCGATATCTCCAAGAGCTTTGGCAATAAAAGCAGCGTCACCCTGCGCTTCCTCAAAGCAGGCTTCAAGATAAGCAGCCATTTCCTCTGGGGTGCGAAGGTGTTCAGCCACATCATATTTAGTAGTAATGGTCTTAGCCATGATACACTCCTATAAATTTTTTGCGAGACGCAGGGCGGTTTTTATATCTTTGGCCTGCGTATTTTTGTCGCCGCCAGCCAGCAAAATTATCACCTTCTGTCCTTGCTTTTTTATAATACACTCGATATCCGGGTCCATAATCAATCCGCAATTCCGAAACGCCTTCACCAACCGGCTTCACATCACCAGGATTTCCAGCTGCCAATCTTTCAATGCGGACAAGGATTCGAGCACGTGCGCGGACGTCACGCAACCCATCAAGCCATTTAGCGAAAATCTCAGTCTTGCGAATTTCAATCATAATGATATTGTAGCCATGTGGCTACATATTGTCAATGGGGATTTTCATGCCTATTGAAGCCGTTCCGCATGAGAGGCGCGACGTTTTTCCGCTTCCTCTCCATGCGGTGGTTATATCGACGTTTGGAAGTGGTCAGCATGCGGAATCTTGTATTCCTCGTAGGGGACAATATATATAGCCCGCGAAATAGCCGAAGCACTTATCTTCAGCGATCCCTTCTGGGGAAAAAATCTCAGGAGTGAGCAGGATCGACGCCGACTCGCTAATGAGCGCCAGCGAATATCCAGTCCTGCTCAAATAGGCACCAGCGCCATCCAAGATCGCAAACGAAAACTCCGTTCCTTCTTGCCACTTTTGGATTTGTTCAGCAAGCCATACATTTGACTCCTTGATCCTATTGATATACGTTTCACACGACTTCGCTAGTCCAACCGCTTCCGGAAACGGCTGATAGCCCCGGTGAAGACAATCAGGCCCAGGATCGCCAGAGCTGCAAATTGGGGCCACAGCACGCCGAAACCGATTCCTTTCAGAAATACCCCCCGAATGATCACCAGAAAATAGCGCAGGGGATTCAAATAGGTGAACCACCGCACCACAGTGGGCATGTTGTCGATCGGGAAGACAAAACCGCTGAGCATGAAAAACGGCAAAATGAAAAAAAAGTTGGTCATCATGGCCTGTTGCTGGGTCTGGGAAACGGTGGAAATAAAGAGACCGATGCCCAGGGTACTGAGCAGGAAAAGACAGGCGGCACCCATCAGCAGCAGAAAACTCCCCTTCATAGGGATGTCAAACCAGAAAATGCCGAAAGCGATGACCATGACCATCTGCGCCTGGGAAATGATGATGAAGGGAATCGTTTTGCCCAGGATCATTTCAAAGGGTTTCAGCGGAGTCACAATCAACTGCTCCATGGTGCCCGCCTCCTTTTCGCGGACGATGGCCATGGAGGTGAACAGCAACGAAAGCAGCATGACCAGGAAGGCGACGATGCCGGGCACATAAAAGTTTTGACTGTCGAGGTTTGGATTGTACCAGGTGCGAATGCGGCCGTCTATTTCGCCGTAATCGATTTTGCGGGCATACAATTCCCGCATAATCCGGCTGTTGAATTCTTCCAGCAAGGTGGAGGTATAGGCGATTCTGACCGCCGCCATGTTGCTCATGGAGCCGTCCACCAGAATCTGAACTTCGGCGGTGTCCTTGCGGCGGATGCGTGAACTGAAATCGTAGGGAATGATGACGGCCAGGTTGATCTTGCGGGTCATCAGCAAGCGGTCGAGATCCCGGCGATGTTCGACAAAATGGGTAATTCGAAAGGTCTTGTTGCTGTCGATGGCATCGATCAGCCGGCGGCTTTGCGCCGTGCGGGATTCATCCAGAAGCCCGACACGGATGTCGCGCACATCGGTGGTGACCACATAGCCGAAAATAATCAGCTGGACCAGCGGCGCAACGACGAGCAGCGGCCTGTTTTTCTTGTCCCGGAAAAGCTGGATAAACTCTTTTCTGACCAGTTCCCGGATTCTGAGCCAACTCACTTCAAACCCCCTCCCGTTTCAAAACGAGCAGATTCAAGCTGCCGAGAATAAACAGCATCACGATTAAAACGAGGTAACTGGACCACAGATGGAATAAATCCAGGTGGCGCAGATACAAACCGTTGAGAATATCGATATAGTAGGTCGCCGGCACGATGCGGGTGACCAACTTGAGGACCGGCGGCATATTTTCCACCGGAAATACAAAATTGGAAAGCAGCAGTGAGGGCAGATAGGTCACCAGGATGGCCATCTGGTTAGCGACCAGCTGGGATTTCGTCAAAGTGGATATCAACAGTCCGATACCCAGGGCAACCCCCAGATAGATGGACGAGGCCGCCACCATCAGCCAGAAACTGGATTTTATGACCACCCCGAACAACACCTGGCCCATCAGGATGGCAGTCAGCATATCGATCAGGCCGATAAAAAAATATGGCACGGCCTTGCCTACCAAAAATTCAGCCGGCCGGATCGGCAGGGAGCGGATCGTTTCCATGGTCCCGTTCTCATATTCCCGGGCGACCACCAGCGATGTCAGCAAGGCGCCCACGATCATAATGATAACGGCGATGATGCCCGGGATGATAAAATTGCGGCTCTCCAGGTCTTCGTTGAACCAGACCCGAATGCGGCCTTCGACCGGTGGTTTGATATTCTTCAGCCCCTGCCGATCGAGAAATTCAATCAACTGTTTGCGGTTGGTATCACTGATAAACGCCGTGATGTAGCCCCGGGTCAGACCGGCAAAGTTGGGATCACTGCCGTCGATGATGACCTGCAGCGGGCTCTTGCGGTCCGCTTTGATTTTTGCAGTCCAGTCCGGCGGGATGATGATTCCGAGCAGGGCCCGGCTGGTATCGAGATAGCGGGTGACGGCCGCGGCGTCCGGCAGATGCGCGATGACCCGGAAATAGGCGGAGGCATCCAGTTTGCGGATCAAATCACGGCTCGCTGCGGTTTTATCCTGATCGACCACCACGGTTTTGACATCTTCGAGATCCAGACTGAGTGCATATCCAAAAAGCAGCACCAGCAGCAGGGGGATGAAAAAAGCCAGATAAAGACTTCTGAAGTCCCGGATAAGATGCAGATATTCTTTTTTGGCAATGGCCTGAACGTTGCGGAGATTCAAGGCTCCCTCCGCATCAACTTAATGAAAGCATCATTTAAGTCCGCACCGGGCTGATTGGGAAACAGGTCGTCAACGATATCGGACGGAGAGCCTTCGGCCACAATTTTGCCCGCATTGATCATGACCACGCGTTCGCAATGGCGGGCTTCATCCATATAATGGGTGGTAACAAAAACCGTTACCCCCTGGCCGGCCAGCTTTTTGATAAACTCCCAGAAGTGCCGGCGGGTAATCGGGTCCACCCCGGAAGTCGGTTCATCCAGAAACAGGATTTTGGGTTGATGGAGCAGGGCGCAGCCCAAGGCCAGGCGCTGCCGCCAACCGGGGGGCAGTTCCCGGGTCAGGCGGTCGCGCACCTCGTGCAGGCGCGTTGTTTCCAGGACCCAACTCATACGATCGCGCCACTTGTCGGCAGCGACATTGTAAATGCCGAGATAGAAGCGGATGTTCTCCAAAGGAGTCATGTCCAGATAAAGAGAAAACTTCTGCGACATATACCCGATGGCCTGCTTGATTTCCTCGGCCTGGGTAAAAATATCCAGCCCGGCGACATGACCGCTGCCGGTGGTGGGGCTGATGATACCGCACAGCATCCGGATGGTGGTGGATTTCCCGGCGCCGTTCGGTCCCAGAAACCCGAATATTTCCCCCTCGCGGGTGCTGAAAGATATCCGGTCCACGGCGATGAAATTACCAAATTTTTTGGTCAGATCTTCTACGTTGACTGCTTCAGGAGCCAAAGTCGTCCTCGGCCAGGGAATGGTCGGCTGCCAGTATTCGATGGATCATGGCCTCTTCGAGATCGGCGTAATCCGACCTTATTTCAGCCGGTGGTGCCGTCGCCAGCAGGTGGGAGGCGTGCATGAGCATCAGCAGGTCGCATTTTTCGCCTTCATCCAGATAGGCGGTCGAAACGAAAATGGTCATGCCGCTTTTTTTCATGTCCATGAGAATTTCCCAGAACTCCTGCCGCGACACCGGATCGACCCCATTGGTCGGCTCATCCAGGATCAGGACCCTGGGTTGGTGCACCAGGACACAGGCGAGCCCGAGCTTTTGTTTCATTCCGCCGGAAAGATCCCCGGCCCTGCGATCCAAAAAGGGCAGCAGATTGGAAAATCCCAGATAACGCTCCCGCCGTTGCGCCCGGTCCTTGCCGAAAATGCCGTATATATCCATGAAAAAATCCAGATTTTCGGCAACCGTCAGATCCGGGTACAGGCCGAAGCGCTGGGGCATGTACCCGATGATCTCCTTGACCCCGGACCGTTGTCCCACGACGTCCAGCCCGCCGACCTGAATTTTGCCGGAAGTCGGTATTATCATGGTGGCAATCATCCGCATCAGGGTGGTTTTGCCGGCGCCGTCGGATCCCACCAACCCGGTGATGTCACCGCCCCGGATGTCAAAGGTTACTTCATCCACTGCGGATAAGGATCCAAACATCTTCGTTACCTTATCCACCCGAATGGCAGCGGCATCCTTCGAGTTCCGGGGGGTCCTAACACCGGCATCTTTATTTAAACCAGGCATCGGCGGGCATTCCCGGTTTGAGCTCATAATTCGGATTGGCGAGGGTGATTTTGACCAGATAGACCAGCTTGACCCGTTCCTTGCGGGTCTGAATTATTTTGGGCGTAAACTCCCCTTCGGGTGAGATAAATGATACCTGGCCGCTATAGACCTTGTCGGGAAACGTGTCGATTTTTACGTCAGCTTCCTGACCGGGCTTGATTTTTCCGATTTCGGTTTCATCGACAAAAACCTTTAAATCCACCCGGGACAGGTCGGCCAGCGACAACACCTCACGCCCCGGCGATACCACCTCGCCGGGTTCCACGTTGCGGCTCACCAATACGCCGTCGAACGGCGCCCGTAACTGGGTATAGTCAAGCTGGATCCGGGCCAGTTCGAGTGCGGCCTCGGCCGCCTGGACCCCTGCTTTGGCGGCGTCGATCTGTCTTGCGGTTGTTTCGATTTTTTTCAAATTGCTGCGCGCCTGTTTCAAAACGGCCTGGCCCTCGGCCAGCTTGGACCTGGCCGCCTCGATGGACTCGATGCGGTATCCCTCCTTCATCTGTTCATAGGCCTGTTTGGCGCGGTTGTACTCTTTGTCCGCGGTTTCGAACCTGAGGTCCGAGGCGTCCTTGTCCCTTTCGGCAATAATTTTTTTCTGGTAAAGGGCATCGGTGCGAACCTTGTTTTTGCGGGCTTCTTCTCTGGCAAAACCGGCTTGCTGGTAAGCAAGTCTCACCTGTTCCACATCCCGGTCACGATACCCTGCTTCGAGTTCGGCGAGTTGCGATTCAAGAGACCGCACGGCAGCCTGCGCTTTTTCGACTTCGGCAGGAAGCAGTTCGCGCTCCAGTTCGAGAACAGACTTTAGTTGGTTAAGGTTTTCCTGCGCTTGCCTCACCTCGGCTTCAGCCATTGCCTGCCGGGCCTTGAATTCTTCCTGCCTGAGGATTGCCAGAAGCTGGCCTTTGGTGACCGCCTGACCCTCATCGACCAAAACTTCTTTAACGCCGCCACTGACCTGGAATGCAAGATCGGCATCGGTGGCTGCTTCAATCGTTCCCGAATAATAAAGGCCGGTGTGACGATGCCGATATTGTCCGAAATATACCAGAGCCCCGACGCCCAGCAGCAGGACCAGAAATATGACCAGAATCAACCGCTTTTTCACCCCTTACCCCCAAATGATCATTCCGATTTTCAACCCAGTATTCCATTATTCCAAATACTGGCAGGCCGACTACGGGTTATTCCAATTCAAGCAGTCGGCACCTATTTGGTTCCTCTTTGGTTCCTCCCCGCCAATAAAGGATCAACGCTTCGCTCCAACCGGCTCGACCTGGTTAGCTTGTTTCCATCCATAAATGGCCTTTTTGCCCAGTCTCTGCGTCAATCTGCGCCCTTGCTTGTACGGCATAAAAAACTACGCCTCCGCGCAAGCGCTTGATTTCCTTGACCTTGGGCAAAAATTCGCATTTCTGGATTGGAAACACCATCCGGTGCCCATCATTGTAAAGACCCCTTATGGATGGGCACTAGCTTATACCGGACCCATATCATCAATGCCATCAAAATTGCAAATATTCAAATGGTTAAACCTTGCTTTTTTATGCGACCTTTAATATTTAACACTAAAAACAGGTTCCGGGTTCAGCGTTCAAGGGTTCGAAGGTTACAACCGGTGAAAAACGCTCAACTTATCAACCCGTCAACTCATCAATCAATCAATGATATCAGCAATAGAACACTGATTTGGCGCTATTCAGCTCGAAACCCAGAACCTTGAACTCTGAACCTCTCAACCCAAGTATCGCTATGTTGAACTCGCGACAAAAATTCGGCGAAAAAGGTGAATCCCTGGCCGTCTGGTATCTGAAAAAGAACGGATACAAAATCCTGGAACAAAATTACCGCACAAAATTAGGTGAAATCGATATCATCGCCCGGGAAAAGAAGACCCTCGTTTTCGTGGAGGTGAAAACGAGAAGATCGCTGCGCTACGGGAGCCCGAAATGGGCGGTTACCCCCAAAAAGCAGCGCACGATTTCAATGGTTGCGCTTTCTTATCTCAAGGCCACCCACCAAACGGATGCCAGGGCCAGGTTCGATGTGGTCGCGATTATTTCCAACCAGGATGAACCGCAGGTGGAAATCGTTAAAAATGCCTTTGATCTCGCTTACGAATGATAGCGCCTGGAAAAGCGAATTTCGAAGATCGAATCATGAATATCGGATATCGAAGGATCGGCTCCATCTTACCCCCTCCCTCAATCCCTCCTCTCCGAGGCGTAGACTCGCCGGCTCTACGAGCCGGAGGCCGCCGGGGGAGGGAAGAAATCTCCTCTCCCTTGATGGGAGAGGCCGGGCGAGGGTGATTAATCGAATATATACCTTTTAACAAGTGTAGTTTCATATAAGCCGCAGCCTCGGGCGAAAGGGCAGCCCGACTGATCAAAGACAGAAACTTCATTAGAATTTGTGCCAAATCCACCTAACGTCATTCCGGCAGGTTTTTAGCCGGGCACGAAGTGAAGCTTTTTTGCGCTATCCAGGGAAGTTGCCATATGTCTGGACTCCGGCTGAAACCATGCCGGAGTGACGACTAAGGGTAAGGCGATATCGGTAGTTTCATATAAGCCGCGGCCTCGGGCGAAAGGGCAGCCCGATTGATCAAAGACAGAAACTTTCTAATAAGGATTGCTTCATTTTACCCCCTCCCTCAGTCCCTCCCACCAGGGGAGGGAAGCTGTCTCCTCTCCCTTGACGGGAGAGGCCGGGTGAGGGTGATAAAATGGCAAAATGCCATTTTAACCCAGAACCCAGAACCTTGAACCTTGAACCTGGAATTTGTAGTTTCATTCGAGCCGCAGGAAAATAAAATCCAAGAATGGTTTTGAACAAGAACAGCACCCCGGAAGACAGCGCAAACGCTGTCCAACCGGGCACCCTCTATGTCGTGGCCACCCCCATCGGCAACCGGGACGACATTACCCTGCGGGCGCTGAAGGTCCTGGGTGACGTCGATCTGGTAGCGGCTGAAGACACCCGCAAAACGCGCGCTTTTCTCGAACTGCATGCCGTTAAAAACAAACTGATATCCTACCATGAACACAACGAAGCCGAGCGGACGCCGCAGCTGGTCGCCAGACTCAAACGCGGAGAATCCATCGCCCTGGTCTCCAATGCAGGGACACCGATGGTTTCGGACCCCGGTTACCGGTTGGTTACCGAAACGCTGGCCGAAAATCTGAACGTCGTTCCCATTCCCGGCGTCTCGGCCGCCATCACCGCGATGAGCGCGGCCGGGATGCCCACGGATTCGTTTGTTTTTGTCGGCTTTCCTTCCAAAAAAAAGGACCGGCGCCGGCAGCAGCTTGAAAAACTTGCCAGCGAGCCCCGAACCCTTATATTTTATGAATCAGCCAAAAGGATCCTGACGCTTGTGGCAGAGGCCGGGGACGCCATGGGAGACCGTCGGGCTGTTTTAGCTCGGGAAATGACCAAACTGCACGAAGAATTCATCAGAGGCAGGCTGTCTGAGATTCTCATCCGGCTCAAAGAACGATCGCGTATCAAGGGGGAGTGCACCCTGCTGGTGGCCGGTTGGGACGATGCAGCTCACCCCCCTTCCCCGGAAGAACTCCGACAAAAGATCGAAGCCGCCATCAGAAATCATCGGCAGCGGTTGTCGGATATCGCCAGGGATATCGCAGCAGACTGCGGTATTTCCAAAAACCAGGTATACGCCCAGGCGCTTGAAATCAAAAAGGAGCTTAACAGTGGATAGACTCGACGCCATTTTCTCCCCGCAGTCCCTCGCCGTCGTGGGGGCCTCCAAAACGCCGGGCAAGGTGGGACATGATATTTTTGTCAATATATTGAAGGGCGGCTACCGGGGAACCCTGTATCCGGTCAATCCCAGCGCGCGGTCCATCTCCAGCGTTCGGGCCTATCCAACCATTGCCGACATCCCCGATAGTGTAGATCTGGCCATGATCATCCTTCCCCCCGGCCCGGCGTTGAGCGCCACCCAGGAAGCCATTGAAAAAGATATAAAGGGTATCGTGATCGTTTCCGCCGGCTTCCGGGAAGTCGGCCCGGAGGGGTTAGCGGTCGAAAACAAAATTGTCGATCTGTGCCGGGAGGCGGACGTCCGGCTGGTGGGTCCCAACTGCCTGGGGGTGATCAACCCCCTTCCCAACGTGCGCCTGAATGCCAGCTTTTCGGCCCGCATGCCGAAAGCCGGCAATATTTCCTTTATCTCGCAGAGTGGTGCCCTGTGTACGGCGGTGCTGGATTTTGCCGCCGATCGCGATTTCGGTTTTTCAAAGTTCATTTCCATCGGCAACAAGGCCGATGTTGACGAACTGGACCTGTTGCGCTATTTTCATCAGGATGCCGATACCGAAGTAATCATGGTATACTTGGAGGAACTGCGCCGGGGGCCCGAGTTCATCGAAGCGGTGAAAGAGATCACCTCCGGCGATTTCCGCCCCACCCCGATATTGGTCATAAAATCCGGCCGCACCGGCGCCGGCGCACGCGCGGCAGCCTCGCATACCGGTGCGCTGGCCGGGACCGAAGGGGTCTACAATGCCATTTTTCAGCAATCCGGCATTATCCGGGTCGACTCCATCGACGAACTGTTCGATTTTGCCACGGCCTTTGCCTACAAAAACGAAAGCGCCCTGGGAAAGCTGCGCCGCAAGGTTCCCGAAGGCAACCGGGTGGCGATTGTCACCAATGCCGGCGGCCCCGGCATCGTGGCCACGGACATGACCGAGTCTTCGGGCCTGAAGCTGGCCAAATTCCACGAAGAAACCATTGAAGCCCTGGCCAGCCATCTACCGAAAACGGCCAATCTGCAAAATCCGGTGGATGTCATCGGTGATGCGCCCATGGACCGTTACGAGAATGCCCTGGCCGCGGTCATTCGGGATGAAGGTGTCGACGGCGCCCTGGTGATTTTAACCCCCCAATCCATGACCGATGTGCTCGGCACCGCCGAGGCGATTGTTCGGATAGCCAGGCGCTCCTACAAACCTATTTTATGCTGCTTCATGGGAATCATCGATGTCTCTTCCGGAGTGAAATACCTGCAGGAGCAGGGAGTGCCGGTTTTCAAATTTCCGGAAAACGCCGCTAAGGCTTTCGGCGCCCTGTACCAGTACTCGCGCTGGCTGAATCGTCAAAGACTGGCCCAATTCGACCTGCGGCACGACCGGCAGAAGGCGGCCCAGATCATCGAAAATTGCCTCAGCGAAGGAAAAACCCACATCGGTGAGTTGGAAGGCCTCGGCCTGCTGAAATGCTATGGATTCAACGTCCTGCCGAACAGCCTGGCCACAAGCCCCGAGGAAGCCGCCGGGCTGGCCGCAGAAATGGGGTTCCCGGTGGTGCTGAAAATCGTTTCCCCCCAGATTCTGCACAAATCGGATGCCGGCGGCGTTGTGCTCGGACTCGATAACCCGGAAGATGTCAAAAAAGCCTACGAAAACATTATCCGCCGCGCCGAATCATTTGACCCCTCAGCCGAGATCATCGGCGTGCTGGTCCAAAAAATGGCGTTGCCCGGCAGCGAAGTGATACTGGGGTTGAACCGCTATCCGGTGTTCGGCCCGCTGCTGATGGTCGGCATGGGCGGTATTTTTGTCGAGGTGTTCCAGGATGTGGTCTTCCGGCTGGCGCCCATCGGCCGCAATGAAGCCCGGCGCATGATTCGACAAATCAAGGGATACCGTCTTTTTCAAGGCTTACGGGGCCGACCTCCGGTGGATGTGGAAACCATCGAAAAATCGCTGGTCAGCCTGTCCGACATGGCCACCAACCATCCGGAAATCATGGAGTTGGACATCAACCCGCTCCTGGTCCATGCCCGCGGCGAAGGGGCCACCGCCGCCGATTGCAGGATCATTCTCAAGCGACCGGAGGGTGAGAACGGATAAACCTCTCGGGCGCTTAACTTGGGGATATTGACCGAAAATTGTCGATAGGTCTTTATTCAGCTTTAGGTTTCAGGTGTCAGGTTTCGGGTCAGGCCCCAAGCACCAGGGTATAGAAATGGGCCATTCAGTTCGATCTCCATCCGGCATTGCTATTCTGTCGGCTGATACGTGCTCTGTCGGGCTGACACCTAACACCTATAAATTGTGCCGTTCATGGCTGCCTGGAAGGACCACTTATTCCGGACGCCGTTTCGGAAAAAGCTCAGTCGCTTAAAGCTATATGGTTAAAAGTCCTTACGTTTCAAACGATTCCGACAAGAAAATCATTGTGCCCGAAACCAGCCCCCCGCAAACACTTTATCCCGTTATTCTCCCGGTTCCGAAAAAGGTGCGCGGCTTCCAGCCCAGGGACCGGGTCATTTTTCTGAGCCGCCATGCCAGATTTGCGCTGCAGAAATCCGCCGCCAGGAGCGCGGTGCGGATGGATGCGCCGGCGAAAGATGAAAACGGAATGCCGCTGCCGTTTGAGGGTACTTTCTGGTCGATTACCCACAAAACAGGCTATGTCGGCGGCGTGGTGGCACCCACGCCCGTCGGCATCGATTTAGAGAGAATCCGCGATGTATCTCCCGGCGTCTTCGGTAAAACCGCTTCTGAACACGAGTGGAAATTGGCAGAAACAGAAAACAAATTATCGGCTTTTTTTCGCTTCTGGACCGCAAAGGAAGCGGTCCTGAAAGCGACCGGAATCGGCATCAGGGACCTGCTGAAATGCGAAATCCAACGGATTTTGGACGACCGGCATCTGACAATCCAATATGAAGGCCAAACCTGGCTGATCGAACATTTCTTATTCGACGGTCACATCGCAGCCGTCGTAAAGAATAACTACCAGATGGATTGGATGATCGAAGGCAAGATTTAGGGATTCGGGGAATTAGGGATTGGGGAATTGGGGAATTAATGATGGCTAAAAACGTCTAAATGACTAAAATATATGATATATCTATAAAAAATATAGAATTCCACTATCTTAGATCGTTTAAGGCATTTTAAATTTTAGACCATCTAAAAACATCCATGCATCGCAACTTAATCAACATCGACAATCATTTGTCCAATCGTTTGGTTGAGCGCCTAAATCCCTCAATTCCCAAATTCCTGAATTCCTCAATCCTGGCTCAACATTAGAATCACCTTGCCCGTATTCCGGTTTTGCCTCACATACTGATGGGCGGCCTGAGCTTCTTCAATGGGGAAAACCTTGTCCACCACCGGATGAATCCGGCCTTCTGCCAGCAGCGGCCAGAACCGCTCCCGGAACTTGCGCGTCAGCTCTATCTTTTCCGCCAGGGGCCGCGAGCGCAAACGCGAGCCGATAATATGCAGGCTTTTCCCCAATACGGCTGCCAGATCCAATTCGGCGGTGCCGCCGCCCAGCAGGCCGATAGTGACCAGTCGCCCGTTTTCTTTCAACAATTTCAGATTCTGATCCAGGTAGGCGCCGCCGACCGGATCCAGGATGAGATCGACGCCGTGGCCGCCGGTCACAGCCAGCGCTTCTTTTAAAAAATCCTGTTCCTTGTAATTGATGGCAACAGCGGCTCCCAGCTCGCGGCATGCCTTCAATTTGGGCGCGGTGCCGGCGGTCGCATAAACCACGGCCCCGGCCTCGCGGGCCATTTGAATGCCGGCGGTGCCGACCCCGCTGCCGCCGGCATGGATCATCACAGATTCCCGCGCGGTCAGGCCGCCCTCGACAAACAGGTTGGTAAACGCCGTCAACCAGACCTCCGGTATCGCGGCGCCCTCGGCAAAGGACCAGCCTTCCGGCAATTCGATGAGCATCCGGTGATCAACGGCCGCCTGCTGCGCGTATCCCCCGCCGGGCAGCAGCGCCAGCACCCGTTCGCCGATCCGGCGGTCCCGTGCCTCGCTTCCGACCGCGGCGATCACACCCGCCATTTCCAGGCCGAGAATCTCGGATTCGCCGGGCGGCGGCGGATACAGTCCGCGTGCCTGCAGGAGATCGGCCCTGTTTACAGCCGTTGCCTTGACGTCGACAAGCACCTCTTGCGGACCCCAGTGAATGTCCGGCACATTCGACCACAGTAAAAGCGGGTTGGCATTTTCTTTTTTGACGACGATTGCTTTCATGTCATTCTCCCGTTCAGGTTTGAAATCCGGGCCGGAGAGACCCGTTTCGTATTTACTCTGGGGGCGCCTTCGCTGACAGATCAAAACGGTTATTGCCGAACTGATGAACCCGAATGCCATGATTTCCCAGGATAACCGGCAGCGGTCGTCCAAACAGGAATTCCATCATTTCGGCATCCATCCCGCCTTGGGCGACCACCAGTTTGCGGATCTCGGCATCATAGCGGATGATTTCCAGCAGGCGGTGCCGGGCCCGACTTGCCTGGCCGGCCTTAAATTCTTTAATCAGTCGCTGGATTTCTCCAGGGTTGCAGCGTGCCTGATGGTCTTTGATCAAATCCCACAATCCGGCAACTCCCGCTATGAGATCTGCCCGCGTCAACCGCTGGTGTTCGTAAATGCGCTCAAATCCGCGGGTGTCCCAGCATGCAAGCGTTCTGCACTCCAGCGGGCGGTCGGCATAGATGGTGCATCCCTTTTGGGCTTCGTCATAAAATATGCACGCCCATTCGTTTTGTCTGCCCTTGATTTTGATGATGTCCGATGCCGCCGGTATCAAACATCCCTTGACGTTGTCAAAGGCGAGTTCGCCTTCGCGAATGGTGTAGAGATACTTGGAGGGAATCGTCCCGTTTTCGATGAGCAGCCGATCTTGTAGATGAAAACAGGGGCCTCCCTTCCGGCAGCAGGTGCCGCAGCGGGCGCATTCCGAAATGAGAATGCCGGGGCTGGAAGCCTCCTGTCCGGTCGAATTCTTTGAGTGCTTTCTATACATATCGTTTGGGCCGTTCCTCGATCTGATTCTCCCGGCAATAGCTGCGAATGACTTCCAGAAAGGATTCACCGAACTTATTGCACTTGACCGTTCCCACCCCGTGGAGTTCCAGCAGACTGTCTCTGGACTGCGGAAAGAAAACGGCCATTTCAATCAGGGTTTTATCCGGAAAAATGATATAAGGAGGCACTCCGGCTTCATCTGCAAGCTGCTTGCGCCTGCTTCGCAGGATCTCATACAGCCGGTCATCGCAGGTCCCGTCATCCCGGCGACGACGGTCCCCGGCCGAGGGGCCGATATCGATTTGCTCAGTGAGATGGCCGGACACATTTTTTTGCCCCCTGAGAACATCCCACCCCTTTTCCGTCACCTGGAGGCTGCCAAACGCCATGTCCTGAACCAGAAGCCCCTGGTGGAGAAATTGACGGGACAATTGCTGCCACTGTTTCTTGGAGTATGCTTTGCCGATACCGTAGGTGGACAATTTGTGATGTCCGAACTGCAGCACTTTTTGGGCTTTGGAACCCCGCAGAACATCGATGGTGTGGGCGCAGCCGAACCGTTCACCGGTCCGCTTGACACAGGACAAAAACTTCTGGGCATCCACCGTAATATCCACCCGATTTTTTGCATCCGCCAGGCAATTGTCACACATGCCGCAATATTCAGCGCGGTGGTTTTCGCCGAGATAGTTGAGAAGCGGAATACGGCGACAGTTCTCGGCCTCCGCGTATCGCAGCAACGCACTGAGATGGATATTGGCAATCCGTTTTTCGGCCGGCGCTTTCTGGTCGATGAAGTATTTTACCTTTTGAACGTCGGCGTAGCTGAACAGCAGCAGGCAGTCGGCCTTCAACCCGTCTCTTCCAGCCCGTCCGATTTCCTGGTAATAGCTTTCGAGATTCCTGGGCAAATCGAAATGGATGACAAATCGAACGTTGGGTTTATCGATCCCCATGCCGAAGGCAATGGTGGCGACGATAATCTGGACATCGTCCCGTATAAATGCATCCTGGTTGCGGTTACGTTCCGTGGTCAGCAACCCGGCATGATAAGGTTTGGCGGAAAAACCGTCTGCAGTCAGACGGGCATTGAGATCTTCGACCTGTTTGCGGGAGTAACAGTAAACGATCCCGGATTGACCCGGAAATTTTCGGATGAATCGAATGGTCTGCGCCACGGGATCGTCCTTGGCCACCACCCGGATAAACAGGTTTTCACGGTTAAAGCTGGCGACATAATCGCCGTCGGAATTGATCCGCAGACTTTCCTTGATATCCTGGCGCACACGCGGTGTGGCCGTGGCCGTCAGGGCGACACAGACAGCCTGGGGAAAATGATCGCGGGCTTCGATCAGGCGGCGATATTCGGGCCTGAAGTCGTGGCCCCACTGGGAAATGCAATGCGCTTCATCGATGGCCAGGCAGTCAATCCCGACCGTTGCGAGCAGATCCCGCATTCTGCCGGTCAGCAGCGCTTCCGGCGCCAAATAGAGCAGTTTGGCCTTGCCCTGTTTCACCCACTCCACGTTGCGGCGATATTCGCCCGGCGACAGGGAACTGTTTAGAACGGCCGCCGTGATCCCCGATTGGGTCAATTGGGCCACCTGATCCTTCATCAGGGAAATCAGCGGCGAAATGACAATCGTCAGGCCATCGAAAATAAGGGCCGGGATCTGATAGCAAACGGATTTTCCACCTCCGGTGGGCATGACCACCAGCGTATCTTTTTTGTCCAGGACATGGCCGATGATTTCAGCCTGAAGCGGTCGGAATTCATCAAAGCCAAAATTTTTTTTCAGTATTTCGCGGGCCTGTTCGATCATGATTCCATGGGTTTCAATGCAGCAGACGACATGTTCCGAAGATGTTTTCCTTTCAGCCAGCCCGGATATCCCGTCGCTCCGAAGCCGATTCAGTAAACTGGCTAATCAAGCATAAAATCAATAAATCAGGAAACATAGAATCCCAGCTAGTTCTGAGTTTTTCCTGCCCTTTATTATTCAACATCCGCATCTGGATCCGGATGATCATCAGGGCAGCCGGTTGAAAACAGTATACAAAATCACGGCCATCCTGCAACAGCTTTTTAGACTTTCTAAAATAGCCTGGTTTATTTACGCCTGCAATTGCATTATGATGTCCGGGCATTATATTGAGTGTTAAAAAATAGTATGGAAGACAAAGCAGCGATGGAAATTCATATCGAACACATACCGGAAGGCGGTCTGGAACTCGAATTTGAAAAGACGGCCGACGCTTTTTCCGTGCTGGCGGAAATGGCGCGAAGCGGCGAGTGCGAATTTACAGCACCCATAAAATCCCGTTTGAAGGCCGTGCGGATCGAAGATATGGTAAAAGTGGAAGGTAGCATCCAAACGTATGTTCGCCTGCCATGCAACCGATGTCTGGAGTCATATGAGACCCCTTTGGCCTCCACCTATGCGCTGACGTTCACGAACCGGGTACCGGATATCCCCGCTGAAGAGGAAGCCCAGGAGGTGGAACTGACGGCCGCGGATATGGGGTTGGTTTATTTCCAGGGCGATACGATCGATCTGAGAAACACAATTCAGGAACAGGTCGTGATGGACTTTCCGATCAAGTCCCTGTGCAGCCGGGACTGTAAGGGGCTGTGTCCCGGATGTGGCGTCAATCTGAATGTCGCAGCCTGCACCTGCAGCCGGCAATCCGGCGCGGGATCCTTCAGCAAACTTAAAGATTTGAAAATTTAGTTCCCGGTCATATGAAGTTTCGCAGGAAGCAAAAGACGAGAAACAGTCATATCGATTTGATTCTGCAACGCCCCGGAGGGTTCCTGTTGCGGGTTCTGGTCGGGTTTAAACGCAATCAGGGATTGCTTCTGGCCGGCGCGGTCGCTTACTATACCCTGTTGTCCGTAATCCCCATGCTGGCGCTTATCCTGGTGGGCCTGTCGCACTTCGTCGAAGAACAGCAGTTGTACAACACCATCCTCACTAATTTGCAACTGGTGATCCCCGCGCATGCGGAAAGCGTCGCCAGTCAGGTGTGGGGATTCATGGAGCGCCGCCAACTGGTAGGGATTGTCGGCATTCCGGTAATGCTGTTTTTCAGTTCCATGGCCTTTACCGTACTCGAAAGCGCCATGGCGATCATATTTTCCCACCGGGCCAGAAAACACCGCCGCCATTATCTGATCTCCGCAATTATTCCCTATGCGTATATTTTGCTGATGGGAGTGGGGCTGTTGGTCATCACCCTGGTTTCGGGAGCTCTGGGGGCGATGTCGGACAAACATTTAATTTTCATGAGATGGGATTTGAGCCTTGAATTCACCTCCAGAATCATGCTGTACCTGTCGGGGCTCGCCGCTATGATCATCCTGCTGACATCCCTGTATCTGGTTATGCCCGTTGGCCGCACACCCATCCAATACGCCCTTGCCGGCGGGACGACCGCCGCCGTGTTGTGGGAGATTATCCGCCACATCCTGGTCTGGTATTATGCGAACATCAGCCTGGTCAACGTGATTTACGGATCCCTGGCCACGGTGGTGGTGACACTGCTCAGCATCGAGATTGCGGTGATCATTCTGTTGCTGGGCGCACAGGTGATCGCGGAATTCGAGCACAGCATCACCGAACAGGATGAAAAGGAACCCGCCTGTTTTGATCGTTAGGATTTTGGGATTGACGCCGGCCGCGGAATCTGAGATAGAGGGGACGCTTAAAAAATATTTGATAAGGATTTATTCAGGTGTACTCAATCCGGTTTCGATGCGGTTGGCTGGTTACATGCGTGTTGCTGCTCTGTTTTGGTTCGGAAGCGTTTGCCGGGAATGACCCGGACTCAGATGAGCCAAGGCCATACAAATGGTTTCTAACGGTTTACGGCGGTGCCCATGCCCAGGACGATCTCGGCGATGTGTTAACCTTCCAGGAAAAATTCGAGGACAACGACTATATCGTGGTGGCGGCGTTGGCACGTGAATTCTGGCGTTATCAAAAATATATCAGCTTCGAAGCCGAGGGTCAGATCGGCAAGCACTTTGATAACGACACCTTCTGGGAATTCAACGGCCTGATTATCGCCCGCTGGCACCCGTTTCCATGGGATCGATACCTGGATACCAGTCTGGCGGTCGGCGATGGGTTATCCTGTTACACCCAGGTGTCCAAAGTGGAGAAAGAGGATGATGAAGATGCCCAGAAAACATTGAATTATCTCATGTTTGAACTTGCCATGGGCCTGCCCCAATATCCCCGGTGGGATCTGGTATTTCGCATCCACCATCGCTCATCGGTCTTCGGATTATACGGCGCCGGCGGATCGAACTACGTCACCGGCGGTATCAAATTCAGCTTTTAAACAGCTAAAAAAAAACCACCTCTAAACCTCGCCGTACTAATTTTGCGTGATATTCACCAGGATGTCTTTGCGAATCGATCTCCCATTCTGTTCGACGGCCAAACTCATACCGTTTTCCCCCGGGGTGATGACGCCGATGGTAAAACCGGCTTCGGGTTTGTTACTTTTCATACGAATTATAGAGCGGAAACTGTCGGCGGCTACGACTAAGATTCGGCACGCATAGCACTTTGGCATTGTTGGCAGCTTGCTCAAAAAGACTAAGAAGCTCTTGACTTTGGTTGTGATAAATGTTTCGCTTTTTCACGGTGAGGCTCCTTTCGTTTCTGCAGCTGCTTCATTGCAGACTGCCAATTAATTGTACCACCGGAATCTTCCGGATGGCTCAGTAAACGGGGGAGCTTCACCTTTAATGCAAAAAGAAGCAGCCGAAAGGCTGTGGGCAATCAGTATTTTTTATAGTGACCGCCCGAATTATAAAGTTGGGCCAGGCGAGCGAGCTTCACCCTTCGGGCTCGCTCACCTGCCCTACATCTATCTCTCGGAATGGTACCAGTTTCATATAGGGAGTATCCGATATGAGAAAATTTTTAAAGAAAGCATCCATAAAATTGTTGATTCTGACAGCGGTCGTAAGCGGAATCACAACGCCGGTAGGTCTTGCCGGTCAGGAGATCAGCCTCTCGCTGGGCCAGACCGTCTATGTTGCGATTTATTCCCATGTATACAGCGGCGATAAGGCGCGCCCATTCGACCTGGCTGCAATTCTCAGCATCCGCAATACGGATATGAGCTACCCCGTCACCATTGTCTCAGCCAAATACTACGATACCGACGGCAAATTGCTCCGGGAATATTTAATTGAACCGCTGCAACTGAAAGCGCTGGCATCGATGCGTTACATTATCGATGAGAGCGACAGATCCGGAGGTTCGGGAGCAAAATTTGTGGTTAAATGGAAATCGGAAAATAAAGTCAATCCGCCCCTGATTGAGTCCATAATGGTCGGCACCCACTCCGGCCAGGGAATCTCCTTTACTTCGCGCGGGCAAGTGATTGAAGCGCGCTCGGAATAAAACCCGCAGCACGCAGATTTTGCTGACGGTCATTCATTGCGCTGGACGGAAATGGTTTAAATTAAAAAGCCCCGACTCCTGATTTACCATATGAGCTCTGCTTTAAGCTTCCGGGCCATGAACCTCTCATAAAGCCTCGGGGCAAAACGGTCAAAGTCATCGCAAAATCTGACGATGATCATCTCACCACCGCTATGTTTACGCCGCCATTGCTCAGCCCGCAGATCCAACACCTAGTGCAAGTAGACGTTGGCCGGGCAGCGGGCTGACACTTCCGACCTGCGGTACGCCCTGCTCACTGCGTCTCACGGCTCCATCCTTAAGCACGCCGGCGCGGAGCCACTTCTTGATGTGGCCCAAAACGCGCTTGTCTGCTATGTTACGTCAATATTAAACTGTTTCTTTTTCTATCTTGACTGTTTCGTTTTAATTCTATAGCCTTATACGGAATTTGGATCTGTTTCGCCGGCCGCCGAAATTCGACTTGCGGCAATCGTCGATATGGATGTAGGTCTTGGTAACCGCAGGGGGCAATTCGGAGACTGATGATGAAGCTGTCGACAAAAAGCCGTTACGGCACGCGCATGATCCTGGACCTGGCCCAGCACCATGGTGAGGGTGCCATTCAACTGGGAGAAATAGCCAAGCGGCAGAATATTTCCTTAAAATATCTCGAACAGATTATCAGGCCGTTGAAAAAAGCCAATTATGTAAAAAGCTTTCGAGGGGCAAAAGGCGGTCATATGCTTAATAAACCGCCTGCTGAAATCTCTGTAGGTGAAGTTGTAGCGCTATTGGAGGGCGGTGATACGCTGGTTCAATGTGATAAGGACCCTGAAACCTGCGACCGCAAGGATTCCTGCCTGACACGGTATCTGTGGATGGAGGCCGCCAAGGCAATGTATGAAAGGCTGGACACAATTACGTTTGCCGATCTGATAATACTGGAAAAAGAAATTTGCAATGAAAATTTTTCCGGGTTCCTGTCCGCCCGGAAATGTCCTGATGGCTGTGATTGGTAACCCGGCGAACCCATTTGCATTCGGCCTCCAAGACAACCAGATCCCGGATTTTTCCGGCGGGGTTCACGGAAAATCATTTTCAGAGTCGATATCCATTTTCCAGAATATTCTTCAATCTCAACATATCTTTTTTCATCTGGTGGTTGACCTTACGTGCGACCATCGATTTTAGCAATCTGAAAATTCCGGGATCGTAGGTCCCCGAAACGGTTAATTTCGTACCATTTTCCACTTCCTCGAATTGCATCGTGCATTCAGCGGATAATGCGCCGGATGTGATTTTCAGATGACAGCGCCGTTCGGGCACATAATCTTTTACCACCCCTTCGGATTCGATTCGTTTGCCCATGAATCGGTTTACACAGCGGTAAGCGGCCCCTTGTCCGGAAGAATTTTCAGACGTTATTTCCAAATCCTCAATATCTGTTTGCCAATTTGCATTGTTCTCAAGATTGGTTACAAATTCAAATACCTGCCCGATTGGTTGGCAGATAACCACAATATTTTCAAATTTCATGCTCAAGACCCTCATTTTATTTTCCGAAGAGACATTAGGCAACCACAGCGGTAAATGACTGAATCTTACAAGATTTAGGAAATAATTAAACAATGAGAATGCCCGGGAAAAAACGCTGCCGCCAGGCCGGGTTCTCTGCCGTGCGGTTTAGGCAGCAATCGGCGGGTATTTGCCGCTGGAGTTTAAGCATCACTTCTGCTACAATTTTCAACTGATGTACAAAATAGTACGCGAAACGGAGAATACAATGATTGAGAAAAAAATATTTCCGAATACTGCATTAATCCAGCTATTTATCATCCTGATATCTATGTGGTATGCATCAGCCGCATGGCCTCTGGAACTGCCGAATCTGAAATCCCTCGGTTTGCCTGATTTTAAATATGGCAAACTCAAACGGGACCGAGACACAAATCATATATTTCAGACCTATCAGATTCTACCTGACCATACATACTACATCTCCGGACAGGATATTCCCTATGCCATCATCGGCGTTCAAAATAATTATGAACTGCGACCGGGACTTTGGCAGAAAGTCGAGCTCACCACTCCGTTGCTGAGAGGCTGGGTTTCGCAAATGGACAACATTTATGGCTATCCTCCGTATGGTTCCGTCATTTTGGATGACAAGGGCCGGCAGATTGGAATCTGGTATTCGAGCAAACAATGGACGACCGTCATCATGGATGACAGCAATGAAATCGCAATTCTGGCACCCGAGCCCCCGGGCTTCAAGGGACGCAAATGAACTGACAGTTCATGACCAGTACCCCATCTGAAATTGAGGTCCGCTACCGCTCCCTGCTGCAAAAGGCGGTTCGGCGCGGTCATACCGACCTTGTCTTGACCGCCAGTGCCCTGCTTGAGAGTTTGAGTGCCGGCGGACGGAACTGGTATCGAACGCGCACCGCCATTATAACCTTCGAGGAGTTCTGGCCCCTGGGCCGTGAACTCGTTTTCAATCGGAAATTTCACAGCAAGGTCGCCGCTTTGCTGAAGGTAACCCGATCGGTGAAATCCAGGGATGCCGCCGGAATGGGTTATCTGGCCAATGCGCTGAACGAAGGCGATACCACTGCATTGAGCGGCACAGCGGACGATAAACATATCAAAATCGTTGCCAATGCCATTCAGCGTCCGGATGATTTCTGGCAATGGATCACCGCGCGCCAAACATCCGGGAAAAATGAGACCCTGGTGGAAAATGCACGGCGTTTCAGGGCTGAGGGATCGATTCGCGATAGAGCAGTTATCCAGGCCGCCGCCTATCTGGCCGTAATCGGAACAATACCTCCCGCAACGCAATTGCCGCCGCCCTCAGAGCCTTTTCCATACTGGATCGCATTCGACAGACACACACCTGAGGGAAGGCTCGTTTTGCGGGATGTGGCCCGGGATCTGCACCTTGCGCCCCCCCAGCTTGAGTGGAGCTATTTTTATTTCGAGGGATCTAAAACGAACGGAGAAATCCCCTCTAAATGGTGGGATCTTAACTGCCGGCGGCGATTTAACAAAGTCGGTCTGCCGCCCGAAGAAGCCCATCTGCTCTGGGATCCGGTAAGACCCCAGATCATGGAAGCCCTGAACGGTTACAGTCGTGATCTCCAGAAGGATTTATATCGCTGGAAGCTGTCCAATCTCAAACACATCGAAGATCTGAAAAGACAGGTGGACCTGTTCACGGGTCACTTTGAAGAAGTCCAGCGGGATCAAATGCCGCTATTTGAAAAAGATTGACCTTGACAATTCATCGACGGAACAACAGATTTGAACTATGGACGACCACGGAATTCACATCAGAAAATGGCCGCAGCTGAATAATCCCGTGCTTATCGCGGGTTTTGACGGCTGGGGCAATGCGCTCAATGTTTCAAATGGTACGGCCGATTACCTCATCCGCCGGATGAAGGCCCAACCATTCGCCGATCTGGATCCGGATACCTACTATCGCTATGATGACCGGCGACCTCAGGTCAGCATTGCCGACGGTATTCTTAAAACCATTCAGCCGCCGGGAGGTTCTTTCTATGCGGCGACCACGGATACCGAACAAAGGGATCTTGTAATTTTAAAAGCCGATGAACCGAATCTGAACTGGTATCTATTTGTTGAACAATTGCTGTCCATATGCCAAAAGCTGGGAGCCGGCACGATCATCACAGTGGGCAGCATGTATGACAGTGTGCTGCATACCGACAGAATCGTATCGGGCGTCGCCTCGACCGAAGCGGCCGTTTCGAGGTTGGCGGCGTTGCAGATCAGTCCAATCGTCTATCAGGGCCCCAGCGCGATCCATACCATCATTCATTCCGAGGGATGCCAACGGGGACTTGAGTCCATCAGCTTGTGGTCCCATTGCCCTTACTACCTGCAGGGAACCACTCATTTCGGTCTATTATCCCATTTGAGCGGCTTGATCGCCGAATTGGGCAACTTCAAAGTGGACACGGCGGATCTCGAAGCTAACTGGGAAACGCTCAAGGAAGAAATCAACCGGCTGACTGAAAACAACGGCGAGCTTCAGTCCCTGATTGCCAAACTGCGAAAAGAAAAGGTGAAAGGCACCGCCTCAAGCCTGAAAGACACACTGAAAAGCGGCGACAAAATCATCAATCTGCAAGATTTTTTAGATCCCAGGTAAACCCCCTTAGTTGCATAAACAATATGGCAAATAATACTTAATGTTCCGTAATTATAACCGATATTTTAGAAAAACAAACCCTCGTTGGACATCCCATTTTGTGAAGTCGAAGGATGGGGGCGCCCCGGGAATTTTAAATGCTGCCATCTTGTTTACCCTTCGGGAAAGCCGGAGAACTTCAGATACTGCGTTGTCAAGGAATTGCGGTCAGACAACTACAGCTTCATCCTTGACGCCTGGTCTCTGAAGCCCTCCGGCTTTTGCAACGTTGGGATAAAGCGCGGATCAAGCCGGCGACATATCCCGTTGCTCTTTTCGGGGTCCCGGATATGGCGACCTGTTATCGACCTGATTTGCCCCCGCCCCGGGAAAAAGGAGGGTTCGTTCCGGTAGGGCTACGACCGGGAGGCCGGATGGAAGGGCGGCTGTGCCGGCTGCCGCGATCGGATCGGAGAGGAGCCCCGCGTAGATTCGCCGCGTTGCGGTTGTAAATATTTTCGTGGAATTCATGGCGGCGGTCGCCTTTATCATGACCGAACTTATTATTACGATAGAGGTGGTGCTTGTATATATTCAGCCGGGGGCGTTTGAGAAAATAGATGCTTCCGGTGTCGTTGCGGAAGTAATACCGGTCATCATATACATGCGGATAGTAGCCGCGGGAATATCCGGGATGCCCGTAATAGCCGGACGTTTCATCATCGTAGCCGCTTTCCCCGGCTTCGTCGAGAATCTTTTCTGCTTGACGCAGGGCTTCATCCGCTTTCTGCTCGGCTTCGGCCAGCTTTTGTTCGGCCTCCAGCTCACGCCTTTCAAGCGCCTGCTGTCTTTCCGCGAACTCCTGCCGTGACAACTCCTGCTGCGCCGCCTGGTCAACCTCGCGGCGAGCCTGATCCGCCTCCTCGTCATGGGGCACTTCCTCGCTTTTGATCATAATCCCGGCTTCCGGCGGCGGTGCATAGTTGGAAAAATGGCGGACTCCGTCCGCATCGGTCCACTCGTAGATATCGGCATACACGGATGGCCCCACAATTCCCCAAATCGCCATGAATATCCAAAATCGAATTCCACCCATGATAGACCTCTTTTTAAATCGTTTGAAAACGACCGCATATTTTATAAGATAAACATGAATCGGGACAGGTAAACCCGATGGCTGGCGGCTTGTATCTGTCATAATAATGTGTCTTATTTTGATCAGGCCGGCTGCATTTCGGCCAGTGCCGCCTGCTCAACGGGTGGTCGCGGATGCACAAAATAGGGGCTAATTTGGCTGAATACCGCCGAATGCTTGAAAAATCAGCAAAATTCCTGCATGATGCGCTTTGCTCAGGATATACGGATTTAACACCAATTATTTGGAACGGGTAAAATGAAAATTAAAATCGAATGCGAACAGATTATCAAGGCCGTTAAGAAGCTGGATGGCATCGAGATTGTTCTCGATAATCTGGACGATGCCCGAGAGGCGATCCATCTTATTTTGCTGCGGACCGGGCTGTTTGAAAAACACAGGGGCAGCGAACCGAAGGAAGTCAGGCTGTCGTCATTGCAAAAGTATGAAACAACCGCGGTGAATTACAAAATGATATTTTTGCTGGAGTTTATTTTCGAAAATGATATCCCGGTGGATGCCAGGGTTTCCATAATTAAGGAACTGCAGGAATTTTTCAGTAAAGTTTGATTATGAACCTGTGGCTGCATGACCGTCCGACTATCCCAGGATGTCGAGAACGGTTCCCAACATTTTATCCCGGGTTTTCAGGACGTTCAAATTGGCTTCGTAAACCCGCCGGGTGACCATCATGTCCGGGATTTCTTCTTCCAGGCTCACATTGGAAGTTTCTTTATCCACCATCCGATCTTCTATCAGCTCCCGGTACGGCTGGCCCGGGGTATTGACGCGCTGAATATCCACCAGGACGTCGCCGTTGGCGCCTTCTTTCAGGACAGCCCTGCTTTTCTTGAATTCATCCGTATTGACATTGGCAATGTTGTCCGCCGTTACCCCCATCCGGGTACGATGAGCCTGGAGTGCGGAAAGCGTATTGCCGACAGATGCTATCATGGGTGTGCCCTTTTTCGAAAAAACTTGATTCAATTAGCGGCATTGCCCGACCGGGATTCCCCAGGTTTTCTGATCTGCCCTATAAAGCCTCACTGCCGAATTCCAGACCAACTTACAAATTGACCGAAACCACCGCAAGCAAGCTTTAAAGACTTCCCAAAATGCCGTTATTCCCGGCGGCGCAATTCCTCGGTAACAGGGGTTGTGAGAGCCCGGCAGAGAAGATGCACGCGCATTCGAGAAGTTCTGCGTCCGGCCAATTGACCCGACGACCTTACTGTTACAAACATTTACAAGAAACGTGCCATCTACCATAAAGAAAATATATTTAATTTATTTCAGAAGTTATAGAGTCCATTATATGCCCGGTACTTCGAGAGGTGACAATTATCGTCAGGTTTTCTGTCTTAAATTGTCAGGTTTTCTACCCCCCTGATCCATCTGCGAACGGGACCGGTGGGTGAATCTTCTACTGCAGACAAAGATCCGGGGATTGGGGATTTGGAAGGGGAAAAGGTCAAATGAATGAAATCAGGATAAATGAGGGACTCGCGGTCGGAAAATCGAACGTTTTGGGTGCAGTCCCTCCCCCGGCGGCGAAATTGAATCAAGGGTAGTTTTATCTAAATACAGAAAACGGGGTGTCCTCAGCGGCGGCAACCGCTTTCCTGCTGGGAATTCTGGCTCTTAGGTCTTTTTGCTTCCGAAAACGCCCGGGAATGGAAAACAATCCGGCAAGGATAAAGACAACCGTCTTCCATGCGGCCCGGGTGACCAATAAACCGGTATAGAACAGTCCAACCCCGAACGCGACTTCCACAAAACCGGGTTGATTTGTAACCCAGAGACTGAATTTATCCCAATGGTTTGCCAGCCAGCTCAGTATGATTTCCATATGGATGATCCTTTAATAATTTGTATCTTTAGAACAAAGATGTCGTCGGGAAAACGACCCTCACTGATTAATCGGCAGATCAGGTCAATAAATTGACATTTATTTTATCCTGGATGTTGTGCGTAAATGCCGGCTCGAAAGACTGAATCAGGTATGTATTTGGTATTTAACATAATTTCACGCCCAGACCCGCGCGGGTCCAAGGCTCTTGGATTGGCATGTTTATTGTATATTTTGGGGATACCTGGCATCGAACTTTCATTGATGTGACCAATCGGATCAAAAAGGATGAGGGAATCCATGGTTTGCGTTGACGAGTACGGAGAAAATATTGGAACGTTGCGAAATTTATTTGGTGATTTGCAACAGGCCATCGTCTTTGCAAGACAAATAATAGAATTGTCGGGTGATGAATACACCTGCATTGAACCGAACAAATGGTTTTGTGAAAATAAAAATGAATTCATAGAGGTAAAGGATCTATAACGATCTTGCGCCTCTATCCCGGCGGAAAACGCTTGATGGCCTGCATGGATCGTTTATCTGCCTAAAGTTTAAAAAAAACGGACCGAAATATATTGAAACAGTGTGCTGGCGGGCACACTGTGAGTAGTTCCTTAGGGTATGGGGTGATCTTTTTAGATCACCCCAATCCGCACGCCTCCCTTCCCCATCCCGTCATTTATTCTTGACATTTTCTTCGGTTCGGTTACCGTTTTCATGTCATGTCGTGTCCGGCCGCTGTCAGAGGCTTCCCCAATGTCGGACATCTTAGCAGTTAAGAGGTAAAGGATACCATCATGTCCGTGTCAATTCCGCCGCCGCCGAAAATGATACCTTACCGACCCGCAACCATCGCCTGCCTAATAATTTTTCTGGTCTCATGTTTCGCCTGCGAATCCAATGCCGTTGACGATGAACCAGCCGCTGTTTCCATTCAGCAAGTCGGGGCGATGCTCGAAAAACCGGAGGTCGTCATCATCGACGTGCGCAAGCCCCGCAACTGGTGGCGGAGCACCAAGAAAATTTTACACGCTGTCCGGGAAGACCCGTTCGAGGTTGATAATTGGGCAGAGAAATACGCCAAAGATAAAACTTTGATATTTTACTGTGCTTGAAAATACGGAAAGACCAGTGCCCGGGTGGCACGATATTTTTTAGAGAAGGGATACCAGAAAATATTCGTAGTCAAAGGCGGCTGGGCGGCGTGGCAAAAAGCCGGTTATCCGGTCGAAGACAAATAGCGCGAGGCCGTTATTGCTCTGTGAATCATCTCGTCCTGTAACCTAGAGTCGGATTTTGTCTCTTCATACTATGTCTTCAACGAGGGTAAAGGTAAAAAATGATTTGTTTAAACCATGAAGAAACCGCGGATCATCGAAATCATCTGCAAAAATGCGCAAATCTTGAGAGTGTCAACTATTGCATCTCCGGGATGATGTCCCGTTGCAGTGCGGGTCCTGCCTGGCAAAAACAGCAAAATTGCAAGTTTGCCAGGAAGTCGACCCTCAGCAACCGCTGCATGCACTACATCGAATCCATCGACGCCCACTGCGATTGCGTGGCTGCCCAAAAAGAGTTAAAACCCCTGAAATAGGTTCGGCAAAATTAAGGATTTCGGCGCGGCGGCCCAGGCTGCGGTTCGTGCCGCTGCGCTTCGTGCCGGAGCTGTGACATCTTGCCTTTATCAGCCAATGGAATCATTGGATGGCGGCGATGGGCTTTAACTGCGGGCATGGGTGTGACGCCGGCTGCCAACACATTTCCCAACACTGTCGGTTCCGCAGAAGGTTGTTTCCTGGAAGTAAGGTCTGAATTTTGGTAAAAAGCACGACATCGTTTAACGGGAAATCCCCTCTGCACCCTCACCATAAAGCATTCGGCCCAAAAGATCCACATTGAAAAAAAGTTTGGGGTATATTAAAGATCACCTTTAAAAGAGAGAAATTATGGTTAGTTTATGAGATTAAACATAGGCAGGAAAAAAGGGAATCGACAATGAAGACCAGATCGTTCATGCTGCTGGGATTTCTTTTCTGGCTGGCGGTGGCCGGTGGGGCATTGGCAGAGACAAGCCTTACGGAGTTGGTGACGAAAATCCGCCCGGCGGTCCTTACTGTTATCGTTCGCAATGCCGACCATCGAATTACCGGTATCGGCAGCGGATTTTTTATCGACAAGTATGGGCATATGATAACGAATTACCACGTTATCGATGGAAAATATTCAGCCGAGGTGAGAACCGCAGATGGCGAGTCATTTCCGGTCAGGCTGGTGGTCGCTGACGATAAGGCCGTCGATCTGGTAAAAGTGCTGGTGGACATCCCCCGGGAAAAGGTCAAATGGATCACCGTCAGCCAGAATTTACCCGCAATCGCCGAGCAAATTATGGTGATCGGCAGTCCCATGGGTCTTGAACAGACGGTCAGCGAGGGCATCATTTCCTCGATCCGGGAAATCCCGGGCGTGGGGGAATTTTTCCAAATGTCGGCGCCCATATCACCGGGGTCCAGCGGTGGGCCGGTGGTCAATTTAAAGGGCGAGGTCATCGGCATAACCACTTTTCAATTTGTAAGCGGTCAAAATCTTAACTTCGCAATTGCCGGAAAAACACTGCTGCAATTGAAACCGGCCTCCGTGGCGATGTCCATTCCGATCTGGACGTTTTCCAAAAGTTCACAGCAGCCGAAACTCGCCGAACAGCTCTGCCGCCAGGGGTACAATTTTTCAGTCAGCGGCGATGATCAGAAGGCCCTCGAACTTTTCAAGGAAGCCATAAAAAAAGACCCGGACAATGTGATGGCCTGGAACGGTCTGGGCTCCTGCCAGGTTGGGCTGAACAGGCCCGATGCCGCCATAAATGCCTATAAGCAAGCCATCAAACTCAATCCCAGAGATGAGACCATGCACAATATCCTGGGAGATTATTATCTGAAGCTGGGACGGTATCAGGAGGCCGTCGAATCCTATGAAGAAGCTATCCGCTTAAACCCTGATTTTGAAGCGGCTCATCTCAAGCTCGGCCTCATTTACGCGCAGTTCGGCCGTCTGGATGACGGAAAAAGGGCTTTTGAAACGGTTATCCGGCTGAATCCGAAGTCCGCCACGGCTTACTACAATGTCGGCATTGCATATACCCGACTCGGCAGATACCAGGATGCAATCAACGCCCAGAAGGAAGTGTTGCGAATCAATCCTGAATTCGCGCCGGCCTATTACAACCTTGGACTCATTTATGCCAAACTCGGCAAGTCGGATACCGAAATCGATTCCTATAAGAAGGCCATCCGAATAGATCCGGATTTCGCGCCGGCGCACTTCAGTTTAGGCAATGCCCTCTTTCAAAAAGGCGATAAGGCCGCGGCCCTGGGCGAATACAAAATTTTAAAAGGTCTGAATAAAGACACCGCCGACAAGTTGTTCAACTTGATTTACTACTGACCATGGACCCTGAAAAAGATTACAGGCGCCTGCCCGGCAGCGACAATCACTACTGTTTCGGATGCAGCCCGGCCAATCCGACGGGGCTGCATATGGAGTTTTACACAAACGGGTCCTCCGTTGTCTCGCCGCTAAAGGTTTCTCGACATCTGTGCGGGTGGGATCGTCTGGTTCACGGCGGAATTCTGTCGACCATCCTCGATGAAATCATGAGCTGGGCAGCAATTTATCTGCTAAAACGGGTGACGCTGACCAAATCCATGACGATCGATTTTCTGAAGCCCATGTATGTCGGACATGACTTGCAGGCCGGGGCCACCGTCGTGGAAGTCAAAGGCCGAAATGAGGCGCTCATGGAGGGGACCTTGACGAACGGCGACGGCATCGTTTGCGCCCGTTCAACCGGCCGCCTGGCGATATTTTCACCTGAGGTGGCCCGAAGGCTGGGGATCGCCAACGAGGAGCATTTGAAATGGTTCGACGAGGTTTTCCGTACATAAACCCCATAGTTGCATAAACAACATGGCAAAGATTAAATAATACCCTCAGGCGTCTTGACTCTGAAGCCCTCCGGCTTTTGCAACGTTGGGGTAAACCCTATGGCTGCAAAAAAATCATCAAAAGTGCCATCCGCCGGTATTCAGCCTTCCACATACATGCCGACTTGCGGCATTTTTTAACAAAAAAAAGCTAAAGAATTCCGTGGATGTTCCGAAAATGATATCAGCCCTGCGCAGTATACAGGGTCATCTACCTCCTTTCTGATTGGGGTGGCTTCTCCAAGCCACCCCGAATTTTTTTACCGGTATAAATCAAAAAAAAACCTGATGGAGCATAAACGTGGATAACTCCCAGATATGTGAAAATTGTAAATTTTGGAATGAAACCGGCGGGACGGACGAAGGGTTGGTCGGTGAATGCCGACGCAACTCGCCCATTCCGACGACCCTCGACGGACCGCCCGACACAAAAATGCGTTTTGCCGCCTGGCCCGCCACTGCGCAGAGTCAATGGTGCGGCGATTATGAAGAGCGTCCCATGGCAACTAGCGAAGTGATGGAACGGATGGCGATGATCGAAAAAATGGAAGCCGATCGCAAGGCGAAAAAAGCCGCGAATTAGAAGCTCATTTGACCTTCGTTTATCGTTCCCGTGCGGCCAAAATGCCATTCAGGTCGATGACTGCTTCGAGTTGGGTCAGCAACGGGTTGGCCGTCAGGGTTTCAATTTGATCGGCCTGACGTTTCATTTTCTCAAACGCTTTTCGGGTCACGCGTTCCGGTCCGGCCGCCAGGCGGACACAGGCCTGGAAACTGAAAAAACTGAGAAGCAGAATAATTCCGATCGACCAGAAGGCATGCAGGAAAAATCCGCCGGTGAGATAATTGCCCATCAAAAAGCCCTGAACGGTAATCCAGCCGGTATAGCCCAGGATAGCCAGCACCGGCAGGTTGAACAGGACTTGAAGCAGGATCCCGGATAGCCGGCGCGAGACCCGTTCAATCTCAGCATCCAGAGACTCACTCCAGATCCCGGCCAGTTTTCGGCTCAGTGCGCCCTCGCCGGGGATGCCATCCTCCGGTTTGCGCACCGCATGATCAAACCCGCCGCCGATCAAAGACTCGGCGATACGCGGCCAATTGCTCAGGGCGTTGAGCCGGTAAGTCCGCAGTCCGGTCTCCACCCGATCTTCGTTTTGGGCTTCGGACGTGGCCGCTTTGGCATCCTTAAAATGCCGCCAGGCGGAAATCATGCCCATTATCTGGCTGACAGGGCGCCCGAACCGGAACATGGCGGCCATCCCGGTCCCGAAGATCAACAAGCGTGCCCAAATGGCGACCATCCACCCCATAGGCCCCACCCACCGTTGCGCCAGTTTCTGATAAATCAGCAAACCGATTCCGAAAAGCTGTCTGGAATCATCGTTTTTCATGGCCGATACCGCTTCCAGAAAAGATTTCCTTTCGGCTTCCCGAAGTTGCCGCTCGGCTTCCGCCAGGAGGGTGCTGTGATCCGAAACCTCCCGGGCGGTTTCATCAAAAATAAAATCTCTCAGACTGCGGGCATTTTCAAGCCGTCTGTCCACCACATAGCCGGAGCGGTTGATACTGTCGAATATCCGATCGCGCAGGGCATCGAACTGATCGAATTCATGTTTGGGGCCCGCACCGTTGTCCCACCTCGGATTCCGCAAATGCCGGCGGGCAGCCACACATAGAACGCCATCCACGGTCATCTGCCAGGCCGACTGAATGTATTTTGAAAAGTCAGGCAGAATTTTGGCCTTTAATTCCATCTCATCCTGGCGGTCGCATTTGTTGATCACGCAAATCAGGGATTCCCCGCTGAATTTTCGAACAAAAGGGGCCAAAAAATCCACATGGTCTTTTCGTTTCGGATTTTCGGAGTCAAATACGCAAATGAGCATATCCGAGCGCGCCACCACCGCTTCCACGAGCGGCGCGTGCCGGGCGTATGCCGAACTGTCGGTATCCGGCGTGTCGATGATGAGTACGTGCTCCAGCAAGGCGGCGGTGGGCCCGGATTTCACTTCCACCGATTCGTCGCCGAGGCCGGCCACGAGCTGCTCGGCATCCCCGGAATCGCTGCTGAACACGATGATATGGCTGGTGGTGGGCCGCTCGTGTCCCGCCGGCGACAAATCATCGGCGCCGGCCAGGGCATTGAGCAGGGTGGATTTGCCGGCGCCGCAGGGACCGACAATGGTTACGACCAGCTTGCGCTCGAAACGTTCCGCGAGGTCCTCGATCATCCGGATGGCTTCATCGCATTGCTTTTTAAGCGGGGTCGCCGGAAGCCACAGCGGCAGAACCGCCAGGGTCGATCTGAGCCTGTTGAGGTCATTTTTATAGCCTTCAATTTTGCCGAGTGCTTTGAGGGCGGCCGACTGTCGTGCTGGCAGCATTATTTTCCGACTTCCCCGGCGCAGGTCTCAATAGACTGCCGGATGTCACTGATTAAAGGATCCGAATCAACAATGTGATTGCGGGCACACCGCAAAATTCCGCCGGTTATGTTTTCCTCGAAAAGGTGCTGAACGATTTTCAATTTGTGGTTCAGCCAGGTTTGCACGATGGGGATGAGCATTTCTTCGATCTGTTTACGGTCCGCCTTTTTCAATCCCGTGGTAACGGGTATCGCAAACAGCGCATACAGATCTTTGGCCCCGAAAAGCCCGGCCAGCTTGACCTTAATGCCGACAGCGCCGACAGGATCCCCGGTGGAAAGCACATAGGTGACGGCCACCGTTGCCGGCACCACGTTGAGCATGGCCCAGAAGGTCTGGCTGATTTTGCGCCAAATACCCATCTTGCGGCGGAAGTGATCGGCCAATTGTTCGAGATCCTTTTCCATGCTGCGGGAAATGGTCATAATGGATTCCTTTTCAGCCCGAATGGCCTGCAGCACGGATTTAAAATCCCTTTCCCGCAGCTTTTCCTGCTCCGAGAGAATCACCGGATGGGCATCCACGCTAAAGTTGAGGGTCGACCCCTCACCGGGGGCATCCACCTTTGGGTTTTGAGCCTTCTCCATTTTTTTTTGAGCGCGGATGCGGCCGACCCGATCAAACATTTTTCGGACCACCGGGTCGTTCGCGGAGCCGCGAACGGCTATCTGGCGGCTGACGGACTGGTAGTGCATGGCCGTCACGGCGGTCACCAGATCCTCATCCACTTTCTCCGCAAACGCTTTTGACGCCGGCTGCCGGGGTTTATCGGTCATCAGTTGATCCTTGGCCCAGCCGGCGGCGCCTAGGAGCATTTTCAATGGAAATTCGATCACGCTGCCCGTTTTGCGCATGAATTTAACGTGACCCGGATCCGTGTCCGCCCAGATTCGGGCAAAGCGCCGTATGACACGGTCCATCGGAAAGTGTTTCAACGCCTCATGAACGCAGTGACTCTGAGCCGTTTGCAAAGCGTCATAATACAGATGCAGCTCATCGAGCGCAATTTGGGCCCGATTGGATATCGCTACGGCGCGTTCACAGACATCATCTAAAATAGACGCGTACAGGTCGGATCTCAGGGCGGCGGCGTCCACTGATTGCAAAGCGTCCTCAAATCCCGGGCTGTGGTCGTCGACCGGCCGCAGTTTCATGAATCGATTCCCGGCCGCCACGTCATTGTCCTCATCGGCCCGGTAAATTCCCAGGATATATTCATCGGCCGAATCGCCGTAAAGTCCCCACGCCACGGTGCGGGCATGGTCCAGCACTTCCTGTTGGCTGTAGCTCGGATAAACCCGGTACACCAAAAAGCATTTGCGTTTGCCGATGCCGGTGAGCATTTGCGCGATGAAATCGGTATTGTCCCGGTTGTTGTAATTCGAGTTGGTGAAAATATAAATCAGAATGTCCGAAGCTTCCAGCGCCATCCGGGTAACCTCGCGGTTGGTATACGCGCCCCGGGCGCCGGTGTCGAAATCCGGGGTGTCCAGAACCACCAGGTTGGTCAAGGCGGACCGGTTGAAAACATACAGCGGTTTTCCGGGAACCGTCAGCGATTCACTGTCTGTCAGGGGCTCGGGGACCGATTTAAAGGGTTGCGCCAGGTTCGAAAGCAGATCGGTCTGTCCGGATCTCTCCTGCGGAATCGAAAAAAGAACCCGCCGATTCAGTCCGGCCGTACCGCCCGTCGGAGAAAAGCGGCCGCCAACCAGCGTATTGAACAGGGTGGACTTCCCGGTGGAACCCCCGCCGCAAATGGCGGCCACCACCGGAAAATCCGGCGACAAGCGCGAAAGCAGCTTGGCGTCGACCATATTCATCCAGAAACGGATTTGTTCATCGTTTCCGAGTTTGAGCATATCGGCCAAACGGGGAATATTTTCACGCAGCTTTTTAACTGCGTCATAAAGTGCTGATTCCATAGTGTGTAATAAAAGTTTCCAGGTCCGGGGTGCACCATTCACGGTTGTTTTCTGTTAATGTAACAAATTTGCCCGGTCCTGTAAAAGGTCCCAATCCCGGAACGCCTGTCCTGGACGAGTTCGGGAGGAAATGTGGTTGAAATGAACCTCAATTTCTATATCCGAGCGATGACGTAATCGAATAAAGCTACTTTGGATCGCCTGAACCTTCAACCTTTATCCTTTATTCTTTATCCTTCACCCTTCACCCTTCACCCTTCACCCTTAACATATTGACATCGTTAAAACAAAAATAAATATAGAATTCCCGGTGAAAAAAATGGAATAAAAGCACGGTGCATGGACTCTATAGATCTGAAGCGAAAATTATTTGAACCCGCGTACCGAATATGAATTGCACCGAATTTAAAGCCTGGCTGTCCACTGAAGATGATCACGATCATCGAGCGGATCAAGAGGCCGAATGGCATCCGTCCGCCTGCATCCAGTGTGCAAAGCTGTATGCACTGGACCAGAAAATGGAAGCAAAATTAGCGGCGTCCTTCGCGGAAGTGGATCCCCCAAGCAGCGTTCTCGACAAAATAAGGCAAGACGAACGCTATGCCGAACTCGAAGAGCCGGGGCCGGCCAGACCCTGGAAGATGCTGGCCGCGTTTGTGGCAACCGGGCTCATCATGGCCGTGGTGTTCCTCAAACCGTTCGGGGGAGGGATTCGCAGCGTGGCTGAGATCGGCTCACTGGCGGTTGCCAATCATCTGAACGAAGATCTGGCGATGGAATTTACCACCGGTCAAATCGGCGATGTGTCCGCCTGGTTTGCCGAACGCATCGGCTACCCGGTGCGGCTGCCGGATATGGGACCCGGGGTGGTCTTCCTCGGGGGACGTCCTTGCATCCTGGGATACAATAAAGCGGCCTACCTGCTTTACGAAAGAGCGGGCCGCAAATTATCGGTGTTCGTCATTCATCCGCAAGGCTTGCGATTCGATGTTGAAGCAGGCCGGATCTATTCCCTAGTCAGTGGGAATCATACCGTCAATTTATGGTCGGAAAACGGCTTGGTATATGCAACGGTGATTAAGAATTGAGGGATTGGGGAATTATAGGCCTGCGGCCGTTGGCGGGAGCGCCGGGCTTTAGGTTGGAGGCGTAAACCGTCAGCTCGACATTCCATCCGATATTGCGGCTCTGTCGGGCCGACATGGATGCTCTGTCGGCCTGACACCTGCCACCTGACACCTGACACCTGACACCTGAAACCAGTGGTGTGTTTGCATTGAGACAGCGATGACAACCCTTGCGGAATTGAACATATTGGCCCTTGACTGCCAGGCGACCGGGGCGAACCCGATAAAGGGGCACCTCCTGGAAATCGGCTGGTGTCCGGTCCGTGCGGCGGCGGCTTGCACTCCGCAAATGAAAGGAAATGAAACCTATCTTCTGCGCCTGCCGGACGATGCGGTCATCCCCCGGGCGGTTCAACGCATTACGGGTATCACAGCCGACACCGGTGCAAACGCCCTACCTCCCGATACCGTCTGGCAGCGGCTGATCGAAGCCACATCGCGGATCCGCGGCGGCAGCACGGCACCTGCCTGTCCGGCGGTCATTCATTTCGCGCGTTTCGAAACGCCGTTTTTGCGCGACTTGCACCAAAAACACGGTTCCGACAGCCCCTTTCCCTTCCGGATTATCTGCTCCCACGAGATTGCGGTCCGGCTGCTGCCCGATTTGCCGCGCCGGGGAATCCGAGCCCTGGCGGGCTATTACGGCCATCCGATGACAGAATTCAAACGCAGTGCCGATCATGTCGCCGCAACGGCCTTTATTTGGAGAAATATTGTCGAAAGGTTAGATACGCTCTGCGGTGTCTCAACCCTCGACCAGTTGACCGCCTGGATAGCTGCCGTCAAACCTTCCCTACGGACCAAACGGGTATATCCCATGAACGCCGCGGTTCGCCGTCGATTGCCGAAAGCTCCGGGCGTCTACCGGATGCTGCGCGCCAAGAACGGAAATCCGATTTATATCGGCAAGGCCAAATCCCTCCGGCAGCGGGTCAACAGCTATTTCAGGCCAAAAGCCCCCCACGCGGAACATACCCTGGAGATGCTGACCCAGGCCCGGGAACTGGATTTTACCGAGACCGACTCCGCCCTGGAAGCCGCCATCCTGGAGTCCGATGAAATCAAACGCCATTCACCGCCCTACAATCTTGCCCTGCGCCGACGGTGGCGCGGACTCGCGTTTCTCGGCAAGGATCTGTGCCGGTTTTCCGACGCGGCCACGGGCGATTTCCGCGTGGGTCCCCTGCCCGCGGGAAAAGCCGTAGCGGCCCTTTCCGCTTTCGGCGCATGGTTCAGCCGTGGGTTGCGGATGGACGATGCGCACGATCTGGATCTGGCGCATGCCGTTTTTCCGTTTCCCCCAGCGGTTGCCCCGGAGGACGAATGTCTGCGGGAAGGTTGTCGGATTTTCAGGCAAACATGCGAGCTGCCCCCGGGAGCATCCCTCCGCCCTGCGGTGTTTAACCGCCCTGGGGGCGCGGCTTTGGCGTATGCGCCTGGAAACGGCCGCCGATGCGGTTGCGCTCAGCGATCAGGAAAATGGCGAAGATGCAGACACCGACCGGAATGAATCCGCTAAAGCGCATATCTGGACCCCTGAGGCGGTCGCCGGCGCCATTGAAACCATGGTTCTGCACAGCGCCCATCTCATACGGCGCAGCCGCTGGCTTTGTCTGCTGAGCGAATCGTCCCTGTCCTGGTCACCGGTCGATCCCGGTTTGGATTGCAAAATGCTGGTGGTCTTTGAAAAGGGAGCGGTCGTCGAACGGGATCAATTAAAGCGCGGTCGCAAAACGCCGATCCCTCCGGGGTACGCCAAATCCTTTCAGAGCCGGCAGGAAACCATCGATTTGACAACCTACGACCGGCTGCGGGTGGTGACCACCGAACTGCGGCGACTGGTCAGCGAGGGCCGCGATATCGAGCTGCGCCTCGGACCCCGGGTAGCCCTGAACCTCGCACAGCTAAAAAGAGCACTGCTATGGGTGTAATTCGCATCCTGTTTTTCGCTGATCGGCCATCCGAAAGCCAGCATAAACTTTTTCATCGAATCAGCAAATCAGGCAATTCCGCCAGGGTCTTAATTTCGATATCCGGCTTTCCCGGCAGTTTTTCGGGGCATTGGCCGAAGCGGTTCACCCAGGCGACGTTGAATCCAAATACCTTGGCACCGGCGACATCCCACGCATTGGAGGACTGGAACATGATTTCGTCCGGCGCAATCTTCAAACCATTGACGGCGATCCGGTAAACCTGCGAATCGGGTTTGAAGATACCCGCTTCTTCAACGGAGAAATTCGTTTCGATCAATTCCGCCAGTCCGGAATTGCCGACCGCCGCTGCGAGCATGGTGGGAGTGCCATTTGATAAAATGGCAAGTTTGAATCCGCGGCCCTTCAGCATCGACAGCGCCTCAGTCACTTCCGGATAACAATCCAGCTGCAGATAGGCCTCCATGAGATCCCTGGCCAGTTCCGGATCTTCCACATCGTGCGACGCGAAAGCGAAATCGAGCGCATCCCGCGTCACCTGCCAGAAATCGGCATGCCGGCCCATCAGACTGCGCAACCAGGTGTACTCCAGTTGCTTGGTGCGCCACAGCCCCGAAACCGGATCCGCTTTATCTCCCAGGCGGCTTCGATGTCTCGCGACAGCAGAATGTACGTCAAACAGCGTTCCATATGCGTCGAACACGCAGGCTTTTATGCCGAAAATCGATTTATTTTGCGACCATTCATCCTCCAGGATCCTCCCTTCACTGGTCAGACTAACGATTCCGGGTTTGAGGTCACAGCCGATCGAGTTGCCCAAGGAGTAAATCCCCCTCGTCACTCCTTTGGGGAGGTCTGCACCCTACCCAGCGGGCGAGTTGCGGGCGGCGCTAAATGGTGCCGATCCTCGAATGAACATCTTCCCGGTTCAAGGTTCAAGGCGCGATATTCAACACGTTCAGGGCAGCCCCCGTGCGACGGTCAGATAGAAGTCATGAATGCGCCTGAGCAGTTCGCCCTGAGATTCAAACTCGACGATCTGGGCCGGATCCCACCAGCCGAGCTCGTTCAAATGATCGGCATTTTCCACAAGACCCTTGAAATAGCGTTCCCGCCACTTCGCGGATTGGACGGAAACCAACCCGTCGTTGTCGCCTTCTTCCTTTTCGATGATATAAAACGGCAGCTTCAACGGGTCATAGACGCCCCAGAACTTCTGGGACCCGGCAAACGTCTGAAAGATGATCCCCGCTTCGCAGTCGCGCTCGAATTCGATCACCTCGGGATCATGGTTGAATGCGCGGCACCGATCGGTGCGCAGATCGTTAAATGCATTCAGACTGATGCCCAACTTTTGGGCGATGGGGATCACGTGGGGGAGGTTATCGATTCCCCAATCGGCGAAGGGGGAACCCTCGTGCGGTGTCGAAACCGTCGTCAGGGATGCAATGCGTTCGTGAAGACGTTCTGAGGACCGGGACTTGAAAAGCATGTGCCGCGCGTCCAAACCGCCCATGCTGTGGGCGATGATGTTGACTTTTTCACAACGCTCCTTTCCCAGAACCCACATCACGTTTTGTCCGAGTTCGGCCGCCCGGGTTTCGACGTCGGCCGCCCAGCTCACGTTCGAGTGATAGGCGGTCAAGCCATGACTTACCAGCATCGAGCGCAATCCTTTGAAGTAGTGCAGGCGGTCCAGCTTCGGATCGTCATTATTATCGATCCCCAGGGCTTCGCACCAGATCTGATCGAAGCGGCAGACACCATGGGCCAAAACAATGGGATAGGTCATTTCAATCTTCCTTTGCGAAAGCGATTTTAAATTATTATGGGTCGCTGGGCCGAATGGATAATGAGACCGTTACAAAGATACTCAGCTCGTTATTTTCAACTGCTGGTCGATTTTTCTGCGGACAGAGACAGGAAGGCGTTGACTGAAACCGGAAATATCCAAACTGCACAAGGTAAATAGTCAAGGACTCTGGAAAATGTTTCCGGCAATTTGAATATTCCATATTTAATCCGCATATAAATGTCAAGGTGTTTCGCAAGACCATAACCCTCCTGCCAACTTCGTTTTACCTTATAAGGCAAGTTTTTGCAGGTTGTTGCCAGTCCCTGCTGGGAGATGGTCTTTCCCGATGTTATCTCTGCAATCCTTGCACAGGTGCCTGGACCCATACCCCGAGGTGTCTTGTATGATTAAAAAAAACTATTTAACAAAAGAAAACGGGGGGTGCGGGGGGTGTCCCCCCGCCCTGCGAAAGTCATTCAACTTTTAAGCTTTCTTTGTTCGGTAAAGCCATTTATCCTGGTGGAAAGAGAAGGACCGTGTCATGGGTTTCGAGCCCGTCGCAGAGTTTCTTCCTTTCCGCCAGGCTAAAATCGGGGATTAACCTGGTGCATCGACACCGCATATTACAAGACTGATGATACCTGGCATCGCATCCCATTACACCGAAAAAAGGAGGCTTGAGCATGGAATCGTTTTTCCTGGGCATTGACGTCAGTAAAGGCTATTCAGATTTTGTAATGATCGATCAGCTAAAAAAAACGGTGGTCGAAAACTTTCAGCTCGATGACACTTTCGATGGCCACAGCCAGCTCCATGAGGTTGTCAGCCGATTTTTGACCGATCATCCGCAGGCCACCTTGTACACCGGCGTAGAAAGCACGGGGGGTTATGAAAACAACTGGTACAACGAATTGACCAAGTTCCAGGCCACGCTTAATATTCAAAGTGCACGCTTAAATCCCTTGGCCGTCATGCACAACAGCAAAGCCGACTTAAAACGCAATGGCACGGATAAAATCAGCGCCAGAAGTGTGGCCGAGTATTTGGTGGCTCATCCTGAAAAAGTCCTCTACCAGCAGCAGGATCGGTTTGCAGGCCTTAGAAAGCAGTGGGGCTTTATTAGAATGCTCACCAAACAATGTACCCAGATTACCAATCAGCTCCATAGCCTTTTGTACACGGCTCAACCCCAGCTTTTAAGTTTCTGCCGCGATGGGATCCCGGCCTGGATGTTAAAGCTTCTGCTGCAATATCCCACCGCCTTGGAGTTGAAAAAAGCCAGGGCCAAGACTGTGGCTAAAATCCCTTATGTGTCCATGCAGCGGGCCCAGAAGCTGGTCGCCGATGCTAAAAGCTCGGTGGCCTCGGCCACCGATCCTGTCACCGCACAACTGATCAGTGCGACAGCCAGTCAGGTCCTGCACCTGAAAAAAACCATTGCCACCCAGACCGATGTGATGGCTGCTCAATGTGATCTGCCCGAGGTCCAACTGCTAAAGACTTTTCCAGGCATCGGCGATACATCGGCCATCGGCTTGATAATTGAGCTGCAAAGCGTGGCGCGTTTTAAAACCGTAAAAAAGTTGGCCGCCTTTTGGGGACTGCATCCGGTTTATAAAATCAGCGGTGATGGCAGCGGCGCATTTAAAATGAGCAAACAAGGCCGAGTTCAGCCGCGCAAGATCCTGTTTACCGTCGCCTTGTCGGCCATTGAGCACAACCCTGTAATCAAGCCCCTCTATCAATATCACCTTGAGCAGGGTAGAGAAAAAATGGACGCCATTGGCATCTGCATGCACAAAATCTTAAGAATCGTGTTCGGCATGCTCAAAAATAACACGGCTTTTGATCCTCAAATCGACACAGCCAACAGACTGCGCATGCTATCGACTAAGCCGATAGATCCGAAAAAAAACAAGGATCGTCGCTTGCAGGGCTATGACCCCAAAGCCCCGGTCTCCAGACGCCAGAACAAAAAAAGAATGGAACGAGAGCAGTCCCAAAGTGTTAACAACACTCAATCCGGGATCACAGCCCCCGTTCCAATAGCAAATATTATATCAAATATGTTTTTAAAGCTATAGGGGCTTTTCCTAAATTTTCAAAGAACAGCTTAAAACAAAAAAGGTCAGGTTTAGTAAAAAAAGAAATTTTTTTAATCACCGGTGCCAAATTTTTACTTGACATTTACCGGATTAACTCTGCGGTGCTTTTGTCCGTTTCTTCCCGCAGAATTACAGCCTCACCAACGTTGCACCAGGTTCGGCACACCCAACAATCGCCGCAACGCCATTTCAACGACGACCCCTTCTCGAGGCGGCAGTCATTCCGTTATGTTCAGGCTCCCATGCTTGCTATCCCCCCAGATGGCGCCTACCGCACAGGCACAAAGCCCTACGGGCAGCCGGGTCGTTTACACTACGCAATGGACTGGAAGTTACCTTCCGGAACTGTGGTATCGCTACATGACAGAATCGGACAATTATCATGGCGGGACTTTCACCCGCTGGATTGCAGCCTTATCGGCTGCTCCCTGCAATGTTGGGGTTTATAGGCCCCGTTATCGGTCCCCCGGCACAGCCCAGATTTCACTCACGGCTTAAATGCCTCTATATCGGCAGATGCCACGTATTTTTCGGCAACCTCTTCCCGAACCCAGCGGCTGACCAACTCCTTGCTGTAGCTTTTCAGCTTGATTTTGATCTGCTGGAACCCGACCTTGTCAAGCAGTTCCCTGATCCGGTCGACATGCTCCGCACCGGCGATGCATTGCGCCAGCAAGGCTTGTTCCCGCAGTTGAGGCGGCATTTCGGCCGTCGCCACCATATCGGAAATTGCCAGGCGGCCGCCGGGTTTCAATACCCGGAAGGCATCCCGGAAAACCTGCTCTTTTTCGGGCGATAAATTGATGACACAATTGGAGATAATGACATCGACACTGTTGTCGGCCACCGGCAGGTATTCGATTTCCCCTAAACGAAACTCCACATTGGAGGATTTCATTTTCTCCGCGTTTTCCCGGGCCTTTTGCAGCATCTCCGGAGTCATATCGACACCGATGACATGTCCATTTTCACCAACCATTCTGGCAGCCAGAAAACAATCAAATCCGCCCCCGCTGCCCAGATCCAGAACCATTTCACCGGCTTTAAGATTCCCGATGGCGGTTGGATTGCCGCAGCCGAGTCCCAGATTCGCCCCCTTGACAACGCCGTCAAGTTCTTCCGTTGAATATCCCATCAGCCGGTTGATGGCATCGCTCTCGTTCGGGTGAGAACCACAGCACGATGAAAACGGGCTCGATTGGCACCCGCAGGACGCTTCCGCGACGTTGGCGTATCGATCCCTGACGATCCCGCGAACAATGCTGGAATTATAATTACTCATCTTTTGTTTCTCCTATGGATTTGGATTTGATTCTTGACGATCACGTTCTGCAGGAAACATGGCAGACTCCCGTGGGTGTTTTCAACGCAAATGGAAAGTATTTTCTTCTAAACCACAATGCCACATTGACCAGGGCGATCAGCACCGGAACCTCAACCAGGGGGCCGATCACGGCCGCAAAGGCCTGACCGGAATTTATTCCAAAAACAGCCACGGCAACCGCAATCGCCAGTTCAAAATTGTTGGAAGCGGCCGTAAAGCTCAAAGTCGCAGACTGCTCATAGGTTGCCCCGATTTTGATTGACAGAGAAAAGGATGCGAAAAACATGACGACAAAATAAATGCAGAGCGGAATGGCCACCCGCACCACATCGAAGGGCAGTTGAACGATAAATTCACCTTTCAGAGAGAACATCACCAGGATCGTGAAGAGCAGCGCAACCAGGGTGATGGGGCTGATCCTGGGAATAAAATGCGTTTCATACCACTGCTCTCCCTTGTATTTCAATCCCAGGAAGCGGGACAGCATGCCGCCGATAAACGGAATGCCAAGGTAAATGAAGACGCTTTCTGCGATCTGCCCGATGGATATATCGACGACCGATCCTTCCATGCCCAACCATTGCGGAACCAGGGTGATAAAAAAGTAGGCATAAACCGAGAAAAACAGCACCTGAAAGATCGAGTTGAAAGCCACCAATCCGGCACAGTATTCCCGATCCCCGGCTGCCAGATCGTTCCAAACGATCACCATCGCAATGCAGCGGGCCAGGCCGATGAGAATCAGACCGACCATGTACTCGTTGTGGCCGGAAAGAAATGAGATCGCCAGCAGAAACATCAGAATCGGCCCTATGACCCAGTTTTGAACGAGGGAAAGGAGCAGCACCCTGGCATTTCTAAATACCTGCGGCAATTGCTCGTATTTCACTTTGGCCAGCGGCGGGTACATCATCAGAATCAATCCGATGGCAATGGGAAGGTTGGTCGTGCCCACCTGAAAGTAGTTGATCACATCACGGACCCCGGGGAAAAGATACCCCCCGATGACACCGGCAAACATTGCCAGAAAAATCCACAACGTCAGAAACCGATCGAGAAAGGAAAGCGTTTTTATCTGCGTTTGAGCCATATCGACCTCCTGATGGGTTAACTGCTACCCCAAATGATCAATTGGGGTGCTGCAGACCGACTGCCGCGGACCCGACAGGATATTTCTCAGTCGCTGCCGGTCGGCCACGATGATCGGATCGTCGGATATTGCCGTGACAATCCACACCAAAGCGTCGGCGACCACCGCTGGGGCATTTGGATCGTTATTCAAACGGTAATACATCCAGCGGCCCATCTTGCGAGCAGTGAGCAGGCGGGCATTTTTTAACAAAAACAGATGCTTTGAAACCGTTGAAGGTGCCAGGGCCAGCAACTCGTTGATATGGCACACACATAGCTCCTCTGTTGTGCTAAGGGCCAAAAGGATGCGGACTCTATTTCGATCTGACAGGGCCTTGGTAAGATTCATGAATGGAAGCATACACACCTCTCATTTCGCCAATTGACGAATTATAGGGGATATTAACGCCTGTATTAAGAGAAGTCAAACCCATGACTGAAATTTAGGTTGAATCGAAGCCGCAACATTGACAAGCGATTCCGGCTGCAATAATTTGAAGAATCATGACGCATCTTGGTATCGGGTTTCACAATTGAATGCGTTGACCTTAATTGAGAGGTTATCATGAGCCAAAACCTGAACACCCCTGTTTCTCGATCGGAGCGACAGGGTTTTTTGTTTACAGGGTAAGCGATGAAATCTGCGATCGTAGCGTATTGGTATCTGTGGCTCCTTCTGCTTTTCCTGGTCGGTTGGGTGATCGTACGGCTGGCCCGCCCCAGAACCGACATAAAATGGCAGACGCTGAACCCGGATCTTCAATGGGATACAGCACGCGATGAATCACTGAGCAAAATGTATCAATATGTGGTTGCCTTCAGCGACAACACGATCCTATGGTATCAGAGCCGCCGGCGACCCAAACGCCGTATGGGATTTGGCCTTCGGTTGGGGGCATTGCTCGCAACTGCGGCCGCCGGGCTCGTGCCCCTCTCTGAAAATCTCATAGCGGTAAAGATCGCGGGTGCCTGGAGTACCTTTCTGCTTGCCACTGCCGGCGTATTCGTCTCCGTTGATTTGTTTGGCGGTTTCACCAGCGGCTGGGTAAGATACATGCTCGCCCAACAAAAAATCGAACGCCTGCGGGACGCGTTCCTGCTCGAATGGAACGTGCTTAAGGCGGCGCAGACCGATGTCAAAGGGATGCTGGAACGGGCCAAGACTTTCCTTCTGGCCGTCGGCAAGGTGGTCGATGACGAATCCCAGGAATGGGCGACAGAATTCCGGAATGCGCTCAAGGAGATGGAAAAGGCCCGCCAGATAGCAGCGGAGACCGAGCGGACCGGCGCCATCGAGGTATCGGTGAAAAACCCTCAGGCAGTCACCGGGTGGACGCTCGAAATCGACGGAAGCCAAAGAGGGCAGACCTCGGGGAAGAATCTCGCGGCCACGGACGTTTTGGCCGGTATCCGCAAGTTGAAAATATACGGTCAAGATTCGCAGGGCAACATCTTTTCCGACGAGAAGACAGTCAAAGTGGAAGCCGGTGCGACGGTCACAAAGGAGTTGGAGCTTAGTTAGTGCCCATCCATCAAAGGGTCTTTACCCCAATGTTGCGTAAACAATATGGCAAATTTCATGTAATGCTTTATAATCGTTACCAATATGGCTCCAAGAGAAACGCCTGCTGGATATCACCATCGGTGAACTCAAAGGATCGGGTCTATTTTGCCATATTGTTTACCCTACGGGAAAGCCGGAGGTCTTCAGATCCTGTGTTGTCAAGGGATTGCGGTAAGACAACTACAGCTTCACCCTTGACGCCTTGGCTCTGAAAGCCGGCCATAACAAGTTTCGCTAACTTGTGCCGGCATAAACCCCAATCTAATTCGGCGCCGGTTTACCACTAAAAGTGGCGATGCCTTCCGTCCGGCGCTGCCATTGAGAAAGGAGAGCCACAATGAAACGTTTTTTGGGACTCGCTTTTTGCGGGCTGTTGTTTCTCGGCGTCATTTCCGCTCCCGCTTTGGCCGACACAAATAGTATCAAGGTGATGACCCGCAACCAGTATCTCGGCGCGGACCTGGACCCGCTGATTCAGGCACAGACACCCGAAGAATTTTATGATGCAGCGGCTGAAATACTCGAACAGATTGCATTCAATTTCTTTCCATTGAGGGCTCAGCGCCTCGCCACGGAAATAGCAGTCAGCAAACCGGATCTCATCGGTCTTCAGGAAGTCTTCGATTTCAAGTTAGACGGCCTGAATCCGGGACCTCCATTCGTCGATCATCTGGCCGCGACGCTCGATGCGCTGGCGGCCAGAGGCCAGCACTATGTTGTGGCGGCTACCCTAGTCAACTTGAACATCATGATTCCCTTCGATGTTGATGGGGATGGCATCCAGAATCAAGTGAGCGTGGTTGACCGCGACGTGATTCTCGCCCGGGAAGGCATTGCTTTTGATAAACTGGATGGGCCTTATGCCAGCGGAGGGCTTTGCGGGGTGCCGATCGATAGCCCCTTTCCGGCACCGACGTTTCCCACCACCCTTGTATCATCGCCGTCAGAGGACGGTTGCACTTACACCATCCTGGCGGGGGCAACCTCTCCCGTCGGTGGTTCCATCTCCATAAATCGCGGTTTTGTCGGTGTGGATGCCACGGTGCGCGGAAGGGACTATCGCTTCGTGAACACCCATCTCGAGGTTGAGCAGCCTGATCCCACGGATCCGAACAGCGGGATTATCCAGTCCCTGCAAGCGGTAGAGCTTGTCGGCACACTGAAAGCCCTCACGCCCCCCGATCGAACCTTGATTCTGCTCGGCGACTTCAATTCTTCGGTGGATGACGATCTGATGGATGCAATCATTCCGCCCTATCAAATCATCTCAAGTGAGGGCTTCGCGGATATGTGGGACAAAAACCCCCTCAAGCTATTCGATCCCGACGGCTTCACCTGCTGCCAGCTCCCGGACCTGTCGAACACGAGATCCCTTTTGGACGAGAGAATCGATATCATCTTTATTCGAGACCAATCGTTTTTGTCCTTGGCGACCGTCACTGGCAGGACACCCATTTTCCCGCTGCGCCTGCCGCCCAACTGGGCCTCTGACCACGGCGGGGTATTCGGCAAACTAATTTTCAGATAAGCTACGACCGCCTTGAGGTACATTCGCTTGCTTCGGTTATCGATTCGCTGTTTAAAAGGTATATATTCGATTAATCAACCTCACCCGGCCTCTCCCGTCAAGGGAGAGGAGTCAACTTCCCTCCCCCGGCGGGAGGGATTGAGGGAGGGGGTAAAATGGAGTCGATCCTTTTAAAAAGTTTCTTTATTGATCAAACTGGCTGCCCTTTAGCCAGAGGCGCCCGCTCGTATGAAACTACAAATTCCAGGTTCAAGGTTCAAGCCTGCCCTGGCGCGACTGGTTAAAGCGGCTTAAGAAACATCAAGTAATCTGTCCTTAAAATTAATCCATTGGTATCTGATCCAGGTCTGGGCCAGGGGTTCTGGGTTCTGGGTTAAAAAGGCATTTTGCCATTTTATCAACCTCACCCGGCCTCTCGCGTCAAGGGAGAGGAGTCAACTTCCCTCCCCCGGCGGGAGGGATTGAGGGAGGGGGTAAAATGGAGTCGATCCTTTTAAAAAGTTTCTTTATTGATCAAACTGGCTGCCCTTTAGCCAGAGGCGCCCGCTCGTATGAAACTACGCCAGAATGGCATAGTTTCTGTCTTTGATTAAACGGGCTGCCCTTTCGCCCGAGGCTGCCGCTTATATGAAACTTACCTTTAGCCTTCTCAGAATACGATTCCGGAGCTCGCGATACCCTTAGTCGTCACTCCGGCATGGTTTTAGCCGGAGTCCAGCCAAATGGCGAATTCCCCGGATTGCGGCTAAAAACCGCCCGCAATGACTGGGGGTGGATATGGCCAAAATTCCAATAAAGTTTCTCGCTTCGATCAGACTGGCTGCCCTTTTGCCCGAGGCACCCGCTTATATCTACCGATCATAAAAATTTGACAAAATGAAGCCGGTTGTGGTATCGATTTTTGCACAATCGAATGCGTCAACCTTTACCCGAGAGGTTACAATGATCAAAACACAAAAAACCCTATCGGCGGGACCGGCATCATCACCCTGATCGGCCGGTATATCCCCAAACCGGTGATCCGTGGGGTTCAATTATCTACCGGCGTGTTGCTCGTCACCCAGGGCATCAAACTGATGCTGGGTGCTTCGAGCTTTCAAGCCTTGCGCCATGCGGCGGAACCCTACCTGAGCATTCAGCGCCTGGGGCCGGTTCCCCTGGGGTTGATCATCGGCGGGTTATTGGGGGCGCTCACCCTTTTGCTGCTGGAAAACAAACGATTGCCGGCGGCGATTGTCGTCGTAGGGGCAGGCCTTTTAACTGGTATTTTGTTGGGAACCCGGGAAGGCCTGCATCAAATTCAACTCGGATTTAACCTGCCCGCTCTGCTGCCCTACGGGTTTCCTTCGCTCGGCGATTTTACTTTCGCCCTGCTGGTGCTGGTGCTGCCGCAGGTGCCCATGACCCTTGGCAATGCCGTCATGGCCAACGCCGATTTGTCGATCCAGTATTTTCCCCAGGATGGCAAGCGGGTAACCCCCCGGGCGCTTTGCATCAGCATGGCCTTGGCCAACCTGTCGAGTTTTTTCCTGGGCGGCATGCCCATGTGCCATGGCGCCGGCGGACTGGCTTCGCGCTACCGTTTCGGCGCCCGCACCGGCGGCTCCAACCTGATTATCGGCGCCATTTTCATCGTTTTGGCGCTTCTTTTCGGGGAGCACCTCATGACCGGCGAAAGCGGGAAAGGGCTTTCAAAAGGGCGACGAACCCTGGGCATCAGAGAGGGAGACGCGGTGCCCCAACGCTTCATTCCCTGCCTGATCGAGCTGTTTCGCAAGCGAGATTTCCCTTCGACCGCCTGGTGAAATTCTACGAATTCAGCGACATCAACCGGGCCATGGCCGATGCGCGGCGAGGCGATGCCATCAAGCCGGTGCTTCCGATCGGCAGTTGCACAAAATCCGCACATGTCTGTTTTTTTTTTGCAACGCCGGCGCTGCAAAAATTTGACATCGAGCACAAAATTGTGCTATCGGGTTTCATGACGATGAAATTGTGTTAACCTTCAGCGAGAGGTTGCCATGATCCGATTAAAAGACCCTGTGTTCTCCATGGAGAGGCAGGGTTTTTCGATTGCTGGGGATTTTATTTATGTTTCTGGTACATTGGGAACAAAATCAGACTCAATGGAGCTTATAGAGGGTGGAACCGGAGCGGAAACCGCTCAGGCCCTTCAGAATATTGGCCTCATTCTAAAGGAATGCGGAGCCTCCCTGTCAGATCTTGTCAAAGTCAGTGTTTTTCTGACAGACATAAAGACTTTTCCAGAAATGAATCAGGCCTATCTTGAACTGATAGGCGGTGATCCACCCGCACGCATCACGGTTGGTGGAGCCGAATTAGCACGTGGAGCTGCGGTCGAGATTGATGCGGTTGCGTACAAGCCAAACGCTTAGATCTACCGTCAATACGATATTACAGTCCTGAGATGGAAGTGCCGTTTTGTGGTCACGCTACATTCATTTAAACCCGTTGCCGGGCTAAGGGCTCACTCAAAAATAACTTCACATTTTATACGCCGATGCATCCTTCATGGCCTAGATGTTGCGAAAGCTCGGAATATCCAGATATTCCTGAGTTTTCGCGCCTTGCCATGCAGGCGCCTCAGCGGCTAAATCTGTGAATTAATTCTTTCGTGAACCCTAAGCGGGTTAAGCGCCTTATCCCAATTGGATCGCTATCGCTGGAGTGGCCATGGCGTAGTGATGGGCAGGCTTGAAAATGACTGGGAAGTAGTCGAGTTGGATTTCGCGTTGAACATAAATATCCGAACGTGACAAACTATTTGAGATGGGGGGCAATTATGGGAGATTCGCATGAATTTGTCGAATTACTTAATGCATTTCAGGAGATCAAATGAAGATCGCCCCAGGTCTTGTGATTTCTTTTTCACTTCTGCTAATTGTGATGTCCACTGATGTCGGTGGGCAACAGGGTTCAAACGTTTCGCAGCCACTGATTGTTGGGACAAAGGAGTCTCCCCCTTTCTCCATGAAGACCGCCGACGGCCATTGGACCGGCCTGAGTATTGACCTGTGGCGGGAAATTGCGGCGGAATTAAACCTTCAATTTGAATTCCGGGAGCTTGCGCTTGATCAACTGCTGGAGGGCGTCAGGGATGGTTCTCTTAACGCTGCGGTCGCTGCTTTGACAATTACGCCGGAACGCGAAAAAAAAATTGACTTCACCCATGCTTTCTACACGACCGGCCTGGGGATTGCGGTTGCAGGCAAGGAGCAAAATCCCTGGATTACCGTGGCCAGACGGTTTATTTCACTTGCTTTTCTGAAGGTCGCAGCCACTTTGACGATCGTGCTTCTGGGTGTGGGGATGCTGGTCTGGTGGTTTGAGCACAAGAAAAACACCCGGCAGTTCAACGGCAGTGCCGCCCGGGGCATCGGTTCCGGATTTTGGTGGTCTGCAGTCACCATGACCACCGTCGGTTATGGTGACAAAGCACCGGTCACATTGGCCGGACGAGTTTTGGGGCTCATCTGGATGTTCGTTGGAATCATCATGATTTCCAGTTTTACAGCAACCATCACCTCCACACTGACCGTGTCACAGCTTGGATCCGTAATCAAGGGTCCTAGAGATCTACCCAAAGTAATCGTCGGGTCTATTGTAGATACTACCAGTGAATCTTACCTCGAACAGATTCACATTCCCTTTGTTCCCTACCGTTCGCCTCAGGAGGGGCTGGCGGCCTTGAGGGCGGGAAAAGTCCAGGCCATAGTCTACGATGCACCCATTTTGCGTTATTATATACACCAAAATCACACCGGCTACCTGGAGGTGCTGCCCTATCGGCTGCAGAGCCAGGGATACGGGATTGCACTGGAGCTGAACAGCCCGTTGCGCAAGCAAATAGATGTCGTCTTGCTGCAAAAGATCAGAGAAAATGCATGGAAGGAGAAACTCAGCCAATATCTGGGAGAATGAACCAGATAATAAAAGGCTCTTTATTCCTGCTTGGAAAATGAGAAACACTGAAAAGAAAACCCTGAAGAATAACAAAGTGTTACTCACTATCGGAACCAGGGAAGTCGAAGGTCGCATGGGCCCCGGTACAGGATACCTTCTTGAAGGCACAGCAAAGTTCATAAATTCGGGACCTGAATTTGATATGATGAAAGAAAAATTTTCATTTTTAACACGGGTACTTGAAGTTACCGTTACTTCGATAAAACAAACGCTATAAAGTTGATCGTTGTTACCTTGCAAACATATAAATTTTTCATAATAGTCCGGATGAAAGGAGCGGGCCTGCCTATCAATGTCCATGGTATCCGAGGATAGATGGTAGTGGGGATTGCGGAAAATGGCGGTGTCGGTGACCATGACAGCCTTGAAGCCCTGAACCCAGAAGGTTGCATGGTCGCTGAGCCTGATATTTTCCAACGTCCGCACTTTGGTATCCGGTCGCTCTTGGCTGGCTGAATTCAAACTCTCAGCATCGATTTTGCAAAAATGCGTCACTGTTTCGGAGAGCGCCGGCAAGCTGATCTTTTTGTACTGATCTCATCGGTCGGACAACAGGACCACCGAATAGCTGCTGAAAAGTACCCAGGCCTCATCTCCTTCGGTGAGGGCCAGCCGCCGGCTGCTTTCGCTGGTCACAATCGAACACACCACGGTCCCATCGGAAATCCGCACCAGGTATTCCGTGTTGATTTCACCCCGGGTGACTTTTTCAACAACTCCGTTGAACATATTGTCTGCGCTGCATCCTTGCCCGTGGTCGCTTTTATGCAGCATTACCCAAGGGGCCTTGACCTCGGCCGTGATCATCTTGCCCGGTTTCAAACCGAGCCGCTGCAAGCTGTCGTTCGTGATCACCGTGGTGACGATGTGTCCGCCTACAGTCACAATCCCTACACAAGCTTGAATATTCCCTTGCTGAATGGTTTGAATCTTGCCGAAAAACGAATTGCGGGCGCTGGTTTTGCGGACGGCCTCTTTTTCCACGATCAAGCGCGTCACTTCCTGAATGTCATCTTCAGAAAAAGAAACATAGGAAGAGGTGAGGCTGGGCGTGGAATGCCCCAACAGCATCTGAACCGCCGGCAAGGGCATATTGTTCTGCATCAGCTCAACCGCACGGGACTTGCGCAGAATTTCCGGTGCGCCCAGCTGTTTGGCTATCCCGCAGGCTTCTGCCCGTTCATAAAACTTGCGCCTGACAAAGCCGGGGTCTGTATGGAACATTTTCCGGGTGTCGTTTTTCGATAGCAACTCGGCAATGAGGATGCGGATTTCATTGCAGAGTTTTTCGGAAATTTGTACTTTGCGCCCGGAGCGGCCGGATTCCTCCTTCGAGCGTCCCAGAATTACAAATCCTTTCTCAAAGTCGATATCCCGGCTTGGGTCGAGATTCAACACCTCATTGAGCTTCGCACCCGTGTAGCGGATGATTAAAAAAATAAGCAAAATGCGCCGGCGCGATTCGCGTACATTGACACGCAAAACGGCCCCCGCCCATTCGCGAAAAGATTTCTCCAATTGATCGAGTTGCAACGGATCGAGGTATTTATCTTTATCCGGTACGGAAAAAATCCGTCCGTTGAAGTTCCGCTCCCGTGCCGAAAGCGGCGGGTCGGCTGGGTGGCTTGCCAATCGTTTTTTATTTTTTTCCATGTGCATTTATCGCTCGGTTTAGGGTTCGGGAAACTGTTTCGAGGGTATACAAACAATATGCTTGACATTTTAGCGCCATTTGCCGTACTATCACGATTAATATAATAATCGTGACTATAGGTCAAGTGATATCCCAAAAAATGGCCAGGAGAAAGACATGGACGCAATCCAGATATCCTCTCGACACCCCAACGGCGTTTCGGCGTATCGCTTCAGCCGCATGGAGTTTGCGGGCAGCCTGGGGGATTTGGGCACCATCCTGCCTTTGGCTATCGGCATGATTTTGATCAACGGACTCAATCCGTTGGGTTTGTTCCTGGGTGTCGGGCTCTATTACATATTCAGCGGGCTCTATTTCAGGGTCACCAGCCCCGTGGAACCTATGAAGGTGATCGGGGCCTATGCCATCGCCACCGGCATCACCGCCAGCCAGATTCAGGCGTCGAGTTTGTGGATTTTCGTGTTTTTGCTGGTGATCGGCGGGACCGGTATCATCACCCGGATCGGCCGGTATATCCCCAAACCGGTGATCCGCGGGGTTCAATTATCTACCGGCGTGTTGCTCGTGACCCAGGGCGTCAAGCTGATGCTGGGTACTTCGACATTTCAAGCCATGCGCCATGCAGCGGAACCTTACCTGGGCATTCAGCGTCTGGGGCCCATTCCCCTGGGGTTGATCATCGGCGGGATATTAGGGGCGCTCACCCTTCTGCTGCTGGAAAACAAACGATTGCCGGCGGCGATTGTCGTCGTCGGGGCAGGCCTTTTAACCGGCATTTTGTTGGGAACCCGGGAAGGCCTGCACCAAATTCAACTCGGATTCAACCTGCCTGATCTGCTTCCCTACGGGTTTCCTTCGGTCGGCGATTTTACTTTCGCCCTGCTGGTGCTGGTGCTGCCGCAGGTGCCCATGACCCTTGGCAATGCCATCATGGCCAATGCCGATTTGTCGATCCAGTATTTCCCCCAGGAGGGCAAGCGGGTGACCCACCGGGCGCTTTGCATCAGCATGGCGTTGGCCAACCTGATGAGTTTTTTTCTGGGCGGCATGCCCATGTGCCATGGCGCCGGCGGGCTGGCTTCGCGCTACCGTTTCGGCGCCCGCACCGGCGGCTCCAACCTGATTATCGGCACCATTTTCATCGTTTTGGCGCTTCTTTTCGGGGAGCACCTCATGGGGATCATTTTCCTGCTGCCCATGTCCGCGCTGGGGGTTCTGCTGCTATTTGCCGGAGCGCAGCTGAGCCTGACTGTTTTGGACATGAAAACGCGCAAGGAGATGTTCGTACCGATCCTTATCGTGGGAATAACATTGGCCTCGAATCTGGCGGCCGGCTTTCTGATCGGAATCATCGTGGCTTATGCCCTGAAATCGGACAACCTCAGCGTCTGATATTCTGAAACCGGCGAAATAGCCCGGTTATTTATGGAATAATAGGACACGGAACCCAGGAGGGCGAGCATCGCTGTCTTCGGCACCGGCGCTGCTAAAATTTGACATCGAGCACAAAATTGTGCTATCTGGTTTCATGAGATGAAATTGCGTTAACCTTCAGCGAGAGGTTGCCATGTTCGGATTAAAAGACCCTGTTTTCTCCATGGAGAGGCAGGGTTTTTCGTTTATGGGCTATGTGGGTAAAATTGGAAGTGTATTGGTTTTCGTGTGGACGGAGCAATCACGGCAGAAAAGGCGGGGCTGAACTCAAAATAAACCGGATTTATTTTGACATGTAGTTTGTTATTAGCACAATGGATAGAATAGTGCGATTTAACGTGCAAACTGTAATTAGATAAATCGGCTGATTTTGTCGAATTCGTTAAAGCATTTCTGGAGATCAGATGAAGATCGCCCCAGGCCTTGCGATTTGTTTTTCACTTCTGCTAATTGTGATGTCCACTGATGTCGGTGGACAGCAGCATTTAAACCTTCCGCAACCACTGATTGTTGGGACAAAGGAGTCGCCTCCTTTCTCCATGAAGACTGCCGATGGCCATTGGACTGGCCTGAGTATTGACCTGTGGCGGGAGATTGCGGCGGAATTAAACCTTCAATATGAATTACCCGGCTATGTTTGGCATATTACCCATCGATGCCACAAAAGAGAATTCCTGCTAAAATTCGATAAGGATAAAAAGCGGTGGATTCATTGGCTTTTTGAAACTAAAAAGCGATATGGTCTGGATATATTAAATTTTGCGGTTACATCAAATCACATCCATTTGCTGGTTTACGATGGCCAGGTGAATATCATTTCAGATTCGATTCAACTGATCGCCGGAAGAACGGCAAGGGGGCTTTCTGGGAAGACCGATACCATGCAACCGCCCTAGAATCCAATACCCATTTAATCCGCTGCTTGGCATATATAGACCTGAATATGGTTAGAGCTGGTGTCGTGCGACATCCCGCTGAATGGATATATGGTGGATACAATGAAATCCAAAATCCAAGGCAGCGGTATTCCTTGATAAACCGGCAGAAATTGGCTGCTTTGCTCGGCCTTCATACTGTGGATCAGCTATCGGCATATCATCATAACCGAGTCGAGGCAGTTTTACAAAACGGTTCGATCCGCCGTGAGGAGAAATGGACGGAAAGCATCGCTGTTGGGGATAATGAGTTTGTAATGCGGACCAAGGCCAAACTGGGGATAAAGGCAATAGGGCGGAGGATAATGGAAAACAGTGAGGGATACGAGCTCAGGGAGGCTCAAAATTCTTACAGCCGCCTTTTTGCCCCTGAAAAGCTTATGCTAAGACAGAAAAATGCCTATCTTTGGAATGCTTCCTGATAAAATTCAGTAACATGGTTTGGTCCGACAAAGAAAAGCCCGCAAACATATTTGTAAAATAAGGCGGTCAAATCAACCTGTGATATCGATTTTCGGCCGACGAAATTTTTGTATTATTATCCTATGCGTAACCTCTGGAGGTCTTGAAAAACTCAACACTACCCGATGTATTTTTCAGCACTCCCTAATTTGAAGTATCCGGCTTTTTATGCTCGTCCCATGGCATGATAAAGAACAAGAGATTGCCTGATAGAGCCCACGATTTTCCTATTCGTAAGGTTTTTATTCTTGACAGTTATGGAACTCCTGTGATCTTGAGCATATTCTTATTTAATCCACTATGGAAATCTTGGCCCTCTGGACCAGGATTTTTACTTCTTTGTCAAAAGTGGGACCAGACCCTCTCGATTTTTTCACATCTATCTTATCCCCTGATGAGAACAGCAGATAAAAAGGACCCAATGAATGGATGCAAGCGACTATCAGAAAATACGACAACTGTTTGACGACTATCTGCGGATGTATTCCTCCCGCGATGATAGGCTCACAACTTATTTCAGCGAGGACTTTTCCGGCTTTACCGGGGGCGGAGATTCTCTGGTTAAAAAAAGGGAAGAATGGGTCGCAATTACCCGCCAGGACTTCGCCGAGGTCAAAGATCCGGTCCGCATTGAACTCAAGGACCTGTTCATCCAGTCACTGGCTGATACGATCGCCGTTACGACTGGTTTCTTCACTATCCACCTGCCCATTAAAGACCACATTTTGTCAAAAGAGACAGCCCGTCTGGTACTGATATTCCGCAAGGAATCCGAGAGTTGGAAAATATCGCACAGCAGTATTTCCATTCCCTACAGCCTTGTTCAAGAGGGCGAAGTCTATCCGTTGAAGGAATTGGTAGACCGTAATCAGGTATTAGAACAGCTGGTCGCTGACCGGACGGTCCAGCTTTCCGAGGCAAACGACCATCTGCAAAAGACAAATGAAGAACTGAAGCGGGAGATTGCCGAGCGCAAGCAGACCGGGGATGCCCTGCAGCAAAGTAATCAAAAATTTGAAGCCATCACATCAATCTTGCCTGATGGAATAGGAATATTATCTTTAGATGGAAAAATACAACAGATATCCGATAAATTAGTTAAAATGCATGGTTTTTCTATCACGAAAAAAAATGAATATTTAGGAAGATCAGTTTTTGATTTTATTGATCCTTCAAGTCACAAAGCGCTGGTTGACAATATTCGCAAAGTGCTGGCTGGTGAGAGGCATCATAAGCTAACAGAATATCAGGCTATTAAGAAAGATAACAGCCGGTTTTATATCGATGTGAATTCTACCATTTTGGTTGATTCCAACGGTAACCCTGAAAGCATTCTGTATGTCGAACGCGACATCTCCGAACGCAAGCAGGAGGAGAAACAACGAGATAGGTTAGTTGCGGAACTTCAAAAGGCATTATCAGAGGTTAAAACTTTGCGGGGCTTTTTACCCATTTGTTCACATTGTAAAAAAATTCGTGATGATAAGGGGTATTGGGATCAGGTCGAATCATATATTCATAAACATTCCGATGTTGAATTTAGCCACGGTATCTGCCCTGAGTGTGCTAAAAAATATTATCCGGATATGGACCTTTATGGTGATGATGAAAGCTGAGAATTATTATCCTATACTTCAATCGATTCTTTACCAAAACAATTTTGGATGCGAACTAAATTATGCTTTCTCCTGATCCAATATTACAGTTATCCTCACCTCTGCTAATTTTTTTGTAAATTTGAGACATTCCTCTTGGGAGATCCTGTCATGGCAAGAAAATTGATGACATATGCTGCCATGATGAAAGCATAAATTGAAAGGATTGAGCTTGTGGGTGATTTAATCTGTATTGCTTTGGATACTCTGAAAAAGATATACGACAAGATTACATAAAAAATGGCAGATCGCTGATTATGGAAAAAATTCAGATGGAGAAAAAGTTTGAAAATTGCCAGTGTGCATCGAAAAATCCATCAGGGAAATGATGCTTGGCAGATGTCCGCCAGGTGGTGGCTAGGTTTTAGGGGAATACCGAATTTACCCCCATGTTGCATAAACAATATGGCAAATGTCAGATAATGCTTTATAGTAATTACCAATATGGCACAAGAGAAAAGCATGCTGGACATCACCATCGGTGGATTCGAAGGATCGGGTCTATTTTGCCATATTGTTTACCCTACGGGAAAGTCGGAGAACTTCAGATCCTGTGTTGTCAAGAGATTGCGGTAAGACGACTACAACTTCACCCTTGACGCCTTGGCTCTGAAGCCCTCCGACTTTTGCAACGATAGGGTTGACTGTTATAAAATGAAAGGATATGACAGTGAGCAATAAGAAAATGCAAAATGGTATCATCGCACTGGCTCACAGTCTTGATCCGCTCAAGGAGCAATTTAATGACGACTGCAATTTGCCCCGATTTATAGCGCTACTTTCACCAACATGTCTGTTGTGACGTGATCAAGGCGCCCGTGCGGTGCATGAGAATGTTTTTAAGAACTACCCAAAAGCCAAAATAAGTGGGTCGATTATATGGATTCCTATATTGGAAAAAGACAACCTTGATGCTGCATTGCCCTCAGTTAGAGCAATAAGTGATCAAAGAATCCATCACTTTTACGATGATCATAAGACTGCCGGGAAGATCATTGCCGACAGTGTTGGATGGCAAGGGAAGGTCGCTTGGGATATTTATCTTTTCTATCTGCCCAATGTTAAATGGATAGATACGCCACCGAAACCGGAATTTTGGATGCATCAACTCAAAGATGAATGGGCCACTAAAAGCACCTATCGAACTGGTGAAAATTTGAAGAATGAGCTTGCTCGATCAGTGAAGGCATTATTCGGCAACTGAAGTACCCGCCATTTAATGTGAATTAATCTGACCATAATAAAATTCGGTCGGGGACAAGATGTCGTACCTTGCGAGTTCCTTTTCAATGATATTAAAGGGACTCCAATGACACGTTCCGCGTTAAGAATGCTTTCCCCTCTGCCGCTATAATAAACAACTCAAGGCAGCGAACCAAAGAATATGAGCAGACTTTCCACCAGTTCGGTCATGAAACGGTAGTCCAGGGTTTCCATGGTATCCGAGGGAAGATGCTTCTAATCATTGCTTTAATCGGATCTTTTACAAAAAGGAAGTTTAGTATTCCGACAGGAGAGGAGGGTCAGATCATGGCAAACAGAGACAAGGTTTTTTACTGGCTATCCTGCCCGGTGGTCTTCATTTGCACCCATCACGGGCAACAGCGGGATATCATGACTGCGACTGCGATGTTCGTTTCTGAAAAAGAGCCACTCCTGGCGGTCAGCATTGCCCAGGGGCATTTAACGGCCAGGTTGATAGAGGCATCCGGACGGTTTGCGGCGGCGATAGCCTCTGTAGATCAGAAGCATCTGGCCGTTCAGCTCGGCAGCACACGGGGTGATACGGTGGATAAATACGATCTCTTTAACATCGCAACCATCGAAGACGAACAGGCCGAGGGGTTAATACCGGCGGAATCTGCTGCCTGGTTTCAGTGCAAGGTCGCTAACGTTCAAAACATCCGTGGCTATCACGTATTTACCGGGCGGGTGGAAGCCCAGGCCGATTTGCAGCGTCCGCCCCTTATCTGGCGGCAGGACGCTTTTTTCAAGCTGGCTCCGGTTTGATGCTTTCATCTCGCAAAGAAACTTCTCCCCTTCAGAAAAATCATAAAATCGAATCCATTCCTCTGAAGTTTATTCGAGTAGTACTAACATGAATAAGCAACCAAAATCTCGAAATCATCCGGCGGTCGAGCCTGACGAAACAGCGGCCCGGTCGCTGGAGTTGATCAATAGCCAGAACACCATGACGCTGGCAACGGCACGCGGCGATTCCGCCTGGGCGGCTCCGGTTTACTATGTCTTCCATTCATGTTTTTTTTACTTTTTTTCAGATCCCGAGTCACGGCATATTCAGGAGGGGCTGGCTGCCGTTGAAAGTTCAGCGGCGATCCATGCGGATTCAAAGGAGTGGCGCGACATCTGCGGAATTCAGATGACCGGAAAAATCGAGCGGGTAGCCATGGGGCGCGAGGCGGCCGCGGCTTTCAGCGCTTATCTGAAGAAATTTCCATTCTGCAAGGATTTTTTTGCGCCCGGCAGCTTAATGAAGCTGGAATCCTTCAGCGGCCGGTTCAAGGCCAGGTTGTATAAATTTCACCCCACCCTGGTGTACTATCAAGACAACCGCATCAAATTCGGTCACCGTGAGCCAATCGATTTGCCTAATTGTAAGCAAAGCCCTTAGTTGAGGTGAGAGATTGTCGAGGGATAAGACCCTATTGCTTCAACATTGGGGAAAAGTCGATTCCGTCTCAATTTCCGCGAACTATCATCTGAGTCATCATATCGGCAGCGATCGGTGCAAAGTCTTCATCGTTGATGTGGTGATTGACTTCGCGGACTTCGATGCGGGGATTCAGCCGGGCTCTTAGGCTCTCGACAAGGGCCGCGCTGATATGCGGGGCCCATAAGGGGCCGCCGTTGCGGTCCGCTTCTGACCAGCCTTGGGTTGGAACCAGGATTTTGGCGTGGTCCGCGTCCCGGTTTAATTTGTCCGCCAGTTGCGCGGCAAGGGTTCTCGATTCTTCCGGATTCAGGCGAATGGCAGAGCGAAAGTCATAGAAAAAAATTTGCCGATCCGCATACTGCAGGGGGATGTTGTGCCGGGTGAATTCCAGTACGGCGCAATCCAGGCCCCCCGGCACGACCAGCCGTGGAATGGATTTGGGCGATACGGGCTCGAACCGCCGGGGGCCGATGGCTCCGCAATAGCCGTCCAGCAGTCGGTCGGCCAATTCATGGGTTGCCAGATCCAGAATGCCGTCAAAATAGCCGCTTTGGGCCAACTCCTCCATGGCCGTGCCACCGGTGCCGTTGGCATGAAACGGAATGACTTCGTATCCCCTGTCTTCCAGGCATTTTTTCACGAACTCGGCCGCCCGGGTAATGAATCCGAAGAAAGGAAGGGCGATTCTTTTTCTGCTTGCCGCCGGCCTCCAGTCCGCCTGCACCATACCGCATATAGCGGCCGCAGCGTTTTCTAGAATCCGGCCCGAAATGCTGTTGACGCCCAGAAGGTCCGCCACGCTGTGTATCATGGTAATGTCTTTGGTGCCCACGGTGACGCTCATATCTCTGGAGGCCACGGTCGATATCATCACTTTGGGCACCCCCAGGGGAAGAACATGCATGATGCGGGTGCACAGGTGGGTTCCTGTGCCGCCCCCGGCCGAGATGATGCCGGTGATTTCTCGGTTCTCGTACAGCCGTTTCAATTCGGCTTCGGCTTCCAGAATCATGGCGGCAATGGCTCGATCGCGGCTGTCGCGGCTTAGTTTGCCGTTGCCCCGCATTCGAGTATAAAGGTCCGTCGACACCGGCGCCGGGGAAGGTCCACCGGTTCCGATATTGACCGTCAGCGCCCGCATTCCCCTGTGCTCGATCCGCTCTTTGAGGAAAAAGTGCTCCTCAGCCTTGGAATCGAAGGTTCCGACAACCGCAATCGTGGGTTTTATTTTGATTTTTTCAAGCGACAACGGTGCTCAGCGGTTTGATACGCTGCTCCTTATGGCTGTCTTCCCCCCAGCGTTGGAATAAATTGTGATGGATGCCCAGGTAGTCGAAAATTTTGCCGACGGTCTGATCCACGATATCGAGGATGGTTCTGGGCTGATGGTAAAAAGAAGGTATCGGCGGCAGGATGTGGGCGCCCATGTCGGCGGCTTTTGACATCAGCTCGAGGTGCCCCTTGTGCAACGGGGTTTCCCTGACCACCAGCACCAGTTTGCGCTTTTCTTTGAGTGCGACATCCGCGGCCCGGACCAGAAGGTTTTCGTTATAAGAGTTGGCAATACCTGACAATGTTTTGACTGTGCAGGGAACCACAACCATACCTTCGTTCAAAAATGAGCCGCTCGAAGGCCCGGCCGCCAAATCTTTATGGTCATAGACAAAATCGGCCATTCTGGCCACCTCATCGGCCTTGTATTCGGTTTCGATTTCAATGTTGAGCTTCCCGGCTTCGGATATGATCAAATGGCTTTCATATTCGGTGTCCTTCAAACATTCCAGAAGTCTGATACCATAAATCACACCACTGGCGCCGGCGATTCCGACAACGATTCGTTTGGAATTGGGCACTTTTATTTCCTTTGGGCGCAAAGTTTAGATTAAGGCCTGATGCAGCGCATCCACCACGGACCGGGCAAGCTCCGGGGTGTTAATGTCGGCGTCAACCTCGATGACGCTTATTTCTTCATCCAGAGTTCGCTTCAGGGCTTCGATAAAAGCCATATCCGCTTCCGGATCATACAGGACACCGCCTTCCGTACTCAAGGAGGAAAATCCTTTGGTAGGCAGAATAAATTTTATCAGTTTTTTGTATTGGCTTTGGTTTAACCTGTCGGCCACTTCCCGGGCGATGATCTGCATTTCCGCGAGACTGGTTCTTGCCTGCACCCGAATGGCGTCCTGAAGCAGGAGCTTTCTGTCCGCCAATTGTCTCGAAACCCAGAGGGGATCGCCATCGTCGCGTCGCTTGATGGGGCCGCAGCTGATCATATCGAAACCGCAGGGGGTGAGGATATACGGTTTGCCGCTGGTAATGCCGGCATCAAGTCGGTCCGGTCCTGCATTGCGGTTGCCGCCCAGCAGATATTCGCTGAAACCGGCCGGCACCAGATCGATAAACCCTTCAAATAATTTCTGACTCACCAGGTCCATGGCAGCCTTCTCCCCGATGCCGGTGGCATGAAAGGAGATAATGTCAAAATCTTTTTCCAGCAGTTCTCTGATATAATGGGCGCCCTTGTCGCAGAAACCAAATTCCGTCAGGGCGATGGAAGGCTTTGCTGCCTGCAGGACCGGCGCTTCTGCTTCCACCATGCCGCAGATAGCGCCGGCACCGTTGACCATCAATTGCCGTACCAGCGGATTCAGACCCACGGTGTCCACCACGCTGTGCATGACTGTTATGTCGCGGACACCGAAGAATTCAGCGAGCTTTTTGGCATAGGCCGGCATGGCGGCCACGCTGGAGATCAGGAATTTTGGCACTCCGAAAGGCAACAGCTTCATGGCTGTAAGAGAAATAAAGGTTCCGGTCATGCCCCCGACGGCGAGGACGCCCTGCAGCCGGCCGTCCCGGTGAAGTTTCTGTAAGGTTTTTGCCAGGCCGGCGGCCATCAACGATGTGGCCCGATCCCTTTCCCGGGCCAGCATTTTGCGAACCTCGACAATGGTCGCCCCGCCGGCAGCGGCCAGGGAGCTGCTGTCGATGTCCGGCGTCAGCGTAGATTCGATCGCCCCGGTGCCGATACTGATATCGATCAGCAGGGATCGATGCCCGCGCTTTTCAATCTGTTCTTTAATGAGCCGCAGACCTTCTTGCCGTTCATCGAGCATACCGATCACTACGATTGCCATCCCGGCTCCTCCTGACATGTGGTTCTGAGTTCGAAGGCTTAAAGGTTAAAAGGTTCAGTGTTTACGGTTCATTGGTTGATTGGTCATCTTAATTATCTTAATCGACACACTCAACTTAATCAACTTCCGACATCCGTCCTCTGCCTTCCACCATCCATCCGAATCATCCAACCATCCATTCCTCCAATTCTTGCTTCTTCCGATCCTGATTTCTGATCTCTGATCTCTGATCTCCGACCTCCATCTTCCGTCGTTCCTCGTCTTTCGCCTTCAGCTTTGATCCTTTTTTGCCTCCAACAGCCGCAGGCCCCGATCAGGATTTGTCCCGCGAACGCCCCGCTTTTACGCTGGCCTTGAATTGCTCCCAGAACGCCCGGTCCTTATCTTTCCAGGCCACCCCCCATCTTCTTTCGAAATACGACGAAGGCAGTCTTTTCTGCCAGACGTTCCAAGGGTTTTCGCCTTTCTGCTGGGCGGTCAACGCATCGACCAAATAGGCGCCGATTTCGGTAATCTCCTCCTTGGGAATGTAGGCGTAAGCACCTTCTTTGATGGTCCTCACCAGGTTGTCCGGAGTAAACGCGTGGGCTGTCAGCATGACGGCCGGGACGCTTTTTCGGTTGGCAATTTCGAGCAGACCATAGCCGTCGACGCCCATGATGTCCAGTATGGCGATATCGAAATCCTCGGCTATCAGCAACGCTTTCGCCTTTTCAAAAGTGGCGGCCGTGGTGACCTCGCACATGTCGAGTAATTCCGTCAACACGGCCAGGATATCCTCTTCGTCATCCACCACCAGAACTTTTTTGCCGTTTAAAATACTCATGTCGGACATGAAATGATCTCCATATAAAATTTACCGGTTTCACAGCCCCAACTCAGTCCACCGGCTCCTGACCCTTTCGACCACTTCCGGATCCAGCTCGATGGGGATCGGTTTGTCCTTCCAGTCATACGGGATGGTGGCATCCAGCAGCAGCCTGCCGGTAATTTCACGGGCATCGATGGGCAGTGAAGGATCCAGCGGTGTCGACCGGCCGCGTTTGATCACCTGGGAGCGGTTGGGCTGGAACCGGAAGCTCAGGGCATACATGACCCGCGGGATATCCCAGGGATCGATGTCTTCATCCACGACAATCACCGTTTTGAGTCCGTAAGCGCCCATTTCCGTCGAAATAGCGGCCGTGAGCACCTGATCCGCATGGCCCGGATACATCTGCTTCACGGATATAATGGCCAGAAATCGTCCCGAACCTTCCGGCGGGCAGTACACCGCCTTGAGGCCCGGAATCTTCATGGCCAGCAGTTGCTGCCAGAGCGTGGCACCGTATGAAAGCGCCATGGTCATGTGGGTGTCGGTCACAGCGCGGCCCACTGTGGTCCCCCACAAGATCGGATTGTTGCGGCAGGTGATACATTTGACATCGATGAAATTTCGAGGATCGGTGCCCACGCCCGAATAATAGCCGGTGTATTCACCGAACGGACCTTCTTCCATGAATTTGTCGGCATCCACTTCGCCTTCGATTACCAGCTCGGCATGGGCCGGAATCGGCAGATCCACGGTTTCGCCCTGAACCACCTGCACGGGCTCTCCCCGCAGTGCGCCGGCCACGTCGTACTCGGATGTAAAGGCCGAGATACGGGCGGCGCCCAGGATGAACAGCAGCGGGTCACATCCGATGACGGAAGCGACCGGCATGGGTTTGCCCATCTTCTGGTATTTTTTCAGCATAAGGTCCGCATGCTTGCCCTTGATGAACTGGGTGCCCATTTTGTCCTTGCCGAGCAGCTGGCTGCGGTAGGTGCCCAGGTTGACCCAGCCGGTTTCGGGATCTTTGCTGATGATGAAATGGGCCGTACCGATAAAACGTCCGCCGTCCATGGGATACCATTTGGGGGCTGGAAATCTGAAAAGATCGATATCACTGCCTTTAAGAATATTCTGCTTGCAGGGCGCTTCCGCCTTTTCGACCCATCTGGGCTTAACCAGGTCCGCCCCCAGTTTGACCCAGGCATTGTAGAGGTCGACCAGGCTTGAATCTCGCGGCTGTCCCATGATAACGGCCAGCCTTTCCACGGTGGTGCAGACGCTGGTGATCACCGGTGTGTCATAATCTTTGACATTTTCGAAAAGAAGCGCCGGACCACTCTGTTCTTCGTTCAATTTGGCGATGTGCGACAATTCGAGGTTCCAGTCCACCTCCGCCGTGATTCGTTTGCAAAGTCCCTGTTCCTCAGCTACGTTGATAAAATCTCTCATGCTTCTCATAAGAATCAGTCGCTCCTCTCTGGATTTTGACATTAGAAATTTCTCACCCTGATAATTTGCCTTCTCTCTTTTGGTGTTTTCGTTGTTCCGTGCTTTGGTGATCGATTTTTCTTAGGTCCCTGTACATGGCATTTTGGCCTCGCTCCACCGGCTGGATCCCGGTTAAATTTTCAATGTGGAATCCTGATGCGTTTCATTGCCTGCTCCATTAAAAGCTGGCGGCCGGTTTTTTTCCCGAGCAAGGATTGCGCCTTGCGCCGGCTCCAGACTGTTTCCGGCCGGGCCTGCACGATAAAAATATTTTTTGGAAATCCCAGATCCTTGTCGATGGCCCACTCGATATCCATGGGCCGACCATAATGCTGCTCGATGATTTTGCCCATTTTAACCAGCTCCCGGACTTCCCGTTCTTCCAGGCAGCAGGTACACTGCATATCCGGGCCGATCTCGGCATTGACCACCTCCTGCCGTTCCAGGTCGAACACGCATTCAATGTGCTTGGTGGATATCTTCTTTTCGGTGGTCTCCATAATGACTTTATCCACAACGAATTTATCCGGATTTACAGACCCGGATACCACCGTTTCTCCCAGGCCCCAGTTGCCTTCGATGACCATCTTTGACAGGTCGCCGTCGGTGGGATTCAGGGTGAACATCACCCCTGCGGCTTTGGCATTGACCATCTTCTGCACGCCGACGCTGATGAGAATTTTTTCATGGACAAAATTGTTTTTGATCCGGTAATCGATGGCACGCGGCGTAAACAAACTGGCCCAGCAGTCCTGAACCCTTCCGATGATTTTATCGATGCCGCTGACCCAGAGATAGCTATCCTGTTGGCCCGCGAAGCTGGCTGTCGGCAGATCTTCGGCTGTGGCGCTGGAGCGCACCGCCACCGGGAGGAGATCAACTCCACAATTTTCACACAGCCTTCCGTAGGCGCTATCAATTTCAGCCCGGATACCTTGCACCATGACGGCATTGCGGATCAATTGCTGGATTTGTTGACTGGCCTCCTCCTGGGCACGGATATCACCGATATTCATTTCAGCGAGAATACGAAAAATCTCATTCTTGATTCCGCTTTCGGTAATAAAATACAGATAGCCCTCGGTCGTTACGGCAAATCCGGGAGGGACCCGTATGCCGGCATTGATCATTTCGCCGAGGCTGGCATTCTTGCCGCCGACCTGGGGTATGGAATGTATGTTCAGGCTGTTGAATTGGAGGATCCAGGACATTGGTTTCTCCCTGAAACGGGTTTTCTCCCCCTTCGTATGAGGGTGAAGGGAGATTTTAATTCGACACATTTATGAATTCGAAAATCGACCTCTGCCCTATTTCGTTTTTTCAACCCGGGTTACCACACCGGTATCCCCGTCAACCCGGATAATATCTCCGGTTTTGATCACCGAGGTGGCGACACCGGTACCGGTCACCGACGGAAGGCCGTACTCGCGGCAGACGATAGCGGCATGACTGGTGAGTCCCCCGATATCGGTGACGGCGGCCTTGATATTGGTGAACACCGGTGCCCAGGATGGATTGGTTGTCGGGCAGACCAGAACTTCTCCGGGTTGAAGATCCACGATATCTTTGAGAAGCTTCAATACCCGCGCCGGACCTTCGGCGACACCGGCCGAAGCCGCAAATCCTTTGATCTCGGAGACACTGCCGCTTGTCGTGACATCGACGCCTTTGAGCCATTCCTGAACCTTGTCGGTGGTAACGCCCCAGAGCATAATGGTGAAGGGCTCGGCCACTTCCTCGGGCGGAACCCCCAGAGCCGGGGTCGGGTTCCAGGCACGCGCGGCTTCCAGGATCTTCCTGCGCTTGGCGGCCTTTGCCTTGTAATAGGCGTCCCGCATGGGAATATCCACCCCGAGGGCCCAGGCGGTGGAGATCTCGGTAAGCAGTTCGGGGATCTCATAGCGGTTAAACATGAAAATGTCGTCCACTTCATTCAGCATGCCGGTGTTCACCGCCACTTGACCGAATTGCCGCACCTTTGCATACCAGATGGTGTGAAACCAGTGTTCAACCCAGAACAGATGATCCTCGGCATACCGATAGATTGTTCGGATGGTGTTGTAGGCTCCATCGAAGGATTCCCGGTCTTCGTCTGTTTTGATCAGTTGGCGGTACTCGGCGACGATCTCATCCCTTTGCCGGTCGATCTCATCCAAATTGCGCTCGATCGTTTCACCGTTTTCCAGCCGCTGCAAATAGCTCCGAATATAACCGAAGGGGATCTCCGGCGTGTCGATCCAGCTTCCTTCGTGGTGCAGCCAGCCGCTGCCGCAGGATACATAAAACCATGGATCCTGAGCCTTTTGATAGGCATCCAGCCATTTTTTGCCCTCAGGGCTCTGACCGAGTTGCTGGATTTTTTCCCTGACGGGTTGATCGCCCTTGAGGACTTTGGCGACCTCGGGAGATTCGTAGGCGAATCTGGAAAGGCGGCAAAGCTCTTCTTCCGGACGAAACATGGACACATAGGCGCCCGCCACCATTTTGCCGATGGCGCTTTCACTGATTCCCGGAAAAAGCTTACGGGCCACGTCGGAAAACATTAGGTAGGCCAGGTAGGTCAGATTCAGCATCTCGAAATGGTACTGCCAACCTTTGATCATCATGTTGGTCATGCGATCGAAGGTTTCCATGAGATCATAGGAGGCATAAACGCCTCTGGGGGCCGGGAAAACCTGGTCGTCGGGAACATATTTCGGCAACTCGGCAGGCACCTCCAGGGACTTCATTTCATTGCCCAGGGCCTGAAACTTGGTAAGCCATTTACGCCATAATTCTTCATAATGTTCGAAAACGTAAAATACCCGCTTTTCAAAATATCCGGCCTTTTCGCCGATGATTTGTTCGGGGGGCGGTGCGATGGCGCAGATGTACAGATAGCAACCCACGATCCGCTGGGCGATGCCCTGAGCGGGTGGAATACAGAACACCCGTGTGGTGTATTGGGAAAGGGCGATTTGCCAGGCTTCCTGGAAAATCAGATCCAGGGGGGGCAGGGGCTCCGGTGCGTGAATCTTGTCGGCATACCAAAACTGAGCTTTTTCCCATTCGGCCCGGTCCTGGGAAAAAAGGTGGTGGGATGGATACATTTCCTCCCAGCCTTCCAATTCGGCGGGAACCTGATAATCATGCGGGTCTGCAAACCTTCCAGTGCTTTCTTCCGGCATGGGTCTTCTCCTTTTTTTGTGCGGTTATGGTTGGTATGAAAATCTCTTGAATTTTCATCTAAACGGCACTCAAGAGCGTTATGCAGAAGGAAGGTTGAAAGACTGGTGGATAAGCAGTGCGAACACCGCGGGCCCGTTCAGGGGTCCGGGAAAAACCCACCGGTAAATAGTTGTGAGTTATCGCGGGCGTTCAGGGCACAACGCACCCGTGCGCAAGGAGCGAGCGCCCGCTGGCGGGGGATGGCTTGAGCTAATCTATGGATCAATTAAGAAAATCTGTCAAAGCAATTAATTTTATGATATGCATAAGCTGTTCTTATGGTCTGATTCAGACCATAAGCAAAAGTCTCGAAAATTTCCATTTAGAGCTAAACTCATCCCATGTTGAATTTTAACCAGTTCCGGATTTTCTATTATGTAGCCAAGCACCTCAATTTCACGCGCGCCGCCGCCGATCTGTTTATTTCCCAGCCGGCGGTTACCGCCCAGATGAAGGCGTTTGAGGCATACTGCGGGTTCAAGGTATTCAAAAAAATGGGCCACAAAAACTGGTTGACAGATGAGGGCCGGACGCTTTTTGAATACGCCTCAACGATATTTGCCCTCGAAAAAGATATCGAAAGTGCCATCGAGGATATGCGGCATCTCAAAAGGGGGGTGCTGCGGATCGGCACCTCCAAGGCCTACGCGCGCTATTTCATGCCGATGATGCTGTCCATCTTTCATAGCAGATATCCCAACATCAAAATTGAGCTCAACGAGGGCAGTTCCCACGAAATGGCGCTCAGTTTGCTGGAGTTTAAAAATGAAGTTGCCGTCATCGCCAAAACGGGCGAAATAAAAGGAATTCGCTATATCCCCTTCAGTAAGGAGGAGATGATTCTGATAACGTCGCCGGATCACCCTTATACGAAAAGGGAAAAGATTAATTTTGAAATGCTCGCGGAAGTGCCATTTATCATGAAAGAAAGAGGATCCGGGACCCGGAGGCTTGTCGATGATTTATTTGAAAAAAAAAATTGCAAACCGGATATTCTGATGGAAGTGAGCAGCACCGAGTTCATTAAAGAACTCGTCCACCGGGGCGACGGTGTCTCGCTTATAGTGCATGAATCATCAAAGGAGGAGCTGGTGGAGGGAAAACTCGCCACCATCCCGATAGATGGTGAAAAACTCTATCTGGACGTCAGCATATGCTACCTTGCCGATCAGCATCTGTCGCCGTCGGCCCAGGCTTTTGTGACCACCCTGGAGCAATTGCGCTCCGGCCGGGAGGTCACACCCCGGGGCATTGGCGAATACATGGCTAAAATTTCGGCCCAATACCGAAAAAACCGAAAATGAGATCCCTCAGCGGTGTGAAATCACATTGGATCACAACAGGGTGAAGCCTTAGGTTTTAAGAAAGAATTATTCACAATTTAGGCGTTGAGGCGCCTGCATGGCAAGGTGCGAAAACGCAGGAATATCTGGATATTCCGAGCTTTCGCAACATCTATGTCAGGCAGGATGCATCGGCGCCTGAAATGTGAAGTTTTTTTTAAGTGAGCCCTTAGGGCTCACGATTGTTTACGCAACCTTTCCAGGGCGTCGCCATGCCTTACCTTTTTTTCCTATCATTCCTATCGTCTTTCAAGGCCTCGATTGTCACCTGTGGATCGGAGCGGACGGTGTAATCCGCATTGACATCCGCATGCCGGATGATTCCTTCCCGATCGATGATAAATCTTGCCGGCAGGGGCAGGGTCCAGGAATCGTCCCCGTTGTATTCATCCAGCTTGATGCCGAATTGGTGGTAAATTTGTTTAAGATCTTCGGGGAGTTCAATACCGGATCCCATAACGGGCGGCGGTTTCGTTGCCGGGATCGCTCAGCATCACCACCGATTTCCTTTTACCTTTGATCATCCGGCGGCTGTGTTCGATTTTCTGGGGTGAGATCATGGCCAGGGTCGCGCCGAGTAAAACCACGGGGGTCGGGCCACGCTAAATATCTGACATTGTGGATGAAGTACCTTTAACAAGGGCTTTGAAACAGCCTTAATTGACCGATTTTCTGCAAAAACTGCTCTATTAAGGAATTGACGGAAAATGGTTTGTGTTAAAAGACATTATATACCAGGTTATGTCTGGTATATAATCAATCCACCGATGCCATAAGAGAGAATTTCTCTTAAAATTTCCAAGAGATCGGCGCAGATGGATTGAGTGGTTGTATCAGGCAAAGAAAAAATACAGCGGTTTGAGCGCGCTGGCTTATATGGTCACATCAAGCCATATCCATCTGCTGGCAATGGATAATGGCGGCCTTAATGTCATTCCGTATTCTATGAAGTTGATACCTGGCAGGGCTGGCCAGGAATACAATGTTCGTAAAAATCGGCAGGGAGCATTCTGGGAGGATCGTTATCATGCAACGGCAGAGGAGAAAATCCGCTATTTAAGAAATGAAAAGGCATCATTGATTTTGATCGGCAGATAGGCCTGCTGGGCTTTGAAAACTATGATGGTTTAATAGAGGCTCACCGTGACTGGGTGGACAGCGAAATCCAAACTAACAAATCTGAAAAAGAAAGCAAGTGGGTTGGCATATGGATGTTGATTTTGTTAAAAACCCACTATGGCACGCGCATGGCGAATTGAATGTGAAGGTGCTCTATATCACGTTTTATCCAGAGGAAACGAACGGAGCAATATCGTCGTCGACAATCAAGATCGAAATATGTTTTTGGATACCGTTGGGGAAATGTCGCAATTTTTAAATGTTGCGGATAAACATCTAAACTGAACCGGGATATGCTGATTTATTTGATGTGGCAGACAGGTTGGCTGACCAATCAACCTTCAGATTGCTGAAAAGTTTGGCTTAACCTATTCGGCTGTGAGCCGGATGGTCGGTGTTTTCAAAAATCTGTTAAGCAGAGACAATACATTACAAAATAAGTTTGACCGGGCTAAATCACTAATCAAGATTTGACACCCAATTTCCTGAAACCAATGCCAAGATCGGTTGTTTTGATTTCAGGATTGTTCTGTGTAGAAATTTTTTGCTATGCCGGAAATGCAGCGGATGAATTATATCAACAACGGTGGCTTACAATCGAAAATCCATTTTTGTTGACCTGGCTCTCTATTAAAGGCTATGATTGGTTTACTAAAGTAGTGTCTTTCAAGCTAAATTGCAGAATTCAGCTATACTGGTCGTCGAGGCTTTTTGGAGGTAAGCGATGAAATCGAATGAAACCGTTACCATCATAAAGGAAAACAAAAAAATTTTAGAGGAAAATCACGTCAAGTCGATTTACCTGTTTGGGTCCATTGTTCGTGGAGAGGAAAAACCCGGAAGCGATATTGACATCATGGTGGAGTTTCAGCCTGATGCCCGGGTGGGTTTATTCGGCATGGTTAAATTGCAGCGGCGATTATCGGAAATCCTTGGCAGGTCCGTGGATTTAACAACCCGAGACGCATTGCACAAAGCTTTGAGAGACAGAATAATTAAGGAGGCTGTACGTGCCGCATAGGGATTGGAAGTTCAGAATTCAAGATATAATGGACGCTGTCGGCACAATCTCAAGGTATACACAAGGGATGGAATTAAATACATTCATTGATGACAGGAGAACTGTTGATGCGGTAGTCCGAAACTTGATGATTATCGGAGAAGCCGCTGTTCACGTTCCTGAAGATAGTTGTCTGAAGCATCCCGAGATACCATGGTATGAAATGCGCGGTATGCGAAATTTTGTAGTTCATGAGTATTTTCGAGCCAGCGACTCCGTGATATGGGATACGGTTCAGATCAGGGAGGCTGTATCCTGCGCCGCACCAGCGGCGGGCAGATAAAGGACAGCCATAAACGCGACGAAAACCCAATGAACTCTTATGCGCTTTATTTGCCGCGGTTGTCTCATGGACCCACCTGTTCTGTCAGCGGTATCAACACCAGGTCGAAGCTGGCGGTTGTGGTGTCGGATTTTGGGTAATGCTGGGTTACCAGCGGTTTAAAACCGTCGGCCGTTATCCGCATATGAATATGCGGCGGTCGAAAATTATACCGGGGCGGAAAGTTGCTCTCGAATCGGTAGGACCCCGACTGATTGGCAAAAACCGTGGCCCGGTGCTCATCGTCGTACATACCGGCGGGGTTGGCCAACCAGAACTCGATTTGGACGTTCGGAATAGGCGCGCAATCTTTCGTGGATTGGACTGTCCCGGTCAATATATATCCCAAACCCACCGATGACCGCACCGGTGCATCCGGTTCGTAAAATGGCCCCTCACTGTCGGCCGCGGTGGGAGCGCACTCGAAATCCGCGGAAATACTCCTGGAATTTTGCACGCCGGCAACAACGAACGCCAGAGTTATGCCAATAAACAAAAATCGCCTGAACATGACGGATCTCCAAATTGTTTCATTCAGGGGGACATGGCGAGCGTCCTTTTGAGGTGGAATCAACTATCCCAATAGATTTATTATTGCATTAGCGAACCGAAATGGAATACGGTAGACAATGTAATTTTCACCCGGAAAGGTAGTATCCAACCCGGCCAAGCCTGCTTTTCACTCCAGAAGCAGCCCGGTCCGCTTCAGTGCGATGACCGGCAGAAACAGAGTCCGTGGAGGGAATGCCGCCGCAAGCATTTAAATATCCTTGGAATTTGAACCCCAAAGACGCCATCGCCCTGCAAAAGAAATTGGCGGACAGGGTCGTTCGCGCGTCCGACGGCGGCATTCAAAATATCGCAACCGTGGCCGGGGTCGATACCCATTATCGGAAGGGTGTTGCCGCCGCAGCTGCAGTGGTTATCCGGCTTTCCGATCTGGCCACCGTCGATCAGGCCACTGCCGTTCAAGAGATCGAGTTTCCCTACATCCCCGGATTGCTCACATTTCGTGAAGGCCCCTCGATTCTCGCTGCGCTGAAAAACCTGAAGATACCGCCGGACCTCTTAATCTTCGATGGCCAGGGTATCGCCCACCCACGCCGCTGCGGGCTTGCCAGCCACATCGGTCTGCTGCTGGATAAGCCGTCCATCGGCTGCGCCAAAACCAGTATTGGTGGGCCATATCAAGTACCCGGACGCGACAAGGGCAGTTATTCCCATCTGTTTGACGGCAACGAAATTATCGGCGCCGTTGTTCGAACCCGAAGCGAGGTCAAGCCGGTGTTTGTTTCGACCGGATACCGGATAAACCTGGCAGACAGCGTCGACATCGTCCTGAGGTGTTGCGCACGCTACCGGCTGCCGGAAACCACCCGCCGGGCGGATCGACTGGCAAGGAACGCGCTGGCAAGCTGATGGGAACATTATCTTCAGTCATAAGCTAAACGTTGAGCGCTGAATCTCTAAACCGTTTCATTTGTTCATCAATTCTTCGATCTCTTCGGCTTCCCGCGGAATATCCGGTGTCAGATCGACCGGTCCCTCCGCGGTGATCAGGATATCGTTTTCGATCCGGACGCCGATCGCTTCCTCCCTGATATAAATTCCGGGTTCACAGGTAAGCACCATCCCCGCTTCGATTTTCCGGTACCTGTCGCCGACATCGTGAACATCCAGGCCCAGGTGATGGGAGGTACCGTGGGGAAAGTACTTCTTGTAAAGCGGGCTGTCTTTGGATTGCTTTTTTACTTCGGCGGCATCCAGCAGCCCCAGGCGGATCAATTCGGTTTCCATTACCTGGCCGACCTCGCCTGTATAATCGTCGAGGGTTTTACCGGGTGTCAGCATCGTGATGGCCGCCTTTTGCACCCGCAAGACCGCATTGTAGACCTCTTTTTGCCGTGCGGTAAAACGCCCGTTTACCGGCAAGGTGCGGGTAACATCCGCGGCATAGTTGGCGTACTCGGCCCCGAAGTCGATCAGCACCAGGTCGCCGTCGCGGCACTGCTTGTCGTTTTGGACATAATGCAGGGTACAGGAATCGGCGCCTGAAGCCACAATCGTCTGAAAGGCAGGTCCCCGGGACCGGTTTCTCAAAAATTCGTGGCAGATCTCGGCCTCGATCTCGAATTCCCAGACTCCCGGCTCGATGAAGTCCAGCAATCGGCGAAAAGTCTTGGCGGTAATGTCGCCGGCTTTTTTAATCAGATCTATCTCCGGAGCGGTTTTGATCGCCCGCAGCTCCTGCATGATCGGCGCCAGCCGCCGGTAGCGGTGCAGGGGAAAGACATCCCGGCACCAGCGCAAAAAACGCCGGTCTCGGGTCTCCACGCTGACGTCCGCCCGCAGATGTTCATTGGCGTTCAAATAGATCCTCTCGGCCTGAAAAACCAGCGGATTGAAAATGTTTTCGAATTCGCTGTTCCAGTAAACCGAGTTTATTCCGGAGACGGTTCGGGCCGCTTCCTTGGTGTATTTCCGGCCTTCCCATAATGCGATCTGTTCGTTGGTTTCCCTCAAAAACAAAATTTCCCGGTGTTTTTCTTCCCGGGCGTCCGGGCAGATTACCAGCGTGCTTTCCTCCTGATCGATACCGCTCAGATAAAACAGATCGGTCTGCTGAATGAAGGTATGGGTGCCGTCCGCACTGGTGGGCATGATATCGTTGGAATTGAAAACGGCAATGGAATTCGGTTTGAGCCGTTCGACCAAGCGCCTGCGGTTTTGAATGAACAGGTCGGCGGCAATCGGTAAGTATTTCATATCAGTCCTGGTGCTCCAATCCGTGGGCCAGTTTGAATTGATGCCATTCATCGTGATCAAGTATAAAGTTTATTCAAGGATCGTCAAGAATAATTGACAGATCTTCATCCCTTCGATAGGTTGTCGATAAAAAATAAACAATGGGGATAGCCCTGCACCGAGCGACCACGACCCGGAATCGAGTATCCAGTATCGAGCAGCACCATCCCGCAAGAGGAGCGATGATAATGAACACAGGCATGGAAATACAATTCCCCGAAGGCAGAAAAGTAAATGCGGCTTACAAGGGGTTTACAATTAAAACCGACCAGAAAATCGAAGAGGGGGGAGACGGCAGCGCACCGACCCCATCGGATCTTTTTTTCGCATCTATCGGTGCGTGCATGGGGATATTTGCGTTGAATTTTTGTGAAAAACGGAATATCGATCCTGATCAGGTTAAACTAAAGGTGGAATTGCACGCCCATGACAAAACCCGGATGGTTGAAAGAATTGTCTTCAATGTCGATCTCGGGCCTGAATTTCCGCAAAAGTACACCTCGGCCCTGATCCGCACACTCAAACTGTGCCATGTCAAGAAACATTTCGAACAGCCCCCGCAATTTGAATTCGTGACCAATCAGGAGTAATGTATCAGGAGAAATCCGATAAATCCGCTGATATTTTCTCCAGTATAGGATGAACCGGGGGCCGCTGGCTAAGAATCAGTCAGTCTGATCAAAGGCAGAAGCCGTGCCATTCTGGCGCAGTTTCATACGAGCCGAGGCCGCTGGCTAAAGGGCAGCCAGTTTGATCAAAGCAAGAAACTGTGCCATACTGGCGTAGTTTCACATAAGGTATTGAACGTGGAAAAGCGCTACAAAGCCATGGTGTCGTCGGACTGGAACGGATGCCTGGCGCCCTGCGGGCCGTTTGATTGCATTGGTTTCATGTATCCGGACCTGGAAGCCGATTTAACGGCGATTTTTCAGCAGTACACCGGCAACCGCATCTCCCTGGGCGAAACGACCGGCAGGATCCGAGATCTGCTCCCCACAGCTATCGATTCGGATCAAATGGACGCTTACCTGGCCAATTCGTTTACCACCTACAGGGGCGTGCCGAAACTGATCGACTGGTGTCTCGGCCACGATATCCTGTTTATGATCAACACCACCGGCATGATCGGCTATTTCCAGCGGATCTTTGCCAATCATCTGCTGCCCCGCGTGCCGGTGCTGTCGGCGCATCCGCTGATACGCTATCCTGAAAAACCGGGCGTACCCAGCAAAATTTATGAATTGTTTGAAACCCGGGACAAGGGCAAAAATACCGTCCGGGTGATGGACTCGCAATCCATCCCGGCATCGAAGGTGGTGTTGCTGGGAGACAGCGGGGGAGACGGCCCCCACTTCGAATGGGGCGCGGCGGCCGGCGCCCATTTAATCGGCAGCATGACCAAACCGTCCCTTGAAGCTTACTGCCGCGCAACGGGCATCGAAATCGATCTGCGCTTCGGCCTGGACCATTGCAGGACGGTTAATGCATCCCTGCAGGATGAAATGCAAATAGACTTCATGGAGCTCGCCGCTGTCTTCGAAAACATGGTCGGGTGAGTGACATTCCCGGCTGAACCGTGTCTTTAAAATTGATTCCCACTCCCCAGGTCGGTAAAAAGTCCGCCCACATCGCGCCTGTGGGTCTTGCCGACCGCGAGTTTCATATACTCAATCTCCAGGACCGATTCCATTTCTTCTCTCGACATCCCGGTCCAGTGGTCTTTGTTTGCAAACAGTTCCGCGGGAAATTTTCGACTGCGCCCGCCTCCACCGTATCTCTTTTGCAGAATCGCCTTATAAATCCTCATTTTAGTCCTCAGGTCACTTTCGGACAACTGCCGAAACCGCTGGAAATCACCGGCCAGCGATTCCGCCGCTGGGAGCCGCGGATATTCCAGAATCTCTTTCACCGGTTTGGCAAACCGGATCAAACCACTGTAAATGTGTTTCCTTTGCACCATGTTCATGCCAGACCAGCCGGCCCGCAGCCATTTAAAAACGGCACAGCGCACTTCTGGCACGGATGGATCGGCGGCCTCGTAGATGTTGATGCCGCTGGAACGGTATATATAGGATTTCACCCAGCCCAGGGCCGGAATGGTCGTCCCCGGCGTGTCGGAATACAGGTAATCCCAGTCTTCATCCGCGCCCAATATGTACCCCTTCTTCCCCACATCGGAATCGTCCATCTGCACGGACACCGAAATCAGGATGGTGCGTTGCCGGTATTTCAACAGAATCATGACCTGGTGGTTGTCATAGGTATAGTATGCTCCTGAGTGCGTGTCCGGCGTAATTTCGATCCATTGCAGTCCCCTGACAGCCACCGGAGATTCGAGACGGCCCAGGTATTGCCCGATATCCGGCGATGGTTGACGGTGTCGATTCGAGTCCAACCAGTGTATCATACGGGCCGAAGAAGGCGCCGTGGCCGTCCAGGGGATACGGGGACTGTAGGCATAGGCCAGCAAATTCTGGAGACTGTTGTGGATGTCAAACTCATAGTACGCCGAAGCCGCATCCCGAATACCATCCGCGTGATAGAGTGCGGCTGACGTTTTCGGCGAATTGATAAAATCCAGAATCGGGGCAATTTTATCCGGTTCCGGGATTCCGGACCGGCTGTCTTCCGCCAGATCGAAAAGGTGCTTAAATGCCGGGGCAAGGGTGGCCGGAATGCTGATTTCCTCCATGCTTTGCGCGCCGGTAAAGGCCGGTGAAATGATGCCCAGCGTCCATATTAGAGTGCCGATGACAGCTATTCTAAAGGTTTCCATCCGCCCTCGACAAATCGGTTTGGGTGCTACAGTCCATTCATCCATATCGGTATAGCTTCCGGTCTTAGGTCGCCTTGAGGATAGATGGGAACAGGTCACGCTCAGTATATCATGGCCTTTGCCAACTCTAAACTATTTTTTCAATTCGGATTGAAATCTCGACATTGAAAAAAGCGGATTGCCAACCCGAAAAGAGGGAATTAGATTATGCACTGCGAAAATTTCACGAAATTCGTTTGAATTGTTTGCCTCGTTTGGAGCTTTTGCTTTGAGCTTTCAGCCTTGAACTTTCAGCTTTCAGCTTTGAACTTTGAGTATTGAGCTTTCAGCTTTGAGCCTTGAGTGGGCCATACCGGATACCAAGTTTATGAAAAATGAATCGATCCTTATAAAGGGAGCCTGTCAGCACAATCTCAAGAACCTGGATCTTGAAATCCCCCTGAACCGCATCACCGTGGTTTCCGGCGTCAGCGGTTCCGGCAAGTCCTCACTGGCTTTCGATACCCTCTATGCCGAAGGCCAGCGTCGCTATGTGGAAACCTTCTCGCCGTACGCGCGGCAGTTCATGGATCGTATGGATCGGCCCCGGGTCGAAAAAATCGAAGGTATTCCGCCGGCCATCGCCATCGACCGCAAGGACCCGGTGCGCACATCGCGCTCGACGGTGGGCACCATGACCGAAATTACGGACTATGTGAAACTGCTGTTCGCCCGCCTGGCCCAACTCCACTGCCAGTCCTGCGGCCGGCCGGTGGAACCGGAAACGCCGGCGCATGTCTGGAATCTGCTGCAGCGGCACCCACCCGGTTCGATCCTTATCATTACCTTTCCGTATCTGATCGAGGGACCCCCCCCGGACCCGGTGCGCGCCGCGTTGATGCAAATGGGCTTCGATCGGTTGTATATCGAAAAGCGGATCGTCCTCTTGGAAGACTGGCGGCCCGAAAGCCGCCAAACGGAGATCGCGGTGCTGGCCGACCGCCTGATACTGCGGCCCGAAGAAAAAGAGCGGATAATGGATTCCCTCGAATTGGCCTTTCGTTTCGGCGGCGGACGGTTGGATACCTGGCTGGACGGGGATGGCCATCAGGCCTTCAGCAACCACCTGACGTGTGCCCATTGTAATATCGCGTACAATCCCCCCGTGCCCAACCTATTTTCGTTTAACAGCCCCATGGGCGCCTGCGACACCTGTCGCGGATTTGGACGCACGATCGGCATCGACATGGATCTGGTCATACCCGACCACTCGGTTTCCGTTGAAGACGGGGCCGTCAAGGCGTTCGGCGGCCCGGACAGCGACCGCATGGAATTCAGGGACCTGATGGATTTTTGCGGTCGGCGGAAAATCCCGACCCACGTCCCTTTCGGCCGACTGAACGCGGCTCACAAAAAGGCCATCATCGAAGGCACATCCGACTATTACGGCATCCAGGGCCTTTTCCGCTGGCTGGAATCGAGAACCTACAAAATGACCGTGCGGGTATTTCTGGCCCGCTACCGCAGCTATGACATCTGTCGGGATTGCAACGGGACCCGCTTCAAGGACGAAACCCTGCTTTATCGTTTGCAGGGAAAAACCATCGCCCAGATATATGCGCTCAACGTCGAACAGGCCCAAGACTTCTTCGACTCCCTGCCGCTGCCGCCCCGGGATGAAGCCGGCCAACTGGTGCTGGAGGAAGTCCGCAACCGTATGAATTATCTCCGGGATGTCGGCCTCGGTTACCTGACCCTCGATCGCCAGTCCCGCACTCTTTCCGGCGGCGAGGTTCAACGGGTTGCCCTGGCGTCCGCCCTGGGGTCCTCCCTGGTGAACACCCTCTATGTGCTGGACGAGCCCAGCATCGGTCTCCATCCCCGGGACAATCATCGGCTCATTAACATCTTGAAAGGGCTGCGCGATCTGTCGAACACGGTGGTAGTGGTCGAACACGATCCGGAAATCATTCGCGAGAGCGACTACCTGCTGGACCTGGGCCCCGGGGCCGGCGAGCAGGGCGGTGAGATCATGTATTTCGGCCCCACGGCCGCCGTCAACGGTTCTCTCACCGGCCAGTATCTGAAAGGCCTGAAGAAAATCTCCGTTGCCGACCGGCGGCGTACGCCTCAATCCGACCGCTGGCTGACCATCGAGGGCGCGGCCGAAAACAACCTGAAAAACATCGACGTGCGGATTCCGCTGGGCCTTTTTGTATGTCTGACCGGCGTATCCGGATCGGGCAAATCGACGCTGGCGGAGGACATTCTCTACAAGGCTGCCTGCAAGGCACTGGGAAACCAGGAGGGCCGCCCGGGTGAACACCGCACCGTCAGGGGTCTGGAAAACATCGATGACGTCGTGCTGGTGGACCAGCGGGCCATCGGCCGCACCCCGCGGGCCAACGCACTGACCTACACCAAGGCCCTGGATCCGATCCGGCGGCTGCTGGCCGACACACCCGAAGCGGTATCCGCAAACCTGGGTCCCGCTCAGTTTTCGTTCAATGTGAGCGGGGGACGCTGCGAAACCTGCAAGGGTGAAGGATTTGAGAAGGTCGAAATGCAGTTTCTATCGGATGTCTATATCCTCTGCCCGGACTGCCTGGGAAAACGTTTCAAACCGGAGGTGCTGGAAATCCGCTACCGGGGCCGCAACATTCACGACATTCTGACCATGACCGTGGACCAGGCGTTGGCGTTTTTCAATGAGCATCCAAAGGTGACCACGGCCCTGCAGCCGCTGGCCGATGTCGGACTGGGCTATATCGGCCTGGGACAACCCATCAACACCATGTCCGGCGGCGAGGCCCAGCGGCTCAAGCTTTCCCGCTATATCGGCAACGGTTCCGCCGGCCGGTCGCGCAAGTTGTTCATATTCGACGAACCTACCACCGGCCTGCATTTCGATGATATCGGCAAGCTGTTGAACGCCCTCCAGCGGCTGGTCGACAACGGCAACACGGTGCTGGTGATCGAACACAATATGGATGTGGTCAAAACCGCCGACTGGGTGATCGATCTGGGCCCCGAAGGGGGCGACGAGGGGGGGAACGTGGTGGCAACGGGACCGCCGCGCGAGGTGGCCTGCAACGCCGCCTCTCATACCGGCCGGTTCCTGAAGGACTATTTAAAGGGAACCGGGCGGCTGAAACCGCTCGAACCGGAGCTTGCCGGTGTGGCCGAACAGCCCCTGCCCTTTCCGACGGCGACCCTGCCCGATACCATCAGCTTGAAAGGCGCCCGGGAGCACAATCTGAAGAATATCGATCTGACCCTGCCCCACAACGAACTGGTGGTGCTCACCGGTGTGTCGGGCTCGGGCAAATCCACCCTGGCCTTCGATATTCTGTTTGCCGAAGGCCAGCGCCGCTATCTGGAGAGCCTGGCGCCATATGTACGCCAGTACATGAAAATTCTGGAAAGACCGGATGTCGACCTGGTCACCGGCCTGGCGCCGACGGTGGCCATCGAGCAGCGAACCAGTTCCGCCGGCCGCCGGTCCACCGTCGCCACCCTCACCGAAATTTATCACTACCTGAGGCTGCTTTACAGCAAACTCGGGATCCAGCACTGCCCGGGCTGCGGCCGCCGGCTGACCGCCCAGAACCGGTCCGCCATCGTCGATCAGATTCGCCGCCGCTATGCGGATACCGCCGCCACGGTGCTGGCGCCCAAGGTGATCGGCCGCAAGGGGTTTCACAAGGAGGTGTTTTCCCGGGCCCTGAAGAAAGGTTTCAAGAAAGCCCGCATCGACGGTAAAATGACCCCCTTGAGATCAGGCATGGCCCTGAGCCGCTATCATGAGCACCATATCGATCTGGTCGTCGGCCGTCTGCCGTCCGCGGATCTGGAAACCCTGGTAGACGGGGCCCTCAGGGAGGGCGGCGGCAGCCTGGTGGTCCTGAAAGGCCGCAGCAAAGAAGACGTGTTCAGCCTGCACGGCATCTGTACCACCTGCGGCATCGGCCTGGAGAGCCTCGACCCCCGGTTGTTTTCCTTCAACAGCAAACAGGGCGCCTGTCCCGAATGCGGCGGCCTCGGGACCGTCGGGGAATCGGAGGATGATGATGACGGCGCGGTAGAGATCTGCCCCCGGTGCGGCGGCAGCCGGTTGAAGCCCCAGGCCCTGGCGGTGCGGGTCAACGGCTACGGCATCTGGGACCTGGTGCAAAAACCGGCGCGGCAGGTGTGTGAGATTATAAAAAAGATGTCCTTTGACGCCCATGAAACGCCGGTGGCCGAGCCCATCACAGCCGAGTTGCTCACCCGGCTTTCACTGCTGAATCAATTGGGTCTGTCCTATCTTTCCCTCGCCCGCAGCGGGGATACCCTTTCCGGCGGAGAAGCCCAGCGGATCCGTTTGGCGGCCCAACTCGGTTCGAACCTGACCGGGGTCTGCTACATCCTGGATGAGCCCACCATCGGACTGCATGCCAGGGACAACCGCATCCTGATCGATGCGCTCAAAACCCTGCGTGACAGAGGCAATACGATTCTGGTGGTGGAACACGATGAAGAAACCATCCGGGCGGCCGACACCATCGTCGACCTGGGACCCGGCGCCGGACAGGACGGCGGCCGGGTGACCGCCAGCGGCAGCCTCTCCCAGCTGCAAAAAGTCCCGTTGTCGGTCACCGGCGCCCTGATCGACGGACACCGCAAGAAAATCACCTCGCGCCTGAGACCCTACCGCGAAATGCCCGTTGTCTCGGTCACCGGCGCCAGGGAGAACAACCTGAAGGGGATCAACGTCGACATTCCCCTGGGCTGTCTGATCAGTGTCACCGGGGTATCGGGTTCGGGCAAAAGCAGCCTGTTGAAGGAAACCGTTTACCGGGGGCTTCGCAACCGGCTGTTGAAACAGCAGCGCCCGGCCGGAAAATGCCGGGATATCGAAGGCTGGCAGAATTTGAAGCGCGCATTGGAAGTGAACCACAGCCCCATCGGGCGCACCCCGCGTTCGGTGCCGGCCTCTTACGTGGGATTCCTGGCGGAGATCCGCAAATTTTTCTCCCTGACCCCGGCGGCCCGGGCCAGGGGATATTCCCCCGGCCGTTTTTCGTTCAATGTCGCCGAAGGCCGCTGCGCGGCCTGCAAGGGACAGGGACGTCCCAAAGTGGAAATGAGCTTTCTGCCCGATGTCTACGTGCTCTGCGATGTCTGCCGGGGCAAACGCTTCAACAACGAAACTCTGGCCATCCAGTTTCGCGGCAAGAATATCGCCGAGGTCCTCGAGATGACCTTCGCCGAAGCCGCCCGCTTTTTTTCAGCCATCCCCGCCATCCGACGCGCCGTGCAGTTCGTCTGTGACGTGGGATTAGGTTATCTGCAACTGGGGCAGCCCAGCCCCACGTTGTCCGGCGGTGAAGCCCAGCGAATCAAACTCGCGCAGCAACTGGCCCGCCCCGCCGGCGGCCACACCCTTTATGTGTTGGACGAACCGACCACGGGGCTGCATCTCGCCGACGTCCGGCGGCTGATCGATGTATTCCAGAAGCTGGTGGACGAGGGCAACACGGTGGCGGTGATCGAGCACAATATGGAAATCATCCGCGAAGCCGATTATGTCATTGATTTAGGACCCGAGGGCGGCGATGAAGGCGGTCGGGTGGTCGCCTGCGGCTCACCGGAAGAAATTTTGAAGGCAGTCAAGAAATCCCACACGGCCCGGTGGTTCAAAAAGTATCTGGAAGGCGGACAGGAGGAGCCTCGATCCTGAAGATAAGCCAATTCAATTAAATTGAGCTCTCGGCAACCCTACCTCACAGAATACCGCGCAACAGGGCAAGGCACTGATCCGACATCTGCAGACCGGTCTCCTCGATTATGATCGCGTGCTGCTCACATACCTCGACACAGCTCCGGCAGCCAATGCAATCCTTGGTATTCACGGGCACCGATCTGCCATTCTGAATTTCGAACACCGTCGCACTGCAAACTTCCAGGCATTCCTCGCATCCGGTGCAGTTTTCGCGATCCATTATAACGTCATAGCCCATGTCTTGAGAGCTCCTTTTCCGACACGATCATTTCCTGTAAACGCAATTTCCGGGGCAATTTTCGTATGTTGGCGGCTAATTGTCAATGGAAAATTGTATCCAAAAAATATGCGCAAAATACAAATTTCGATCTTACCCATTTTCGGATCCTGCACCGGCGCTGCACCCAAATATTATCTAAGTATATGATTATTAATTAAATAAAACATTTTTTATTTTATTGACATTTAGAGGGCGGTAGGCTAAATGTAGCCACGACCCTCAAATTGCAACAGGTTTTGTATACAATGCTGCAAAAATCCACCTCTCATCTGAAAAACAATCCAAAAACCACCCCGGTGCGGGAATGGGCCTACACCCACTTGAAGTCGGGCGTCCTTTCCGGTGACTTTCAGCCGGGGGAAAGACTGACCGAGGAGCATCTGGCAAAGACCCTGGGAGTCAGCCGGACGCCGGTGAGGGAAGCCCTTCACAAATTGGCTTCCGAAGGCCTGATTCAACCCCTCGAAAGCCGGGGATTCTGCGTGGCGCGTGATTCTCGCGAGGAAATGGAAGATCTCTTCAATATCAGAGCCGCCCTGGAAGGGTATGCCATCCGCTTGATCTGCGAATGCATTTCGGAAGAAACCCTGAAACAGCTCGATGAGCTCATACAGAAAGCACAGGATGCGTTGGACCGCCAAAAACTGGATGAGATCTTTGAGTACAACACCCAGTTTCATGATGTCCTCCATGGGGTGATCGCGGGCAGAACCCGTTTTCATAATTTGATCGCGGATATCCGCAAGTATGTGCTGAGATATCGCAAAGACAGTCTGCATTATCTCGATGGCGCCAAAAGAACCATAGACGGGCATCGCAAGATTCTGTTGGCCATCAATCTCAGGGACCCGGATCTTTGTGAACGCATTATCCGCCAGCATATCCGGGAAGCGCAGGAAGGTGCACTTCACAAACTGGCGAAAAAACATTACAGAACGACACCTGAATCATGCAAAATACAGAAGTAATCCAGGACCGTCGTCATTTTCAGATCCACAAGGCAAGGAGGTTCTGATGAGAGCAGATAAAGACAAATGCATCGGATGCAAGCGATGCTTCCCCTACTGCCCGATGGGCAGGATCCAGACCTTTCACAGACACGATACCATTCCCGGGAGGGTCTATATAGAAATCGACCAGGATAAATGTACGGATTGCGGGATATGCTTCCGGGCCGATATCTGCCCTGTCAAGGCGCTTTATCAGAATATCGAGCCCTGGCCCCGGGAGATTCGGGGGATCCTGAGCAATCCGATGATTGAGTTCAAGGGTTCTCAGGTACCGGGCCGCGGCACGGAAGAAATGAAAACCAACGATGTCAAGGGTTCCTTCATGCCCGGTGAAGTCGGCATCGGCGTGGAACTGGGCAGACCCGGTATCGGGGCCTATTTCCGGGATGTCGAAATCGTCTCCATGGCACTGATGGGAGCCGGCATCGGCTATGAACTGGCGGAAGAGAATCCGGTTACCCATTTTATGGCCGACAAAAAAACCGGCAAGCTCAGGGATGACGTTCTCGGGGAAAAGGCCACCTCGGCCATCATCGAAGGCAAGTGTAAACTGGAGAAACTCCCCGAAGCGCTCAAAGCCCTGAAAGAAGCCGCTGAAAGGGTGGATACCGTTTTCAGCGTGGAAGTCATCACCAAGGTTACACCCGAGGGGGAAGTACCCACCAAGGCGGTTCTGGAAGCGGCCGGATTCTGGTATTCGATCAACAGCAAAAACAACCTGGGTATGGGAGAACCGGCCTTCAAGTTTTACGATACGTGATTTTCATCCCTATTTCACTAATACGCGAATTATTGTCAGAGGAGGCTATTCATGACACACAGCTTGCATCGACGGGGGAGTGGCGAAGAGCTGCAAAATGACTTTGTCGTGTTAGGCTGCCCGTCGACCGGCGTCAACAGGGCAGGTTCGGCTCCCAAGATCCAAAAGTTTTTAAGCATTTGCTACAAGCACGGCCCCGTAAATCTGGGAGATATGAAAATCGGCACTATATACAACACCACCATGGACGATATTCTGGGAAACGTTACCGACGGGACCATCGTGCAGTGTACCTTCGACAACCGCGACAAAATCGTATCTCTGCTCAGGGAGCTGCAGGATCACAGGCCGGGCATCTCGATCATCATTTCAGGGGTCACCGACGTCGTCCAGCAGTGCATGCTCGAAGCCGGTTTGGGCCCGATACATTCGCTCGAATACTCACTGGGCACCTGGGGCGCCACGGAGAGATTGCCGGATTACCCCATATTGAAGCTGGTGACGATGTGCGGCCATGCCATGATCGCCTCGGATCTGGTGGGCAAGATGATTCGGGACATCAAACGCGGGCGCCGGACCATCCGGGAATGCTGCGTTGAAATGGCCCAGTGCTGCACCTGCGGAAACTTCAATATGACGCGCGGCGAAAACATTTTCAGGGAAGTACTTTCCGCTTACATGGTGAAGAGTCTGTATTGATCCGGCGTCATACCGTGCGTACGGAAACGCAGGAAGGAGAAAAAAAATGCGATATGCAGTGGTAGGAGGCAGTGCCGCGGCGGTAAGTGCCGTGGAGGCGATTCGAACCGTTGACAAGCTGTCGCCGATCGAAATGTTCAGCGATGAGGCAACGCCTCTCTTTTCCCGGGTTCTTCTCCCGTACTATGTAGCCGAAGAGCTTTCAAAACCCCTCTTGAATTTCAGATCCGCGGATTTTTTCGGGGAAAACAACGTGACCGCCTATATGGGCACCCGGGTTCAGGAAATCTCTCCCGATTCAAAAACCCTGATGACTGAGGATGGTCGGACCTATGAATTCGACAAGCTGCTGCTGGCCACCGGCGGCAATGCCATCATCCCCAAAATCAGCGGGGTCGACAAGGAAGGCATCTCGCCCTTGAAGACCATGAAGGATGCGGAAAAAATCTATGGCTTCAAAGGCGAACGGGCAGTGATCATCGGCGCCGGCAGCATCGGCGTGGAGTCCTGCATCAGCATGATGAGACGGGGCGTCCGGGTCACCCTGCTGGAGCAACTGGGCCAGGTCCTGCCGACCGTATTCGATGATGAGGCCGCCGCGATCATCCGGGATGCCGTCGAGCAGATGGGCATCGAGGTGATCACCGGCGAGCGCGCCGTCGAATTTCGCGGAAACGGACATGTCCGCAGCGTTGTGACGAGCACCGGCGAAATCGAATGCGACAACGCCATCCTGTCGGTGGGGATCCGGCCCGCGGTGGAACTCGCCTCTCAGGCCGACATCGAGATCGGCATGATGGGCGGCATTCAGACCGACGGCAACATGATGACCAGTTGCCGGGATATTTATGCCGCGGGAGATGTTTGCGAGACGTTCGATATCGCCCGCAACACCCGTTTTGTCAACGCCATTTGGCCCCTGGCGGTGGAACAGGGCCGGGTGGCCGGATTGAACCTGGCGGGCCGGGACGCGAAATACCACGGTTCCGTCAGAATGAATTCCATTGGCAACTTCATCGGCATACCCGCCATGTCCATGGGAGTCACCCGGACGGAGGAATGCTCATACGCCGACGAAGCATGCCATTTCCAGGAAGTCAAGAAGCGGACCAAAAACACCTATAAGAAACTTATCCTCAAAAACGGCTGTATCGTCGGCGCCATCTTCATCGGCGTGGGACAAACCCAGAGATGCGGTCTCATCTCGATCCTTTTGAGACGGCAGATCGATGTCTCCGACTATATCCCGGTCCTGATGAGCAGCAATTTGAATTTCATGGAAATCCTGCCGCTGCTGCGCCGCAACGGGGATAAATTCGCCGAACCGGAATACACGGAATTAATGGGCACCGGACTATAGCGGTTGAAGTCGCACCCAAATTCAGCGGTTTAGAGTTTAAGGATGATGCCGGTTTACTACCGCGGGCACAAGTCATGCTATCCGACTTCACCCACTGAGCAAAAAAGGCTTCCTCGAAACAGATAAAACCGGAAGTCATTCGAAAAGAACTTCAGGGAAATGCAGACCGTAATCCCTGAATCCTTATCGATCAGGAGGAAAAATTGCAGATTATAAAGGTAGATCCGAACAAATGCACGGGATGCCACCAATGTGAGCTATGGTGCGGCACGGAAATCTCCTCCGAAAGCAAGGAGCTTTTTCAGGCAATCAATGAAGCGCCGCAGCCGGTTGCGCGGGTATATGTCGAAGGCAAAAAGTTTGCCCTGCAGTGCCGTCATTGTGTCGAAGCGCCCTGTCTCGACGCCTGCCCCAACGGGACCATGCGGCGCGATCCGAACACCGGGCTGGTATACGTGCACGAACCGACGTGCATTGCCTGCTGGATGTGCGTGATGGTATGCCCCTTCGGCATCATCAATCCGTCGCCGACCTACAAGGTGGCCATCAAGTGTGACCGCTGCCGCAATATGGGATATCCTATATGTGCGGAAGTGTGCCCCACCGACGCCATCACCGTTGAAGAACGCCAGGATTATCGCAAGGTGTTTTGAGCCGGCCCGCGGATTCGAATTTCGATAAACGGAACACTCTTCCTGATCTTCAGGGTTCGATTTGATTTCATTTTGGTTCCGGCTCGGTCAGGTCGGGTTAAGGAAAGGAGAAAAGAATGGAGTTTATCCAGAGAAAAACCGCTGATCGCGCGGTGAGTCATTTTTTGCTGAAAGCGGCGGATCAGGAGACGGCACTGACATGGGATCGGTTTGAAAGCCAACTTCCCGAATGCGGTTTCTGTGAATCCGGTTTGAGCTGCCGGGATTGCCTTCAGGGTCCCTGCATCAGCCACCCGTTTCGGGGCCGGAGCAAACTGGGCGTATGCGGCAAAGACAAGGACATCCTGGCCGCCCAGACCTTGATGCGGCTGATTCTCAAGGGAACGATGTCCTGTCTGGACGAGTTAAGTGATTTCGCGGGCAATGTAAAAACCGGAAAAATAAACCCGGCGGATCAAGACCAGGCGGATCGCACGCTGAAAGCAATACAGGATCTGCTTGAAAGCGGGGAATCCGAAGTGGTCAACCAGTTCCCCGCGGCCCTTGTGGAAAACTGGAAGTCGGTCGGCATCCTGCCCCAGGGAGTTGCCCGGGATGTCTTCAAGGCCTCCCAGCGACTGGAGGGTGGTATTTCCGATGTTGAAGAAACCCTCCTCTGGACTTTCAAAACCTCGCTGCTGGGATGCATGGCCGACAAGCTTCAGCGGGATTTGAAAACAGCGGTTTTCGGCAGTGCCAAGGCTTCCGAGATGGAAATCAATCTGGGAACGCTCCGTCCCGATGTCCCCACGATCCTTATTTACGGCCACATCTCCCCGGTCTTGAAGTACAAAATCGCCACGGCGGCCCACGCGCAAAATGTCAACGTAATGGGCGTTTGCACCGATCCCCTTCTGCCGCCGTATCGATTTTTGCCCGTGACGACCGCCGCGTCCCAGGAAATCCCGCTGATGACCGGAGCCGTCGACCTCATTGTGACCGGCCATCAATATGTCAACCCGTCTCTGGCGGGTGTCGCCACGGAGTGGAAAGTGGCGCTGATCCCGGCGGACGAATTGAACCAAAAACCCGATCTGGATGAGTTCGCCCGCCAAATCGTGGACCAGGCCGTCAATACCCATGAGATCAGAAAAAATATTCCCAAGGACATACCGATGGTGAAGGAGACGGCGGTTATCGGGTTTTCCGCGGCGCAGGTGGATGTCGCCAAAATCGCGGCCGCCCTTGAAAACGGCAAGATCAAGGGCATCGCGGTCCTTGCCGGAAGCAACAACGTCAAGTATACTCAAGATGAAGTGTTGGAAACCGTTGCACGCGAATTTTTGGCAAAAGATATCCTCTGTATATCCAACGGCGAAGCGAGTGCCAGTCTGGCGAAATTCGGACTGCTGGATCCCGCCCAAAGAAAAAAGAGCTGCACTCAGACCCTGGCGGACTTGCTGACGTCCTTAGGAGAACAGGTTCCGGCCGTGATCGACTGGAACTTCACGGATTTTCTGCTGGCGCTGACCGTTGCCCTGGGCAAACCGATTTCGGACTATCCGGTGTGCGCTTACTTTCCCGAAGCCGGCCGAGCGGTGGAAGCGGCCCAGGCCATGTGGGCCGTCGCCCTGGGGGTGTCGACCTATTTCTGGCCCTGTCTGCCGGTAACCGGAAGCCCGAAAACCCAGCAGGCGCTGACGATTTTCTGCGAGGAAAAATTCGGCGCATCCCTGAATGTCATTACCCAGAAGATCGATGCCCGCACCAAGGCCGGCTACTTTCTAAAAGAAATTATGCCGCCGGCCGTCCTGTCGGGCAAAGCCTGGGAATGATAGAAGCTTTTTTTTATTTCCATCGGCGGCATCTTGATATAAAAAGAATCAGATATCAGACCGCTCAACCAGGAATTGCGCTGAGGCACAATTTCGAACGTGATTTTTCCTTGGTTCTTTACCCCCGTTGCCTTTGACGACGGCGCCATCCTGCGGCGGAAAATCTCCACTCCTGACAAGGCGCGGAGATTGCCTCGAGAACCAGGCTTTATTCGCCGCAATCATTCGTTTTGTGGGTCTGACGCGTTGTGATCCCAGGCCCGCCCTTTGGAGGTGTACTAACATGGCTTATAAAAGTGGACGTCATTTTCTTCAAATTCCAGGCCCCACCAATGTCCCCCCCCGTGTTTTACAGGCCCTGAGCCGTCCCACCATCGATCACCGCGGTCCTGAATTTGCCGCGCTCTCATTAGAGGTATTGGCAGGGCTTCAGCGAATCTTCCAAACCTCGGGCCCCGTGATCGTCTATCCCTCTTCGGGAACCGGCGCCTGGGAAGCGGCGCTGGTAAACACCCTGTCTCCCGGCGATCAGGTTCTGATGTTCGAAACCGGCCATTTCGCGACCCTCTGGTACAACATGGCGGTCGCATTGGGCCTTGAGGTTGATTTTGTACCCACCGACTGGCGCCATGGGGTCGATCCCGATGTGGTCGAGGAGAAACTGCGCGAAGACCGGGACCACCGAATTAAATCCGTCATGGCGGTCCACAACGAAACTTCCACCGGGGTGACCAGCCGGATTCCACTGATCCGGCAGGCCATGGACCGGGCCGGCCATCCGGCCCTGCTGATGGTAGACACGATTTCCTCCCTGGCTTCCATCGACTATCGCCACGAGCAATGGGGAGTGGATGTGACGGTGGGCTGCTCCCAAAAGGGGTTGATGCTGCCGCCGGGTCTCGGGCTGAACGCCATCAGCAAAAAGGCCCTGAATGCATCCCGATCCGCCGGACTGCCGCGATCTTTCTGGGACTGGCACGCCATGCTGGCGGCCAACAAACAGGGATTTTTCCCCTACACCCCCGCCACCAATTTGCTGTACGGTCTGCGGGAGGCGATTATGATGCTCGAAGATGAAGGTCTGCAGAATGTGTTCAAACGCCACGACCGTCACGCGGAAGCCACCCGCCGGGCCGTACGGGCCTGGGGACTCGAGGTCCTGTGTGCAGATCCGGAAGAATACAGCAGTTCCCTGACCGCCGTCATGATGCCCGCGGGCCATCATGCCGATAAATTTCTGGCATTGATCCTGCAAAAATTCGATATGAGTCTGGGTATCGGCCTCGGTAAGGTCAAAGACAAAATTTTTCGCATCGGTCACCTGGGTCATTTCAACGACCTGATGCTGGCCGGAACACTCTCGGGAGTGGAAATGGGGTTCTCGCTGGCCGGAATTCCGTTTTCAAAAGGAGGGGTTGCTGAAGCGCTCGAATATCTCGGGTCATACAAGGAAAATTAGGGCACATCCGCAGCTGGAAGTTTCTCATACGGCTTGTCGCTGAACATAGAGTTCGGGTGCGGAAACAATAAAACCATTGAGAGCCGATGGCCATTCTCAACGATGATAGCCTAACCCGTCACTGCAAATGGCAGCATAGATCAAGTCCTGCAGCGATTCATTTCATCATGGGGGAGACAAAACAGTTGAGAAAGGCAAGCGCATCTCAAACAATGAGCAGAAGGAGGATACGTCATGAAAAAGAAAATGCTGATTATCGTCATCCTGTCATTAACCCTGTCCCTGCCTGGAATTATGGCTGTGCAAGCCCAAGCGACCGAGCTCAAATTCGGTCATGTGGGCGCACCGGGTTCGCTTTTCCAGATCTGCGTCGATGAATTTGCCAAACGGGTCAACGACCAGATGGGCGGCGAGATAACCGTAACCGCTTTCGGTTCCAGCCAGCTCGGCAAGGACCAGGAACTGTTGAAAAAACTCAGACTCGGCACCGTCGATCTCGCGCTGCCCTCGACAGTCATGTCCTCGGTGGTAGATGTCTTCGGACTTTTCGAAATGCCTTACCTGGTAAAGAACCGGGAACACATGAAAGCTATCCGGGACCAGATTTTTTGGGAGAAGCTTGCCCCGGCGGTCGAGAAACAAGGTTATAAAATTATCGCCGTGTGGGAAAACGGTTTTCGCCACATCACAAACAACGTCAAACCCATCAACGTGCCGGAAGACCTGTCGGGCATCAAGCTGCGTACCCCCAAAGGGGAATGGCGGCTGAAGATGTTTAAAAGCTATGGTGCCAATCCCACCCCCATGGCGCTTTCGGAGGTTTTCGTGGCGCTGCAAACCGGTGTCATCGATGGACAGGAAAACCCCCTGGCTCAGATCTACAGCCAAAAGTTCCAGGAAGTACAAAAATATCTTTCCCTGACCGGCCACGTCTACACCCCCGCCTATGTCACGGTCGGTGCCCAACGCTGGGCGAAGCTGCCGGCGGATCAGCGAGCCAAGATCGAAACTATTGCCCAGGACATGCAGGATTTTGTCTATCAGAAAGCCCAGCAGCTCGACGATGAGCTGTTGGAAAAAGTGAAAGGTTCGGTTGAGATCAACGAAGCCGACAAGGAAGCCTTTATTAATGCCAGCGGCGGCATCTATGAGGAATTCGGGAACACTGTCCCGGGAGGTGCCGAACTCGTCAAGCAAGCAGTCGAGTTGGGGAAAAAATACAAGTAGCGTCAATGGAACCCCGCATCCGGTTTGCAATCCGGATCCGGGGTTTCTCTTATTTGGCAATCGAATCGATCGTTTCCGGATTCAAGGTTCAGGGCTCAAAGGGCCGGAGTCTGTGATATAAGCCGGTGTTTAAGACCTCCAACGCTGAACCCTGAACCCTGAACCAGATTTTTTAGGGAGGTGTTCTTGTACGCAACTTTTCGCAAAGGCTTTGAACGCTCGCTGGAATTTATCGTCATCCTGATCATGGTGACCCTGACCGCAATTGTTCTGGTGGCCGTGGTGTATCGCAAGGCAGGCGCCTCGCTGAGCTGGTATGATGAGGTGTCATCCGTTTTGCTCGCCTGGCTAACCTATTACGGCGCTGCACTGGCAGCCATTCACCGGGCACATATCGGGTTTTCCGGGCTGATCAAATCATTGAAACCCGCGGTACGCATTCCTTTCATCATTATCAGCGAATTATGTATTATTGGTTTTTTTGCGCTGCTGGCCTGGGTCGGATTCGAAGTTCTTGTTATTCTCAAAGGTGACAACCTGATCAGCCTGCCGCAAGTCCCCACCCGCCTGACCCAATCCGTCATCCCCATTGGAGCGATTTTGTTTATTATCGCCGAAGTACTGGGTATTCCGGAGCTGATGCGCAAAGCCCTCAAACCCGATGGATTCGACAATATCGATATCCCGGATGAGATGGAAGCTCCCTCAAATTCTGCCGCAATGGAGGTGCCCCGATCATGACCCTCTTATGGATGCTTTTAGGTTTATTCGCGCTGATTTTCATCAATGTTCCGATTGCTGTCGCTCTGGCCGTCGTCGCGGTGGTGGCCATGATTGCAACCCAGGGAGTCGATATTCTGCCCAACGTCGCTCTGGTCATGTTCGATGGTGCCACCAATTTTCCGTTGCTCGCGATTCCGCTGTTTATTTTTGCCGGCGCCATCATGAACACCACCGGCATTTCCCGCCGACTGATCGCCTTTGCCTCGGCGCTATTCGGCTTTATCAAGGGCGGCCTTGCCATGGTAACGATTGCCGCCTCCATGTTCTTCGCGGAAATGTCCGGCTCGGCGGTGGCCGATGTGGCCGCCCTGGGGTCCATCCTTATCCCGGCCATGAAGAAAAAGGGCTATCCCCGGGGTTTTGCCGCTGCCGTCTCATCTTCTTCCGCAACGATTGCCATCATTATCCCGCCTTCCATACCCATGATTCTATATGCGGTCATGTCGGACAGTTCCGTGGTCAAGCTTTTTGTGGCAGGCATCATTCCCGGAATACTGGGAGGGGTCTTGATGATGTTTGTCAGTTATTTGTTTGCCGTACGCCGCAATTATCCGGTGGAGGAAGCGTTCCAGCTCAAGCGATTGTGGATCACTTTCAAGGACGCTTCCTGGGCCTTCGTGCTCCCTCTGATTATTTTGGGGGGAATCTTCGGCGGTGTCGTCACCGCCACCGAGGGCGCCGGACTGGCCGTTGCCGCTTCACTGCTGATCGGAGGCGTCATCTACCGCGAACTCAACTGGGAGCACCTGCGCACGGCGATCGTAGAAGGTGGGATATCGACGGCAGTGGTCATGCTGCTGGTGGCGTCGTCGGCGCTTGTCGGCAACTATCTCACGGAACTGCAGGTCCCGCAGCATTTAGCCCTGGCCATTACCAGCTTCACGCAAAACCGCTACATGGTCCTGGCACTGCTCAACGTGTTTTTCTTGGTTGTCGGGTTGTTTCTGCACTCGGCCGCTGCGATTATCCTGGTGGTGCCCATCGTCATGCCCCTGGTAAATGCCCTCGGCATCGATCCGGTGCACTTCGGGCTGATTGTGACCCTCAACCTGGGCATCGGCCAGCAGACTCCACCGGTTGCGAGTGTTCTGATCACAGCCTGTTCGGTTGCCAAGGCGGATATTTGGGAAGTCAGCAAGGTAAACGTCTATTTTGTTTCGGTCATTGTGGGGGTACTGCTGCTGGTCACCTATGTCCCGGCAGTTCCCATGTGCCTGGTCCGCTTTTTTTACGGGTAACCAAATATAGGTTCGCAATGTGCGAAATGACTCCGGTTTTCGTTGAAGAAACGGGAAGGACTGCGTTCCGGATAAATAAATAAGATTGTCATCCCGGCTTCTATTCGTTATCCTGGCAGGAATGGATTATGGGTCCTCCCTGAAGGGAGAACCGGGGATGGCTAACCTGGACTAAAACCCCTGCTATCATTTTGATAAGTGGGGGTTTTTATTTGAGCCCGGCGGAAAGATCTGTAAAAGGCTATGGGGACGTTGTTGGCTGATAGGCCACATGAGCTTTAAAAGTTGAGGAAATAAAATAGCAGGACGGTTGTTTAATCGATGAATAATTGTGTACGGATTTGGGGAGCATCCCTGCGGCCGGTAAAGCCGAACCCCGGATAAACGCACCATCAGCGGCGACGGAAGGGACCCATTATCAAAATTCACTTTCAACCTCAGCTTGCGGGTGATATAACATTTTTTCTTTGCCAAGGCCTCTGAGAAGGCCAAAGTCGGCATCTTTATTTTGCTTTTTCTGGGGGTTTTTGGTTTTGGGGTGGCCATATTTCGTGTGTCTCCCTATTCACCGATACCACCTCAACCGGCCGCATCGATAGCTACTCTGTCTAAAGAGGCGAAGATTCTTCTCAAAGAGGCCGCTTTGGACCCGAGCGGCTTGGTTTTGTTTGAACATTACGACGAAGGCGTCGATCTCCATACCAGTGGCAAAAGTCTATTAACGAGTAAAGAAGATCACCGCGCTGTTGCGGTATGGGAATATTCGTTGGAAGAGTTGGTCAAAAATGGCCTTTTCGTGGCGCGAGACGACCGCGGGAGGTTTTCGAAATTACGAAAAAGGGGTATGCAGTTGCTGAACGTACTTAATAGATGCCCAATCGGGTGAGCTTGACGCCGAGCAAGATGCTACATAATTGAACTTCCAGGCAGTGCGAGTTATCCGGAAGCGTTGGGCCACGAAGAAAACAGCATAAATGAGATTACTGCAACAAAATAAACATATAGGATCAGCCTCCTCAAAATCCGATTATCGCCGGTTGCCGATCGGTATCTGGGGGCTTGGATTTGTCTCTATGTTCATGGACATCTCATCCGAGCTGGTTCACAGCCTTTTGCCGATATTCATGGCTACAATACTGGGTACTTCCATGGTGACCATCGGCATCATCGAAGGCTTTGCCGAGGGAGCTGCTGCCATCACGAAAGTATTTTCGGGAGCTATCAGCGATTACTGTGGGAAACGCAAATTTCTTGCTGTGACCGGATACGCGCTGAGTGCCGTTACCAAACCGATATTTCCGCTTGCGACAACCATTGGGTGGGTGTTCGGAGCACGGTTTGTCGACCGCATCGGGAAAGGCATTCGTGGTGCGCCCCGTGACGCGCTGGTTGCCGACATCGCACCATTACAGCTTCGCGGCGCAGCCTACGGCTTACGTCAATCACTCGACTCGGTCGGAGCCGTTATCGGACCCCTCCTGGCTGTCATATTCATGTTTTGGTTTACAAACAACATAAGAACCGTATTATGGGTGGCCGTCTTTCCGGCGGTTATCGCGGTGTTTCTGCTGATCATTGCGGTGCGCGAACCCAAGTCCCCGGATTGTGTTGCTGATCCCGGAAATCCACTGACGTTGACTGATATCAAACTCCTGCCAAAGCGGTATTGGCTCGTCGTTGCACTGGGTGCGGTTTTTACCTTAGCTCGATTCAGTGAGGCGTTTATGATTCTCCGGGCCCGGGACGTCGGACTTTCTATTGGCTACGTGCCTGTAATCATGATTGTAATGAATATCTTTTATTCCATATTTGCGTACCCGGCGGGTGCGGCGGCGGACCGGCTTTCAGCTCGCACTCTTCTGGCGTTCGGACTTGTGGTACTTGTCATCGCTGATGTCTTATTGGCGCTGGCTGTATCGCCGTGGATGACATTTATCGGGGCAGCTTTCTGGGGCCTGCACATGGCGTTCACTCAAGGATTGTTATCGAAACTGGTTGCCGATGCCGCCCCCGCAGATTTTCGCGGTACGGCTTTCGGAGTGTTTAATCTTGTCAGCGGGGCAGCACTCTTTATGGCAAGCGTTATCGCAGGATCATTATGGACCGCATATGGCGCCTCGGCCACATTTATGGCCGGCGCAGCGTTCGCGATTCTGGCGGCAATGGGGTTGCTTCTTTACCGTCCGAAAACACGGTGGTACAGGTTTGGCAAGTGATTGAGGCGCCCCATCGGGATAGGGATGCGTGTTACGCTGCCGATAGACACGCGCCTCTCAATCGGAGATACGAGCAAAGCACATGCAATTCGTTAAATATTACGCATTGGCACCCTTGAGGTGAGGCAAATTCAATGTTGTTTCCCGGAAAGGTCGTCATAAGCATCAAGGCAGTGAAACCGATGCCGGAGTGAATCAATTAAGAAAATCAGGAGGACTAAATGATGCCGCAAGATACGAAAATATTGCTGGAAGACTTGCATTTTCCTGAAGGTCCGCGATGGCGCGATGGCAAACTCTGGTTTTCCGATATGCAGGGTTTCCATGTGATGACCGTGGATCTTGACGGAAACGCCGAAAAAATAGTTAAAGTCGAAAATTCCCCTTCCGGTTTGGGCTGGCTGCCGGATGGTCGCCTCCTAGTGGTATCGATGACCGACCGGCGCCTGCTTCGCCTTGATCCGGGAGGACCGGTGCAAGTTGCCGATCTGTCAGACCTCGCATCCTTTCACTGCAACGATATGGTGGTGGACAGACAGGGAAGGGCGTATATCGGAAACTTTGGTTTCGATTTAGCGGCAAACGCTCCGGTAAAATCTGCGGAGATGGTGCTGGTGACACCGGACGGCAACGCCCGTATCATAGCCGAGGATCTTATCTTTCCCAACGGTGCCGTCATCACCTCCGACGAGCGGACATTGATCGTTGCTGAAACCTGGGGAAACTGTCTGACCGCCTTCGATATTGAATCAGACGGCGGGCTGAAAAACCGCCGTATCTGGGCCAATCTGAAAGGTGCGTATCCGGACGGTATCTGTTTAGACGCCGAGGGGGCCATCTGGGTGGCCGCACCCCATCCCGGGCAGGTTTTCAGAGTGCAGGAAGGCGGAAATATCACCCATCGCCTGACGGTCTCGACAACACCTTACGCCTGCATGTTGGGTGGGTTTGACCGCCGCACGCTGTTCGTCTGTACGGCAGGGTCTTTACATCCGGGCGAAGCTCGTGCAAAAAGTGGTGGCAGAATCGAAATTGTTGAAGTGGAAGTTCCCGGCGCGGGCCTGCCATAGCCGGGGAAATGAAGGAAATAATTATTCCATTGTTTTTGAAAGGAGGTCGAAATGCCCAAAGGTTACTGGATAGGCCGAGTCGATGTCGATGATACCGAGAAATATAAGGAATACATCCAAGCCAATGCCGCGGCGTTAAAGAAATTTGGTGCGAAATTCCTGGTGCGCGCCGGTCAATTCGAGAATCCGGAGGGGACAAGCCGGAGTCGCAACGTTGTGTTAGAGTTTCCCACGTATCAGGCGGCGCTCGAATGTTGGAAGTCACCCGAATACCAGGAAGCCCTCCAGCACAGGCTGCATATCTCGACCATCGATCTGGTTATCATCGAGGGATATGACGGCCCTCAGCCATCCTGATGGGTTCGGCATGGGCCATGCTGGAAGATACGGCGCTTAATAGTTTCGCACGTAGGGTTCACGAAAAAAAATGGATAAATACCTGCAACTGGCAAAAAGCCTTAAAATGACCAATGCCAAAATTATTTCCCTTGACGATATCTATTTTGATATTCGAGCCATATTGAAATGCAGGAGGGGATGTGAAGACTTTTTTAATCGAACAATCAGCACAAGGAGCACGTCATATCAGGAACGGATTGAAATGGTTACCTACCATGAAACAAAATTCACGATATTTAAGCCGGTTGGCCCAATGGACGATCATTATTTTCATACTGATTAATGGCGCTGTTTTGTTTGCAGATAGCCAACAGGAGCACGTCCATCAGATGGCGCATGGCGTAATGCCCTTCGATATATCGCAGACCATACACATCTTCAAAATGACGGAATCTGGCGGCGTGCTTAAAGTCATCGCGAAAGATTCAGGGGCATCCGATCAGATTGCTCTCATTCAACGGCATCTGCGGCATGAAGCCCAAAGGTTTCACCGGGGCGATTATTCCGACCCGGCTAAACTGCACGGTGCCGACATGCCGGGACTGCAGGACCTTGAAGCCGGAGCAGCGCATCTCAATGTTTCCTATGCAGCCCTCGCCAACGGAGCTGCAATCACCTTTGAGACAACAGATCTCCATCTGCTGACTGCCTTGCATCGCTGGTTCGGGGCCCAGCTTTCCGAACACGGTGCCGACGCCCGGGCGGAGTGAAAGATTTGTCCGGAGAGTTGCATCATCAGAAAAAGTCGTTTTCCAGTTTCCTGAAAATGGCTGGGTGTCGGTTTGCTGCGTATCAGCCGATGAGGATAAAGAAGTGATCAGGAAACGAAATGAGAGCAAAAAACCATGGACCGCACACCTGGATTAAAATAACCTATTGATAATAAATGAAATAAATATTAAACTGCCGCGCATGGAAAATGCATGCCGTGCTCTTTATTTAAATGATCAAAAAGAAACCGTACGGAAAAACGCTCAAGGAGCTGTTGCTGGCCAGTGCCAGAGACCGACTCCACACCTTTTTACTGGCTGACGGAGATGTCCGCGGGGTGGTCCTGAACGGTACGCGAATGGTGAATGAGATGCGGGCCAATCATGAACTGGGAATACTCGAAACGCTGGTATTGGGTCGGGCCTATCTGGGCGCGGGATTGATGTCGGCGGGCTTGAAAAGCAATGACCGCATTACCCTCGAATTCGACTGTTCAGGGCCGATCAAGGGACTGACAGTGGAAGTCAATGCCTTCGGCGAAGTGCGCGGATTTTTGAAAAATGTCCCCATTCCGCTAACCAAGCCCATGGAAAATTTCGACCTTTCGCCGTTTTTCGGCGCCGGTTACCTGGCGGTGACAAAGCATCTGGAAGATGCCAAGCATCCTTTCACCGGCCGGATAATCCTCAAATACGGCAATATCGCCCAGGATCTGGCAAATTACTATCTGACATCCGAACAAATTCCCACGGCCTTCAATCTGAGCATAAAATTCGATCGCCAGGGTCGGGTTACCGGAGCGGGGGGGATATTTCTGCAGGCCATGCCCCAGGCCGACGACGAATTGGCAGCAGCCCTGGAAGAGCGGGTCATCCACCTGCCCTCCCTCGGCGAGGTATTTTCCGACGAAATCGATTCCGAAACGGTCGTCGAGAAAAATTTCAAGGAATATTCACCGCGATTTCTGGCCAACCACCGCATCGAGTTCATGTGCCACTGCAATCGCGACCGGGTGCGCAGTCTGCTGATGATGCTGCCGGTCGCCGATCTCAGGGAGATTCGCGACAATGGGCCTTTTCCGGTGGAGATGCGCTGCCATTACTGTAATACACGCTATCATTTTGCCGAAAAAGACCTCCGGATCATTTACGGACAGCGCTATCCGAACAATTAGCGGAGGGTTTAGATGGTTTGGATGGTTGGTTAAGACCGTTTATTTTGTTAGGAACGTTTGAATCGGGGCTACCGAGAAAATGACCATTTAAACGATCTAAATGAACCTGAAGATCTAAACGAAACTATTGTGTAGCCTCTTTCTGGTTTTTCTGCTTCTTCAGTTGCTGAACGATTTCATCCACAGATTTTCCCGTAGGTGCGACCGCCACGGGGTTGATTTCCAGCAATCCCTCCCACGCTTTCAGGGCGCCGTCGGTATCCTGTAAATCATGCAGCAATACAATGCCCTTGTTCATCCGGGACACTTCATGCTTGGGATCCAGTTCAATGGCCCGGTCGAAGGATTCTATCGCCATTTGGGGATTACCGTTGCGCCGATACATAACCCCCAGATCGGTCCAGACATTGGGATTGTTCGGGTTGATATCCAGGGACTTGCGGTACGCGTCGATCGCTTTTTGGTATTGATCGGCATCAAAGTACAAATTTCCCAGTTCGATCCAGGATTCCGGATTGGCGGGATTGGTTCGGGTCTCCGTTTCAAGCGCCACGATCCTGTCCGCCCTGCCCGGGTCGGGGGCCTGCACCGGAGACGAGGCGGGGCGTTCAGCCACATTCCCTGTATCGGACTTGAATACGCCGAACATAACCCCGCCGAAAAATCCCACTGCCAGTGCCAGCAATGTAACCAACCAGAATGTTTCTTTACGAACGTGGTTGGTATCCGTTTTCTTTGATGTTCTTGTATCCGCCTTTTTTGATGTTTTTGCCATGCGTTTCCATTCAGAGTTTTTTTTCGATCATACTGGCTGTTCTTTTAGCCAGAGGCGCCCGTTCGTGTGAAACTTCAAATTCCAGGTTCTGGGTTCTGGGTTCTGGGTTAAAAAGGCATTTTGCCATTTTATCACCCTCACCCGGCCTCTCCCATCAAGGGAGAGGAGACAGCTTCCTTCCCCTGGTGGGAGGGACTGAGGGAGGGGGTAAAATGAAGCGATCCTTATTAAAAAGTTTCTGTCCTTGATCAATCTGGCGGCCCTTTAGCCGGCGGCGCCCGCTTATATGAAACTACAAATATTTTATCTCGCGCAGAGTCGCAAAGCTCGCAAAGGGAATGATTAAAAATATAAATAATCTTGGCGCCTTGGCGTCTTGGCGCGATGATGAATAGTTTCTGTCTTTGATCAGTCGGGCTGCCCTTTAGCCCGAGGCGGCCGGGGCTGCCCTTTCGCCCGAGGCTGCCGCTCGTGTGAAACTTCAACATTAAGCCTTCTCAGAAAACGATTCCGGAGCATTCCGATACCTTTAATCGTCACTCCGGCATGGTTTTAGCCGGAGTCCAGACATATGGCAACTTCCCTGGATAGCGCTAAAGCTTCACTTCGTGCCCGGCCTAAAACCCTGCCGCAATGAGTGGTGTGGATTTGTCACTCGTAACTTGTCACTTTTCACTTGTTACTTGTTAATTGAAGTTTCTGTCTTAGATCAGTCGGGCTGCCCTTTCGCCCGGGGCAGCCGCTTATATGTACCGTGCTAAAAAGGCCCGGCGAGGGAAATGCCTGGATGCGGCTTAATTTCCCCTGATATGCCGGGCCGTGGATGAGAGTCCGTCAACTGACGATGCATGACCGGGCTCGTTGTCCGCTTTCCCGGGCTGCCTGGCGGTAACAGTTGTGAAATTCTTCGTAATCATCGCTGCAAAAGTTGCATTTTTGGAGTTCCTGCTCCAATCTCTTTTTTTCCGTACTGCAGCATTGTGAAGCATTGGTAGAGTTGGCCATTTCGCTGCCTCCTTTATCGCTTTGGCGTTATGTCGAAAACAGGCACCACCGTATGAACCGGCGGACGAAAATCTGGCGTGGTGACCAAGACTACACTGTTTCATCGTCGGTTCACGATTGATACCCAGTGGCACTTATGGATATAAATTAACACCGCAAATAAGGAAGTCAACAACCAGCCGTCTTTTGACAAATCTTTCATAATACTTAAATTTTGCTAAAAACGCGCTTATCGGATTAATCATGGCACACTGGAAGAATCAAGCCTGTTTGCTGATAACAGGGATGCTGCTGTTCATTTTTGGCACTGCCGTCGTTTCACCGGCCTCGGAAGTGACTGCCTTTCATCACATTTGCATCGAACTGTTTCCCGACGGAAGGAAGCTCGACGGGCGCGATGATATGGCTATCGAACCGCACGGGGCCGGGATTCTGAATTTCAGGCTGGCAAAACAGGCAGAACAGGTCAGGGTATTCGTTGACAAAAAGCCACGGAATTTCAGTTTCCAAAACGGCCGCCTGCGGCTGAGTCTAACATCTGCGGAGCGGTCCGGTCGCATTGCGGTCAGTGTGCACTACACCGCCCGGTTTGACGACAAGGTTCCTGAGCAGCCCATAAACACCGAAGATCCGGGATTCGGCGTGGCCGCAACCATTTCCCGACAGGGCAGTTTCCTGCTGCCTGTGGCCGGCTGGTACCCGGAGCTCGACGGCGTCCGAACAATTTACCGGTTGACGGTCACTGCCCCGCACGGCATGGTGGCCGTGACAGCGGGCCGGTCTCTCGGCCGCAAAACCACCCATGGGAAAACCGTGTCCGAGTGGGAGGTGACCTATCCGGTGGAGGGCCTTTCTCTTTCCGTGGCCCCTTACGTGGTGGAAGAAAAGCCGGTGGCTCAGGAAGTGACAGCGTCGACGTATCTGTTGCCTTCCAGCAAGGATCTCGCGGCAACCTATCTGGATGCGACCGCTCGCTACCTGCGGCTTTATTCGGATCTTTTCGGCCCCTACCCTTTTCAAAAATTCGCCGTCGTTGAAAATTTTTTCCCGACCGGATTCGGCTTCCCGTCATACACGCTCCTGGGAGGCAGTGTACTGCGGCTGCCGTTTATCGTGCATACCAGCCTGGGGCATGAAATTGCCCACTGCTGGTGGGGAAACGGCGTATATGTGGATGCGGCCGAGGGCAACTGGAGCGAGGGATTGACCACCTACGTGGCCGACTACCGGTTCAAGGAACTGGCCTCCCCCGAAGCCGCGCGGGATTATCGGCGTCAGTGGTTGAGAGATTATGCCGCCCTGGTTTCACCGTCCGACGATTTTGCGCTGAGCCGCTTTCAGAGCCGGTACAATCCGGTCACGCGGACCATCGGATATGACAAGGGAGCCATGGTGTTTCACATGCTCCGGCGATCGCTGGGCGAAGAAGCTTTCTGGGGAGCGTTGCGCGACGTGTACAGAAACCGTCTTTTCAAGCGAACCTCCTGGTCGGATCTGCAGCATGCATTTGAAAACCGCGCCGGCCGATCGTTGCAGCATTTTTTCGATCAGTGGATTTACCGGCCCGGTGCTCCCGACTTCGTATTAGACAATGTTCAGACCGAACAAACCGGAAGCGGCTGGAAGGTCCGTGGGCGAATTGTCCAGCAAGCTCCCTTTTACAGCTTTGCCTTGGATCTGGCGTTGGACACCGGTGACGGGAGAATCGGTAAACAAATCGAGGTTTCCGGAAAAACAACCCCATTCCAACTGGCCCTGGACCACAGCCGGCGACCTCAAAAACTGACGGCGGATCCCGACAATCAGGTCTTCCGGCGTCTAGCCCCGTCTGAAATACCCCCGGCTGTCAACACCCTCAAGAGTTCGCCTTCGGTTATCACCGTGCTGGCACAATCCCTGCGGCCGGAGACCGCCAAAGCGGCTCAAACCCTTGCACTTTCGCTGGGGGTGGCGCATAATACCGTCATCATCGAGGACGGATTGACCTCCCGGATGCTCGCCGAAAACGACATCCTATTGATCGGCAGACCGCATCGTCAGGATCTTCTGCCTATTCTGTCGGATACGGTCACGATCGGGCCGAATTCCTTCTCATTTGACGGGAAGTTGTACGATCATCCCGCGGATGCTTTTTTCGGGGTGTTCACACATCCTGCCGCACCCGGGCGTGTGGCGGCCCTGTTTTTGCCGTTGTCATCTCAATATGCCGATCGGGTGGCCCGTAAAATCGGTCACTACGGAAAATACAGCTATCTTGTTTTCAACGGGGAGAAAAATGCGGCCAAGGGGATCTGGCCGGTGACATCGTCGCCCCTGGTATATCGCTGGAATCCCGCTGCCAATTAGCTGCCTGCGGGGAAAGGTCAAACGATGAGAAAATGGATTTCATTCGCAGGGCATTTGGGGGCCATGGCCACGGAAATTTCAATTTCAACTATCTCTGTGAAGCCCAGATGGTGTGGGATACCGCCATGGCCCTGAATACCCTCGAATATCTGAAGCACAACCCGACTGCGGTTGTCGTGGTTCTGACCGGTGTGGGCCACGCCCGGAAAGGGGCTGTCCCACGGCAGATAAGCGAACATTCGCAGGCGCCGTTTGCGGTCATTTTACCCGAGGTGGCGGGAAGCATCGATTCCGGGACCATCGGCGAGGAAGACGCCGATTATATCATCAAGGAAAAAGGATGAATTTTTGCAGCAATTGCGGCCAACCGGTGACCTACCGTATACCGCCGGGCGACGACCGATCCAGGTTCTGGTGTGAATCCTGCGGTTCGGTCCACTATCAGAACCCCAAAATCGTTGTCGGTTGCATTCCTGAAATGGATGACAAGGTTCTGTTTTGCCGGCGGGCCATCGAGCCTTGCTATGGCAAATGGACCCTGCCGGCGGGTTATCTGGAAAACGGTGAGACGGTCTCAGCCGGTGCCCGGCGCGAAACTATGGAAGAAGCCCATGCCAGGGTTGAAATTCTGGCGCCATATGCGCTATACAATATCCCTTATGTCAGTCAGATTTATCTGATGTTCCGCAGCCGCCTGATGGACCGGGATTTCGGCCCAGGCGACGAAAGTCTCGAAGTTGCGCTGTTTTCTGAAACCGAGATTCCCTGGAACGATCTCGCCTTTCGGGTCATTGAAAAAACACTGATTCAATATTACAAGGACCGCAAACAGGGGGCGTTTCCGTTTCACATCGGTAATATAGAGAAAAAAAGCCTGAAGCCACGCCGGTAACTGAAATGACAGGTCCAAAGAAATTTATGAAAGAAATTACATTCTCCGTTGTGCTTCTTCTCCTTTGGGTGCCCACGATGGTATCCTGCGGAGACAATCAGGATTCGATCAAAAAGAAAAAGGTGGCAGTCAAGTCCGAGAGTTTCACCTTCTTAGATCTTGGAACGAATACCAGATTATCCAATGAAATCAGAGATAAACTCGGTGAGGAATTAGGCCGGGATGCCATCGAGCGTCACGGCGTTCTCAATCTAAACACCATCTACGAAGGGTTCATTGAAAAGAACCTTCCGCAGATCAGCGATCTGAATCGAGAAATAAATTCGCCATCCGGTGAAAGGGTCGAGCACGATATCGTCCGGTTGATGTATCGTTATCCACGCAAGCAGGGCGCGCCCTTCGACTATGTCGAACTCGTTTTTTCGGGTTACACCCAAACACCGCTGGTGTTCAAGGTCAACTTTAAAAAGGATGAAACCGGTATTGTCGACACGCTAAAATCCAAGTATGGACCACCCAAGCGCATCGACTGGCAGAATGAAGACGGTGAATCCATGATTTGGCGGAAAAACGAGGATCTGATGATTGTTTCCCAGGTGCCCGACCAATTTATCCGTCATGGGTATGAGATCGCCGTCTATTTCGTCCGCAATCTGCAAGAATACATCGAAATCGAGCGGGATAAGAAAGCGAATGGCTCGCCCGAGGGGGCACAATCCGGCGGAAAGGCATTTTGAATGAGGGCAATCCGGCTTTTACCTGCTATTGGGACTAAAACTGACCGACAAAAAGAGGAAACCTATTTATAACGAAATTTTGTTGACGGATTCGGTTACATTGAGAACGATCTCGCTCACGTCGGTTTTTTGCATGCCCAGAAAATCCAGCGTTCCTTCCTCGAGTTCGTAAAGGAAATCATCGGTGTCATAGCCGATGCCGCTCATAAGGGAAATATAGTCGGCCAGATGCAGAATGTAAGCCAGTTCGTTTCCATCGGAGTTCACGGGGTGGTGGTGGTATTTTATGGAAAAATTGATGGATTCGGGAAAATTCCATTTTTTGCACACCTCGGATGCGATGTCCGCATGGTTGAAACCGAAATAATGGCTTTCGGCATCCAGAAAGGTTTTTTCTTCATTCTCCATGTATGCTTCTATTTCTTTTTTTTTGTCCAGGACATGGCGATCAAGAATTATTTTGCCCACATCGTGGATCAAACCTGCCATCTGGGCTTCCTCGACCAGCGTGGGGTTTTTGAAACCCGCAATGATTTTAGATCCAAGCGCTACGGCCAATGAATGTCTCCACAAGTCACTGGAATCGTAACCGTATCCCTTAAGCTTCCCGTCCAGAATCCCCTCGGCGCCGGCCAGGGTCACAATCTCACCCAATATTTTATGCCCCAGCACCACCGATGCATGGGATATGGAAGAGATCTTGCCGCTCATGCCGAAATAGGAAGAATTCGCCACTTTGAGCACCTTTGTGGCAATCGCCTGATCGGTTTCGATCACTTCGGCGATTTTTTTGGCATCCGACGCCGGATCGGCAATCAATTCCTTGGTCTTGAACACCACCTGCGGCATCGGCGGCAACTCTGCCACGCTGTTCAAAATCATATCCCTCAAACCGGTTCCAAAACTGGCGCCAGCCGGTTCGAGACCCGGCACATCATCCCGCCGGCTGGCGTCGGTGATCTTGGAGGTGTGCTCGGAAAATCGGCCGTCCCGGAGATCCACACGGATTTTGTGACCGCAGTTTTTGCAGGGGAAAGCGACGATTTTATCTTTCGGAAGTCGCTCCTCCTGAATTTTGAACCGTTTCCTGCAATTCGAACATTCGATAATCATCTGGTACCCTTTTCCCCTGAGACCGTATCAAAATCTATAGCCTGATATCGGACGGAAAGGGAAAAAGTTTATAGATTTATTTTATAGCGGGCAATTTTGTTTAATAATCCCTGGAGGTAATCTCGATCTTGCGTGCGGCCTGCGATCGGTTTCCGACGGTATCGCACAAGGCCTGGCTGATCATTTGGCGTCTGATTTGTTCGACGGAGACATTCAGAGTCAGACCGTCTGTCGGGGACGGCGGCGGGTGCCCGGCTGAGGCATTTTGAAAATATTTGACTAATCCATAAAACTTTCCTATCTTTCCCTATCACTCCGACGATTTTAATATTGCAATGAACCCGAATCACAACAATCCTCCGGTGCCGGCTCGGCGAATTCCGACTGACGGATGCAATGGTCCCCAGTCTGATGTTCGGACGTCCATCGGCTTTCTCCCCAAAACGGATGCAATCGATATAGATGAAAAAATGTCCATCGCGCGGGGCGAAAATTATGATCCCACCGCCATTGGACTGGCCTTGGATCAATCGGCATCGACCACCCCCGATAAGCTGCGGCTGGCGGCTTTCGCCGCGGCTGCCGCGGTGCTGGTAATTATCTTTTTCCCATTTTACCGCTTTTTCAAACCGGTTCCCAGGGATGTGGGACCCATGAGTATCGGCGGCCCGGTTGTCAAGGATCTCCCACCGGATGCGAATGGCCGCGAAGGCCCCTGGATGGAGGTGTTGATCACCATCGACCGCCTTTACTTCCAGGAGGGCAAACTGACCGAGGCCATCGAAACCGCGCAATCGGCACTGGCCGGGATTTCGCAAAAAGAGATGGAAGCCTGGCAAAAAGTATATTATCGTTACTGGGAGTTGCTGGCCGATGCCGGGCGCAGTCGGGAGTTGAAGACATCCACCGAATTTTTTCTGACGTCATTTCCCGAAGATCCTTTCGCCAATTACTATAATGCCCGGGCACTCGTGCTTGCTGCCGAAAGCATTCCGACACTGGATGCGGAGAGCAAAGCGGCCTACCGGCGAGAGGCCGAAACAGCGGCACGCCAAATAAATTCCGCCTGTCATGCGCTGGATGCCCGCAAAGAACATCCGCAAACCGGAGAGGAGAAAAGAGCATTCCTTGCCGAGCTTTATGCGAAATTGCGTCTGGAGCAGGCCCGATTGTATGTTCTGATCTGGCAGATGGGCGGTTACGAAGAAGATCGCCATCCGGATGTCGTTTACCGGGACAAGGCTCTGGATATCACCGAAAGCGAAGCACTCTCCGACATGAAGGAAGCCAAGGCATTGCAGGCTGAAATTTACCGCCACATTCTCGACCGCTGGTACTGGTTTGAAGGCCGACAGATCATCCAGAACCGCAACCAAAAACGCAGTGATCTAAAGCAGAAACTCGATGCCCTCATTCGGGAACTGGATAAGACCCAAAAAAATGAATGATCCCTTGCCCCGATTGGCGGACACCCGAAAAGCCGGGCATACAAAAAGACATCGGGCCGGCGGCGTGGCCGGGATCGCAGATCCGAAATGGATTGCCGTCGCGTTGTGCTATATCGCTGCGATTGCGCTGATGGGCCAGGACCCCTGGTATGGAGGCAAATATTTTACCTACAACCAGGGAATTTTTGTCGGCGTTCTCGCGATTTTCCTCGTGGCCGGATTTTGCTGGGAAACCTACCTGCTGGGCCGCCCCGCCGGCGTGAATTTGATTCTGCATGTACTTCTGATGCTTCCCATCGCCCTGCTCATCGGCCGCGTGGCGGGTCTGGCTCCCGGTTCACAGCCCCCTCTCGGGTTGCTGGGTCAACTCAGAGACTATGTAACCGACCTGAAAGACACTGTAGGGGTCGGAAATATTTTACCGGCCTGGCTGCAGGATATTTTCCGCAATCCGGGTATTTTGGTACTCATATTTTTCACCTCTATTGCCTTCACTCAGAAAAAGCCCGGTCGCCGCTTCGCCCTGACCGTGGTGGCGTTCCTCATCCCCGCGATGAACACCCTGTCGCACGATCCGAGGCCCTCTATCTGGTTCGGTCTGGGGTTTATCGCCATGCTGACGGGAATCGCCCTGCAGTACAACCGGTACGGGGATGTTATCGGTGATCGGAATATCCTCGAACGGTTGCACGCCGTCGAAGATCGGCTGGAGTTTAAATGCAGTTTGAGGATCGCCAAACACGCGCTGACGGACGGATACATCACCGAAGATGGTGTCATGGCCATTGTTCAGCGCGAGTACGGCAAACAGTTTGAACTGGATGTGCCGGCAATCGCCGGTATCTCCCAGACTATTTCGCACCGGCTGGTGCGCGAGCACCGGATTCTGGAGCTTCACGGGGACCGCAGAGGTTTTTTTCTGGCACCCTCCCCGGGCATCTTCAAAACCGACTCTATTTTCGATGAAATTGCAGTCTGGATACGCAAAATTATCATTACCGGCATCGCGCTTGTCTGGCTGCTTTCGCCCATCGATTTAATCCCGGACGGGATTCCGGTGCTGGGTGCCATCGACGATGCCCTGATAACCCTGGTAGGCGCCGCCCAGTGGTGGGACCCTTTGAAACGCCGTAAGGTGCCGGGGCCCAGAGAACCGTTATAGGTCCTTTAAAAAAAGATATCCAATGAACTGCCCCGCGGCAAGCCGTGGGGTATCTTTTAACGGATTATATCTATTTTACCGCAGCAAGCTGCGGGGAATTAAACCCGATAGATTTCGCATCGTTCTTAAGGTGAGTTGAGCAATTTGTGCAATCTGCGAATTCTGTGGATTGAAATGATAATGCGGAGCCGTTAGAGCGGATGACATAAACTTAGAGCTGTTATTTCAAGGAAGGGGCAATGAAGGATATCAGGTATGTCGGCTACTACCCGGGCGTGGTTGGGAAAATAATTGAAGCCCATGCGATTTACTATCATGAAAATTGGGGGTTCGATGTCACCTTTGAAACCCAGGTCGGCCGAGAACTTTCCGAATTCGTCAGCAAATTCGATCCCAATCGGGACGGCCTGTGGGTGGCGGTCGCGCAGGATGAATTCGCCGGTGCGATTGCAATCGACGGTCGCCATGCATTCACCGAGGGCGTGCGCCTGCGATGGTTTATCGTCCTGGCGCAGTTACAGAAAAGCGGTATCGGTACGAAACTTATCGGCCGGGCCGTGGCGTTTTGCAAACGGAAACAATACCCCAAAGTGTATCTGTGGACGTTCAAAGGGCTTGAAAGTGCACGCCGGGTCTATGAAGCAGCGGATTTCCGCCTATGTGAAGAAAGCGAAGTATTTCAATGGGGCGGCAACATCAGGGAGCAGAAGTTTGAACTCATATTGAAAGCTTAATCATCTTGCTTTTCATGGAAAAATGCATAATTTAGTAGCACTTGGAATCGAGACCTGCTAACACACCATCGGAGTCCCACTGAAAGGAGGAGAAAATATGAAAGAAAAGCGCAACTTACATCTGAAGGTTCAGGAACTTTGCGATTGCTATGCCGCCAACGATCCGTTGCGGGAAATGTCCGCCCTGCCAAACGATCAAGACAAGGAGGAAGCGGCCTTAAAGTGGCTGGCGTTAAGTGTTTTGCATGGCGTGAACAGCAACGCCAAAAAAATCACCATTACCCGCTCGGAAGATGGAGAGGTTGAGGTGACCGCCAAATATCGGGAATCCGAATTGCCTTCACCGGGCTCCGAGATCGGCCAAAAAATCATGGCGGCTGCAAGGGAAATCACCCATATAGAAGGCGACAAGGGCAAGATCCCGTTGGCTTTGGGCATTCGCAACGACAGCCTTGAAATCCAGGTAAAAGTGGGATCCAAGGGAGGCGCAGAATCGGTTATCCTTAAATTCGCCGAATAACGGGGTCCGCGAAATTTACGTAGAAATGGGGGAACCGCAGAAATGAAGCGTGCAAAAACATTAATTCTAGCGGCCGTCGCTGTCTTTATCTGTCTTGTGACCGCCTGTACCACCGAAAAAGACCGCATCGAACAACATCCCGATTACCAACGATTTCTCACCACCGTAAACCCCGACTATATGATCACTTCTTCCGAGGCCCTTGCCTGGCATCAATACAAGGTTGAGGCCGGACCGACGTATTCGGGCAACAAGGCCTGGCACCGATTTCTGTCGTTTACCGAGCAGCACCTGGAAGAAATCGGTGTCAAGGATATCGCGCATAATGCCTGGACCTATGAGCGCTGGTACACCACCGATTGGCCGGATGACAGCCAATGGTCTCTGGAATCCGACGGGCGACCGGTCAAGGTGGCTCACTATGGGGCCTATTCGGGATCGACCGGTGCTGAAGGCGTCACCGCCGAACTGATTTTATTCGACCCCGAGACGGACATGTCTGCCTATGCGGATAAAATCGTGGTTGTCCCGGTTGCAGCCCATCCGGAACCGCCGCTGCCGGAAGACTACCAGAAATGGTTTACGTTGAACGATTATGAGTATCTGTCGGATTCGGAAAGCTTCCCGGCCATGTTTACCAAAGTTCCAACGAGCAAATCAGTAGCCTATGATATGTGGTGGCAGCTGCGTCAGACGGCTAAAATAAACACCCTCCTGGCCAAAAGCAAAGCCGCCGGTTCAGTTGTGGTTTTTGACATGGGCTATGATCGGGTGGCGGGTCTGTACACGTTTCCGGTTCTTAAACTGTTCGATACCCCCACGCTTTATCTCGGCCGCGACGCCGGTGCTCAGGTTATCGCAGATGCCAGACGGGCCAAAAAGGCAACCTTGAAGCTGATCGCCAAAGGCGAACCGGCCCAGACCTATCAATTGATCGGCTATCTGCCCGGGAAGAACTACGGCACTTCGCTGGACGAAAAAATACTTCTTGTCACCCATACCGATGGCCCCTCGATATCACAGGAAAATGGGGCTCTCGGCTTGCTGGGCATTGTTTCTTATTTTTCTCATTTTCCCCGCAATGAGCGCCCCCGGACCCTGATGGTCTTTCTGGACAACCGTCATTACATGCCCGGAATGGAGCGCGGCAATACGGAACAGGACTGGTTCACAAAAAATCCTGAAGCCCGGAAGCCGATCGTGGCCCTGATTGCCATGGAGCATTTGGGCCAGCTTGAATTTCGGGAAGCCGGCAGCGCCTTTGCACCCACCGGGCGGGTAGAGCCCTCTTTTCTCTGGACACGAAACGATCAAGAGTTGATCGACAAGGCCGTCCAGGCGGTCAAGGACAGCAGATGGCCGCGGGTAATGGTGCAAAGTGTCGAAAGGCCGGGCATCCATCAGGGCGTTCAGGGGGTGTGGTACGGCATGGGGAAGGTGGCTCTCGATTGGGATCTGCCCGCATATGCCACCATGGGCACCCAGGGGGCTTATTGGGCGACCACCGCCGGATTGGATGAGTTCGACGCGAATCAATTCGTCACGCAGGTGGCCGCCATGTGTCAACTGACCGGGGAGTTCATGGTGATGGACTTCAAGTAGGAAAATGCTCGAACCCAGACTTTGCGATACGCATGCGCATATTTGCGATCCTTTATTTGATGAGGATCGGAGTGAAGTACTTGCGAAGTCCGAGGCCGCCGGTATCGGGGCGGTCGTCGCCGTGGGGGAAGATCTGGAAGATGCCCGGCGAAATATGGATCTTGCCGGCAGGCATTCTCTGCTGCGCCCGGCGGCCGGGCTCTATCCGACGATTCTCGATCCGGCGAAGGCTGAAGAACTCCATGCATTCATTCGCCGGCAACGCGCCGGGCTGGTTGCGGTCGGCGAAGTCGGGCTGGACTTCTGGGCCGTCAAAGAACCTGATGAGCGGATCATCCAAAAAGAAATCTTCCGAAGTTTCATTGAACTGGCCAAGGAACTGAATTTGCCGTTGAATGTGCATTCCAGATCGGCGGGACGCCACGCCATTGCGCTGCTGCTCGAATGTAATGCTGCCAGGGTTCAGCTGCATGCTTTCGACGGCAAGGCATCCACGGCCATGCCGGCAATAGAGGCCGGCTATTTTTTTTCCATTCCGCCTTCGGTGGTTCGTTCCCGCCAAAAGCAAAAACTGATAAAACATCTTCCGTTATCCCAACTTCTTGTCGAAAGCGACAGCCCGGTGTTGGGACCTCAGCCGGATCAACGCAACGAACCGCTTAACATCGGTATTTCGATCCATTCGATCGCTGAAATAAAAAAGGTAAGCGAAGCCCAAGTGAGGAAAGCCGCGGCGGAGAATACCGCGACGCTTTACGGAAATATTTTCGAATCTTGATTAAAAGGAAGAAGCAGTCCGCTGTATGAAAAACAAACCGCCCGGCTAGTGAACCAGGATTTTGCTGATGAAATGGGCGGCGCGCTGCGTCTGAGGACTGTCGAAAAAGCGGTCGGGTTTGCCGGTCTCGACGAGCAAGCCCTCGTCCATAAATATCACCCGATGGGCCACCTGGCGGGCAAAACCCATCTCGTGGGTGACCACGCACATGGTGATGCCTTCGTCTGCCAATTGGATCATGACGTCGAGCACCTCGCCGATCATTTCGGGGTCCAGGGCGCTGGTCGGTTCGTCGAAAAGCATTATTTTTGGATTCATGGCCAATCCCCGGGCAATGGCTACCCGCTGTTGCTGCCCGCCGGAAAGTTGGGCCGGATAAGAGGCGACCTTCCCTTCCAGTCCCACCCTGGTCAGGGTGTCGCGACCCAGTTTGTCGGCATCCGATTTTTTCAGCTTACGAACGTTGATGGGTGCCAGGATGACGTTTTGCAGGGCCGTCATATGCGGATAAAGATGGAATTGCTGAAAAACAAAGCCGATATCACCTCTCAATTTGGTCAGGTTGATCGCATGATCGTGTAATGGTATCCCATCGACAAAAAGCCGGCCCTTTTGAAACTTCTCCAACCGGTTGATGCATCTGATCAGGGTGGATTTCCCGGAACCACTGGGCCCGCAAATGACGACGACCTCTCCCTGGCCAACTTCCAGATTGATGTCTTTCAATACATGCAGCTTACCGAACCATTTATTTACATTTTCAAATTTGATCATAATGCTATAACCTGACTTCACGATGAGACATCCTGCGCTCCATGTGGTTTGAGAGGCGAATTAAGGGGTAGGATATCGCGAAATAAAGAATTCCGACCAAACTGAAGACCATCAGGCCTTCCGGTATTCGCACCACCGTCATCCAGCCCACCCGGGTCAACTCGACGACCCCGATAACGGAAACCACTGAAGAATCCTTGATCAGCAGAACATACTGCCCGACCAACGGAGGCAAAATGGTCTGCATGGCCTGGGGCACGATCACGAGCCGCAACTGTTGGGCGGTCGACAGTCCGGAAGCCGCCGCCGCTTCCCATTGCCCTTTGTCGACGGCCTTGATCCCGCCCGCCACGATCTCTCCAATGAAGGCCGTGCCCAGAATCGTCAGGGATAGAACAGCGGCCGGGAAAGCCTCCAGTTGGATGCCCCATTCAGGAAAAATGAAGAAGATAATGAATATCTGAACCACGAACGGGGTTCCGCGGATGATGTGAACATATATCCCGACCGGCCCTGTAATCAGTTTGTTTTTACTGGATCTGAGGATGCCCAGGATAAAGCCGAAGATGGTGGCCAAGATCAACCCCAGCCCCGAAACGGCGACCGTCATCCAGAGTCCCTTTAAAAAAAATGGAAAAATTTCAAGCAGGCGCTCCAGATAAAAAATTATCATGGATCAATAAGCCTCGCGGAATATCAGCTTTTTCTGCGACCAGTCGGCTGCCGCCTTCAGACAGAAATAGATGCACAGATAAAAGAAGGCGACCGTAAAAAAAGCTTCACTGGGCATGAAACGCTCGGACGTCAGCACCTGTCCGCAGCGGGTCAGCTCCATTACGGAGATGAGGGACAGCAGGGCCGAGTCTTTGACCAACACAATGGCCTGGCCCAACAGGGGCGGAACGGTCACCCCCAGCGCCTGGGGCAAAATGATAAAACGCATTCTCTGCAGATAGCTCAGCCCGGAAGATATCCCCGCCTCGATCTGGCCGCTGGAAATGGAGGTGATACCCGCTCGGATGATCTCGGCCATATAGGCTCCGCTGTTGAGCATCAACGCCAGAATTCCGGTTTGGAGTTCAGGGATTCGGATACCGAGCGTCGGCAACCCGAAATAAAAGAAGTATATTTGCACCAAAAGCGGAGTCGAGCGGATGGATTCGATGTAGACGATCGAAATGCCGCGCAGCCATGTCCAACGCGAGAGGCGGCAGGCACAGGCGATCGTGCCGGCGATCAGCGCCAAAAAAATGGCCAGGGTCGAAATCAGAAACGTGTTGCGCAGGCCTTCCAAAAAAAATGGCAGGTATTCCCAGATTACCCTGAAGTTGAATCCTTTCAGCATAAGGCGGTGATTTCCGGGCGGGCTGTTGGGAGCAAAATTTTTTGGATATCTCCAGTCATCAGCCACCGGCATTTGTCAGGTCCGGAGCTATAACTCGTGGCACCCGGCAACGGTAGAACCTTTTCAATTCTCACCGGCCGGTGGCTTATGAATGGAGTTAATGATCCTTTTTCCAATCCGAAGACTCCATCCAGTATTTAATGTTGGCATCATAGGTTCCATCGGCCCGAATGGTATTGAAGAACAAATTGATCCACTGCCACAGGTTGACGGAATCATGGCGAACGGCAAACGCCAGCGGATCCTTGCCCTGTCCGAGGCGTTCGTCCAGCACGCGAACCGAATTCGGAGGAAAGTCAGGCAGAACGGTCAACACCGCCAGATCGTCATTGACCCCGGCGTCCACGTGACCGGCCAGCAGGGCTTGCACGATCATCCGCCCGCCGCCCTTGTAGGTTTTTATCTTCGCTTTGGGAAGGAATTTTTTGGCGATGGTCTCACCCGTCGAGCCCAGCAAAACCCCTACCGTGACATCGGGGTTATTGACATCCTCCGGTGTCTGATAGGATGCGCCTGTTTTCGTGAACACACAGGGTTGAACGTAATACCAGGGATCGCAAAAAGTGATCTTCAGCGCCCGCTTGAGAGTCGGGGTCATATCGGCTGCCAGGATATCGGCCTTGCCCGAAAGCAGCGCCGGAATCAGGCCGTCCCAGTCAAAATCCAGGATCTTGAGTTTCACGCCCATACGATCGGCCATTTCACGGGAGAACTCCACCATGGAACCGGTTTGTTTGCCGGTTTTGTCCATAAATGCATAAGGCGCCGCACCGGATTGCACCGCCACTCTCAATTCTCCCCGCTGGACAATTTCGTCCAGAGTCCCCGCAGCGGCTGACCCCGCCAGCGCTGCAACCAATGCCAATGCCAAAACCACCCCAGCGATTCGTTTAAACTTCATACTTTCCTCCCTTCTGTGTTTTGCGTTCTGGTTTCGATTCTGCCGGGCCGGTGCCCGTCGGGTTTCAGGTGTCAGGTTTCGGGTGTTAGAAATTAGCACCCCTGATATCGAACACCTTGTGATAAATACCGTTAGTCCGGCATCTATCTGCCGATAGAAATCACCGCTCAGGCAGCCAGCGGCAGCGCTGACACCTGAAACCTGACACCAATAAATTGAGTACGGCCATTGCTGCCCATCAGGGGCCACTATTTCCGGGCATGGTTTCAAAAAACTATCCACCCCGAAAACCCGAAAATTATGCCCTTTTTTTCGTGTTTTCAAGGAGTTCAGTCCAGGAACTCCTCGTGTTCCTCGAAATTGATGCCGCGATCGGCCAGCCGCTTCATAAAGAGTTTGTAGGGCACGTGAACAGACGGCGCAAGGATCCCCTTTTCCGCAATTTCACCGGCGGCGATCATCTGGGCAACGATACTTGCCGGGAACCCGACCCCTTTGCTCATGGCCATCATACCGGTTTCCAGGTCACGCTCGATCAGCAGACGCGAGGTCAGACGAAGTTTCCTTCCTCCGGCAAGACCCTCAAAAATATTCAGCATGACCACCAGATCCTTTTCGTCGCGGCGATACTGCAGCCGGGGTCCCATCAGTTTATCCAGGAACTGACGCGGCGCTACATCGCACGCCAGGCCCGGGACGGGCTGCTCGTCCAAAAAGCCCAGTTGTTTCAAAGGCCGCCAAAAGGCGCTCCATCCCGGCCAGCGCAGGGAATATCTTCCGGTCTCCCGAATGGTCGGCGTTACACCCAGCAAATCCGTGTAGAAAACGGCATCGCCATTGGGGATGGTTTCCAGTTGGCCCAGGCCCGGAAATTCGACGGCCCCGACAAACTCGGCATCATGCTGCCGGCATCCCGGAATGGCTACGGTGCGGCCATCCTGGATAAACCGCGAATCCCGGTTGGTGGAACTCAAAACCCCCTCCCAGGTCCAGGACACCTTATAATTAATCGGATTGTCGCAGGCCGCCTTTTCAGGGAAACCGCCACAGTAGGAATTGATGACATGCAGCTCGTCAAAGCGCCGGCGTCCCTCGCCGTAAACAATCAGATCGATGCCCGGATCCAGGCCGCATTCCGGCATGATGACAACCCCCGCGGCTGCGGCCTGTTCTTTGAGGTCTGAAATCGAGCCGCCGTAATTCGTATTGACGACCCCGACACCGGTTTTAATGGCTGCCCGACACACCAGCGGAGTGCATTGCCGCGGCAGGAGATCGATGACGGCATCCGAGCGGCTGAAAAGATCCGCCAGATTGTCCGGATCGGACGCATCCAGAATTTCGGACTGGATTTTGGACATATCACAAAAATCCGCGATGAGATCCAGTGCATCCAGTCGGGCATCCGCACAAATTACCTTTTGGACCTTGTCACTTCTTGCCAGATCAAACAGGGCGGTCCGGCCCTGAATTCCGCACCCACCCAGTACAGATATCTTCAACGTGAATTCCCTCCGTCCTTTAAATTACGATTGCTTCAGTTCACCCCGTCGGTTGCCAACTTTGGGGCAGGATATTGTTAACGGACTGATGCCGCGATACGCTTGGGGAGCGATCATCCAAGGAAACGCAGGCATCCAAGGTTAAAAAAATCATAGGTTGGGCGGTTCAGGCTTCAGCGTTCCGGGTTGGAAATACATAAACCGGATAATATCAGTAAGCTGGGCCTACAAGGTATTTACGATAGCTTTCACCTAATGGGTGAAGTCGCAAACAGCCTGATCTTTACCGAGATAGTAAAAAACCTCAAACATAGGCAACCTTAGAACCCTGAACCGATCAGTTTAGAAAAATTTTCCTGAATCTGAGAAATACCGGCAAGCACAATTGGTTGTCAAGTTTATATTGACAAAAAGTCATTCTTTTGAATATTTTCCAAAGTATTGCAGATAGCCGTTAAACCGGAAAATATATGCCCCCAAAACCGTTCCCGGCGCAGACATGCTCACGGGAAGAAATAAGGAACCTGCGTAATGACTGAAACAAGCTTGAGCCTCACACGGATCAACCCCATTGTCAAGGAAACGGAAAGCTCGCCCATGCGGCAAATGATGAAGATGATGGAGGATCGCTCCGATCTGATAAATCTCTCTGCCGGCGAGGCCAATTTCGACGCGCCTGCCGAACTGATCGAACTGGCAGTGCAGTCCATGCAAGGCGGACGGAACAAGTATACATCCACCAGCGGGATCCCGCAGGTGCGCTCAGCCGTTGCTGATTTTTTAAAAGCCCGGACAGGGGTTGCGGTCGATCCGGAAAAAAATATTCTGATCACCGTCGGCGGTATGGAAGCCATCTTTCTGGCCACGCGTCTGCTGATCGAACCCGGCGACCAGGTCCTGCTGCCGGACCCCGGGTGGGGCGTCATGCAACCGGTTGTCCGGCGGCTGGGCGGTCAAATCTGTTTCTACCCTTTGGAGTTGACGGATACCTGGCGTATCGGATCCGAGCCGATTTTGGAACAGATTACCAATCGGACCAAATTGATCGTTATCAACACGCCGTCCAATCCCACCGGCGCAACGCTTTCACGGGAAGGGTTCGCGGCCGTGCTGGAAAAGGCACGGCATTATGGGGTGTTTGTGCTTTCAGATGAGGTGTATCACAACTATTTATATGAAGGCGAACATGTCAGCGCGTTGAGTGTTGGTGGCCTGGATCACGTCATCGTGGTGAACAGCTTTTCCAAATCGTTCGCCGTCACCGGATGGCGGTTGGGCTATGCCGTCGCGCACCCCTGGGTGATCAGTCAGATGTCCGTCTACAAGGAAACAATATCCCTGTGCTCCTTTTCCATCGGCCAGTGGGCAATGGCGGGATACCTCCCCGGAAGCGGATCCTATCTGGACCATGCCCGGGAGCTTTGCCGCAAGAATATGGAGAAGATGGTTGCGCGATTAAACGACCTTCCCGGCGTCTCCTGCCCCCGGCCACAGGGAGGCATCTATGTCTTTCCGGCCTTCGCCGATTTTGATCCCTCCGCGCAGGACCTCTTTCGACGGTTGCTCGACAGCGGCGTGGCGGTGGTGCCGGGTCCCTTCTTCGGCGATCAGGGAAAAGGGCGCGCCCGTCTCATGTTCGCCGCCGCCCCGGACATTATCGACCGGGCCCTGGATCGCATCGAGGCGGCGTTGGCGGCTTAGCAAGATTTGCTCATGTTTGAAGAAATATTAGAAGCGGTTTCAAAACCTCAGCCCTGATTTGAGTTTTTGAAACCGCTTCTAATCACGTCTGTTGCATAAACCATCGCTGCATCCGGGACGGCCAGTGACGAGGGCTTTGCATTCTGCGCAGGGCCGTGGCAACGCGGATCAGCAGGTGCGCCTCCGTTGCGATGTCTCCATATGCCTCACGATTAAACGCCTCGATGATCACTTCAATTTCCTCTCTGAGCTGCGGGAATTTTTGCATGAGCCGGCTGCCGTACTCTCCGGGCGTTTCGCTCGCAACCGGCCGCAGACCGCTGCGCTGTCCCCAGCGAAGAATTCCGGCATATACCGCCGCAGCGCTGTCGACCTTTCCCAACAGGAATAAAACCCGTCGCCGGAGACTTCGGAAAACGGCCGCCAGCCAAAACAGCCAATTCGACAACCGGTCCGAAGGCTGCAGGTCCGCCGAATCGGAGGGGGCTCTATTCAGCAGCCAGCGGACCAGCCAATACAGCAAATATCCGCAGACACCGATGGCCGCCAGTGCGAGCAGACCAACCAGGCACCACCCGATTACCTGAAGCAGGGTATTCTCCCCGCCCGGCAGTGCCGGGTGCGCCATATTCGCATCCGGCCCCGCAGTGCCGGCGCCACCGCTCTCGATCCGCAATCTTCTTGGAGCGAATATGAATCGAAGGATGGCCACGATGATGGGCCCCAGTGGCGCGGCGGCGGCTTTGAGAACATCGTTGGCGACATCGGCCATCTGGGCCAGATATGGAAACGCCAGCAGGATCAGCGCCGCCCCGCAGAAAACAACCATGGTGATGAAGCCCAGGACAACGCCGATACCATGGTAACCGGCCAGAAAGGATTTGGCGGCATCTTCCCGGTGGCGCGCCAGACCGATTGAAAACAGGCTGAACAGGAGAAAGGCAATCACCAGATAACCGCTGGCCGGATCTTTCAAAGCGGGACCGCCCTTGACATGAATCAGGAATTTTATCAGAAACAGCAGGAAAAAGGCGCCAAGGCCCTTGTCGAATTGCAGACAGACCGGGAGATAGGTTCGGGGGATTATTTCCACCGCCCGCCCGCCCATCCAGAACAGCAGCAGACAGAAAACCATGGGCAACAGGATGAACCATTGCGGCGGAACCTTCAGCAGCGAAATCAGCTGGGTGATCCAATCCCCATCAAAAACCGGCAAGTCTCTGAAAAAAAGGTGATGGAGGAATAAAAACGCGGCAACCGTAAAACCCGCTATGTGTAGAAGCATCCCCTGAAATCTGCGCCAGTTCCTGTTCCGGGGCAAGCGGGTGCCAAAGGCGGCGGCGGCAAATGCGCCCAACGCCACCGGCAGGGGAAAGGGGCGCTGCAGAATCGCCAGGGATAAAAAGCCACTCCAGGCGTAGCGCCAGGCTATTTCCATGCCGGCTCGCATCAACAGCAGCAGGGCGTGTTTCCCGGATTTCATGCCGTCCGGACCTCCTGGGTGAGGATCTCATCGAAGGTATGCACACCGGCATTGCCCGCGGGTTGAATCTTTTCGGCTGAGGAATCGGGGCGGTATGTGAATATCGTCAGCGGGACATGACGCCGGCCGCAGTATTTCCGGACTTCGGCCGCAGCGGGACCCAACTGGTAGCAAAAATAGGCACAACTGAATCCGCGACGCATTCCCAGGTACCGGCGCACAACAGGTTCCAGGGAATCGGCGGTTTTCATCTGTATCCGGGCCAGCGTTTCGAGCATGGCCGAGACCTGACCCGGCATATAAGCCGCCTCCGGGCCGGAAGACCTGTCCCCACCGGTTAAAACCCCATTGGCCGCCAGACCCACCGCACAGCCTCTGTCGTGCAGTTGCAGTGCCAACGATCCAATGACCTCCAGGGTGGTTTCGAAAGCATCTGCGGCCAAGCATTCCTGAAAGGAACCGACTTCCAGCGCCAGCAGAACCTTTTCCTGTTCCGAGGGCTCGAAAACCTTTTCCTGCAGTTTGAGATGACGCGCACTGGCCTTCCAGTGAATGTGCCGGGATGGCCCCGAGGGCTGGTAGTCCCGGGTGCCGAGAATGTAAAGGGGATCCTTGACCGGACTTTTGACGCCGGGCATACCGAACAACTCGCGCATCGGCAGCGCAATCGATTTGAGACGAACCAGCCGCGGATAGACAATAACGAGGGTCGCCTCCCGTGATGATTTCTCCTTTTCAAAAAACCCGAGCAGATCGCCGGCCCGGATGCAGTTCGGCCCGATCCGGTAGACGCCTCTGCGCCGAACCATGATATTCGTCTGCAGCCGAACCCGCTGAAACCAGAGAAGCCCGGTTTCCTGGCCGAATTCCTGCCCCGTGCCGTCCACCGGTTTCAGGGCCCCGTCCAGCGACCAGGCCAGCCGGATCCTTACCGGCAGCAACTTGGCATTTTCGGCAATGGTTTCCACGGTCAATGATTCGCCGGGAAAAGCCCGGCGTTTGTCCACGCGGATCGTATAGGTCAGCCGGTGGTGACTCACCTCGCTCCAGAGTTTGGCCGCGGCCACCACCAGCAGTACGAGAAAAGCCAGCAGCGACAAGTCTCCCTGGCGATAAACAAGCCCGACGAACAGGGCAACACCCACAAGGAAACATACCAGCAGGGAAGTGAAAATAGACGGCATCCGGCCTTCTTCCAAATCGGAGGTCATATTCCTATCCCGCCGCGGTCGGAACCGGTATCCGCGCGGTCAATTCATCGACCACGCCGGCCGGGTCTGCCCCGCGCAGCCGCTCCTCTTCCTTGAGAATCAGACGGTGGGCGAGAACCGGGCGGGCCAGATATTTGACATCGTCGGGAAGAATGAATCCGCGTCCGCGGAGGGTCGCCAGCGCCTGCCCGGCCCGCATTAAAGATAGAGAGCCACGGGGGCTGGCACCAAAGTGAACCGCCGGATGATCCCGGGTCGCCCGGACGATATTGGCGATATATTCTCTGACCGGATCGGAAACATGAATCTTTCTGCGGGCGTGCTGCAGCTTCGCAATGTCATCCGGCGTGGCCACCGCCTCCAGTTGTTCGAGCGGATCGGATTCCTGGAATCTTTCCAGAATGCGGATCTCTTCATCCCGGTTCGGATAACCTATGTGGGTTTTTAACAAAAACCGGTCGAGCTGCGCTTCTGGCAGGGGGAAGGTGCCTTCCAGTTCGATGGGGTTCTGGGTGGCCATCACAAAAAAGGGAACCGGCAGCAAATGGGTCCGGCCGTCGACGGTCACCTGCCGCTCCTCCATACACTCGAGCAGACTGGACTGGGTGCGGGGAATGGTGCGGTTGATCTCGTCGGCCAGCAGTATGTGGGTGATGACGGGACCGGCATGGAAAGAAAACCGGCATGACTTTTGATCGTAGACGTTGAACCCGGTGATGTCGGCCGGAAGCAAATCGGGAGTAAACTGAACCCGGTTGAAGGAGCCGCCGATGCTTTTTGCCAGGGACTTGGCCAGCATGGTCTTGGCAACCCCCGGAACATCTTCCAACAACACGTGGCCGTCGGCCAGAAGGGCCACCAGCAGCAGTTCGATGGTACTTTCCTTCCCGACAATGACCCGGGATATGTTTTCAATAATGATACGGCACAGATTGGAATCCAAACGATAGTCCTTTCGGTTAACAGGTGCGTATACCATGCGTGTGAAACCACACTTGTTTAAGAGCTTCACTTCGTGCCCGGACAAAAAACCTGCCGGAATGACTGTCGGTGGATGTGGCCCAAATTCCAATAAGGTTTTTGTCTTTGATCAGACGGGCTGCCCTTTCGCCAGAGGCTCCCCTTATATGAAATTCAGGCCAAAATTGCAAGGTGGTGTTCGTGAATCCGGATAAAGCGATAGCAGGTGGGCGGGCTCAGTTATTCAGGACCAGCCGGTAGACGCTGCACATAACCACCCCAGCACCCGGTTCAGCAACCGATTCGTGCGCATCTTCCAGTAGGCGATGTTGAGAGGAACGAGCCTGCGGGGGTCGAAATTGACCTTACCGATTTTAGCGAGGGCCGACAGATAGCGGACATGATCTCCGACGGAGACCGGACAACCCATTGCACGGATATAGCGTGAATTTCGCTGTTTGAAACAGTTCCAGAGGGTTTTCCAGGTTTTGAGCAGCATATCGTTCGATCGGGTTTTGCGTTCATCGACATCGCCCAAATACCTGTAACTGTTTTCAATCGCAACTCGATCATTTCACATTCCTTCAATCAGCTTGTAATATTCCTTAAGCGTCCGAATGGATTCCATCGTGGTTTGGAACAGAATCCAACTGAGAACGAGTATTCCTATGGTAAGTCCGATCTTCCATGTCCATCTCGTTTGCGGGCGCCACCAAATCAGGGGCAACGCTAAAGGCCCCACACAAAAGAATGCAAAGACAATAAATGATTTTCGAAAATACCATTGAATGTTTTTCTCCGCAAGTCCTGGGGGGTGGGAGGCATCCAGGAACTCACCGCAGTGTTTGCACTTTATCGCGGCGTCTTGAATTTCTTCGGCGCAGAAGGGACACCTTTTCATTATCATCTCTCTTGGAAATCTTGCTGAGGTTCGAATCAAATAACATCAGGAACTTAGGGTTCACGAATATTCCACCCACCCTTCGGGCAGGATGCGCTCGCCTTCCCAGACACCATCCTGAAGATAAAGCAATCCGAATCGCGCGCGGTGGCGTATAAAAACGATGAACCCACGAAGGTTCCCGCCGCATCGGGTTCGAGTATGGCGCTTCGCATCCCGATCTTATCAAACAAGGCCCTGCGCGGGAAAGTAATATAATGAAGCAAGAGAACCGCCCAGCGCCTCTCGCAAAATGCGGCAAACGAGGTTGGGTGAACCGCTGATATAGCGCCAACGGTCGTCGGGAGGCGATTGCTGAGGTTTGGCCGCGGTATAGCCCGCGGAATCGGGCGTACCGAAAAGCATGAATATGTTTCTTTTTATACTGGAAAATAATTCACACCTTCAAAATTCTGGAAATCTGAATCCTGTGTCCAAATAACACAATTGTGCGCTCGCGCAGTTGCTAAAATGATGCTGTCGGCCATGGGAAGTTTGTGTTGCAGACTCAGCTTTGAAGCATCCATCGCTAATTTAGCGTTGAGATCGATTACTTTTCCCTTTTGCATGGCTGCAACCGCCTGAAGTGCCTCATTTTCAGCTGATTCTCTGAGCACAACTTTGAACACCTCGTATATTGTTATGACGGGAACTATTAATGAGGATATATCATTTAAGGGTGGTAAATAGTGTTTTGCATTCGGTCCATCTGAAAAATATTCGAGCCAGCCCGAGGAATCAATGATATTCATAAGCGGTCTTTCTCACGCTCGACTCGTGTGTCGATTCCCTTCAGAAATCCCCTGAGTTCCGAGATATCCCGGTCGGGTATCAATTCGATTCGTCCATCGTATTCAATCATTGTCAATTTCTGACCAGGCCGCAGTTTCAAAGCGTCTCTTATTTTTTTCGGGATAACAACCTGATATTTCGGGGAAACTGTAACAATTTGCATGTAACGCCTCCATCGATAATAATATGGTATTACCATAGTTCGATCGATAGAGTTTGTCAACCCTGTTCGGCCAACGAAAAGCTGAGAGGCTAATAGGGCCCATTAAATTAGTTTTTTCTAATCCGACACGAGCTTTAACTGTTCGGCTTTGGCAATTTATTCACCTCGTTTTACCGAAATGCTCACCGCTGGCTGCGAAATCCCCAGTTCTTTTGATAGCTCGGTGGTACTAAAACCCAGCTTGCTCACCGCCCAATAGCACAATAGGCTGCGTGCCTTGACGGTTGCCGAATGCTGCCATATCGTTTACCCTTCGGGAAAGCCGGAGGACTTCAGGTACTGCGTTGTCAAGGAATTGCGGTAAGACGACTACAGCTTCACCCTTGACGCCTGGTCTCTGAAGCCCTCATGCTTTTGCAGCGTTGGGGTGAAAATAGTTGTCGCCAGGAATTTTTTTAAAATTCCACAATCGGGCAGCTGCCGATTTTAAAGTACATTACTGGTTTATTGGATGATGCTCAACCCTGATCATCTAGGGTACAACTAAAATCGTCGTCATCACTTTTATCGGCGTGGTGTTGTTTTTTTCTGCCAGGCTTTTGAGCCGGTCACCGTCCTGGGCCTCGATATCAGCGGCCTTCAACCGCCGGTTGACTTTGTCCGGATCAAGTCCCAAATCCTTGATTATCTGGTCGAGGGTTTTATTGCCTAAGCCCGTGCCGGAAAAGGTTTCCTCGACCTTTTCCGCCGTCCATGTACCACCGGATTGAATCGCTTCAGGCTTGGCCTCCAGCTTTTTGATCACTTCGTAAACACCTATGCCGGATGTTCGTTTGCTTTCTGCAATCTCGCTCAATATGCTCTTGGGGCCGGCCACCGTGAAACCGGCTTTCCGCAGTTCCAGCATGGCTTGGTCCAACGGGATATGTTGCTTTTTGCAGAATGCTTGAAGGCTGACCAACTCCGCATGACCGAACGGGGGTTCGAGTTCGGGGGATGTCACCCATGAGTTTTTAATCACTTCGCCCACATTGCTCACATAGACGAGCGGCGGCAAGGACCAGATACCGCTCGCCGTAATCCAGATAAAGACGATACTGCTTATAATCAGCTCCCGCTTATATCGCAATGCGCTTTCAATCTTTCCACTTAAATACGTAACTAGTGTTTTCCAATTATAGTAGATGTGAAAGCCGCCCATTATTAGAAATAAAAAACCCGAATAGACATGGATGCTACCCCATTGATCTTTCTCCAGACTCAAAAAATTCCACTTGATCCAATATGCCACCCGACCCTGAGGTTCGATATATAAGATTATCCCTGTTGAAAATAAGAGGATAAAACTCACGAATGAACATAATGAGGTAAATGCCCGGCCACTCCAACTTCTTTTATTCATGTTACAAATCTTTCCTGTTGTCCTTTAAGGGTTCGCGCAGAAATTAATTCGCAATTTTACGGGTTGAGGCGCCCGTCTGGCAAGGCGCGGAAGGGAAGGAATATCGGGCATATTCCGGGCTTTCGCAACGCAGCCAGGCGGGATGCATCGGCACTTAAAATGTGAAGTTATTTTTGAGTGAGCCCTTAGCCTTAAAGATATGCTCGAACGGTATCAATTGGGAATCCTGACATCGTCATCATCATAAATCCCTTTCTCTGCGTTTATATGACAGGCTCCACAGTTTGCCAGTGATCCAATGGACTTGCGTTTAAAGATCGCTGGGTCCAATTCATGATGCGCTCTGCGGATACAGGGTATATCAGTGATACGCATTGGCACCTGGTTTCCTAAACTTCTAATAATTTTTCTTGATCGCTTTGATAAAGACTTTTCCGCACAATTCGTTTTCAGATATTCTGAAATGATTTTTATCGTATCCGAATCGACCTCAATTTCTTCTCCGAAATGGTCATGGAGCTGATCCAAAATTTTCGACCATGAAGCGGATGGCAGCAGTTCGGGCTGATATGCCAAATGGCACTCACCACATACTTCTTTATAAGTTTGGTTGGTCACCGGTTTCAGATAATCGTCACGATCATAATCATCTCTGTCATCATAGAATCTTTGAGATCCACCTCGATGCCGGTTTCTTTTTCTGTAATGATCATCATCAGAAAAAGCATCCAGAATTAAACTGAGGGCCAAAAGAAGCGGTATTGCATATAGGAAATATTTGGTTAAATTTTTCATATTCGACCTCGTTCAATTAAACCGTCTTCTGGCGTCTGGCAATCATTGCTTTGATTAAATTTTCTCGGCGGACCACACTTGATACCAATTCCCCCATTATATGGAGCCTTCATCTATAGCTGATCAGTCCAAGCACCGCAAGTATAGAGAAGGCTGTCCCTGCTAAAAAAGTGACCGGTGCACCGAAGGCAGTCCAGAGTGCACCGCAACAAAACTTGCCAGCAACAACGCACCTCCACCAATAAGGTTAAAGATACCAAATGCAGTGCCGCGGAGCTCAAAAGGAGCATTGTCAGCCACAAGCTTAGTAAGAAGCCCTTGCGTGAGCCCCATATGTATATTCCCCAAAGCGCTGCGCCGATCAATGCCAGCAGCGGCGATTTGGCTGCGGCTAATACGAGGTCGGAGACTGCCAATATCCCAAGTCCCGTGATAAGAAGGGTTCGTTGATGGAGATGATCGGCAGCAATTCCCGCCGGGAAGGAGAACAGCGCAACGGCAACCAACGCGGGCACGACCGCAATCCATAGCACCGCTCTAATGTCGTTTGTAAACCATATCATAAATGCAATTGCGCTGAGCGGGCCGATGAATGCACCGACGGAATTTATCGACTGTCGAAGCCCGAATGCCGCCCCTCGCTGTTCGGGAGGCCAATGTCCGCTACTAACGCATCACGAGGGGCTCCACGAATACCTTTGCCAATACGGTCGATGAACCTCGCGGCAAACACCCACCCAATAGTGGTGGCCAGCGGGAAGATCGGCTTTGTCAGCGCCGCAAGTCCATAACCAAGACCGGCGAGCAAGTTTCGCTTCCCAAGGTAATCGCTAATCACTCCCGAAAATACTTTCGTAATCGAGGCGGTGGCTTCGGCAACACCCTCGATTAGGCCAATGGTGGTCATGGACGCTCCAAGGGAAGTGGCCATGAACACCGGCATCAGGCTGTGAATATGTTCAGAGGATATGTCCATGAACATTGAGACTATGCCTTTCCGGCAGACCTTGTGATATTCATCGGAATCAGTCCCGAAATGGATTCTTTAGAACCGTCAGCTATCTAATATCGAATTGTATTGTGATAAATCGACCATATCGCAGGAATGAGCATAGAGGGCCAACCACAATATTTTGTAGATGGCCTTCATGGTTCCTGAGTTTTAAAAAGTCAAACTTATTAGCTGGTAAGCTTTAAGTGCTGCCATGCCTCATTGAACCCGTTCAATGTCACCAGGCTGCCACGTCTTGTTGAACCAGGGCTCAAGTGGTCCGTATAGTCGCAGAATCATGAACCAGCCTTTGCCGGGAATCGTCTGTATCCAATTATTTCCCTTGCCTTCCGCAGCTTTGGGACCGAAATAGACATCGACTGAGCCATCCCTGTTAACAAGCAGATCCTTGTTCTGGCTGCTCACGCTCGGGAAGCGTTGGTCGGTTTGGATCATTGAGCGTGTCTGGTCATCATAGACGATCACTGACCAGAAGTCTTTGACCGGAATGTTCGGCGGCAGGTGCAGCTTGTAGTTTTTTCCGCCTTCGAACGGGTTGCCGTTCGCGTCCTGGGCTGACCAAGGGTACTGCGAACCTTTACCGACCATTTTTTCCGCCATAGCCGGTGTGACACCAGTGGCGAAATAATAAAAGAACGCCGCGCCATCCAAATTGGACACGCCGGGCGAGACCTCGAACTTGTAGCCTCCGAAGAAGGGTAGACGCCATGGTCTACCTGGATAGAAATAAGCGTTCTTATCGCGCATTCTAAATGCGATCGCCCTCGCGGGTCACAGCGCCGATATTTGCTGCGTCCTCCAAAATCTTCTTCATCCGATCATCCGGATTGAAGGGTTTGCCCTTCTCTATACCGATCGCGGCAAACAGACCGAGTATGGTGGGATCACTGCCCTCGCTGGGTTCTTCCTGAATGACTTCGTCCAGGAGACTCCAAAAAGAGTAGTCGCCCGGAGGAACGAAGTTAGCCGGAACGCCAGAAGCATTTACGAACTTCATCGCTGGTGGATCGGGCTTTTGATGCATGGTTTGTTCATTTATTAGCCTGCACGGTAGTGCACTTCAGGTCAAGAAATTGGTCAGCCGCGTTCTGGCAGGTATGATATTCAATTGTCGTAATTTCCTACCAGTTTTGATTGAGCCGGTTCAGCATCCAGTCCACATGACGCTGGTAGGTATAGTCGTTGCGGTCGGCCGGTTTGTCGGAACGGCCGAATCCGACCAGGTCCGGTGCAAACGCCCGCTGTCCAGCCTTCGAAATGATGGGAACCATCTTGCGATAGAGATAGGACCCGGTGGGCTCGCCATGCATAAACTGCACCGGATCGGCTTCTTTCGGCCCTTCGTCAATATAGTGGATCCGAAGACAGCCGCCTTGGGTGTCCGATACTTCCGGGCAATTCGGACTGAACGGGTAGTCGGGTTAATAGGCCCATTAAATTATTATTTTCTAATCCGACACGAGCTTTAACTGTTCGACCTTGGCAATTTTTTCACCTCGTTTTACCGAAATGCTCACCGCTGGCTGCGAAATCCCCAGTTCTTTTGATAGCCCGGTGGTACTAAAACCCAGCTTGCTCACCGCCCAATAGCACAATAAGCTGCGTGCCTTGACGGTTGCCGAATGCTTATCGGTTGCCCACAGCTGTTCAGGCGCTATTCCCAGTTCGGATGAAACGCGACTCGCTATTTTTTCCAGATTGTTGCCTTGCGCTTTCAGCCAATAGCGCTCTTGCAACCGCTCTTGCGCCTTATCCAATACATTCTGAACAAATTCACTGTCGCCTAAAATTCGTTCATCACTTTTCATAGGATCCTTCATAGAACGCATCGCCCTGACCGCCGACCGGCCTCCGGCACTGCGTAGGAGACCACCGCCAACCAAATCCGGCCGGCGGCCTTGAGCAATACCTTTTTTAACATAGATCCTGTAAGCTTTACGTGCGCTTGGCAAATTATTCCCGAAAAACCTCAGTACATAGCCTGTGTCCTGAAACCCTCTCGGTATCTTGCCCATCAACGCACTATATCCACAGTAAGCGTATTTATCATGCTCGGATAGGCTCATTACCATCTTTGCACGCAAAGGATTCAGGTGAATATAACGCATCAACTCGAGTAAGTAACTGTCTTCCTGACATAAAATGGATTTGTAGCGGTTTTGAAACAAATGTCCGGTCCGACGGTGACGCCGATTATATGAGACCGCATATCCGGTGAGCAATCGCCGCATAACGGTTGCCGGCGCAGTTTGGCCAGTTCGCAATAGAATGTGGACATGATTGGGCATCAGCGCCCAGGCAAATCAAAAAGTTTTCGTCTCGGTGACAATATCCCCCAGTCGTTCAATAAAATTATCGCGATCCTGGTCATCTGAGAATATACGCCGGCGCTCGATTCTTCGAATAATGATATGATGCAGAGCACCGGGTTCATCTATGCGGGCTTTGCGAGGCATGGGTTCTATATATTAAAGATAATTTGAATACCAAGTTATAATTTTATGGGCGTTATTCTGAATGCCGTTTGCATCGACTTTTGCCATTTTTTTCTCCTCCTTTCTTCTCGACCTTCAGAATTTTGGGCATATCGATTCAGTGTCTTTTAAAATCGGCCACAACAAGAGTCAAATCATCATCCAACCCAAAATGCTTCCCCGACCAGTTGGAAATACGCTGAATTAATAAATCCGCAAATTTAACTGCGGATAGACTCGCATGGGATGTTATCAAATCTTTAAAGCGCTTCCAGCCAAAGAGATCTCCTGCAGCATTAGCTGCTTCGATAATTCCATCGGTATAGAGAAGAAATCGATCACCTGATTTAAGGTCAAGTTCAATGTTTTGATATCGAGCATCTCCAAACTGCCCTAAAATAATTCCCTTTCCCCGATATTCATAGATTTTTTGTTCCGATCCCCTCCACACTATCAAAGGAGGATGGCCCGCGCCGGCATATGTAGCAGTCAGCTTTTGCGTATCAATAAACAAATAACCGGCAGTGACAAAATCACTTTCCAGTTTACCGCATAAAATTTGATTCATGCCGGAAAGAACCTGGCATGGGTTATGTGCATGCGGTAGCTGGGATGAAAACGCGATCTTGACCATAGAACTGATGAGAGATGCCGGAACGCCATGACCGGAAACATCGGCAACCAGAATGCCCAAACGTTTTTCATCCACTTTTATAAAATCATAAAAATCCCCGGCCACTGAAGCCACGGGCAAATAATGGGTGGCTAAGTATATGTCCTTTATATTCACAGTTTTTCGGGGAAGAATAAATGCTTGAATCTGACGGGCAATCTCTATTTCATGAGCGATGGAGATCAAATCTTTTTCATTTTGAAAAAAGCGATATGCAATGACATAAATGAGGCAAACGATAAACACAAGAAAGCCGAAAGGTTCGAGATCCGCCATTTTGTAAACGGGTGTCAGCATCAGGGCGATATTCTCGTATAGCGCCGAAACACCAAAGATCACGATGCCGATCTTAAGCACTCGCAATTCCCTGGTCATCCGCAGGCCCGGGCGGAACAAGTTGATTCCCAGCACCAGTATCCCCGCGATGCTCATCACATTATTGGCGAACATTGCAGCGCCGGGAGAATGCAGAATCAAACCCACCGAAATTGCCACAAACACAAAAAGAATCTGAATCTGCCAGATCCTCCGAATCGATGATTTCCAGCCCTTGCCGATAATTTGCTCAAAAAAAATATACGCCGGCACAGGTGTGAGATAGGTAAGATACCATCGCCAATACAGCCAAAATATACGGGGAGCATCGAATAAAAACTGAAATGCACCGGTCCGGGCACCGTAAATAAAGCAAAAAATACCAAATGAGATTAGTGACAGATCATTTACCTTCCATCGATATAGGGCCAGTGCCACGGCTACCAGACCGATTATGGTCATATTCGTTCCGAAAATCAGCTCGTATATATCCCGCTTTGATTGAAGGGTTGCATTGGCGGCAGCGTGTGGGCTATTTGGTCCTGAGTAGATCCCCTCATTTTTATGTTCGCTGCTTTCCCGGCTGATATGAAGGCCATTATCAACGGTTTTAGATGCAACTAAGTTAATCGGGAATGAAAATAGAAGAATCCCGAGAAGAGCAAAAAAGACAAATTTTTTAATTGAGCGTTGCATTCATCAAAACCATGTGAAACGTTTGGCGGCCTCGGTGACGCACCGACCTTTATAGAAGCTATCTTAAAATATTCTTTTGGCTCAATCTCGGCATTGGGGCCACAATTTAAGCCCTCAACATACTTGAGTATGCCTGCGGGTTAAATTGGCCCTCCGCCTTGATCTTGACCAAAATCTTTATTATGAGATCGCAGGCCGCCTGCAATCTAAAGCACTACCGCTGGCATGGGTTACGCCCGATGGCCGCAGACAAAACCACTTTGGCTTTACCGGAATCTCAATCTCTTTTCAAGCGCTTCGGCGCCCACAAGGGCCAGCAAGGATTGGGCCCGATTGCCGTAGAGTTCTGTAGCCTGTTTGACCTGGTCAGTCGGGCACCGCTGCGCTGTGTCTACGACAAGGTCTGCACCTCCGAACACAAACTCATTGGCAAGCTTGTCGGCGCTGTGAAAAAACGCGACCTGCTTCTGATCGACGCGGGTTTCTACTACTGCGCCACCTTCAGTAAAATTCTGCGCCGCCAGGCTCACTTTATTATCCCCGCCAAACCCAACAATCGCCCCAAAGTCTTGCGTACTCTGGGTCAGCCAGATTATCTATGCGTAATCAAAGATTCCCATAACCATACAACGGTTAGGGTCCGGGTAGTTTTTGTTTATCGAAATGGGTTTCGCCGACGTCGCCTGGTGACCTCTCTGCTGGACCCAAATATGTTTCCGGCCTCAGAGCTGGGCCAACTTTATCATATGCGTTGGGATATCGAGACCTTCTACCGTGATCTCAAACACACCATGAAGGCCACCTCCTGGCATTGCCGCACGCCAACCACTTTTCATCAGGAACTACTCATGCATATGATTGTTTTGTGCCTGATTCGAATCTCCATGCTCGAAGCCAGCCTTTTAGCCGAAGTCTCTGTCGGCCAGCTCAGCTTTACGCGGGCCCTGACTGAAACGCGTTTGTTCTTCTTGCTCTTGCTATCCCCCCGTGAAAAATGTCACTGGGCCTCCGTTTGGGAAGCGTTCGTAAAGTGCTGCACGCAGTATCGTGTGAAAATCAAGCCAAATAGACAGTTTCTACGAGATAGGCAGCAGTATCGAAGAAAGAGCCGTGGTCTGCAACCCAAGCGTCTGGAACGCAAGCCTCAGAAAACTAAAGCAGTTTCCTCTTTATCGTCTCGGCCCGAAATCCTAAAAAGTAGAAGGGACGGGCTATATCTGTTAAGTTAACGGCATTGGTTCCGACCCCAGGTCACATCATATTGTATGATAATGGATTCCGGCTCCGCCCCCGCCGCGGCGGGAACGACGAATATCTTTGCTGGGTAACCCTGTCGTTGCAACATTGGGGGTAACATAACGGGATAGGCTAGGTCCCGGCAATGAAATCCACAATCACATCCGCGAAGGCTTCCCCACAATCTTCCTGCAGAAAATGTCCCCCGCCTTCGATGGTCGTATGGGGCTGCCCCGCCGCGCCGGGCACCCGTTTCCGCAATGTGCGCTCACCGCCGCGGGTAATCGGATCACCGTCACTGAAGGCGGTTAAAAACGGCTTGTCGAATCCCGCCAACACTTCCCAGGCCCGGCGGTTCGCCGCTGATGCCGGATCGTCCGGTTCGAACGGCACCAGCGAGGGGAAAATGCGGGCGCCTTCCTTGTAGCTGTCGCCCGGAAAAGGCGCATTGTAGGCGGCGGCAACTTCCGGCGGCAGGGGATTTTGGCACCCCATGGCGACAATTGCACCGATGTCGAAATTTTCCGTTTCCAGCGAAAATTTGCGCCACTTTAAAAACGCATCGGACAGGGGGGCATCCCCCGTGGGCAGTCCGGTGTTGGCCGCGACAATTCGAATGAAACGATCCGGGACGGCCGCCACCAGGCGCAGTCCGATCAGCCCGCCCCAGTCCTGGCACACCAGGGTGATGCGCTCCAGCCGCATTTGGTCGAGCCAGGCCAGCATCCAGTATACATGACGCTCGTAGGAGTAATCGCAAGTAGCGGCCGGTTTGTCGGAACGGCCGAATCCGACCAGGTCCGGCGCAACCGCGCGGTGTCCGGCCTCCAGGATGATGGGAATCATCTTGCGGTAAAGATATGACCAGGAGGGTTCGCCATGCAAAAGCAAGACCGGATCCGCTTTCTTCGGCCCCTCGTCAATATAGTGGATCCGGAGGCTGCCGCCTTCGGTATCCGATACTTCCAGGTAATTCGGACTGAACGGGTAGCCGGGAAGATCGCGAAATCGATCATCCGGCGTTCGCAGGATTTTCATGTTTTGGAATGCTCCGTGGTAATTGCCCTTATTCGTTTACAGTTTCATATTAGTAGCATATTTTTTCACCACAGAGCCACTGAGTGCACAGAGGTTTGCTTTTTTTGACGGATGGGGAGACGAAGATCCGCAAAAACCAACTCTTGGTATTCCAGAGGTTTATCTGCTTGCCCCATCGGTGGGAGATTTCAGATCAATCAATGCAGATGTTTTTCACTGGTCGTCGTTCCCGCCAATGGAAAATTCTATTCTCTCTGTAATCTCTGTGACTTTGTGGTGAGATCAAATTTACAAAGTGAGGGCCTCGATGATCGCATTTTCCGGTAGTGAAATAAAAAAAGCCAGGCTGCCCATATTCCAGGCAACTTGGCTTTTTGGTTAAGACAGCTTTCATTTCTATAGCTCCCCAAGACGGGTGTACGTTCAAAGATGCTGCTCGAAATTCCAGTACCAGAACCGGAGTGTCTCTGTCAACTTCAATTATCGCTCCGGATCTCCACCGAATTTCTATAATTTATGAAAAAAACTTCCCAATGTCGATGGGCGGCCATTGGTGCCATTTTGCGGTCGATCATACGTAAAATTCTGATTTTAAATGATTATTATATTTCACAACTTTTTTGCACGGTTCTTGCTTCAGCCCTATATTCGATGAATTCGCTAAAAGTGCTGATCCCGTCATGCCGGTCATGGATCAAGTCCAGGATGACGGCCAAGCCGCAATCCAGTGATTTCAACAGCTTCTGGATGCCGGATCAAGTCCGGCATGACGAAACCGGCGCTTTTTATAAAATTTCCAATATTTCAACAGATTAAAACCGTCGCAACTGGCCACCTTCATTCGTGTCCGGCTGCCGCTGCGGTGAAAAATGCTTTCTAAAAATTTATTAACGAGGTAATTGACAATGCCCTTTCCAATCGGTCATGCAGCCATCGGCTTTGCAACCCATAGCGTCGTTTCAAACGATACCGGCCGTCTGAACAAATGGAAGACCGCCCTGTTTATCATTGTGCTTTCGAATTTACCCGATATCGATATGATATTCGGCCTGATTCTGAAAGGCAACGGTAGCGCCTTTCACAGAGGTCCGACCCATAGCATTCTGTTCGCGCTGGTGATGGCATTTATGGCGTCCGGAGGCTCGAAATTCTGGTCTCAAATACCTGCGATAAATTTCAAAACCTGTTTTCTGCTCATTTTTTCCCATGTCATCGCCGATCGTTTTTTAACCACCGCGCCGGTATCCTTTTTCTGGCCGTTTGAGGTCAGTTGGTCAAACGGAAATACCGGATTGAGTGAGGTTATACAGAGCGTAATTATCGATGCCCGCGAGGATATCTGGATCTTGTTCGTCTGTACCGGCATTATCATGCTGGTGACGAATTTCAGGCGATCGGGATTGAGGAATTGGGGAATAAAGGGATTGAGGGATTAAGGGATAAGGATTAGAAGACAGAAGTCAGAAGACAGAAGTCAGAAGTCAGAAGCCAGAAGTCAGAAGTCAGAAGTCAGAAGTCAGAAGCCAGAAGTCAGAAGTCAGAAGTCAGAAGTCAGAAGCCAGAAGTCAGAAGCCAGAAGTCAGAAGACAGAAGTCAGAAGCCAGAAGTCAGAAGCCAGAAGCAGAAGTCAGAAGCCAGAAGTCAGAAGCCAGAAGTCAGAAGCCAGAAGTCAGAAGTCAGAAGTCAGAAGTCAGAAGTCAGAAGTCAGAAGCCAGAAGTCAGAAGCCAGAAGTCAGAAGCCAGAAGTCAGAAGTCAGAAGCCAGAAGTCAGAAGTCAGAAGCCAGAAGTCAGAAGTCAGAAGCCAGAAGTCAGAAGCCAGAAGTCAGAAGTCAGAAGCCAGAAGTCAGAAGTCAGAAGTCAGAAGCCAGAAGTCAGAAGTCAGAAGTCAGAAGTCAGAAGTCAGAGGACAGAAGTCAGAAGACGGAAGAAAGTGAAGAATGACGGAAAAAGCAATAGGATTATTTTTTGCTTTGAGCATTGAGCGCGGGCTTTCTCGTCCATCTTCCGAGCGTCCTGTCGGGGCGTAACTCGAAGAGCGAAGACTGAAGCGCTCTTCCATCCTCCTTTGGCGTTCCCGTTCCCGACTTCCGATCCCTGATATACATCTTCTGACCTTCGCTTTGAGTTTTCAGCTTTGAGCCTTGAGCTTCTCCGCCCTCCTCCGCTGAAGGTTAATCCCTCAATTCCTGAATCCCTTAATTCCTCAATTTTTATCTTCCCTCGTCCCTCGTCCATCTTCCCTCGTCCGAACGAAGCGGTCTTCCATCGTCCATCGCCCTAGCGCAGCGGTCTTCCCTCTTCCCTCGGGTTTTCCGCCCGACCTACTCGGCGGCTTTCGATTCGATGCGTCTGTTTTCCCGAATCCTGTGATTGACCCCAAGGGTCGCCCAGGCTGTCATGCCGACGACCGCGAGATCCGTCATGCCCAGCGGTGCAACCCTGAACAGACGCCGCAGCCCCGGAATCAGAATGGTCCCGGCCTGCGCCGCCAGGGCGGCGACCAGGGCGGCGTTCAAAAATGGATTGGCGGGCCGGGATCCCGGTTTCGCAACATCCGGCGACCGCGGCCTGCAAGTCAGCGCGTGCAGCACTTTGCCGCTAAACAGCGATTCATAGGCCAGGGTGGCGGCTCTCGATCCCGGGCCGTGGCGCATCAGACCGTAGCCAAAGGCTGTCAGGGCACCCCCGGCCAACACAGCCGATTCGGAAAAGAGGGCCTGCAGATCCCGCGGAGAAAAAAGCGGATCTTCCCGGTTCCTGGGCGGTTCATGTTCGATATCCGGGCTGGCGGATTCCATGAGCAGCGCCAATCCCGGTGTGAGATCCGTCAGCAAATCGATCTGAACCGGACCGGATGTCAGCAGGGCCGCTGCCGGTGAAATGGTCGAGGCGGCGGCGGTCAGCAACAGATCACTGAATTTGGATGCAATGAAGAAGCGCAACGCGCGCTTGAGGTTGCGAAACGCTGCCCGTCCTTCCACCACGGCCGTGGCCACCGAGGAGATATTATCACGATCGAGGATCATATCGGCAACGCCACGGGCCGCGGCGGTCCCACTGATTCCCATGGCGATGCCGACATCGGCGGCCCGCAGCGCCGGACCGTCGTTGATGCCGTCTCCGGTCATGGCCACCACCATTCCCCGATCCTGGTAGGCCTGAATAATCCGCAATTTCTGGGACGGATTGACGCGGGCGAAGACTTGCACGTCTCGAACCAGAGCGGAAGCCAGTTCCGGCGTCAGCGCATCGAATCGTGAAGAGTCGAATATCCGGATCCCCGCACCGTCGTTCAGGCGGATCCGGCGCGCGATTGCTTCGGCGGTATTGCTCTGATCGCCGGTGATCATAACGGTCCGGATCCCGGCCCGATGCAGCCGTTCGATGAGCGAGATCACCCCCTGCCGGATCGGTTCAGCCATGCCGACCAAACCGATCCAGGTCAGGTCGCTCAGCGCGGTGGTGTCATCCGGGGGCGTGTCGAGATATCTCCAGGCAAATCCGAGCACCCGCAACGCATCCCCAGCCAATATCTGGTTTTGAATTTCGATATCGCTTTCCGCGGCCGCTGTCAGTTTTACCCGGCGCCCGTCCTGCAACTGCCAGCTGCACATTTCAAGCACTTCAGCGGGAGCTCCCTTGACGAAAACCAGATTCCGGCCGTCGAGTGCCGTATGTACGGTTATCATGTGCCGCTGATAATCGGCGCGGTGGCGAACCTTTTGCAGCACATGCCGGCGATAACTTCGGTCCAGGTCAAATTCGGCCATCACCGCCAGATGCAGCAAGGCCGTCTCGGTCGGGGATCCGGATATTCGTCGGCGACCGGTTTCGGGATCCTCATAAATCCGGGCCTCGGTGCACAGGACACAGGCCTGAAACAACCGACGCAGATCCGGATTCTCGAGCGGGTCGATGGTTTTTCCGGACGCCGTGAAGAGACGCCGGTCGACATGGATGTCTTTTCCCGCGCAAAAGATCCGTTGAACACTGATGCGGCTGCGGGTCAGAGTACCGGTCTTGTCAAAGCAGACCATCTCAAGGGCGCTGAGGCTTTCCAGGGAGTAAAGACGCCGTATCGAAACGTTCTCCCGTTTCAACCGCCGGAATCCAAGGGCCATGTTGACGGTCGCGGCGGAAGGAAGGCCGGCTGGAATCCCCGCAGCGGCCAGAGAGAGCGCGCGCCCGATGGCCCGCGGCAGACCACGGCCCCCCAGCAGGTTGACCATGAACACCCCGAAACTTATCGTGAGCGACGACTTCAATAGTGTTCCGGAAAGCGCGTGGATTTTTCCGATTACCGGTGTTTGCGGCGGAATGGTCTCATCGAAAAGGACGCTGAGTTTTCCATATTCCGTCAGCGGACCGGTCGATACCACCACGGCAATTCCCCCGCCGCCCACCACCAGCGTTCCCATGAAAACCATGTTAAGCTGGTCGAAAAGCGGTCTCGCAACGCCCGGGACAACGTCTGCGTGCTTTTCCACCGGATTGCTCTCACCGGTCAGAATGGACTCGTCGATTTTCAGATGGGATGACTCCAGAATTCGGCAGTCGGCACCCACCAGGGTGCCCGGCATCAGCTTTACCACGTCTCCCACCACCAGATTGTCACCCGGCACCTCGATCCAGGCGCCGCCCCGCAATACCAGGGCCGGTGCCTGCGGCCGTCGCTTGAATTCGGCCAGGGCTTGCTCAGCCCGGCGATCGATAAAATAGCCCACCAATACATTGATGGCTGTGATCGCCGACAAAATGGCGGCTTCGATCCCGGCGCCGCCGAACAGTGCCGCTGCGGATTCCACCATCAGCAACGCCAGGGGAAGAAGCATCAGTTGATCCTTCAGGGTTTCCCGGCGTCTTCGCAGCCGGGCCTCCTGAATCAGATTCGACCCGTGAATGCGAAGCCGGTGATCGGCCGTGTGCGGATCGAGACCCAGCTCAATGGAGGTATCGACCAGCTTCAAGATATGATCCGCGGCGAGTTGGTGCCAATTGGGCGAATCTTCGGATCCGGTGACGAAAGCGGCAGGGATCTTTGTACCGACAGATGGAGGCTCGGACACGCGCTGCGGCCTCGCGTCGACCGCCGTTTGAATCATCCTCTCAATTCTGTCTGCAAGGGAACGCCACTCTTCTTCCGGCTCGAAATGAACCAGCAACGAACCGGTAATCGAATTAGCCCTGACCTCGCGAACACCGGGCAGCCGCCGAATCTCGGCGTCGATCCTTGACCAGGTCTCCGACGCACGGGGAAGAGATTCGAGTTTGAATCGGGCCCTGCCGCGAACTTTCGTATGGACCGCTTTTAGATGTGGAGTCATGATCGTGTGAAAAACTCTAGAGACCATCGGGACCTCCTTTTGAGTGGATGTCCGCCTTGGGTAATAATTAGATATCCAACTGCGGTATGAAAAGCAATCGGAATTTTGGGCCCTTTGTTTCCATCCCCATCCATATTATCATTTCCACTATTTTGGTTTTATCCATATATCTGTCAATGAATTCTTCTAAATGAGGTGATTCACCACCCGACCCTCCAAAAAGGAAACAGCCTGCGCAGTCTCATCGAACTTCATAAATCCCTTGAATTTACCTTTTGCCATAGCGTATTATTCCCAAAGAAAAATTCTGACTTATATTTACCAATATGAACGCCGGAATCCATCGCGGCAATTTACTATATATGTCGAGGTTTACGCAACATGAAGGTCAAATTGTCTTGCGGCCGGCGCCTTTTATTTTCGGAATTCGATGCTGAAAGCCCGGTCCGCCTCGGGCCGGTTCTCATGTCGGTCAGAGAAAGTCACCCGGGCATTTTTAAAGACTGGTGCGCCGACGACGGCACGTTGCGCAAATCCCTGGCGGTATTTGTTAACGGGGAACACGTTCGATACAAAAACGGAATGCAAACCGAGCTTCGTGATGGCGACGAAGTGTACGTTATACCGCTTATCGCCGGCGGATGACTGAACTTGAAACGAAAGGAGAAAAACCTTGGCAAACGGGTACATGGGCAAAATTTTGAATGTCGACCTGACGAGCAGGGTTCTGGAAACAGAACCGCTCGATGAGGATATCTGCCGGGACTACATCGGAGGCTATGGCCTCGGAGCCCGACTTCTGTATGACCGCATACCTGCCGGTGCCGACCCGCTAGGTCCGGAGAATATCCTGGGTCTGTTGACGGGGCCGCTTACCGGCACTCCGGCCATCATAGGGTCCCGCTTTGTGGCGGTGGGCAAATCTCCCAAAACCGCCGGAGGCTGGGGCGACGCGAATTGCGGCGGATATTTTGGCCCTCATCTCAAGTTTGCCGGATTCGACGGCATACTGGTCAAGGGCATTGCCGACAAACCGGTTTACTTAATGATTGACGAGGGCCGGGCGGAGCTGAGGGACGCCGCCGACCTCTGGGGTCTGGGGGTAACCTCCCTGGAAGACCGGCTCACCGAACGTCACGGCAAAGATATCCAGATTTGTTCCATCGGACCCGCCGGTGAGAAACTGTCTTTGGCGGCCTGCATCATGAACGACAAGGAACGGGCCGCCGGCCGGTCTGGTCTGGGCGCGGTGATGGGTTCCAAGAAGCTGAAAGCGGTGGTGGTAAAAGGGAAACTGAAGGTCCCCATACACGATGAAGCCGGGATGAGGGAACTGCGCAAAAAATACCTCAAGGAGGCCACCGGGGCCTATCCGGTGCTTAACAAATACGGCACCGCCGGAATCACCCATGACGCCATCCTGAGCGGAGACGGACCCGTAAAAAACTGGACGGGTGCCTCAACCGTGGATTTTCCAACCCGGACGAGCCGCAAAATCAGTGACGAGGCCGTCATCGGCATGGAAGGATACAAACCTTATGCCTGCTGGCATTGCCCGATTGCCTGCGGCGGCAGGATGTCACAGAAAGGCGGCAGGTTTGCACTCGAGCTGAATGCAGGCATCGGACACAAGCCCGAATATGAGACCCTGGCAATGTTTGGTTCCAACCTGCTCAACGACGATCTGCCCGCTATCGTCAAAATAAATGAAATCTGCAACGACTGCGGGATAGACACCATCACGGTCGGCGCCACCATCGCCTATGCGATCGAATGTTTCGAAAACGGACTGATCTCCCCCGATGATGCCGACGGCTTGGAGTTGAGGTGGGGCAATGCCGAAGCCATTGTGGCTTTGACCGAAAAAATCGGTCGGCGGACAGGATTCGGGGAAGTACTGGCCGACGGCGTAAAGGCCGCCTGGGAAAAACTCGGCCGCAAGGGAACCCAATATGCGGTCCACATTCAGGGCGAAGAGATACCGGCCCATGATCCCAAATTCACGCCCGGTCTGGCGATGACATATTACTTGTGCGCCACCCCTGCCCGGCATACTCAGGGGGGAGAATTGAACCCGGCTCCCGGACTCGAACTGGAACAAGTTGACAAGTACACCTACACGGGCCATGCTGCCAACCATTTAAAGCTGGTAGCGGCGATGGAGGTAGTCAATGCAGCCGGGCTTTGCATGTTCGGCTATCTGAGCTATCCTTTTCAGGCCATTCCGGATCAGCTTTCTGCAGCCACAGGCCGCAAATTCGATCTGGACGGCATCGTTGAAACCGGTTTGAGGATTTTCACCATGCGCCACGTCTTCAACCTGCGCGAGGGCCTTAACCCATTGGCCCGCAACATCCCTGGCAGGATAGTCGGCGATCCCCCCCTCACCGATGGTAATGTCAAAAACATTACGGTCGATCTCAAAACCCTGTCCAGGGAGTATCTGGAATTGATCGGATGGGATACCGAAAGCACGGTTCCCGGCCTCGAGAGTCTTAAAAAATTGAGAATGGATTTTTTAATCGATGACATGAAAAACGTGGAGGTTCCCCCTGCGTCATGTTAGAAAGACGGCCCGCCTATGCCGCAAGCCGACGGGCGGAGAAGCTCAAAGTTGGATAAGAAAAGAAGGGCGAGGAAAGATGGAAGACCGCTTCAGTCTTCGCTCTTCGAGCTTTGCCCCGACACGTCGCTCGGATGCGGGAAGAAAGGGCCAGAAGATAAGAAGGGGAGAAGACTACGGAGGCTTTTAACGATTTAAACGAACCCGACATTTTAAACAACCGAGGTGGGTGCATCCATGAAAGTACTCGTCGTCAATCACCAGGAAATCCAGGAATATCTTCCGATGGAAGAATGCGTGGAAGTCATGGCGGATGTCCTGAAGATGCTCAATCGCGTCAAAGCGGTCAATCCATTGCGCAATATCATGTGGTTGCCGGATAAAAGTGGACTGATCGGCATGATGCCTGCCTATCTGGAAGATGCCGGAGTGATGGGCCTGAAGGCCATCAGCGTGTTTCCCGGCAACTATGCGACCGAATATGACTCCCACCAGGGAACAGTGATGCTGTTTGAGACCAGCAACGGACGCTTGCTGGCCATGATGGACGCCGGCAAAATCACGGCCGTACGAACCGCCGCCGTCAGCGGGGTGGCTACGCGTCTGCTGGCCGCGGCGAATGCCGAAACCCTGGCCATTCTGGGCTCCGGCGTGCAGGCCGCGGCGCATCTGGAGGCCATGCGGGCCGCGCGCAACATAAAACGCGTCCGGGTGTGGAGCCGCAATTTCGATCATGCCCGGGCGTTTGTCGATCGGGAGTCGGCAAAAGCCGCGCTGGATATCCAGGCGACTGAAACCGCCGAAGGGGCGGTTGCCGGCGCCGATATCATCTGCACCGTGACGTCGGCGAGCGAACCGGTGCTCAAAGGGGATTGGATCGGCCCTGGGGTCCACATCAATGCGGTCGGCTCCAGTGTTCCCATTGCGCGGGAGCTGGATACGGCCGCGATGGTAAAATCAAAGCTGTTCGTGGACCGGCGCGAATCGACCCTCAACGAGGCGGGCGACTTTCTTTTCCCCAAAAAGGAAGGCGCCGTCGACGACGATCACATTCTGGGTGAAATCGGCGACATCCTTCTGGACAACCTCAAGGGCCGTCAGTCCGCGGAAGATATCACCCTGTTTAAATCCCTGGGTCTGGCGGTGGAGGATGTCGCCGCGGCCAATTATATCTACCGTAAACTGTCCGAACAGAGCGGCGGCAAATGGGTCGAATTCAATGCCGGGAAATAACATTGAAACAAACGGCCGCCAGGCCGGTTTGCCGACGGCGATCGTTCGCAGGGCAGATCGGCAGGATGCGGGATTGCTGGCCGCGCTTGGCGAACGCGCCTTTTGTGAGGCGTTTGCGGACCAGACCGATCCCGCAGACCTGGCGTCTTATTTGCGATCCGCCTTTGCCGTGGATGACATAACGGCGCAGCTGGAAGACGAAAGCACGCTGTACTTTATCGCAGACGCTCAGCAAAAAGCCGTCGGTTACGCCTGTCTATCACCGACTCGGCCTCCCGACTACGTCAGCAAAGACGCACCGATCCAGCTGATCAGATTCTATCTGTTGAAAAAATTCTACGGCAGCGGGGCAGGCAACCGCCTGATGCAAGTCTGCCTGAATCAATCCCGTGCCCGGGGATACCGGACGATCTGGCTGAGTTCCTGGGAACTGAACGCCCGGGCCAATGCGTTTTATCGTAGGTGGCAATTCGAAGTCGTGGGCCGGCAAATCTTTACCGTCGGCAGCGATATCCAGAACGATTTTATTTTCCAGCGAAGTCTTTAAAGAGCAAGCATTTTAAAATATTTTTCAGACACGATTTTCAGTTATTCCAATCCCCATCAATGAGACGGACTATCGGAGTATCGATGATGAAAACGACCGCCCAGGATATAATGACGACCCGATTCCATACACTAAGCCCCGACCTATCCATAGCAGAGGCTGTTTCAAGGTTCAAAAGGCCGGGCAGGAAGAGGGGCGGAAGGTATTCGGTATGATGGTCACCGATGCGGAGGATCGCTTACTTGGAATGCTGTCCATGTATGACATCCTCTTATTGATACGCCCGAAACACATTCAGGTTTGGGGCATGATGGAAGATGTAGACTCCCTGGTCGTTTGCCGGGTGGATAGCCTGTGAGTATTATGGCGCGCATCGAAGGCGATATCTTTAGAACTACTGTTGGGTGCGATCCCTGAATGATCGAATGCGATCTGAAAAGAGCTTGGCACATGTCGAGCAATAGTGATGAGGCGTTTTGACATCCGGGTGAGAGGAGGTTCTTCTATGAATATGATCCAGAAATTTAGGCGTTGCATACAATTTCCCACAGCCTTCACATCTTTCAAGGGGATGCTTTCCGATCACTTCGTCTCGGATTTTAATGGTGCGGGTGTTTTCACGGTCATCGACCATGATCACCTTCGTCGGACAGATATTCGCGCAGGTGCCGCAACCGATGCAGAGCCCCTCAATGGGTACAACATAGCTCACGCCGTCTCGTTTCTCCATTTTGAGCGCGCCGGGACCGACGATTTCCTTGCAGACCCGGATACATAGGTGGCAGCGGACACATCCATCCGGCGGTGGTCCCGGATCGATACCGTAGGATTTAGCAAGGGCGGTAATGGCTTCGGCGTTGGGCGCCATTTGAAGCAAATTCTTGAAGGCTCTGGTTCTGGCTTTTTGAACGGCCTCGCTCTGCGAATTTATGATCATCCCGTCTCTCACCTTCAAAACGCAGGACAGCATGGTAATCTGTCTGCCGCTGGATCGGCCGGGCACTTCGACAGCGCACAATCGGCAGGATCCCGAGGGTCTCAACGATGGATGATAACACAGGGTTGGAATCCGCAGTCCATTGGCCCTGGCGACCTGGAGGACGGTCATGTTCTCTTCTGCATCATATTTTTTTTCATCGATGATAATCGTAACCATGTTATATCCTTGTTTGTTGGATGTATCCTGGATACTCAACTGCAAATTCGCTGTCAGTACTGCGCGGCCTCATGCAAATCGGCGATATAGTCTTTCAGGTGATGGATCTCATCGGCAAGTGACTGGAGTTGATGCGCCATCAGATCTTTTAGGGTCAGTATCCCGAGGATGCTGTTTTGCTTCATCACCGTCAAGTAAGTAATATTGGCTTCCATCATCCTGGCAATGGCAGAAGAGATGGAATCTTCGGGCGCGGCAACCATCAGTTTGCGCGTCATAACCTCCTGCAGCATCATTTGGGAAAAAGCGGTCGGCCGATCTTTTAAACAGATCCCAAAAACATCCAATTCGCTGAATATGCCGACCGGTTGTTCGTTTTCTATCACCAGCACGACATGGGTGCCGCCGCCGGCCATCCGGCAAATTGCATCTTTCACGGTCAGGTGGCTCTCAACGGTGCAAACCGTTTGGGTTTTAGCCTTCAAAAGGGCATGCACTTCCAACGCTTCAGCCCTCCTTTACCATACCTTGAACTGTACTCCCGTTTCGGGATTCGGTTCAAACGTGAAGGGTGTTTGGAAAATCGGCCAGCATTCCTGGCGATGTCGCCCCAAGCTGGATTTAATCTTCGAGGTGCTGCAGACAATCCTGCGGAAATCGGTGAGTTCCCCTACCCTCCAGGCTCACCTCCACGAGGGCATCCGGATCGTTGATCGTAGCATCCGGATCGGTGATGACGCCGTGCAGTCCGATAAATTCATCCATGTAGTTCTGCCAGCTTTCATCTTCCGATCTTTTATAGATTTCCACCTTCTGGCCATGGCGAAAAACCATTGCACTTCTCCTCTATGGGTTGGTTCCTTTACTTGGCTCGTTACGTTCGATAGAATCGTTGTGATAGCTTTCGGCGCTGGAGGCTGGAGGCTGGAGGCAAAAAAACCGATGGAAGATGAAAGACCGCTGCGCTCGGAATATGGACGAAAAAATCATGTCTTCCACCTTCCCTCTTCCGTCTTCCGCCGACTGTTCTCCGTCTTCTGACTCCTGACTTCTGACTCCTGTCTTCTATCTTCTGACTCCTGTCTTCTATCTTCTGACTTCTGCCTTCTGACTCCTGCCCTTTCTTCCCTCGCCCCTTTGCTTTGAGCTTTGAGCTTTGAGCTTTTAACTTTTTCATCCTTTATTAATCGGAGCATCCTCGACGCTGAACTTGGCGGTCGATTTCCGGGCGCAGGCTTCACAGAGTCGGCGGTCGTCGGCTACTCTGGCCACCGTATGGGTACGTTTCTGAACAAAATCAAGATACCGCTCCGGACCGAGCACCGCGCCGCAACTTTGGCAGTACAACAATTTCTTTCGATTGAGCAACGTCCCGCAAAGCGAAAGAACCCGCTCGTCCCCCCGGTCTTCCATATGCATCGCACCGGTGGGACAATTTGTGGCGCAGGCACCGCATAGAATACAGCGTTCTTCGGTCACCCTGAAATCGGTCTGCACGGGATGGTCAAAATCGAAATATCCCATCTGCAGGGCATCCACCTTCATTTTGTCCCGGCAGACTTCGACACATTTGCCGCAGCGCAGGCAGATGTCGCAGCGCAAACAGCGCCGGGCCTCTTCGCGCACCATATTTTCGGTGTGGCCCAGTTCAACCTGCTGAAACGTCGTCCGTCGGCGGTCGATATTCAGCAGCGGCATGTCCGGCCGTTTCAGCGTCATCTTGGTGATGGCTGGAACTTCCAGGTAGTCGGCCCTTCTGCGGCGGGTCGGCACCGGCGGCATGCTGGGCTGGGGAATGCCGGACAGCCAGCGGTCGATGCTTTCCGCCGCCCGCTTGCCGCCGCCGATGGCTTCAATGACCGTTGCCGGTCCGGTTACCGCATCGCCGGCCGCAAAGATACCTTCCAGGGAAGTTTCCATGGTTGCCATCTTGACACTGATCGTCTGTCGACGCGTCCAGTTCAGACCTTCGACGAACGCCATGCAGTCCGCATTGACCTGCTGGCCGATGGCGGAGATGATGACATCCGCAGGGAGGACAAAATCGCTGCCCTCGATAGGAACCGGATATTTCCGATCCTGGCCTTCCTTGCTGACCAGCTCGGCCTTCAGGCAGCGCAGACCTTCCAGACGGTCACGGCTGCCGGCAATGTCTTTGGGGATATTTAGAAACTCGAACCGAACCCCCTCTTCTTCGGCCTGTTCCACCTCCTCGGCGTCTGCCGGCATTTCAGACCGTGTCCGGCGATAGGCGAGGGTGACCGATTCGGATCCCAAGCGCAGGCAGGTTCTGGCTGCATCGATCGCGACATTGCCTCCGCCGATCACGACGGCATGTTTTCCGGGCACCTGTCGGTCCCCCAAAGCCACCTGTCGCAAAAAATCCACGGCCTGCCGGACTTGGGAAAACTCCGTTTCACCGGGAATACCCAATTTAAACGATTGCTGGGCGCCGATGGCGAAAAAGAAGGCCTCGAAGCCCTCTTTCCTGAGTTGTTCGAGGGTGATATCCGAGCCGAAAGCCGTGTCGAACTGGAATTCAACGCCCAAGTTCTTCAGCATCGCCACTTCGCGGTCGATGACTTCCCTGGGCAGCCGATAGCGCGGAATTCCCAGCAGGAGCATTCCGCCGGCCACCGACTGCTGTTCGATAATCCGAACGCCATATCCTTTCAATGCCAGGTAATAGGCCGCGCTCATGCCCCCGGGACCCGCGCCGATCACACCCACGCTCCTGTTTTTATCCGGCTCCTTGGGGGGATTTTTGTAGCTGCCCTCCGACATCGCCCTTTCGGCCGCAAAACCCTTGAGGGATTTTATCGAGATCGGCGTGTCTATCCGTCCGCGAACGCACATGAATTCGCAGGGCCGGGTGCACACCAGGCCGCAAACCCAGGGAAAGGGGCAATCGCGCCGGATGACCTCGATGGCTTCGGCATCGCGGCCCATGCCGATAAGCGTCACGTAACTGGGAATATCCAGTCCCGCGGGACAGGTCATCTGGCAGGGCGCAGGAGCCAGCTTGAGACAATCCCCCGACGAGCAGTTATGGGTTTCGATATGGCTGATAAATACTTCACGCTGTTGCGCCAGTATCGACCGAATCAGCGTACCGGTATTTCTGGATGCTTCGGTTTTGCCCTCTTCCTCCAGTTTGAGGGCCAGCGACTCCATGGTCGGCAGATGTTCGCTATCGGCCCTGCCGGAGGCCACATCATTGAGCAGCGTTAAAATATCTTCCGCCCTGCGTCTGCTGCGAGGGTCCGTCAGGCCGCCGGAATCGATGACGGCACTTAATTTGACGATAATCTGGGTTACCGGGCATTTTATTTCGGGCATCTTATCCTCTTGTATACCGCAAACGCTCGGTGTTTGTGGTTCAAAATCAACAGATAGTAGTATAAGCTATCTCAAAATAAAGATTTTGGTTCAAGATCGAGGCGGGGCCGCAATTTAACCCGCAGGATTCCTTTAGTATATTGAGGAATTAAATTGGGCCCCCACACCGAGATCGGGGCAAAAGATTATTGAGTTAGCTTCTAGTCAAAATCGGCCACTTTCCGGGCGTGCCGGTCACGTTTAGTCTGCGATTTTTTGGACGGATCTCCAAAATGAAGGCATTTGGTAATGCACTTGGTAACACAGGCCGGCTCCAGGCCCTGATCCACCCGGTCCATGCAGTAATCGCATTTCACTGCCTTACCGGTCTCCGGGTTCCACTGGGGTGTGCCCCAGGGACAGGCGGTAATACAGGCCTTGCAGCCGACGCACAGCGCTTGATCCACAAAAACGATGCCGTCCTTGGGCCTTTTCTGCATCGCACCCGTCGGACAGGCGGCGACACACCAGGGTTCCTCGCAATGAAAACAGGGCATGAACACATAGGACATCCGCGGCAGATTATTTATTTTTTTGGGACCGACCGGTACGATCTGGGTCAGTCGCGGGCCGATCGGCAGATTGTTTTTCGTCTTGCAATGAGACTCGCAGCTGAAACAGCCGATGCAGCGTTTGGTATCCTGGTAGATATAGTACTTACTCATGCATTTTCCTCCCTTGGCAAAACTGCAGCGGAACTGCGGTTCGCCTGGCTCACAAATTTTACGCGGCTTTCTCGACTTTCACGAAACATTCCATCAGGGAATTGGCGCCCCCGACCGGATCGTAGACGTCCAGAAGCCCGGTTTCAAACCGATAATCTCCCAGTCCCTTGTTGTAGCCGCGGGTTTGCCAGGGCACTTTGCGGCCGAACCCGTGAACCATAAACACCGACTCCGGGTGGATGAACTCGGTGACATAGGCTTTGATGGTGCCCGAATGGCCGCCGTCTGAGGAGGTTACCCGCACCCGATCGCCGTTGGCGACACCCAATTTACGGGCCTCTTCACTATTGAGCCACAACTGGTTTTCAGGCATGATCTCGCTGAGCACCGGGTTGTTCTGGGTACGGCCGTGGGTATGCACCGGACTGCGTCCGAAAGCCAGCCGATAGTAGCCTTCATCCGGTTTTTCCGGCCTTTCATACGGTTTGAAGGACGGTATGCCGCTGGCTTCCAGCCGACTGGAAACAAACTCTATTTTTTTCGAAGGCGTCTTGAATTTGAGGTCTTCCATCCGGTTCCACCAAATCGGCCTGTCGGTTAGGGATACAAATCCCTTTTTCTCCAGATCGCTCACCGTGATACCGGTATCTTCAAGCTGCCACTGCCAGAATTCTTCCATATCCTTGAATTTGAAATACTCACCGACCTCCAGTCTTTCGGCCAGGGATTTGAAAATCCACCAGTCGGGTTTGGCATCGTTGCGGGGCTCGACCGCCTGTTTGCGCATGCCGAATTGCGGCTTCAAGCCCTTGCCGGTGGTCAAAACACTGGACTTTTCCAGATAGGTCGCCGACGGCAGCAGCACATCCGAATACCAGGCGGTTTCACTGTAATTGGCATCGATGGCCACAATCAAATCCAGTTTGTCGAACGCCTTTTTCTGGGCTTCGGCATCCGGCAGGGCCAGCAGCGGATCGTGCCGGAAGGCGATATAGGCTTTTACCGGGTAGGGGTCTTCGCTGAGAATCGCAGGATAAAGTAATTGCAGAAGCCCCGGACCGGCTTCGAAGTGCTTGTACTTCCAGCCGCAGCCGTCAACCCGTTTTTCTTCGGGCTTGGGGATGGTATCCATCAACGATTTAAGACCCTTGACGCCGACATCGCCGGGACCTTTTTGAAAGAACAGACCACCGGGGGTTTCGAAGGCCCCCATCAATGCATTGAGGATATAGCTGGTTCGGATGGAATAAAAGGAATCCGAATAGCGCGCCACCATCCAGCCGGGATGAAAAATGACAGCCGGGCGGGCGGCGGCGATTTCATTGGCGAATTCGACGATTTCGTTGGCGGGAATCCCGGTCTCCGCAGCCGCCCACTCCGGTGTGTAGGGGCTTACGAAAGACTGCAGTTCCTTCAGACCCAGTACCCATTTATTGACGAATTCGGCGTCATAGAGTTTGTCCCGCAGCACGGTGTGAATGATACCCAGGTTGAGGGCATAATCGGTTCCCGGCCGGATGGACCAGTAGCGGGTGGCTTTCATGGCCGTGCCGGCCGCCCTCGGGTCGATGTAAGTAATTTTGCCGCCGCGGTCCAGCATGTCCATAATGATATTGGCCTGCTTGACGCGCAGGGATTCGAACACGTTGCGGCCGTAGAGTACCAGGTGTTTGCAGTGGCCGTAATCATAGTTGAATGTTTTACGGCCGGAACCGAAAAGCGACAGGGCTGCATGCTGGACGTTGCGGGCGCAGGTGCAGTCGTGGTTGAAATAGTTGGGAGATCCGATCGCCCTTAAAAAACTGCGATGAATGTCCCGAAAAGGGCCCCCGCGATCACTCAGGGCAATGGCCCGGCCGCCATGTTCGCTGATGATGTCTTTCAATTTGGCGGCGATATAATCCAGGGCTTCATCCCAGGTGACCTTCTTCCACTTTCCTTCTCCTCGTTTGCCCTCCCGGATCATGGGCTGCTGCGGTCTTTCATAGTCATACAGCATGGCCAGGCCGGCGGAACCCTTGGCGCAAAGCCGGCCCGCCATTCCAGGGTCATTCGGATTGCCTTCAATCCATTTCACAACGCCGTCTTCCACCTCGACCTTGATGGGGCATCTGACGGTGCACATGCCGCAGATACTGTAAACCGATTCTTTCATAACCATTACACTCCTTTTATTTAAAAATACTCGATCGAAGAGTTCTTCTGACGAGTCATTCCCGTTTCAAAAGCAATAACTATACCACCCTCTAACTGGAAATGTAAACGATTTTATCATCGTGATATTTATTTGTATTATCAATCAGATATTCACTTAAATTCCCCTACTTGATCTGCTCGGATCTTCCGAGCACATGCAATTGCACTCTAAAAGTGCAAATAAAATATTGCAGCGAAATTATATTATTGCACTTGGTTGCCTGCCGCCTTCATGGGTGGATGGTTTACGGTCGAAAGCCCGGTGATGCCTTCGAAGATTGCGAACCGATTTCCGCAGATTTATCGGACAGTGGGTATTTTATCGTATCTCATTAATAACATGATCATAATTTATGTTGAGTTTTCAATTTCGCAGCCGTATAATCCACCGCAATGCACTGGGTCCGAATGTCGGTCGGTGGCGGCTGGAATCCTTCCGGTTCGGGCGGACCCAATCCAGGCCAGCGGTGAATCGGGTGACATAATAGGGGCAGACCCGAATGAATAAAACCATTTCAGTGCATTTTTTTTATTGCACTCGATTCAACGCCGATTGTCTTCAATCGTTCACATTGATTTTTCCCAGCGGTCACTAAAATAAAATTTCGATAAATTTCAGTATCTTATTTTTTTTTCGGCAAGCATACCGTTTTCAATTTTGCGGCATCCGGGTTGGCATATTCATTGCTAAATTCTGCAATAACCTTTCTTGCGCTGTCTTGGGTAACTTGGGACGGTTTTTTTACATCATATATACGTAATGGATACTGAAGCAAAAGGAGGAGTATCGTGAAATTATCAAGATTTTATTGGACTACGGGCATTTTGATTCTTTTAACATTCGCCACCCTGGCACTGGCGCAATCGGGCAGTGACCTGACGACCCCGGACATGCCGGCCAAAGTCAAGGAGGCCATCGAAAAAAGCCTTCAGAACGAGTCGTTTGCCGCCAAAACCAAAGAAACGATCGTTTCCGGCGAGAAAAGCGGCTATTTAGGCATACCCGGCGCTCCCCGTCAGAATGTCATCATCGGGTTTCTGTGGGCCATTTGGGTCGGGTGGATTTTTTCAACCGTTGGGGCTTTCGGCGGTATTATGGCCGGTGTCGGGCATATCACCATTTTCGGTCTGGCCGACTATGCCAAAGCTTTCGGCAAAGGCAATCCGGTCAACAATCTGATTACCGATTCGATCCGGGTTTCCAACCAGTGGCTGGTGGGTCTGAGCGGAGCCATTTCGTCCTTCAATTACTACCGCATGGGACGGTTGGTAGCGCCATTGGGCATCTGCCTGGCCATCGGCGGTGTCGGCGGCTCCTGGTTGGTACCGGAACTGACTGCCGGCAAGATCTCACTGAAATCGTATCTCGGATATTTCGGTCTGATCGTGTTCGTCCTCGGCTTTTTCCTCATTTACGAACTCACCCCGCGCGGTGCGGCCCGCAAAAAGCAAGCGAAAGCTGCGGCGCAGGCATTCGAGAAAGCGGTGGCCACCAAATCCGACACCGCCGACCAGGGCGTCAAAATCGTAGAGGGCTCCTGGACCTTCATGTGGTTAGCGGTTGCAGCGGTAATCGCCTCTGCACTCTGGATCAATCTGGTCGGTGGTATGCAATGGGTGGCCTACATTCTCGTACTCGTCGGCTGGGTCCTGACCTTTTTCATCGGCAGCATCCGGTTCACCTTTTTCGGACAGGAATTTAAGTTCAAAGCCTGGATACCCATGATAGGCGGTATATTCATTGCAGCGATTGCATCATTCCTGGGCATCGGCGGCGGATTTCTGTATGTACCGTTTCTGACGTCGGTTGCCGGGTTGCCGATGTTTCTGGTGGCCGGCACCTCGGCCCTGTGCGTCCTGATCGGCATGGTCGTGTCTATCTTCTCCTACATGGTCGGCAACGCTGTCGTCGTTTCCTGGGGATTGATCGGCGCCGAACTGATCGGAATCTTCATCGGCTCCATGATCGGACCAAGAACTTCCAAGTATATTCCGGACAAGGTACTTAAAATCATATTCATCGTGCTGGCCTTCTATGTCGGCTTGCGCTATACCACCAAAGGATTCCTGGGCTACAGCATTGTGCCGCCGTTCTGATGCACAGGCGATCCATACCCGTATCTTCGGCCTGGCTTTGCGCCAGGCCTGAAGATCTTTTTTCTTAAAATGGACATACTCACTAAATTTTTTTATACGATCGACCCCGTCCTCATATCGCCCTACCGCTGGTTTGAGAATCCCATGCTTGGCTGGTGGGTGGGGACATTCATTCTCGCCGGGTGGGCGGTCACGCTGGGTGAGATGACGCAGGCGGTGGCCTTTCACATAAACCGCCGTCAGGTCTCTAAGAATCTGGAAGAAACCCGATACTATCATGAACAATCGCTGAAGGCAAAAGCGGCCGGTGACGATATTGCTTATAAGGGAATCAACAGGCTCGCCAATGATGCGTTCGGAAAGTCATTTTTTCTTTCGATGGCCATGGGCATGGCGTCCCTATGGCCCGCTTTTTTTGCCGCCGCCTGGCTCAACAACCGTTTCGCAGCGATTGTCTTCGTATTGCCTCGGTGGGCGGGCGGATTCGAGCTGAATTTCATCGCACCTTTTATACTGCTTTATATCGCCGCAAGGCTGCTTTTTACCAGGCTGAAGCGTTATTTGCCGTTTTCAAAGCGTGTCACCAAACAAACCGGGCAGACAGTCCCATAAACAGCTGCTTTGCGGAATGATGCAGACCTTTCCAGATATCTCAATTGGTATAGAATAACCCCCCGGCATCAATTCAGCTGTTGAAACTCATCCCCGGATTTTGCTCATTATCGAATAAGAATGAAGCCCGTCAAATGGTTCAGACATCTTGGATGCATACCGGCGATTCTGATCATCGCTGAACCGGCATTCGCCACCCAGGCCCACGGCGCCCCGGAAGGACTTTACGCCCACCAACTGGCCCACATTTTTTTCATCATTTCAATGGGAGTATTGATATACTGGCTGCGGGAGCGGCAGCTCGTTCAGACGGTCGGCTGGCGCTACATCCAGTATGCAGCCCTGTTTTTCATTCTGTGGAGTCTGGACGCCTTCAGTGTGCACCTTCTGGAAGAACAAATCTCTGTCATCGATGTCATGCGGATCGATCAGTGGAAAATCAGCATAACCGCATCCCGGGGATCAGACGCCGCCATATGGCTGTATTACGCAGCCAAATTGGATCATCTGCTTTGCGTCCCGGCGATGCTTTTCCTCTATTTCGGGCTGAAGCGCCTGTTGCGGGAAGCCGAAGTGAAGGGCCCGGAGGTGTCGGCGCCATGATCCTGACATCCCTGCCCATTTGGGCCATCGATATGGCGGGTTCGGTCCTGATGATCGTATTCTCCTTTCTGTGCCTGAATCTTGTGCGGGCACTCAGGGCACGGGATCCACGCAACGTCATCTGGACGTATCTGTTCTGGGTCTGCCTGGGATTGGTTGGCTTTTCCGTGTCGCGTTCGGCAGGTCATATTTTAAAACAGATTCTGGTTTTACTCGGACGCGACCCGGTTTGGCTGGCCATCCGACCATACAGCGGTGCAATCAACACCTCGATGTTTATTTTCGTGGCCTCGGTCACGCTGTTTTTTGAACGCATCTGGAAAATATACCGCCAGATTTTCGAGGATAAACGAGAACTTCAGACCGTCCGCGATGAACTGCTGTTTGTAAACCAGAATCTGGAGCATCTGGTTTCCGAACGCACCCGGGAACTGGCCCTGTCCGAGCATAAATACCGCCGGATTTTTGAGGTATCTCGGGACATGATCCTGGTAACCCGCCTGGACGGCAAGATAATCGATATGAATCCCGTCGGATATAAATTGCTCGGTTACCGGGATTCCGATGATTCGATATTGCTGAAATCGCTGGCGGACTTCATGGCCGATCCATCGGTCTGGCCGGAAATCCAGAGCATCGTCGCGCACCAGAAATTTGTCTCGAACGCAGAGTTGACCCTCAAGACCGGTGAGGACGAACGGATCCGCGTGCTGGTCAGCGGCAGCCTGGACCAGGGCGTTTCAAAGAGGGAATCGACGATCCACTTTCTCATCAAGGATATCGAACAGCGCCGGCGGGCCGAGGAGCAAATCGGCCAAGCGGACAAGCTGGCTTCCATTGGACAGCTCTCGGCCGGCATCGCCCATGAAATTAACAATCCGCTGGGGATAATCCTGGGTTACACGCAGTTGCTGATCCGCAATGAAGCTTGCGACACTGAAAAATATAACGACCTGAAAACAATAGAAAAACATGTCCGCAGCTGCAAGTCCATTGTCGAGGATCTGCTGAATTTTGCCCGCAGTTCCAAACCGCACGAAGATGTCATTCGACTGGATGAAGCCATCGACGATGTACTCAGTTTTATCAAACAGCACGCCGGCCTGGAAGATATCGACATCTGCACAAACTATGACGCTTCGGTTCCGGTCATGCGGCTGGATGAAAAAAAAATAAAGCAGGTGTTGATGAACCTGATTATGAATGCCAAACATGCCATCGGCAAAAAAGGCAGCCTGAGCATATCAACGGGCCTCGATCCATCTGAAAATCGGGTGGCCGTAAAAATCGCGGATACCGGCCACGGTATTGAGAAGAGAAACCTGGCGCGTATTTTCGATCCTTTTTTCACCACCAAACCGACCGGAGAAGGAACGGGGCTGGGTCTTTCAGTCAGCTACGGCATCGTCAAGAATCACGGTGGAGATATTCTGGTTGACAGTCAGGTCGGCCGCGGGTCGACTTTCACCATTGTATTGCCGCTGGTTCCATCCAGAGCTGGGATTCAAAATGCAAAAATCAATTCTTATCATCGATGATGAAGTCGACATGCTCCAATTGCTCAAACGCAGCCTGGAGCCCGACCTGAAATGTCATATTGCAACCGCTCAATCCGCCAAGGAAGCCTTGCAACTGATTGCCCGGCAATCTTTCGATCTGGTGCTGGCCGACATCAAGATGCCGGAAATGGATGGTCTGGAGCTTCTGGAGCTGATCAAGCGGGATCATCCCAATTTGACGGTCGTGATGATGACGGCTTTCGGCGGTGTTGAAATGGCGGTGGAAGCCATGCGCCACGGTGCCTACGATTTTATTGCCAAGCCATTCGATCACGAGACCATCCTCGTTCGCCTGGAAAAAGCGTTGGAGCGCAGCAGCCTGATTCAGGAAAATTACCGGCTGCAAAAGGAATGTCAGGACCAGCAGGTGTTTCACAAACTGGTCGGCAACAGCCGGATCATGAATCGTTTGTATGAAACCATTCAGATGGTAGCCAAAACGGATCTGACCGTGCTGATCACGGGCGAATCGGGAACCGGCAAGGACCTCACCGCTCGGGCCATCCACACCTTGAGCAATCGCCGCGATGGTCCTTTCGTGGCGGTTAACTGCCCGACGGTTCCGGAAAATATTCTTGAAAGCGAGCTGTTTGGCTATCGAAAAGGAGCCTTTACCCAGGCCACCACGGACAAAAAGGGATTGTTTCAGGAAGCGGATCGCGGCACCATTTTTTTAGATGAAATCGGCGA